>NZ_SSND01000012.1 GCF_004799285.1 Aliigemmobacter aestuarii | reverse complement strand
TCCATCGCCAACACCGCGACCGCCTCGGGCACCCCGCCCGTGGGCGACGCCGTCACCGACACCGACAGCGTGACGCTGACCGCGGCGCAACAGCCCGCGATCACGCTGGACAAGACCGCCGATGTCGCCACCTACCAACACCGCGACGGCCTCGGGCACCCCGCCCGTGGGCGACGCCGTCACCGACACCGACAGCGTGACGCTGACCGCGGCGCAACAGCCCGCGATCACGCTGGACAAGACCGCCGATGTCGCCACCTATGGCACGCTCGGCGCCAACACCGCGACCGCCTCGGGCACCCCGCCCGTGGGCGACGCCGTCACCGACACCGACAGCGTGACGCTGACCGCGGCGCAACAGCCCGCGATCACGCTGGACAAGACCGCCGATGTCGCCACCTACGGCACGCTCGGCGCGCCGAGCGTGCCGTAGGTGGCGACATCGGCGGTCTTGTCCAGCGTGATCGCGGGCTGTTGCGCCGCGGTCAGCGTCACGCTGTCGGTGTCGGTGACGGCGTCGCCCACGGGCGGGGTGCCCGAGGCCGTCGCGGTGTTGGCCAACACCGCGACCGCCTCGGGCACCCCGCCCGTGGGCGACGCCGTCACCGACACCGACAGCGTGACGCTGACCGCGGCGCAACAGCCCGCGATCACGCTGGACAAGACCGCCGATGTCGCCACCTATGGCACGCTCGGCGGCCTCGGGCACCCCGCCCGTGGGCGACGCCGTCACCGACACCGACAGCGTGACGCTGACCGCGGCGCAACAGCCCGCGATCACGCTGGACAAGACCGCCGATGTCGCCACCTACGGCACGCTCGGCGAGACCATCACCTACAGCTTCGAGGTTGACCGGCCTGTCGGCGATCACCCCGGCCCCGGTCAGCCTGGCCCCCGGCGCCAGCCAGATCTTCACCGCCACGCTGACCGTCACCCAGGACCACCTCGACGCAGGTTCCATCGCCAACACCGCGACGGCCTCGGGCACCCCGCCCGTGGGCCCGTCACCCAGGACCACCTCGACGCAGGCTCCATCGCCAACACCGCGACCGCCTCGGGCACCCCGCCCGTGGGCGACGCCGTCACCGACACCGACAGCGTGACGCTGACCGCGGCGCAACAGCCCGCGATCACGCTGGACAAGACCGCCGATGTCGCTCAACGAAAAAACCTGGTCAAAACGATCAGTACCATCCTTGACGCGGGGTGGAGCAGCCCGGTAGCTCGTCAGGCTCATAACCTGAAGGCCGCAGGTTCAAATCCTGCCCCCGCAACCAAAATATCCACGCTAGATCAACAGCTTAAGAGCCGCCCTCTCGGGCGGCTTTTTGCGTTCTCCCACGCGGGTCAACAATAGGTGCCTCGGGCACCCCGCCCGTGGGCGACGCCGTCACCGACACCGACAGCGTGACGCTGACCGCGGCGCAACAGCCCGCGATCACGCTGGACAAGACCGCCGATGTCGCCACCTATGGCACGCTCGGCGAGACCGTCACCTACAGCTTCGAGGTCGAGAACACCGGCAACGTGACGCTGGCCAATGTCTCGGTCACCGACCCGCCAAGGTAATCAAGCGAGATCAATGGGTTGGGCCGTAAGTGGTTGATATCTAAGGATCAGATGTTCTCTTTTTGGTCCGCCTCATAACCTGAAGGCCGCAGGTTCAAATCCTGCCCCCGCAACCAAAATATCCACGCTAGATCAACAGCTTAAGAGCCGCCCTCTCGGGCGGCTTTTTGCGTTCTCCCACGCGGGTCAACAATAGGTGGCCCCGGTCAGCCTGGCCCCCGGCGCCAGCCAGATCTTCACCGCCACGCTGACCGTCACCCAGGACCACCTCGACGCAGGTTCCATCGCCAACACCGCGACGGCCTCGGGCACCCCGCCCGTGGGCGACGCCGTCACCGACACCGACAGCGTGACGCTGACCGCGGCGCAACAGCCCGCGATCACGCTGGACAAGACCGCCGATGTCGCCACCTACGGGCGTGGGCCGGGTGGTGGTCGTGATGGACCACACCTCGAAGCACGGCGAATCGAAGGTGCTGCGCGACTGCACCCTGCCGCTGACCGGCAAGGCGGTGGTGGACCGGATCATCACCAATCTCGGTGTCCTCGACGTGGGCCACAAGGGGCTGCATGTCGTCGAGCTTGCCCCCGGCGTGACCGAGGCCGAATTGCGCGCCGCGACCGAGGCGACCATCGTCGACTGATGGCGACGACAGGCAGAGGGGGCTGCGGGCGTGGGCCGGGTGGTGGTCGTGATGGACCACACCTCGAAGCACGGCGAATCGAAGGTGCTGCGCGACTGCACCCTGCCGCTGACCGGCAAGGCGGTGGTGGACCGGATCATCACCAATCTCGGCGTCCTCGACGTGGGCCACAAGGGGCTGCATGTCGTCGAGCTTGCCCCCGGCGTGACCGAGGCCGAATTGCGCGCCGCGACCGAGGCGACCATCGTCGACTGATGGCGACGACAGGCAGAGGGGGCTGGGCCCCGGTCAGCCTGGCCCCCGGCGCCAGCCAGATCTTCACCGCCACGCTGACCGTCACCCAGGACCACCTCGACGCAGGTTCCATCGCCAACACCGCGACGGCCTCGGGCACCCCGCCCGTGGGCGACGCCGTCACCGACACCGACAGCGTGACGCTGACCGCGGCGCAACAGCCCGCGATCACGCTGGACAAGACCGCCGATGTCGCCACCTACGGCACGCTCGGCGAGACCATCACCTACAGCTTCGAGGTACGCCGTCACCGACACCGACAGCGTGACGCTGACCGCGGCGCAACAGCCCGCGATCACGCTGGACAAGACCGCCGATGTCGCCACCTACGGCACGCTCGGCGAGACCATCACCTACAGCTTCGAGGTCGAGAACACCGGCAACGTGACGCTGACCAATGTCTCGGTCACCGACCCGCTGACCGGCCTGTCGGCGATCACCCCGGCCCCGGTCAGCCTGGCCCCCGGCGCCAGCCAGATCTTCACCGCCACGCTGACCGTCACCCAGGACCACCTCGACGCCGGCGTTGCGGATGCGATGAATCCCGTCCAGAACATCAAGGGCGGTGTGGCCTATCTTGACTGGCTGATGAAGGAATTCGACCGCGATCCGCTGATGGTGCTGGCCGCCTACAACGCGGGCGAGGGGGCCGTTCGGGCCAATGACGGCGTGCCGCCCTATGCCGAGACGCGCGATTACGTGCCCAAGGTTCTGGCGGCCTGGCAGGTCGCCCAGGGGCTGTGCCTGACGCCACCCGAACTGGTGACGGATCCCTGCGTCTTCAAGGTGATCTCGGCCGAGGGCTGAGGCCGGAAAAGGCAAGGGGGGCTGTCTGCCCCCCTCTTTGGCTGCGCCAAATTCACCCCCCGAGGATATTTCCGGACAGAAAACGAAGCCGTCATCCGGATCGTCGGATTTTCTGTCGGCAAGTATCCTCGGGGGTGAGCCGCCGCAGGCGGCGAGGGGGCAGACAGCCCCCTCTGCCTGTCGTCGCCATCAGTCGACGATGGTCGCCTCGGTCGCGGCGCGCAATTCGGCCTCGGTCACGCCGGGGGCAAGCTCGACGACATGCAGCCCCTTGTGGCCCACGTCGAGGAC
>NZ_SSND01000011.1 GCF_004799285.1 Aliigemmobacter aestuarii | reverse complement strand
TCAGATCAATCTGCCCATGGCGACGGCGGTGTCGGCCATGCGGTTCGAGAAGCCCCATTCGTTGTCGTACCAGGCGAGGATGCGGCACATGGTGCCTTCCATCACGCGGGTCTGGTCCATGTGGAAGACCGAGGAATGGGGGTCGTGGTTGAAGTCCGAACTGACGTTCGGGCGGTCCGTGAAGCCGAGGATGCCCTTCATCGGCCCGGTGGCTGCGGCGCGGATGGCGGCGTTGATCTCGTCGGCCGAGGTTTCGCGCGCGGCCTCGAACACCAGATCGACGACCGAGACATTGGGGGTGGGCACGCGGATCGCCACACCGTCGAGCCGGCCCTTCAGCTCGGGCAGCACGAGGCCCACGGCCTTGGCCGCGCCGGTCGAGGTCGGGATCATGCTGAGCGCCGCGGCGCGGGCGCGGTAGAGGTCCTTGTGCAGCGTGTCGAGCGTCGGCTGGTCGCCGGTATAGCTGTGGATCGTGGTCATGAAGCCGCGCCGGATGCCGATCGCGTCGTTCAGGACCTTGGCCACCGGGCTGAGGCAGTTCGTCGTGCAGGAGGCGTTCGAGACGACGATGTCGCCGGGCGTCAGCGTGGCGTGATTGACGCCATAGACGATGGTCTTGTCGGCGCCCTCGCCGGGGGCCGAAATCAGCACGCGCTTCGACCCGTTTTCCAGATGGGGCAGGCATTTCTCTTTCGAGGTGAAGATGCCGGTGCATTCCAGCACGATATCGACATCGCCCCAGGGCAGGTCGGCGGGGTTGCGCAGCGCGGTCACGCGGATCGGCCCGCGGCCCGCGTCGATCCAGTCGTCGCCGGTGGTCACCTCGGCGGGAAAGCGGCCATGCACGCTGTCGAAGCGCAACAGATGCGCGTTCGTCTCCACCGGGCCAAGATCGTTGACCGCCACCACCTCGATGTCGGTCCGCCCCGATTCCACGATCGCCCGCAACACATTGCGCCCGATCCGACCGAACCCGTTGATTGCAACCTTGACTGCCATG
>NZ_SSND01000010.1 GCF_004799285.1 Aliigemmobacter aestuarii | reverse complement strand
CATGACGAAGGTTTATCCTGACGCGCAATCCGCGTTGGACGGTCTGCTGTTTGACGGCATGACCATTGCCGCGGGGGGTTTTGGCCTTTGCGGCATTCCCGAACTGCTGATCGCGGCGATCCGGGATGCGGGCACGAAGGGCCTGACGGTGGCGTCGAACAACGCGGGCGTCGATGGCTTTGGCCTTGGCGTGCTTCTGGAAACGCGGCAGGTGAAGAAGATGATCTCGTCCTATGTGGGCGAGAACGCGGAATTCATGCGCCAGTATCTGAGCGGGGAGCTTGAGCTGGAATTCAACCCGCAAGGGACGCTGGCCGAACGGATGCGCGCGGGCGGCGCGGGCATTCCGGGGTTCTACACGAAGACCGGCGTGGGCACGGTGATCGCCGAAGGCAAGGAACACAAGGAGTTCGACGGCCAGACCTATATCCTCGAACGCGGGATCGTGGCCGACCTGTCGATCGTCAAGGCCTGGAAGGCGGACACCAGCGGCAACCTCGTCTTCCGCAAGACCGCCCGCAACTTCAACCCGCCGGCGGCCACCTGCGGGCGCGTCTGCGTCTGCGAGGTCGAGGAAATCGTTCCGGTCGGCAGCCTTGACCCCGACCATATCCACCTGCCCGGCATCTACGTCCATCGCCTGATCCAGGGCGAGCACGAGAAACGCATCGAACAGCGCACCACCCGCAAGAAGGAAACCGCATGATGGCGAGCGAAACCAGGGGCTGGGACCGCAACCAGATGGCCGCCCGCGCGGCGCAGGAACTGCGTGACGGGATGTATGTGAACCTTGGCATCGGGATCCCGACGCTGGTGGTGAACTACATCCCCGAAGGCGTGCATGTGACGCTGCAATCGGAAAACGGGATGCTCGGCATGGGTCCTTTCCCCTATGAGGGCGAGGAAGACGCCGACCTGATCAACGCGGGCAAGCAGACGATCACCGAACTGCCCCATTCGGCCTATTTCGACAGCGCGCAATCCTTCGCCATGATCCGCGGCGGCAAGATCGCGATGGCGATCCTCGGCGCGATGGAGGTCAGCGAGAAGGGCGATCTGGCGAACTGGATGATCCCCGGCAAGCTGGTGAAGGGCATGGGCGGCGCGATGGATCTGGTCGCGGGCGTGGGCCGGGTGGTGGTCGTGATGGACCACACCTCGAAGCACGGCGAATCGAAGGTGCTGCGCGACTGCACCCTGCCGCTGACCGGCAAGGCGGTGGTGGACCGGATCATCACCAATCTCGG
>NZ_SSND01000009.1:2500-5549 GCF_004799285.1 Aliigemmobacter aestuarii | reverse complement strand
GATATTTTGGTTGCGGGGGCAGGATTTGAACCTGCGGCCTTCAGGTTATGAGCCTGACGAGCTACCGGGCTGCTCCACCCCGCGTCAAGGATGGTACTGATCGTTTTGACCAGGTTTTTTCGTTGAGAGGTTTTTTTCGGGTTCTTTCTAGGTTTGGCGGTGACCTACTCTCCCACGTCTTGAGACGCAGTACCATTGGCGCGACGGCACTTATCGGCCGAGTTCGGGAAGGGATCGGGAGTTTTGCTCGTGCTATGACCACCAAACCGAGGAAGAACCCGAGGTGTAACATCAGGCGCTGTGATGCGCTTGTTCCTGCGTCCATGGCTTTTGATCTGTCCTTGCTGTTACTGGATCAAATCAAGCCTATCGGGCAATTAGTACCGGTCAGCTGAGTGCATTGCTGCACGTACACCTCCGGCCTATCGACGTGGTGGTCTTCCACGGCCCTCAAGGGAGACCTTGTTTTGAAGGGGGCTTCACGCTTAGATGCCTTCAGCGTTTATCCTGTCCGTTCATAGCTACCCAGCACTGCCGTTGGCACGACAACTGGTCCACCAGTGGAACGTTCACCCCGGTCCTCTCGTACTAGGGGCAACTCTTCTCAAGTCTCCTACACCCACGGCAGATAGGGACCGAACTGTCTCACGACGTTCTAAACCCAGCTCACGTACCTCTTTAAATGGCGAACAGCCATACCCTTGGGACCTGCTCCAGCCCCAGGATGAGATGAGCCGACATCGAGGTGCCAAACGATGCCGTCGATATGGACTCTTGGGCATCATCAGCCTGTTATCCCCAGAGTACCTTTTATCCGTTGAGCGATGGCCCTCCCACTTGGGACCACCGGATCACTATGGCCGACTTTCGTCTCTGCTCGACTTGTCAGTCTTGCAGTCAGGCTGGCTTCTGCCATTGCACTCAACGAGCGATTTCCGACCGCTCTGAGCCAACCTTCGCGCGCCTCCGTTACTGTTTGGGAGGCGACCGCCCCAGTCAAACTCCCCACCATGCATGGTCCCGGATCCGGATAACGGACCGCGGTTAGACATCAAGAGTGCGAAGGGTGGTATCTCAAGGGAGGCTCCACGCGAACTGGCGTCCGCGCTTCGATGCCTACCACCTATCCTGCACATCACAATCCTGATGCCAGTGCAAAGCTAGAGTAAAGGTTCATGGGGTCTTTCCGTCTAACCGCGGGAAGTGTGCATCTTGACACACAGTTCAATTTCGCTGAGTCCACGTTTGAGACAGCGGGGAGATCGTTACGCCATTCGTGCAGGTCGGAACTTACCCGACAAGGAATTTCGCTACCTTAGGACCGTTATAGTTACGGCCGCCGTTTACCGGGGCTTCAATTCAGAGCTTGCACCCCTCCTTTTAACCTTCCGGCACCGGGCAGGCGTCAGACTGTATACGTCGCCTTACGGCTTCGCACAGCCCTGTGTTTTAAGTAAACAGTCGCCACCCCCTGGTTTGTGCCCCCCGCCCATGCTTGCGCACAGACGGGGCCTCCTTCTCGCGAACTTACGGAGGCATTTTGCCGAGTTCCTTAAACGTGGTTCTCTCAAGCGCCTTGGTATACTCTACCAGTCCACCTGTGTCGGTTTCGGGTACGGTCTGATGGAGGGCTATTTCCAGGAACCGCTCAGCAGCCCGGCCAATCCGATAAGGCCGAACTACACCTGCGATCCGTCACATCCTCCTGGCCCAGGAATATTAACCTGGTTCCCATCGACTACGCCTTTCGGCCTCGCCTTAGGGGCCGGCTTACCCTGCTCAGATTAGCTTTAAGCAGGAACCCTTGGACTTTCGGCGAGAGGGTCTCTCACCCTCTTTGTCGCTACTCATGTCAACATTCTCGCTTCCGATCTCTCCACCGGATCGCTTACGCGCCGGCTTCACAGAAAGCTCCTTGCCTCCATGCTTCCCGCAAGGGAAGACAAGAGGCAGTGAGCTATATCACGGAACGCTCCGCTACCACGCACATCGCTGTGCATCCTGAGCTTCGGCTCGTGGCTTGAGCCCCGTTACATCTTCGCCGCAGGACATCTTATCTAGACCAGTGAGCTGTTACGCTATCTTTAAAGGATGGCTGCTTCTAAGCCAACCTCCTGGTTGTTTTGGACGTCCCACATGCTTTCCCACTTAGCCACGAATTAGGGGCCTTAGCTGCAGGTCAGGGTTGTTTCCCTCTTCACGACGGACGTTAGCACCCGCCGTGTGTCTCCCGGATAGTACTCTTGGGTATTCGGAGTTTACTTAGGCTCAGTAAGGCTGTGGGCCCCCATCACCCATGTAGTGCTCTACCCCCCAAGGTATTCGTCCGAGGCGCTACCTAAATAGCTTTCGCGGAGAACCAGCTATCTCCAGATTTGATTGGCCTTTCACCCCTAGCCACAAGTCATCCAGACCCTTTTCAACGGGTGTTGGTTCGGACCTCCAGTTGGTGTTACCCAACCTTCATCCTGCTCATGGCTAGATCATCTGGTTTCGGGTCTGATCCAACGAACTCATGCGCCCTTTTAAGACTCGCTTTCGCTGCGCCTACACCTACCGGCTTAAGCTCGCTCGTTAGACCAAGTCGTTGACCCATTATACAAAAGGTACGCCGTCAGGGCTCGAGGCCCCTCCGACTGCTTGTAGGCGTTCGGTTTCAGGTACTGTTTCACTCCCCTCGTCGGGGTGCTTTTCACCTTTCCCTCACGGTACTGGTTCGCTATCGGTCAGCAAGGAGTACTTAGCCTTCGGGGGTGGTCCCCCGATCTTCAGACAGGATTACACGTGTCCCGCCCTACTTGATACGTCCTCTGGAACTTCGCATACGGGGCTGTCACCCGCTGTGGCCCGCCTTTCCAGACGGTTCTGCTCGCTCTTCAAGGCTCGGCTGGTCCGCGTTCGCTCGCCACTACTAACGGAGTCTCTGTTGATTTCCTTTCCTCCGGGTACTTAGATGTTTCAGTTCCCCGGGTTTGCTCTAAAACCCCTATGTATTCAGGATCTTAGTACCTGTCTCACCCCATTATTGATAGCAGCGCTAACAATAACA
>NZ_SSND01000008.1 GCF_004799285.1 Aliigemmobacter aestuarii | reverse complement strand
ATCCCGGATCGCCGCGATCAGCAGTTCGGGAATGCCGCAAAGGCCAAAACCCCCCGCGGCAATGGTCATGCCGTCAAACAGCAGACCGTCCAACGCGGATTGCGCGTCAGGATAAACCTTCGTCATGCTGCGGCTCCTTCATGAGCGTCCACCGGTTGCGGCAGGACGAGAATGCGCCGCGCCTCTTGCCATGTGGCGACGGGCCGGCTGTTCCTTTCACAGATCTCGACCACGCGCCGGACAAGCGCCGCGTTGCTGGGGGCGAGGCGGTCGCGGTCCAGCCGCACGTTATCCTCCAGCCCGGTGCGCGCATGGCCCCCGGCGGCAATCGCCCATTCATTCAGCGTCAGCTGGTTCTGCCCGATTCCCGCCGCGCACCATGGCGCATCCTTGCCAAACAGGCGCTGCACCGTGTGGATGTAATAGTCGAAGACATCGCGATCCACCGGCATCGCATTCTTCACACCCATCACGAATTGCACATAGGGCGTGCCGGCCAACAGGCCCCGGTCCGCCATCTCCTTGGCCTTCAGGATATGGCTCAGGTCAAAGGCCTCGATCTCGGGCTTGACGCCATAGGCCAGCATTTCCGATGCCAGCCATTCCACCAGATCCGGCGGGTTTTCATAAACCCGCGTCGGGAAGTTGTTCGACCCGACCGAGAGCGAGGCCATGTCGGGGCGCAAGGGCAGCATGCCGCCCCGCGTCTGTCCCGCGCCCGACCGCCCACCGGTCGAAAACTGGATGATCATGCCGGGGCAATGCTTTTGCAGCCCCTCTTTCAGCCGCGCGAATTTCTCGGGATCCGAAGACGGGGTCTGATCGTCATTGCGCACATGGGCATGAACGATGGTGGCACCGGCCTCAAAGGCCTCATGGGTCGATTCCACCTGTTCCGAAACGGTGATCGGCACAGCCGGATTGTTGGCCTTGGTCGGCAGACTGCCGGTGATGGCCACGCAGATGATGCAGGGATTGGACATGGGCGGGTTCCGTTTTCATCCGCGCCCCCGGTCGGGAACCGTAAGGGCGCGGTCAGGGGTCAGGACGGGATGCAGGACGGCTGCACCGGTGGTTGCGTGGCGACGCCTGGCTCGATCATGCGGCGCTCTTCTTCGGTAAGGAAGCGCAAGTGCGCCTCTTCGGCCTCGTGGCGCTTGCATCCCGGACAGGGTCGGTCAGCGTTCTTGCACATGGCTCCTCCTCCTCGTGCAATGGCGGATCAGGCCGCGGCGGCCTGCGCCGGATCCATCTTTTCCAGGGCGGCGACAAAGTAGGGGCGGAAACCTTCGGGGTGTTCGCTCATCGGGAAATGGCCAAGCTCCTCCATCACCGCCAAGGTCGCGCCCGGAATCGCCTGCGCCGTTCGAGCGGCATCTTCGGGCGTGCAGGTCAGATCATAGGCCCCGACCAGAAGGTGTACAGGCGTCTTGCCGGTGTCAATCCGCGACAGGCGGCCGATCAAGCTGTCATCGCGGGTGTAAAAGCTCAGATCCCCCCGGAACACGCCCGGACCGCTTTGCATGAACATCCAAAGCGTATTCCAGCGTTCCGCCTTTGGCGCATAGGGCGAGATATTGGCCGAAACCAGCGCCGCCCCCATTTCGCCGCCATGGGCATCGGGGCGATGAAACCAGTCGATGTCATACCAGGCGGGCTGGAAGTCCGACGCCTCGATGGCAATGAACCCGCTGAACTTATGGGCCTGGAGCGCGGCCAGCTGCAGGGCGATACGCCCGCCCATGGAACAGCCCGCGAGGATGGGACGGTCCAGCCCCAGCCCGTCGATCACGGCCAGAACGGTTTCGATATAGGCCTCGGTCGTCAGCAGGTATTCCTGGGTCTCGAACCCCTCGGGCGGCAGCGATTTGCCGTGCCACGGCATGTCAAAGGCAATCAGGCGATGGTTCGCCGTCACGCCTGCGTCGTTCATCAGGTGCCGCCATTGGCGTGTATCGGCCCCCGCCGTATGCAGGCACAGAACCGGCCGGCCCTGCCCCGCCTCTTCAAAATAGATCCGGCGCGGGGTGCCGCCGATGGTGACGGTCAGATACCGTCCCGTGATTGCCTCGATGGTCATGCGGGCTGCTCCTCTTGGGTGCGGGCAAGGGCAAGCACTTCCTTGAAAAAGCGCAGGTTCTTCACAAGGGTCAGGATATCGCCGTCAATCCGGCCCCGGCCGATCTTCACCAGACCGAAGATATCATGAAACCCCGGCTCGGGCCGGGACTGCCAGAATTTGGTCAGGGCATCGCCATCCGTCCGCAGGGCAAAGCGCCACGGCGTCTTGCGACTTGGGCCTGTCACCACACTTTCGATCCGGCCCTTGTCGAAGGTCAGATAGAATTCCTGTCCGTCCACTTCGATCAGCACCGTCTCGGAAAACAGCCGGCCCAGACGTTGCAGATGCGGGCTGGTCTCCAGCATCCGTTGAATGTTCTGAAAGATGTCGATCACCAGCGCCTCCCGCCTGTTCGATGTGCAGGCAAAGCTGGCACAGAGGCGCGGCCGCCATCCATGCCGCGTCAGGTATCGGGCGATACCCTTTCACCAAACCCCCCTGGCAAGGCCCCTCGGATCAAGGCAATCCGCCCTCCCCTACAGCGCCGGTATCACCCGATACCGCCACAGGCATTGGGAAGACGCGCGGTTTCGGGAAGGGTCTGGTCAGTCGGCGGGGCGATGCGCCCCCCAACGAAACCCGACCGCCAGGAGGAGGAGAGAACCCATGGGCATCGTCAATCAGGACAACATCACCGACGTCGTCGTCGCCAGCCTTGGCAAGCACGGCACCGTGACCGACCGTCAGCGCGAGATCATGACCTCGCTCATCAAGCACATGCATGGCTTCATCAAGGACGTGAAGCTGCAGCACAGCGAATTCCTTGCCGCCTGCGATTACCTCGCCCGCGCCGGCAAGCTCTGCAACGAAAACCGCCAGGAATTCATCCTGCTGGGCGACATCCTGGGCGTCGAGGTTCTGGTCGACATGATGACCAACCCGGTGGAAGGCAACGAAAGCGAGTCGACCGTTCTGGGCCCGTTCTACCGCGAAAACCCGCCGGTCCTGCCCAAGGGCGGCAGCACGATCCAGAAGCATTACGACAACGAAGAAACCGCCTATTTCGAAGGCTACATCAAGGACGAGAACGGCCGCGGCATCGCCGGCGTGACGCTGGATGTCTGGGAAGATGCGCCGAACGGCATCTACGAAAACCTTGACCCCGACCAGCCGGAATACAACCTGCGCGGCCGCTTCGAGACCGACGAGAACGGCCACTACGCCTTTGTCGCCGTGCGCCCGGTGCCCTACCCGATCCCCGAGGACGAGACCGCCGGTGAGCTGCTGCACTTCATGGGCCACCACCCGAACCGCCCCGGCCACATGCACTTCATCATCTCGAAGGACGGCTACCGCCCGCTGATCAGCCAGATCTACGACGCGGACAGCAAGTGGCTGGAGGACGACAGCGTCTTCGCGGTGAAGGAAAGCCTGATCGGCAAGTTCAAGCCCGCGCCGAAGGAACTGGGCACCGACCTGCACTTCGAGTTCGACTTCGTGCTCAAGGCAGATGCCGGCGCCAAGTCGCTCGCCGCCGAGTAACCCTCTCCCGAATCCTCCCAGTAAACTGGCCCCCGCGCGTCGGGGGCCTTTTTCGTGTGTTATGACTTGGAGGTCGGGTTGGCGGTTGAAAAGGTCCCACGTGGGATGCCGGGATTAGACCATTGAGGCGATGGACGGGTATGCGGGACAATGCCGACGCTCCATTAAGTTAGAAATTCACGAAATACTCGAACCAAGAATAGCTGACGAACGAAGCCGCGGCAATTAGCCAAAGAACACATACCGCGATCAGTCGCCCTTTTCCAGAAACGCCAAAGGAGATGTATCTTGCAGAAGCCATTATCCCAATGGAAATTACCACGAAGAAAGGAAGCAAGAACTCGTAACCGAGGCCTTCCAATTCGCTGTGAGAGAACCCCACTATATTAACTGCAAGGACGCAGTTGATTGAGGCCAATACCAACAGAATTTTGACCTGCTTCCGCCGCGCACCTCTATCACGCAGCCATCCGGTGATCGCCAAAGTGGCAAAGAAGGCAATGAATGCCGAAGTGCGAAAGAGTTGCTCGACAATCCAATCCAAGTCAGGGGTTACCTCTAAGTGAACCTTCATCATGGAGTCATCGAGCATGACGTCAAGTCCTCGCATTGAATGAGTCCGCTCCGGGCTCGAAACGGTCATTGCAGCACCATTGTCCCCTTCTCGCCAGGCCTGCCTCCCGCCCGCCCTCTCCCGCATTGCTCGACACCCGCTTTCGTGTGAACGTGCCCGGACGGGTCCGTTCGAGGGAGGAAGAACGGTGAACTTAAGACAGCTGACCTATTTCATCGCCGTCGCCGAAGAGCTGCATTTCGGCCGTGCCGCGGAACGGCTGGACATGGCGCAACCACCGCTCAGCCGGCAGATCAAGCAGCTCGAGGATGAACTGGGCGCGATCCTGTTCAACCGGGGCCGCAGCGCCATCACCCTGACGCAGGCGGGCGAACGCCTGCTGGTGCGGGGCAAGTCGATCCTTGCGCAACTGGAAGATACCAAACTGGAAGTCCGACGTTTGGGCCAGGGGGCCGAGGGGCGGCTGAGGATCGGCTTCGTCGGCTCGGCCACCTTCGGCATCCTGCCCAACATCATCAAGTCGTACCGGGCGAACTACCCCGAGGTGAACCTCAGCCTGATCCCGATGAACAATGCGCAATTGCACCGCGCCCTGATCTCGCGTGAGCTTGACGTGGTCTTTGCCCGCCCGGCCCTGAAGGACCCCGAGTTCCTGACCAAGGAGTTGATGGAGGAAAAGCTGATCCTCGCGCTGCCCGACATCGTCGATACCGCCGGGCGCAGCGTGGCCAAGCTGGAACGCCTGATGACCCACAACCTGATCCTGTATCCGGAATACCCGCGCCCCAGCTATGCGGATTTTGTCCTGAAGGCGGTGGAGAATGCCGGATTTCAGGCGCCCCTGCGGATCTGGTGCATGGATCTGCAGACGGCGCTTGGCCTTGTCGCGGTCGGCGAAGGCGTGTGCATCGTGCCGGAATCAGTGGCGAACGCGCCGCGCAAGGGGATGAAGTTCCTGAAGATCGAACCCGAGATCGCCCGCACTGCCCTGTCCCTGAACTATCGCGTGGATGAACAGGGGGTGCATGTGCAGAATTTCGTCAAACTCGCGCAAAAGGTGGCGCGCAAGGTCTTTTAGACGGGCGGCGGCACCGGCCCGCCGCCCAAAGGATCAAACAGGATCAGACGGGATCACACGCCCAGCCACTCGTGCTGCACGTCCTCATTGGCGCGAATGTCCGCGGCGCTGCCGGTCCAGACCACCTGCCCCTTGCCCACCACCACGACATCATCGGCAAGCGAGGTTGCAAAACCAAAGTTCTGCTCGACCAGGATCATCGAAAGACCGGCCTCCTTCAGTTCCTTGAGCTTGTCGTGGATCAGCTTGACGATGATCGGCGCCAACCCTTCGGTCGGTTCGTCGAGGATCAGCAGGCGGGGGTTCATCAACAGCGCGCGGGCAATCGACAGCATCTGCTGTTCGCCCCCGGAAAGCTGGGTGCCGCCATTGTCCAACCGTTCCCCCAGACGCGGAAACAGGCCCAGCACCCGCTCCATCGTCCAGTCCGCCCCTGCCCTGCCGAACCGCTTGGCCGCGATCTCCAGGTTCTCGCGCACGCTGAGCGAGGGGAAGATATCGCGCGTTTCCGGCACATAGGCGATGCCCGCCTGCGCAATGTCAAAGGGCCGCGTTGCAATCGGCTTGCCCTCATAGACGATCTCGCCGGATTTCAGCGGCAATAGGCCCATGATCGTCTTCAGCGTGGTCGATTTGCCGGCCCCGTTACGGCCCAGAATGGCCAGCACGCGGCCCGCCTTGGCCTCCAGAGACAGCCCATACAAAACCTGCGTTTCGCCATAGCCTGACTGGATGGATTTCAGCTCAAGCATCTTCCCAGCTCCCCAGATAAATTTCCTTGAGCAGTTTCGATCCCCGCGCCTCTTCCGGCAGGCCATCGAACACCACCTCGCCATAGTTCAGGACGGTGATCGTATCGGCCACGTCAAAGGCCAGATCCATGTCATGCTCGATGATGAGAAGTGTCAGATCGCGCGGCAGGTTGTTCAAAAGGTCATGGAACCCTTTCGACATTTCCGGCCCGACCCCGCTGGTCGGCTCGTCCATCAGCAAGACCAGCGGCCGCGTGGCCAAAGCCACCCCCACCTCAAGCTGACGGCGCACGCCGTAACTGACCTCCGAAACCCTGGCATGCAGATGGGGCATCAGGTTCACCTGCTCGGCGACCTCGGCCACGATCTCGCGCACTTCGGGCTTGGCCAGACTGTCCGACCACAGCCGCGTGGCATGGCCGGTATAAAGCGCCGCCGCAAGGCCAAGGTTCTGTTCCACCGTCAGCCCATCGAACAGCGTGTTCTTCTGATAGCTGCGCGACAGACCCCGCCGCGCACGCTTGGCCACCGGCAGCGCCGTCACATCCTCCCCTGCGAGGTGGACCGATCCGGCATCGGGCGTCAGTTCCCCAACCAGAAGGTTGAACAGCGTCGTCTTGCCCGCCCCGTTCGGGCCGAGGATCACCCGCCGCTCTCCCCTCTCCAGTTTCAGAGAAACGTTGCGCGTGACCTGAATGGCCCCGAAACTCTTGCTCAGATTGCGTGTCTCAAGCATCGCTTGCCACTCCGTCAGGTTGCTGCTTGCGGGTCGCATCGGCCACACGCCGTTCGATCCTTGCGCCCCAGCGTGCCTCGATCCAGCCGAATATCCCGTTCGCCCGGCTCATCACCACGGCGATGAGGATGACGCCGACAATCAGGTGCCAATAGGTGGTGATCGCGCTAAGCTCATGTTTCAGAACGACAAAGGCCACCGCACCCACCAACGGCCCCACCAAGGTGCCAAGGCCGCCCAGGATCACGACGACCAAAGCCTCACCCGAGACGGTCCAGCTCAGCAGGCCAGGCGAGATGAACATGCTGTGCTGCGCGGCCAGGGCTCCGGCCAGACCGGCAATCATCCCCGACAGGCCGAAGACATCAGCCTTGACCCGCCAGACCGTCAGCCCAAGCGCCCGCATCCGCTGTTCATTGTGCATGACGCCCGACAACGACCGTCCGAGGCCCGATCGCAGGATCAGCACCGACGCACCGTAAACCACCGCCAACAGCGCAAGGCAGAACAGCGCGAAACTGCGGCTGTCGTTCAGATCGACCCCGATCTGCGTCAGGTCCAGCCGGGCAATGCCGCTGATCCCGTCATCCCCGCCCAGGACGGGGGATTCAAAGACAAAGGAGTAGGCCATCTGCCCGAAGGCCAGCGTCGCCATGATGAAGTAGATGCCATGGCTGCGCGCGCAGATCGCCCCGATGACCCAGGCAATGCCGCCCGAAAAGGCCACCGCGCCGGCCATGGCCAGCACTGGCGCAATCCCGGCCTGCCCTGCCAGCAGCGCAAAGGCATAGGCCCCCACGCCCATCAAGGCGCCATGGCAAAGCGAGACCATGCCGCCGAAGCCCGCCACGATATCCAGCGCCAGAACCAGCATGGCCAGGATCAGGATCTCGGTCAGGATCTCCAGCCCGAAATACTCTGCCGTCAGCGCCTGAAACAGCGCGCCCGCCGCCAGCAGGACCAGAACCGCGTAACGAAGTGTGTTGTGTTTGAACATGGCTTATCCTTTCGCCGGGAACAGGCCGACCGGCTTGACGACCAGAACCGCCGCCAGCAGCGCATAGATCAGAACCGAGGCCAGTTGCGGTGCCAGCACCGCGCCGAAGGTCTGCACAAAGCCAAAGATCAGCGATCCGGCAATCGCGCCCTTCAACGAACCAAGGCCGCCGATCACGATCACGATCAGGGTCGGGATCAGGATCTGAAGCCCCATATCCGGCGTGACGCTCAAGAGCGGCGCGGCAACGGCCCCGGCCAGGCCGGCCAGCGCACAGCCGACGCAAAAGACGATGAAGAACAGCCGCTCGACGTTGATGCCAAGGCAAGCGGCCATCGCGTCATTGTCCACGCCCGCCCGGATCATCGCGCCGATTTGCGTGCGCCCCAGCACAAAGGCCAGCGCGGCAAAAATGGCCAGACCCAACGCGATGATGAACAGCCGATAGGTCGGGTACTCGATTCCAAGAAGCGCAACGCGCCCGCCCAGAACCTCGGGCACCTCGATCGCCAGCGCCAGATCCCCCCAGAACAGGCGTGTCAGATCCAGCATGGCAAAGATCAGGCCGAACGTGACCAGAACCTGGGCCATCGGCCCGGATTTCCGCATCCGCCGGATCAGCCCGGAATAAAGCAGCACCCCCACCCCGGCCACGGCGACAGGGGCCAGAAAGAACCCCGCCCAATATCCGCCAAAGCCCGCCAGCGTTGCCGCGAAATAGGCCCCCAACGCATAAAGCGAGCCATGCGCCAGATTGACGAAATGCATCAGCCCGAAGATCACGGTCAGGCCAATCGAAAGCAAAAACAACAGCATGGACAATTGCAGCGCGTTCAGCCCCTGCAAGGCCCAGAATCCCAGATCCAGCGACATGGTTGGTCCTCCCTAAACCAAGGCCCGGCCGCATGGCTGCGGCCGGGCCAGTCGTGTCAGTTGGTGATGGCGGGCATTTCGCAGCCATTCACCGGATCGGCCTCGGCCGGAAGGGCGCCCAGAACCTTCTGGGTCAGGCCTGCTTCGCCCGCGACGGTTTCATAGACATAGATCGGCTGAACGACGTTGTTCGTGGCCGGATCAATCGCCAGCTTGCCGCGCGGCCCCTCAAAGGACACGGCCCGCAGCGCATTGGCCAAGCTTGCCCGGTCCGCAGCCCCGGTCTTGGTCGCCTCGATCAGCGCGCGCGCGGTGTCATACCCCTGCACGGCATATTCCGACGGCACCCGGCCCGTCTTGGCCTTGAACGCCTCGGAAAAGGCGACGTTTGCGGCGTTGTCCAGCGTCGGCACATAATGCAGCGCGGTGATCACGCCCTCGGCCGCCGGGCCTTCGGCCTCGACATAAAGCGACGAGGTCAGGAAGCCCGAGCCATAAAGCGGCAGTTCGGCTTTCAGGCCGAAGCTGTCATATTGCTTGACGAAGGAAATCGCCTCGCCACCCGCATAGAAGACGAACACCGCTTCTGCGCCGCTGGCCTTGGCCTGCGCCAGGTAGGGGCCGAAATCCTGCGTCTTCTGGAAGGGCGTGAATTCCTGCCCGACGATCTCGCCGCCCGCAGCCGTAAAGGTCGCGGCGAAGGCGTCGATCATCTGGCGGCCCGCCGCATAATCGGGGGCAAGGGTAAACACCTTGCGGATGCCCTGGTCATACATCCACTTGCCCATCGGACGGTTCACCTGCCCGTTCGAGAAGGACATGCGGGTGATGAAGGGCGAGCATTGTTCGCCCGTCGCCTCGTCATTGCCGGCGTTGGCCACGATCAGCGGCACGCCCGCGCCATGCACCATGTCGCGGACGGCGGCCAGGACGCCGGACGAGACGATCCCCGCCATGACATCGACTTCGTCCTGCAGGATCAGCTTCTTGGCCTTGCCAAGAGCGACCGGGGGTTTCACCTCGGTATCTTCCTTGATGATCTCAAAGGTGGCGCCGGTCTCGGCCCCGAAATGCTCAAGCCCCAGGTTGAACCCGGCCTCGATGTCATTACCCAACGCCGCATAGACGCCGGAATAGGGCAGCATGAGGCCCACCTTGATGTCTTCGGCCGATGCAGGCACTGCAAGGCCGGTGGCAAGCCCGAGGGCCGCCAGTATCGCGCGTTTCATCTTTCTCTCCTCCGGTTGGTTGGTTCGGCCCCGCCTTGGGGCCTATCCCAGATCTCCGCCCCCCACGGGCACCGTGACGCCCGTGATGTAAGAGGCATCGTCCGACGCCAGAAACAGGATCGGACCTGCCTGTTCGTCGAGCGTTCCGTATCGCTTCATCAGCGATGACTGGATCGTTTGGTCCACGATGGTCTTGTACCAGTCCTCGCGCTGTTCTTCGGCAGCGTTCGGGTTGCGCGGCACCACACGCGGCGGCGCTTCGGTCCCCCCTGGCGCGGTGGCCACCACGCGAATCCCGCGCTCGGCCACTTCCCAGGCAAGGCTTGCGGTGATCGCATTCACCCCACCCTTCGCCGCCGAATACGGCACGCGGTTCAACCCGCGCGTCGCGATGGACGAGACATTGACGATCACGCCCTTGCCCTGCGGCAGCATATGCCCGATGGCAGCGCGGCAGCAGTAAAGCGTCGGGAACAGCGACCGGCGCACTTCAGCGTCGATCTGCTGCGGCTCGTAATGTTCAAAGGGCTTCGCCCAGATCGTGCCGCCGACATTGTTGACCAGGATGTCGATCCGGCCCCAAAGGTCCACCGCCCTGGCGATCCCCGCAGCGCAGCCCTCCCACGTTTCCAGGTCGACCGAGATCGCCTCGGCCTCGCCCCCTGCCGCGCGGATGGCCGACACCACCTCATCGCGCGCAGGCGAACGGTCCACGATCAGCACCCGCGCGCCTTCGGCCGCAGCACGTTCGGCGACGCGTCGGCCAATGCCTTGCGCGGCCCCCGTGACCACCATCACCTTGTCGGCAAAGCGGCTCATGCGGCTGCCGCCTTTTCTTCGGTCGGATTGAATTTCTCATAGTAGAAATTCGCAGGCTCCACCCCCAGCTTGCCGAAATGGGCGCGGACGGCATCCACCATGGGCGGCGGACCGCAGAGATAGACATCGCAATCCCCGCCATTCAGATCGTCGGCCGAAACGTGATCGGTGACAAAGCCCTTGCGGTCATGGGCCTCATCTGCGGCGGCCAGGACGGTGATGACCGTCACATTGCCGATCCTGTCGGCCAGGGCCTGCACGCGGTCCAGTTCAACCAGGTCGGCGGCGCGCGTGACGGCATAGTAAAGCGTGATCGGATGATCCGCCCCATGCTCGGCCACTTGTTCCAGCATCGACAGGAAGGGCGCGAGGCCGGTGCCACCGGCCAGCCACAGCTGGGCACGCTCGATGGGCCGCAGGTAAAACGCCCCCATCGGCCCGGTCGCCGTCAGCGCGTCGCCCGGCCGTGCGGCGTTGGCCAGATAGGTGCTCATCACCCCGCCGGGCAGGTTGCGGATCAGGAAGCTGGCTTCCTGCGCGCCGGGGGCAGACGAGAACGAATAGGACCGGTGCCGATCCGTGCCCGGCACGGTCAGGTTCACATATTGACCGGGCAGAAATCCGATGGGCTTTGCCAGCTTGACCCGCAAGCCGAAAGAGGTGGCCGACAGAAGATCCACGCCCACCACCTCGGCCTCGACCGCCTCGGGGGCCGTCTTGCAGACGGCTGAGGACGCCGGAACCCGAACCACGCAATCGCTTTCCGGGATCATCTGGCAGGTCAGGGCATAGCCCTGCGCCGCCTCTTCGTCGCTCATGGACTCGTCCATGTAGAATTCCAGCTCGTACTTGCCCTTCTCGACAAAGCACTTGCAGGTGCCGCAGACGCCATCGCGGCAATCCATCGGCAGGTTGATCTTCTGGCGAAAGGCCGCATCCGTGACCTTTTCGTCGTCGTCGCATTGGATGACGCGGGTCACGCCGTCTTCGAAATTCAGGGCGATATTATAGGTCGTCATGGCATGCTCCTCCCTTGGCCGCGCACCCGTTGCCTGGGGTGCGCGGGGGCTGTTTCCCCTCCCGGACAAGCCCGGATCAGATGTGATAGACGTCGATCACATGGTGGATATGATCGTTCTTCAGAACCACCTTCTTGTTCGTGATCAGTGGCTTGGGCCCGCTGGTGTCGATCGTGTAGAACGACGTCCCCCAGTGCTGGTCGGTTTCGCCATAGCGATAGCTCAGCGTGTGCCAGTTGAAGCGCACCTTGATTTCCGAACCCTCGCGGCTGGTCACTTCGATGTTCGCCACGTTGTGATTGGTGCGCGGCTCGGGCAGCGAGGTGGCCGAAGACCGGTCGGTCTTGATGCGGAACACGCGGTCCTCGATCCCCTGCTTGTTGGGATAGTACATCAGGGACATTTCGTTCTGCGGGTCTTCGGTCAGGGTGTCATAGTCATCCCAGGCCGGCATCCAGAACGGGCAGTCCTTGTGATAGAACGAAAGCCACGTATCCCACTGGCGATCATCCAGCGCCCGCGCCTCGGCATGAAGAAAGGCCTGGATCTCGTCAAAGCTCATCGACTGGCCAGCGGTCGGACGTTCAAGGGTCATCGTCGTCATTTCCATTTCCTCCCCACTCACTCAGCGGCCGTCTGCACGGCGGCAGGTGCGTTTGCGCGTTCCTTGGCAATCGCTTCGCCCATGCGCTCGGACCAGTTGGTGTGCTGGATCACGAACAGACCTTCATCTTCGGTGCGGGCACCCGACAGAACCGGGTTGATGCCCAGTTCCTTGGCATCGGCGTCCGGTCCCTTGATCCACTGGGTCGCCCCACGGGTCAGGTCGTTCCACTGGGCATGTGCGGCGCCGGCATAGCCGCGCTGCGTGGCGCGGAATTCCTCGGTGTCATCCGGGGTGGCCATGCCAGAGGCGTTGAAGAAATCCTCGTACTGGCGGATGCGGCGGGTGCGGGCCTCCTGGCTTTCACCCTTCGGCGCGATGCAGTAGATGGTGACTTCGGTCTTGTCCACGCTGACCGGGCGGAACACCCGGATCTGGCTGGAGAACTGGTCCATCAGGAAGACGTTGGGGTAAAGGCACAGGTTGCGCAGAACGCCCACCATCCAGTCGGCCTTGGTCTTGCCGTACTTTTCCGTCCATTCCGACAGGCGCGGATAGTTCGGGCGGTTGGTCGGGTCGGCCCACTGCGTCCACAGCAGGATGTGGCCATTGTCATAGGCATGGAAGCCGCCACGCTGCTTGTTCCACTTGCTGGCATCGGTCGCCTTGATCTGGTCTTCCTTGCCATCGTCGGTGCGGTGCGCGGTGGTCGCGACATAGTTCCAGTGCACGGCCGAGACGTGATAGCCGTCGGCGCCATTTTCGGCCTGAAGCTTCCAGTTGCCGTCATAGGTATAGGTCGAAGACCCGCGCAGAACCTCCAGCCCGTCGTCAGCCTGATCGACGATCATGTCGATCATCTTACGCGCCTCGCCCAGATAATCCTCAAGCGGTTGCACATCGGCGTTCAGCGAACCGAAGAGGAACCCGCGATAGTTTTCGAACCGGGCGACCTTGGTCAGGTCGTGGCTGCCGTCCTTGTTGAACTGCTCGGGGTAGCCCGCACCGTTCGGGTCCTTGACCTTCAGCAGCTTACCGGTGTTCGAGAACGTCCAGCCGTGGAAGGGGCAGGTAAAGGTCTTCTGGTTGCGGCGCTTGAAGCGGCACAGCTGCGCACCGCGATGCGAACACGCGTTGATCAGCGCATTCAGGTTGCCGTCCTTGTCGCGGGTGATGACGACCGGCGTCCGGCCCATGTGCAGGGTGAAGTAATCGCCGGGGTTCGGGATCTGGCTTTCATGCGCCATGTAGATCCAGTTGCCTTCGAAGATGTGCTTCATCTCCAACTCGAAGAGCGCTTCATCGGTAAAGATGTCGCGGCGGCAGCGGAACACACCGTTTTCCGGGTCGTCCTGAATCGCGCCGCTCAGACGCTGCTCGAATGCATCAAGAATGGGTTGAGTGAACATGCAGGTCCTCCTCCTGACAACCTTGGCGCATCAGCCTGCGCCGTGGCGGGTTACGTTGCGCGCCGGGGATCATTCCCCGGCGAGAGCTTTCAAAGTCCGTCCGCCATCGCGGCGGAAAAAGGCGATCTTGTCGGCGTCCAGCGTGGCGCCAATGCCGGCCCCTTTCGGGATTTCCACGCAGAAGTCGCGATAGGTGATCGGGTTGGCCAGAATTTCGTCGGTCAGCAGCAGCGGACCAAAGAACTCGGTCCCCCAATCCAACCGCTCGACGGTGGCAAACAGTTGCAGCGCCGCCGCCGTGCCAAGGCCGGTTTCCAGCATCGTGCCGCCGTAAAGGCCCAGACCCGCCGCCTGCGCGATGGCCACCACTTCGGACGCCCGCTTCAGGCCGCCCGATTGCGCGACCTTGACGGCGAAGACATCCGCAGCCTTGGACGACGCCACTTCCAGCGCATCCTCGGGGCCGTTCAGCGCCTCGTCGGCCATCACGGCGATCTCGTAGCCCGCCGCCAATTCCGCCATCGCGCGGCGATAGCGCGCCGGCACCGGCTGTTCGACCAGTTCGCAGCCCGCATCCTGCAGACCCTTCAGGCCCCAGCGCGCATCCTGCAAGGACCACGCGGTATTCACATCCACCCGGACGCTGGCCGCATCGCCCACGGCCTGCTTGATCCGCGCCACATGGGCCACATCGTCCTTCACGTCGCGCTTGCCGATCTTCAGCTTGAAGATGTTGTGACGGCACGCCTCGATCATCTGCAGCGCCTCGGCGATATCGGTTTCCGAATTGCCCGAGGCCAGCGTCCAGGCCACCGGCAGGCGCTCATGCACGGCCCCGCCGAACAGTTGCGCGACCGAGACGCCCAGACGCTTGCCAAGCCCGTCCCACAGCGCGATTTCGACCGCGGCCTTTGCAATCCGATTGCCCTTGACCAGCTTGTCCACCAGCTGCACCGCGCCATTCACATCATCGCCGTTCCGGCCAACCAACGCCGGGGCCATGTAGGTATCGATCGCCGACTTGATGCTTTCCGGGCTTTCCGCGCCATAGCTGAGGCCGCCGATCGTTGTGCCTTCGCCAACCCCTTCCGAACCGTCGGCAAACTTGATCCGCACCAGGACCGCGGTCTGCGTCCGCATGGTCGCCATCGAAAGCACATGCCCCCGGATGGTCGGGATATCGAGGATAAGGGTCTCGATCTGGTCGATCTTGGTCACTTCGCTCACCGCGCCTGCTGGTTTCATTGACACTGAAACTGCCCGTTGCGGGCGGATTCTGTCGATGATTGGCAGGGTCTCGGGTGATACCATTTCATGATATCCGCGCCCGGACAGGGCCAAAAGAAACGCCGCCCCGGCACGTGCCGAGGCGGATTGATAATACAACTCTGTCAGAGGCTTGGATCAGAAATCGACCTTGATTGCGATCCCCCTGGCAACGGCCAGATCGACGATGGCCGCCGCCACCGCCAGATCCTGAAGCCCTACCCCGGTGCCGTCGAACACGG
Source organism: Aliigemmobacter aestuarii (assembly GCF_004799285.1). Lineage (GTDB taxonomy): Bacteria > Pseudomonadota > Alphaproteobacteria > Rhodobacterales > Rhodobacteraceae > Aliigemmobacter > Aliigemmobacter aestuarii. The sequence goes on along the minus strand of NZ_SSND01000008.1, from coordinate 27,932 downwards.
TGATCTCGTCCTCTCGGGTCCGGCCCGGATGTGCGCCGTTGATGACCGCGCCGATGGGGGTAATCCCTGCGGCCGACAACAGCCCTGCCGAAACGGCATGCTGTGCTTCGCCGATGCTGACGGATTGCGCGACTTCATCGGTAAAGACCGTGGCCCCGGCCACCAACTCAGCCTCGACCTCCTGCTTGCCGACCGTATCCGTCCCCATGCAGGCCAGATGCGTGCCAGGGCCGACATGGTCCGCCATCAAGGACGGCGCAAAGGCCGAGGTGATGGTGATGATCACATCCGCCACCCGCATCCCCTCCAGCGGCACGGCTTCAAACGGCACGCCCGCCTCTTCGGCGACCTTGGCGATGTTGGGCAGCATTTCGGGGTGATAGTTCCAGCCGATGACCTTTTCAAACCGCCGCTGCTGCAAGGCGGCACGCAACTGGAACGTCGCCTGATGGCCCGCGCCGACCATTCCCAGCACCCGTGCATCCGGCCGAGCCAGATACTTGATCGACACGGAACTCGCCGCCGCCGTGCGCAGCGCGGTCAGCAGGTTCCCCCCGACCATCGCGGTGGGTGTGCCGGTATCAGGGTCAAACAGGAACACCGTGGACTGGTGATTGATCAGCCCGCGCCGTTCAAGGTTATGCGGCCAAAAGCCCCCGGCCTTCAGTCCGAGATGTGCGCCAGACCGGTCGAACCCGCCCTTGAAGCCATAAAGCGCATCCTCATGGCCCAGCGCCTCGCGCACCACGGGAAAATTCCGGGCCTCGCCCCGCGCCATGGCGGCAAAGACGGCCTCGACGGCGGTCAGGGCCATCTCTGGCGTCACCAGTTCTGCAATCAGGTTTTCCGGTACGATCAGCATGGGGCGATCCTTTGCCTTGTCACGACTGCCCTGTCGCGACTGCCTTGCCACAACGCCCATGCCCTTGCGTCACGCGGCACAGACATCAAGGGGAACGGGGTGTGTCGAAAAAGCAGACAGGGGGCATGTCGATTTCCCCCCTGTCCGCCTGGTTCATGTGTCTCGATCAATAGGCCTTGCCGCGGGCCGACACCGGCCAGACAACCTCGACCTTGCCGCCGCGAACGCCCACATACCAGTCATGGACATTGGCCGTCGGATCACAATGACCCGGCACCAGACGCAACTTTTCACCGACCTTCAGCACCCCGTCCGGATCGGCAATCACCCCATGCTCGTCCGAGCATTTGACATATTGCACATCGCTACGACCAAAGATGGTGGGCAGGCCGCTATCCACCGATTGCGCCTTGAGGCCCGCATCGCAGATCGCCTTGTCGGCCTTTGCATGGCTCATCACCTGGGTCAGGATGAAAAACGCGTTTTCCCATTCGCCCTGATCGATGCGCTTGCCGTCCTTGTCCAGAATACGGCCGTAATCGGCGTCCATGAAAGCATAGGAGCCGCACTGCAACTCGTTGTAAACGTTCGAGTTCGACTCGAAATAATAGCTGCCCGTGCCACCGCCCGACACCAGTTCGGGCTTCAGCCCGACCGCTTCCAGCGCCGTCACCGCCTCGGACACCATGGCAATCGCGGCGTCCAGCTTGGCCTTGCGATCCTCATACTTGTCCATGTGCTGCATCGCGCCCTGATAGGCTTGGATGCCGGTGAATTTCAGCCCCGGCGCGGCCGCGATGGCCTTGGCGATCGTCACGACCTTGTCGGCCCCGATCACGCCACAACGCCCCGCGCCCACATCCATCTCGATAAAGCATTCGATGGTGGTGCCGTGCTTGACAGCCGCTGCGGAAAGGTCGGCGACGCTATCGATGTCATCGACGCAAACGATGATCCGGGCACCCAGTTTCGGCAACCGCGCCAAGCGGTCGATCTTGGCCAGATCGCGCACCTGGTTCGACACCAGGACATCCTTGATGCCACCACGGGCAAAGACCTCGGCTTCGCTCACCTTCTGGCAGCAAACGCCAATCGCGCCGCCCAGCCGCTCTTGCAGCTTGGCCACATCCACCGATTTGTGCATCTTTCCATGCACCCGGTGACGCATGCCATGGGCGCGGGCATAGTCGCCCATCTTCTTGATGTTGCGCTCAAGCGCGTCCAGATCCAGCACAAGGCAGGGGGTCTGGATGTCGGCCTCGGGCATTCCCGGCTTGGCCGGAATGTCGAACCCCACCTCATAGGCGTCGAAATCAAGCATGTCTTTCATGGTGCGGAATTCCTTTTCAGCCCTGCATCCAGGGCAGTTTGTCCAGATCGACGTTTCCGCCGGTGATGATGATGCCGACGCGCTTGTTGCGAAACGCATCGGGGTTTTTCAGGACCGTGGCCAAGGGCACCGCCGAGGACGGTTCGGCCACGATCCGCAGGTGTTTCCAGATCAGCTTCATCGCATCGATGATCTCTTGCTCGGACGCGGTGTAGATCTCGGACACATGGTTCGACACGAAATGCCAGGTCAGGTCCTTGAGCGGCACCAAGAGACCGTCGGCGATGGTCTTGGGCGCGTCGTCGGCGATGATGTATCCGGCCTTGAAGCTGCGATAGGCGTCGTCGGCCTGTTCCGGCTCGGCCGCGACCACCTTTGTCTCGGGCGCAAGGGTCGAAAGCGTAAGGCAGGTCCCTGAAATCATGCCGCCCCCACCAATCGGGGCCACGACCATATCCAGCCCGCCAGTCTGCTCCATGAACTCGCGCGAGCAGGTCCCCTGCCCCGCGATCACCCGCGGGTCGTTGTAGGGATGGACAAAATCGCCCCCCGTCGCCGCCTGCACTTCGGCAAAGGTCGCCTCGCGGCTGGTGGTCGAGGGCTCACATTCCGTGATGACCCCACCATAACGGCGCACCGTATCTTTCTTGGCCTGCGGCGCGGTGCGCGGCATCACGACATTGCAGGGAATGCCCCGCAGCATGGCCGCATAAGACAGGCAGGACGCGTGATTGCCCGACGAATGCGTCGCCACGCCCTTGTTCGCCTGTTCATCCGAAAGGCCAAACACCGCATTCGCGGCACCCCGTACCTTGAAGGCGCCGGGTTCCTGAAAATTCTCGCATTTGAAGAACAGCCGAGCGCCCGTCAGGTCGCTCAGATAGTCGGAGGTTCGCACCGGGGTGCGGCGGATATGCGGCATGATCCGCTCGTGCGCCGCCAGCATGTCGTCATAGGTTGGAATGTACATCACGCCACCTCTTTCAGCGCAGGCGCCTTCACCGGCTGACCAATCGGGAACAGGGCTGCTTGTTTCATGACAGGAGAGGCCGCGACCTTTTCGGCAATCATCTCGGCCGTGACGGCCGACAGGGTCCAGCCCAGATGCCCGTGACCGGTGTTGTAGAAGACGCGGGCATGCCGTCCTTGTTCGACCTTCGGCATCATGTTCGGCATCATCGGCCGCAGCCCCGCCCATGGGATCGCATGTTCGGTGCTGACGCCAGGGAAGAACCTTTCGCACCACTTGATCAGCGGGCGGATGCGGTCATCGCGGATATCGAGGTTGTATCCGTTGAACTCGGCCGTCCCGGCAATGCGGAAGCGGTCCCTGCCAAGGCGGCTGGTCACGATCTTGGCTTCATCGTCCAACAGGCTGATCCAGGGTGCCGCGCGCTGGCTGTCTTCGTCATCCAGCCGCACTGTGATCGAATAGCCCTTGACCGGATAGACATTCACCCGATCACCCAAGGTTGCAGCGATCCGGCGGCTTTCGACACCGGCGCAGACGACAATCGCGTCAAAGCGTTCTGTCTGGCTTTCGTTGTTGCGGCTCCAGGTGATCTGAACGCCGGCATCCTCCAGGCGGATCGCATCCACATCCGTGCCGAACCGCAACTGGGCCCCGGCCGCCTCAATGGCCTTGGCCAGACCGGTGGTGTAGCGGTGGATGTCCCCGGTAAAATCGCTTTCCGTGTAATAGCCGCCGTGAAACTTGCCGCTGAGTGCAGGTTCGATCTGGCGCACCTCTTCGGGAGATACCGCGCGACGCTGCAGGCCGCCTTCGGCGAGCAGTTTGTTGACCTCGGTCGCGTGGTCGAATTCGGTCTTGTCTGTGTAGATGTGCAGGATGCCGCGATCTTCACAGTTGAAATCAAAGCCGTGCCGTTCGGCCTTTTCCTTCAACAGCCCCCGCGCGGCGATGGCCATGCGGGTCGTGGCGATGGTGTTGTTGCGATACTGCGGGATCGCCCCGATGAATTCCGCCATCCAGCTGTATTTGTGCCAGCTTGGCTTGGGGTTCACCAGCAAGGGCGCCCCCCGTTCCAGCATCCATTTCATGCCTTTTAAGACGGTGGCCCAGCGGTTCCACGTTTCCGCGTTCGAAGCGGAAAGCTGCCCGCCATTGGCGAAAGAGGTCTGCATCGCGGCATAGCGATTGCGGTCGAACAGGGTGACATCATACCCCCTGTCCATCAGGCTGGATGCCGTCGTGACGCCGGTGATACCGGCGCCGATCACTGCGATTCTGGTCATGTCTCCCTCCGCGACCAAAGGTTTCGTCCCGCCGGATGACGGTCCTAGTCCCCTCTGTCGCGAGGCACGCCACGCTTCAGATCGCCACCACGAACGCAGTCCTTTTGCCTGAGAGTTTCCGGGGGGTTGCTCCTTCGGCGCTGGTTCGATCCAGCCTCTCCTGCGGTGGTCAAGTCGGCTGCAGAAGTCCTAAGCCAGAGTCGGCTTTTCTGTCAATATAGTTTCACCTTAAGATCATATGGCCAAGTCATCCCGAAGCGCCGCGCGATACTCATCGGACGTGACCCAAGCCCCGAGACGCGCCAGAATATCGTTCAGCGCCCGCAACTCCTGCACTGACAAAGGGTCTGTCAGGATCACTTCCAGCCGGTCGGAAATGGTGCGCGCGACCTGCCGGGTCGCCTTGCCTTTTTCGGTCGTCAGCAGCCGGAAAACGCGGGCATCTTCGGCAGAGTTTTGACGCTCGATCAGCCCGGAAGAAAGAAGTCCCTGGATGATTCTTGACGTCAAACTCCGTTCAAAACCAGTGGATTTCGCGATTTCCGCAAAGGTTGTTCCCGGCTGGTCGTCAATCAGGCGCAGCACGCGCAAGTCGCGGATCCGGCACCCCGTCTCACGCAAGAAGATCGCGTCATTCGCCAGTATCGCCTCTTGCGCAACGATACTGAGCTTGTAGGTAAGGCGTTCGTTTCTAAACGTCTTTTCCCGCTGCATCCTCCCCCCTCCCGTGTTCGACCGAAAAGGTATCGCACGATACCCTGATTTTGTCGCCAGATCTGCTTATCAGGTAGACAGCACGCAAAACAAGTATCCTTTTGCAACATTCTTATCCTGCTATCGAAGTGGCCTCCCATGTTCTCTGCCTGGTACCACGAAAACCGCAAGACCACTCTGGGCTGGCTGGAGCATTTGCACCAGTTCCCCGAAGTGGGCTTTGAAGAGACCGAAACGGCCGCTTTTGCGGCCGGAGTTCTTCGGCAGCACGGGTATGACGTCGCCTGCGGCATCGGCGGCACCGGCATTGTCGCGACCTTGCATGGCATGGCTGCGGATGAACCGCACAGCCGCACGATCGCCTTTCGCGCCGAGCTGGATGCGCTGCCGATGACGGAAAAGACCGGCCTTGGTTATGCCTCGACGCGACCGGGAAAGTTTCATGGCTGTGGACACGACGGCCATACCGTCGTTGCCCTTACGGCGGCGGCCTATCTCGCCGGGCGCCGCAACCTTGAAGGCACCGTCCGTTTCATCTTTCAGCCCGCCGAGGAGCTGCTGACAGGCGCGCGCGCCATGCTGGCCGATGGGTTGTTCGAACGCTTTCCCTGCGACGAGATCTATGCGCTTCACAACCTGCCCGGTCTTCCTGCCGGAACGGTCGGCGTCCCCGCAACCGCGGCTTTGGCTTCGGCCGATGACATCAACGTGACGCTGCGGGCCAAGGGCTCTCATGGTTCCATGCCGCATACGGGCACCGACGCCATCGCCGCGGCCGCACATTTCGTGACATCTGTCCAGCAGGCCGCCACCCGCGTGATCGATGCGCGCGACGCCGGTGTCATCTCTTTCGGCGTCTTTCGCGGCGGAACCGTTCGCAACGTGCTGCCCGACGAAGTCCGGCTGGAAGGCACGATGCGCACCACTTCGACGTCCGCCCGGACCAGGCTGGAGGGGCTGCTTCGGAATGCGGCCAAGGCAACCGAACTGCTTTTTGACGTCCAGATGGACTGCAGCGTCGAAAAGGTGGCCCCGGTCACGGTGAATGATCCTGATTGCGTAGCCGCCGTCCACGAGGCGGCGGCCCGCGTCGTCGGCAGCGAAAATGTTCTGGGCAACGCGCGAAGCCTGATGGCCTCGGAAGATTTCTCGGAACTCTGCGCACGTGTGCCGGGCGCCTACTTCTTCATCGGCCAGTCCGGCCAGATGCCTCATCACCCTGAATACGTCTTTGACCCAGGCGTCATTCCCATCGGGGCGGCCATCTTTGCCGACCTCGCCCAACAGAGGACGAGCCGCAAGCTCGGCCTCAGACCCGCTCACTAGACAGCCCAGCATCATCCGAGGGAGGAACCAGATGATCACCGTTACCACCAAATTCCTGAAAGGCGCCGTTGCTGCAGCGGCCCTGTTTGCCACGACCCCGATGGCTCAGGCCGAAGTCCTGACAATGTCGTCGTGGGTGCCGCCGACGCACTTCATCCACACCGATTTCCTGGTGCCCTTGACCGAGAAGATCGCCGAAGTGACTGAAGGTCGCGTGACGGTCACCATCCTTCCGGCCCCCCTCGCCAGCCCCCCGCAGCATTGGGAACTGGCCCGGACAGGCGTTGCCGACATCACCTGGGGCAACTTCACCTATGAGCCCGAGCGCTTTGTCTCGATGTGGTTCGCGGAATTCCCCAATGCCGGCACGAATGCCGAAGCACAAAGCCGCGCCCTGTGGCAGACCTATGAAAAGTTCCTTGCCGGCAACGCGGCCTTCGACGGCGTCAAGCTTCTGTCGGTGGGCATGTTTGGCGGCGGCCAGCTGCATCATGGATCGAAGTCGATCACCTCGCCCGGCGATGTCGCCAACCAGAAATTCCGCATGGGCGGCCCGATCCAGGAAAAGCTGCTGACTGCGCTTGGCGCCGTTCCCGTCGCCGCCCCTGCCACCAAAGCCTATGAAATGCTGGAAAGCGGCGTCATCGACGGATCGCTTCACACGATGGAGTCGGTCGTCAACTTCCGCCTGGAAGACGTGCTGAAGCACCACACCGTTTTTCCGAACGGGTTCTATGACGCGACCTTCTTCGTGGCGATGAACGGCGGAAAGTGGGACGCCCTGAGCGATGCCGACAAGGCCGCGATCGAAGGCATCATCGGCGAAGAGCTGTCAGCCGCCTGGGGCCGGAACTTTGACAATCAGGACCAACCCGCCATCGAGAAGATGACGGCGGCAGGCCACGAATTCAATGACGCCTCGCCCGAACTGATTGCAGCCGTCGACACCGTTTATGCCTCGATGGTGGCTGACTGGATCGGCGCGGCAAAATCGGCGGGCGTGGCCGACCCCGAAGGGATGCTGGCCTTCTACAACGCGACCTACGCCGCGTTGGCGGCCAAGTAACCGGCACTGATCATCCATCGGGGGCGCGATGCGCCCCCGTCATCTCGGGGAGGAGAGAGATCATGTTGTCTTTGGCATGGAAAATACGCCGAAGTGTTGAGACGGGTATGGCCGTCTTTCTGCTGGCCATGGTCGCGTTGACGTTTGCCGATGTCGTCGGACGCCGGATTTTCGGCAAGCCGATCTACGGGTCCAACGATATCACGGAACATCTGATGGCGCTGGTCGTCTTCTGCGGGCTGCCCTTGGTGACCGCGGCCGGGGCACATCTGTCGGTTGACCTTTTTGATCGCCTCGTCAGCAAGCCGTGGATGGCCTGGTGGCGGGTTCTGTCCTCGGCCTTGGTGGTTGTGGTCCTGGGCGTGATTGCGTGGCTTTTCGTCAAGCATGGGCTGAACGCCACACGCATCTCCGAGGTCAGCCAGGCGCTGCGCATCCCGCGCGGGCCGCTTTACCTGTTCATGGCGCTGAGCTGTGCCCTGTCCGCCCTCGCCGCACTCGGGATCACCTTTTTCGGGCCGATGGTCGATCCGAAGGATACCCACAAGGAGGAAGCCCTATGATCATCGGTGCCATCGCGATGGCTTCGGCCATCCTCCTTGCTTTCCTTCGCGTTCCCCTTGCCTTTGCCCTTCTGGCCGTTTCGGTCGCGGGGATCGGATTTGCGATAAACTGGAACATCGCCTTCCAGCTTGTCCCGCTCACCATTTCCGACGCGGTCTTGTCCTACGATCTGGCCGTGGTGCCCATGTTCATCCTGATGGGCAACATCATCTCGAAGACCGGGATCGCCAGCGACCTGTTCCGGGCGGCATATGCCTTTGTCGGGAATGTCCGCGGCGGGCTAGCCCTGTCGACCATGGTGGCATGTTCGGGGTTCTCGGCAGTCTGCGGGTCCAGCTATGCCACCGCAGCGACGATGGCCAAGGTCGCCTATCCCAGCATGCGCAAGTATCGCTATTCGGATGAACTTGCCTCGGGCACCATCGCGGCCGGCGGGACGCTCGGGATCCTGATCCCGCCGTCGATCATCATGGTCGTCTACGGCATCCTGACACAGACGAACATTGGCGACCTCTTTGTCGCCGGTGTCGTGCCCGGCCTTCTGGGACTGGCTTTCTATATGGCGGCAATCAGCTTTGTCGCCGCGATCAATCCCAGCCATGCCCCGAAGGGCGAACGCACTCCCTGGGCGGAAAAGATCAAGACGCTGGCGGGCGTCTGGCCCTTCTTTCTTCTGTTCGGGCTGATCATTGGCGGCCTTTACGCCAAACTGTTCACCCCGACAGAAGCGGCCGGCATCGGTGCCGGGCTGGCGATCCTGATCGCCTCGTTTCATGGGCGCCTGACCTGGGCGGCACTGCGCGCCATCATCATCGACACGGCCTATACATCGGTGTCGCTCTATTCCGTTCTGTTCGGCGCGCTGATGCTGTCAAAACTGCTGACGCTGTCGGGGCTGGCCATCGGTGTTCTCGAACTCGTTCAATCGACCGGCCTCGAGGGTACGGCGCTGATCCTCGCCATCATGTGCGTGTTTCTGGTGTTGGGCTGCGTGATGGACTCGATGGCCATCATCCTGATCTTCGTGCCGCTGTTCGCGCCCATCGTGGTGGCGCAGGGTTTCGACCTGGTCTGGTTCGGGATCATCGTGATCGTGGTTACGGAAATCGCGCTGATCACGCCCCCTGTCGGAATGAACGTGTTCGTTCTGAAAGCCGTCTTGCCAAACGTCGCCATCGGGCGAATTTTCAAGGGCCTCATTCCCTTCATTGCGGTGGACCTTGTGCGCCTTGGCATTCTGATCGCCTTCCCGGCCATCACTCTCTGGCTGGGAAACCAGGCCTGAGCTGACCAACCGGCGCGGATTGCGGTCAAGTCCCGCCACGCAACACGCCACCCGGACGGGCCAGAAAGCCTGCCCGGCGCGCCCGCAAGGCAGGACACGCGCCGCGACTGTCATGTTCCCGTCAGGACGCCAGAACCGGTGCTGCCCCCAAGACGACTGGAACCTGTTCCAATTACCGGATAACTGGTCATGATCGTGTTGCCGGGCGCGACCTGTCGGCACACCAACACCAGTGAGAGTGCCGGACCCGTGGACGACATGCCCGCGCCTCATGTGCAGATCACCCGATCCGAAGCCGCCGCACGGCTGGCTCATGATCTTTCGCACACCCATTGCAGGGGATGCGGGGCCTATCACGCGGTCTGGCCCTATCTGCGTCTCATCGACCCGCCGCGCGGCGTGGATGCCGACCGTGACCGGTTGATGCGGGTACTCTCCCCGTTGCTGGATGCGGGAACGACCGTTCTGCTGGCGGGCAGCGCCGATGCCGGGCTTGCCGAATGTGTGCTGGATGCCGCGGCGGAAAGGCCGGTGGATCTGACGGTGCTGGATCTTTGCGAAACACCGCTGCGCCAGTGCCTTGCGCTTCTGGGGGGGCGGGCCGCAGGCCGACTGCGCACGCAGCAGGGATCGATCACCGGCGCCCCCGTCACCCCGCCTGTCGAACTGATCGTGGCCCATTCCGTCCTGTCGTTTCTGCCAGCGGAGGATCTTCCGCGGGCGGGGGCCTTTATGGGCCAGAGCCTGCAGACCGGCGGCCGGCTGGTCATGACCACCTCGATCGGACGATCCGCGCCGGCTTTGTCCACGGCGCACCATCGCCAGCATGTCCTGTCGCAGCTTTCCGCGCGTGGTGTGCCCTTGCCGGGAGGGGAAGCAGAATTCGCCGAACTTCTTGACGCCTATACGGCCGGGCGGGCGGAAAGGCGCGGCCCCTTCGATGATCTGGACGCGCTGCAGCGCTGGCTGGCCGACGCGGGGCTGGCCGTCGAAACGATCGAGGATCTGCGCCGCGGCACCGGCTTCGACGCGGCCGGGCGGCCGGTTCCTCGGGCTTCCAAGGGGGTTCTTGTGGTGGCGCGGAAAGGCGGTTGCGGATGATCCTTTACGTCTGCCGCGCCCGGCACCGCTATACGATCGATCGTTTCCTGCCGACCCTGCCCCCCGAAAGCCGGGGGGTGCTGGATGTCCTGTCCTATGAACAAATCTTTTCGACACTGTCGCTTCCGCCCGCGCATCTTGTCTTTACCGACTTCGACCGCCTGTCCCAGTACGAACTCGAAATCGCGGCCACGGCGGCCGAACAGATGCGCGCCGCCAATCCCGATGTCCGTATCCTCAACCATCCCGCCCGGTTCCTTCAGCGCCACGAGTTGCTGGAACGACTGTGGCACGAGGGGATAAACCCGTTCCGTTCGGCCCGGCTTGAACTTCCGCTGCCTGACCTTGCCTTCCCGGTCTTCCTGCGCCGCGAGGGCGACGCCCAGGGTGCCGAGACGGGATTGCTTCACGATCGTGCCGCGCTGGACCTTGCCGTGCAGGACATGATGGCGCGCGGAATCCCGCTGCGGGGTCGGCTGGCGGTGGAATTCTGCAACCGTGCCGATGCCGACGGCATGTATCGCAAATATGGCGCATTCCGGGTAGGCGACCGGATCCTTCCCCAGCATCTGCAGATTTCGGAAGACTGGGTCGTCAAAAGCAACAGCAGCCACCGGACCGAGCGCCACATCGCCGAGGAAATGGATTACATCCTGACCAATCCGCACGAGGACGTTCTTCTGCGGATCATGGATCTGGCCTCTGCCGACTTCGGGCGGATCGACTATACGGTGCTGGATGGAAAGGTGATCGTGTTCGAGATCAACTCGAACCCCACTTTTCCCGGCATCGACAAGGATGATCCCCGGCAGGAGCGGCGACGGATCGTGCGCGACCGCCTGCTTGCGGCCTTCCAGCGGATCGACACACCACTTGCGGAGGGCAAGCCGGTCACGCTCGGCCTGCCCTATCCCAGAAGCCACGACCTGCCGGCACCGGTGAAGGCGGCGCCGCCTGTCGCGCTGGCCATCGCACCAACCGCGCCCGTCGCCGAGACGCCTGTCCCACCAAAGTCAGGGCAACCGGCAAGGCAGGCCACACCGTCCGTATCAGACAGCCCCACCTTCCTGCGCCGGATCATCAGGAATGGCCGTTCCCTGTTCAGGGGCCGCTGATCGGCACCAGGTCGCCGAACGCGGTGAAAGGCCGGAGGACGCCGATCGTCTCACCGGCGAGAACCCAGGCCGTTAAGGCGAAACCTGCGCAGACCGGCACCAGCCAGCGTCGCGGCAGCGGCGTGAACCGGACATGGTAGACCATCGCGAATGCGGCTGCCGCCAGAGGTGGCGCCACCAGCCATATTGCCCCGAGGAAAGCCAGAAACACGGCCAGCACGGATGGCGTCACGACGTCGGAAAATCCACGCGCGGGGTAGCGGGCAACCAGCGCGGCCAAAGACGCGAACAGGCCGGAAACCCCGACAAGGACCGGCAGCACCGACGACTGGCCCGGCAAGGACCAGGCCCCGGCGATCGCCAGGGCAAAGACCGCCGCCACCAGGGCGGAAACCACGGCGTGCGAGCCGGGTTCGCCGCCTTCGGCCTCGGGCAGAGATGCGCCGACACGCCGCGCGCCCCTGCGGCGCCAATACACGACAGAGGCCAGCGCCCCCCCGAGGATCACCAGAACCATGGGGCGCGCAAGCGCGTCGGTGCCGACCGTCAGCATGGTGCGCGTCAACGCCCCCTCGAGGATCGGGCCGATCACGAGACCCAGGACGAAAGGCGCCCGTGGCCAATCGAGATGCGCGAGAACCGTGCCAAGCGCACCGAAGACAACGATCTGCACCAGCGTCTCCACACTGGGGGAAATGGCCAGGGCCGCCACCGTTGACGCCATCAGCGCGAAGGGCACCACCATCGCCCTGTGCAAAAAGGCCAGACGGGTCAGCACTGGCGCAAGGGCCAGACAGATCGGGAAAGCCAGGAGACTTGCGAAAAGGATCACCCAGCCCGCCAAATGGATGACCCACGGATCGCGAGAGGCCATGCCGGGCCCGACCTCGATCCCGATCAGCGCAAAGGCACCCAGAAGGATGCCCATGCTCGACGTCCCCGGGACGGCAAAGAGAAGGGTCGGCAGCATCGCGCCACCTTCCTTCGAGTTGTTCGCAGCCTCAGGCGCGATGACGCCTTCGACCGCCCCCTTTCCGAAAGGCACCGCTGGCCGGGTCGAGGCGCTGGCATGGGCATAGGCCAGCCACACGACAACGCTGGCCCCGAGGCCGGGGATGAAGCCGACGACAATGCCCAGGACCGACGACCGCAGGACCAGCCAGCCATTGCGCATCGTCGCGTGGCATCCCCTCAGCACATCGGCATAGTGGACGCGCGCGGGCGTTTTGCGCATTTCGGGCTGCCCTGACGGGTGCCCCTTGAAGCGGTCATGCAGCAAACCGGGTATGACAAAAAGCCCGGCGACGATGGCCCCGATGTTCAACCCGTCCCAGAGTTCCAGCCGTCCGAAGGTGAACCGCTCGGCCGCGGTGTGGGTGTCAACCCCGACCGTCGCCGCCAGCACACCCAGCGCGGCCACGACAAGGCCAAGCGCGAGGCTTCGCCCCGAAAGGGCTGAGATGGCCAGAAGTCCCGTTGCCGAAAGCGCCGCGACTTCGGCCGAAGTGAACTGTCGCGCGATGACCCCGCCCAAGGGGGCCAGCGCCAACAGCGCCACTCCTCCCAGCACACCGCCGACAAGCGATGCAGCAAGGGTCGCGCCGACGGCCTCGCCCCCCCTGCCCGCCTTCATCATCGGCCAGCCGTCCATCACCGTGGCGGCCTCGGAACTTGATGTTGGAAGGCCAAGCAGAACCGCAGGCACCGATCCGGTCGTATGGACGACCGAATGCATCGCGATCAGAAAGACGGCGGCACCGACCGGATCGAACCACAGGGCTACCGGCAGCGCGATCAGAAGCCCGATCCGCCCGCTGATGCCCGGCGTAAGCCCCGCGACAAGGCCGAAGACCATCCCGGCGAAAAGAACGGGAACAAGCCCGAATGCCATGTCGATGCTGTCGGCCCATGAAGACATCACCGTTTACCTGCGGGCCGGTCAACCACACTGGCTCTCTTCGCTGGACGTCAGGAGTTGCCCGCAGTCCAGCAGGCTGTCTATGTCGTCTTGCAGCCCGTCCCCCATCCCTGCAATGCCTGACAGCAGTTCCGCGATGTCTTCGCCAGATGCCGGGTCTATGACCAACCCTTCCTCCACCCGCGAAAGCTCGCGGAAGGCGGGGTTGTTCACGACGGCCTCGAACAGCACCTTCCAGTGGCCGGCGGCCGAAGGCTCCATGTCCGGCGGACCGGCAAATGGACGGCCGAGCATTGCTGCGGCGTCGATGATCCTGACCGCCCATGCCAACGCGGGATCGCGAAGATGGTCGGCCAGCCGTGGCACGTCCGGAAGGCCCTCAGGAAGGGGGGCCGAGGTCAGGCGAAAGACGATCCGGCCTGCGCCGGCCTCGATGATCGGCTGGACCGCCTCGATCGAGCCGATCTGGCAGTCGACCTCGCCGCTGATGACGGCCATGTTTCGGGCGCCGCCCGCGAACCCCGGAACCGGCAAGATCCGCGACCCGGCAAGCGCGTTCATCAGAAGCGCTTCGTAATAATGGCTTGAATTGACCGCATCGGCCGATTTCAGGATGATCCGGTCGCCGGACAGGATCGTTTCGATGTTCTCGATGCGGCTTTCATTCCCCAGCACAAGAACCCTGTGCCCGCGGGTGATCGACCCGAAGAAGGTGAATCCGGTGAAACCGAAGTCCAGCGTCGAGCGTTCCATGAGTTCGGCATAGAACAGGTTGCTGCGCAGGAAACCCACGACCGAACCGTCAGCCGGTGCGCGCCAGAGGTCGGAGGCGGCGATCTGCCCCCCGGCGCGTTCGATGTTCTCGATCCGAAGGCGGGTTCCGGGCAACAGACGCTGCAATTCGTCAATGAACTGCCGCGCACTGCGGTCTGTTCCTGAACCTGCCGCCGACGGTATCAGGACCCGCACCGTCCGGCCCGCGAAATGGGCCTGCGCCGCCTGCACCGCAGCCGCGCCGCTTTTGGCCTGTGCAAAGGCAACGGACGCAGGAGACAGGGAAGCCGCGCCAGCCAACGCCAGCAATTGCCGTCTTTTCAAGGCGTTATTCCCCTTTCTTAGGTCCGAAACTGCTGCATGAGCCGGTTGCGGCGCGATCGTCATCAATGCCGGACCGCATGGAGGGGCGCATCCTGCCCTCTATCCGATCCTCGCGTGTCAGCTGGTCACCACTTACGCGCAATGCTGCAATTCAGACATGCCCTGATGAAACGCCCCCAGACGAACGGGACATCCCGGGCGGAGGCAATTGAAAAAAGGCATCAACCAGAAGAACGCATCGCACCCCAAATTCCTTTCCAGCCGGGTTGCGGTCAACAGATATTCGACCTACGTCACGCGTGCTATAGGTATGTCTGAGGACGCAGGCCGACCATGAACGGCAAGCCCTTTGGGCGACCGCGCATGACCTGCTGGCCTTTGTCCCAGTGTATGATTTCCCGGCGAAACTCGCCGAAAGGTACCGTGCAAGGATCAGACCTCGGGCTCTGATCGCAATCATTCACAGTGACGGGCCCATACGGGATGACGAGTGACGCGGACCATCCACCCGGAATGTACCATGCCGGGTTCCTTGCCGAGATGCAGGCCCAGGCGCAACTGGCCGAGCATTTTCGGTTGTTGGCCGAGGTGGCAACCAGCCGTGCCGCGCTTGCGGACGAACGTGTCCAGGCCATGACAGGCGAAGTCGAGGCGCTGAGGCAACGTGATCGGCAGCTGCGCATCGCCGTCGCCGCTCTGGCAGAAGCAAGTCGGCACGCCGAACGGCGCAAAACAGATCAGGCGGAGCCACTGCCGGAAACACAGACGCATGCCCGGCCTTCCAAGGGCGGAAGCAGGCACAAGACACTTCTGCGGTCGATCCTGCGTTCGCGGGGCAGTGCATGACGGCGACGGCTGGGGACGAGGGCAGAATTCTGGTGACCCGACAAGACGTTGCATGGCTCGCCGGTCGCGATCTCAGTGACATCGTCGCCAACAACCGTGCCTTTGATGCGGTCTGGTATGCCGCACGGAACGCGGACTCGATTCCGGACGGCATGACGGCCGAGCGGCATTTCTGCATGACGGCACCGTTTGGCGTGCCCCCCGCCAACCCGTTGCCCCGCGGGGAGGACGACGCGAAAGCCATCCTCGCGACACTGAAAGAACCCAAGCGCCTGTCGTATTGCATCCCGGTTCTGGACCGGCTGTCCGACCTGCAGGCGACGCTGACGGCGAACCTGACCTCGAATCGACGCTTCCAGGATCAGATCGAATTCATCGTCAGTGTCCTGTCGCCAGACGATCCGGCACTGGAATGGGTCCGATGCCGCTTTGCCGAGGACCTGGACAGCGGCTATCTGCGCCTGATCCAGCCCATGACATTGATCCGGTGGCATTTTGGCCGGGCCAAGAATTCCTTTCGCGGACGTCTGCGCGGCACATTCTATTCCAGTCTGGATGCCGACAATCATCTTGATCCCGATGAGGTCAGTCAGACCCTGGACATCATGGACAAGGGTCACCCCGCGGTCTTGATCCATCATTTTTCGGGAACATGGGGCGATGGGACCAGCGGACGGATTACCGTACCGAGGTCGGTTTACGAGATCATCGGTTATGACGAGCGCTTCCTGTGGCGGCAATTCGACGAAATGGATCTGCTCATTTCGGCAATCCGCAGGTTGCCGGGGATACACCTTTATCGAAGGGACACAGAGAACCACCTTTTTTCGGCGCCGGAAGCCGCGACCTTCGCCGAGGATCTGCATTTCAACCTTCATCTGGGCGCGGTCGGCGCCACCTCGCGTGCGATGAACGCCAAGGCAACCGATTACGTCGCGAGCAGTCCAGAACTGCAGGCCATGACCCGGTTCAACACGTTCAGTTCGTTTGAAAAGAACGAAGCCAGCGGCGAAAGGCGTGAAATGTATCGGGACCTCGCCCGGGCAGCGGGGTTCAGCTATCTCGACGCAGCTCCGGCAGAGACCATCGCCACGCTAATGCGGCCCATGGGGGATACGGCACCACCGCGCGCGGAGGCGGACCTTGCCCTTTTCGGGTGCCTCAAGAACGATCACAGGTTCTTGCCGGCTTTCTACAAACACTACCGGGACCGGGGTGTAGACCGGTTCTTCCTGATCGACGACGGATCGGACATTCCTGGCCCGCAGGCGTTCTCGGCGCCTGGTGTTCACTGGTTCCAGCCGAATTTCGGGTGGTACGGAACATCCAAGGTGCTGTGGATGAAGGCCCTCATGCAGACGTATCTGAGGCCCGGTGCGTGGGCGCTGATGGTCGACGCCGATGAGTTCGTCGATCTGCCCGAAGGCCTGTCCTCGTTCGCCGATCTCGGCGTCCTTCTGGCGGAACAAGGCGCTTTTTACGCCGACGGGCTGTTGATCGACATGGTCCCCGGCCCCGGCTGCAAGCCTGACAAGGCCGATTTCGTGACGAGCTTCGATCATTTCCTGATGCGTCCGGGACCTGTCGACACGGGTTACGTCGACGCCGTGTCCTGGGGCTTTGGCGAACGCCCCGACATCAGTTGGGCGGTCGATCTGAGACATCACCTGCTGGGAACGCTGGACAGCCTCCGCAAGCTTCCGTTTGTGCGACCGACCAAGGAGATGCGGTTCAATCAGGGGTTTCATGACTTGACCCTGCACGATGACGGCACGACCAGCTGGCGCGCACCGCCAATGCCGCTCGGCCCGGCAATCCTGCCGATCCGCCATTACAAGCTGACCAAACTGTCGCAGTCCGGGACGTCCGGGCCGGGCAAGACCGTTCAAGCCGAACAGGACCTCGCCGGCTATTTCTTCCGGACGCGCCAGAACATCCTGAAGATGATCGAAAGCGACATCGTGGACCATCTCGCGCAGGTGCCGCCCGGTCTGCTGCGACGCTACGGTCCGCAGTCGATTTCCGATCTTCTGGCTGGCAAACTGACCTGAAAGGCCGCAAACCCATGGCATCAGCCACTTCAATCCCCATGGAAGGACCGCCCGGGATGATCGATCTTTCGGACTGCTTCGAGCCGTTGTTCGATCCCCGGCGGTTCGTTCCGGCCGAACTCGGGCCCTACGCGGAACTGACCGCAGGGATCCGCCTTGGATGCTCTGCGGACGATGTTTCCATTCTGTCCCTGACGGCCCTGCCGGTGACGGAATCCCGGCAGATCCTGCGCTTTGCCATCCAACGCAAGCGGCGCATGTTGTGGTTGACGCTTGAATGCCGGATCGATCCGGCGTTGCTGATGCGCACACGCCGGATCGATCTTTGCGTGATCGGAGAGGGCGAAAGAACGACCTCTCTCGGCCTTCAGCTGATCTATTATTCCGGCGCAGGCGAACGGACGGATCTCTTGCCGACGACACGTCCCATCCCTGTTGTTCAGGGCAAGGCGACGACCCGAGTGGAACTGCCCCTGGACGAAATGGTCCAACTGGAACCGACCCCCGGCAGCCGCGCAGAGATTGCCCTGTTCCTGGACCCGGCGATGCCCGAATTCGATCTCGGCGGCATATTCATGTCCCTGCACGGCCAATGATCGCGCCGACGGCTTCGTTGGCCCATGCTGCAGTAAGCTACTCGACGATCCTTGGGCGGATTTCCGGGTGATTTGAGCGACCGCCTGCACAGGCTGATCGTGACGCCCGGCCTTGGGGCGGCGCTGCGGATGGATGGGATGTTCACGGTCTGCGATGCTGTGAACGGCCCCGCGACGCTGGACACAGGCATCGGAAGCGCTCTGAGGTGGCGATGGCGGATGTGCGGGTCCGGTGCAAGACCGATTTCGTGGCGCCCGCGCAAGCCACCACCTTCCGCGCCCGGCTGGCGGCCCTGCCCCCCCGGGGACGCGGATCGTCACCGCCACCCACGGCGCGGTTCCTTTGCCCGAGCTTTTCGGCCATCGCCCCCCAGAGACAACGGTGCTTTGCCGGAAACCGAGGCTTGGGCAAACGCCCCAGCCTGTGCACTTTCAACCTGGCTCAGCGATCCGCCGCCAGACCAGTCGGATCCGACGCGGCAGAGACCGTGCCCCGCTGCACGTCGCCCGGTGCGATCAGTCAAGAACCCGAAACGACGGCCTGAAGATCTCTTGAACCTGGGGGCGATCCGGGGCGCGGTCGGCGTGGATGGCACGGGCCTTCAGGATCTGGGCGTCGGCCGCGGCAGTGAGCGTCGCGACATTGCTTCCTGCCACCGTGAAATCCGCCATCACTTCGCGCCCGTCGATGAAGCTGGCGCGAAAGTCGCGTCCCGTGCCGGCCAGCGTCATGGCCTTGATCGGGTCCAGCACCTGCCCCAGGTGAAAACCTGTGAGGTCAAACACCGTGATATCGGCCCGGGCCCCTGCCGCCAGTCTCCCCAGGTTGGGCCGTCCCAGAGCATCTGCTCCGCCCAGGGTGGCCGCACGATAGAAATCCGCCGCCGTGGCCTTGGCTTCGCCATCCATCAGCGCCGAAAGGATACGCCCCAGCCGGATGTTTTCCACCATGTCGGCGGGGTGGGTATCCGTGCCCATGCCGAACCGCACCCCCTGAGCAAGATAGCTGGAGAACGAGTCCAAGGCCTCGCCGTCGCGGGCAAATACCACCGGGCAATGTGCCACCGTCACCCCCGACGCGACTAACCGCTGCATGTCGTCATCCCCGCCCCGGCTGACCTGCGGGTGGCCCGAGATGTAGATGCCATGTGGAAGGATGGCCCTTTCGGTCAGAAGGCCCAGGCTTTCAAGCCAGCCCAGCGGGCTGTGGCCGCGCATCGCCAGAACCGTCTCGAATTCATAGACCGACTGGCAGCAATGCAACCGCATTGGCACATCGGTTTCGCGTTGCAGGCTCACCGTCCGGGCCAGAACCGAGGGAAGCTGCGTTTCGATCCGGTCAGGGGCCAGAAAGGCGCGGATGCGGCCCCCGGCCCGCCCGTCGAAATCGGCGATGAAGCGGGCGGCATCCGCGAGGCCCGCGAGACCCCGCGCCTCGTCCCAGTGCTGGGCAAGGCTGCCATCAGACCGCTGGTAGGTCAGTCCCGACATGTAGCAGGGACCAAGATAGGCACGGATGCCGATCTCTTCGGCAATCGCCGCGACCCCGGCCATCTCGTCATAGCTCTCGGCCCATGCGCGGTAGAGCATCGAGGTGATCGGCAGCGCGGTGGTAATGCCGTTCCGGATCAACTGGGTAAAGGCATAGCGATACTTGAACAGCTCTTCCTCGGGCGTGTAGGCGTCCTGCGGACCGCGCTGCAGCGCCTCTTCAGTCCAGATGCGGCCGAGTTTGCGGCCGGGGCCGTTGTCAAAGCACAGAACCTCGGTATCCAGATCGCCCAGGGCATCCAGGTCGATGAAACCGGGGCCGATCATCGCGCGGCCAAAGTCAATGCGGCGATCCACCGGGCCGGGAAAGCCTCGCCCGACGAATTCGATGACCGGACCCGAGAAGACGACCTCACCCCCCGGGATCAGGCAATGGTCGCGCCCGTCAAACCCGACGACCCAGTCGGCGCTGAGCAAGGTGCGCATCAAACCAGACGCCCGTCCTCGGCCACGATCTGCCCGGCGCGCACGACATGGCGCGCCAGCGGACGGCGACAGACCGCATCGCCGGGGGTTTCGGCATCCACCATCAGGAAATCGGCGCGGCAGCCCGGCGCCAGGCCATGGTCCTGCAGCCCGATAGCGCGGGCGGCATGGCTGGTGGCGCAGTCCAGCGCCAGTGCGAACTCGTTGTCGCGCCCCCAGTCATATTTGTAGGCGACGAAGAAGGCCCGTTCCAGCATGTCGCCGTTGCCCACCGGCGACCATGAATCGCGAATGCCGTCCGACCCGCAGCAGACCGTCACACCCATCTCGGTCAGGGATTGCACGGGCGGGATGGGCGTTTCGGCGGGGGCCGAGGTCATCAACGAAATCCGCAGGTCAGCCAGTCGCCGCCCGATCCGTTCCAGCTGCCAATCGGGGATCATGCCCAGACAGTAGGCATGACTGATCATCACCCGACCCTGCAACCCGGCGCCTTGCGTGTAATCCGCAATCCGTTCGATCTGCCAGGCGCCAAGCTCTCCCTTGTCGTGCAGGTGAATGTCCAGCCCCGCGCCGAAGTCCTCGGCCATACCGAAGATCAGGCGCAACTGTCCCTCCGGGTCACCGTCGATGCCCGCCGGATCAAGCCCCCCCACGGTTTCCACCCCCATCCGCAGTGCTTCCCGCATCAAGCCGGCCGTGCCGGGGCGGCAGAGCAGGCCGGTCTGCGGAAAGGCCACGAACTGAAGGTCGATCCGGTCAATCCAGGCCTGCCGCAGCGCCAGCATCGCCTCGACATGCCGCAGGCCGATGTCGGGGGCCACGTCGATGTGGCTGCGGACTGCAATCGTGCCGTAGGCCAGCATCCGTTCCAAGAGACGCCCCGCACGCACCGCGATAGGTGTCGTCTGAGCCGCCAGAATCCGCCGCTCGTTGTCGATGTAGTCGCGCAAGGCGGGGCCAGCCGTCGCCCCCATCCAGGGCTCGCCATATAGCGTCTTGTCCAGGTGCACATGCGGTTCGACGAAGGCGGGCATCAAGAGACGCCCGCCCCCATCAACATCCGGGGGGCCAGCAAGATCAGGCCCGATCTCGGCGATGCGACCGCCCGTGCAGCGGATTGCAACCGGCTGCCCCTTGCAATCACGCAGATTGGCATAAAGCATGGCCCCCCCTTTCAAATAGTGCGGGCCCGAAGGCCCGCAGGTCATCACCCTTTCAGACGAGTCCAGATCTTGTCACGCAGTTCCTGCGCTGCCGGGCTGCAGACATCGGTCGGCACCAACCGGTCGGCGAACTCGGGCGGCATGTTGACCGACTCGGCGTTTTTCCAGCGATCTTCCAGGAACTCGGCGCTTTCGATCGCGTTGGCATAGGCGATGCCGTTCGTCACAGCCGCTGCATTTTCCGGTGCCATCATCCAGTTGATGAAGGTTTTCGCATTCTCGGGGTGCGGCGCACCCACGGGCACGGCGAAGTTGTCCTGGAACATCGGCGTGCCTTCCGTGGGATAGATGAAGCGGATTGTATCCCGCTGTTCCTTGGCCCGCGCCGTTGCCCCCGACCACAGCTGGTGCATCGCCACCTCGCCGGATGCCATGCGATCCACCGTGCTGTCGGCGGAATACATCTTCAGCTTGGGTTTCTGCGCCTCGAGCAGCGCGAAAATTCTGGCCGCGTCATCGTTGCTTTCGGTGCATTGCGGCACCCCAAGATAAAGGGCCGCTGCAACGATCATCTCGCTACCGATATCCAGTGCGGCGATCTTGCCTTCCAGTTCCGGCGGCGGCTCGAAAAAGACGCCCCAGCTCTGCTCCAGCTCGCCCCCGGTGACCTGCGCGCTGTCATAGGCTATGCCCGTGACCCCCCAGGTATAGGGCGCGGTATAGACGCGGCCGGGGTCGAACGCAGGGTCCTTGAAGGACTCTTGCACGTATTGGAAGTTCCGCATCTCGGCCGCGTTGATCGGCTGCAGCATCCCGTCCCTGATCATGCCGGCAATCACATAGTCGGTAGGCACGATCACATCGTATGCTGCACCCCCGGCCTGTAGCTTGGCGATCATTGTCTCGTTGCTGTCATAGCCATCCTGGATGACCTTGATTCCGGTTTCAACCTCGAACTTCGTCAAGAGCTCGGGCGGGTAGTAGTCAGTCCAGTTGTAGAAGTAGAGCACCTTCTCCTCTTCGGCGCGGGCCGCGCCCACGACGCTGAAGGCAAGGATCGAAGCCGTCAGAAATCCGTTCCATTTCATTGTGTTGACTCCCCTGTTGGTGGCTTACCGGCGCATCCTGCCGAAAAGGAAAGAGGTGACGACCAGCGCCACCGAGACGATCAGCATGATCGTCGAGATCGCATTGATTTCCGGCGTTATCCCCGCCCGGATGGCGGAGAAGATGTAGACCGGCAGCGTCGTGGACCCCGGACCCGACAGGAAGAACGAGGTCAGGAAATCGTCGAGACTGGTCACGAAGGCCAAAGTGAACCCGGCCAGAATTCCAGGCCACAAGAGCGGCAGCGTCACCCTGCGGAAAGTGATCAGGCGGTTGGCGTAGAGGTCCTGCGCGGCTTCCTCTAGGCTGGGGTTCATGCCATCCAGCCGCGCCTTGATCGGCAGGAAGGCAAAGGGGATGCAGAAGGCGATGTGCGCCGGGATCATCGCCGCCATGCCCAGCTCGACACCAATCGCCACGAACAGCATAAGCGTTGCGACAGCCACCACCACCTCGGGCAGGATCAGGGGGGCGTTCAGCACCGCTTCGACCAAGCCCCTGCCCCGGAACCGCGTCTTTGTGCCAAGTGCCGCGGCAAGGGCCAAAAGCGTTGACCCTATCCCCGCCGCGGCGGCCAGAACCAGCGAATTCCACGTGGCCTCGCGGATCGACGGATTGGCCAGAATCTTGCGGTACCAGTCCAGCGAGAATTCCGTCCAAACCGTGGCTGTCCGATTGGCATTGAAGCTGTAGACGATCAGCACCACAACCGGCACATACAGATAAACAAGTACGCCCAGGCCGATCTCGCGTGTCAGGGGCAGGCGTCGCAGGTTCATGTCGATTGCTCCGCCCGCTTCTTCCAGAGTGCGATGCCCATCAGCACCAGCATCATCAGCGCAAGCAGCACGACCGAGATCGCCGCACCGAAGGGCCAGTTGCGCGACTGGCCAAACTGCATCTGGATAAGGTTGCCCATCATCATCGACTTGCCCCCGCCCAACAGCGCCGCCGTCACGAAGGACCCGAGGCTGGGAATGAAGACAAGCATCGAGCCGGCAATGATCCCGGGCATGGCCAGGGGAATGATCACCCGCCGAAGTGCCCGCCATCGGTTGGCGCCGAGGTCATAGGCGGCTTCAAGCAGCCGCCAGTCGAACTTCTCGAACACGGCATAAAGCGGAAGGATCATGAAGGGCAGAAAGGAATAGACCAGCCCGATCAGGATGGCCGTGTCATTATAGAGCAGCTGCACTGGCCCAAATGGCCATAACGCATTTACCGCCCAGGACACGGCCCCATCCTCGCGCAGGATGATAAGCCAAGCGTAGTTGCGCACCAGCAGGTTGGTCCAGAACGGGATCGTGACCAGCAGGATGACCACGTTGCGCAGGCCGCGCGGCAGGCTTGCCATCCAAAGCGCCACCGGCAGTCCCACAAGGACGCAAATCGCCGTCGTCGCCGCCGCCTGCCAGACCGACCGCCAGAGGATCGACAGATAGGTCGGGTTGAACAGAAGCGTGCCGTCGAAATCCTCTTCCCAGATCAGCCGCGCGTAGTTGGCCAACGACGGTACCGACTGCCAGTCCACCCCGATCGTCGTGCCCCGCCCCAGAAGCGACACCCAGACCATGATACAGAGGGGCACGCCGACCAGCACCAGCACGGTCACCAGTGCAGGCCCCACCAGCCCGGCGCGGCGCAGGGGGGCTGTGCCGCTCATGCTGCAAAGACCTGAAGGGCGTCAGACGGCAGGTCGACCTGCACCCGACCGCCGATTGCGGGCAGATCGTCCGCTGCCGCGCGCAAAAGGAACGGGCCGCCGTCGGCAAGCCGCAGTTGCATGATCGTCGCCGTTCCCAGATAGGCGACATGTGTCACCTCGGCCTGCAACACGCCCCCCCGAACCAGCCTTGCCCGTTCGGGTCGGATGGCCACCGTGACCCGCGCGCCCGCAGCTTGACCGGCACCGGCAGAAATCTCGGCCCCGCAATCCAGCCGCACCTTGCCGTGGCCACTGACCTGCCCTTCCAGCAGGTTGATTTCGCCGATGAAGTCGGCAACGAACCGATGCGCCGGGCGTTCATAGATCTCGCGCGGGGTTCCCAACTGCAGGATGCGCCCGCCTTGCATCACTGCGATCCGGTCCGACAGGGTCAGCGCCTCTTCCTGGTCGTGTGTCACGAAAACGAAGGTGATCCCGGCCTCGGCCTGCAACTGCTTCAGTTCGATCTGCATTTCCTTGCGCAGCTTCAGGTCCAGCGCCGACAGCGGCTCATCCAGCAGCAGCACCTTGGGTCTCGGCGCCAAGGCGCGCGCCAAGGCGACCCGCTGCTGCTGCCCGCCCGACAGTTCCGCAGGCTTGCGCGCGGCAAGGGCGCCCATCCGCACCATCTCAAGCGCCTCGCCTGCGCGGCGTCGCACTTCGGCGCGGGGCAAGTCCTGCAGCTCAAGCGCAAAGGCCACGTTTTGCGCGACCGTCAGATGCGGGAAGAGCGCATAGCTCTGAAAGACCGTGTTCACCGGGCGCCGGAACGGCGGAAGATGGTCGACCCGCACCCCATCTATCAGGATGTCTCCGCTGTCCAACTCCTCGAACCCGGCGATCAGGCGCAGAAGTGTGGTCTTGCCGCACCCCGAGGGTCCAAGCAGGGTGAAGAACTCTCGCACGCCGATCTCGACAGACACATCGCTCAGGACCCGGACCATCGCGTCGCCGCGACCGAAGCTTTTCGAGACTGACCGGACTGCAATTGCCGATGGTGCGCTGTTCATCCTGCTTCCCTGTTCATTCAGGGATAGTCAGGCATCAGCAAACACCTTGTCAATATCGTATGCAATATCTGCATGCGATTTGACAATCGACCTGGGTTCAATCCAGATCTATGTCCTTTGCATAGGCAGAAAGAACCTCGCGGATGTCTTTTTGGGCACGCGCGGGAAGCAGGGCGCGGCTGGCAACGTCGGCCAGGTGCCGGTCCATCAGTTCGGCCGCTTCTTCCGCATTCCCTGCGATCAGCGCCTCGACCACCGCAGCATGTTCTCGCGCGCCGCAATCGGCCGAATGGGGCCGGCCATACATCGCCAGGACCAGCGAACAACGGGACACTGTCTCGGTGACATAGCGGATCAGCAGGGGATTTCCGGTCAACTGTGCCAGCGTCAGGTGAAACTCGCCGGCCAGCCGAATCGCCTCGGCCTCGTTGTGCGACGCAAGCGCCGCCTCGCGGGCCACCATTTCATGCAGGCGCGCGGCGATGTCGCTTTCTATCCTCCCGGCAAGTTCCAGCACCATAGCCCGTTCCAGCGCGCGCCGGACTACAAAGATGCCGCGCCCTTCTTCAAGCGACGGATTGGCCACGAAGGCCCCGCGATTGGGGATCAACTCGACAAGCCCCTCGACGGCAAGGCGCCCAAGCGCCTCGCGCGCGATGGTGCGTGACGTGCCGAAGCTTTCACCGATCGTGTCCTCGGGCAGGCGCACCCCCGGGGCAAGGCGTTGCTCGATGATCGCACTGCGCAGGGCGTGGTGCACCTTTTCGGTGCGAGTGCGCGGGGTTCCCTTCGTCTTGCTGCGTTCGGGTGCCATGATGCCTCTCTGATCGGCTCGAGTATGCGCCACGCCACGGGCAGCCTCAAGCCGGCGCGTCAGCCGCCTTGTTGCGCGGATAGGCAAGAGAGCCGGCCTTCGACGTGGAAAATCCACCGCCCGCCAGCGCCTCTGCCAGCTTCACCGCCGCGACAACGCCGTCGATCACCGGCACGCCAAGCGCGTGCGACAGCTTCCCGCACATCTCGGCCATTCCGGCACAGCCCAACACGATGGCCTCGGCCCCGTCCTCGGCCAAGGCTCGGCGCCCCTCGGCCACCAGTCGCGCAAAGGCGGCATCCGGCGCTGACTCCAGCGCAAGTACTGGAATATCAACAGACCTTACCCTGCGGCAGGCATTTCCCGCCCCGTAGACATGCGCAAGTTCCTCGATGATTGGCACCGATCTTGGCAGGGTTGTCACGATGCTGAACCGCGCAGAAATCAGCATGGCAACCTGCATCGCCGCTTGCGCAATGCCAACCACCGGCGCACAGGCGATCTCGCGGGCCGCCAGAAGCCCAGGGTCGTCGAAGCAAGCGATCACAATGGCATCCGGCGGTGCGCCCCCCGCCTCGGCCAGCCGGATGGCGGCAAGCATGGCGGGAATGGCAAAGGCGGCATCGGCGTGACCTTCGACCGACGCGGGCGCCGTTCCCGATCCGGTCACGGCCACGATCCTCGAGCCCGGCAGAGCAACACGCCGCGCCGTCGCCGCTATGGTATCGGTCATCGATGCCGTGCTGTTCGGGTTCAGGATCAGCAGATTCATTTCGCCAGCCCCGCAAGGAATTCGGCTTCGGCCGCCATCATTTCGGCGGGCTTCTTCAACTGGAACTGTCGGTCCGGGATGATGTAGTTGTCAGCGTGCAGCCGGGCGAGAGGCTGATAGACCTCTGGCACCACATAACGGCCCGCGGCGTCCAGGCAGTCGTCGCGCACCTGCATCTGCACGACACGCCCAAGCACGATGGCGCGGCCCGGATAATCGATGATCTGCTCGACTTTGCATTCCATGATGCAAGGACTCTCGGCCACGCGGGAGGCATTGACCTGAAGCGCAGGAACGGCGGTCAGGCCGGCAAGCTTCAGCTCGTCAACCTCGGGTGCAAGCGCCGTGCCGCAGATGATCATCCGATCGGCCAAAGCCTTGTCGACCATGTTCACGACGAATTCGCCCGTCCGCCGAAGGTTGGCAGCGGTGTCCTTCTCAACGCCGCCCAGACGCCCCTGGATGCCCAAAATCAGGATTGGCGGCTCTTGCGCAAAGACGTTGAAGAAGCTCATCGGAGCAGCGTTGTCGTGGCCCATAAGCGCCCGCGTCGTCACCAGCGCAATCGGCCGCGGCACGACGAAACTGGTCAGCAAGCGATAGCGGTCCGCGGCTGGCAATGTGTTGAAGTCAAAGTCCATCGACGGCTCGACCAAATCCCCTGGAGGTAGATTGCATGCGATAAACAGAGATTACGCATACGACATGTGCGCTGTCGACCCCTCTCCTAGGCGGAGCAGGCAGCTTCTCGTCATTTTTCCCCGAGATGAATTGTGGCGCGCCCAAGCCAAGGTGCAATGCAAAAGCCCTTTCCGTCTGGTTCTGTAAGTTCCCGACGGAATGACCGATCTCGGGGCGCCCGCACTCATAACTGGGGTATCGCCAGCCTGATCCCGAGGTCATCCAGCGGCCGGCTTCGCCACCCGGACCCGCTTCGCCGGCAAACCCAACCGTAGCGCCACAGCCCGTCATGCACTAAGACTGAAACCGGACCACTCAATCGGGGCAGGCCACCTACTATCCCCCTGATCTTGCACGCCGTTTCTGTGCGTTTGTTGACCTGGTATTTGGACAGCAAAGAGCCCCGCGGTAAAGCGGGGTGCAAGGCATT
Organism: Aliigemmobacter aestuarii; assembly: GCF_004799285.1. Classification (GTDB taxonomy): domain Bacteria; phylum Pseudomonadota; class Alphaproteobacteria; order Rhodobacterales; family Rhodobacteraceae; genus Aliigemmobacter; species Aliigemmobacter aestuarii. Next base: position 142 of record NZ_SSND01000008.1, on the reverse strand, counting down.
GATTCGTATTGATATTTTTGGTTGCGGGGGCAGGATTTGAACCTGCGGCCTTCAGGTTATGAGGCGGACCAAAAAGAGAACATCTGATCCTTAGATATCAACCACTTACGGCCCAACCCATTGATCTCGCTTGATTACCTTG
>NZ_SSND01000007.1 GCF_004799285.1 Aliigemmobacter aestuarii | reverse complement strand
TTTTGGTTGCGGGGGCAGGATTTGAACCTGCGGCCTTCAGGTTATGAGGCGGACCAAAAAGAGAACATCTGATCCTTAGATATCAACCACTTACGGCCCAACCCATTGATCTCGCTTGATTACCTTGCCGCTCTCAACCGCAACTGGCGGATGCGGCTGCTGCCCAAACCGTGAACGAGGTAGGTCGACAGGTTGACCTATTGTTGACCCGAAACCTCCGCCCACGGCCGAACTCGTCAAAATGCCAACCCCGCTGCACCGCCCCCGCAGGCAGGACACTTCCGCTGCCAGATGTCTGATCCATTCGCCCCATATCGATGACCGCAGCTTCCGCAACGCAAGACGTAGACAACTTGGTTGTGGTCGTTGCCCGGCAGATCGGTTGCCTGCACAACCTCCTGGCCGTTCTTGTTCACGTAGCCTGCCTTGGTCGTCTTGCCGCCACTACTGCCGCGTCCCACCTTCGCAGCAGGCTTGGCGGTGGGCTTGGCCTTTTTCGTTGGCGCCCAGGGGACTCCCAGTATCCAGCCCTCGACCTGTGCCACGGCCATTTCGGGCGGCGACAGCTCGGGCTTCATTGCCTTCAGAAGACCCCCGTCTGCAGCCGCGGTCGATAGCCAGGCCGCCACGCTGTAGGCATCGTGTTGATCCGGTGTGCGATCCTCAACCGGGTAACCCGCGCTCCAAAGTCGTGGGTAAACCTCGAGGACCACCGACTTTCCCACCGGCACGTCCCAGCCATCGAAGGGCCAGAAGTGAACTCGATCGCCCTGCGCACGTCGGATATGAAGTAGCCAAGGGATTCCAGCATGCGTGGACTTAGCCACGGACCCTTGGACGTCGAAGTGAAATACCGATTTGGCCCCGGGCGATCGCTCTTCCGTTATGCGGCGCCAGCGGCGGCTTCCCTCGCGCGCTGCGCCGTTCCCGGCCGTGCCGAAGCGCACGAAATCGACATAGGTATGATCGGCATCCGTCGGCCAGTGCCGCTGGAAATCATCGAGGAAAGCGGGCCAGTCTGGCAGGAGGCCATGGACCTCGAAGTAGCGGAGGGGAAACGAAAAGGCGTGATCGATGCCGACGACCGTCGGGATGTCCTCGGCAAGTCGTTCGACCAGCCATTCCGCGATCCCGCGCCGCGTCCAGTAGCGCTTCGGTGAGGGCGGCGGGGCAACCTCCTGAGGCACCTCGCCCACGTCGGCCATATAGACCCGCAACCCCTTCAAGCTCGAGTTGGCCGTCTCTGCGCCCGAGTAGTCGATGCCGATCGCCCGGGCGAAGACTGGTGCCTCGCCGGTCATGACGCACCATAGCTGAGTTCGATTAACGGCTTCGCCTTCTCCAGATCCTCGGCCTTCGAGAGCGTGATCTCGAGGTCGCCGGTTCCGAAGTGGCCAAGGTTGGAGACATCGCGGGTGAAGCCCGGCTCAAGCTGAACCGTCGACGGGTCAACCTTCACGAACATCAGAATCTTGCCGGTTGAGGGCCGAAACTCGACGCAGGCGAAGTTCTTGATCCGCTTAAAGGCGATGTAGAAGCGCAGGGTGGTTTCATGAACATCGTCACCCAGTGCCATCAAGTAGGCGCGCAAGGCTTCAAAACGGTCCAACAACCCGGGATCAAGTTCCTGCAGGACGGTGCCGATCGTCTTGTACTTATTGCCGCCCCCTGCCCCGCCATCCGGCACACTACCTTTGGTGTCGATGAACACACCCTTGGTCGAGGTCGCCGCAACAAGGTCAAGCATCAGAAGCTCCGGACCGAAGCGGCGGTAGCGGATCAGTTCGATGTTCCGCTGCATCTGCTTCACAGCGTGGTCGTCATACCGGTTGAAGTCGCCCGCGATGCAGATCAGCCGCGGCGCGGACCAGTCGACGCCGTCGGCGGCGGCCTTGCCCAGTTTCTCCATAACCAGCCACTGGAAATCCTTGCGGTGGTCCATCAGCCAGTCGAGGTAGAAGAGCCCCTGGTTGATGACATTCTCGTTGCTGGCCCGCTTGTATTCGAGGATCACCGGGCAGCCGTTCTCGTCTAGGCCCAGCGTGTCGATCCGGCCGCCATGGGTGGTCGTGTATTCCGTGGCCAGGAAGCGGACACCAAGCAGCGACTCAAGGTTCTTCTCGAATAGGACCTGCACGGATTTCTCGACCGTGTCGGTCGTTCCTGCTAGTTCGGTCACGGCGCCAGAGGCAATGCGGAACAGTTTGATATCACTCATCAAATTTCTCGCTTCTGACCAATTGCATAACCATCTCACCGATCCAGCACGATGTGCGTCGAAAACCCAGAATGCTGATCCACTTGAACTGGGTGGAAGGACCAGAAGTCGCGCAGCACCTCTGCATGGGGGTGCCCGTATGAATGGGCCGGGTCAGAGCTGAACACGCTAGTTCTTGGGACTGCGCGCACCGCAAGTCCGTCATACCAGTTCGCCCGCGCCCCATGGTGGGCAACTTGAAATACGGCCGTGCGCGTCACGCGCTTCGCATCGAGGTAATCTTCGAGATCATCCCATTTTTTGGCAGCGTTCAGCACCCCGTCGCCTGTAAGAAGGATTGCCCCTTTCGCGTTTTTAGCATGACGGTCCGATTGACAGGAAACCTGTCGGAACTGCAGGTAGTGCTTCTCCGAATAACGAACCTGACGCCAAGGCCCCACGGCGCCCCCGTAAAGCATCAAGCTGACATTGTTCATCACACTCCGCCCAAAAGTTGCCTCGTAGTGCTTCCTCAAGTCCTTCAGTGCTTGATCTCGTACATCGTCATCACCGGCGAGAAGGTCCTTGCGATAGCCCTCCACGATCGCTGCGAAGCCATGAGGATCGGCTGGCTGAGTTGCCGGATCATTATATGGAACAAATTCCCACAGACCTTGAAACACAGGCACCGATTGACCCGGCCTCAATGTCTTTACCCGAGACGGCCATCGCCCCCCTGAGACCTCCAACTCGTCCAAAGATGCTGGCTCTCCTGGTCCCTCGTCCTTCACCCTATCTTCAAATTCTTCTGGGAAAGTAAGCGGACCGGTAGGGTCAATCAGGAAAGGTGGCCCTCTGTCGTTTGACGGCATAACGAACACCACACGATCAAACCCATCGCCTGCGCTTTGCTCGAGATAGGCGACCGGATCGATGTAAAATAGCATCTCCACGTCGCCCGCAGTCATTCCTTGGTCAAAACCGATCACGAGGCGATACCAAAGCGGCGCCCAAGGAAGCATGACTGTGCTTGCGCCGACCTTCTTCAGGAGCTCCACTACTCCACTGATGTGGTCGTTGTGGAAATGGGACAGCGTCAGTAGATCGAGCCTCGCACCACCGCTGATTGCTCTGAGGCGATCAATCGCATTGCTGACCAGGTGCTTGCCAGAGCTCGTTCCGCAATCGTAAACCCAGCGATAGGAACCAGCCGCCATCCTTGGTGGTTGGCCAGGATTTCGAATGTTCCGGCGTCCGACTAGCGGCGGGGGCCAGAACTCCACGGACCCAGAAACGAAAAGGCCTTGGCCAACGGGGAAGAACCGATGAACCGCGCGAATGCTTGTCATGCGGCGGCCTCGGCTTGATCGCCTGGCGCCCCGCCCAGCGCCTCGTGCAACAGGGCTTCGAGGAGGCGGGAGCGGGTGGTGGTGGCGGTGGTGAGGCTGGCTTCCAGCTGATCGCAGAGCGTCATCAGGGCATCGACCTTGGCCACGATGCGGTGTTGTTCGGCGAGGGGCGGGAGGGGGAAGTTGATTGCAGACAGATCACCCTTATTGAACCCTGCTTGTGCCGACCTTGATGCACCAAGCAAAGGGCCCTGAAAGAACTCTGATTTCAACAACAAGTACGCAAATGGCGCAATGAAAGCATCCGCTGGCCAAATGAATTTGGCCATTGCAACGTTGTAGGCACCGTCCTCTGCCCAGAAGATTTTCCCTACCGAAGCACCATAACGCCCAATCAGGATCTCGCCCTTTTTGCACAAGCTCCGCGCAGTCGAAACTGGAATGTAAACGGGAACAGGGCGCTCACCCAAGTCGCGTATCTGGAATAGGCGAACATAGCCTTCTCTCGGCGTATCAACGAATTGGCTCTTAGGCGGTTGGTTTCCCCCCTCAATATCGCAGAATTTTCCAAAGTTGAGAGTATACCAGTTATCCGGGAGCAAAGGGTGTTGATCTTCACTTCGGTACTTTTGGACCACTGCTTCTGCTGCAGAATCTTGCCCGACCAGCTTTCCCCGCACGGCGAGGTTCAGGATGGTTTGGCGGAGGGTTTTGATCTGGTCGGGGCGGGTGGTGAGGGTGGGGAGGGTTTGCAGGGCAAAGCGGGCGTGGGTGGCGAAGTCTCTCGCATCCGTCTCGGGGGCGGTCAGGCGGGTAAGGGTCGCGGCGGTCAGCCGATCCCGCACCGCCTCTCGCCCCGCCCGCGCCGCCTCTAGCTGGTCACACAGCGCCATGAGTTCATCGACCTTCCGTTGGACCTCGGGGCAGATCAACGGAACCGGCACCTCAGCCACTCGGCCCACGCTCAGCGTGACGTTCGCGGTCCCCGTCATTCTTGAGACAAGCAGCTCTTCCTTGAACGCGGACAGGTACTCGAAAAGAAAGCGCGCAGACATCAACGCCGGGTCGTAAGGGAAAACTGCGACAAGGATGGTGCCCAGCGCGAACTTGCCCTCCTGATAGTGAAGCCGGTTGATGCTCGCATTCCCGTGGCCGGTAGATGACACCAAGGGGATGATCGCAGCCGCCCCTTCAAAGTCGAAGTGGTCGCAAGTCGACCGTTCGGCCGAGGTCACAACAAGCGGGTATTCACCTGGTTGTGCTTGCTGGATGCCTGTCAGTCCCTTTTCGATACGGGCCAGTTCACCCAGCGGGGCAAACCTTGCTGGATCAGTGAAATCTGCGGGAAGTTGCTCGGCAGTTACCTCTTCCATGCGCTTCGGCTTTGGAATTGCCCCCCGTTTTGCCAAAGCTGCCTTTACGCGGTTTACAGCATTAAGGACCTCGGACGGCGTCATCGAGGCTGCGCCGTTGTCAAGCTTGCCAGAGATCGCCAGCGCCACAGCAATCTTGCGCAGTTGCTGAATCCGGTCGGGATCGTCTCCGATCTTGGAGAACGCGGCCAAGAGTCGTTGCGCGTTCATTCTGCAAGCGCCTCGGTAAGGATCGCCTTCAACTGCTCACGGATCGCAGCAACTTCTGCTTCGGCGGCGTCCAGTTCGGCCAGCAAGATTTCGGGATCGTCGTGTTCTTCTTGAATGGCGTGGGGGTTCTTGACGTCTAGGTTATAGCCGCGCGCCTTGATCTCGGCGGCCGAGACCTTCCACACCTGGGGGCCTTCGACCCGCCCCTGCCGCCCTGCCCCGCCCCACCATGCGGCGCAGTCGGCCAGATGATCCAGCCGGATCGGCTTGGTCATCGAATATGCCTTCTGCCCCTCGGGCACGCGGTGTTCCCAATACCAGATGTCCTGCGTGGGCGTGCCCTTTTCAAAGAACAACAGGTTGGTGCCGATGGAGGCATAGGGTTTGAAGACCGAATTCGGCAGCCGCACGATGGTGTGCAGGTTGCACTCCTCCATCAGGTGTTCCTTGAGCCGGGTCTTGATGCCTTCGCCGAAGAGCGAGCCGTCGGGCAGCACCACGGCGGCGCGGCCACCGGGTTTCAGAAGGCGGATGATCAGGGCCAGGAACAGATCGGCGGTTTCGCGGGTGCGGAAGGTGGGGAAGTTGCCCTCGATCCCGTCCTCTTCCTTGCCGCCAAAGGGCGGGTTGGTCAGGACGATGTCAACGCGTTCATCCTTGGTCCAGCTGACCAGCGGGCGGGCAAGGGTGTTATCGTGGCGGACGAAGTTCGGCTCCTCCACCCCATTGAGCAGCATGTTGGTGACGCAAAGCATATGGGGCAGCGGTTTCTTTTCCACAGCGCGGAGGGAGGCCTGCATCAGCGCCTCATGCTCGGGCCGTTTGACGTAGGCGTCGCGCATGTGGCGCATGGCGCAGGTCAGAAAGCCGCCGGTGCCGCAGGCGGGGTCGAACAGGATCTCGCCGGGCTTGGGGTCAATCTGCTGGACCATGAAGGCGGTGACGGCGCGCGGGGTATAGTATTCGCCCGCGTTTCCGGCGTTTTGCAGGTCGTTCAGGATCTGCTCGTAGATGTCGCCGAAGTGCTGCCGTTCGGTCAGGTTGTTGAAATCCACCTCGTTGATCTTGTTGATCATCTGCCGCATCAGCTGGCCGGATTTCATGTAGTTGTAGGCGTCTTCGAACACGTCGCGGACAACCTTGGCGCGGGGGCCAGCAGCGGTGGGCAGGGATTTAAGCCGCGGGAAGAGGGTGAGGTTGACGAAGTCGAGCAGCGCCTCGCCGGTGATGCCTTCGGGATCAGCCGCCCAGGCGCGCCACTGCAGATCGGCCGGAATGGGCGACGTGTAGGCGTCCTTGGTCAGTTCCAGTTCCTGATCCTGATCGTCGATGATCTTGAGGAAGAACATCCAGCACAACTGGCTGATGCGCTGGGCGTCACCGTCGACGCCGGTGTCCTTGCGCATGATGTCCTGAATGGATTTTACGAGGGTGCGGACGCTCAAAGAAGGTCTCCTTCGATCTCAACTTTCAGATCGATCATTAGTTGTTCAAGAGGATCACGCTTGCCAGTCGGGTAGAGAGCCTTAAGGGACACTGGCGGAAACGCATCACTCTTCCAGAAGGTCTTGGGGTTGAATCGGAGCTTGGCCACGAGCCTTCGTCCAAAGTCCAATTCAGCGTGTTTATACTGGCCGAAAGGTGGCACATCACCAATTTCAGGATATTCTCCGAGAAGGTAACCTTCTTGGAAGTGTGGGCGCATCGCCGATGGTGGACACGCACTGGACAGGCGGACGATTTGCATCGAAGCCTCGGAGCTGGCCGTTACAGCGCCGCTGAGATTCGGAACCGCAAGAACGTAAACATACCCTTCGTCTGCCCCGTCGCTCGTAGCAAACGAAGCTGCAATCCTCAGTGACTGGGAAACATCCAGAAGGGGTGTCGGGCAAACGTCATAGTGCTGCAGGATCGACCATCTAAGAAGCCTGTATCTTGAGAGTCGATCGGCCCCAACAAGTTCCAAGTCTCGGTATCTTTCGACAAGAACCTCTTCTGCTTTCTTCAACTGCGAGAACCGATTCTGAAGGCTGTGCCGAGATGGAACTTTCATTGTAGAGATAGCACGAAAGATCGTTGGCTTTATTGTCGTCAGGCCAGAGGCATTCTTGTAATCTGACTTCTGCCCCCGAAACAATAGGACATGCTCGCGATTCAAGAACTGAAGCGACGCAATCTTTTGGGCCAGATCAACATAAGAACTCACAAAGTGACCCGAACTTCGCCTTATTGACTCGTTTGACACTGATCTGGGGTCACTTTCATCGTCCAGCAAACCCCAAATTGTCTGATTTCCAATGGTATCCATACGCTACCCTGCGATGTCATAGAGCGCGCCCTGAAGGTCACGGACGGCCTGTTCGAACCCGGGTTTTCCCCCAAATGCGCGGATGAGTTCAACTACGCTTCCCATCCCGCTGAAGGGGGCGATTTTCAGCACGCCGGGGTCATCGAGGTTCATCACCCCTTCATCGGCGTACTTGGCTAGAAGCGCTTCCAGAACGGCGCGCGCTTGGGGGCCGAACTTCGTGAAGACATCGCGCTTTATGACGTTCTCGGCCCGTTCCTTCCGGGTCAACGGTTTGGCGTCAAAGGCAATGTGGCAAATCAGGTCGAAGGGATCGAGATCACGGCCAAGCTCGGCCGCGATCATATCCAGCGGCAGTCCCTCGGCTTCCAGTTCCTCAATCACAGCCTCTTTGCGCTGTTCGCTGTTCCAGCGCTTCAGGAAGGCATCGAGGCTGGAAAACTGCTTCTGCAAGGCCTTTCGTGTGTAGTCGCGCAAGGACTCCGTGACCAGCTTGCCGCTTTCATCAAGGTATTCGACCCGTTCAGCAACGATCTGGGCCCCTACCCCGTCCACATAGACCTTGCGGATAGGATTGCCCGTCGGCCTAGCCCCAGCCACGGGACCCGCCGGATCGATCAGAACAGTCTCGTCAGTGCCGGGTTCAGGCGAAAGGGGCTCACCATCATCCCCCGTCTGGGGCGCGTCGTCCGGCGGGGTAATCGGATCATCCGGGCCGGGCTGATAGATTTGCACCGGCTCGCCGTCGAACTCCGGGTCAGCGAAATGGCTTGTCGAACCGCGGAAATCCATCACGGTGAAGTATAGCTTCTGGGTGTCTTCATGCACCCGGGTGCCGCGGCCTACGATCTGCTTGAACTCGGTCATCGACCCGACCTCGCGGTCAAGCACGATCAGGCGGCAGGTCTGAGCATCGACGCCGGTGGACAACAGGCGCGACGTGGTCACGATCACTGGATAGGCAGCTTCGGGATCAATGAAGTTGCCAAGCTGATCGAGGCCCTCCTTGTCATTCCCCGTGATCCGCATGACGTAGCGATGGTTCTGGGCCACGAGATCGGCGTTTTCATTGATCAGCGCCTGGCGCATGCGGGCGGCGTGTTCCTGATCGACACAAAAGACGATCGTCTTCGCCATCCGGTCGCCGCTTTGCTTCAGGAAGTCGGTGACCTTCTGGGCGACAAGCTTGGTGCGGTCGTCAAGCACCAGCGTGCGATCGAAGTCCTTGGTGTTGTAGATGCGATCTTCGACTTCTTCGCCGTCACGGTCCAGTTGGCCTTGAACCGGGCGATAACCCTGAACGTCGCGATCGATATGGACTTTGATAACCTTGTATGGGGCAAGGAAGCCATCGCGGATGCCTTGCTTCAGAGAATAGCTGTAAACCGGCGCCCCGAAGTAATCGATGTTCGAGGCATACTCGGTTTCCTTGGGCGTGGCAGTCAGGCCGATCTGAGTCGCTGCGGAAAAGTGATCCAGGATTTCGCGCCAGGCAGAGTCATCTGCGGCGCTGCCTCTGTGGCACTCGTCGATGACGATGAGATCGAAGAAGTCCGGCGAAAACTCCTTGTAAAGCTTCTGGCTTTCATCCGGGCCTGTGATCGCCTGATAAAGGCCCAGATAGATTTCATAGGACGTGTCGATCCGGCGTTTTTTGTCCATGGCCAGCGTCAGATCGGTGAGGGTGCCATCCGCCCGCTCAATCGTTTTCGATTGGGTCGAGAGCTTTGCCATAATGCCTGCGAATGGCCGAAAATCGTTGACCATCGTTTGATCGATCAGCACGTTCCGATCCGCCAGAAACAGGATGCGCTTCTTCTGGCCAGCCTTCCAAAGCCGCCAAATGATTTGGAAGGCCGTATAGGTTTTTCCGGTCCCTGTCGCCATCACCAACAGGACACGATCTTGTCCTTTGGCAATGGCTTCGATCGCCGCATTCACCGCGTTAACCTGATAATAGCGAGGAGACTTCCCGCTACCGTCGTCGAAGTAATCTTGCAATGTAACCGCAGCGGCTTCGTCGGATAGCCCTTTCCAAGCCCGGTAGCGCGCCCAAAGGTCAGCAGGTGAAGGGAATTCATCCAGCGCGAGCGTCGTTTCTGGCACTGGGCTCAGCCCCGTGCGGTCATGAAACACGAAACCGTCACCGTTCGATGAGAATACAAACGGAATTCCCAAGGTCTCAGCATACTCAAGCCCTTGTTGCATACCCGCGGCAACTGGCAGGGAGTTTTCCTTGGCTTCAATGATCGCGATCGGAATATTCGGCTTTACCGACAGAATGTAATCGGCGCGCTTTCCCTTTCCGCGGCTTACCAGTTTGCCCCGAACAATAATGCGCCCCTTGGTAAAGCTGACCTCTTCTCGGATTTGCGTGACTTCATCCCAGCCAGCCTTGCGCAGCGCGGGCGTGATAAACTTGGTACAAATGTCACGCTCACTGAGCGATCGCTTTTCCATGCGGTCCTGTCCTCGCAGCGCGACGCACCGTTACAGCGGTAAATCGGATAAGTGCCTTGATACACTAGCATAAGCGGAATTCAGACCGCGCGGCAACGCTCAAAGGCGTCGCCAGTCGCGTTATGGTGGTATGTTTCCCGTGCTCTGACAGTGGCGCCCCTTACTCCCCCACCACGCGCAACCTCGGCTTCAGCATCTCGCCGACGGCGTTGACCCCGGCCCGGAGGGGCGCGTCGATCAGGTGGGCGTAGCGCTGGGTGGTGCCGATCTGAGTGTGGCCGAGGAGACGGCCGATCATTTCCAGCGATGCTCCGCCGGAGACCAGCAGCGAGGCGAAGGTGTGCCGCAGGTCGTGGATGCGGACGTCGGGGATCTGCGCGACCTTCTGCATCTTCGGCCAGAAGCGTTTGGGATCGCCGACCGGCTGATCGGGCACGTCGCCGGGGAAGAGAAACGGGCAGCCCTTCGGCACGATTTCACGGCGCAAGCGGATCAACGCGACCGCCTCATGCGAGATCGGTACGCGGTGGATGCGGCGCTGCTTGGTGTAGGCGGCCTGCTTGGTCCAGATCGCGAGGTCGAGGTTGAACTGGTCGAAGGTGGCGGTGCGGACCTCGCCCAGCCGGGCACCGGTCAGCATGCAGAGACGAATGATACTGGCCGCGCGCTGATCTTCATCGACGGCCAGGGCGTTGGCCAGGCGTTCGATCTCTTCGCAGGACAGGAACCGGTCGCGCGCAACCTCGGGGCGGCGGCGGAAGCCGAAGGCCGGGTTGTCGGTGCGCATCTTCCACAGCATGGCGAGATTGAACATCTTGCGCAGCATTTCCCCCGCCCGGTTGGCGCGCACCGGCGTCGGTTTGGGCGGGGCCAGTTTCTTTCGCCGCTTCTGGGTCGGTTTCTTCTTCGAGGGCCGGGCCCGCCCGGCCGCGATTTTGGTCAGCAGGCGATCGACGTCGGTGGGTGTGATGTCCGCCACCTTTCGGTTCTTCCATTCCGGCAAAACCAGCTTTTCCAGCATGCTCTTCTGGTCCGATGCGTTGGTCGGGGCGAGCTTCGGCAGGTGTTCTTCGATGAAGCGCTCCGCCAGTTCCTTGACCGTTGGCGCCCCGCGGGCGGCCTTGCGGGAATCTAGCGGGTCTTCCCCGCGATCGATTTCGCGGATCAGGCGCTTGGCTTCATCCCGGGCGGCGGTGACCGACCATGTCGGCCAGACCCCGATGGTGAAGCGCTTCTGCTGGCCCGCGATGCGGTAGATCAGCACGAAGCCCTTCCGCCCGGTCGTGTAGACGCAGAGCCCAAAGCCCGGGGTATCCTCATCGAAGAGGACGTACTTGCGGCTGCCGATTTCCGCAGCCTTTACAACGCGTTCTGAGAGTTTTGCCTTCATGCGACGCTCCTTTCACCCGCAGTCAGCGACGACCCGCGGCGCGGAGCAATGTCTCATTCGGGCCAAACCGGCCAGAGGCGGAAACCGGCGGAAAGGTCCGGGGGATTACGCCGGTCAAGGCGGCGCTGGGCGGTGTGGGGGCTATTCGGGGCGAAGCCTGCCCCAGAAGCCTCTGATCTTCTTGCGGATCGTCGACTCGTCAGGGGCGTCCCCGTTGACCGACTTGCTCAGGAACCAGTTGAACATCTCGTCAATCAGGTCTTTCTGCTTTGCAGGCAGGCCGTCCTCCTGAACCCGGCAGATGATCTCACAGTAGAACCCGTCCCAATCGTAGCGGGATTGCGCGCCCGGGCCAGACACGACCTTCCGCACCAGGTTGTTTTCGTCTTCGAACCTTTCCACCTCGGCCGCGGTGATCAGCACATCCGGCGCCATGACGCGGATGCCCTCCTTGGGCTCCTCGATCCGCTTCCAGCCGCAGTTCGCAGGTCGCGCCTGACGGATGAAGACAAACTCCTCGAGTAGGCCATAGCCCCGGAACAAGGGGCGCACAGCACCACCCTCGATCACGCCGATCCGCGCCTCGCTGCCATCGTCAAACCGGACATTCGGCAGGGCGATGACGAGGTCGATCTTCTCGGCCATCGCCAGTTCGACGATCTCGGTCTGACTGCACTCCCAGCGGAAGGATGTCTCGAGAACTGAATAGAAATTCCGGGCGACAAACGCCATTACCTGCCCCCCGTTACCGCCCTCCTTTCTCCAGCCCCTGAACGCACAGGGGCCGTGCACCTCGCCCTTCCGGGCGCGGCGACGTTTCGGCGAATCTGTTGTGAACTGCTCCCCTTCAGATTGTCATAAACCTGTCGCCAATCAAGCCGGTTGCAGCACGCCTTTTGCGGGTTGAACCACGGTTGAACGGGAGCGGCGTAATTCCCTTTTCCTTTCCGCCGGTTTCCGCCTCTTCGCCGGTCCCTGCCCCGTGCTTGCCTCTCCTGGCCGATGACCGGCCCCCGATCCCCGGGGCGGCGGCGCGAGGAGAAACTTATGGATACCAATCCCTTGAAGGATGCGGGCGCCGATCCGGCGCTGCTCGATGGCTGGCTCGACCGGGCGGAACTGGCCCGGCAATTGGCCCTGTCGGTCGACACGTTGCAGCGCTGGGAAACCCGGCGCGTGGGGCCGCCCTGCGTGCGGGTTGGCCGCAAAGTGCTCTACCGCAAGGAGGCCGTCCGCGACTGGCTGAAAGAGCAGGAAGCCCGCAAGACCGGCCAGCACAAGGCCGTGGCCGGGCGGCGCTGAAATGGGGGCGCCGATGACCAAAATCACCCCTGAAGGCCGCTTTCCCGTCTCTGCCCTGATCGCCGAGGCCCAGCGCGAACTTGACCTCCGGCGCCAGTTCTACTGGGCGCGGGTTCGGGCCGGGAAGATGCGCCAGGACGACGCGCACCTGCGGATCGCGCTGATGGAGGCGATCGTCAAACGCCTCATGGTGACGGCCGCGCTATGAGCCATCGTGCCACCAACTGGGCGATCCAGCAGCGCGGGTTGGCGCCTGCGACCAAGCTCGTCCTCTGGCATCTCTGCGACCGGCACAACCCGGATTACGGGTGCTTCCCGTCGCAGGACCAGTTGGCGGCCGATGCCGAAATCTCTCGTGCCAGCCTCAACACCCACCTCGACAAGCTGGAACAGGCCGGGCTGATCCGCCGCGAACGGCGCCACTCCGAGGGCACCCACCGGCGGCAATCAACCCGGTACTTCCTGGCCTTCGAACCGGAGTTTTCGGCACAGGCGGAACTGCCGCTGGCGGCCGAAAATCGGCCCGACCCATGTCCAGAATCCAGACATGGAAATGGGCAAAAGCCATGTCCAGATTTCGCGAAAAGCCATGTCCAGAATCTGGACACTAACCTTGTAAGTAAAGAACCAGTAATTACTACCGCGCGTGACGCGGGCGCGACGCGCGAGGCCCGGGCCGAGGTTTGCGCTGACGACGAGAGCCCCAATCTGGACGCGGCAGAGGCCGCCTGCCTTGCCGCCTGCGGCGAAGGCATGGCACCGGCGGCGCGGGCGGCGATCACCGCTACCACGGCCACGATCGGCGCCTGGCTGAAAGCGGGCTACGACCTCGAACTGGACGTGCTGCCGGTGATCACCGAACGGACGGACAAGCCCCGAGGCAGTCCGATCCGGACGAGGGAATACTTCAGCCAGGCGATCGCGGCGCGTCATGCCCGACGGATCGCGCAGGCGGCACGGCCGAAAGTTGCTGGTGAAGCTGGCGCTGCCCCTGCCGTTGCGACCGGCGGCCCTGCCGTGGCGCCCAGCACCCAGGGCGGCATTCCCGAACACCTGCTGCGCCTTGCCGCCTGGATCAACTCCGGCAGCTACGTGCCACCCAGCGCCGTCACGAACACCCAGCGCGATGCGCTGCTGCGGGCGGGCCTTGTCACCGAGGCCACCCTGCGCGCCCACCAAATCTACTAGCCCTGCCCCCTGACCCGAAGGAGCCACCATTGCGCCTGACGCCCCGCGAGATCGAGGATCGCCTCGAGGAAGCCGCCTACACCCTGCGGAACCTGCCCGAGAAAGACCGCCCCCGCGGCTATGGCAGCTCCTGGCCGCCGGTGGAGCATGATGCCCGCCACGCCTACGGCTACACGCCCGAGCGCCCGATGCGGGTGATCCCCAGCGCCGCTGCCATCAGCCGGATGGAGGAATGCTTTGACTGGCTGCTCCTCCTCGACCCCGAGGACGCCCGGATTGTCTGGCTCCGGGCCGAGGGTGCCCGCTGGCGGCAGGTCTGCGTTCGCGCTGGTGTGGTGCGATCGACCGCCTGGCGGCGCTGGGTGGCCGCCCTTCTGACCATCTCGAAGAAGCTGGAAAAGCTCGATAAATCAAAGGGCAAAGGCAAGGGCGCAAAACCCCTTACCGCAATCACCCGCACAACCCCGCGCGAAAGCGGCGCGGACACCGAGGACAACCGGCCCGATCCGTCGAACTTCGGGCGCGACACTTTCCCGGGTTTTGACGCATAAAAGAGGCAAGATGGCGAAGGGTGCAGGCGATGGATCGCTTCACTCGACGCCATCACCCCTGCTCCCGCCGCCGCTCCCGGCAGGCCCCCCGCGTTAGGTTCTCCCGGAAGGGAGGCGTATGCGGGGGGCCTAGGCGCATCTAACCGCTAGTGACAGAACAAAAATCTGGGTCCGCGCGCTTCGGGTGCGCGCTTTGGGTGCGCGGGTGCGCACCTGAGGCCGCACCTCGCCGCCGCCCTCTTCGAAAGGCCCTTCCCCGTGCTTCAGATCGAGATGCTGCCGGTTGACCGGCTGGTCCCCTACATCCGCAACGCCCGGACCCACAGCGAGGATCAGATCGCCCAGATCGCGGCCTCGATCGCCGAATTCGGCTTCACCAACCCGATCCTGATCGGCGAGGACGAGGTGATCATCGCAGGCCACGGCCGCCTGATGGCCGCGAAGGCACTGGGCCTGACCGAAGTTCCGGTGATCGTGCTGGACCATCTGACCGAAGCCCAGCGCCGGGCGCTGGTGATCGCCGACAACCGCATCGCCGAAAACGCCGGGTGGGACGACGACCTGCTGCGGTCGGAACTGGCGGCGCTGCGTGAGGCGGATTTCGATCTGGACCTGATCGGCTTCGACGAGACCGAACTCGACGAGATCATGGCCGGGTTCGAGGGCTTCGGAATCGGCGGCGGTGAAGGAGACCCCCAGGGCGAAACCTCCACTGGCGGCGCGGCGGCACCGGCCCCCTCGGCAAACCTCGCCGAACGCTTCGGCATCCCGCCATTCTCGGTCTTCGAGGCCCGCAAGGGCTGGTGGCAGGACCGCAAGCGCGCCTGGCTGGATCTGGGTATCCGCTCCGAACTCGGCCGTGGGGCTGCCCCCGGCGGCGCACCTCGCCCCCTCGATCGCGGCTGGTCGGGCGAGAAATCCTTCCCCGCCGTCCCCGGCATGGGCAGGGCCGATCCAGCGCCGATCCACAAGGACATCGACCACTATCGCCACAAGGAAGGCAAGCGCACCCGGAAAGAGGCCGCCCATGGCTAAGGGCCCCGCCCGCACCTTCGGCCAAGACCTGATGCGTGGCGAGCATGTGGTCGGCGCAGGGCAACCTGCCCCGCAGAATGGAGGGGTGCTCATGCCATCCCACACCTCGGGTGACCCTTCCTTCTATGCCAAGAAGCGCGCCAAGGAGGCCGAGCTTGGCCGGGAACTGACCACCGAAGAATTCCTGGCCGATCACTACGCCGCATCAGACGCGCCCACGGCCTCGGGTACGTCGATCTTCGATCCCGTCCTTTGCGAAATCGCCTATCGCTGGTTCTGCCCGCCGGGCGGCACGGTGCTGGACCCCTTCGCGGGCGGTTCCGTCCGCGGCATTGTCGCCGCCCGCCTTGGCCGCCCCTACGTCGGGATCGAACTCCGCGCCGAACAGGTGGCCGCGAACCAGGCGCAGGCCGATCTGGCGGGCGGCCCGGCCCCGCGCTGGATCGCCGGGGATTCCCGCGATCTCGCCCGGCTGGCCGCTGGCATCGAGGCCGATCTGGTGTTCAGCTGCCCGCCCTACTGGAACCTCGAACGCTACTCCGATGACCCCTCGGACCTTTCCACCATGCCCCTGGCCGACTTCCTGAAGGCCCAGGGCGAGATCATCGCCCAGGCCGTCGCCCGCCTTCGGCCGAACCGCTTCGCCGTCTGGGTGATCGGCGATGTCCGCGATGCCGACGGGTTCTTCGTCAACCTGCCCGGCCTGACGGTCGAAGCTTTCGAGGCCGCAGGCGCCCGCTTCTACAACGACGCGATCCTCGTTACGGCCGTGGGCTCGTTGCCGATCCGCGTGGGCCGCCAGTTCACCGCCGCCCGCAAGCTCGGCCGAACCCACCAGAATGTTCTGGTGTTCTGCAAGGGCGATCCCCGCAAAGCGACGGAGGTCTGCGGGCCAGTCGAGTTCGGCGACATCGAAGGGCCGGACACCGACGACGAAGCCGACCCGGAGGACGACCAATGACCGCCCCGATCCTCGAGATGCACCACGGCATTGCCGTTCTCCGCGACGACCTCTTCCCCGGCGGCACCAAGGCGCGCTTCATCGCGCACGTCTTTGACGGGGTGCAGGAGGCGGTCTATGCCAGCCCGCCCGAAGGTGGAGCCCAGACCGCAATCGCCACCGTTGCCCGGCGCCTTGGCAAACGGGCGACGATCTTCGTCGCCGCCCGCACCCGGCCGCATCCCCGCACGCTAGAGGCCGCCCGCCTGGGCGCCAAGGTTGTGCCGATCAGCCCCGGCTATCTGTCAGTCGTACAATCCCGCGCCCGGGAATACTGCCGCAACACCGGTGCCAGCCTGATCCCCTTCGGCGCCGAAATCCCCGCCGCGGTCGAGGCGATCGCCGCCGCCGCCCGTCTGGCTGGTTTCGATCCCGAAGAGGTTTGGTGCGCCGCCGGGTCAGGCGTCCTCGCCCGCGGCCTCGCCGCCGCCTGGCCGAAAGCCCGCCGCCACGTCGTCCAGATCGGCCGTGACCTCACCCCGCGCGAAGTGGCCGGGGCCACGATCCACGTCCATCCCCGCAAGTTCAGTGATCGCGCCGCGCAGGCCGCGCCCTTCCCGGCAGATCCGCATTACGACGCTAAGGCTTGGGAGCTGTGCCTGGCGAAGCGCGGGCCAGGGCGGGTGCTGTTTTGGAACGTTGCGCCGCTTTCCAGTCCTTGACGCCAACCATGTTCGCCGGTTTCCTAAATCGGAAGCCATTGTTGGAGTTGCTTTGAAAGAATGAATACGCAGCAGACTGAGCTTATGGAGGCCGCCCGCTCACTTCAGGACAGCCTTGCCACTATCGATTTGATGAGCAGACCGAGTTCCTCCAGTGGAATAGAGTTCCTGGTCAAGAAACTCGAACCACTGCAAATTCGTATGGACGGCGACCGCAACCATGGTCGAGCACATGTGCACATTAATTACCTGAAGCAATACCATGTCGCATCATATGCCATCGACGATGGGACCCGATTAGCCGGTAACCTGAGTTCAAAGTACGATCGTGTGATCAAGACATGGATTGCCGACAATCGAAAAGTCCTGCTGGAACTTTGGCATAAGGTTCAATCAGGCGAGAGTCCGGAAGGATTGGCCCTCAAGTTGAAGTAGTGGCGCGTCGTGCTTTACTTTGCCTGAGGGCAAGGTTGCTTCAAAGCAAGTCCGCCAACCCGACCACCTCAAACGCCGCCTTCAGCGCCGGATGGAGGCCGGGGTCGATCCGGGCTGGGCCGTAGCCGTGATCTCGGTTCCAGCGATCGATCTCGCGTAGGGCGGTGGCGAACTCTTCGTTGGTGTCGCAGACGGTGCGGGTAACATCGCCCTCGGCGAAGTTGAGGATAGTGCGCTCGGCGGGTGAGGCCCATGTGCCGAACCACGAGGCGTCTTGGGCGGTATCAACCTGCGCCCATCCTCGGGCGCAGGTGCAAAGGTCGAAATCATAGCGATAGCGGTCGCCCGGTTCAAAGCTGCGGTTGATCTTCATGCCTTGCCCTCCCGGGCCTCGATGGCCAGCACGGCGAGGTCGCGATAGCGGGCCAGCGCCTTCGGGCTGGACGAGACCGGGTTGATCGGCACTGCGCGCAGGCCGGTGGCGTCGGCCTTCCCGGCCAATTCGATAAGCGCGGCCAGCTTGGCCCGGAAGCGGGCGTGGGTCGGGGCGGAGAAGTCGGGCGGCGGGGGCAGTTCGCCTTGCCGGGCCTTGGCCTCTATGTCGGCATCCCGGCGGCGACGCTGTGCGCTAGGCGCGGCGGCCTGTTCTGAATTGGTTTCGGTCGCTTCGACGATCGGCGTAGCCGCGGCGGCGGGCTCGGTTTCGGAAGTCGGGGCTTTCTCGTTGGCCGGTTCCGGCGCGGCCGGGGGCGGCGGCGCCGCTTCGCAGGCGTCGATTTCGGCCACCAGTCGCGCCTCGGCGGTCTCAAAGCCCGGGGCGGTCAAGATTGCCTTGATGGTTTTCGGCGCCCGTTCGGCACCGATCCTGGCGGCCAACAGGCGTTCGAACCGTTCGGCGGCCGCGGCCACGCTGGCGCTGCGCCCCAAGGGCGCATCGCTTAAGCGCTGGGCGAGGCGGTTGATCTGGACGGCGGATAGGTTGGTAAACATCGAGGCCTCCTTCAGGCGTTCTTGATGTGGGCCGAGCGGCCTTCGGCGGTGACCGCGTAGATCATGGTGCGGCTGTCGCCGAAGGTGGCGGCGAAGGCCTCGGCCTGATCGATCCGGTCGAAGCGGGCGCGGATGCGTGACGCGGGTTTGGACCCGCGGCAGGCGATGAAATGGTCGGCGGCGGCGAGGCAATTGGCCTCGTGACCGGTGATGGCGTGGGTCTTGGCGGGCATCGGAAACCTCCGTTTCAAGGTGTCGCAGACATTGCCGAGACCGACCGAAGAGCAAGTCCAAATCACTGACTTAATTGGAGAATGTCGCAAGATGGGGCTGTCGCGGCGCGCCTACGCCGCCTTGCGCGGGGTGCATGAAAGTGCCGTGCGAAAGGCCATCGCCACGGGGCGGATCACGACGGAGGCCGACGGCACGATCGATGCCACCAAGGCCGATGCGATGTGGGACGCTTCGACCGATCCGGCCAAGCAACGCGGCGCCCACGCCCGGGATCTGGGCCGCGGCACGGCGGCGGCGACCCGGGCAGTCGCGGGCACCAAAGCGGTGCCGCGACAAGCCTTCGCAGCCGTGGCGGAAACCTTGACCGAAGCCGGGGCAGACCCGGGGGCGGCCACGGGTGATGGCGGCGAGGTGTCCTTCGTTAAGGCGCGGATGGCGAACGAGGTGCTGAAGGCGCAGACCGCCCGGGTGCGGTTGCAGAAGATGAAGGGCGAGGTCGTCGATCGCGCCCGCGCCACGGCGATGGTCTTCGATCTGGCCAGGCGGGAGCGGGATGCCTGGCTGAACTGGCCACCCCGCGTGGCGGCCGACATCGCCGCCGAACTCGGGGCCGAGCCCCATGCCGTGGAACAGGTGCTGATGCGCTACCTGCGCCGCCATCTGGCGGAGATGTCGGAGGTCAAAGTTGAACTTCGCTAGCTTCGAAGGGGCCGAGGATATCGCCATCGCCTGGGCGCGGGGTCTGGCGCCTGATCCTGCCCAGACCGTGGCCGAATGGGCCGACCGGCACCGCATCCTGTCCTCGCGGGCGGCGTCCGAGGCCGGTCCCTACCGGACGTCACGCACGCCTTACCTCAAGGCGATCATGGAGGCCCTGTCGCCGAACAACCCGGCCCAACGGGTCGTGTTCATGAAATCCGCCCAAGTTGGGGCGACCGAGGCCGGGAATAACTGGATCGGCTTCTGCATCCATCGTGCGCCGGGGCCGATCCTGGCGGTGCAGCCAACGACCGATCTGGCCAAGCGCCTCAGCCAGCAGCGGATTGAGCCCCTGATTGAGGAAAGCCCTGATCTGCGGGCGCTGGTCCTGCCTGCCCGGTCGCGTGATGCCGGGAACACAGTGCTGGCTAAGCGCTTCCCCGGCGGCCAGTTGGTGCTGACCGGCGCAAACTCGGCCGTCGGCCTGCGGTCCATGCCCGCGCGCTGGCTCTTTCTGGACGAGGTCGATGCCTATCCGGGCGACCTTGAGGGCGAAGGCGATCCGGTGGCGCTGGCCGAGGCCCGCACCGACAGCTTCGGCCACCGCAAGAAAATCTTCCTGGCCTCGACGCCCACGATCAAGGGGCTCAGCCGGATCGAGCGGGAGTTCGAATTGACCGACCAGCGCCGCTATCACGTCCCCTGCCCGCATTGCGGCGGGCTGCAATGGCTGAAGTTCGAAAGGCTGCGCTGGGAGAAGGGGCGGCCAGAGACTGCCGCCTATCTCTGCGAGCATTGCGAGGCGCCGATCCCGGAACGGCACAAGACGTGGATGATGGACGAGGAAAACGGGGCAGACTGGCTGCCGACGGCCGCTCCCGAAGTTAAGGCCTCGGCCGTGACGGCGGGCGTGGTCGGCTTCCACATCTCGGGGCTCTATTCGCCGCTGGGATGGTTGTCCTGGGAGGAGATCGCCCGGCGCTGGGATCAGGCCCAAGGCAATGACTCTGCGCTGAAAACCGTGAAGAACACCGTCCTCGGCGAAACCTGGGCGGAACGCGGCGAGGCGCCGGATTGGCAGCGGCTTTATGAGCGGCGCGAGGATTGGCAGTTGGGCCGGGCGCCCGTGGGCGTACTGATCCTGACGGCCGGGATCGACGTCCAGCGCGACCGGATCGAGATCGACGTCTGGGGCTGGGGGCGGAACCTGCGCTCCTGGCTGGTCGATCACGTTGTCCTCGAAGGCGACACTGCCCGGGCCGAAGTTTGGGCAGATCTCAACGAATTCCTCGGCATGACATGGGAACACGCCTCCGGCGCCCGAATGGCGCTGGCGCGGGTGGCGATCGACTCGGGCGATGGCGCCACGACCGACGCGGTCTATGCCTGGGTGCGCCAGGCGGGCCACGGGCAGGTGATCGCGATCAAGGGCGTGGCTGGCTTTGACCGATCGACGCCGGTCGATGGCCCCACCTATGTCGAAACCACCGAAGGCGGCCGGAAGCTGCGCCGCGGGGTCCGGCTTTGGAAAGTGGCCGGGGCCGTGTTCAAGGCTGAGACCTATCGCTTCCTCCGCCTGGCAGCACCTACCGACGAGGAACGGGCGACGGGCGCCGACTGGCCCGCGGGCTTCGTCCATATCCCGAAGGGCACGACGGCCGAATGGGTGAAGCAGCTGACCTCGGAACAGCTGGTCACCCGCAAGACCCGCACCGGCTATCAGAAGCTGGAATGGGAACAGACCCGCGAACGCAACGAGGCACTCGATTGTCGGGTCTACGCCCGCGCCGCCGCCTGGCTGATGGGGATCGATCGCTGGGACAACGCGCGCTGGGAAGCGCTGGAAGAACAGATCGGGCCCGCCCGCCCCGCCACCACCCCGGCCGGTCAGCCTGACCGGCCACAACCGCAATCTGCCCCGAAGCGCCCAACCGGCTGGCTCGGGCCCCGACGTGGAAAATGGCTCTGATGTCCTTCTCGCAAGCCGAACTCGATGCCCTGCGCCGGGCCTATGCCGCGGGCGCCTTGGTGGTGGAATACGATGGGCGCCGCCTGACCTATGGCAATGCTGCCGATCTTCTGGCCCGCATCCGCTTTATCGAAGGGCAGATGGCCACCAGTTCCGGCGGGTCGCGCCCTGTCGCGGGCAAGGCCAGCTTCAGCCGGGGCCGCATATGAAACCCACCCCGCCCGATGTGCCTTGGGGCGTGATCGACCGGATCGTGGCCACCGTCGCGCCCCGCACGGCCGCACGGCGCTATGCCGCCCGGGTGGCGATCGCCAATCTGCGGCGGGGCTATGACGCAGCCGCCCGCGGGCGCGGCACGGATGGCTGGCGCGCGGGGTCAACGGCCGCTGATGCTGAAATCGCCGTTGCGGGCGGCGCCCTGCGCGACCGGATGCGCGATCTAGTCCGCAATGACCCCCTCGCGGCTAAGGCAGTGCAGGTTCTGGTCTCGAATATCGTCGGCACTGGCATTCGGCCTCGGGCCGCGGCGGCCGATCCCGCGCTGAACAAACTGGCCGACGACCTTTGGAAGCGCTGGGCGCCGCGGGCCGATGCGGACGGGCACACCGACTTCCACGGCCTCACTGCCCTGGCCGTGCGCGAGATGATCGAAGGCGGCGAGGTGTTTGCGCTCCGCCGTCGCCGCCGGGCCAGTGACCACCTGGCCGCCCCTGTGCAGATCCAGCTTAACGAGGCCGATCACCTTGACGGGGCCAAGTTCGACAACCGGCCGGATGGCGGCCGGATCGTCCAGGGGATCGAATACGACGCGCTGGGCCGCCGCCGGGGCTACTGGATGTTCCCCGATCACCCGGGCGATGCCATGCCGGTCTTTGGCCGCCGGTTTGAATCGCTCCGAGTTGGCGCAGAAGGCGTCGCTCATCTCTTCGAACGCCAGCGCGTCCAGAACCGCGGCGTGCCTTGGGGCGTGCCTGCGATGCGGGCCCTGCGCGAGTTGGGTGACTGGCAAACAGCGGAACTGGTGCGGAAGAAAATCGAGGCCTCGATGGTGGGCTTCGTCTTCGGCGCCGACGAGGATCAGCAATCCATGGCGCCGGTGGTGCAGGATGCCGATGGCAACCGCATCGAGCAGTTCGAACCCGGCCTGATCGGCTATGTCCGCAACGGCAAGGACATCAAGTTCAACACGCCCGCCTCGACCTCGGGCATCTACGAATGGAACCGGGTGCAGCAGCACATCATCTCGGCAGGGTTCCGCGTGCCCTACGAGCTGATGACCGGCGATCTCAGTCAGGTGAACTTCGCCTCCTCACGTGTCGGCCTGCACGAATTCCGCCGGATGGTCGAGGCCGTGCAATGGCAGGTCGTGATCCCGATGTTCTGCCAGCGCATCTGGGCTTGGGTAATGGAGGCCGCCTGGACCGCCGGTGCCCTGCCCCAGCCCGAGATCGCCGTCGAATGGGCCCCGCCCCGGTTCGAAAGCGTGAACCCGCTGCAGGACGTGACCGCCGATCTGCTGGAGGTCCGTGCGGGCTTCTCCACCCCTGCCCAGCAGATCGCCCGGCGCGGTTATGACCCGCGCGAGGTGGTCGAGGAATGGCAGAAATACGCCGCCCTCTTCGATCAGCTGGGCCTGATTTTCGATGCCGATCCGCGCCGCGTCAGCCGCGCAGGTCTGGCGCAAGCCGTGGACGCAGGCGGTAGCAGCCCGCCCCCCGACGAAAGGTAATCACCATGCCCCCAGAGACCCGAAACCTCCCGCTGATCACGCGGGAGGCCTCTCTGCGGCTTGTCCGTGGCGAGGGCGACGACATGACCATCGACGTGATCTGGACGACCGGCGCAACCGTTCAGCGGCGGCGTTATGAGGGCTGGGATGATGTCGTCGAATATGACGAGGAACTGGTCGTCACGCCCGGCGCGGTGCGGATGGACCGCCTGAACGCAGGCGCCCCGTTTCTGGATTCGCACCGATCCTGGGGGCTGGAGTCCGTGGTAGGCGCCGTCTTGCCGGGCACGGCCCGGATCGAGGGCGGCCAGGGCTTTGCCCGGGTGCGGCTGACCTCGGCGCCGGATGCCGCGCCGATCGTCCAGCGGATCATGGATGGCACGGTCTCGGCCGTCTCCGTCGGCTACCGCGTCCACCGGTACGGCATCACCAAAGCCCAAGGGCAGCGCGAGCTTTGGCGTGCTGTTGACTGGGAGCCGATGGAAATCTCCGCCGTCGCGATGCCCGCCGATCCCGGGGCGCATATCCGCGGTGCCGATCCCCGCCCCGAAACCCTCACCCCCTGCCTCCTCACCCGGGCCGATGCGCCCGCCCTTTCCCCGAACCAGACGAGGACCACCATGCCCGAGACCCAGATCCCCGAAACTGACGCCCCCGCGGAGACCCGCGCCGCGCCAATCACGCCGCCCGCGGCCGAGCCCAGCCCTGATGCCATTCGCACGGAGGCGAACCGTTCCGCGGCCGAGGTGCTGGCGCTTTGCGAACGCCACGCGCTGGGCGCGGGCTTCGCCGCCGATCTGATCCGCCGCGGCCTGTCGCTCGATGCCGCCCGCGCCGCGATCCTCGACAAGCTAGCCGAGGCCGATGCGCCCGCCGCACGGGGTTCGGAGCCTGTGGCCGCTACCGCCCGCGGCACCGGCGCGGCCGACGCCGCCTATCGCGAGGCCATGTCCGAGGCGCTTCTTCACCGTCACAACCCGGGCCGGGCCCAGTTGACCGACCGCGCCCGCGAATTCCGCGGCCTGACCCTTCTCGAACTGGCCCGCCACGCCCTCGATCGGCGCGGCATCGCCACGCGCGGCCTGTCGAAGATGGAACTCGCCACGGAGGCCCTGATCGGCCGTTCAGGCCTGCATTCGACCAGCGACTTCCCCCTGATCCTGGCCAATGTCGCCAACAAGACCCTGCGCGCGGCCTATGACACCACGCCCCGCACCTTCACCGCCTGGGCGCGGCAGGCCGTGATCACCGACTTCAAGCCGGTCGCCCGCAACCAGCTCGGCGGCGCGCCCGACCTGCTCCGCGTGCCGGAATCGGGCGAGTTCACCTATGGCACGATCGGCGAAAGCCGTGAGGTCTATGCGCTGGTGACCTATGGCCGGATTGTGGGCATCACCCGGCAGACGCTGATCAACGACGATCTCGACGCCTTCACCCGCATCCCCTCGGCCTTCGGCGCTGCCGCGGCCGATCTGGAAAGCGACCTCGTCTATTCGATCTTCTCGACCAATCCCAACATGGCCGACGGCAACCCGCTCTTTCACGCCTCCCACGCCAACCTCGGCACCGCGGGCGCCATCTCGGAAACGACCCTCGCCGAGGCCTATCGTCTCTTCGGCAACCAGCGCGGGCTGGAAGGCCGCCAAATCAGCGTCCTGCCGCGCTACATCATCACCCCGCCGGGCGTGCGGTCGGTGGAGGCGCGGAAGAACGTCACCGCCACCACCCCGAATGCAGTGGCCGGGGTCAATGCCTTCGCCAATCGCCTCGAACCGATCGAAGAGGCCCGCCTGATCCCCGCCGCCGGGCCGGACCCCTGGTTCCTCGCTGCCGATCCGTCGCGGATCGACACGATCGAGTTCGCCTATCTCGAGGGCCAGCAGGGCGTCTACACCGAGACCCGTTCCGGCTTCGAGGTCGACGGGATCGAGATCAAGGCCCGCCACGACTTCGCCGCCAAGGCCATCGACTGGCGCGGCCTCTTCCGCAACGCGGGCGTCTGAACCCCATCTCTGAAGGAGAACCCCAATGAAGAACTTCATCGCCAATGGCGAAACCATCAACATCACCGCCGCGGCCGTGATCGCCTCCGGCCAGGGCGTGCTGGTCGGCAGCATCTTCGGCGTGGCCGAGGGTGCGGCGGCGATCGGCGAAACGGCCGTCATCCGGCTAGTGGGCGTGTTCTCACTGCCCAAAGCCCCCTCGCAGGCCTGGACGGTCGGTCAGACGATCTACTGGGATGCGGCGGCTAGCCGGACGACCAACGTCCTGACCGGCAACACCCGGATCGGCATCGCCACACAGGCGGTCGCTGGCGGTGCGGGCGATACCACCGGGATCGTGCGCCTGAACGGGGGCGCGACCTGAAATGTCGGCCTTCGCCAACGCCACGGCCGCCCTCTTCCGCGATCCGAACCTCGCGCAGGATGCGATATGGCGATCCGGTGGGGCTGACGCACCGGTCGCCGTCCGCGTCATGCTGCGGCGACCGGATGCGGTGATGAGCTTCGGCGAGGGCCGGTTCGTCACCGACAGCGTGATGATCGATGTCGAGTGTGCCGCGCTGGGCGCCCTTGCCCCGGGCGACACGTTCGAGATCGGCGGCGTGATCTATGAGGTTCGGGGCGAACCCCTGCGCGACGCCATGCGCCATGTCTGGAAGGCGGAGGCGCGGGAAGTATGAAGATCAGCGCCAGCATCGACGGCGATCTGGCCGCAATCGCCACCGAGATCCTGCAAGAGGCCGAAGCCGCCGTCACCCGCGGCGTCTTTGCCGCTGGGCGGGGCCTGCGCGACGACTGGCGGGGGCAGGTTCGGGCATCGGGGCTTGGATCGCGCCTCGCCAACTCCGTGCGTCAGGCCGACTTTCCGCGATCGGGGACATCCCTTCGCGCCGCCAGCCTCGTCTGGACCAAGGCGCCCGACATTCTGCACGCCTTCGACGGCGGCGTTCTGATCCGCGGCAAGGATGGACTCTGGCTCGCTATCCCCCTTCCCGCCGCAGGCCTCACCGGCCTCGGCCGCCAGCGCATCACGCCCTGGCGCTGGGAACAACGCACCGGCATGCGACTGCGCTTCGTCTATCGCAGGAATGGGCCAAGCCTGCTGGTTGCCGACGATGCGCGGGTGAACAGCCGCGGGCTTGCCGCAGCCAAGGGTGGTCGACGGCGGCGCGATGGCATCCTGACCGGCGCGCAGACGGTGCCGGTGTTCCTCCTGCTGCGGCAGGTGAAGATGCCGAAGAAGCTGGACCTTGATGGGTTGGCTCGGGATGCCACGGCGCGGCTGCCTGGGGCGATCTTGGGGGCGTGGGGTGCTTGAAGCTACAGGAACTTACTGTGCATAGCGCTGCCAATCACCGACAAGCACGCCTGAAGTTTAATATCTCGGTGTGGAGGTTTGCCTCCCGATTATACATGTCGACAGGATCAAACCTAGTGGCGTCAAATTTACTCCCAAGAATACGAAAAGGGGTCCCATCACGATCAAAAATGAAGGGCGTCATAAGTGAATCATCATCTAGATGTCTATAATCCAACGCGGGGTCTGCATTCGATCGCCTCCAGTTCAGCCAATCGGCTCCAAGCTCCCTCAAGTACTTCTGCCGCCCGGCCATCTCCACATCCTGACAGAACTCTCTATCCTCTTTTAGCCTATTGGCAGCATAGCCAAGGATCTCGTCATAGGATGGTAGGTTGCTGGCTGCCAAGGCTGCATTAAGCCACTCAATGGGACTGTTCGATTTCGAAATGCCTGGCGCATTCATACAAATACACTTGAATGCAAACGGCCGACTTTCTCCACGCACGAACGCGCCAACCCGTCGCCCCCATGCCTCCAACCCACCCGGGACTTTCATCCTGCGAAAGTGCGAGGGGACCAGATTTAGGCAAACCAGTGCTACCAGTGCACCTAAATGATAGGCGCCCACTGCGTTCTTGATGCCTGTATAGTGCGCAAGCAGATGGACAGGTGCAGAGTAAAGTGTGAGCTCCGGCGTATAGAGTCTGTCCCCATACTCTCTTGTGATAAATACGTTCTCCACCATTCTTTCATCGTTCGGAAGTGCCCCAATGGTGAGATACTGCGTAGAGAGTTCGGACCAGGTGGCGGTTGTCTCTAGCAAGGCAGCAACGCTAATCGGCTGTCGGACAATTTGCTCTTCTGAGATTCGATCAGCAAATCGTACGAAAATGATTGGCTTTGCCTCGTCGGCCCGACCACTTGTGTTAAACTCAACGCCAGAGGAGAATGCAATCCTCCAAGGGTCGTTTAACGAATGCGGTCGAGCATCAGACCTAACTGTCCGATAGTAGTCAGAGAAGGACAGCTTTCTATCTAAATCGTGTAAGTCAATAAACCGGTGAAAGTCAGCTTCAGCTCCTGGGATTTTCGTTCTTGGAAGCACATCATATGCTCGATACACAGCTTTGAGATAATCATTGCCCCATATCGTTCCGACCGTGTCTGCCCAATGGGTAATCTCGTGATAAATCGTTGAAATATCATGCCGCAACCTGGAAAAATCCTTGGCTCGAAATGCGCCCTCAATTTCGTCTGCACTCGCCTCATTAAGAAATACTAGTTGTGACTTTGGGTTAAAATAGGCCACGCTCTTTGTGTTCGGAAACGCCAACTTTCATCTCTCCATCTCGGGCCGAAGGCTGACCAAATGTGACCCAGCGCTTCAGCTTGTCAATCGGCTGGCTTGCGCGGAATGGCTAACATTGGGGCATTCCGCGTAGCGACAGCTTGAATCAGGAACCTGATCCATGCCCACGCAATCCACGGCCGAGCGCCTGCTCGCGTCGCTCCATATCCTATTGTCCGGCACGATGCCGCCCGGCACGAAGGTCCTGCGCAATGCGATCCTGCCCGAGAAGGTGCCTGCCGCCGGGGTGGTGATCCTGCGCGATGGTGATCCGGGGCCGCCGGAGGTGTGGCTATCGCCACCCGGATACTACTACGAACACCGGGCCGAGATCGAAGTGGTGGTCGATGGCACCCCGGCTGCACGGGATGCTGCCTTCGATGCTCTACGCCTGGCGATCGGCACGGCGCTGGCCACCGACCGGACACTGGGCGGCCTCTGCGACTACATCACGCCTGAAGCGCCCGAACCGGTGCTGCTGACGATCGACGGCAATGAGGGTCTGAAGGCGGCGGTGATTCCGGTGATCCTCGCCTACGCCACGACCGACCCGCTTCTCTGATCCGATCCCACCCCCGAAAGGACTGACCCATGGCCCGCCAGCCCGGCGCGCGGACTCAAGTCGCGTTCGCCTTCGAATCCGTTTACGGCACGCCGCCCGCCAGCGGCTATCGCCGGATGCCCTTTGCCACGACGACCCTCGGCTCCGAACAGGGGCTCCTGTCGCCTGAACTCCTTGGCTACGGCCGCGATCCGCAGGCGCCGATCCGCGATGCGGTGAATGTCGACGGCGATGTCGTCATTCCGATGGACGCCGAGAACCTCGGTTTCTGGCTGAAGGCGATCTTCGGCCAACCGGTGACGACCGGCACCACGCCCCGAACGCACACCTTTCAATCCGGCGGCTTCACCCTGCCCAGCATGGCGATCGAGACCCAGATGCCCGATGTGCCACGGTTTGCCATGTATTCCGGCCTCGTCGCGGACCGCATCCAGTGGCAATCGCAGCGCTCGGGGCTGTTGACGGCCACCGTCGGCCTGATCGGCCGGGGCGAGACGGTTGCAGCCACGACGGCCGCCGGTGTGCTGACGGACGCAACGCTTCCCTTGCAGCGCTTCGGCAATTTTCAGGGGTCGATCACGCGGAACGGGGCGGCGCTGGGCAATATCGTGTCGGCGCAGGTGTCCTATGCCAACAACCTCGACCGGATCGACACCATCCGCAACGATGGGCTTCTCGAGGGGCTGGACCCGTCCATGGCGGCCCTCACCGGATCGATCGAGGCGCGCTTCGCCGATCTCACGCTGGTGAACCAGGCAATCGCCGGTGACCCCTGCGAACTTGTCTTTGCCTGGAGCCTGGGCGCAAACGCCTCCCTCACCTTCACCGTGCACGCCGCCTATCTCCCGCGGCCCCGCATCCCGATCAACGGGCCCCAGGGCGTGCAGGCCACCTTCGAATGGCAGGCAGCCCGGGCCACGTCGCCCGCCCGCATGTGCACCGCCGTCCTTGTCAACACGACCACCAGCTATTGAGGAGCCCTCCCATGATCCGCCTGAACCTCTCGCCCGAACCCGCCTGGCTCGACCTCGGCGGCGGGGTGCGCCTGCGTCTGGCGCCTCTGACCTCCGCACTGATCGGTGCCGCCCGCAGCGACAGCCAAGTCGCCAGCCTCCCAGAAGATGCCCCTGCCGATCAGGTGGCCGTCGCCTTGGCCAAAGCGATCGGGGCGTTGGCGATCCTCGATTGGGAGGGCGTCGGCAATGCCGAAGGCTATCCGGTGCCGCCCACGCCCGAGGCGGTTGCCGCGCTTCTCGACCTCTTCCCGCTCTTTCAGCGCTTCCAGACCGACTATGTCGCCAAGGGCCTGATCCTGGCCGATGAGGGAAACGCCTCCGCGCCCTTGCCGAATGGCACTTCGGCGGGGGCGAAGGCTATTGCGCCGGATGCGTAAAGCCTTGCCCGGCCTGCCCCGCTGATCTGCACCGCCCTCGCACCTTCGAGGCCTGGCAGGTCTGGGAACTCGCCCAGTCCCTGCGCGGCCAGTTCCGCGCCATCCCCGGCGGGGTGGTGGGCTGGGACATGACCGCCGCTTTGGCCATGGCCGAGGCGTTGGGCCTGAACCGGCTGATCGCGGCCGAGCTCCTGCCGCTGATCGAACCCTTCGCCGTCCGCGGCATCAACGCCCAAGTGAGAGCCCAAAACCATGACGAGACTGGATCATGACCGGCCGATCTGAACGCCGGGTCTCGGTGCGCCTTGTCGCGACCGGCGGGCAGGCGCTGAAGGCCGAACTGGTCGGCATCGGCCAAGAAGGCGCACGGGCGCTGACGCTGATCGAGGCAGCGGGGCCCCGTGCGGCGGCCGGGTTGAACGCGGCCGGGGTTTCAGCAGGCGAGGCCATGCGCCAGATGCAGGACCTCGCAGACCGTGCCGCCCGGGCGGCATCAGCCTTGCGCCAGGCTGGCGCCGTATCGGGCTCGGTCATGAACACCGTCAACCGATCGACCGGCGTCTCTGGCGGCATGGCGCGCGATGCGGCCGATGTGGCGGCCTATGGCCGGGCGCTCGATGACCTGCGGGCAAAGCACAACCCGCTTTTTGCTGTGGTACGCGACTACCGGAGCACCTTGACCGAGATCCGGCAAGCGCACCGGGTCGGGGCGATTTCCGCGGAGGAGATGACGGCCGCGATTGCCCGCGAGCGGCAGGCGACGCTGGCCAGCATCGCTGCGATCAAGGGGCGCACCACCGCGCTGGGCGGGATGAGCACGGCCACGCGCAGCGCCAGCCACCGCATGGCGAACCTGTCCTTCCAGCTTCAGGATATCGGCGTGTCGCTGGCGGGCGGCATGAATCCCTTCATGGTCATGGCCCAGCAGGGCAGCCAGATTTCTCAGATTTACGGGTTCGGGAACGGCGGGGTCGGAGCGCTTTTCCGCGATCTGGGCGGCATGGCGCGCACCCTCGGCCAAGGCATCTTGCAAGTCGCCGGGCGCTTCCCGCTGGTGACGGCCGCCGTGGCGCTGGGCTCGGCCGCGATTGCGGGGATGCGCAACGAGATCAACGAGACCACCGGCGCGCAGGTGAGTTTCACGGACGTGGCGCGGGCGGCCTGGCAGGTCTTCGCAGAGAACGTCTACCAGATCGGCAAGCCGGTCTTCGACACGATCCGGGGCTGGTGGGACAATGCCGTCGCCTGGGCCGATTGGGCCTGGGAGCGGATCGTCGACGGCGTCATCTGGATGGGCGACCTCGTCATCAACGCCTTCAAGGTCGCAGCCGCAGGTGCGACCTATGCCTTCCAAGGCGTGCCGGATGCGGTCGGGGCCCTGGCAGTCGGTGCTGCCAATGCCGTGATCGATGCCGTCAACTGGATGATCGAGAAGGCGCTGGCCGGGATCAACGCCCTGGCCGAGGCGGCGAACGCAGCCCTAGAAGCCGTCGGCCTTGATCCCGCCTTGTCCACATTGGACCCGGCGACGTTTCGGATCGATAGCGTGGCGAACCCCTATGCCGCCCGGGATGCCGAACGTCGCGCAGCGCTGGCCGCCCAAATCCGCGGCATCGTCACGGGCTCGCCGCTGTCGGAATACTTCAACGACGTCCGAGATCGGGCGCTGCAAATCTCGATCACGCCCGACGATCCGGCGACCGGGGGCGCGGGCGGCGGCGGGGGCCCGTTGCAAACGGCCGAGGAAGTGGCTGCCGCAGCCGATGTCGCGGCGACCGGCTGGGCGGCGGTCAGCGAAGCGCTCTCCACCTACGCCGCCGAGGCCGCGAACTGGGGCGGCAGTGTCGGCGAAGCGATAACCTCGGCTTTCCGCGCTGGGGAAGAGGCCGTCGCCGAGTTCGTTCGGACGGGAAAGCTGGATTTCAGCAGTTTGGCGACCTCGATCATCGCCGATCTCGCCAAGATCGCCTTCCGCCGCTTCGTCTTCGGCCCCCTCGCCTCAGCGCTGGGCGGCGCGCTGGGCGGCATCGGCGGCGGATCGGTTTCGGCCGGGGTCTATCATTCCGGCGGCCGGGTGCCGGGGCCTTCCAGCATGATGATCCCCGCCGCCGCCCTCGCCGCCGCCCCGCGTTTCCACAATGGCGGCGGCATGGGCCTCGGCTCCGACGAATACGCCGCCGTCCTTCTGCGCGGCGAACGTGTCCTGAACCGTGCGGAGACCCGCGCCTGGGAAGGCGGGGCGGGCACCACCGTCAACATCTTTGCCCGCGATGCCGAGAGCTTCCGCGCCTCCCGCGCGCAAGTCGCCTCCGACATCGCCCGAGCCGTGGCCTATGGCCGAAGGAGCAGCTGAATGGCGTTTCACGAGATCAGATTTCCGGACGGGATCAGCCGCGGCGCGAAGGGCGGGCCGGAACGGCGCACCCGGATTGTCGAACTGGCATCCGGCGACGAGGAGAGGAACGCCTCCTGGGCGAACTCGCGGCGGCGCTACGATGTCTCCTATGGCGTGCGCCGGGCCGACGATCTGGCGGCCGTTGTCGCCTTCTTCGAGGCCCGCAATGGCCGCCTGCACGCGTTTCGGTTCAAGGATTGGTCGGACTACAAATCCTGCCTGCCCTCGGCCGCGCCCGCGCCCACCGACCAGATCATCGGCACCGGCAACGGCAGCACGACGGTGTTTCAGCTGGTGAAGACCTATACCTCCGGCGCGCAATCCTGGGCGCGAACGATCCTTAAGCCCGTGGCGGGCAGTGTCACCGTTTCGCTGAACGGGGTCGCGCAGGGTTCGGGCTGGTCGGTCAACACGACGACCGGGATCATCACCTTCACCGTGGCCCCCACCACCGGCGCGGTGATCCGCGCCGGGTTCGAATTTGACGTGCCGGTGCGCTTCGACACCGACGAGTTGCCGGTCACGCTCGACATCGAACGTACCGGCTCCATCCCCTCCATTCCGCTGATCGAGGTGCGCCGATGACCCCGCCCAAGGACCGCAACTCGATGGGCTTCGTCGCCTACGTTTCACTTGCCCTCGCCCTTTCGGCCCAAGGCGGCGCGGCAATCTGGTGGGCGGGGATCATCAACACCCGCGTCGCGATGATCGAACGGCAGCTCGACGATCTGGCCATGATCCGCCCCGAGCAAATCCGCGATGTGGCCGAGGCCCTGCGCGCGATCGCCGTGATCGAGGAACGCATGATCCGCCTCGACGAGAACATCGCTCGCATCGGCGCCGCCGTCGGCCGCCTCGAACAACAGGACCGCAATCCATGAAGACCCTGCCCGCAGGTTTCCAGGCGCATCTGGATGAAGGCACGACCACTCTTGCTTGGTGCTGGCGCCTTCAGAGGCGCGATGGCGCCGTCTTCGGCTTCACCGATCATGACCGGGTGCTGGCCTTCGCGGGGACCAATTTCGAGCCCGAGACGGGTTTCGCGGCCAGCGAGATCAGAAGCCTGGGCGATCTGTCGGTCGACGCCCAGGACGTGCAAGGCGCGCTGCGGTCAGACCGCATCACCGAGACCGATATCGCCGACGGGCTTTGGGACAATGCAGCGGTCGAGGTTTGGCTGGTGAACTGGCAGGCGGTCAGCCAGCGCGTCCTGATGCGCCGCGGCAGCATCGGCGAGATCAGGCGGGGGCGGCACGCCTTCACGGCCGAGGTTCGGGCTCTGGCGCATCTTCTGAACCAGCCTGTCGGCCGGACATTCCAGTATTTCTGCGACGCGACGCTGGGCGATGCCCGCTGCGGCGTGAACCTGACCGGCCCGGTCTATCGCGGCACAGGGTCCGTCATGGCCACGATCGGCGACCGGCGGTTTACCGTCGCGACAGGCCTTGGGGCCTTTGCTTCAGGCTGGTTCGATTTCGGGGTGGTGGAATGGACCTCCGGCGCCAATGCGGGGCGGCGGGCGGAGGTGGCCAGCCACACGCTGGCCAGCGGCACGGCCACGATTACCCTGATGGAAGCTCCGGTGCGCCCGATCGCACCGGGCGACGCCTTTGCGATCACCGCAGGCTGCGACAAGCGCCACGCCACCTGCCGCGACCGGTTCGGCAATGCGATCAACTTCCGCGGCTTCCCTTCAATCCCCGGCGACGATCTGGTCACCCGCTACCCGAACGAGACCGACGCCAACTCCGGCGCGCCGCTGCGCCCCCTCGCCGATGGCTAGAATGGGCAAACATCGCGCGCTTGGCGGTGGGGATGCGCCCTCGCAGGAGCCTGTCCGCGCCCCGGCCGATCCCGCCCGCGTGGTGACGATCGCGGAAAGCTGGCTCGGCACACCCTACCTGCATCAAGCCTCTGCCCGGGGTCTCGGAACCGATTGCCTTGGCCTCGCCCGCGGTATCTGGCGCAATCTGCATGGGGCGGAACCCGTCGCCCCGCCGCCCTACACCCGCGACTGGGGCGAGAGCAGCGGCCGGGAAGTGATGTGGGATGCTGCCCGGGCCTTCCTGATCGAGATCCCGGTGGGCGCGGCTGAACCTGGCGCCCTGATCCTGTTCCGCATGGTGGCAAACGGCCCAGCCAAGCACTGCGGCATCCTCGTGCCGGGGCCTGCCGACCAGCTGGCCCTCATCCACGCCCGCGAGACCACCGGCGTCACCCGCGAACCCTTCACCTTGCCATGGCGCCGTCGCGCCGTGGCGGCTTTCCTCTTTCCAGGCTGATCCCTATGGCAACCATGCTCCTCGCCGCTGCCGGTTCCGCGATCGGCAGCGCCTTCGGTGGTGCCTTTCTCGGTTTCAGCGCCGCCACGATCGGCGGCGCCATTGGGTCGTTCGCAGGCTCCGTCATCGACAGCCTGATCATCGGCTCGCTTGCCCCCGACCAGCGCATCGAAGGCGCGAAGCTGGACGATCTGCGCCTAACCTCGGCCACCGAGGGCGCCGTGATCCCGCGGCTTTACGGCACAATGCGGCTGGGCGGGAACATCATCTGGGCCACGGATTTCCGCGAGGAACAGTTCCGTCAGACCCAAGGCGGCGGCAAAGGCGGCGGGCCCAAGGTCGTAACCGAAGGCTATCGCTACTATGCCTCCTTCGCCGTGGCCCTTTGTGAGGGCCCGATCGGTGGCGTCTGCCGTATCTGGGCCGACGGCAAACCCTTCGATGTGCCGGGCGCCGTGATCCGGGTGCATCTCGGCTCTGAGGCCCAAATGCCCGATCCCTTCATCGAGGCAAAGGAAGGCGCTGGGCAGGCCCCGGCCTATCGCGGCGTGGCCTATGTTGTCTTCGAGGATCTGGCGCTCGAGAGTTTCGGCAACCGCCTGCCCCAGCTCTCCTTCGAGGTGATCCGGCCTTCCCCGGACCCGGGCGCCATGGAACGACTGGTGAAGGCAGTGAACCTGATCCCGTCGGCAGGCGAGTTCGTCTATGCGACCGAGACCGTCACCCGCACCACGGCGGCCCCGGGCCTTTGGGGCTCTTCAGGTGGCAATGGCACCTCCACCCCGGAGAACGAGAACAGCGTCGAGGGCTTGCCTGATCTGGTGGCATCGCTGAACCGGCTGGATGCCGCGCTACCGGAGTGCGAAGCCGTCTCCCTCGTCGTGTCCTGGTTCGGCACTGACCTGCGCGCCGGGTCCTGCCAGATCAAGCCGGGCGTCGAATCCACCACCAAGACCACCACCCCGATGATCTGGCGGGCAAATGGCGTGACCCGCGCCGCGGCGCACGTCGTTTCTTCGGTGGATGGCGGCCCAGCCTATGGCGGCACGCCCACTGATGCCGCCGTCGTGCAGGCCATTCAGGAACTGAAGGCCCGCGGCAAGCGCGTTACCTTCTACCCCTTCATCCTGATGGATATCCCCGCCACCAATACGCTGCCGAACCCCTATTCGCCAAACGGCACCGCGCCCGGCCAGCCGGTCTATCCCTGGCGCGGGCGGATCACCTGCGCCCCGGCCGCAGGGTTTGCCGGAACTGTCGACAAGACGGCGGCGGCAGGGACGCAGGTTGCTGCCTTCTTCGGCCCAGCCACCCCGGGGCAGTTCGCGGTATCGGGCACAACGGTGAGTTTCACGGGCAGCCCGAGCGATTGGGGTCTGCGCCGGATGATCCTGCACTATGCACACCTCTGCGCCGCGGCCGGGGGCGTCGATGCCTTCCTGATCGGCACCGAGATGCGTGGGCTGACGCAAATCCGCTCCGGCGCCTCGACCTATCCGGCCGTCACCGCCTTCGTGCAGCTGGCCGCCGAGGTCAGCGCCATCCTCGGGCCTGCCACCAAGGTCAGCTATGCCGCTGACTGGTCGGAATACTTCGGCCATCAGCCCGCCGACGGTTCGGGCGACGTGTTCTTCCACCTCGATCCGCTCTGGGCTTCACCGCACGTCGACTTCGTTGCGATCGACAATTACCTGCCGCTTTCAGATTGGCGCGATGGCGACAATCACCTCGATGCCCTGGCCGGGTGGCAAGGCCCGCAGCAGACCGCCTATCTGCAAGCCAACGTGGAGGGCGGCGAGGGCTACGACTGGTTCTATGCCTCCTCGGCAGACCGCCTGGCGCAAGTCCGCACCCCGATCACAGATGGCGCAGGCAAGCCTTGGGTATTCCGACCCAAGGATCTGCGGAACTGGTGGAGCCAGCCGCACATCAACCGACCCGGTGGCGCGGAAAGCGACGGGCCCACCGCCTGGGTGCCCGGATCAAAGCCGATCCGCTTCACCGAAGCCGGTGCGCCTTGCGTCGATCGCGGCACCAACCAGCCGAATGTCTTTGTCGATCCCAAATCCTCGGAATCCCTGCTGCCGCATTTCTCGCGCGGTTGGCCCGACGAGTTCATCCAGCGCCGCTATGCCGAAGCCCTGATCGGATATTGGGCGAACCCGGCCAACAACCCCGCCGCCAGCCTTTACTCCGGCCGGATGATCGAGGCCGCCGAGATTGCGCTCTGGACATGGGATGCACGCCCCTTCCCGGCCTTCCCCGCCCGCAGTGATGTCTGGTCCGATGCCGAGAACTGGCGGCTGGGGCATTGGCTCACCGGCCGCGCCGGGGCCACGGGCCTCGCCGAGCTCGTCGCTGAGCTTTGCGCCCGCGCTGGGCTGGCCCCAGCAGACCTTGATGTGATCGATCTCGCCGGGTCGGTGCCGGGCTTTGCGGTCAATGCGATCGAAAGCCCCCGCGCCTCGATCGAGACCCTTGCCCGGCTTTTCGGCTTCGACGCCTTCGAGGCCGAGGGCAAAATCCGCTTTCGCATGCGGGGGCAACGGCCGGTGGCCACGATCATCCTCGACAGCCTCGTCGCCGCCAGTCGCGAGGCCGAGGATCTGGAACTGACCCGGGCGCAGGAGACCGAACTGCCCCTCGCCCTCAAATGGCGCCTGATGGCCCGCGACGAGGAATTCGCAGGCATAACGGTCGAAGCCCGGCGGATCACCGTCGACACGGCACGGATTTCGGCGGAACAACTGCCGATCGCCTCGACCAGTGGCACCGCCGAACGCGGGGTACGTCGCGCCCTTTTCGAGGCTTGGGTCGGCCGCGAGAAGGCGAGCTTCACCCTGCCGCCATCGCGCTTGGCGCTGGACCCGGCCGATGTGATCCTGCTCGATCACGACAATCGCCTGATCGAATTCGCCCTGACCTCGATCACCGACGGCGCTGGGCGGCGGGTGGAAGCCCGCCGATCGGATCGGGCGATTTACGATCTGGCGCCGGGTGCTGATCGGGGCGCGACCTCCGGCGCGAAGGCGGTCTATGGCCCACCGCTTGTGGCGCTGGTGAACCTGCCACAGCTGTCGGAGGATTTCCCCGACTGGCAGCCTTATGCCGCGGCCCACGCCGCCCCTTGGTATGGCACGGCAGCGGTCTGGCGATCGGCCACGACAGACGGGTTCGCGGTCCTGACGACGATTTCGCGACCGGGCTGGTTCGGCACCCTGGCTTTTCCCTTCTATGCCGGGCCCACCAACCGCTTTGACCGCGGCAACGAGCTATGGATCGATATGATTGCAGGCCAGTTCGCCAGCGTCAGCGATACGGCCGTCTTCTCCGGCACGAACTGGGTCGCGATCGAAACCGCGCCTGATCTCTGGGAGATCGTTGGCTTTGCGACCGCCAGCTTGCAATCGCCTGGGCGCTGGCGCCTGACCCGATTGCTCCGCGGGCTACTTGGCACCGAGGACGCGATTGCTAACCCAGCCCCGGCCGGGGCGCGTGTCGTCGTGCTGGACGGCG
This sequence comes from Aliigemmobacter aestuarii, assembly GCF_004799285.1. Taxonomy (GTDB): domain Bacteria; phylum Pseudomonadota; class Alphaproteobacteria; order Rhodobacterales; family Rhodobacteraceae; genus Aliigemmobacter; species Aliigemmobacter aestuarii. The sequence continues at coordinate 6,043 of NZ_SSND01000007.1, read as the reverse complement.
GGGTCAAGCCCCTGCCGATCGGCAGCGCTGATTATGGCGCGGCCTGGAACTGGCGGATCGGGGCCTCAAGCAAACCAGCAGGCGACCCGGCGAACTTGGCGGTCAGTTTCGCGCCCACGGCCCGCGGCTTGCGCCCCTGGCGGCCTTGTCACGCCAAGCGGATTAACCTGCCCGGCGGCGATATCGCGCTTAGCTGGACCCGCCGCACCCGCGCCTTTACGGGCGATAACTGGGCCCTGACCGAAGTGCCGCTGGGCGAGGCGGCGGAGGGCTACGAGCTCGACATCCTGAATGGGGCGGTGGTGATGCGAACCGTTTCAGGTCTCAGCACCCCTGCCTTCACCTACATGGCCGCCATGCAAATTGCCGACTTCGGCGCCCCGGTTTCCGGCACCCTTTCTGTGCGCATCGCGCAAACCGGCGCGCTGGGCCGCGGCTCGATACTCGACATCACCCTTTGATCCCCCACCCAGATGTAAGGCGCCCCCATGGCCGACACCCCGAACATCCGCCTCACCTTCCTCGAGGCGAACCAGGCGCAGAAGCACATCACCGTCAACGAGGCCTTCCGCGCCCTCGATGCCCTCGTGCAACCTGCCGTCGAAAGCAACGGGCTGAACACTCCTCCCGGATCGCCAGTCGATGGCGCCCGCTATGTCGTGGGCCCCAGCCCCACGGGTGCTTGGGCAGGCCAAGCCTTCGCGATTGCCGCTTGGCAGGATGGCGCCTGGGCCTTCTATCCGCCCGCGGAAGGCTGGTCCGTCTGGGATCGCGCGACAGATGCCGCCCTGACCTTTCTTGGCGGCGCCTGGGTGCGGCAGGCGGCACTGCCCTTCCCGGACAACCTGTTTCGCCTCGCCGACGATGCCGATCCGACGCGGCTCGCGGCCTTCGATCTTTCAAGCCTGTCGACGGGCACGACTCGCACCTTCACCCTACCGAACCTGTCGGCCACGCTCGCCCATCTCGGCAATGCGGCGCAGACCTTTGTGGGGGCGACGACGTTCTCGAACGCGGCCGTGACGATCGGCACGGCAACGACGACGGCAACCTATGGCATCGGCACCGGCGGCACGACCAACGGCGTCACCAAGACCGTGAACCTCGGCACCGGCGGCGCGGCCGGGTCGACGACCGTCATCAACCTCGGGTCAACCACCGCCGGGGCGCTGGGCAGCACCATCATCAACACGCCCACCGTCACTTTTGCGGCCAGCGTCACGGCGATCGGCGCGGCCGCGGCGAACGTTACCGCGCTGGGGTTGGGCCTCGGCGGTGCCTCGCCCGATGCCACAAACCGGCTCAGCGTGAACGCGGCAGCGACGCTGCTGAACAATGCGGGCGGGTCGCATGAGACCACGATCAACAAGGCCGCGGCTGGGAATGATGCCAGCCTTGCCCTGAAGACCGGCTTCTCGGCACGGGCCCTGTTTGGGCTCTTGGGAACCGACGATGTGACGTTGAAGGTATCGCCCAACGGCTCGGCCTTCTTCGATGCCTTTGTGATTGATCGTGCGACAGGCCGGGCCGAGTTCCCTGCGCCGATCGTGATCCCCGGCCTTTCGGCCGTGCCCGCCTCGCCCCCGGCAGGCAAGCTTGCCCTCTACGGACGGCAGCGCGCGGGCGCGCCCTGGCTGGAGGTAGTCCGGCCCTCCGGGCGTGACTTCCCCTTGCAGCCCCATATGGGCCTGAACCGGATCGGGGCCTGGGCGCCGGTCTCGGCTACGACCATCGCCGCCCAAGGCATCGCCTTGACCAGCGTCGGCACGGTCAGCCACCCCGCTCTGGCGGCGGGATCGCTTCTGTCCAGTTCCCGGCGCTGGCGGGTCACCTCGGCCGCAGTGGTGGATTCCGTCTGTGATCAGCGCTCGGCCGTCACAACCTGCTGGCGGGGCAATGCCGCGGGCCTCGGAGGGTTCACTCTTGTCGCCCGGATCAGCCTGACAACCTTGCAGGCCACCGGAATGGGCTTCTTCGGGCTGTTGTCGTCAGTCGCCGCCCTCGCCGTGACCACAACCCTTTCCGCGTTGGTCGAGGCGATCGGCCTCGGCTTCCAGCGCGGCACGCACACGAACTGGCAGCTGGTCAGCAATGACGCCACGGGCGCGCCGACCCTCGTGGATCTCGGGGCTGGGTTTCCGGTCGTAACCGGTGGCCTGCTGACTTTGACGATCTGGTGCCCGGCCGCAGGCACTTCGATCTGGCTGCGCGCGGTGAACGAGCTGACCGGCGCCGTCTTCGAACAGGAAGTCGCGACGGACTTGCCTCAGGCCGCGACCTTCCTCGCCCCGCGCCTGTTCCTGAACAACGGCGCAACCGCCGCGGCCGTCGCCTTTGAATGCACCGGCCTCTACCTCGAGACCGACTTCTGACCCTGAAAGGAGCCTCCATGTCCGCCGCCGCATCCACCGCCTATGTCGCCGAACTGCGCCAGCAGATCGCGATCCTCTCCGAGCGCTGCGCCCTTCTCGCCGCCGAACTGGCCGCCGCCCGGGAGGCGCACCCCCCCCCACCGGACCCACCAGCTGCCAGTTGAACCCCGCCCAGACCACCCCGCGCCCCGCCCTTCCGGCGGGGTTTTTCTTTACCCGAAAGGACCAAACCCATGAACGACCAGATCGATGCGCTGAAGGCGCTGCAAATGGCGCTGGCGCGCCTCGGCTATTACACCGGTGCGATCGACGGCCTCTTCGGCCCGCGCACCGATGCCGCCCTTAAGGCCGTAGCGGCCGAGGGCGGTGCTATCCGCAACCTGAAGCCTCCGGCCGCAGCGCCGATTGGGCCCATGATCTTCCAGGGCAGCGCCCGCTATCCCGTCGACGAGATCGTCATCCACTGCGCTGCCACCCACCCCGACTGGATGCGGGGACAGCCTTTCACAGCGAAGCGCAAGGAGATCGACCGCTGGCACCGCGAAGAACGCGGCTGGCGCAAGATCGGCTACCACCATCTGATCGATCGCGACGGCGCCATCCTGCCAGGCCGCGCCGAGACCGAGATCGGCGCCGGGGTCGAAGGCCACAATCGCGGCGTGATCCACATCTGCCTGATCGGCGGCGCCGGTTCGGCCGCAACCGATCCCTTCGATCGGAACTTCACCAACGCCCAGGATCGGGCCCTGCGCGGCCTGATCGCGGCCATCCGCGCCGAGACCGCCATCACCCGCATCACCGGTCACAACGACCACGCCGCCAAAGCCTGCCCGGGCTTCGTCGTGCGCACCTGGATCAACCGCGCCTGAAACCACCCAAGGAGAGACCATCATGAACCTGATCAATCAGCCCACTCTTCGCCCCACCCGCAAGATGGCCGCAGTTGGCTGGACGAGCCTGCTCGGCCCGATCGTGGCCGCGATCATCGCGCCCTGGCTGCCGGGGCTGTCCGAGGCCTGTGGTGGGGAGGTGGGGGCGTCCCTCGTCGCGGGCGGGCTTGCGCTGGCGCAGGGGGCGGTGAACTTCGTGGCGGGGTATGTGGTTAGGGAGACCAAGCAGGTCTAATCAAGTCAGCCAAGCCTCGAAGCCCCAGAGATGGTGACTTCCTTGCAAATTCCTGCCCGAACTACCATGTTTCGGTTGCACTGCGCAGCGGCTGGGAGCGGTGCCTTCTTGAATTGTCAAGGAAAAGGAGTGACACCTGTCGCCGGAGATGGCACAAGAGCCACAATAGTGATTGGAAGAGCAGACCGATGGGTTGGAAGCCGATACATGAAGCGCACGCGATCGACCGTGTGCGCATCCTTGTGCAGTTCAACAGCCCTCTGACCGACAAGATTCTGACAAAGGCTGCTGCACCGGCGACTTCAAAATTCCAAGAACTTGGGTTTGAGCAACTTCTTCGTGCGGAAAGCACGATTCAAGGCTTCATGATCTCAGTGCAGCCCGGACCTATCGTCCCTGAGATTGCTCAGAACGGTTGGGTTTTGAAGAGAAGCTCCGCTGGGGTACTCACCGAAGAGGCCGGATTTCGTGATGGCGTCTTTGGTTACATGTCGACAGAATATGGTCGATGGGAAAACCTCGCCACTCGGTTTTGGGACGTTTTTGAATCGTCTCTATCGATCGCGCTAGATAGCGTCGACATCAGCAGCATAAAGCTCGAGTACTGGGATCGTTTTGTTTTCGACGGCCAACCTGCAAGCGCGAATCTTCGTGATCTTTTGGTAACGGTTGACCCGGTGATTCCCGAGAGTGCGGTTACCGGCGCTGCGCTTTGGCATTCGCACTCCGGATGGTTTGAGAATCATAACGAGAACGTAGTTCTCGTAAATCGCAACATAGACGTAATCGACGAACCATCTGCAGAAGGACCTCGGCGCCACTGTAACATTTTCACGCTTGTCGAGCTTAGAGCAGCGAAAGCGATCGATAACGTGCAGAATTGCAAGACCACCCTTGAGCATCTGCATCGTCGCAGTCTTGCTCTCTTCGGGTCGTCGCTTGCCGAGGCGCAAAGAAACAACATCGGCCTCAATCTCGCGGATTATCTTCAATGACAGCGACTGCAACCCGTCTGGTCGATCCCTGGAGAGCAATTGCATTCGGCGGCATGACCGGCCTAGCTGCTGTGTCGCCCGCTGCTGTTGATCTCTTGAACGACCACTCAATGAAGTGGCAAGAACGCGCAGGTCTTTGGGGTGACATGGGCACCTACAGACCTGCCCCTGTGAGCGTTGAGAGCCTTTTCGGTTCTTTCCAGCCAGCGCCTACCGTCGCAAGCAATGAGCCGGCAAAGGCGCTACTCACTGACGACTCTTTCGCAAAGGCGCGAGATGAGGTCTTGAAAGATCTCCGGACGCTTCGTATCCGCGCTTTGCCTCTTACTGCGGCCGAACACGCGGCGTCCGTTTCGGCTTCAATCGACGACGCGATTGTGGTGGCTCAGGCTTGGCCGAGTGAGTTGTCTGCTCCATGTGTTGAAGTCGACGACGATGGCAAAATCAGCTTAGAGGTTCTTAGCGAAGAAGGTTTGGCCGTGGGAGCGCTTGATTTCCTCGGTAAAGATCACGTCGCCGCCTTCTCTATCGTCAATGGAAGCACTATCGTTGCAGCTGGAAAGCTGAACACTGCCTCAACGACAGACGTTATCCAGTTTTTCCAAAAGTTTAATTTTCTAGCTGCGTAGGCTTTCGTGACAGAAGGCGAACGGAAAAGAGCGTATCTCGACTGGTGGAAAGAGAATGGTGACGTCGCTCATATGGCAACGTCCTTTCCGCAATGTGGATGTGAGTCGGCTGATGCCGCGCCTGGAGGTTTTGGGCCAATTAAGGACGAAGAGCGACTCCGCTATTTTGCAGTGTCGCGGTCGGATATCGACCTTAAGCGGTCTCCAAAGAAGTCGATAACGTCGAGCATCTTCAAGAGGTGTTTCAAGTCTGGCATGTCAACATGTCGACTTGGGTATGCTTCCCGAGCTGAATTGAACTTCAGCGCTCAACTCTTGTATGAACACCAGCTTCATGAGCACGCCGAGTTTGGCGGCGTTCTCGGGGTTGTCGACTTCACTGCCGCCGCCGTCAGAAGACCACAGGAAAGTCTCGAACAGGTTTGCTGCATAGTCGACACACCGCTGGAAGATCGAAACGCCCACGCTGATGTCGTGAGCAGCAAGATCGTCGACGAGCCCGAAGCTCAGACAAGTCTCCGGCTCTTGCTATTCAACGCCATTGGAGGCGTTAACGCATTTTGCCCAGTTGCTGAGGTAACCGACTGCGACTTGCTAGCTTTTAGACCAGCAGCTCTTGCTTCCTGAACCGACATCTATGCCGATCTCGGTGATCACCTCAGAGGCGAGACATTCCTTTTAGGGATTTACCACCCTCAAGCCGATTGAGCGGGCTCTTCTGCGGTTTTCGCGCGTTGCTGATCCTGCGTGGCCACTATCCCACTGTTTTCGCACGCGGAATCCGTCCGTTTGTTGACCTATTGTTGACCCGCGTGGGAGAACGCAAAAAGCCGCCCGAGAGGGCGGCTCTTAAGCTGTTGATCTAGCGTGGATATTTTGGTTGCGGGGGCAGGATTTGAACCTGCGGCCTTCAGGTTATGAG
>NZ_SSND01000006.1 GCF_004799285.1 Aliigemmobacter aestuarii | reverse complement strand
ACGTGAAGCTGACATCCACATCATCGAGGATACTTCCCCTAGTGGACCGATATGCAAAACGTCCGATCGTCGAAACGACCAAACCGCCCGCATATCCCTTCATCATCCATCAATGTCAAAGAGCGTGAAGCGACAAAAACTGACGTAGCGCCTATCTTGTTTTAGGCGCGCCGCCCGTTCCTCACTTCGGTCAACGTCGGTTTTCCCGCCGCCGCCGTCCCGTCCGTTCCGCCGTGTGGCACACCGTCCGTTTCGGTGAGCGGTTATCTATGCCGCGCGTCCGACCGCCGCAAGAGGAAAAAACACGAAACCCGCGAAAATTTTCGACTGCCCGGAAAAACACCAACAAAACCTGGGATCGGCGCATGGCGCGGGCAGTGGCAGCTGCATCGGCGTGCAGAGTTATCCACAGGATCGCCGGCTCTCCCCTGCCCAAGTGGCCAGAATCACACCGGAATCACACCGGAATCATCCGCGACCCGGGCAAGCCGTGCCCCTTGAACGGGGCTCCGCCCCCCTTGCCTGCCGGTCACACCGTTCCGGGCAGGGCGTGGGTCACGCGACCGCCGCAGACCGTCAGGGCGATTCCCGTCCCGCCCAGATCGGTGGCCGGAATGGCCTCGACATCGCCGTCGATCAGCACGAGGTCGCCCGCAAGCCCCGGACGAAGCGTGCCCGTCACCCCTTCGCGATGCGCGGCCCAGGCCCCCCCCGCGGTATAAGCATGCAGCGCCGCCATCAGATCCAGCCGTTCGTCACGGCCCTCGGCCCCGTAGACCGGCCGCGTCTGGCTGGCCTGCAGGCTGCGCATGACATTCACATCGGTCACCGGCCAGTCGCTGGCAAAGGCCACTTTCGCCCCGGCCTCGGCCAGGGTGCGCGTCAGGTAGGCGTCCTTCCAGCGGTGCTGCGCGATCTGGTTCATCGTCGGGAACATCGGGAAGTCCATCGCGCCCGGCGGATGCGAGGGCTGGACGCTGGCGGTGATCCCCAAGGCCGAAAGCCGGGGCACATCCGCCGGGTCGATCAGTTCGATATGTTCGATCCGGTGGCGGCTGTCGCGCGGCCCGTTGGCCTGCCGCGCGGCCTCGTAGCCGTCGATCGTCGTCCGCACCGCCCCGTCGCCGATCGCATGGACCGCAATCTGCAGCCCGCGCCGGTCGATCTCGCAGCAGATCTCCTTGAACCGGTCGGGCGCGAACAGCGGTTCCGACCGGTGGCCGGGCTGGCCAGGGTAATCCTCAAGCATGAAGGCCGTGCCGCTGTCGACGACCCCGTCCATGAACATCTTGACGAAGCCCGATTGCAGCCAGTCATCGGCAAAGTCGCGCGTCATCGCATCGGCCCGGTCAAGCTCGGCCAGATCCATGTGCGGCTTGAAATGGAAGGGCACCTTGACCCGCGCCAAAAGGTTCCCTTCGCGCTGAAGGCCGCGCAGCAGCTCCAGCGTATAGCGGTTGCCGTCCATGTTCACCATCGAGGTGATCCCGTGGGTCGCGCAATGCCGCAAGCCGGCCAGCGCCTTGGCCCTGTCGACGGCCTGTTCGGCCTCGGCAGGCCAGGGCGAGGGTTCGCCGCCCGTGGCGATGCCCAGGTTGATCCGCGTCTCGCCCGACAGGGCCATGACCGGCGCGAAGGCCTCGAACTCGCGCAACTCGCCCGTGGCAAGGCCATCCGCCCCCATCACCACCTCATGCCCTCGCGGCATCTCGGCCCCGGCCAGGATCCCCGCAGCCTTCAGCGCCGCGGTGTTGGCCCAGACGGTGTGATGATCGGGCGCCATCATCGCGATCGGGCGGTCGGCGATGACCGCGTCCAGGTCCGCCCGCGTCACCGGATGGTCAAGGATGCCGTATTCCGCCCCCTGCGCCATCAATAGCGGCGCATCCGGGTTGCGTTCGGCATAGGAAAGAAACAGGGCGCGCAGCCGATCCAACCCATGCACGCCGCCCAGTTGCAGCTTGTCCAGCTCCGCCCCGCCCAGGACCAGGTGCAGGTGGCTTTCGACGAAGCCCGGCAGAAGTGTCCGGCCGCGCGCGTCGATCACCTGCGTGCCGGGGCCCGCCAGCGCCTCCACCTCGGACCGCGAGCCCGCCGCCAGCACCAGGCCGCCCGCGATGGCCACGGCCTCGGCGCGCGGGCGGGCCGCATCCATCGTCAGCACCCGCGCATTGGTCACGATCAGATCGGCACGCATGGCCCCCATTCCTTTCATTCTGGTCAAGATATTCCGGTTGTGCGGGCGCAAGGCCCGATGGGGCAGCGCCCCCTGCCCCAGGCCCCTGCCCTAGCCCCGTGCCCCGGCCGCAATGCCCTCGGCGATGGCACACAGCATCTCGAACATGATCGACACACCCAGGAACGCCGTGCCCCCGGAAGGATCGAAGGGCGGCGACACTTCCACAAGGTCGGCGCCCACGATGTTCACCCCGCGCAGCCCTTGCGCCGCCATCAGCGCCTGCCAGCTGGTCGGCCCGCCCACCTCGGGCGTACCGGTGCCGGGGGCGAAGGCGGGATCGACGAAGTCGATGTCATAGCTGACATAGGTCTCGCCCGTCCCGGCGCGTTCCCGTGCCTCGGCCATCACATCCTCGACCCCGCGCGCGTGGAACTCCTCGATCGGAATCACCCGGATCCCGACGGACGCCGCGAACTCGCGGTCCTCGCTGTCATAGGCCGTGCCGCGGATGCCGATCATCGTCACGCGCGCGGGGTCCAGAAGCCCTTCCTCCACGGCCCGGCGGAACGGGGTGCCGTGGGTATACATCGTGCCGCCGAAATAGCTGTGGAACAGGTCGGTGTGGCTGTCGAAATGGATCATCCCCAGTGGCCGGTCCCGGGCCAGCGCGCGCAGGATCGGCAGGGTGCACAGGTGATCGCCCCCCGCCGTCAACGGCACGATCCCCGCCGCGCGGACGCGGGCATAGAAAGCCTCCATCCGCGTGAGGCTGTCGATCACGTCCGCCGGGTTCGGGCCGACATCGCCCAGATCGGCGCAGGCCACCTGTTCAAAGGGCCTCACCCCGGTGATCCCGTTCTGCGCCCGGATCATGGTCGAGGCATCGCGCAATTGCCGCGGCCCGTGGCGCGGACCCGGACGGTTCGTCGTGCCGCCGTCCCAGGGGGCGCCGATCAGGCCGACCTGCACCTCGGCCAGCCGCGGATCGTCAAGCCCGACATGCGGCAGCCGCATGAATGTGGGCACCCCCGCGAAGCGCGGAAGATCGAAGCCCGACACAGGGCGAAAAAACTCCGAAACCGCCATGATCACCCCTCTGTCTATGATTCCCGGCCCCATCTGAACATTTGATCAAAGGATTGTCATCCAAATCCCCGCACGTTTCCGCACAGGCCGGGGTTCGGCCCCCGCGTCGGGGGTTGACCGCGCGCCGATCCGCGGGCCTACTTCGCGGCGAGCCTTGACCTGCCAGGAGAATGCCGATGTCCACCCTGTCCCCGCCCGGTGCCGGCCGGTCGCTGATTGCCCCGGATCTGACCATCACGGGCGACGTGAAGGGTGGCGGCAGCATCGAGGTGCAGGGCGCGATCGACGGCAAGGTCGATGTCCAGGGCCTGACGATCGGCCACGAGGGCCGCCTGAAGGGCTCGGCCCGCGCCGAAACGGTGGAACTGCGCGGCCGGATCGACGGCAAGATCAGCTGCCGCGACCTCACCATCCGGTCGGCGGCGCAGCTGAAGGCGGATGTGAACTACGTCACCCTGCACATCGACAGCGGCGCCCAGGTCGAAGGCCGTTTCACCCGCCCCAAGACCGCCTGACCCGCCCCGTTCAAACGCCCCGTTCAAACGCCCCGTTCAAACGCCGTAGTCAACCGCCGCGTTCAGCCGCCCTGCCGGGGCGGGATCGCATAGGTCAGCGAGGCACGCGCCACCACCGCCCCGGCCCCTTCGGAGCGGATCAGCACATCGCCCACCGCAAGCTGCCGGCCCAGTTTCAGGATCCGCGCCTCGCCGGTCAGGTCGCGCCTGGCCTCGGGCTTGCGCATGAAGTCGATCGAACAGTTCGTCGTGACCGCCAGCGCCACCGGCCCGATCCGGGACAGGATCGCCAGATAAAAGGCCACATCGGCCAGCGCGAACATGGATGGCCCCGAGACCGTGCCGCCCGGCCGCAGATGCCGTTCGGCCACCTTCAGACGGACGACCAGCCCGTCCTCGTCGATCCGGTCGATCGCGAAATCCCCGGCCACCTGCGGAAACTCCCGCACCAGAAACGCCTCAAGCGCCTCCCTGTCCATCACGAGGCTCATGCTCTTTCCCTTTTCCGTCTCACCCCGTAACCTTCCGTCAAACGAAAGGAATGACAAGATGAGCGACGAGCTTCTGATCCGCGAAACGCTTGGGTCCGTCGTGCGGCTGACGATGAACGCGCCCGCCCGGCTGAATTCCCTGTCCGACGCGATGCTGGCAGAACTGAAGACGGCCTTCACCGCGCTCGCGGCAGACCGTTCGGCGCGCGTCGTCATCCTGCGGGGCGCGGGCAAGGCATTCTGCGCGGGCCATGATCTGAAAGAGATGCAGGCCGCCCGCGAAGGCGACGACAAGGGCGCGGCCTATTTCGCCGATCTCTTCGCCCGCTGCGCCCAGGTGATGCAGATGATCCCCGCCCTGCCCCAGCCGGTGATCGCCGAAGCCCACGGCATCGCCACCGCCGCGGGCTGCCAGCTTGTCGCCTCCTGTGACATGGCGGTGGCGGCAGAGGGCACGCGCTTTGGCGTGAACGGGGTGAACATCGGCCTGTTCTGTTCGACACCCATGGTTGCCCTCACGCGCAATGTGCCGCGCAAGGTGGCGTTCGAGATGCTGACCACGGGCGAATTCATCGACGCCGCCCGCGCGCGCGAGGTGGGGCTCGTCAACCGCGTCGTACCCCATGAGGCGCTTGAGGCCGAAACCCTGCGGCTCGCCGAAACCGTCGCGGCGAAACTGACCGCCGCCGTCAGGATCGGCAAGCGCGCCTTCTACGATCAGGCAGGGCTGTCCCTAGCCGAGGCTTACGACCACGCGGGCCGGGTGATGGTGGACAACATGCTCTGGCGCGACACGGACGAAGGCATCGCGGCCTTCCTGGAAAAGCGCAAGCCCGACTGGGCGTGATCGCGGGCCCGCCCCTTCATTCTGGTCGAAATATCCCGAGGGGGGTCCGGGGGCGCAAAGCCCCCGGCCTTTCAACCCTGTGCACGGCGCGGTGCCACCCTGACCCTGATCCCGTCCTTCGCCCGCACCGTCAGATGTGCGACCGGCACCGGATCGTCGCCCGCGATCCGCTCGAACCTGCAGGCCCGCGCCAGCATCGCCAGCAACAGTGGCCCCTCGACCATGGCAAATCCCGCGCCGGTGCAGACACGCGGGCCGGCAGAGAACGGGATGAACGCCTCGCGCTGACAGGTCCTGGTGCCCTCTCGCGTCCAGCGGTCGGGATCGAAGGCATCCGCATCGGGCCAGATCCGTTCGTGACGGTGCAGGTGCCAGGGCGACAGCACGATCTGCGCGCCCGGCCTCACGTCGCGGTCCCGCATGCGTTCCGGGCAGGCGTTTTCCCGCACCATCATCGGCACCGGCGGATAAAGCCGCAGCACCTCGCGGAACACGTCGCGCGTGAATTTCAGCTGCCCGACCGCGGCGAAATCCGCCCCCTGCGCCAGCGCGGCCTCTGCCTCGGCCGCGACGCGATCCTGAACCTCGGGGTAAAGTGCCAGCAGATACAGCGCCCAGGCCAGCGCCGAGGCGCTGGTTTCATGTCCCGCCAGAAAGAAGATCGCCACCTGATCGACCATTTCGGCGGCCGAGAACCTCTCGCCCGTCTCGGGGTCGGTGGTGGTCATGATCTTGGTCGCCAGATCGTCGGGCGCGCATCCCGCCGCGATGGCTGCCGCGCGATCCTCGGTCAGGCGCGCGATCAGGTCGCGGATCACGCGGGCCGACCGCAGGGTCGCGCGCCGGTGAAAGCGCGGGAACCAGCGCGGCAGGGGCAGGAAGGCCGCGATGTTCAGGATCGGCTGGGTGCGCTGATAGGCGCGGAACTCCTCGAACACCCGCGCCGCGACCTCGTGTTCGATCGGGATCGAGAACAGCGTGCGAAAAATGACATCGGCCGCCGCATGGCTCATCTCTTCTTCGACCTCGACCACGCCGCCACGTGCCAGTCGCGCCACCGCCGATTGCCCGGCCTCCCACATCGCCGGGAAGGTGTCGCGCAGGCGGCCCCCTTCGAAGGCCGGGTCGATGATCCGCCTCTGGCGCTTCCAGACCTCGCCATTCGTGACAAAGACGCTGTTGCCCAGAAGCGGGTTCAAACCCTCGCGGATGCGGTTCGACTTCGGGAAATCCTCGGGCCGTTCGTTCAGGACGCGCCGGATCAGCGCCGGATCGTTGCACAGGAAGCTGCGGAAGAACGGTGTGCGGAACTCGGCCATCCATGCCCGGTAAAGCCGCGCAGGCTGCGCCGACAGGATATCCTGCCGGAACAGCCGGACATGACGCCAGAGCGACACCCGGTCGGGCCGAGGTATGGGCTTGGGCGGGATCATGCCGCCATGCCGACGTGAAGGTTCACCGCGCGATCGATGCGGCTTTTCGACGGCGGCCGGCCGCGGAACCGCTCGGCCAGTGAAACTGGCCCCGCCGTGATCTGGAAATAGTCGTAATCGCGCACCCGGTCGAAGGCGCAAAGATACTGGAAGTGCAGCCGGAAGAACCGCCAGCGCAATTCGGCCCATCGTTCGGGCGACAGGGTCTGCGTGAAGGCGGCCGAGATCACCAGCGGCCATTTCTGCCCTGCGGGCGCGACGCCCGACACCGCCACCGGATCGCACAGCGCGAATGCGCAACCGTCGCCGGGGGCCGTCACATCGACCCAGGTCAGTTCATCCCGCGCCGCCAGGAAATGCAGATCGGCACGCAACCGATCGGCGCGCGGCAGGAACGACACCATCGGCACGACCTGCCCCAGCGACAGGAAGGCCAGCGCCGGACGGCGGCCCCCGGCCGGTGCCGCGGGCAGGCCCGCGCGGATCAGGTCGGCCAGGATCGACACGCCCAGGTGCGCGCCCGAGGAATGGCCGATCACCAGAACCTCGTCCCAGTCCCCGTCAAGGGCGGCACGGACCGCCGCGCCGAATTCGGCCATCCGCGCCTCAAGCTCGGGCGGGTTGGCGCCGCCGAACTGCGCCGAATAGGCATAGTCATGCATCAGGTAATAGGCAAAGAACCGGCCATCCTTGGCGCGGAACCACCGCAGGACCAGCGCCGCCACAGCAAACAGCGCCAGCAGATACGCCCCGTCCCGCAGCATCATCCGCGCGCCGATCCGGCTGCTGCCATCGCCGCCCACCGGGATAAGCCCCGCCAGCGCCGCAAGCGCCAGCCCCGCCAGATGCCCCGCGACGACGGCCAGACCAAGCTGCGCCAAAAGCGCGAAGATCGGGTAAAGCGCCGCGATGATCGGACCCTTGCGCAGCCGCATCAGCCGGAACAGCGCGCCCGATCCGATATAGGCCCAGGCCGTGCGGACCAGTTGCAGATAGGTGCCGGGGATCGACTGGCTCATCGTGTCGCGGACGATATCGGACCAGACCAGAACCTCGACATCGGCCTCGGCGGCGCGCCCGTCCATCGTGGCAGTGACATGCCAGCCGTAGGGGCCTTTGGTGGTCTTGGGCTTCAGGTCCAGCGCATAGCCCGAGATGCGGGCCTGATCGGCGCCTTCCTTGCGATAAAGCTCGCGGTAGCGGCGCGGATGGATCGGGTCATAGCCGGGGATATAGAACACCCGCCGCCGGAAGGCTGCCTTCGCCCCGCTGTCCCCTGCCCTTTCGGTCATGCCCCACACAGTCCCAACCACTCACGCCGCCATTCTGGCCGGAAAATCGGGCGAAAGTAAGGGGGGCGACGGTCAGCCGAGCGTCGCGAGGAAGGGCACCTTTTCCAGCAGGAAATAGGAAAACGCCGACATCGCCCCGGTCATCAGCGCAACGCCCACCAGAACCAGCAGCAACCCCATGGCGCGTTCGATGGCCTTCATGTGCCGCTTGAGCCGGTTCATCACCCCCATCGACCGTTCGATGAAGATCGCCGCCAGCAGGAACGGCAAGCCAAGGCCAAGCGCATAGACACCCAGAAGCGTCGTTCCCCGTGCAAGGCTCGCCTCGGAGGCCGCCATCGACAGGATGCCGCCAAGGATCGGCCCGATGCAGGGCGTCCACCCGAAGGCGAAGGCCAGCCCCAGAAGGTAGGCGCCAAAGGCCGATCCGCCCTGATCCCCGGCATCGAGCCGCGCCTCGCGGTCCAGCATCGGAATGCGGAACAGCCCAAGGAAATGCAGGCCGAGGATGATGACGACCGCGCCCGCGACCTTGGAAAGGATATCCTGATAGCCAAGGAAGAACCGCCCGAAGGCCGAAGCGGCGAAGCCCAGGAACAGGAAGACCGTGGACAGGCCGAGAACGAAAAACAGCGCGGGCAGGATGATCCGGCTGCGGCCGCGCCCCTCGCGGATCTCGCCCATCGATATCCCGCCCATATAGGCCAGATAGGGCGGCACGATCGGCAAGACGCAGGGCGACAGGAACGACAGGACACCAGCAACCAGCGCCACCAGCATGGCAGGCAGCAGCGAGGCGTCGATCAGGTCGATTCCGAACATTCCTGTCCCTCCAGACCCGTTCCTTTTAGGCGCAAGGGCGGGTGGCGTCACCGGGGCAGCAGGTCACATCCCCTGCCCCGGCGATCACAAGCATGGCACCGGGCCTCAGCGGCCCAGGGACCACCAACCCTTGCGGCGCGGCTTCGGCTCGCCCGCGTCGGATTGCGGGGCCTCTGCCTCGGCCGGATCGGGCGCCGTGGTCTCGGCCACGGGAACCTGTCCCGGATCGGGCTGAAGCCCGGCATCCGGCGCACCTTCGGCAACGGGTGCAGGTTCGGGCGCGGCTTCGGGTTCCGCCGCGGGTTGCGGCACCGGGGCGGCGTCCTCGGTGGCCTTCGCTTTGGGTTTGCGCGACCGGCTGGCAGGCTTCGGCGCTTCGCCATCCGCCTCGTTGGCCGTTTCCGCAACGGTGGCCTTCGACTTCGACGCGCTCTTGGCCTTCGGCGCAGACGCCTTGGCCGTAGACGCCTTGGCCTTCGTGCTGCGCGTCGACTTGGCCTTGGGCGCGTCCTCGACCGTCTCCACCGCCTCGGCCGCAGGCGTTTCGGCCTCGACCGTATCGGCCTGAGCAACGGCTGCGGCGTCGGGCGCGGCTGCGGTTGCGGCGGTATCGGCCGTTTCGGCCTTCGCCTTCGACCGGGACGACCGGCTGCGGCTGCGCGACTTCTTGGGCTTTTCCTCGGTCACGGCGTCATCCGCGGCCTCTGCGGGCACCCCGGATTCGGCGGCGCCTTCGGCGTCATCCTCATCGGCGCCTTCGGCATCGCTGCCCTCGTCGCCGTCTTCGGCGCCCATCTGGCCCTCGCCTTCGCGCGATGCACCGCTTCCGCCGCGACGACGGCGGCGGCGGCGCCGCTTCTTCTTGTTGCCGTTGCCGGATGCGGCGTCACCGGCCTCGCTGCGCGCGGGAGCCTCGGCGGCGGCCTCCTCGGCCTCTTCGACCTCATCCTCCTCGACCGGCAGGTCCTCGTCTTCCTCGACCCACTCGCCCATCAGGCTGGCGTTTCCGGAAATCGCCTGCGTCACCGTGTCGGGGACGACCCGCGTCGCGGTCTTGAACTTCTCCATCGAATAGTCGGGGCTCACCAGATGCGGGTCGGCCTCGATCCGGACGGCCATGCCGTACCGCGCCTCGATCAGCGCGATATGTTCGCGCTTGGCGTTCATCAGGTAGTTCACCACCGCGACCGGCGCCTTCAGCAGCACCTCTTTCGACCGCTTGCGCGTGCCTTCCTCTTCCAGCGCGCGCAGGATCGTCAGCGCCATGCTGTCATCCGACCGGATCAGCCCGGTGCCGTGGCAATGCGGGCAAGGCTGCGTGGTGGATTCGAGCATGCCCGGCCGCAGCCGCTGGCGGCTCATCTCCAGCAGGCCGAAGCCCGAGATCCGCCCCACCTGGATGCGCGCGCGGTCGGTCTTCAGCTTTTCCTTCAGCCGCTTTTCGACCGCCGCGTTGTTCTTGCGCTCTTCCATGTCGATGAAGTCGATGACGATCAGACCGGCCAGGTCGCGCAAGCGCAACTGGCGGGCCACTTCGTCGGCGGCTTCAAGGTTGGTCTTCAGCGCGGTTTCCTCGATCGAGCCTTCCTTGGTCGCCCGGCCCGAGTTCACGTCGATCGCGACCAGCGCCTCGGTCACGCCAATGACGATGTAGCCGCCGGATTTCAGCTGCACCGTCGGGTTGAACATGCCCGACAGGTAGCTTTCCACCTGATGACGCGCGAAAAGCGGCATCGGTTCGTCATACCGTTTCACCATCTTGGCATGGCTCGGCATGATCATCCGCATGAAATCCTTGGCGGTGCGATAGCCCGCCTCGCCTTCCACCAGAACCTCGTCGATC
The DNA here is from genome assembly GCF_004799285.1 of Aliigemmobacter aestuarii. GTDB lineage: Bacteria > Pseudomonadota > Alphaproteobacteria > Rhodobacterales > Rhodobacteraceae > Aliigemmobacter > Aliigemmobacter aestuarii. The sequence goes on along the minus strand of NZ_SSND01000006.1, from coordinate 77,981 downwards.
TCGCGGTTGTAAAGATCGCGGATCGACCGCTTGATCAGGTTGCCCTCTTCATAGATGGGCGCAGGCGCGATGGATTTCAGCGTGAGTTCGCGGATCTGTTCCCAAAGCCGCATCAGGTATTCGTAGTCGCGCTTGATCTCGGCCTTGGTGCGCTTGGCGCCTGCGGTGCGGATGATCAGGCCCGCGCCTTCCGGCACCTCCATCTCGCCCGCGATTTCCTTCAGCTTCTTGCGGTCGGCGGCCTGGGTGATCTTGCGCGAGATGCCGCCGCCACGCGCGGTGTTGGGCATCAGCACGCAATAGCGGCCGGCCAGCGAAAGGTAGGTCGTCAGTGCCGCGCCCTTGTTGCCGCGTTCTTCCTTGACCACCTGCACCAGCATGATCTGGCGCACCTTGATCACTTCCTGGATCTTGTAGCGACGCGCGCGCGGCCGGCGGGGGGCGCGGATTTCCTCGGTCACGTCCTCGTCGGCGACGGATTCGATCTCGTCGTCGATGTCGGCGGCGTGATCGACCGCGCGATAGGGTTCGTCGCGGTCTTCGCCCGACCGCGCCGGGGCGTCCGGACCGGCCTCGGGGGCGGCCTCGCCCGCCTCGGGCGCGTCGGAAGTGTCCGAAGAGTCGGCGGTATCGGCCGCGACCTCGGTCACGGTGGCCTGCGCCTCGGCGCCGGTCAGGGGTTCGGCCTCGATCCCGGCGCCGGCATCATCCTCGCCCAGATCGACCACGTCCATCCCGGCGATCTCGGTGCTGACGCGGGTGGCAACCGTATCGGCCTTTTCCGCACGGGGCGCCTTGTCGCGGCGCGGCTTGCGCGACCGGCGGTTGTCTTCCTCATCCTCGGCCCGCGCCATCGCGCGTTCCTCTTCCAGCAGCGCCTTCCGGTCCGCCACGGGGATCTGATAATAATCCGGGTGGATTTCCGCAAAGGCGAGGAAGCCGTGACGGTTCCCGCCGTAATCGACAAAGGCCGCCTGAAGCGAGGGTTCGACCCGCGTTACCTTTGCCAGATAGATGTTGCCTTGAAGCTGGCGCTTGTTGACGGTTTCAAAATCGAATTCCTCGACCTTGTTTCCGTCGACCACGACCACGCGGGTTTCCTCCGCGTGGGTGGCGTCGATGAGCATTTTCTTTGCCATGTAAATCCAATGCATCCGGCCCGCAGCAAACGCCCCGGCGGACCGGAGCAGGAATGGATACGGGCAATCGGATGTCTGTCAGGGGCGCTGGCGCACGGTGCGGCAAATCGGGCCTTGCCCTGCGGGCAGACCTCGAAAGCCTTGTTTTCCATCGCGCGCATCATCGCGGTTCACGTCTGGAGGGTTTTCGCCCCCCACCTAAAATAGCCGCACAGGTCCGGGGACATGAGGGCAATGCTAACAGTCTTGCGACCGATCCGGCTGACCCTGAGCGGCGCGACGATGCGCACCTTCACCATGGCCAGAGAATTCGTTGGCGGGACAGACCCGCGCCTCGCGACCCTAGCGGGAAAGTCAGGCAAAGGGCAATGGCGAATTTCGGCCACTGCCTCCCCTTCTGCGGGTGCCGCGCCTTTCCGGACCTCAACCACGGGCTGAAGCGCCGCAGATCTAACGCGGCAGCGCGGGCCCGCCCCGGTCAGGAAGGGATCGCGCGGATCAGACGTAATCCGCCCGGCTCAGCCCGTATTTGGCCATCTTCTCGTTCAGGGTCCGGCGCGGCAGGCAAAGTTCCTCCATCACCGCGACGATGCTGCCCTTGTGGCGGCGCATGGTGTTGTCGATCAGCATCCGCTCGAAGGCCTCCACATAATCCTTCAGCGGCTTGCCCTCGGTCGTCAGCGCCGGGCCCGACGCCTCGTTGTCGGCCATCAGAAGGCTGGCGATCGACCCCGAGCCGCGCCGGTTCTGCAATACCGCGCGCTCGGCGATGTTCACCAGCTGGCGCACGTTTCCGGGCCAGGGGGCCTGCAGAAGCTGCGCGGCCTCCTGCGCGGTCACGGCGGGGGCGTCGCAGCCGTATTCCTCGGCGAACTGTTCCGACATGCGGGTGAACAGAGTCAGGATGTCTTCGCCCCGCTGGCGGAGCGGCGGCAGAACGATCGTCATCGCCCCCAGCCGGTAGAACAGGTCGGGCCGCAGGATATCTTCCAGCGACTTGTCTGGCGCATGTTCGTTGCAGATCGCGATGATCCGCGTCTCGGGCGGAGTGCCCTGTTCGTTGATGAAGGTCAGCAGCCGCGATTGCAGCGCATGGGACAGGGATTCGATATCCTCAAGGCAAAGCGTGCCGCCGCGCGCCTCCTCGACCAGCGGCAGATGCCCTTCCGAGGTCGGCCCGAACAGTTTTTCGGCCAGCTGATCCTCGGACCAGGCCGCGCAGGAGATGGTGACGAACTTGCGCCCGGCGCGCGGGCCCACCGCGTGCAACGCGTGCGCCACCAGCGTCTTGCCGGTGCCGGTTTCACCGTCGATCAGCACATGGCTGTCGGCCTGCCCCAGATCGAGGATATCCTCGCGCAGCCGTTCCATCACCGGGCTGGAGCCGATCAGTTTCTTCATGAGGACCGTGCCGTCCGACAGCTCGCGCCGCAGCGCGCGGTTGTCCAGTGTCAGCCGCCGCGCCTGTGTGGCGCGCTTGGCAAGTTCGGTCATCCGGTCGGGATTGAACGGCTTTTCCAGAAAGTCATAGGCCCCGATCCGCATCGCCTCCACCGCCATCGGCACGTCGCCATGCCCGGTGATCATGATCACCGGAAGGCCGGAATCCATGCTCATCAGCCGTTTCAGAAACGCCATGCCGTCCATGCCCGGCATCCGGATGTCGCTCACGACCACGCCGGGGAATTCCGGCGACAGGGACGCCAGCGCCTCTTCCGCGCTGCCATAGGTTTCCGTGTCAAAGCCCGAAAGGGCCAGCCACTGGCTGATCGACTGCCGCATATCGGCTTCGTCATCGACGATCGCAACCTTCATCGCTCGCGCCATGCTGTCTTTACTCCGCTGCTTCAACTTCCTTGCCCAGAAGGGGCAGTTGCACTTCGAACACCGCGCCGCCCGCGGGCAGGTTCTTGGCCGTCAGCCGTCCGCCCAGATCGGCAACGATCCCTGACGAGATGGCAAGGCCAAGCCCGACGCCCTCGCCGGGCTTCTTGGTGGTGTAGAAGGGTTCGAACAGGTTATCGAGATCGGCGATCCCGTGGCCATTGTCACGCACCGCCAGCACCGCCGCCTCGCCCGACGTCAGCAGGATCTCGACCTGCGGGTCGGGGCGGTCCTTCGTGGCATCCAGCGCGTTGCGCAACAGGTTGATGATCACCTGTTCCAGCCGGATCCTGTCGGCCATCACCATCACCGGCTGGCGCGGCAGGGTCCGGGTGATGCGCACCACCCGCGCCTTCAGCTGCGGCTCCATCATCGCCAGCGCCGAGGACACGCAGGCGCGCACGTCCACCGGCTCGAACGCCTCGCCGCCCTTGCGGGCATAGGATTTCAGCTGCCGGGTGATCGCGCCCATCCGCTCGATCAGGTCGTCGATCCGCTGAAAGGACGACAGCGCCTCTTCCGGGCGGCGGCGCTGCAAAAGCAGCCGCGCCCCGGCCAGATAGGTCTTCATCGCCGCCAGCGGCTGGTTCAGCTCGTGGCTGACCGCCGCCGACATCTCCCCCAGGGCGGCCAGTTTCGAGGATTGCGCCAGCGTCTGTTCGGCGACGGCCAGATCCTTCTGCGCCTTCTCGCGTTCCGCGATCTCGCGCTGCAGGCGCGCGTTCAGAAGCCGCAGTTCCGCGGATTCCTTCTGGAAGGACAGCGATTGCGACCACGCCCGCCGCGACAGGAAGTAGAAGGTCAGCGCCAGCAGGATGGCAAAGCCCATGATCTCCAGCGCCAGAACCCCGTTCACCCGTTCGCGCACGGAATCATAGGCGGTGAAGGTCACGATCCGCCAGCCGCGGAAGGGCACCCGCGCCTCGGTCCGCATCACCGCCTCGCCGCGCAGATAGGCATCGGGCGGGGCTTGCGCCCAGTCGGTCGCGCCCTTCAGCGCCCGCGCCATCGCCGAGGGCGAATCCTTCACCGCCAGCGCCTCTTCCAGCAGCTTGCCGCGCCAGCGCGGTTCGGTCGCCAGCATCACGATCCCGGTGCTGTCGGTCACGATCACCGCATCCTGGAAGGCCGACCAGGCGCGTTCATACTTCACCAGGTCCGGGGCGACGACCACCACCCCCAGGATGCGGTTTTCGGCCCGGACCGCCCGCGAATAGCTGAACTCGTAACCGCCCGTGTCCGACTGCGCGGCCGAGAACACCGTCTCATTGGTCCGCTGCGCATCGACGAACTGCGGCTTTTCGCGCAGCGACGTGCCCAGGAGGTTGCGGTTCGTCGCGCCCACGATCCGCCCGTCCACGTCCAGAAGCAGGATCGAGGCGGCGCCGATTTCGGCCTGGAAGGACATCAGCCGCGCCGAGGTGCCCGAGAAATCGCCCGCCGACAGCGCCTTGATCAGCTCGGGGTCCCGCGCCAGCAGAAGCGGCACGACCGCCGTGCGCTGCAACTCCGACGTGAGGTTCCCGGAATAAAGCGCCATCCGCAGTTCCGCCCGCGTGCGCGTCGCCTCGGTGAAGCGTTCGGTCAGCCATCGGTTGGTGACAAACACCACAACGACCGCCGCCAGGACCAGGAACAGGATGACCAGCCGCACGGGCCAGGTGATGCCCTGCGTGCCCTCGGTGCCGGTATCGTCTGGCGTGGTGTGGCGGTCGCTCATGGAAAGAGTCTAGGCGCGGACCGCAGGCCCCTCAAGGCCCCGCCCCTCAGGCCAGCGCCAACCCGCCGATCAGGCCCGCGAAAAGCCGCGCCCCGTCGGTGCCGCCATGGGCCGCGTCCACCACCCGCTCGGGGTGCGGCATCATCCCCAGGACGCGCCGGTTTTCCGACAGGACGCCCGCGATATCCCCCATCGCGCCGTTGGGATTGTCCATGTAGGTGAAGGCCACGCGGTCCTCGCCCTGAAGGCGCGCCAGCGTTTCGGCATCCACCGTGTAGTTGCCGTCGTGATGCGCCACCGGGACCGAGATCACCTCGCCCAGGCCATAGCCCGAGGTATAGGCGCTGTCGGTCGTGGCCACCCGCAGGTCGACCCGCTTGCAGACGAATTTCAGCCCCGCGTTGCGCATCAGCGCGCCGGGCAGAAGGCCCATCTCGGTCAGCACCTGAAAGCCGTTGCAGACGCCCAGCACATAGCCACCGCGGCGGGCATGGTCGATCACCGCCGCCCCGATGGGCGAACGCGCCGCGATCGCGCCGCAGCGCAGGTAGTCGCCGAACGAGAAGCCGCCGGGAATGGCCACCACATCGACGCCCGCGGGCAGCGCCGTGTCCTTGTGCCAGACCCGCGCCACATCGGCCCCCGCCCGTTCGAAGGCCACGGCCATGTCGCGGTCGCAGTTGGAGCCGGGAAAGGTGATGACGGCAGCCTTCATGGGTCGGTCCTCGGGTCAGGATGTGGACGGGTCACGGTGGGGGAGTCGCCCCTCAGCGCCCACCCCGCCCGCCCCATAGCGCAAACGGGAGGCTGAGGAAAGTGGGGAGGATTGCCCTGAGGAGGCGAGAAGAATCGCTTTAGCTGGTTTGAATTTTCCGTGCCGTTCAATTCCTGTTGGAAGGACTGATGTTTAACGTAAGGATGATGTTCCCGGCGTCACTTCGCTTGAAGCCATCGGCAATTGAATTGAGCTACGGTTGATTTGGCGTATCACGCCCCCAACCCCACGATCACCGCCACCCCCGGCGGGGTGGGGCCGTTGAAGGCGCGGAGTTCGGCGGAGGCGTCGGCGAGTTTCACCTCCCGGGCGATGAGCGGGCGCATGTCCACCCGGCCCGCCTCGATCAGCGCCAGGAGCGAGGGGTAGCGCCAGCTGGGCATCCCCCGCGTGCCGAAAAGCGCGAGGTTCTTCATGTAGACCGCGTTCATGTTGATCTGCATCCGCGCGGTGTGGCCCACCGGCATGCCCACCTGCACATGGCGGCCAAGCGCGCGCAGGCATTCGATGGACCCGTTGGTGGTGGCCTCGATCCCCAGGGCCTCCACGCTCACATGGGCGCCGCCGCCGGTGGCCTCGACGATGCGGGCGGCGACGTCGCCCTGCCGCGCGTCGATGGCGATCTCGGCCCCGAGCGACAGCGCGTGGTCCAGCTTTTCGGGCACCACGTCGACGACGATCACCCGCGCCCCCATCGCCCGGCCGAGGATCAGGCAGGAAAGCCCGATCCCCCCGGTGCCGTGGATCGCCAGCCATTCGCCCGCCTGCACCGCCGCGCGCCCGGTCAGCGCGTGCCAGGCGGTCGTCACCCGGCACCCAAGCCCCGCCGCCACCACCGGCGACAGGCTTTCGGGCAGCCGCGCCAGGTTGTGGGCCATCGGCACGCTGACGAGGTCGGCGAAGGCGCCCGGTTCGGTAAAGCCCGGCAGGCGCTGGTTCTTGCAGGTGTGCCCCTGCCCCGACTGGCAGTCCGGGCAGGCCCCGCAGGACAGGATGAAGGGCGCCACGACCCGGTCGCCCACCCGCCATTTCGCCAGCGGCCCGGCCTCCACCACCTCGCCGCAGTATTCATGCCCCGGTATCTGGCCGGGCTTGACGCGCGGATGTTCCCCGGTCCAGCCGTGCCAGTCCGACCGGCAGATGCCGCAGGCCAGGACCTTCAGCACCACGCCGTCGGGTTCGCAGACCGGATCGGGAACTTCCTCGATCGACAGGTCGGCATTGTACTGGCGAAGAACGGCGGCGCGCATGTGATCCCCCCTTGGCGGTTTCCCGCATGGGGGCAGAGCGCGGGCGTGCCGTCAAGCCCGCGCCACACCGCTCATGGCGAAAGGCTCAGCGCCCCCTGCGGCGTTCGCGGCGGGCCGGGCCGCCCGCCTCGTCCCCGGTGCCGTCCCCGGCCGAGGAGAAGGGCCCCAGGGCCTCCGAGATCGCCTCGAGCGTCGGGCGCGGTCCCTTGGGCCGGGTTTCCAGCGCCGCGCGCATGGCGCGCAGGTGTTCGGCCATGGTGCCGCAGCAGCCGCCGATGATCCGCGCGCCCGCGTCGCGCGCGAGGCAGGCGTAATCGGCCATCAGATCGGGCGTGCCGTCATAGACGATGGCGCCGTCCTTGTATTTCGGGATACCCGCATTGCCCTTGGCGATGATCGGGCGTTCGGTACCCTGGGCCACGAAACCCAGGATGGTGCGCAACAGGTCGGACGAGCCCACGCCGCAGTTCGCACCGAAAGCCACGGGCGGGTTCGGCAGCTTCTCGACCAGATCGGCCATCTGCGCCGAGGTCACGCCCATCATGGTGCGCCCCGCGGTGTCAAAGCTCATCGTGCCGCACCAGGGCATGCCGGCAAGGCACGCGGCCTCGGCGGCGGCGCGGAATTCCTCGGGCGCGCTGATGGTTTCCACCCAGAGCACGTCGACGCCGCCCTCCTTCAGCCCTTCGGCCTGTTCATGGAACATCTCGACCGCCAGCTCATGGGTCAGGCTGCCCATCGGGGCCATGATCTCGCCCGTCGGGCCCATCGACCCGGCGACAACCACGGGCCGGCCCGCCGCATCGGCGATCTCGCGGCCGAGCGCCGCGCCCAGACGGTTCAGTTCGCGCACCCGGCCCTGCCCGCCATGCAGCTTCAGCCGGCTTGCATTGCCACCGAAGGTGTTGGTCAGGAAGATGTCCGACCCGGCCTCGACCGCGCTGCGGTAAAGCGTGCGGATATCGTCGGGGCGGTCGGCGTTCCAGTATTCGGGCGCATCGCCCGAGGACAGGCCCATGTTGAACAGGTTCGTGCCCGTCGCCCCGTCGGCCATCAGCCAGTCGCGTTCGGCCAGAAGGCGGGAAAGCAGGTCGGTCATCCTTGCCTCGTCACTTGGCGGCCGCGATGGCCGCTATTTCAGCCTCCGGGCACCCGTGCCCGGCCTGACCTACCCTTGCCACGGCGGAAAGCGACAGGCAAACCCATATTCCGCAACTTCATCATGCAGGGGCGCGCAAGTCGGCGCCTCGCCAGGCGGAGGCGGAACGACGGGGCAACGGCGTGCCGCCATGCGAAAAGGGCCGCCCCCGGGGGACGGCCCTTTTTCATCCGGTCACTCGCCGGATCAGAATTCGTCCATGAGCTGCGCCTTGGCGACCGGCAGCAGTTCGGCCATCTTCGCGCGGATCTCGTCGGCCGAGGCCTTGGCACCCAGATCCGCCGCGACCTTGCGCACCACGTCCTCGATCCCGGCTTCCTCGAAATCGGAATTCACCACCTCGATCGCATAGGCATCCGCATCGGCCCCGGTCTTGCCCATCAGGCCCGCGGCCCAAAGCCCCAGAAGCTTGTTGCGACGCGCCTCGGCGCGGAACTGCATGTCGGCATCATGGGCGAACTTGGCTTCAAACGCGTTCTCGCGGTCGTCAAAGGTGGTCATGGTCGGGCCCCTTGCGGTGAATGTCTCTTTTCCTCCATATGCCCCGCCCCGTCCCTGCTCGCAAGAGGCAGCGAGCCGGAAAAACCGCCCCGGCCCGCTGCGGCTGCGGACGGCAGGCGCGACGAAGCGAAGCGGGGCGGGCAAGGCCGGGTGCTGGCCGGGCATGAGCTTGGCGGGCTTGTCCTTGTAAGGCGGGCCTGCTTGGCTTATAGGCGCGCAAACGCCCGGCAGCATACGGCAGCGCCGGACCCTGACGGGCGCCCCACGGGCCGCCCGCGCAGGAAGCGCGGAGGAACCCACGGGGGATGCTTGGCGAACATTCGGGCGCCCACGGATCGGAGAAGGCATGGCACGTCGCAAGAAGGTCTACGAGGGGCAGGCGAAGATCCTCTACGAAGGCCCCGAACCCGGCACCCTGATCACGTATTTCAAGGACGACCCCGCCAGCGGCGGGAAGGACGGCGCCACGGCCGCTGGTACGGCCTCGGGCGTGGGCGATGGCAAGGGTGTGCTGAACAACCGGCTTTCGGAATTCTTCATGTCGGGGCTGAACGGCATCGGGGTGCCCACCCATTTCATCCGCCGCCTGAACATGCGCGAACAACTCGTCCGCATGGCCGAGATCGTCCCGCTGGAAATCGTGGTGCGCAATTTCGCCGCGGGCGACCTCAGCCGCCGACTTGGCATTCCGGAAGGCACGCCGCTGCCCCGGCCGATCGTCGAATACTATTACAAGGACAGCCGCCTGGGCACGCCGATGGTGGCCGAGGAACATATCGTCGCCTTCGGCTGGGCCAATCAGCAGGACCTTGATGACATCGTGGCGCTGGCGCTGCGCGTCAACGACTTCCTCTCTGGCGTGATGCTGGGCGTGGGCATCCGTCTGGCCGATTTCCGGATCGAGGCCGGCCGGATCTGGGAAGGCGACTTCATGCGCCTGATCGTCGCCGACGAGATCAGCCCGGATGTCTGCACGCTGTGGGACCTGCGCGGGCTGGAAAGCCCCGACCGCGAAGGCCTGATCCGCGAACCCGGCCCGCTGGCCGATCCCTATACCGAACTTGCGCGGCGCCTAGGCGTCCTGCCCTCGAACGTCACGCATACCACCAAACCGACCCTGATCAACTGAAAGGCCCGACGATGAAAGCCCGCGTCCATGTCATGCTGAAGGATGGTGTCCTTGATCCGCAGGGCGAGGCCGTGCGCCACGCGCTTGGCACGCTTGGGTTTTCCGGCGTCACCGCCGTGCGTCAGGGCAAGGTGATCGACCTCGACCTCGCCGCCACCGACCGCGCCGCCGCCGAGGCCGAGGTCAAGGCGATGTGCGAAAAGCTTCTGGCCAATACCGTGATCGAGAAATACACGGTCGAGATTTCGTGAGCATCAGGACGAAGATCCGCCCGCAACATACTGTTTTGGCGGGCAGAATTTCATGACCGACACGGCGTGCGGCCGGCACGGGAAAGGGGGGCTGTCTGCCCCCCTCTTTGCCTTCGGCAAATTCACCCCCCGAGGGTATTTTCGTCAGGTTGAAAGGCAACTTGAATCAAATGCCCTTCACTCTGGTCCAAATATCACGGGGGTGAGGGCCGCGAGGCCCGAGGGGGCAGCGCCCCCTTTCCGCTTTCATCCCTAAAGCAGGGTCAGCTGATCGCCGGGGCGAGGTGGCGGGCAGAACCGTCCCGTGTCCATCGGCGGCTGGCGTTCGGTCAGGCCGAGACGGGTCAGCGCCTTGCGGAACCGCTGGTCCATCAGGTCGGACCAGACGCCCCGGCCCCGCATGCGGCGGCCGAATTCGGGATCGTAGTCGCGCCCGCCGTGCAATTCGCGGACCCGTGCCATGATCTTTGCCGCCTCGCCCGGACGATGCTCGGCCAGCCAGTCCCGGAACAGCGCGGCGACCTCAAGAGGCAGGCGCAGCATGATCCAGCTGGCCGAGGTCGCACCTGCATCGCGGGCCGCCTTCAGGATCGCCTCGAGCTCGGTATCGGTCAGGCCGGGGACCACGGGCGACACCATCACGCGCACCGGCACGCCCGCCTCCGCCAGACGGCGAATGGTTTCAAGCCGCCGCGCGGGCGGCGGGCAGCGCGGCTCCATCTGCCGGGCGAGCGGCGCATCCAGCGTCGTGACCGACACACCGACCCGCGCCAGGCCCGCCTGCCCCATCGGGCCGAGGATGTCGATATCCCGTTCGATCAGCGTGCCTTTGGTGACGATGGCCACAGGGTGGTGGAAATCCCGCAGCACCTCCAGCACCCCGCGCGTCACACGGTGCTCGGCTTCGCAGGGTTGGTAAGGGTCGGTATTGGTGCCAAGCGCGATCGGTGCGGGGGAATAGGATTTCGCCCGCAGTTCCTGCGCCAGCACCGCATCGATGCCGGGGCGCGCGATCAGACGGGTTTCGAAATCTACCCCCGGCGACAGGTTCAGAAAGGCATGGCTGGGCCTCGCATAGCAGTAGGCGCAGCCATGCTCGCACCCCCGGTAGGGGTTCACCGACCGGTCGAATGGCAGGTCGGGGGACCGGTTGTAGCTGATCCCGGACCGCGGCCGTTCGATCCGCACCTCGGTGCACACCAGACGGTCATCCTCCGGCAGGTCCCAGCCATCGGCGACCGCCTCGCGTCGTTCGGGCTCGAAGCGGCCGGCGGGGTTTTCCCGCGCCCCCCGCGCGCGAAGCCTTTGACCGGGCAGCAGCGTTCGTGCATCGTCAGACATGCCGGGACTATGGAACATAATGCGAACATTCGCCAGATGATTCTGTGCGCCAGGCCTGCGGCTGTCGGCTTTCACCCCGCCCATGTCGCAATCCGAAAAGTGAAATGGCGGCAGGTGCCGCATTCAGGCTGTGTCAAAGACCCGCAGGAGCGCCCCCAATGGCCGACGAAGAAGACATCATCCTTTCGGAACTGAGCGACGACGAACTTGTCCTTCAGATGCATGACGACCTTTACGACGGTCTGAAGGAAGAGATCGAGGAAGGTGTCACCATCCTTCTGGAGCGCGGCTGGACGCCCTATGACGTCCTGACCAAGGCGCTGGTCGAAGGGATGACGATCGTCGGCGCCGACTTCCGCGACGGCATCCTTTTTGTTCCCGAAGTGCTGCTGGCCGCGAACGCGATGAAAGCGGGCATGGCCATCCTCAAGCCGCTCTTGGCCGAAACCGGCGCGCCGCGAATGGGCAAGATGGTGATCGGCACGGTCAAGGGCGACATCCATGACATCGGCAAGAACCTTGTGTCGATGATGATGGAAGGCGCGGGCTTCGAGGTGGTCGATCTTGGCATCAACAATGCCGTCGAGAAATATCTCGAGGCGCTGGAAACCGAAAAGCCCGACATCCTGGGCATGTCCGCCCTGCTGACGACGACCATGCCCTACATGAAGGTCGTGATCGACACGCTGAAGGAAAAGGGCATGCGCGAGGATTACATCGTGCTGGTGGGCGGCGCCCCCCTGAACGAGGAATTCGGCCGCGCGATCGGCGCCGACGCCTATTGCCGCGATGCCGCCGTGGCCGTGGAAACCGCAAAGACACTGGTCAGCCGCAAGCACAACCAGATGAAGGCCTGATCCGGGCATCGGTTCATAAAGGCTCCCATGTCCTGCCCCGGCTCGCGATACGCAAGCCGGGGTTTCTTTTTCCTTGCGGGGGGCCTGCCCGCCCCCCACATTCGTCGAAACGCAAGGCAATGCCGATGATCCATTCCCCCGATGACCGTGTGCTGACAGAACAGGGCCTGACCGCAGAACGCGGCGGGCGCATCCTGGCCATCGCCTGTGGCGCGCTGGCGCACGAGATCCTTGCGCTGAAGGCCGTGAACGGCTGGGATCACCTCGATCTGCAGTGCCTGCCCGCGAACCTGCATCTGTGGCCCGACCGGATCCCGGCGGCGGTGGAAGAGGCTGTCAAGAAACGGAAGGACGCATACGAGGCGGTCTATGTCCTTTACGCGGATTGCGGAACAGGCGGGCAATTGTTGCATAAGTGCAAGAAATTGGGCGTCGAGATGCTTGAAGGCCCTCATTGCTATTCGTTTTTTGAAGGCAATGTCCTGTTCGCGGAAAAGGCCGAAACCGAGATCACCGCCTTTTACCTGACCGATTTCCTCGTCCGGCAGTTCGATGCCTTCGTCTGGCGCCCGATGGGGTTCGACCGTCACCCCGAACTGATCCCGATGATGTTCGGCAACTACACCAAGCTGGTTTATCAGGCCCAGACAGATGATCCGGCGCTGGATGCGAAGGCGGCGGATTGCGCGGCGCGCCTTGGCCTTGCCTATGAACGGCGGCTGACGGGCTATGGCGATCTGGAAACCTCGCTTCGGCGCTTTGCCGCCACCTGACGGAGGGCGCCTTTCCCCTGCCCCGGCCTTGGCCTAGACTGCGCCCGAACGAACGAGGCAGGCCATGTTCCCCGATCCTGCGCTGACCGCGCTCCGCGCCCTTCTGGGCGATCGGCTCACTACATCCCCGGCCGTGCTGGACCAGCACGCCGCCAGCGAAACCCATGTCACGGCGCGCAGTCCCGATGCGGTGGCCTTCCCCGAAACGACGGCCGAGGTGGCGGCGCTGATGCGCATCTGCGCCAGCCACGGCCTGCCGGTCATCGGCTGGGGGGCGGGCACCTCGCTGGAAGGGCATGCGCTGGCGGTCAGGGGCGGCGTCACGGTCGATTTCACCCGCATGGACCGCCTGATCGAGGTCCGCGCCGAAGACATGATCGCCCGCGTCCAGCCCGGCATCACGCGCGAGGCGCTGAACGCCGATCTACGCGCGACGGGGCTGATGTTTCCGGTCGATCCGGGGGCCAATGCCACCATCGGTGGCATGGCCGCGACCCGCGCCTCGGGCACGACGGCGGTGCGTTACGGCACGATGCGCGACGCGGTGCTGGGGCTTGAGGTGGTGCTGGCAGACGGGCGCGTGATCCGCACCGGAACCGCCGCCCCGAAATCCAGTGCAGGCTATGACCTGACCGCGCTGTTCGTCGGCTCCGAAGGCACGCTTGGCCTGATCACCGAACTGACCTTGCGCCTGCATGGCCAGCCCGAGGCGATTTCGGCGGCAGTCTGCGCCTTCCCGGGCATGGCCGAGGCGGTGGACTGCGTCATCGCCACGATCCAGTCGGGGATCCCGATGGCGCGGATCGAATTCCTGGACGACGCCTCGGTCCGCGCCTGCAACGCGCATGCCGGAATGGCGCTGCCCGAGGTGCCGCATCTGCTGGTCGAATTCCACGGCTCGCCCGCCGGGGTGGCGGAACAGGCGGCCCGTTTCGGCGAACTGGCCGAAGCGTTCGGCAGCCGCGGCTTTCAGTGGGCCGACCGGACCGAGGACCGCACCCGCCTCTGGAAGATGCGTCATAACGCCTATCCGGCCATCGTTGCCTCGCGCCCCGGTGCCACGGCGGTGGTGACGGATGTCTGCGTGCCGATCTCGCGCCTGGCCGAGGCCGTGGCCGAAACCCAAGCCGATATCGCTGCAAGCGGCATCCCCGGCCCGATCCTTGGCCATGTGGGCGACGGAAACTTCCACGCGATCCTTCTGGTCCGCCGCGACGATCCGGACGAGCTTGCCACGGCCAAGGCGCTGGCCGGGCGGATGGCGGAACGCGCGCTGCGCTTTGGCGGCACGATCACCGGCGAACATGGCATCGGGATCGGCAAGAAAGGCCACATGGCCGCCGAACACGGGGATGCCTGGGCGGTGATGGGGGCGATCAAGGCAGCACTTGACCCCGCCGGCTTGATGAATCCCGGCAAACTGGTGGAGGACCAATGACTGCCCACGCCCTGCAATCGCCCGAGGATTTTCCCCGCACCTTCGCCAGCCTCTGGGGCGCACGCGATGCCGAGGGGCTTTCCGCGCTTCTGGTCGAGGACGCCGACATGCTGACGCTCAGCGGGGCCGTCTGCGAGGGCCGGAAAGAGATCGCCGCCACGCTGGCAGGGGAATTCGCGGGCAGTTTCGCCCGGTCGCGCCTTGTGACCGGAAAGGCCCGCCTGCGCCCCATCGGCCCCGGCGCGGGTGTGCTGCATCAGCGGTTCGTCCTGTCGGGGCTGGTCGATCACGAAGGCCGTGACATGGGCCGCATCGGCGCGCTGATGACGGCTGTGCTGATCGCCACGCAAGAGGGCTGGCGCGCAGTGAGCCTGACCTTCGCCGCGACGGGCTGATCAGCCGTCCAGCAGCGCCCGCGCCGCCTGCCGCGCCGCATCCGAAATCGTATCGCCCGACAGCATCCGGGCGATTTCCTCGACCCGCGCAGGCACGTCCAGGGGCGTCACGGTCGACAGTGTCATGTCGCCCTCCACGCGCTTTTCCACGCGCCAGTGATGGCCGCCCAGGGCCGCCACCTGCGGGCTGTGCGTGACGACCAGAACCTGCGCCCCTGCCGCCAGCGCCTTCAACCGCCGCCCGACCGCATCGGCGGTGGCCCCGCCCACGCCGCGGTCGATTTCGTCGAAGATCAGCGTCATGCCCGGCGCATCGCCCATCAGGCAGACCTTCAGCGCCAGAAGAAAGCGCGAAAGCTCCCCGCCCGAGGCGATCCGGTTCAGCGGCCCGGACGGCGCGCCAGGGTTCGTGGCCACAGTGAAGGCCACCTGATCGCGCCCCTCGGGCCCCGGATCGGCGGGCGTGATCTCGGTCGCGAAGACCGCGCGTTCCATCTTCAGCGGCGCCAGTTCCGCCGCCATCGCGGCATCCAGCCGCCGGGCGGCCTCCGTCCGCCGGGCCGTGACCGCCGCCGCTTCGGCCTGATAGGCCGCGTCCGCCTCGGCCTCGGCCTTTTCCAGCGCGGCGATGTTCCCCGCCCCGCCGTCAAGCGCGGCAAGGCGTGCCCGCAAATCCCCCGCGAAAGCGCCAAGGTCATCGGGCAACACACCGTGCTTGCGCGCCAGCGCCCGGATCGCGAACAGCCGTTCCTCGACCGTCTCAAGCTCTGCCGGGTTGAAATCGAGGCTGTCCAGCACCCGTTCCACCCCCATCTGCGCCTCGCCCAGTTCGGTCAGCGCCCGGCTCAGCGCGGCGATCGGTTCCTCCAGCGCACCTTCGGCCCGGTCGGCCGCCCCTTCCAGCCAGCGCATGGCATCGGTCAGGATCGCGCCGGCGCCGTCCTCGGACAGCGCCTGGTGCGCGCGGGCGATGTCGGCGCGGATCCGTTCGGCCCCCTGCATCATCCGGCGGCGCGCGTCCAGCGTCGCCTCCTCGCCCGGTTCGGCGTTCAGCTTGTCAAGCTCGGCGACCGCATGGCGCAGGAAATCCTCTTCGCTGCGCATCGCCTCCAGCGCCGTGCGCGCGGCGGCGACGGCGCGTCGCGCCTGCCCCAGACGCGACCATGCCGCCCGCATGGGCGCAAGATCGATCCTGGCGAAGGTGTCCAGCAACTGCCGGTGCCCGCGCGGGTTCAGCAGCCCCCGGTCGTCATGCTGGCCATGCAATTCCACAAGCGTATCGGACAGCGCGCGCAGCACCTCGCCGGACACGCGGCGATCATTGACCCAGGCGGTCTTGCGGCCATCCGCCGTATTCACCCGCCGGAGGATCAGCGTACCGTCCTCGGCGCCGATCCCCGCCTCCTCCAGCACCGCATGGGCCGCGTGACCGGCGGGCAGCGCGAATTCGGCCACCACCTCGCCCTGTTCTGCGCCCGCGCGCACCAGTTCGGCCCTTCCGCGCCATCCCAGAACAAAGCCAAGCGAATCCAGCAAAATGGATTTGCCCGCGCCGGTTTCGCCGGTCAGAACGTTCAGACCGGGCCGGAACGCAAGGCTCAACCGGTCGATGATCAGCATGTCGCGGATTTCAAGCGCGCAGAGCATCCTGCCCCCGTCGGATGGGGTTTCCCCCGCCCCTGCCCTTACAGCCACTCGCCGCGGACAACCTGCCGGTAGACCGCAGCCAGCCAGCTGTCGCCCTTGACCGAGGGTTCAAGCCCCCGTGCGGTCAGCAGGCGGTAGGTGTCTTCGTAGAACGGGCTGGACTGATAGTTGTAGCCCAGAATCGCCCCGGCCGTCTGCGCCTCGTCCGTCAGGCCAAGTGCCAGGTAGGATTCGACCAAACGATGCAGCGCCTCGGCGGTGTGGGTCGTGTTCTGGAAATCCTGCACCACGACGCGGAACCGGTTGATCGCCGCGGTATAGTGCTTGCGCTTCAGGTAATAACGCCCGATCTCCATCTCCTTGCCGGCCAGATGGTCGAAGGCGAGGTCGAATTTCAGCAGCGCCGACTTGGCATATTCGCTGTCGGGATACTGTTCGATCACCTCGCGCAGCGCCTGCAGCGCCTGGAAGGTCAGGCCCTGGTCGCGGCCGACTTCGTCGATCTGGTCATAGTAGGACAGCGCCAGCAGGTATTTCGCATAGGCCGCGTCCTCGTCGCCGGGGTAGTTGTCGATGAACCGTTGCGCGGCGGCGCGGGCGTCTTCGTATTCCTTGGCCTTGTGATAGGCGAAGGCCTGCATGATCAGCGCGCGGCGCGCCCAGTCCGAATAGGGGTAAAGCCGTTCGACCTCGGAGAAATAGCGGATCGCCTGTTCCTGCTTGCGGCTGTTTTCCAGCTCGAACTCACCCCGTTCGAAGATCTGCTGCGCGCTCAGCGTGTCCAGAGGCACGTCATTGGCATCACCGCCACCGCAGCCGGCCAGCAGCGCCAGCAAGAGCCCCGCGCCAAGAACTCTGGCCCCCGTCTTTCCGACGATCCCCGAAATCCCGACGACCATGCTCTGCTTACCTGCCTGTCCGATTACTCTTTGCCCGTCCGGCACCCGACGAAAATGCCCGTCCGGCCACCGCTTGGCAACCGTCCTAGCACAGAAAAATCCGCGGCGCAAAACGCCTTTGCAGGCTTTTCCGCAGGTCAGGCGCGCGCGGGGACATCCGCCCGCACAACGCCCATGCCGGGCAGTTTGCAGACGGTCTGGTCGCCGCAGTCCACGATCTCGTACAAGGTCGGGTCCGCAAACAGCGCCCGCAGCAGGCGATTGGTCATCGCATGCCCCGCCCGAACCCCGGTATAGCGGCCCAGGATCGGCCCGCCCGCCAGCGCCAGATCACCGAGGGCGTCAAGCATCTTGTGGCGAACCGGCTCGTCGGCGTGGCGCAGGCCGCCAGGCGAAAGCACCCCGTCGGCATCGAACACCACGGCGTTTTCCAGCGTGCCGCCAAGCGCCAGGCCATTCGCGCGCATCACGTCCACATCGGACTGGCGGCAGAAGGTGCGGCTGTCGCAAAGTTCGCGCACAAAGGCACCGTTTGCCATGTTCAGGCGCTTTTCCTGCTGGCCGATGGCCGGTTCGGCAAAGTCGATGCGGAAGTCGATTTCCAGCATGTCGGACGGATCCAGCCGGGCGACCGCGTCACCTTCGCGCACCTCGACCGGACGCAGCACGCGGATCGCGCGGACGGGCGCGGACTGTTCGCGCAGCCCGCGGGCGATGAAGGCCTGGACGAAGGGCGCCGACGATCCGTCAAGGATCGGCACTTCCGGCCCGTCGATCTCGATCAGCGCGTTGTGGATCGCACAGCCCGCCAGCGCCGCCATCACATGTTCGACGGTCGAGACGGTCACGCCCTGCCGGTTGGCCAGAAGCGTGCACAGCTTCGAGGGAACGACGGCATCCCAGCGGGCCGCGATCATCGCGTCAGAGCCGGTCACGTCGGTGCGCTTGAACCAGATCCCGTAATCGGCCGAGGCGGGATGGACGACCATCCGCACGGGTTCCCCGGAATGGAGCCCGAGCCCTTCAAAGACGACAGCGGAGCGGAGCGTGTTCTGCAACTTGAGCCTCTGGGTTATCCACGCCATGTCTGGTCCGAAGAGCCGACCCCTGGAAGAACCGGCCCGTCGTGGCGGGACTTTTACGGATTTTAACTAAGTGACCGCCCCCGCGGGAACAACTCACTCTTTGTAACGGGATGTAACAGTGCGCCCGAGGTCGCGCAAAGAACCGCCAAATCAGATGCAAGTCACTGGAATGCAAAAAGAAAAGACCCGGCGAACCGGGCCCTTCCCTGATAAATCGTGACCGCTTCAGTTGGCCTGGCGGCGCAGGAACGCGGGGATCTCGATCCGTTCCTGATCGGCGCTCAGTTCCGGTTCGTCGTCGTAATGCGTGACCGGCGGCTGTTGCCGGGCGGCTGCTGCGGGCCGTTCCGGGGCCGGCTCTGCATGGCCTGCCATCCGGTTGATCAGCGACCCGATACCGAACCGCGGACGTTCCGCAGGGGCGGGTGCCGCCGGACGCGGGGCCGCAGCGGCAGCCGGACGCGTGGCACCGGCAGGCGACTTGTTGACGGCGGCCTGAAGGCGCGCCAGCGCCTCGGGCGAGGGCTGGCCCGTCGCACGCGGACGGGGCGCGACGAAGGCAGCGGCGTCATTGTCCAGCGCAGCCGCGGGCGCGGCGGCGCGGACAGCAGGCTGCGCCGGGGCACGCGGCGGCACATAGGCCGGCGGCGGCAGATCGTCGGCGGCATGATCCTCGACCGCGTCGAACAGCGAGGGCGCCTCTTCCGGCATGGGCGGGGCAACAGGTGCCTGCGCGGCGGCGGGAACCACCTGCACCTTGACGGCAGGTTCGCGGGCGGGTTCGGCGACCGGGGTCGGCTGCGGAAGCGGGGCTGCCATCGACCGGCGCGCCACCGGCGCATCCGTCTTCACGTTCGAGGCGTCGATCCCGGTCGCCACGACCGAAACGCGCATCGCGCCTTCCATCGACGGATCCAGCGTGGAGCCGACGATGATATTGGCGTCTGGGTCCACCTTTTCGCGGATGATGTTCGCGGCCTCGTCCAGTTCGAACAGCGTCAGGTCGTAGCCGCCGGTGATGTTGATCAGCACGCCCTTGGCGCCGTTCAGGCTGATTTCGTCCAGAAGCGGGTTGGCGATGGCCTTTTCGGCGGCCTGCACGGCGCGGTCATCGCCCTGCGCCTCGCCCGTGCCCATCATCGCCTTGCCCATCTCGTCCATCACCGCGCGGACGTCGGCGAAGTCGAGGTTGATCAGGCCGGGGCGCACCATCAGGTCGGTCACGCCCTTCACGCCCTGATAGAGCACGTCGTCAGCCATGGCGAAGGCTTCGGTAAAGGTGGTGCGCTCGTTGGCAAGCCGGAACAGGTTCTGGTTCGGGATGATGATCAGCGTATCGACGACCTTCTGCAGGGCTTCGATGCCCTCTTCGGCCTGCTTCATGCGCTTGGCGCCTTCGAACTGGAAAGGCTTCGTCACGACGCCCACTGTCAGCACACCCAGCTCACGCGCGGCCTGCGCGATGATCGGGGCAGCGCCGGTTCCGGTGCCGCCGCCCATCCCGGCGGTGATGAAGCACATGTGCGCGCCCGCCAGATGATCGACGATCTCTTCGATGGTTTCCTCGGCGGCAGCGGCACCGACCGTCGGCCGGGCACCGGCGCCCAGGCCCTCGGTCGCCTTCACGCCCATCTGGATGCGGGCCTCGGCGCGGCTTTGCTGCAGCGCCTGCGCATCGGTGTTGGCGACGACGAACTCGACCCCTTCAAGGCTTTTCTCGATCATGTTGTTGACCGCGTTGCCCCCGGCGCCGCCCACGCCGAACACCGTGATCCGCGGCTTCAATTCGTCGCGCTGCGAGGTCATCATCAAGTTCAGAGCCATTGCCAATCCGCCTGTCTTTGTCCCAGCCTCATCGGCCGCCATTTTATCCGTTTCGGTCCGATTCCCGCCCGTCCCGAGGCGCCCAGAACCGAATTACCCACAATTCTATCCACAGTTCCCCGCGAGGTCACGAAAAAAACAGGCTTTCCCACAAAATATTGGGGGAATACGGCCCGTTTCAGCGGGATTTCGCCATGACCGCTGTATCTTGCGGATCACCAGTTGTCCTTGAACCACTTGAGCGCCCTCTTGAGCGACCTTGCCGGGTATTTTTCGGTCGGCACCTCGAAATCCCACCATTCGTCCTGCGGATGGGCCGCGAACAGGCACAGCCCCACCGCCGAGGCAAAGGCAGGCCCGGTAACGGCCTGCGGCAGCCCCTGCACACGCAGCGGGCGGCCAAGGCGCACGCGCTGGCCCAGGATGCGCGAGGCCAGCCCGTCAAGACCGGGGATCTGGCTTGCGCCGCCGGTCAGCACGATCTGCTGGCTGGGCAGGTGTTCAAAGCCCGCCGCGTCAAGCCGCACGCGCACCTCTTCCAGAATCTCCTCGACCCTCGGCCGCATGATCCCGATCAGCTCGGTCCGGCTCACCTGGCGGCGATCCTTCTCCCAGTCGCCGCTGTCGCCGCCGATCTCGATCATGTCGCGGTCGTCCATGCTGGTGGCATGCACCCCGCCGTGCTTGGTCTTGATCCGCTCGGCCGTGGCCAGCGGCACATGCAAACCCTTCGAGATGTCGAGCGAGACATGATCGCCCCCCATCCGCACGGCATCCGCATAGATCATGTGCTTCTTGATGAAGATCGACACGCCGGTCGATCCGCCGCCCATGTCGATGCAGGCGGCACCCAGTTCCTGTTCGTCCTCGACCAGCGAGGAAATGCCCGAGACATAAGCCGACGAAGCGATCCCGGCGAGTTCCAGATCACAGCGCTTGATGCAGTAAAGCAGGTTCTGCACCACATCGGCATCGACCGACAGAAGATGCATGTCGCAGGCCAGCCGGTTTCCGATCTGGCCGCGCGGATCGGCCAGCCCCGTGCGGTGGTCCAGCGCGAAATTGACCGGCTGGGCGTGCAGCACCTCGCGACCGTGGCCGATGTCGGGCACATCGCAGGCGGCCAGCACGCGGGCCACGTCCTGTTCGGTCACGACGCTGTCCTGAAGGTCCCATTCACCGGCAAGCCCGTAGCTGCGCGGCTCTGCCCCCGAGAAGCAGGCGATCGCGTGATCGACCCGCACGCCCGCCATCTTCTGCGCCCCCTGCACCGCCGTGCGGATCGCACGTTCGGTTTCGTTCATCACCGCGATCTCGCCAAAGCGCACCCCGCGCGACCGGGTCGTTGCGGCCCCGATCACCCGGAACGAGGATTGCCCGGCCATCGGCCCGACCCCATCGACCTCGCGCAGGCGTTCCGGCCCGTCGAAGCGCAGGATCAGGCAGGCGATCTTGGAACTGCCGATGTCGAGGATCGCGATCACGCCGCGTTGCATCGCGGTCTTGCGCATGTGCCGCATGGCGCGCTGGCTCTGATACAGGTCGGTCACAGGTCGTCTCCCACGGTCTCGGTCTCGTCAATCCCGCGCAGTTGCGACAGGGCATAGGGGGCCAGGCGCAGCACGGGGCGGGCCTTCAGCCGAAGGTCCACAGCGGCAATGTCGCGCGCCAGCAGGTCTTCGGCCTTGTCCAGCGCCAGCAGCCGTTCCAGCGCGCGGACAGGTTGATCGGCGGGCAGCAGGATCCTCTGGTCGCGGTCCAGCAACAGGTCCCAACGCCGTTCGCTGATCCGCACAAGGCCGCGCAGCCGTGGCAGGATCGGCTCGGCCGCCGCCACCAGCGCCAGCGCCTCGGGCACCGCGTCCTCGGCCCCTGTTCCGGCCAGAAGCGGCAGGTCGGGTCGGTCGCCACGCGCCAGCAACATCGCCACGCGATGCCCCTCTGCGTCCAGCAACTCCAGCGCCGTTTCGCGGCGCAAGACCACGGCAGGCAGCCGTTCGGTGATGTCGATCTGCACCACGCCGCCCGACTTCACCCGCAGTTCCGCAGACCGGACGGCATCCAGCGCCTCGATCCGCATCCGCGCGGCATCCAGATCCAGATCGAACGAGGATCGCGGCAGCGACAGCGCCGCAGCCTTCCGCACCGCATCCGCAAGGTCGTTCGAGGCGCCGTCGACGGCGATCATGCTGACCATGAATTCGGGGCGCTGCTCGAAGGCCTCGCGCATTTCGGTCCACTTGGCCACCACGGCCTCGCGCCGGGCATCGTCGGACAGGAAAACCCCCGACGCCAGCGCCAGAACGAAGGCGGGCATGCCGACCCGCATGGCCACCCGGAAGACCGGCGTCAGCCACAGCCGGTGAAGGCGGTAGGCGACGCGGCTAGGGGCGGGATCGCGGCGCGCGGCGGTTGCCGGGCGGGCATCGGCTCCGGCATGGGGCGGGGCAAGACGGCGGGGGGCGGCGCCTAGCGGTCGCATGAGGCATCCTCCACGATCCAGCGACAGAGTTCGGGGAACGGGATGCCGCAATGCGCGGCCTGTTCGGGCGAAAGCGAGGTGGGCGTCATCCCCGGCTGGGTATTGGTTTCCAGAAGGATCAGGCCCGCCAGCCCGCGCGCCTCGTCCCAGCGGAAATCGGTGCGGCTAAGACCCCGGCAGCCAAGCGCCCGATGGGCGCGCAGCGCATAGTCAAGGCAGGCTGCCGTGATCTCGTCCGGCAGTTCGGCGGGCAGCACATGGCGCGACCCGCCCGGCTTGTACTTGGCGTCGAAATCATACCAGCCCTGGGTGATGATGTCGGTCACGCACAGCGCGCGGTCCCCCATCACCGAACAGGTCAGCTCGCGCCCCGGCGCGTAGGTTTCCACCATCACCGTCGCGGGCATGCTGTCCGACAGGCGCGGCGCGTTCGATCCGGGATGGACGATGTAGACCCCGACCGAAGACCCCTCGTTGTTGGGCTTGACCACATAGGGCGGCGGCAGGACATGGCCCGCCTCGACATCCTCGCGGCGGGCGATCACGCTGTCCACCACCGGCAGGCCCGCGGCGCGGTAGACCTCTTTCGCGCGGGCCTTGTCCATCGCGATGGCCGAGGCCATGACCCCCGAATGGGTATATGGGATGCGCAGCCATTCCAGCATGCCCTGGACGCAGCCGTCCTCGCCCCAGCGGCCATGCAGGGCATTGAAGCAGACATCGGGTTTCAGTTCGGCCAGTCGTGCGGCAAGGTCCAGGCCGCAATCGACCTCGATCACCTGATCGTATCCCGCCGCGCGCAGGGCCTGGGCGCAGGCGCGCCCGGTGACAAGCGACACCTCCCGCTCTGCGGAAAGCCCACCCATCAGCACCGCCACACGGGGGGATGCCTTGCCCGACATTCCCGCCATCTTACTGCCTCACCGGGCTGTTGCGCCCGTTATTGTCGTTATTTCGCGGCTGGTTCGCCCACCCGCATGATTTCCCACTCTAGCGTGATCCCGCTGTTTTGGAAAACCCTTTTTCGCACCTCCTCCCCCAGATTTTCGAGGTCTTCGGCGGTTGCCCCCCCGATGTTGATGAGGAAGTTCGAATGCATCGGGCTCATCTGCGCGCCGCCAAGCGTCGCCCCGCGCATGCCCGCGTCGTCGATCACCTTCCAGGCCTTCAGTTCGTGGCTGTCGTCCGCCCGCCCGGTGGATGAAAACCCGGCCGGATTGCGGAAGGTGGACCCCGCCGACCGGTCCTTCGTCGGCTGGCTCGCGTCGCGCCTGGCGATCTGGTCGTCCATCCGCGCGGAAAGCGCGGCCGGATCGCCCTCGGGCGCGCGGAAGGTGGCCGAGACGATCACCGCCCCCTCGGGCAGGTCCGACTGGCGGTAGCGCAGGTTCAGCGCAGCGGCAGGCAGGGTTTCCACCCGCCCGTCGCGGGTGACGATGCGGATGCTTTCCAGCGCGTCGGCGACATACTGGCCATAGCAGCCCGCGTTCATCCTGACCGCACCGCCGATCGAGCCGGGGATGGTGCGCAGGAAGGTCAGGTCGCGCCCGGCCTCGGCCGCGCGGCGCGCCACATGGGCATCGAGCGCCGCCGCCCCCGCCGTGACCCGGTCGCCCGCCACCTCGATCCCGTTGAAACCCCGCCCGAGCCGGATCACCACCGCCCTGATGCCGCCGTCGCGCACGATCAGGTTCGACCCGACCCCCATCGGGAAGACCGGGACCTCGGGCGGCAGCGCGCGCAGGAAATCGGCCAGATCGGCCTCGTCCGCAGGCTGGAACAGCCAGTCCGCAGGCCCGCCCACGCGCAGCCAGGTGAGATCGGCCAAGGGCCGGTCAGGGGTCAGGGGTCCACGGGGGGTGGGCAGGGTCATCGCAGGGGCCTTGTTTGGACGATGGGCTTATATCGCGGGAAGTGGGGCGAGGAAAGGTGGCGCCCCTGCCCCGCACATGATGCGAGCGGCGCGGACGAATTTTGGGTATTTGGTTCAGGTTGAAGGGGTTTGCGCAGGGTCAATGCCACGATGACCAGGACGATCATACCGGCGGGTCCGGAAGCGCCAGTGTTCCGACCCCGTTGCCCGAAGCCCTTCGCGTTGAACAAGGCTCACTTGGATCTGCGTGAAACTATATGTTTCAACGTGTTAAGTTACAGATCATAGGGCGGCTCGGCAGGGTTGCTTTCCTGTTCCAGCGCGATGGCATCAGTCCTGACTTGTTGCCCAACCGCAGCGGCTTTGACGGCAGTCAGGGGCTGCGCAACAAAAGGTGGCCCTCAGGGCCGCACGCGCGCCTTGACCCAGCGGCCGAGGTAGCGCAGCGGCCAGCGCAGGACGCTGGCGCCTGCCGCCAGCACCAGAAGGCCGATCCACGGGCCGTTGGTATAGACGACCCAGCCCAGGATCGGCACGCCCACGGCGATCAGGCCATAGGCCGCGCGCCAGTGGTGGTCGCGGCTTGGCAGCACGGCGATCAGGTTGGCGGCCAGGAACCAGAGGCAGGCCGCGCCGAGGGCGAGGTTGGCGCCCGTCATGCGGCCTTGTCCGTCAGGCGCGCGGGCAGGTTGTTGGCCCAGGTGCTGATCGTGCCCGCGCCAAGACAGACGACCATGTCGCCGGGGCGGGCCTGTTCCTTCACCAGGCGCGCCAGGTCGGCCTCGTCCATGATCGCGCGGGCGTGGCGGTGGCCGTGGGCGATCAGCCCCGCCACCAGATCGGCACGGCTGGCGCCGGGGATCGGGTCTTCGCCCGCCGAATAGACCTCGGCGATGGCCACCACGTCTGCCTCGTTAAAGCAGGTGCAGAAATCGTTGAAGAGGCTCGACAGGCGCGTGTAGCGGTGCGGCTGATGGACGGCGATGATCCGGCCTTTGGTCGCCTGCCGCGCGGCCTTCAGCACGGCGGCGATCTCTACCGGATGGTGGCCGTAATCGTCGATGATGGTGACGCCGCCCACCTCGCCCACGCGGGTGAAGCGGCGGTTGACGCCGCCGAAACCGGCCAGCGCGGCGCGGATTTCATCCTTCTTCATGCCCAGATGGCGGGCCACGGCCACCGCCGACAGCGCGTTCGAGACGTTGTGGTCGCCCGGCATCGGCAGGGTGCAGCCTTCGATCACGGCGCCTTCGCCCTCGCCCTGAAGGGCCACATCGAAATGCGCCACACCGTTTTCATAGGTCAGGTTCACGGCGCGCACATCGGCCTGGGCGTTGAAGCCGAAGGTCACGACCCGGCGGTCGGTCACGCGGCCCACCAGAGCCTGCACCTCGGGGTGGTCGGTGCAGCAGACGGCGAGGCCGTAGAACGGGATATTGGTGACGAAATCGTAGAACCCTTTGCGCAGCGCGTCGAAATCGCCCCAATGCTCCATATGTTCGGGGTCGATGTTGGTGACGATGGCGATGGTCGCGGGCAGCCGGTTGAACGAGCCGTCGCTTTCGTCGGCCTCCACCACCATCCATTCGCCCGCACCCGCCCGCGCATTCGAGCCATAGGCATGGATCACACCGCCGTTGATCACGGTGGGATCAAAGCCGCCCTTGTCCAGGAGGGTCGCGACCATCGTGGTGGTCGTCGTCTTGCCATGCGTCCCCGCGATCGCGATGTTCGACCGCATCCGCATCAGTTCGGCCAGCATCTCGGCCCGGCGCACCACGGGAAGGCCGCGGCGGCGGGCCTCTTCCAGTTCGGGGTTGCCGCGCTTGATCGCGGACGAGATCACGACGACCGACACGCCCTCGCCGATGTTCTCAGCGCGCTGGCCTTCGAAGAAGGTGGCGCCCAGGCTTACCAGCCGGTCGGTGATCTTCGAGGCTTTCGCATCCGAGCCCTGCACGGTGTAGCCATGCGTCATCAGGACCTCGGCGATGCCCGACATACCGATGCCGCCGATGCCGATGAAATGGATGGGCCCCAGTTCCAGGGGCAGTTTCGTCGCGGCGTTCATCGGGGTTCCTCTGGCGTGTCTTTGGCCAGCCGCAGCACCATCTCGGCCAGTCGTTCGGTTGCGTCGGGCCGCCCCTGGGCCAGCGCATTGGCGGCCATGCGTTCGGCGGCGGTGGGGTTTTCAAGGACGGCGGCCATTTGCGCCGACAGGCTGGCCGCGTCAAGGGCGGATTCGGGAATCAGGATCGCGGCCTCGCCTTCGACCAGCCCGCGGGCGTTGGCGGTCTGGTGGTCGGCGGTAGCGGCGGCAAAGGGGATCAGGATCGACGGACGGCCGACCACGCTGATGTCGGCGACCGATGAGGCCCCCGAGCGCGAGACCACAAGCTGCGCCTCGGACAGGCGGCGCGGGATGTCGGAAAAGAAGGGCTGCACCTCGGCCCGGATGCCCGCCGCGTCATAGGTGGCGATAACCTGGGCCATATCCTCGTCGCGGGCCTGATGGCTGACGCGCAGGTTGTGGCGGATGCGTTCCGGCAGGGCGGCCACGGCGGCGGGGACGACCTCGGACAGGATGCGCGCGCCCTGGCTGCCGCCGATCACCAGAAGGCTCATCGGATAGTCGCCCGGCGGGATGTATCCCGCGCCCGCGCGGTCGCGGACCGCGGCACGCACCGGGTTGCCGGTATGGGTGCCCTCGACGCCGGCAGGCAGGGTCGTGGGCCAGGTGCCGCAGGCCACCGCGTCGACGCGCCGGGCGAAGACCTGGTTCACACGCCCCAGGACGCCGTTCTGTTCATGGATCATGCGCGGCCGCCGCAGGATCCAGGCCGCCGCAAGGGCCGGGATCGAGGGATAGCCGCCAAAGCCCACCACCACCGCGGGACGGTCGACCAGCATCCCGAAGGTTGCCCCAAGGACGCCGCCCAGGATGCGGAAGGGCACGGCCAGTTTCGCCAGCGCGCCGCCGCGCGCGAAGGTGGCAGAGGCCACCTGTTCGATCTGCACGGCGGCGGGAAAGCCGCCCGCATAGCGCGCGCCCCGCGCATCGGTCGAAAGTTTCACCCGCCAGCCGCGGGCGATGAAATGTTCGGCCAGGGCCTGGGCCGGAAACATGTGCCCCCCGGTGCCCCCGGCCGCGATCATCAGAAGCGGGTTGCGCCCTGGCATGGCCCTACCGCCCCCGGCGGGCGAAAATGTCGCCGATCTCGCCCTGCGGACGGCTCCGCGTCATCGCCAGCAGCGCCCCGACGGTGATCCCGGCGGCGATGACGGACGAACCGCCGTAGCTGACGAAGGGCAGCGTCATCCCCTTGGCGGGCAGAAGCCGCACCGCCACGCCCATGTTGATCATCGCCTGCACCCCGAAGATGCAGGCAAGGCCCGCCCCGGCCAGCCGGATGAAGGGATCGCGTTCGCGCATCAGGCGCAGCAGCGACCGCACCACGATCGTGGCATAAAGCGCGATGATGCAGAGGACGAGGACAAGGCCGTATTCCTCGGCCGCGACGGCGATGATGAAATCGGTATGCGCGTCGGGCAGCGACCATTTCACCTGCCCCTCGCCCACACCCACGCCGAAGAAGCCGCCCTCCTGGATGGCGTTCGTGGCATAGCCAAGCTGCGTGCGGGGATCGACCTCGGGCGAGAGGAAGCCGTCGATGCGGCGGGCGAAATGTTCCGAGGTGTTATAGGCAAAGACCGAGGCCACGCCCACAAGGCCCAGGATCACCAGGATCAGCGTCATCGGCGCGCCCGCGACGAAATAGACCACGCCCCAGCCGAACAGGACCAGCGCGGCCTGTCCGAAATCGGGCTGGATCGCCAGCAGAAGGACGATCGTCACCGCAAGCCCGAACGAGATCATCCGCCCCGGCGGCCCGTTCAGATCCTGGGCGGCGGCCATCAGCCAGGCGGTCAGGATGATGAAGCAGGGCTTGAGGAATTCCGAAGGCTGGACCGAAGCGAAGCCGAACGAGAACCAGCGCACCGCGCCCTTGCCGAAATCGGTTCCGATGAAGGGCAAGAGCGCAAGCGAAAGCAACGCACCCATGAAGCCCAGGACAGCGATCCGCCGCACCATTCCCGGCGGCATCATCGACACGCCGATCATCGTCGCGATGCCGAGCCCGCCGAAGATGGCCTGCCGCTGGACATAGAAGAACGGGTCGAGCCCGTTGCGTTCGGCCAGCGGAACCGAGGCGGCCAGGCCCAGCAAAAGCCCGATCCCGAACAGCACCAGCACGGCCGTCATCGACCATTTGTCGATGGTGCGCCACCATTTGGGTAGAACCGGCTCTGTCACCCGCACGGGGGCCGAGCCATAGACCATCTCAGTCATGGGAACCGCCTGAATACGCCTGCTTGCCTCTGCCCGGATGTGTCCCCGGGTCTGTTGGGCAAACATTAGACCAGAACGGCGCCCATGGCTAGGGGTTCGTCATCCCCCGGGCAAGGTCCGGGACGGGCTCAGCCGTTCAGCGGCGGGACCACGCCGAGCCGCATCAGCGCATGGACAAGCCCGGCCAGCACCAGCGCATCGAAAAGAAGAATGCGCCCGACCTGCCCCCAGTAGGACGGCACATCGCCGTCCATCCGCCGCGCGTCGCGCGGATGTGTGATGTAACGCGCCATGCGTTCGGCTTCGCGCCGCTTCTTCCAACGCTCGAACAACTCGCACTCCTTTGGTCGCAAAACCCCGGCAGTATCGGCTGCGATTGCGGCGATTGCGGGGCGACGGGGCGAAGCGCGGGACAGGTGCCGGGCGGCGGGACGGATCAGCCGATCAGCGCGCGCACGCGGGCGGTGAAATCCTCGCCGCGCTTTTCGAAGTTCGGATACTGGTCGAAACTCGCGGCCGCGGGCGCCAGAAGCACGACTTCGCCCGCCTGCGCCTCTTCGGCGGCCCGCGCCACGGCGCGGTCCATCGTCTCGCAGATCTCGTGCGGGGTCTGGCCGATCTGAAGCGCGAAGTCGCGCGCCGAATGGCCGATCAGATAGGCCTTGACCACAGACCCGAGGAACGGCTGCAACGCGGCGATGCCGCCGTCCTTGCCCATGCCGCCCGCGATCCAGCGGATGCGCGGGAAGGCCTGAAGCGCCTTGGCCGCGCTGTCGACGTTGGTGGCCTTGCTGTCGTTGACAAACCGGACGCCCCCCCGTTCGCCCACAAGCTGGCTGCGGTGCGGCAGGCCGCCGAAGGAATGCAACGCCGCCTCGATCTGCCTGGGGGCAAGGCCCAGGCTGCGGACCGCCGCATAGGCGGCGCAGGCGTTCTGGTGGTTGTGCGCGCCCGGCAGGCCCTTCACCTCGCGCAGGTCGATCGAGGCGATCTGCCGGCCATGCCGCCATTCAGCCAGAAACCCCTTGCGGGCAAAGACCGACCAGCCAAAGGCGTCAAGCTTCTGGCCCGACGAGATGCGGATCACCCGGTCATCCCCTGCGCCCTGCGCCAGCTGGTTGGCCAGATAGCGCCCCTCAACCTCGTCCACGCCGATCACCGCGCGGTCCGGCCCGCCCTCGGCGAAAAGCCGCCGCTTGGCCGCGAAATACCCGCCCATGCCGGCATGCCGGTCCAGATGATCTGGCGACAGGTTGGTGAAGACCGCCACATCGGGCGTCAGCGCACGGGCAAGGTCGGTCTGATAGCTGGACAGTTCCAGCACGATCACCTCGCCCTCGCCCGGCGGGTCGATATCCAGGACCCCACGCCCGATGTTGCCCGCCATCTGCGTCGGTCGCCCGGCCTCGGCCAGGATGTGGTGGATCAGCGCCGTGGTCGTGGATTTCCCGTTCGACCCGGTAACGCAAATGACGCGCGGCACGGTGTCGAAATTGTCCCATTCCGGGGTCGAGAGACTGCGGAAGAACAGGCCGATGTCATTGTCGACCGGCACGCCAAGATCCATCGCCCGGGCGATCACCGGATTGGGCGCGGGGTAGAGATGCGGGATGCCGGGCGAGACGACCAGCGCGGCCACACCCTCGAAGGCCGCGTTGCGCGTCAGGTCATGGCAGGTAAACCCTTCCGCCTCGGCCTTGGCGCGCGCTTCGGGGCTGTCATCCCACAAAAGCGGCTCGGCCCCGCCCGCAACCAGCGCCCGCGCCGTGGCCAGCCCCGACCGGCCGAGGCCCAGCACCGCGACCTTCTGCCCCTGCACACCCTGCACCGCGATCATGCCTTGCCCCCTGTTCGATGCCCCAAGGCATAGCCGGGCGCGAAGGGCAAGGAAAGGGGCCGGGCGGGACTGCGGCGGCGAGGCCGGGGGGTTTCACACCCCCCGGACCCCCCGTGGGATATTTAAGGACAGAAAATGGGGGCGGCCCCGCCCTCTAGCCCTGATTGTCGGGTTGGGCGCGCACCGCCCGGCGACCCTTGAGGGTAATCCGGTAGGGCGCCCCACCTAGCGAGCCGATCAGGCGGCGTCTGCGCAGGCGTTGAAACAGCGCCATGTCACAATCAGCCAGAACCAGACCGTCGCGGGTAAAGCAGGTGACGTCTGAAAGCCGCCCACGGTCATCGAACTCATGGCGGATCAGGCCACCGAGGGCCAGCACATGCAGAACGCGCTGTTCTGCCTTGGATATGTTCATCGGAAATGTCCGTCGAAAAAGTCACGTCAAACCCGCGGCGCCTGTCGCAGGCCGCGCGTTCTTGCTCATGACAGCTCCGGACCGGCCCCGTTCAGGGCCGGGTCATGCTGTCAGGCAAGTGTGACATTCTCTGACATCAACGCTCCGTCAGCGCTTGGTGGACATGCCGCAGGGATAGCCCCATCCGGGCGTGCGGTCAACGCACCTTCAGCGTGGCAAGGCCGATCAGCGCGAGGATCAGCGAGATGATCCAGAAGCGGATCACGATCTGCGGCTCGGCCCATCCCTTCTTTTCGAAATGGTGGTGGATCGGCGCCATCAGGAACACGCGCCGCCCGGTGCGTTTGAAGTAAAGCACCTGGATGATCACACTCAGCGCCTCGACGACGAAAAGACCGCCGACGATCGCCAGCACGATCTCGTGCTTGGTGCAGACCGCGATCGCGCCAAGCGCGCCGCCAAGCGCAAGCGACCCGGTATCGCCCATGAAGACGGCCGCGGGCGGGGCGTTGTACCACAGGAACCCGAGGCCTCCGCCGAACAGCGCCGCGGTGAAGATCAGCAATTCGCCCGTGCCGGGCACGAAATGCACGCCCAGATATTCGGTGAAGTTGAAGTTGCCCACGACATAGGCGATCACGCCAAGCGTTCCGGCCGCGATCATCACCGGCATGATGGCCAGCCCGTCCAGACCGTCGGTCAGGTTCACCGCATTGGCCGCGCCGACGATCACGATCATCCCGAACGGCACGAAGAAGATTCCGAGGTTCAGCAGCGCATCCTTGAAGAAGGGGAAGGCCAGTTCATTGGTCAGCGCGGGCGGGTGGAACGAGGCCGCCGCAAAGGCCGCCAGCCCCGCGATCACCAGCCCCAGCAGGAACCGCAGCCGCGACGACACCCCTTTGGTGTTCTGCTTCGTGACCTTGGCGAAATCGTCGGCAAAGCCGATCAGGCCGAAGCCGAAGGTGACCAGAAGCACGATCCAGACATAGGGATTGTCGAGCCTTGCCCACATCAGCGTGGAAAACAGAAGCGCCGACAGGATCAGAAGCCCCCCCATCGTGGGGGTGCCCGCCTTGGCGAAATGCGTGGCCGGGCCGTCATCGCGGATCGGCTGGCCCTTGCCCTGCTTGCGGCGCAGCAGGTTGATCAGCGGGCGACCGAACATGAACCCGAAGACGAGCGCGGTCACGAAAGCCCCGCCCGCCCGGAAGGTGATGTAGCGGAAGAGGTTGAAGACGTCCCCGCCATCGGAGAATTCGGTCAGCAGATACAGCATTCACTCGGTCCCATCGGTCTTGGAGGCGGTCGCTTGCCCCAGTTTCTTGAGCGCGTCAACAACAAGGCTGACCTTGATCCCCTTGGACCCTTTCACCAGCACCACGTCGCCCGCGTCGATCAAGTGATGGATGCGGGCGGCAAGTTCGGGGGCGGTTTCCACCCATTCGCCGCGCTGGCGGCGGGGCAGCGCCTCATGCAGCGCCCGCATCCGGGGGCCGACACAATGCACGACCGCGACCGAGGCCAGCGCCGGATGCCGGGCGATGTCGGCATGAAGCGCCAGTTCGGTTTCGCCCAGTTCCAGCATGTCGCCCAGAACCGCGATCCGGCGGCCCTCCTGCACGCGGCCCACGCCATCGGTGGGCCGGGTCAGGGCCAGCACCTCGAGGCTTGCGGCCATCGAGGCGGGATTGGCGTTGAAGGCGTCGTCGATCAGGTCGAAACCCGCCTCTTCCACCAGATCAAGAAGGATCCGTTCGCGGGTGCCGCGACCGGCGGGCGGCGACCAGCGGCCAAGGTCATGGGCAGCGATGGTCGGATCAAGACCAAGCGCATCGGCCACCGCCAGAACCGCCAGCGCGTTGACGGCGAAATGCCGCCCGGGCGTCATCACCTTGAAAAGCCGGGGGCCGACCGGTGTCTGGCCCTGGGCCACGGTGGTATCGGCGGTCAGTTGTGCCTGCGTCAGCCGGTAATCGGCGCCCGGTGCCTCGCCGAAAAGCACAAGGCGCGCGCCCAGGGCGGCGGCCTTGTCGGTCAGGATCGGCGTCACCGCCAGATCGGCGGGCAGGATCGCCGCGCCACCGGGCCGCAACCCTTCGAGGATCGAGGCCTTTTCATGCGCGATGCCTTCGATGCTTTCGAAGCTGAACAGATGCGCCGGCGCGACCGTGGTGATCATCGCCACGTCCAGATCGGCCATCCGCGCCAGCGGCGCGATTTCGCCGGGATGGTTCATGCCGATCTCGATCACGGCGAAATCGGTGTCGGCGGGCATCCGCGCCAACGTCAGGGGCACGCCCCAGTGGTTGTTGTAGCTGGCCTCGGCCGCGTGAACCGCGCCCTGCCCGCCCAACACCTGCCGCAGCATTTCCTTGGTCGAGGTCTTGCCGACCGACCCGGTCACACCGACCACGCGCGCGGTTGTCCGGGCACGCGCGGCCCGGCCCAGATCGGCAAGCGCCGCCAGCACGTCGGGCACGACAAGAAGCGGCGCGTCGGGCGACACGCCTTCGGGGACACGGCTGACCAGAGCGGCGGCGGCGCCCTTTTCCAGCGCCTGCGCGACAAAGTCGTGCCCGTCGCGGACATCCTTCAGCGCGACGAACAGGTCGCCGGGCGCAAGGGTCCGGGTGTCGATCGAGACGCCCGTCGCGGTCCAGTCGGCGGTCGTGCGTCCGCCCGTGGCGGCAGCGGCATCGGCAGAGGTCCAGAGCGGCGCGGCCATCAGATCACCCCATCCAGGGCGGCCACGGCAATCGAAGCCTGTTCCACGTCGTCGAAGGGATAGACCTCTCCCTTGATGATCTGCCCCGTCTCATGCCCCTTGCCCGCGATCAGCAACGCATCGCCCGGCCCAAGGGCATCGACGCCGCGCAGGATCGCCTCGGCCCGGTCGCCCACCTCGTTCGCCTCGGGACAGGCGGCCATGATCTCGGCCCGGATGGCGGCGGGGTCCTCGCTGCGGGGATTGTCATCGGTCACGAACAGCACGTCGGCATTCTCGCGCGCGGCCTCGCCCATCAACGGGCGCTTGCCCCGGTCGCGGTCGCCGCCCGCGCCAAAGACGATGACAAGCCGCCCCATGACATGCGGGCGCAGCGCACGCAGCGCGGTCTGGATCGCATCGGGCGTATGGGCGTAATCGACATAGACCGCCGCGCCATTGCCGCGCGTCGCGGCCAGCTGCATCCGCCCCCGCACGCCCGAAAGCCGGGGCAGGACGGCAAAGACATCGGCGGGCGGCGTGCCCGCGCCGATGACCAGCCCGGCGGCCAGCGCGACGTTTTCCGCCTGGAAGCCGCCGATCAGGTTCAGCCGCACCTGATGCGGCTGTCCCTGCCAGAGATAGCGCACCTCCTGCCCGGTGGCGTCGAACCGCTGCGCGGCGATCGACAGGTCGCAAGACCCGTCACTGCCCACCGTGATCAGCCGGTGGCCCCGGTCGCGGGCAATGGCCGCCATGTCGGCCCCACGCGGATCGTTCAGGTTGATGACCGCCGCGCCCTCGGGCGGCAGGAGCCGGTCGAACAAACCCGCCTTGGCATCGAAATAGGCCTCGAACGTCTTGTGGTAATCCAGATGGTCCTGGGTGAAGTTGGTGAACCCGGCCGCGGCAAGGCGCACGCCGTCCATCCGCTTCTGGTCAAGCCCGTGGCTTGAGGCTTCCATCGCCGCATGGGTGACACCGGCCGCCGCCGCATCGGCCAGCATCCGGTGAAGCGTGATCGGGTCGGGCGTGGTGTGGGCCGAAGGGGCCTCCCACGCGCCCTCGACGCCGGTCGTGCCGATGTTGATGGCGGCATGGCCAAGCGCCATCCAGATCTGCCGGGTGAAGGTGGCGACGGATGTCTTGCCGTTGGTGCCGGTCACGGCGACCATCGTTTCGGGCTGCGCCCCGAACCAGAGCGCCGCCGCGCCGGCCAGCGCCTGATGCGGATCCGCGCACAGCACCACCGCCGCCTCGGTTCCCTCAAGCGCCCCTGCCGCAAGCCGTTCGCCTTCGGCATCGGTCAGGATCGCGACCGCGCCCATCCGCAGCGCATATTCGATGAACTCGCCGCCATGCACGCGGCTGCCGGGCAGCGCCGCAAACAGAAAGCCGGGCTTCACCGCCCGGCTGTCCACGGCAAGCCCCGTGACCGTTGCGCCGCGTCCGCCGCGTGCCGTCAGGCCCAGTTCCGCCAGTGTCTTCGTGCCCGCCGTCATGCCCTGCCCCCGCGCCGATCCCGGTCCGTCAATTGCGCACGGCTGTTATCCCATCCGGGGGGCCAAGTTCAATGACCGGCCTCAGACCCAGCAGGGGCGCGCTGCGGCGGATGATCTCGGCCGCGACCGGCACGGCTGTCCAGCCTGCGGTGCGGCGGGGCTCCGTCCCCATCGTGTTCACCGGTTCGTCCAGCGTGACGATCAGCACATAGCGCGGGTCATCGGCCGGGAACATGGCGGCAAAGGTGTTGATCACCTTGTCCTTGTAATAGCCGCCGGTGCGCTTGGGCTTGTCGGCGGTGCCGGTCTTGCCCGCGACCGCATAGCCCTCGACCTCGGCCATCGAGGCCGTGCCCCGCGTCACCACCTGGCGCAGCATGTCGACCGAGGCGCGCGCCACGGGTTCGGACAGGACGCGCACGCCCTCGGCCGGGGTGTCGCGCTTCAGAAGCGTCGGCTTCACCGCGATCCCGCCATTGGCGATCGTCGCATAGGCGGCGGCCAGATGCATCGGGCTTGCCGACATCCCGTGCCCATAAGACGTTGTGATTGTTACGATTTCAGGCCACTTCGGCGGCAACAGAGGCTTTGCGCCGGGGGCTTCGACCAGTTCCAGCGGGGTCGGATCGAAGAAGCCAAGCGATTTCAGGAAGGCCTGCTGCCGCAACCCGCCGATCTGAAGCGCAAGCCGCGCCGTGCCCACGTTCGAGGACTTCACGATCACATCCGTGACCGACAGAAGCGGGCCGTAGTTCTTGTTCTGGAATTCCTTGATCCGGTGCTTGCCCCATTGCATCGGTGCATTGGCGTCCACCATCGTATCCGCGTTCACCAGCCCCAGTTCCATCGCCTGGGCGGTGGCGAAGATCTTGAAGGTCGAACCCAGTTCATAGACGCCCTGCACGGCGCGATTGAACAGCGGGCTGTCGCCCGGATCGCCCTTGACCAGCGGGTTCGGGCGGTCGTTCGGGTCGAAATCCGGCAGCGAGGCCAGGGACAGGATCTCGCCCGTGCGGGAATCCATCAGGATCGCGGCGGCACCCTTGGCGTTCATCATCTGCATGCCGGCGCCCAGGATTTCCTCGACGGCGGCCTGGATGGTCATGTCGATCGACAGCATCAGCGGCTCGCCCGCCTGCGCCGGATCGCGAAGCCGGGCGTCCAGTGCCTTTTCGATGCCGGCGGTGCCGATCACCTCGGCCGAATGGACGCCTTCGGCCCCGAAGGACGCCCCGCCCAGGACATGCGCAGCCAGGTCACCGTTCGGATAGACGCGCATCTCGCGCGGGCCGAACAGAAGGCCGGGGTCGCCGATTTCGTGCACCTTCTGCATCTGTTCGGGCGACAGGACCTTGCGGATCCACATGAAGCTGCGCCCGTCGGTGAACCGCCGTTCCAGCGCAGCCGCGTCCATGTCGGGGAAGATCGCCGCCAGTTCGCGCGCCACCCGTGCCGGATCGACCATGTCGCGCGGATGGGCGTAAAGCGAATGGGTCAGCATGTTGGTGGCCAGGATGCGCCCGTTGCGGTCGGCGATGTCGGCCCGCTGCGACAGGATCTGCGCACCCGAGGCGGCGGCGCGCGGTTCCATCGGTTCGGAGGCCGCCAGCAGCCCCATGCGCGCGCCGATCACGCCATAGGCCATGAAGAAGGCCAGCCCCAGCAGCAAAAGCCGCAGTTCCGCGCGGGTGCGCGCCTTGTCGCGCATCGCCTCGTGCCGCAGGCGCAGGTTTTCGCGTTCGATCGCGTCGGGGTTCTCGCCCTTGGCGCGGGCCGACAGGATGCGCGCCAGCGGGCGCAGCGGCGTGCGGATCATCTTACAGGCCCCCCTCGGTTTCGCCCATCACCTCGATTGCCCCCTCGATCACCGGCAGCACCGGCGCGGGATAGGCCACCTGACGCGCCGCGCCGAATTGCGACGGGTCCATCGGCAAAAGCCCGAGCCGGTCAAAGTTGATCGTGGCCAGTTCGCGCAGGCGGTCGGGGCGGTTCAGATAGGCCCATTCGGCGCGTTGCAGCGCCAGCGCCTCGCGCAGGTCGGCGATTTCGGATTGCAGGGCGTCGACATCGCGCAACGCCTGTTGCGTGGTGTAGTTCTGCTTGTAGGCCCAGAAGCCAAGGCCCATCACGGCGAGGAAGGTGAGGACATAGAAGACGGGGCGCATCAGCGACGTCCTTTCCGGTTGATCTGGGGCACGCCAAGGGCGGCCGGGTCGACATGGCCCGCAGGGGCCGAGGTGCGGCGCGCGACACGCAGCAGGGCGGACCGCGCGCGGGGGTTTTCGGCGAGCTCCGCCTCGTCCGGGCCGATCGCCTTGCGGGTGACGGGTTCGAAGGCCGGGGCCGATTGCGCCCGCGCCGGGGCATGGCGGCTGCCCTGCCCCTCGTGCCCGGAACGAAGCTGCATGAAGCGCTTCACGATCCGGTCCTCAAGGCTGTGAAAGGTGACGACCGCCAGCAGGCCGCCGGGTTTCAGCGCGCGTTCGGCCGCCTCAAGCCCTTCCACCAGTTCGGAAAATTCCGCGTTCACGGCAATGCGGATCGCCTGGAAGCTGCGTGTCGCCGGGTGGCTTTGCCCCGGTTTCGGGCGCGGCAGGCATCCGGCCACGATGTCGGCGAGGCGCAGCGTCGTGGTGATCGGCTCCACGGCGCGGGCGGCCACGATGGCGCGGGCGATCCGGCGCGAGGCGCGTTCCTCGCCGTAGTGATAAAGGATATCGGCCAGCGCGGCCTCGTCGGCCTCGTTCACCAGATCGGCGGCGGAAGGCCCTTCCTGCCCCATCCGCATGTCCAGCGGCCCGTCCTTCAGGAAGGAAAACCCGCGTTCGGCCTGGTCAAGCTGCATTGAGGACACGCCCAGATCCAGAACCACCCCGTCCAGCGGTTCGCCGGCATGCTGGTCGAGATCCGAGAATGTGCCCTGCACAAGGCGCAGCCGGTCGCCATAGTCGCCCGCCCAGCCTGCGGCCATGTCCAGCGCGAGCGGGTCGCGATCCACCCCGATCACACGGTCGGCGCCTGCGGCCAGCAGCCCGCGCGCATAGCCGCCCGCGCCGAAAGTCCCGTCAAGCCAGACGCCGCTGATGGGGGCGACAGCGGCCAGAAGCGGGCGCAGAAGCACCGGAACATGGGGTTGGCGATCTGGCGACGGATCGCGTTGCGCCATCCGTCAGCCCTCCGGGTCGTCGTGCGGCAGAAGCGACGTCAGATCCGCGCCGTCATCCAACAGATCGTCGAGCGAGATCTCGGCCTCCTGAGCCGCCTCATAGGTGTCACGCTTCCACAGCTGGAAGGTTTCCAGCGTTCCGGCGAAGGTGGCCTCGAACCCGGCCTTAAGATCCTCGGCGGTCACACCCATCCGATCGCGCGCCTTCGGCGGCAGGACGATGCGGCCGTCGTCATCCACCTCGACCAGCTGCGACAGGGTGACAAGGTTGCGTTCCAGCGCCTTGCGCTGCTTGGTGCCGGACGGCAGGCGACGGATCTGCGCCTCGACCCGCTTCATCTGGCTGATGGTATAGCCGACGGCATAGTCGTCGCCGTCCTTGCCGCCGTATACGATGACGAAACGGGGCTTTGCGCCATCGGCGCGGTCGGGACGGCTGTATTCCGGGTCGCCTGCCTCCAGCACGCGGCGGAAAGCGGCCGGGATCGACACCCGGGCTTTCGCGTCAACCTTCTGGTTGAACTCGCCTCTGAAAGACTCTGACACGTCCCTCGTCCTTGTTCGGCCTTTCCGGCCCTGTCCCTTGCCTTCGCCTTCCCCGACCCCGAAGGCGGGGTCCTAAACGGAAAGCGGCGGATTGAGCGGCTGCCACTGCTCAATCCGCCGTCCTGTCCCATCGCTGGGCGTCCAGTCGTGCGCGTCACCTGGGGGAGATGCTGCTCTCGCGCCGCCGGATCTCTTCGTTTCGGAAGGCGGATGCCTGTATGAAACCTGACCTTTTTCGCCTTGTTCGGGGTCTTTGGCTGCCCCTGCGCTTGTCTTGTTCCGTCTTCCGATGAGCAAGGATTGGCATGGGACTTTATGGGACGCAACGGAAAATTTTGGGCAAGATCGGGAATATCTTGTGCACCGCCGGCCCCAAATCCCTCATCTTGTGTCAAATTCCGGCCCTGAGGCGCAACAAATGGGACATTAATTCAAAAGACATACCATATATAGACAACCGAAGCCTCCCCCGACCATTCCCATGATTTCCCGGAAGATTTGCGGCATCATCAGAAATGTGGCCCCTGCGCCACGCTATGACCTGACAAATCCCGCAGAAAGCATGGGGCGAGGGGCGTCTTCACGCCTAGTCACGGCCAGGTGATTCGGTTTTCAGGGGCATTCGGCATCACATTTCCCATGGTTTCCCATGTTTGCACCCGCCCGGCGACCGGCACGGGAACGCACAGGAAAGAACCGCGCACGGATGGAACGCCGCGAAACGGGATCAGTCGCAGGAAAACGGCTTTCGAACAGCACGGCCGCGGGATCGGGCGCGAAGGCCGGAAGGCCGCGCCCATGAATCGACCGCCCGCTGCCGGCTCAGGCCATGCCGCCGGCGATCAGACGTTGGGCAAGGCGCGCATAGGCTTCGGCCACCGGCCCCTCGCCCGCGGCGATCGGCGTCCCCGCGTCGCCTGCAAGCCGAACCGACAGATCCAGCGGGATCTCGCCCAGGAAAGGCAGACCCAGCTGCGCGGCCTCGGCGGCGACACCGCCATGCCCGAAGATATGCGCCTCGTGCCCGCAATTGGGGCAGACATAGGTCGACATGTTCTCCAGAAGGCCAAGAACCGGCGTCTTCAGCTTCATGAACATGTCGAGCGCCTTGCGCGCGTCCAGCAACGCCACGTCCTGGGGCGTCGAAACGACAATCGCCCCGGTCAAGGCCGTGCGCTGGCAAAGCGTCAGCTGGATGTCGCCCGTCCCGGGCGGCAGGTCGATCAGCAGGATGTCGAGCGGCCCCCAATCGACCTGCGTCAGAAGCTGTTGCAGCGCGCCCATGATCATCGGACCGCGCCAGATGACCGCCTCATCCTCTTTCAGCATGAAGCCGATCGACATCACGGTGACGCCATGCGCCTGAAGCGGGATGATCGTCTTGCCGTCCGGGCTGGCGGGGCGCTTGTTGACGCCCATCATCCGCGGCTGGGACGGACCATATATATCGGCATCGAGAAGGCCCACGCGCCGGCCCTGCCGGGCCAGGGCCACGGCAAGGTTCGACGACACCGTCGACTTGCCAACCCCGCCCTTGCCCGAGGCGATCGCCACGATCCGGTCAACGCCCGCAAGCCGCTGCGGACCGCCCTGCTGGGGCGTCGGATGCTGGCCGATCTTGAGCGTGGGCGGCGCGGCCTTGGCCGCAGGCCCATGCGCCGTCATCACCACCTGCACCGATGTCACGCCCGGCAGCGCCTTCAGCGCGGCCTCGACCTGGGGCTGGACGGGGGCAAGAACGCGCGCCTCCTCGGGCGTCGCGGCCTCGATCACGAAGGCGACCTGACCGCCCTCGACCCGCAGGGCACGAATCAGATCCCGGCTGACAAGGTCGCCGCCACCGGGCAGCGGAACCAAGGCAAGGACACGTTCGACATCGGCACGGGACAGGGCCATCGTTCTTCCTCTGCATGACTATCAGGCAAATGTGCCGCGTTTTCCCCAAAGAACAAGACCATGTGGACCAATTGTTCAAATTTCAGGCGAAGTGCCTGTTAACGTTGCGGAAAAAGGGCGTGTTTGCCATGCAATTGCTGCATGGCAGCATTGCGGGCTGGGCGTATTGTGCAATCGCAGCATTTGCCCCATGTTACCCCTAACGGCGAAACGGACAGCCCGGCAGGACGCCACAAGGCACGCACCGGACGCCAGAACAAACAGAACCGAGGCAAGAGTAACATGGCTTTTGTGAACACCTCCCGCGTCGCCCATATCGGCCTTGCCGATCGTCTGGCGGCTATCGTCAAGTCGGTGAAGGAAGACCTGAACCGCCGCCGCGTCTACAAGCAGACGCTGGCCGAACTGAATGCCCTGTCGAACCGCGAGCTGGCCGATCTGGGCCTGCACCGTTCGATGCTGACCCGGGTCGCGCTCGAAGCGGCCTACGGCAAGTAAGCTTCTTGCCGGGCCCCACCTCCTCCCGGGGCCCGATGCAAAAACGGCGGCACGCTTCCTCCTCCCTCGTGCCGCCGTCCTTTCTTCGGAAGCCCAGGCTTCCAGCGTGATGCGCCGATGACCCTTCCTCCTCCCTCGGGTCACAGGCGCCCTGCGGCGGCTCCTACTCTCCTCCTCCCGGGGGTCGCCGCACAAACCTTCAGGCCCTGACCGGGCCTCAGTCATTCGGCGGCCCTACCTCCTCCCTCGGGCCGACGGACAAGCGACCGGCTCTTCCTCCTCCCTTGAGCCGGGCGCGACTAACGGCGGCGGCACCCTTTCCTCCTCCCTCGGGTGCCGCCGATCCGTTCCCCTTCCCCGGACCTTCGCGCCTTGTCTTGAACCTGCCTCCGCCGCGGTCCATCCTTGCGGCGACGGACAGGAACCACGGCGGACAACACCCCATGCGCGCATCCATGATCTCGGCGGCCCTCGTGGCCGCGCTGGTCGGCTATGGCTCGACCATCGCGCTGGTTCTGGCGGCGGCGGCCGCACTGGGGGCAACGCCCGCGCAGACGGCAAGCTGGGTGCTGGCGATCTGCCTGTCGAAGGCAGTGGGAAGCGCCGTTCTTTCCGCGCAATCCCGGGTGCCGGTGGTGCTGGCCTGGTCGACGCCGGGTGCTGCGCTGATCGCCGCGACATCGGGCATCGGCATGGCCGAGGGCGTGGGCGCCTTCGTGCTGGCGGGCCTTCTGGTGGCGGCGACGGGGCTGATCGGGCCACTGGGGCGGATCGTGGCGAAAATCCCCGACGGGATCGCGGCGGGGATGCTGGCGGGCGTGCTGCTGCCCTTCTGCCTCAAGCTGGCGCCCGCCGCCGTCGCACGCCCCGGCCTTGTGCTGGCCATGGTCGCGATCTTTGCCGTCGTGCGGCTGAAGAACCCGGCCTTTGCCGTTCTGGCGGCGCTTGCGGCGGGTCTGGCGGTGGCTTTTGCCAGCGGCGCGGCCACCCTGCCCGCGCTGAGCCTTCCCCTGCCCCGCCTTACCTTCATCGCGCCCGAATGGTCGCCCGGCGTGCTGATCGGGCTTGGCGTTCCGCTCTATCTGGTGACGATGGCCTCGCAGAACCTGCCCGGTTTCGCGACCCTGCGCGCGGCTGGCTTCGAGCCGCCGGTGCGCCCGGCGCTGGCGGTCACCGGCGGGCTTTCGGCGCTGACCGGCCTTTTCGGCGCGCATACCGTCAGCATGGCCGCGATCACCGCCGCGATCTGCCTTGGCCCGGATGTGGAGCCGGACCGGACGCGCCGCTGGCGCGTGGGGCTTGCCTATGCGGCGGTCTGGGTCGGTCTGGGGCTTTCGGGCCCGGTGATCCTGGCCCTTCTGGCGGCGCTTCCCGCCGACCTGATGGCGGCACTTGTCGCGCTGGCGCTGCTTGGGCCGCTGACGGGTGCGCTGACCGGGGCCTTCGCCGCGGCCGACCAGCGCTTTCCTGCCGTCGTCACGCTGACCGTGACCGCATCGGGCATGGCGGCTTTCGGGATCGGGGCCGCGTTCTGGGGGCTTGTCGCGGGGCTGGCCGTCTGGGCCCTGGAACGCGCCGCCGCCCGATGGCGGCAGGGTCGCGCCGGATGACGCGGCGCCGCGCCTAGAACGGGATCTCGTCCGCGCGATCGGCCGGGACGACGAAGCGGGCCACCAGTTTCTTTACCCCCGCCTTGTCGAAGGCCACATCAAGCTTGTCGCCTTCGATCCCGACGATGGTGCCATAGCCGAATTTCTGGTGGAACACCCGGTCGCCTTCGGTGAAGGCCGACACCGCCTGAAGGTCAATGACCTGATTGCGGGATTCGCGCGGTTGCGCCACCGGGCGCGTGGCGGCGTTGTCCTGCATCCGCTTCCAGCCGGGCGAGTTGTAGACATCGGCGCGCGTCGCCCGTTCCTCGATCCGCGATCCGCCGAAGGGCTGCGCCGCCGCGCCATAACCGCCGCCGTAAAGGCCCGGCGGCGTCAGCACCTCGACGTGATCCTCGGGCAACTCGTCGATGAAGCGGCTGGGAAGCTGGCTTTGCCACTGGCCATAGACCCGGCGGTTCGCGGCGAAGGAAATGGTGCACAGCCGTTCGGCCCGCGTGATCCCCACATAGGCAAGGCGGCGTTCTTCCTCCAGACCCTTCAGCCCGGTTTCGTCCATCGCGCGCTGGCTGGGGAACAGACCATCCTCCCAACCGGGCAGAAAGACCACCGGAAACTCCAGCCCCTTGGCCGCATGCAGGGTCATGATTGATACTTTTTCTGCAACGTCTTCGGATTCATTGTCCATGATCAGGGCGACATGTTCCAGAAAACCCTGCAAATTTTCAAACTGTTCAAGGGCTTTGATCAGTTCCTTAAGGTTTTCCAGACGCCCCGGCGCCTCTGGCGTCTTGTCATTTTGCCACATTTCCGTGTAGCCGGACTCTTCCAGGATCGTCTCGGCCAGTTCGATGTGGTTCGCCCCCGCCAGCGTCGCCGCATGCCAGCGGTCGACCCCGTCGACGAAGGCGCGCAACTGCCCCGCGCCCTTGCCGCCGATGCCGCCCTGCGCCAGCAGTTCGCGCGCGCCGTCGATCAGGTTCGCACCAGCCCCTCGTGCCGCAAGCTGGATCGACTGCACCGCCTTGTCGCCTAGCCCCCGCTTGGGGGTGTTCACCACACGCTCGAACGCCAGATCGTCGGCCGGGCTGACGGCAAGCCGGAAATAGGCCATCGCGTCGCGGATTTCCTGCCGTTCATAGAACCGCGGTCCGCCGATCACCCGATACGGCAGGCCGATCGTCAGGAACCGGTCCTCGAAGGCGCGCATCTGGTGGCTGGCACGGACAAGGATCGCCTGATCGTCTAGGCTGACCGGGTCGAAGCCGCGTGTGCCGCGTTGCAGGGCCTCGATCTCTTCGCCGATCCAGCGCGCCTCTTCCTCGCCGTCCCAATGGCCGATCAGGCGCACTTTCTCGCCCGTTTCGCGTTCGGTCCACAGCGTCTTGCCCAGACGTCCGGCATTGGCCGCGATCA
Source organism: Aliigemmobacter aestuarii (assembly GCF_004799285.1). Taxonomy (GTDB): domain Bacteria; phylum Pseudomonadota; class Alphaproteobacteria; order Rhodobacterales; family Rhodobacteraceae; genus Aliigemmobacter; species Aliigemmobacter aestuarii. The sequence continues at coordinate 33,615 of NZ_SSND01000006.1, read as the reverse complement.
CGCCGGAGGCGGCTGCCAGGATATGCGGGGTGGACCGGTAGTTCTGTTCCAACCGCACCACCCGCGCGCCGGGAAAATCCTTTTCAAACCGCAGGATGTTGCCCACCTCGGCACCGCGCCAGCCGTAAATCGACTGGTCGTCATCGCCCACACAGCAGATGTTGCGGTGCCCCTGCGCCAGAAGCCGCAGCCACAGATACTGTGCCACGTTCGTATCCTGGTATTCGTCCACAAGGATGTAGCGCAGCCAGCGCTGATATTGCTCAAGAATGTCCGGATGCGCCTGGAAGATGGTGACCATGTGCAGAAGCAGGTCGCCGAAATCCACCGCATTCAGGGTCTTCAGCCGCTCTTGATACTGTTCGTAAAGCTCGGTCCCGCGGTTGTTGAAGGCCGAAGCCTCGGCTGCCGGCACCTTTGCGGGCGTCCAGGCGCGGTTCTTCCAGTGGTCGATCAAACCCGCCAGCATCCGCGCGGGCCAGCGCTTTTCGTCGATGTTCGCGGCCAGGACCAGCTGTTTCAGCAGGCGGATCTGGTCATCGGTATCAAGGATCGTGAAGTTCGATTTCAGCCCGACAAGTTCGGCATGGCGGCGCAGCATCTTGACGCAGATCGAATGGAAAGTGCCCATCCAGGGCATCCCCTCCACCGCCTCGCCCAGGTTGCGCCCCACCCGCAGCTTCATTTCGCGCGCGGCCTTGTTGGTGAATGTCACGGCGAGGATCTCGTTCGGCCGCGCCCGGCCGGTCGCCAGAAGGTGCACGATCCGCGCAGTCAGCGCCTTGGTCTTGCCGGTGCCCGCCCCCGCCAGCATCAGGACGGGGCCATCCAGCGCCTCGACCGCCTGGCGTTGCGCGGGGTTCAGATCGTCCAGATAGGGCGCAGGCCGCGCCGCCATCGCCCGGCGCGACAGGGGAACCGAGGCGGCGGCCTCGAAGGCGTCTGACTCGTCGAAGGTGCTCATGCGGTGCAAGGTAGCGGGTTCGGGACGGAAGGGAAAGAAGTGTTCTTGTTCCGTTCGGATTCTGGTGAAATTTGCAGGTGCAAAGGCCGCCTGAATATTTCGCAAAACTTTGCAACTGCGACGCTTCCGAGCCTTGCGCTGCAGTGCAGCGCCCCTAAAGTGCGCCCCAGTCACGCCAAGGAGGGGACGCCATGGCCGAGTTCAAGAAGATCCTTGTCGCCAATCGGGGCGAGATCGCCATCCGCGTCATGCGGGCCGCCAACGAGATGGGCAAGAAGACCGTCGCCGTCTACGCCGAGGAAGACAAGCTTGGCCTGCACCGCTTCAAGGCGGACGAGGCCTATCTGATCGGTCAGGGCCTGTCGCCGGTGGGCGCCTATCTGTCGATCCCCGAGATCATCCGCGTGGCGAAACTGTCAGGCGCGGACGCGATCCATCCGGGTTATGGCCTGCTGTCGGAAAACCCCGATTTCGTCGAGGCCTGCGAAAAGGCGGGCATCACCTTCATCGGCCCGAAGGCCGAAACGATGCGCGCCCTTGGCGACAAGGCCAGCGCCCGGCGCGTGGCGATGGCGGCGGGCGTGCCGGTGATCCCGGCGACCGACGTTCTGGGCGAGGACATGGCGCTGATCCGCAAGCAGGCGGCCGAGATCGGCTATCCGCTGATGCTGAAGGCGTCCTGGGGCGGCGGCGGGCGCGGCATGCGGCCGATCCTGTCCGAGGACGAGCTTGACGCCAAGGTGCGCGAGGGCCGGCGCGAGGCCGAGGCCGCCTTCGGCAACGGCGAGGGCTATCTGGAAAAGATGATCACCCGCGCCCGGCATGTCGAGGTGCAGATCCTGGGCGACAAGCATGGCGCGATCTATCACCTTTACGAACGCGACTGCACCGTGCAGCGGCGCAACCAGAAGGTCGTCGAACGCGCCCCCGCACCCTACCTGACCGAGGACCAGCGCGCCGAGGTCTGCGACCTTGGCCGCCGCATCTGCGCCCATGTGGGTTATGAATGTGCGGGCACCGTCGAATTCCTGATGGATATGGAGACGGGCAAGTTCTATTTCATCGAGGTGAACCCCCGCGTGCAGGTCGAACATACCGTGACCGAAGAGGTCACGGGGATCGACATCGTACAGGCCCAGATCCTGATCGCCGAGGGCAAGACGCTCGCCGAGGCCACGGGCACCGCCCGGCAAGAGGATATCACCCTTTCGGGTCATGCCGTGCAGTGCCGGGTGACGACCGAGGACCCACTGAACAACTTCATCCCCGACTACGGCCGGATCACCGCCTATCGGTCGGCCACCGGTATGGGGATCCGCCTGGACGGTGGCACCGCCTATTCGGGCGGGGTCATCACCCGCTATTACGACAGCCTTCTGGTCAAGGTCACGGCCTGGGCCCCCACGCCAGGGGCGGCGATCAAGCGGATGGACCGCGCGCTGCGCGAATTCCGCATCCGCGGGGTTTCGACGAACATCGAATTCGTCATCAACCTGTTGAAGCACCCGACCTTCCTGAACAACACCTACACCACCAAGTTCATCGACACGACGCCCGAGCTGTTCCAGTTCAAGAAGCGGCGCGACCGGGCGACGAAGATCCTGACCTACATCGCCGACATCACCGTGAACGGGCACCCGGAAACCGCAGGCCGCCCGCGCCCCGCTGCCGTGGTGAAGGCCCCGCGCCCGCCCGCGCTGCGGGCGGAACCGGCGATGGGAACGCGAAACCTTCTGGAACAGAAGGGCCCGACGGCCGTGGCCGACTGGATGCGCGCCCAGACCAAGGTCCTGATCACCGACACCACCATGCGCGACGGGCATCAAAGCCTTCTGGCGACCCGGATGCGGTCGATCGACATGATCAAGGTGGCCCCTGCCTATGCCGCGAACCTGCCGCAACTTTTCAGCGTCGAATGCTGGGGCGGCGCCACTTTTGACGTGGCCTACCGTTTCCTTCAGGAATGTCCCTGGCAACGCCTGCGCGACCTGCGCGCGGCCATGCCGAACCTGATGACCCAGATGCTGCTGCGCGCCTCGAACGGGGTGGGGTATACCAACTATCCCGACAACGTGGTGCAGGCCTTCGTCAAACAGGCGGCCATCACCGGGGTTGACGTCTTCCGCGTGTTCGACAGCCTGAACTGGGTGGAAAACATGCGCGTCGCGATGGATGCGGTGGTCGAGGCGGGCAAGGTCTGCGAAGGCACCATCTGCTATACCGGCGACATCCTCGACCCGAACCGCGCCAAGTACGACCTGAAATACTATGTCGCGATGGCGCGTCAGCTTGAGGCGGCGGGCGCCCATGTCCTTGGGCTGAAGGACATGGCGGGCCTGCTGAAACCGGCCGCGGCCCGGCGTCTGGTCAAGGCGCTGAAGGACGAGGTCGGCCTGCCGATCCATTTCCACACTCATGACACCTCGGGGATCGCCGGGGCCACGATCCTGGCCGCCTGCGATGCGGGCGTCGATGCCGTGGATGCGGCGATGGATGCGTTTTCGGGCGGCACCTCGCAGCCCTGCCTGGGGTCGATCGTCGAGGCGCTGCGCAACACTGACCGCGACACGGGACTGGACATCGGCGCGATCCGCGAGATTTCCAACTACTGGGAAGGGGTGCGCGCGCAATACGCGGCCTTCGAATCCGGCCTGCCCGCCCCGGCTTCGGAAGTCTGGCTGCACGAAATGCCCGGAGGCCAGTTCACCAACCTCAAGGCGCAGGCCCGCAGCCTGGGGCTCGAAGACCGCTGGCACGAGGTGGCGCAGGCCTATGCCGACGCCAATGCCATGTTCGGCGACATCGTCAAGGTCACGCCCTCGTCCAAGGTCGTGGGCGACATGGCGCTGATGATGGTGGCGCAGGGCCTGACCCGCGCGCAGGTCGAGGACCCCGCCAGCGAAGTGGCCTTCCCCGACTCGGTCGTTGACATGATGAAGGGCAATCTTGGCCAGCCCCCCGGCGGCTGGCCCGAAGCGCTGCAACGCAAGGTGCTGAAGGGCGAGGCGCCGTTCACCGACCGCCCCGGCAGCCACATGGCCCCGGTCGATCTTGAGGACGTGCGCGCGCGCCTGATCCGCGACCTGACCCGCGCCGACGAGGAAGGCGAGGACAGCGCCGTGGATGACGAGGACCTGAACGGATACCTGATGTATCCCAAGGTCTTCACCGATTACCGCGCGCGCCACCGGATGTATGGCCCGGTGCGCACCCTGCCCACGCGGACCTTCTTCTACGGCATGGAACCGGGCGAAGAGATCACCGCCGAGATCGACCCCGGCAAGACGCTGGAAGTGCGTCTGCAGACCGTGGGCGAGACGAACGAGGACGGTGATGTGAAGGTCTTCTTCGAACTGAACGGCCAGCCCCGCGTCATCCGGGTGCCGAACCGCGCGATCAAGGCCAAGGCCGCGGTCAAGCCGAAGGCGGCCGAAGGCAACCCCGCCCATATCGGCGCACCGATGCCGGGGGCCATCGCCTCGGTCGCGGTCCATGCCGGGCAAAAGGTGAACGCGGGCGATCTTCTGCTGACCATCGAGGCGATGAAGATGGAAACCGGCCTGCACGCCGACCGCGCCGCCGTGGTCAAGGCCGTGCATGTCCAGCCCGGCCACCAGATCGACGCGAAGGACCTGCTGATCGAACTGGAGTGATCGGCACCCGGGCGGCCCCCCGGCCGCCCCCCTTGTCCGCCCGCCTTGTCCGCCCGTCTCAAGGCCCTTCGGCCAAACGAAAACCGCCACGGGTTGCCCCGTGGCGGTTCGGTCAGATCATCCGGTCAGGCGATCATGCCGGGATGTTGCCGGCGTCCTGAGCGGCCTTCAGCTCGTCCGCCGAAAGGGCGCCGTCGGCGTCGGTGTCGGCAGCCTTGAAGACCTCTTCGGTCAGCTCCGGGAACGCCACCAGCAGCTCTTCCATCGAGTAGGTGCCATTGCCATCGGCATCGGTCACCACGGTCTGAGCATTGGCCTGAGCCACTGCGAAAGCCGAGATGGCGCCGAGGGTCAGAACGATCTTCTTCATTTCTTGTTTCTCCAGGGAAAACGGCCATGCGGGCCGCACACGAAGGCTTTCACCTTCGCGGCGGAACATACTGATTCCCTTCCATTTTTGAAGATGCCCAATACGCCGCTAGCGGCAACATCACCGCGATGTGAAAGCTGTTTCAGACCCCGTTGACGGCCCGCCCGATCTGGCGTCTGCATGCTGGATTCCGCACCTGCAGCACGACCGATTCTGCAACCGCGAATCAACCTATGCGTGCGCCGTCTGGAGCCGGATCAGCGCTCCATTTCCTCTTCCATCCGGGTGATCAGCCGCGTGTCCAGAAGCTGGCCTTCGCGGAACAGGATAGGATAGGCCACCGCCGTGATCTGGCCGTTGAATTCCTTCAGCGCATGGGCGCATTCCAGATGGATGTCGCTTGACGCGAAGCTGACCGCCTCGCCCGCGCTGAGGCGGCGCAGGTGCTTCTTGCGGGTCGTCCGGTGCAGATGGCGCATCTCGTCCTTTTCCGACAGCAGAAGCCGCGCGCTTTCCACATCGCCGGACACCAGCACCTGCGCGGCAAGGTTCATGTTGGACAGCACACGGTCATGCATCCCGCGCAATTCGCGCGCGCCTTCATCGGAAAACCTGACGCGCTTGTCATGCATCTCGTCCGCCAGCGACATCAGGCCCTTGGCCACGATGTCGCCCGCCGCCTCAAGCGCGATGGCATATTCCAGCAGGTCGCGAAGTTCTTTTTCCTCGTCGCCGCGCATCCTGTCGGCGGCGATCTGCGCGGCATAGCGGCGGATGCCGTCGAAGGCGGCGTTCACCACCCCGTCGGTCGCGCGGATCGCCTTCATCCGCGCGCGGTCGTAATCGGAAAACAGATCCATCGCCGGCAGCATCATTTCCGCCACCACCTGATGCATCCGCAGCAGTTCGTGCCGGATCGAGGCCAGCGCGATACTGGGCCGCGACAGGACGGTGGGATCAAGCGCGCTGCGATGGTGGATCGGAACCACCTCGGGGCCCGGCGCGGGCGGATCGGGCATCAGCCGCCGGATCGGGGCCTCAAGCGGGCGGCGGAATGGCAGCGCCAGCAGCAGCGCCGCATTGAAGGCGATGTGCAGCACGATCAGCGTCTGCGCAGGCGGCATCGGCGGCAGCTGTTCGACCAGCGGCAGCCGGTTGACCGCGACGACCGCGACAATCGCGGCCACGCCCCGCAGCGCGAGGTTCGCCAGCGGGATGCGCCGGGCGGCAGGCTCCATCCCGCGCGACAGCCACACCGGGATCAGCGCAGACCCCAGGTTCGCCCCCAGAATCAGCGACAGCCCGGCTTCCAGCGGAAAGGCCCCGACGGCGACGACCGTGACGCACATCAGGATCGCCGCGACCGAAGACATCATCACGAAGGCCAGCGCCGCACCGACCAGAAAGGCGGTTACGAAATCCCGCGCAAGGTATCCCGCGATGGCGGGCAGAAGGCCGCTGTCGCGGATCGGTTCCATCGTCTCGCGCAGGAACCGAAGCGAGATCAGCAGAAAGGCGATCCCCATCAGGATCCGCCCGGCCTGCTTCAGGTTGCGCCCCTCGGTCTTCAGAAACAGCATCCCGCCCACGGCCAGCAGCACCGGCACCAGCCAGTCGAGGCGGAGCGACAGGATCTGGATCAGCAGCGCCGAACCCAGATCGGCCCCCAGCACCACCGCCAGCCCGCTGGCGAAGGGCACCCCGCCCGAAGCCGCGAAGCCAGCCACCAGAAGCGAGACGGCGGCAGAGCTTTGCAGGATTACCGCCAGCGCCACCCCAAGGGCCGCCCCGCCCGCCGCGCTGCGCGGGCGCGTCAGCTGTTCGCGGAAGGCCGGGCCGACGGCGCGCTCGATCCCCGTGCGCACCATCCTGACGGCGAACAGCAGCAACATCGTTGCCCCGGCCAGATGGATCAGAAACCACAGGATCGCCAAGATCTATCCCCCACGATCTTCCCTTTGCCACAACGTCCCGGGGCGCGATGCGGTTCCCCGCCCGCCCCGGCCAGCACCGACCTGCGCGCACCGGTCAGCCGGCGCATATCACCTCGATCTCCCAGTCCCGCATCCGGCCGTCGAACACCGGCTTCAGGGGCCTGTCGGTGACAAGGATATCGACCTGACCGGGCGGGCAGGCCACGATCGGCGCGGTCTGACCGAACTTGCTGTGATCGGCCACGACGATCCGGCGCCTTGCCCGCGCCGTGACCGCGCGCGCCAGTTCGGCCTCGGAGGCGCCTGCCAGAAGAAACCCGGTCTGGGGGTCGATGGCATCCACGCTCATCACGGCGAAGTCGATGTTGAAGCGTTCGACAAAGGCGATGCTGTCGCTGCCGAAGGTGCCCAGTTCAACCTCGCGCAACTCGCCGCAGGCCAGGAACACGCGGTTGCCGTTGCGCCCGACCAGCGTCTGCGCCGGGGTCAGGGCATTGGTGATCACCGTCAGGTCGCGGTGATCCTTCAGCCGTTCCGCGACAAAGGCCGTGGTGGACCCGACATCCAGAAACACGCAGGACCCGTTCGGGATCAGCCCGGCCGCGGCTTGCGCGATTCGCGACTTTTCGCGCGACCGCCTGGACAGGCGCGAGGCGACGGGCGACATCGCATCTTTCGAGGTCAGATAGACCCCGCCATGAACCCGCTGCACCAGATCGGCCTTGGCCAGCGCCTTGACCGTGCGGCGGATCGTTTCCTCGGACACGTTCAGCGCCTCGGCCAGCGCAACGGTCCGCGCCGAACCGCCAAGCGCGCGCAGCGTATCCAGCAATTCCACCTCGCGGTGCGTGGAATGGGGTTCCATGGTCTTGACCATCCGCTGCGCCTCCTGTCAGGCCTCCGGACACGCGTCCCTGACCGGAAGTCACACCCAATTCCCACAAATGTCCAGAGGAAAGCCGCCCGATCGCGCCGAAAATGTGCGATTATGTGGGATTATCCAGCCAGGGCGATCAGGATGATCCCCATCGTCACCACCGATGCCGCAATCAGCCGCCGCCGCCGCGGCCCCTCGCCAAACCAGATGACGCCGAACAGCGCCGCGAACAGGACCGAGGTTTCGCGCATCGCCGAGACAAGGCCCAGGGGCGCGAGCGTCTTGGCATAAAGCGCCAGCGCATAGGCCGCGCCGGATGTCACGCCCCCGGCCAGACCGATCATCACCTGCCGCCCGCCCATCCGCCGGAGCCTTTCGCCCCGTGTGGCCAGCACGACGACGGCCACGATGATCTCGGCGGTGAAAAGCCAGGCGATGTAGGACAGCGCCTGCCCCGCGCTGCGCACCCCGATCCCGTCCGCGACCGAATAGGCCGCGACAGTCAGTGCCGTGCCGAAGGCCGCCAGAAGCCCCGTTCGGTGAACCGGATGGCCGGGCACCGGGCGGGCCAGCAGGAAGATCCCGGCCGAGATCGCCGCGATCCCGGTCCAGGCCAGGGCGGGCAGCGCCTCGCCGAGGGCAAGCCAGGCGGTGATCGCGATGATCAGCGGCGCCGCCCCGCGCGCCACCGGATAGATCACCGACAGGTCGCCCGACCGGTAGGCGATGTTCAAAAGCCAGTAATAGCCCCAGTGAATCACGGTAGAGGCCACGATATAGGGCCAGCTTTCCGGCGCGGGCGGGGGCAGGTTCAGCGCCAGCGCCGCACCGGGGATGACATGGCCAAGCGCGATCAGGCCCAGCATCACCGTCCGGTCCCCCGCCCCCTTGACCAGCGCGTTCCACAGCGCATGCATCAACGCCGCGCAAAGGACAATCGCGGTCACGCCCAGGGTCATCGGGCGGTCCGCCGCGCGGCCGCGCGCATCCCGGTCACGGCCAGGGCAGCGAATAGGTCTTCACGTTGGTGAAGAACTTCATCGCCTCGGTCACGCCTTCCTTCACGCCGTTGCCCGAATCCTTGATCCCCCCGAAGGGCGAGGTTTCGATCCGGTAGCCGGGCTGTTCCCAGATGTTCACCGTGCCCACATCGAGCCCCTCGATGAAGGCCTGCATCCGGCGGAAATCATTGGTGCAGACGCCCGAGGACAGGCCGAAGGGGGTGGAATTGGAAATCCGCATCACCTCGGCATCGTCGTCAGGCACGCGGACGATGGGGATGACGGGGCCAAAGGTTTCCTCCATCACCAGTTCGCTGGCATGGGGGACGTGATCGACCACGATGGGCGGCAAAAGCGCGCCCTTGCGGCCGGGATCATACAGAACCTTGGCCCCCTGATCGGCGGCCATGTAGACGCGGCGTTCAAACAGAGCGGCAGCCCCTTCATGGATCACGCAGCCCAGTTCGGTTTCCGGATCCATCGGATCGCCGAACCGGATCTTCCTGGCCTTCTCCAGCACCATGGGCACGAACCGGTCGGCCACGCTTTCCTGCACCAGGATGCGCTTGACCGCCGTGCAACGCTGGCCCGAATTGCCGGTCGCCCCCGCCACCGCGATGGTCGCAGCCTTGTCCAGATCGGCGTCGTCCAGATCGTTCAGCACGATCAGCGGATCGTTCCCGCCCAGTTCCAGCGCCTGCCGTTTATAAACCGCCTTGGCCGCGATCATCTTGCCCACCGGAACGCCCCCGGTGAAGGTGATGATGTCGGCGTTCGGGTTGGTGATCATTTCGTCGCCGATGTCGGCCGGAAGGCCGGTGACGACCTGAAACATCTCGGGCGGAAGGCCCGCTTCATAGAGGATATCGGCCAGCGTCAGCGCGGTCAGCGGGGTCAGTTCCGTGGGCTTCAGCACTATGCAATTGTTGGTGGCAATCGAGGGCGCGACCTTGTGGCTGACCATGTTCAGCGGGTGATTGAAGGGCGTGATCGCGGAAATCGCCCGGACCGGCTCGCGCTTGGTGTAGATCTTGCGGTTCTTGCCGTTATGCGTCAGGTCGCAGGAAAAGATCTGCCCGTCGTCCTGAAGCGCCTGTGCGGCGGCGAAGGTATAGACATCCTGCGCGCGCTTGGTTTCATAAACCGCGTGTTGCCAGCAGATGCCCAGTTCCAGCACCAGCCACTTCGCCAGATAGTCGCGCCGTTCGCCGATGATTTCGCCCGTCCGCTTCAGGATCTGGCTGCGCTCATAGCGGGTGAGGCGCGACCGGTAGTTCGCCGCGATGTCGAAGGCGCGGCGCGCGTGTTCGGCGGTGCCGGCGGGCACGGTGCCCACCACCTCGTTCGTGTAGGGATAGCGCACCTCGATCACGCGGTCGGTGAACACCACCTGCCCGCCGATGCGCATGCCTTCGTGTCGGATATCGGTCATGGCGTCCCCCGGATCACAGCGCCGCCGCGCGGGTGGCGTAGTAGAAGGCGTCGAAGTTGCGCAAGGCGGGTTCGCCCGGCACATCCGGCATCACGCGATTGACGATGAAGGGCACCTCCTGTTCGGTCAGCCCGCCGTGGCTGCGCAGGGGTTCCTTCAGCGCGGCAAGGTCGTGCCGGTGTTCGGATGTGCCGATCGTCATGTTCTCGCCCGAGATCATGACGATATCGCCGATCCGGTCGGCCGGAAGCTCGAAGCGGCGCACCGCCTCGTCCCGGTCCACGACAAGGATCAGTTCGGGCCGCGCCGCGAGCCGCGCCATGATCGCGGCCCGGTCGGTGCCTTCGGGCAGATAGGCCGTGGCAAAAGACCCGAGCGCCCCGTGATGGACGACGTAAGGATCGGTGATCGGCAGGATCACGCGGGCCGCGGCCTTGCCCAGCCAGTCGTCAAGAAGGTCCTGCACATAGATCACGGCGGGCCGGCCGTTATTGTCATGCTTGGGTTTCATGCCGTGATCGGCGGTCACGACAATTGCCGCGCCCATCTCGTCCAGCTCGGCCAGATAGCGATCGAACATGGCATAGAAATCCTTGGCGCCCTGTTCCTCGGGGGCGAACTTGTGCTGGATGTAATCGGTCGTCGACAGATACATGATGTCGGGCGCCCATTCGCGCAAAAGCTTCACCCCCGCCGCAAAGACGAATTCCGACAGGTCCGCCGAATAGACCTCGGGCACCGGACGGCCCAGCCAGCGGCTGGCATTGTCGATCCCGTGTTCGGCCTTCGTCGTCGTATCCGCCCGTTCCGAGGAAAAGGCCACCGCGCGATCCTCGTCGAACCGCAGCCCCGCGCCCAGAAGCGCGCGCAGCTTGTCCTTGGCCGTCACCATCGCAACCCGCGCGCCCGCCTCGTAGAAACGCGAAAAGATCGTCGGCGCCCGCAGGAATCGCACGTCGTTCATCATCACTTCCTGCCCGGTTTCGGGTTCGTAAAGGTAGTTGCCGCAGATGCCGTGAACAGCGGGCGGGCGGCCCGTGGCGATGGACAGGTTGTTGGGGTTGGTGAAGGACGGGATCACCGAATGGGCCAGCCGGTCGGTTCCGGTTTCGCGGATGCGTTTCAGCGTGGGCATCAGCCCCTCGGCGATGGCCACGTCCAGATAGGCGGGTTCGCATCCGTCAAGGCAGATCGCGATGGCGCAGACCTTGGGCGCGGGATAGGTGCGGCCATTGGCCTCGACGGGGGCGGTGATGGGCATGGGTCTTCCTTTGTCGGTCGGGTCGTGCCGGATTCAGGCGGCGAGTTTCTTGCGTTCTTCAAGGGCGGCGGCGGGGGGCGCGGCACTGGCCACGCCCATTTCGGCAAGGCTTGCGCGGGCGGCCTCGACCACGCGGGCCATGACATGTTCATCCATCCGCCCGATGCAGCCCACCCGGAAGCTGTCCACCACCGTCAGTTTGCCGGGATAGATGATGAACCCCTTCTGCTTCATCAGGTCGTAGAAGCGCGCAAACACGAAGGCGGGATCGGCCGGGCAGAAGAAGGTGACGATGATCGGCGACAGCCAACGGTTGTCCAGCAGCGTTTCAAAGCCAAGCGCCCGCATCCCCGCCACCATCACGTCGCGGTTCCGTTCATAGCGCGCGCCGCGCGCGGCAACGCCACCTTCGGCCTGATGCATCTTCAACGCCTCGATGAAGGCCGCGACCACATGGGTGGGCGGGGTAAAGCGCCACTGGCCGGTCTTTTCCATCGTGGCCCATTGCCCATGGACATCCAGCGCCAGCGAATGGGAATTGCCCTTGGCCGCCTCGATCTCGGCCGTCTTCGCGATGACGAAACCGAAGCCGGGAACGCCCTCGATGCACTTGTTGGCCGAAGACACCATCGCCTCATACCGGATCCGATCCGGCTCCAGCGGGATGGCGCCGAAGGCCGACATGCTGTCGATCAACAGCTTGCGGCCCGCGGCATAGGTGGCCTCGGATATCTCCTCGACCGGGTTCAGGATGCCGGATGAAGTTTCGCAATGAATGGCCAGGACATGGGTGATCGCCGGGTCATCGGCCAGGATCCGCGCCACCTCGTCGCCGCGGGGCGGCAGGTAATCGCCCTTGTCCAACAGCACCCGCCCCCGCCCGATCTGATCCAGCGTCGCCGCAGCGCGCAGGCCGTAAGCCCCGTTCGACAGGACCAGAACCTTGCCGTCCTTCGGCACGAAAGACCCCAGCATCGCCTCGACACAATAGGAACCCGACCCTTGCAGCGGCACGCAGTCATACCCTGCCCCGCCCGGCCCAAGCAGCGCCAGAAGCCGCGCGCGCAGGTCGCGCGTCATGGCGCGGAAATCGTCGTCCCAACTGCCCCAGTCCTTCAGCATGGCCTGCTTGACCTCGTAGGCGGTGGTCAGCGGGCCCGGTGTCAAAAGATAGGGCTCTCCCATCTTCGGGGGCGGAAAGGCGGGGGTGGTCGGCATGGCGGGACACTCCGTTCGGCTGGCGGCAGATTGACCGATGCCTTTCCATATGTGAAATCTTGTTTGGATATTGATCCATAAGATTGGCCGATACATGCGCTATGCCCAGCTTCGCGCCTTCCACCACGTCGCCCTGCACGGCGGGTTTTCCCGCGCGGCCGAAGCGCTGAACCAGACGCAGCCCTCGCTGTCGGATCAGGTTCGCCGCCTGGAACAGGACCATGACACGCTTCTGTTTTACCGCGAGGGGCGGCGCGTGCGCCTGACCGGGGCGGGCGAGGACCTATTTCTTCTGACGCGGCGGTTCTTCGAGGTCGAGGATCAGATCGGCCGCCATCTGGAACGCTCGCGTGCCGCCGTGTCGGGAACGCTGCGCATCATGGCCGACAGCGCGTTGCATATCTCGGAAGCGCTAGTGCGCTTCCGCCGCCGTCATCCGGGGGTGCTTGTCCAGATCGCCAGCGGCAATTCCGAACAGGTGCTGTCCGCCCTGCGCGGCTATGACGCCGAGATCGGCATCCTCGGCAGCCTTGATCCGGCCCCCGACCTGACCTGCGTCGATCTTGGCGAAAGCCCGATCGTCGCCATCGCCGCGCGCGGCCTGTTGCCAGCGGGCACCGTGAGCCTGTCGCTGGACGATCTGCGCCGGGTGCCGCTGGTATTCCGCGAACGCGGCTCGCGCACCCGGTCGGGGCTGGAAGAGGCGGCGCGGCGCGACGGCATCCGCCTGAGCCCGGTGATCGAGGTCGAGGGCCGCGAGGCGATGCGCGAGGTGGTGGCGACAGGCACGGGCGTGGGCTTCATTTCGGACGCGGAGCTTGGCCACGATCCAAGGATCGAACGGGTTCCGCTTTCAGGGCTGACGCTGATGATGACCGAAACGCTGGTCTACCTGACCCAACGCCGCGACGTGCCTGCGATCCGCGCCTTCATGCGCGAATGGGACGGCCCGGCAGGCGCCTGACGCAGGATGCGCGCGGGAATTTGTGGGTTTTGTTGGCAATTGCCTGAGTTTTCGCGCGGTTTTTCGGCAACCCCCAACCCTCCGGCCAAAATCACACAAAACCCCACAAACTTCTTGCGTCGACTCGAATCTGCGTATTTCCTGCCCTGACAGGGTTGGGAGACGGAACGTGCGCCACAGGCGGAATGTCCTTTTCGTCGTGATCGATCAGATGCGCGCCGACTGCCTGCATGGCGCCCTTGCCAACGCGGTCAGCCTTCCGAACATGCGCGCGCTGATGGCCGAGGGCACGACCTTCCGCCGCCACCATTCGGTGACAAATCCCTGCGGGCCGTCGCGCGCCTCGATCCTGACCGGGCAGTACGCGATGAACCATCGCGCCGTCAGGAACGGAACCCCCCCTGCCCCATGACAAGCCCAACCTTGCCACCGAGGTGCGCAAGGGCGGCTGGCTGCCCTTGCTTTTCGGCTACACCGACAGCACCCGCGACCCGCGGGTCCACCATCCCGACGATCCGGCGCTAAAAACCTATGAACAGGTCATGCCCGGCTTCGTCGAGGCGGTCGAGATGCGGCTTGAAGAAAGCTGGCCCTGGCGCGCGCATCTGATCGCAAAGGGCTATGACGTTCCGCCCTACCCCGACATCTTCCGCCCCGCGGGCGAAAGGCCGGACGATCCCGCGCTCTACCGCGCCGAGGACAGCGACACCGCCTTCCTGACCGATCGCCTGCTGGCCGACCTGGCCGCCCGCCCCCGCGGATGGTTCGCGCATCTGACCTATATCCGCCCGCATCCCCCGCTGGTCGCGCCCGCGCCCTACAACCGGATGATCGACCCGGCCACCGTGCCCGAACCCGACCGTCCGCTGGACAAGGCCGCCGCCCGCGCGCAGCACCCCTTCGTCGATGTCTGGCTGGATGCCAAGACCTTCGCATCGAATGTCGAAGGCTTCCCCGACCTGCCCGAAACCGAAGACAACATCGCGATGCTCCGGTCGATCTATCTGGGCCTCGCCAAGGAGGTGGACGATCACCTGGGCCGCATCCTGCGGTTCCTGAAGGACAGCGAACTTTACGACGAAACTTTGCTGATCCTGACCGCCGACCATGCCGAGATGCTGGGCGACCATCACGGATGGGGCAAGATGACCTGGCACGACGCGGCCTTCGCGACCCCGCTCATCATCCGTGACCCCGACCGCCCGGCCAGCCACGGCATTGCCTGGGATCATCCGACCGAATCCGTCGACGTGACGCCCACGATCCTCGATCTGCTGGGGCTCGACATTCCCGACACGATGGACGGGCGCAGCCTCAGGCCCTTCCTCGACGGAAGGCCGCCCGCGGACTGGCGCGATCACAGTTATTCCGAACTGGATTACGGCGATCCGATCACGCCCACGCTGTGGCAGAATCGGCTGGGCCTGGACTGCGACCGGGCGAACCTTGCGGTCCTGCGCGGGCCGCGATTCACGCTTGTCCATTTCAACGGCGGGCTGCCGCCGCTGCTGTTTGATGCAGAAGGCGCGGGCGAGGCCCGGAATCTGGCCGATGATCCAGCCCACGCGGCGGTTCTGCTGGACATGACCCGGCGCTTGATCGACCATCGGATGACACATTCCGAAGGGCTTTTTTCAAGAACCATGGCGACGCCCGACGGGATCAGGCGCGCCAGGGCGGGATAGGCCCCGCGCGCGGGGCAGAACGGCGACGCGGCAAAGCCCGGCTGTCACGTCGCTGTCACCTTGGCCGGGTCTAACAGCCGCTGTCGGCGATCCGGCAATCCGGCGCATTGGAAAGGGGGCATCGCAAGCATCCGACGGCATGACGACGCAGGTCGCCCCGGGCACGCTGGCGGAAACGTCCAGACATCGCCTTCCCCGCATCACGGCATCCGGCTTTCGGGCCCGCCTTGGGCAAGGGGACAAGAACAATAACGCCGACCCGCTACCGCAATCTGACAGACGACAGGAGAGAGAATGAGAAAGCACCTTTTATCCGGCGTGGCGCTGCTGCTGATCCCGGCTGCCGCCTCTGCGAACTGCCCGGCCATCAACCTTGCCGACCCGCAGGGTGTGGCCCCCGGCGCCTTCCCCCAGCAATATGATCTGTCCGAATTCCAGGCCGCCGCAGGCTGCACGATGGAGTTCAAGGAAAATCCCGAAATCGCCGCGCTGAACGCCGAGATCCAGGGCAATCCGGACCTTCCGCCGCTGGCCGAACGCCTGCCCTCGGAACCGCTGGTCATGATTCCCTATGAAAGCGTGGGGCGCTATGGCGGCGTGTTCGACGGGCTTTCGAATGCGACCGAGGCCGGCACCTCCGACTTCATGTCGGTGCGGCATGTAAACCTCGTGCGCTATTCGGACGACCTTCAGACGATCGTGCCGAACGTCGCGCAATCCTGGAGCTGGAACGCCGATTACACGGAACTGACGTTCAAGCTGCGGCCCGGCCACAAATGGTCGGACGGGGCGCCCTTCACCTCGGCCGATGTGGAGTTCTGGTATGAAAACCTGATGCTCGACACCAACATCTACGAGACGCCCAAGGATTACGCGCTGGTCGCCGGTCAGCCGATGTCGGTCGATGCGCCGGACGAAACCACCGTGGTCTTCAAGCTGCCGGCGCCGAAGCCGGGGCTTCTGGCGCATTTCGCCACGTCCTATGCGCAGGGTTTCCAGCCCAAGCACTTCCTGGGCAAGTTCCACCCCGCGATCAACCCCGAAGCCGATGCCTATGCCCAGTCCCTGGGCTTTGCCAACGGCTATGACGCGATCAAGGCCTATTACGGCAACTCGGACTGGATGGACACGCCCACGCCGATGCTGTCGCATTCGCAGATCGTGGCCAACCTGCCCGCGGCGACCTCGCCCACGCTGGAAAGCCACATCTATGTGGAAGACACCACCGAATACCGGCGGCTGGTGGCCAACCCCTATTTCTTCCAGGTGGATCCGACCGGCCAGCAACTGCCCTACATCCCGCGCCAGAACGAGCTTTACATCAACGACAACGAAGTGCGTCTGCTGAAACTCGTGAACGCCGAGGCCGATTACAAGGCGCAGTCGCTGCAACTCGCCTCGGCCCCGATCCTTCTGGAGAACCAGGAAAAGGGCAACTTCACGGTGGACCTGCGACCCGACATCACCATGTCGGCGTTCAGCTTCAACGTGACCCACCCTGACGAGGCCAAGCGCGCCGTCTTCGGCGACGTCCGCTTCCGCGAGGCGATGTCGATCGCCATCAACCGCGACGAGTTGAACGAACTCGCCTATTTCGGCCAGGGCACGCCGCAGCAATACGTGGCCTTCTCGCCCGCGCCGCCCTTCGTCGATGAGAAGTGGAAGACCCACAAGGCCGAATACGACCCAGAAGCCGCCAAGGCCGTTCTGGACGAAATCGGCCTGAAGGACACCGACGGCGACGGATTCCGCGAACTCCCCAACGGCGAAAAACTGGTCCTGAACATGAACTTCTCGACCCAGGGCATCGCGGGGCAGACGGTGGAACTGGTGGCGCAGTTCTGGGCCGATGTCGGCATCCAGTCGGTCGTGAAGGAAGTCACGCCCGACGAATACCGTTCGGCGCAGTCGGCCAACCAGCTTGACGTGGGTCTCTGGGGCAAAGGTCAGCCGCTTGCCATCATCCTGGGCACGAACGAACTGTTCGTTCCCCCGTTCGAGAACTATTTCGCGCATCGCTCCGGCATGCTGTGGGCGGAATGGGTGGAATCGAACGGAGCCGCGGGTGTCGAACCGCCGGACTTCGTCAAGCAGATGATCGAGGACATCAACGCCTTCCAGTCGACGCCCGTCGGCACGCCGGAATCCGATGCCATCGGCGCCCGTCTGGTGGAGAACATGACCGGCAACATGCTGTTCATCGGCACGGTCAGCGCGCCGAACCCGATCTACCATTCGAACAAGCTGAAGAACTTCGCGGACTTCAAGACCGCGTCCTATGAATACTACAGGACCTACCCCTATCGGGCGTCCCAGTGGTGGCTGGACGAATGAGGGGGCCAAGGCCCGCATGACCCTGTCGCGGGCGGCATAGCCGCCGCCCGCGACCCGCCGACCGAAGGCGCAGACACAGGCGCCATGAAAGAAGACACCACAGGGATGACGGGAAGCGATGCTTCAATTCGGCAGATTCGTGGCGACACGGGCGGCCATGGCGATGATCACGCTGATCCTCGTCTCGCTGGTCGTGTTCACCCTCATGGAACTGGTTCCCGGCGATTGCGCGGAACGCTATCTGGCCTACAAGAACACCCAGGGCCAGAACATCACCATCCAGGACATCGAGAACGAACGCGCCCGACTCGGCCTTGACCGTCCCTTTGTCGAACGCTGGGCAAGCTGGATCGTGAACGCCTTCCGGGGCGAATTCGGCGAAAGCTGCATCCTCAGGGTCGACATCGCCCAGCTTCTGGGCACGAAATTCTGGATCTCGCTGGGGATCTGCCTTGCCGCGCTGACGCTGGCCTATGCCGTGGCGCTGCCGGTGGGCATGATCTCGGCCGCGTCCTCGAACGCGCTGCTGAACAACTCGCTGCGCTTCATCAGCTATTTCGGCCTGGCCATGCCGAACTTCCTTCTGGCGCTGATGATCATGCTGTTTTCCACGGTCTATTTCGGGGAAACCCTGACCGGGCTCTTTTCGCCAGAATACCGCGATGCACCCTGGTCCTGGGACAGGGTGGTCGACCTGCTGAAACACATCTGGCTGCCGATCTTCATCCTGGGCTGGTCGGCCACCGCGTTTGCGCTTCAGACCGTGCGGGCGCTGATGTCGGACGAGATCGGCAAGCTCTATGTCACCGCGGCCGCGGCGCGGGGGGTGCACGGGCGCGCGCTGCTGTGGCGCTATCCGGCACGCCATGCCCTGGGGCCGATCGTCAACAGCCTGGGCTTCGACCTGAACCGGATCTTCAACGAACTGCCCATCGTGGCGCTGATCCTGACGCTGACCGACGCGGGCGCCCTTCTGATCGAGGCGCTGGCGCGGTCGAACGACCAGCAGCTTGCCGGGGCGATCATCTTTCTTCTGACCGCCTCCATCGTCACGCTGAATTTCCTGACCGATGTGTTGCTTGCGGTTCTGGACCCGCGGGTCCGCAAGAGCATCCTGCGATAATGGGGTGGTGAGATGACGACGGAAACCCATGTTCCGCCCGCCGCGGGCCTGCGCGACCAGAAGGCGAAAGAGGCCTATTTCACCGCCTCGCAGCGGCAACTGATCTGGGCGCGGTTCAAGAAGCAGCGCGCGGCGATGATCGCGCTCGGCTTCCTGATCGTGCTGATGCTGGCGGGGATCTTCGCCCCCTTCCTGTCGCCCTACGACCCGACGGCGGCCGGACGGAACAAGGATTACCTGAACGGCGCGCCGACGATCCCGATGTTCTGCGACAAGAACGGCTGTTCGCTGCGCCCCTTCCTGCACACGGTGGAACGCGAACGTTCCATCGCCACCAACTTCCGCTGGGTGGAAACGGTGAACGAGGACAAGCGCCGTTACGTCCAGTTCTTCGTCGAGGGCAGCCCCTACAAGCTGTTCGGCGTCATCCCGCTGAAGACGCGGCTGTTCGGGATGGACGAAGGCTTCATCCACCTTTTCGGCACGGATTCGGCCGGCAAGGACATCTTCTCGCGCACGCTGCATGCGATCTGGACCTCGATGCAGGTGGGCACCATCGGGGTATTCATCGCTTTTGTGCTGGCCTTGGTCATCGGCGGGGTGTCGGGGTATTACGGCGGGCGGATCGACAGCGTGATCCAGATGATCACCGATGCGGTGCGCACCGTGCCCACGATCCCGCTGTTCATGGCCATCGCGGCCTTCATCCCGCAGGAATGGACAGCCGAACAGCGGTTCTTCTTCATCTCGCTGATCCTTGGGCTGATCGGCTGGCCCACGCTGGCGCGACGGGTGCGCACGCATCTTCTGACCGAACGCAACCAGGAATACGTGCTGGCCGCGCAGCTGTGCGGCGCGTCGTCGTCGCATATCATCCGCCGGCACCTGCTGCCCTCGTTCACCAGCTACATCATCGTCGATCTGGTGATTTCCTTCCCCTACATGGTGCTTTCGGAAACCGCGCTTTCCTTCATCGGGCTGGGGTTGAAGGACCCGGTCAATTCGCTGGGTGTGATGTTGCAGAACGTCACCTCGGCCGACGTGCTGCTGAACTACCAGTGGTATTTCATCCCGGTGATCTTCTTCATCGCGCTGGTCATGGCCTTCGTCTTTGTCGGCGACGGCCTGCGCGATGCCGCCGACCCCTATTCGGACACCCACAAATGACGGCCCTGATCGAAATCAAGAACCTGACGCTGAAGTTCCGCACCGACGAGGGGCTGATCACGGCGGTCGATGACGTCAGCTTTTCCCTGAACAAGGGCGAGGTGATGGGCCTTGTGGGCGAAAGCGGTTCGGGCAAGTCGGTGACGGCCAAGGCGTTGATGCATCTCAACGCCAAGAACGCCGTCTACAGCCCCGAAAGCCGGATCATCCTGCACACCGATCAGGGGCCGGTCGACGTGCTGTCGCTGACCCGGCCCGCCGACCTCAAGATCGTGCGCGGTGGCGCCATATCCATGATCTTCCAGGAACCGATGGCCAGCTTCGCGCCCGCGATCACCATCGGCAGCCAGATGGTGGAACAGCTGCTGCTGCATTCTGACATGACGAAGGCACGCGCGCGGGAAATCTCGATCGAGATGCTGGACCGTGTGGGCATCTCGGAACCCGCGCGGCGGTTCGACCAGTATGCCTTCGAACTGTCGGGCGGCATGCGCCAGCGCGCGATGATCGCGATGGCGCTGTCCACGAAACCCCGGCTTCTGATCGCGGACGAGCCGACCACGGCGCTGGACGTCACCATCCAGGCGCAGGTGATTGACCTGATGCTGGATCTGGTGAGCGAATTCCACATGGGGATCGTGTTCATCACCCATGATCTGGGCGTGGTGGCGCAGACCGCCGACAAGGTCTGCGTGATGTATCTGGGACGCGTGGTCGAGGAAGGCCCGGTGCGCGAGGTGATCCGCCACCCCAAGCACCCCTACACGCGCGGCCTCCTGCGCGCCCTGCCCCGGCTCGAGGATCTCGACGCGCCGCTGATACCGGTGCCGGGCGACATCCCCTCGCCGCTGGAACGGCCCACGGGATGCGTGTTCAACACCCGCTGCACCGAATTCCTTGGCGATATCTGCCGCCTGCGCCCGCCCGCCGAAACCTGGGTGGACGCGACGCACCGTGTGTCCTGCCACCTGCACGACCCCGAGGAGGGCGCATGACGACCGATGACATCCTGATCGCCGCCGAAAGCCTGACGGTCGGCTATCCGATCGGCAAGGGCCTGTTCAACCGCAGCGTTCTGAACGCGGTGAACGGAGTGTCTCTGTCGATCCGGCGCGGATCGTTCTTCGGCCTCGTGGGGGAAAGCGGATCGGGCAAGACCACGCTGGGGCGCGCGCTGCTGAAGGCCGCACCGATCACCGCGGGGCACGCGCGATACAGCGACGGCGAGGTGAATTACGACCTCGCCACGCTGGACGGCGCCGCACTGAAGGATTACCGCAAGCGCGCGCAGCTGATCTTTCAGGACCCCTACGCCGCGTTGTCGCCACGCACGACGGTCCGCGACATCATCGCCGAACCGCTCGAGGTGATGGGGATCACCCGCACCCGCAGCGATACCGACGACCGCGTGCGCGAGATCGCGGCGAAATGCCGGTTGAACCTCGAACACCTGCGCCGCTTTCCGCATGCCTTCTCGGGCGGGCAGCGCCAGCGCATCTCCATCGCGCGCGCGCTGGTCGCGGGGCCAAGGTTCATCGTGGCCGATGAAAGCGTCGCGGCACTCGACGTGTCGATCCAGGCCGACGTTCTGAACCTGCTGAAACAATTGCAGCGCGATCTGGGGCTGACTTTCCTGTTCATCAGCCATGACCTTTCGGTCGTGGCCCATACCTGCGACCATGTGGCGGTGATGTATCTGGGCAGGCTGGTGGAAACCGCCCCGACGCGCGCGCTGTTCGCAGCCCCCCGCCACCCCTACACGCGGGCGCTGTTTTCGGCGATCCCCTCGCTCGACCCCGACGACCGCGGGCGCGGCCAGAGGCTGACGGGCGAAATCCCCTCGCCCCTGAACCAGCCGACGGGGTGCAAGTTCCACACCCGCTGCCCCCATGCCATCGACCAGTGCCGCAAGGTGGAGCCTGTGCTGGAAACCTCGGGCGATCCGTCGGGCGAAGGGCACGCCGTGGCCTGCCACCGCTGGCGCGAACTGATGGAGACGGTTCCGGCCTGACCCGGGCGGCGGCGCCAGCGCCGCGATTCCGCGGTGACAGCCGCCGCGGGCATGCGTAGGGTTGCGCCATGTCCTTCACCCTGCGCCAGCTTCAGTTCTTCGTTGCCGCCGCCGAACAGGGCAGCGTTTCGGGCGCGGCGCGCGTCCTGTCGATCAGCCAGTCCAGCGTGACCGAGGCAATCCGCTCGCTTGAAGACGATCTGGGCGTCACGCTGTTCGAACGGCAGGCCAAGGGCCTGCGCATCACCCACAAGGGCAGCGCCTTCCTGCGCCATGCGCGCCAGATCCTGGGCGACGTGGCCCGCGCCCGCGACGCCTTTCGCGGCGAGGCGGAACAGACCACCGGGCGGCTTTCTCTGGGGGTGACAAGCCTTGTGGCGGGCTATGTCCTGTCCGACATCCTTGCCCGGTTCCGCCGCGCCTATCCGCAGGTCGAACTGAACGTGATCGAGGACAGCGGCGACTACCTTCAACACCTGCTGATCGGCGGCGAGCTGGATGTGGCCGTTCTGCTGACTTCGTCCGTTCGCGACCGCCTGGCCCTGCAGGTCGAGACGCTGCTGGTGTCGCCGTTCCGGCTCTGGCTGCCACTGGGCCACGAACTGGCCCAGCAAGAGGCGATCGCGCGCGAGGAACTGGCCGGCTATCCGCTGATCCAGCTGATGGTGGACGAGATCGAGGAAGCGACGCGCGCCCTTATGGCCTCGATCGCCCATCCGCCGCAGGTCACCTTCCGCACCCGCAGCGTCGAGGCGGTCCGGTCGCTGGTGGCGACGGGCGCGGGGCTGGCCCTGCTGCCGGGGCTGGTCTATCGCCCGTGGTCGCTGGAAGGCGACCGGATCGAAATCCGCGATGTTTCGGGTGATCTGCCCACGGTGCAGGTGGGCCTTGCCTGGCGGCGCGGCGCCCCGCTTTCGGCACCCGCGCTGAACTTCGTCCGTTCCGCGCAGGGGGCGGTGCCCGAACGGTGACGGCCTATCGGCTTTTCCGATAGGTGGTTTCTGTGTTTTGAATTTGCGAAAGACCGCGCCCGGCCTATCCTGCCTTGCAATCGACCCGCGGCGACAGCGGGCGCATCACAGGGAGCCAGACCATGACATCCATGAAACTGATGGGAACAACCGCGCTTTCGGTGCTTTTGGCGGTTGGCCCGGTGGCCGCACAGATGACGGCCCTCGGCGAACCCGAAGGGCAGGTGAACATCGTCGCCTGGGCCGGATACATCGAACGCGGCGAGACGGTGAAGGAATTCGACTGGGTCACCAAGTTCGAGGAATCCA
The DNA here is from genome assembly GCF_004799285.1 of Aliigemmobacter aestuarii. Taxonomy (GTDB): domain Bacteria; phylum Pseudomonadota; class Alphaproteobacteria; order Rhodobacterales; family Rhodobacteraceae; genus Aliigemmobacter; species Aliigemmobacter aestuarii. Next base: position 10,341 of record NZ_SSND01000006.1, on the reverse strand, counting down.
CCGGCTGCAAGGTCAACGTCAAGACCGCGAACACCTCGGACGAGATGGTGGCGCTGATGAACGAAGGCGGGTTCGACCTTGTGACCGCCTCGGGCGACGCTTCGCTGCGGCTGATCGCAGGCAAGCGCGTGCAGCCGATCAACATCGACCTTGTGCCATCGTGGAACGCGGTCGACGACCGGCTGAAGGATGCGCCCTGGCACACGGTCGACGGCGTACATTACGGCGTGCCCTACATGTGGGGGCCGAACGTTCTGATGTACAACACCAACGTCTTCAAGGAACCGCCGACCAGCTGGAACGTCGTGTTCGAGGAAATGACCCTGGGTGACGGGCAATCGAACAAGGGCCGCGTGCAGGCCTATGACGGGCCGATCCACATCGCCGACGCCGCGCAATACCTGATGTTCCACAAGCCGGAACTGGGCATCACCTCGCCCTATGAACTGAACGAGGACCAGTACAAGGCCGCGCTGGACCTGCTGCGCCAGCAGCGCGAACTGGTCAGCCGCTACTGGCATGACGCCTTCATCCAGATGGACGACTTCAAGAACGAGGGCGTCGTCGCCTCGGGCACTTGGCCGTTCCAGGTGAACCTGCTGAAATCCGAAGGCCAGCCGGTGGCCAGCGTGATCCCGCAGGAAGGCGCGACGGGCTGGGCCGACACGTCGATGATGCATGTCGATGCGCCGAACCCGAACTGTTCCTACCTCTGGATGGAACATTCGCTGTCCTCGAACCTGCAATCCGACCTTGCGGTCTGGTTCGGAGCCAACCCGGCGGTTCCGGCGGCCTGCACCGACGGGCGCGGGATGCTGACGCCCGAGGGCTGCACCACGAACGGCTTCGACGATTTCGAGAAGATCCGCTTCTGGACCACGCCCACGGCGAACTGCTCGCAGGGTGAAGGCGCCTGCGTGCCCTACTATCGCTGGGTGTCCGACTACATCGGCGTGATCGGCGGGCGCTGAGCCGCCATTTGCCGAAACCAATCCGGCCGGGGCCGACAACGGCCCCGGACGTTCCCGAATTGAGATCCACAGAGAAGGCGCCATGGCGGTTGCTGTCGAATTTTCGCATGTTTCCCGGCATTTCGGGCAGGTTCGCGCCGTCGATGACGTTTCGCTGACCATCGAGGAAGGCGCGTTCTTCGCCATGCTCGGGCCGTCGGGTTCGGGCAAGACGACCTGCCTGCGCCTGATCTCGGGCTTCGAGAAACCTTCATCCGGCACGATCCGCATCTTCGGCGAGGATGTCAGCAACATCCCCCCGAACCGGCGCAACGTGAACACCGTCTTTCAGGACTATGCGCTGTTTCCACACATGAACGTGGCCGACAACGTGGCCTATGGCCTGATGGTCAAGGGCATGGGGCGTGCCGAACGGCTGCGCCGGGCCGAAGAGATGCTGGCGCTGGTCAAGCTGGACGGCTACGGCGGGCGCAAGCCCGGGCAGTTGTCGGGCGGCCAGCGGCAGCGTGTGGCGCTGGCGCGCGCCCTGGTCAACGAACCCCGCGTCCTGCTTCTGGATGAACCCCTTGGCGCGCTGGACCTGAAACTGCGCGAGGCGATGCAGGACGAACTGAAGGCGCTTCAGCAGCGGCTTGGCATCACCTTCGTCTTCGTCACCCATGACCAGCACGAAGCACTGTCGATGGCAGACCGGCTGGCGGTCTTCAACGAAGGCCGGATCGCCCAGATCGGCAGCCCCGAAGAGGTCTACGCCCGCCCGGCCACCCGTTTCGTGGCCGATTTCGTCGGGTCGTCCAATGTCCTTCCGCCCGAGATCACCCAAAGGCTGGGCGGACCGGCGAAATGGTCCAGCCTGCGCCCCGAAAGCCTGCGCATCATTCCCGCCGAGGCCGCGGCGCTGGCCGGAAGCGTTACCGCGCTGCGCTATCTCGGGGCGGGCACGCGCGTGCAGATCGCCGTCCAGGGCACCGCCCCCGGGGCCGAGATCGCGGCGCTGGTGCCCGCAGGCATCGCCGTGCCGCAACCGGGCGAAACCGTCGGGCTTGGCTTCGATCCGGCCCATCTGCATGTGATGGAGGGGGCATGAGCGCGGTTCTGGCCGAACGCGGGCTTGGCGACCGGCTGACCGGGCTGTTCTGGCGCCGACCGAACCTGCTGCTTCTTCTGATGATCGCGCCGCCCCTGATCTGGCTGGGGCTGGTCTATCTGGGATCGCTCGCGGCGCTTCTGCTGCAAAGTTTCTACTACATCGACGAATTCTCGGGCGTGGTGGTGCCGGAATTCACGTTGAAGACCTATGTCGAACTGTTCCGCGCGCAGAACCTCGACATCATCTTCCGCACGCTGCTGATGTCGGCCTCGGTCACGCTTGGATGCGCGCTGCTGGCCTTTCCGATCGCCTATTACGCCGCCCGCTATGCGCGCGGGCCCTGGAAGGCCGCCTTCTATCTGGGCGTCATGCTGCCGCTCTGGTCGTCCTACCTGGTCAAGGTCTATGCCTGGAAGCTGATCCTTGCCAAGGAAGGGATCATCGGCTGGGCCGCGGGAGTGACCGGCACGACGCCGATCCTTGACGCCGTCCTGGGCCTGCCCTTCATCGGCGGCAATTCGCTGTCGACCAGTTTCCTCGGCACATGGATGGTCTTCGTCTATGTCTGGCTGCCCTACATGATCCTGCCGATGCAGGCGGCGCTGGAACGCGTGCCCTTGTCGATGCTGGAAGCCTCGGCCGACCTTGGTGCAAGCCATGGCCAGACCTTCCGCACCGTGATCCTGCCGCTGGCCATGCCGGGCGTGATCGCCGGGTCAATCTTCACCTTCAGCCTGACGATGGGCGATTACATCATTCCCCAGATCATCGGCACCTCGGCCCGGTTCATCGGGCAGGCCGTCTATCAACTCCAGGGCACGGCGGGCAACATCCCGCTGGCCGCGGCCTTCGCGGTGGTGCCGATCGTCATCATGCTGATCTACCTGCATCTGGCCAAACGCGCGGGGGCTTTCGATGCGCTCTGACGACGGCAGACAGGGCGCCTCGCTGGCGCTGAGGATCGCGGCTATCGGCGGGCTTCTGTTCCTGCACCTGCCGATCCTGCTGATCTTCCTTTACGCCTTCACGATCGAGGAACGCACCTATGCCTTTCCGCCGCCGGGGCTGACGACGCAATGGTTCGGCGTGGCCTGGAACCGGGCCGACATCTGGCCGCCGCTCTACCTGTCGCTGAAGGTGGCCGCGATCTCGACCTTGCTGGCGATGATCCTTGGCACGCTGGTGGCGGGAGCGATGGCGCGGACGCGCTTTTTCGGACGCGAACAGATCTCGCTGCTGATCATCCTGCCGATTGCCCTGCCCGGCGTCATCACCGGGATGAGCCTGCGGTCGGCCTTCGCGATCATGGAGATCCCGTTCAGTGTCTGGACGATCGTTCTGGGCCACGCGACCTTCTGCATCGTGATCGTCTACAACAACGCGGTGGCGCGGATGCGGCGGCTGTCCGGCGGCATCATGGAGGCCAGCGCCGACCTTGGCGCGAACGCCTTCCAGACGATGCGCTATGTCCTTCTGCCCAACCTCGGCAGCGCGCTTCTGGCGGGCGGGATGCTGGCCTTCGCCCTGTCCTTCGACGAGGTGATCGTGACGACCTTCACGGCGGGGCAGCAATCCACCCTGCCGATCTGGATGCTGAACGAACTGGTCCGGCCGCGGCAGCGCCCGGTGACGAATGTGGTGGCGATCGTCGTCTTTGCGGTGACTTTCGTCCCGATCCTTTTGGCCTATTACCTGACCCGGGGCGGCTCCGAGACCGCTGGCGCGGGCAAATGACACGGGAGGTGACACAATGAGCGCGATCGACCTTAAACTCTTGATCGGCAATGATTTCGAGGCCGGGCAGGACGCGAAGGAACCGGTGCTGAACCCGCGCACGGGCGAACTGATCGTCGAGGTGCCCGAGGCAAGCCTTGCCCAGGTCGACCGGGCGGTGCAGGCCGCGCGTGCCGCATTCGAGGGTTGGTCGCGCACCACGCCCGCCGAACGCGCGGCGGCGTTGCTGCGCATCGCCGACCGGATCGAGGCCGAGGCGGACGATTTCGCCCGGCTCGAGGCGCTGAACTGCGGCAAACCGATCAACGCCGCCCGCAATGACGAGATCCCCGCCATCGTCGACTGCTACCGCTTTTTCGCGGGCGCGGTCCGCACCCAGCATGGCCAGGTCGCGGGCGAATACCTTGCCGGTCACACCAGCATGATCCGGCGTGATCCGATCGGGGTCGTGGCCTCGATCGCGCCGTGGAACTATCCGCTGATGATGATGGCTTGGAAACTGGCCCCGGCCATCGGCGGAGGCAATACCGTCGTGTTCAAACCCAGCGAACAGACCCCCTTCACGGCGCTGAAGATGGCCCGAATTCTCGCCGAGGAACTGCCCGAGGGCGTGGTCAACGTGATCGCAGGGCGCGGCCATACCGTGGGCAATGCGCTGATCAATCATCCCGGCGTCGACATGATCTCGCTCACCGGGGATGTGGCCACGGGCAAGAAGATGCTGGATGCCGCCGCGCGCACGGTCAAGCGCACCCATCTGGAACTGGGGGGCAAGGCCCCGGTCGTCGTTTTCGACGATGCAGATATCGACGCGGTGGTCGAGGGGCTGCGCGCCTTCGGCTATTACAATGCCGGGCAGGATTGCACCGCCGCCTGCCGCATCTATGCGGGCCGGAAGGTCTATGAGCGTCTGGTGGCGGACCTGACCAGCGCCGTTTCGAACATCGCGCTTGGCCTTGAGGACGACACGACAAACGAGATCGGCCCCCTGATCAGCTTGCGCCAGCGGGACCGGGTGGCAAGCTTCGTGAACCGCGCGCGCGAATTGAACCACATCGAAATCACCACCGGCGGCGAGGTGATGGGTCAGGGGTTCTATTACCGGCCCACCGTGATCGCGGGGGCGAAACAGGAAGACGAGATCGTCCGGCGCGAGGTCTTTGGCCCCGTGGTGTCGATCACGCCGTTCTCGGACGTGGATCAGGCCGTGGCATGGGCCAACGATTCCGATTATGGCCTGGCCTCGTCGGTCTGGACGCAGAACGTGGGCCGCGCGATGGAGACGGCGGCGCGGCTGCGCTATGGCTGCACCTGGATCAACACCCATTTCATGCTGGTCAACGAAATGCCGCATGGCGGGTTGAAGCAATCCGGATACGGCAAGGACATGTCCGCCTATGCGCTGGAGGATTACACCGTCGTCCGGCATGTGATGATCAAGCACTGAACTGGGCTGCCCATCACCGGCCGGCACGACCCGGCCGGTGATGCGCGCGCCCGCAGGATGCGTCGCAGGGCCCGGTCAAGGCCCGGTCAAGGCCCCATCAAAGGATGTCGATCGCGGCCAGAACCTGATTGATGTCGGTCTGGCCGTGCAGGACGATCTGCGCGCCGGGCGCCAGCGTCAGCACCACCTCGCCTCCGTCACCAAGCGACGCGATCCCCGACAGATCCCCCGCCGGAAGGGCCGCCGCCGCGATCTGAAGCCGGTCGACGGCCGGATCGAAATCGGTGATCCGGTCGCTGCCCGAGCCGGGCAGGAAGACAAAGACATCCGCCCCCGCGCCCCCGGTCATCAGGTCATCGCCCGCGCCGCCGTCGATCGTGTCGTCGCCCGCGCGCCCGTCGATCCTGTCATTGCCCGCAAGGCCCGCCAGCGCGTTGGCCTGCGCGTCGCCTGCCAGGACATCGGAATGCTGGCTACCGGTCACGGCCTCGATCCCCGCCAGCCGGTCGCCTGCCGCCTGGCCGCCCCATTGCGGCCCCCGCGACGCCAGATCGACCCTGACCGCGTAGGGAGAGGCGGCATAGCTGACCCGGTCGAACCCGCCGCCTCCGACCATCCAGTCGGCGCCCTGACCACCGATGAACAGGTCGTCGCCGCCCTGCCCGACCAGCCGGTCCGCGCCGCGCCCGCCATCCAGCGTATCGTCGCCCTCGCCGCCGAACAGCCGGTTGCCCCGGCCATTCCCGACCAGGCGGTCGGCATAGCCCGATCCCAGCACATCCTCGATTGACAGCAGGCGGTCGCCCTGGGCATCGCCGCCACGCCCGTGTCCGCGCGCCAGATCCACGATCACCCCGCCGGACGAGTCGCTGTAATCCACCAGGTCGCGCCCGCCATGGCCGACCAGCTTGTCACGCCCCACGCCTCCGGTCAGGCGGTCGTTGCCCGTACCGCCCATCAGCGTGTCATTGCCCTCGCCGCCGTCCAGCCGGTCGTTTCCGCCGCGCCCGAACAGCATGTTCTTGCCATCGTTGCCTTCAAGCCGGTTGCCCTGCCGATTGCCCGTGAGGTTCGTGTTCTGCACGCCCAGAAGTTCGGCATGGGCCACGCCACGGACCAGCCGGGCACTGGCCGAAACCTCGATCTCGCGCCCGCCGACGATGTCGAGCTTCACATTCTCACCCCGGAACCGCACATCGACCACGACCTTGCGGTTGCCATACCAGGCGATGACTTTCTGCAACCCGTTCGCCGCGGTTTCCAGCGCATAGCCCCCCGCCGCGGCTGAGGTCGTCCGCCCGCCCTGCATCGTGAAGGACACGCCGCCGCGTCCTTCGCCGACCGAATAGAAATCGTCGCCGTTCCGGTCCGCATAGGCCACTCCGGTCAGGAAATGCGTGCGCCCGCTGTAGGCGAAATTCTGTGTGATGAGCGAGGCATTGTAGCCCGCGAAATTGCCCACCGCCTGCCCGACGCCGATCTCGGCCACCTCGGACTTGAACATGTTCAGGCGGTGCAGCGAGCTGTCGAACAGGCTGCCATGTTGGCGCAGGATCGCCTCGATCCGGTCCAGCCGCCCGCTCGAGGCGCGGAAGGCGACGTTCTCGCTCCATGTCGCATCGCCCGAAAGATCATAGCCGGTCGCACCGATCCGGTCGCCCGCGTTCGACCCGCCCGCGCCGCGATGGCCCACGGTTTCGGTCTGCAGCATCCATCGGCTGTGGGTGTCCGCTGCCGCGCCGAGGCGGTCGTTGACCGCAAGTGGCTGATAGGACTGGGGCGAGATCCGGCGGGCCGACAACCCGCTGTTGAGTTCGATTCCGAGAAGCTCGGCCTCTCCGGCTGGGTCCAGACGGGCCCGGTTGACCAGTTCGATCATGAACTGTTCGTAGGCGGTGATCGACATCGGGTGCTCCGGCAGCATCAGAACAGCCCGACGAAAACACCCGATCAGTTAGGCCCCAGTGTGGACCGGTCGTGGCAAATGCTGGAAATGAAAGGCAAGTTTGCGGCAAATTCAGCGCCGGAATGTGGCAGCCGCCTACCGGGATGTGTGCGGCGGCCCGGGCCGCGCCGGAACGCGCGCACGGGGGATCGCGCAGGCCGGCACGCTGCGACGAAATGGCAAGAATAATATCATTATTTTCAATGTTTTGAAGAGTTCTGCCCGAAAGGCCAGCCCGGCGGATCGGCCACGCATTCCGTGCCACCCATGACGCGCACAGGGCATTCCCGCAAAGACCGGTCGGTGTCGTGCCGACCTGTCGGGCGCGATCGAAACGGCCAGGACCGGATCGGAATTGGATCGGGCCGCCGCCACCCGGATGCCACGAATCGGGATCACGGGCTTGCGACCGATGCGCGACGTGATGCAACCTTGAAATGTGGCGATTTACGCAAAACAACCTAAAGATGATCCACAATCGCCGAAGTACCTTTCCGCTTGTTGCCGGCCACGAACCAATGAACCCGCTCAAATTTGTACTTTTCCAACGTAAGGGGGCTACATCTTGTGCGATTGTCGCCGGAAAGTGAATTATGGCCGAAAAGTGGCGTGATTTTGGCCGCTTGCGGTCCAATCTTAACAAAATCGTGGCTGGCCGCCCCAAATTCGCCTAAATTCAACATCTGACCGCCGCCTTTTTTTGGCGTAGGTGGTTTTTGGTTGTGTGAATTTCTGGCGGCGGGGATTTCCTCAAGGATTCTCGCCATGTCGCATCTGGGTCATCATTTCGTCTTCAACCGTGTTCGCATGTGCGACCGGGAACTTCCTGCGAAAACGTCCCTTTTCCGGAACACGATCCGGGCGGCCATGGTAATGGCGACAACCCTTTTCGTGGCGGCACCCCAGGCGCAGGCCCAGGATGGTGCGTGGGGTTTTGCCTCCACGCCCTACACGACCAAGGCGAACTGCACCTCGAACAACGCCGCCATCGTGTCGGTCACCCCGAACCCCAGCCAGGCCTTGGGGCAATGCAGCCTGCCCACCGATGTCGTGACGCTGCCCGTATCCGTGACCTATTCGCTGAATGGCAACAACGTCTATGACCTGATGGTGGCCTATGGCTTTGGCACCCAGGGGGCGAATGGCACGATCTATTACGATGATTGCCTTGTTCCCGCAGGCGGAACGATTCCGGCTGGCATGGCCAACCGGGATGGCGACGCCTGCCTCGACGGCGCGTCGGGTGCATCAGGCACGTTCACCGTCACCCGCAACATTCAGGTCAAGTGCGACCTCGACAACGACGGCGCGATCGATTCCGGCACGGAAGTGAGCTTCTGGGCCGCATGGCAAAGCAACGACAAGGACACGCTCTATGATGTCGCCACGCCCCAGTGCTTCGGTCCCTCGGGCGGTGTGACGCTCAGCATCGCGCCCAAGGTCACTGTCGCCAAGGTCTCGACCGGCGACGTCGGCACCTTCGGTTTCACTGTCTCGGGCGCCCAGAACTCGGGCAGCTTCGCCCTGACCACGACGGCCGAAAACACCCCCGTCACCTATGCCAGCGACCTTCTGCCCGTGCGCGCGGGCGCCGGCTTCAACAGCGTGACGATCACCGAGACGGTCCCCGCCGGCTGGACCAGCGACGCCGTCTGCACCGGCCTGACCGAAGGCGTCGGCTACACCGATGACGGCAACGGCACGGTGGTGATCCTGGGGTCGTCCTTCCGCGACACCAACCCCCAGCAGCAGATCGCCTGTACCTTCACGAACACCCGCGCGACCGCCACGCTGACGCTCGACAAGGTGGTCGAGAATGGCGGCGCAGGCACCGCCCTGCCCTCGGCCTGGACGATCTTCGCCTCGCCCGACGGCACGCTTGCCAACGCTGTCCTCAGCGGGCCGGGTGCCAGCGGATCGACGGATGTGACCGGAACCGTGAACGCGGGCACCTACACGATCGCGGAAACCCCTGCGAACCCGGATTACACGCTGTCTCTGGCCTGCACCGGCGCGGCTGACACGAACCCGAACGACGGCCTGACGCTTGCCTCGGGCGAGAACGTCACCTGCACGCTGACGAACCGCTACAACAAGGGCTCGCTCACCCTGGTCAAATCGGTGACCAACGACAACGGCGGGACTGCCGCGGCGGGTGCGTTCACGCTCAGCTACAACGGCACAGCCGCGACACAGGGCGTGCCCGTGACGCTGACCCCCGGCACCTACAGCCTGACGGAAACCGCGCTGACCGGCTACCAGCCCGCCGCCACCCCGCTCGCCTGTTCGGTGAACGGCACGGGCGGCAGCGCTCTGTCCGGCTCGACCCTGACGCTCGCCGCGGGCGACGCCGTTACCTGCACCTTCTACAACGACGATGACGCGCCGACCTATGACATGGCCAAGACGGCCGATCCGGTCAGCGCGGCGGCGGGCGACACCGTCACCTACACGCTTGCCTTCACCAACAACGGCCCCTGGGCGATTTCCAACCTGACGCCGGTCGACACGTCGCTGACCGGCCTGTCGGCGATCGATTGCGGCGGCGGCGCGGCCTCCATCGCGACGCTTGCCTCCGGCGCATCTGCCAGCTGCACGGCGACCTATCTGGTGACCCAGGCCGATGTCGACGGCGGCGGCAACGCGACCGCGGTCGATACCGGCACCTGCGCCTCGGGCCTCGCCCTTGTGAACACCGCAAGCTCCTCCGCCGAGGAAACCGATGGCACGGCGCTGACGGAAACCAGCCTCGCCAACAATGGCGCCACCGTCTGCCTGCCCGTCCGGAACGCTGCGATCACGCTGGACAAGACCGCCGATGTCGCCACCTATGGCACGCTCGGCGAGACCGTCACCTACAGCTTCGAGGTCGAGAACACCGGCAACGTGACGCTGGCCAATGTCTCGGTCACCGACCCGCTGACCGGCCTGTCGGCGATCACCCCGGCCCCGGTCAGCCTGGCCCCCGGCGCCAGCCAGATCTTCACCGCCACGCTGACCGTCACCCAGGACCACCTCGACGCAGGTTCCATCGCCAACACCGCGACCGCCTCGGGCACCCCGCCCGTGGGCGACGCCGTCACCGACACCGACAGCGTGACGCTGACCGCGGCGCAACAGCCCGCGATCACGCTGGACAAGACCGCCGATGTCG
>NZ_SSND01000005.1 GCF_004799285.1 Aliigemmobacter aestuarii | reverse complement strand
CCCCTCGCCCGCGTTGTAGGCGGCCAGCACCATCAGCGGATCGCGGTCGAATTCCTTCATCAGCCAGTCAAGATAGGCCACACCGCCCTTGATGTTCTGGACGGGATTCATCGCATCCGCAACGCCGAAGCGTTCGGCGGTGGCCGGGATCAGCTGCATCAGCCCCTGTGCGCCGGCCGAACTGACCGCATCCACACGTCCCCCGCTTTCGATGCCGATGACCGCCAGGACCAGAGCGGGCGAGACTTCGGTGCCGATCGTCGCTTTCAGGATATCGGTGCCGTGTTTCGCGGCAAGGTCCTGCATGACCTGCATCCGGGGGGCGGCGACGGCTGCGCCACCCGGCCCCTTTGCAAGACTTGCCATCGCCAGGGGCCAACGGCCCGACCGGGCGTCGCGTGCGGGTGGGACGGCGTTCCAGTACCAGTCGTATCGGGCGGCGGGGGCCTTGGGCGCAACCGGCGCCGGGCTGGCGGCCGCGACCTCGGTCGTCGGCTCATCCGCCTCGGGTTCGGCCTTGGGCTTTACCGCAAGGCGCCGCGCCTGTTCGGCGGGGTCGATCTGGACGGTGATGCGTTTTCCTGCCGCGCCCTTGCCCGGGACACCGACCCGTTTGAAGGTGAAGTCTTCCTGGCCCAACAGGGTCTGGGCGGCAAGGCCATGGGCCCCCGCCACGATGGACCCGGCCCAGACGGACCCGGCCAGAATCGCCGATGTGATCATCCGCATGATGCGGCTTTCTGCTCGTTCTTTCTTTTCGGGAAATGAAGCAGAGAATCGCGCCTCCGGCCAGCATTTCGGCCGCCGAATGTGGCGATTTCGCCCAATTCGGGGCGTTTCGGCCACGCAAGACGTGCATCCTCAGATTGCCGACCGGACCCGTGGAAAAAAATGTTTCGATTTCTTTCAATGGATTACGGGATTTCCGGCGCATTTTTCGAAGTTTCCGAAAATGCCCAAGTCGCTCCCAACTCCCGCCACGATTCGGAGGCCATATGTGCCCATGCCGAACGGAGATCGGAACGGAACAGAGGCCGGAACGAAAAGACCCCAAGGCTGCAACTGAACGAGCAACTCCTGCGAAAGGGACTGTACCATGAAACTGATGAACATCTTCAAGGGCTTCGCGAAAGACGAATCGGGCGCCGTGACCGTTGACTGGGTCGTGCTGACCGCTGCCATCGTGGGCCTGGGCCTGCTGGTGATGTCGACCGTGACCGACGGTCTGGATACCGCCGCGACCACGATGACGACCGACATCGGCAACGCCGTCGCTGCTGGCGCCGCTCTGAACTGATCGGCCGCAAGGTTTGGCAAGGGCCGCGTTCCCGCAAGGGTCCGCGGCCCTTCGCCGTTTCGGGGAACGGCTGCCCGCTTGGCGGGCGGATCGGCCCCGATGATCTCGCGCCGGTGCCATATTTGCGCCGGATTTCAAGGGCAGAATTGATGTGTAGTGACAATCCTGGACAGGATGGGACGGCGTTATGAAATTGGAACTTCGCAAGATCGGACCGGCACTCGCGCACCAGCTGCGCCGGTTCAGGGATGAAGACGGTGCCGTCACGGTGGACTGGGTGGTCCTGACCGCAGCGGTCGTGGGGATCGGCCTTCTGGTGATGATCCCGACATTCACCACGGCCGACAGCTCGGCCGCGGTGCTTGCAGACGAACTGGTGGCGGCGGTGGTCGCGGCGGCCGGCCTTTAAGGCGCGGCCGCACATGGAAGTGGGTGCGCCTTCGGCGGCTTGCCGCGGGCGGTGTGGAAAAGGGAACGCGCCATGCGCATGATTTTCGGATTGGTCCTGGTTGCCGGCCTCGCGCTGGCCGGGGTGGCGGTCTACATGGTCCAGGGGTATCTGGGGCAGACCCAGCAGGCCCTCGCAGCGGAACGCGCCGTCCGGGCCAAGCTGGGCCCGATGGTCGAGGTCTATGTCGTCAACAAGCCGCTGGCCTATGGCGACAGGCTGACGAAGGAAGACGTGCAGAAGATCTACTGGCAGCAATCGGCCCTGCCCGAAGGCACGTTCAGCGCCGAAGAGGTGCTGTTCCCGCCGCACAAGGATGAGCCGCGCTATATTCTGCGCCCGCTGGAGAAGTTCGAGCCGCTTCTGGCCACGAAGGTGACCGAACCGGGCGAACCGGCGGGCCTGACCTCGCAATTGAAAGAGGGCATGCGCGCCTTTTCGATCAAGGTCGATATCGCCTCGGGTGTCGCAGGGTCGATCCATCCGGGCGACCGGGTGGATGTCTACTGGACCGGCAACGCGGGCGGGCAAAGCGGCGAACTGACACGCCTGATCGAAACCTCGCTGAAGGTGATCGCAACCGATGCCAAGCCCGGCGAGGAACTGACCGTCTCGGGCCGCGAACGCACTGTCATCGTCGAGGTCAGCCCCGAACAGGTTGCACGCCTGGCGCAGGGTCAGGCCGCGGGCCGCCTGGCGCTGTCGCTGGTCGGGACGGGCGAAAGCGCCGAAATCGGCCTTGTCGAGGTGGACCGCAACTCGCTTCTGGGTATTCAGGAGCAGGTCGTGCAGCAGGCCGCCCCGGCACGGGTCTGCACGATCAAGACGCGCAAAGGCGCAGATGTGGTGGAAATTCCGATCCCCTGCACAAATTGAGGGATAGAAAATCATCGGGGGCGCGGAAAATCCTTCCGCGCCCTTTTCCTTTACGGACAGCGGAGAATGACCCTGTTGCCAGTTATCCACATCAAAAGCCATCCACAACCAATTGATTCTTGCAATAAAAGGCCAGTTCAGGCACCTTGGTTCATGGAACGGGCAAAAAAGACCCGTGTTGAGGCGTGATCGGAAAGGCAGGTCACATGCAGTTGCGTACCATCTGGACGGCCGGATTCCTGGGCCTGGCCTTGGCCACGTCCGCGTTGACGCCCGTCGATGCACAGACCCTGCGGGTCATGGAAGGATCGCCGTCGTCGGCGCTGAACGTGCCGATGAACCGGGCCGTTGTCGTGGAAAGCGACGTCCCCTTCGCCGAATTGTCGATCGCGAACCCGGGGATCGCGGATATCTCCACCCTGTCCGATCGGTCGATCTATGTGCTGGGCAAGGCGCCCGGACGCACGACCCTGACGCTTCTGGGTGCGGACGGGCGGCTCATTTCCAACGTGGATGTCCACGTCGCCCCCGACATCGCCGAATTCAAGGAACGCCTGCGGCAGATCCTGCCGGGCGAACAGATCGAGGTGCGGACCGCGAATGACGGGATCGTGCTTTCGGGCACGGTCAGTTCGACCGCCAAGCTTGACCGTGCGCTTGATCTGGCCGAACGCTACGCGCCCGAACGGGTATCGAACCTGATGAGCGTGGGCGGCACCCAGCAGGTGATGCTGAAGGTCCGCTTTGCCGAGATGCAGCGCTCGGTCGCCAAGAACCTGTCGTCCTCGCTGGCGATCAGCGGCGGAAACAAGTTCGGCGTGAACGGGGAATCCGGCACCTGGCTTGACGGCGACAACAGCCTGGCCAACGGCAATATCGCCGTGCGCGACAACGCGGCGGGCGGGCTTGCCCTTGGCTTTTCCGCCGGATCGCTGCAATTCGCCGTCCTGCTGGAAGCGCTTGAAAACAAAGGCGTCGTCCGCACGCTGGCCGAACCGAACCTGACGGCGCTGTCGGGACAGGAGGCCAAGTTCCTCGCCGGTGGCGAATACCCGATCCCGGTGGCCGACGATCAGGGCGTGAAGATCGAATACAAGCCCTTCGGCGTGGAGCTGAACTTCACTCCGGTGGTGGTCGACGGCGACATCATCAACCTGACGATCAACGCGGCCGTGTCCTCGATTGACTCGACGGTCACACTCGAGGCGGGCGGCTTCAGCCTGAACGCCTTCAAGCGCCGCGAAACCTCGACCACGGTCGAGATGCGGGACGGCGAAAGCTTTGCCATCGCGGGCCTATTGCAGGATGATTTCCGCGACCTGAACGGTCAGGTGCCGTGGCTGGGCGACCTGCCCATCGTGGGCGCGCTGTTCCGGTCGGCCGAATACCAGCGCGCGCAATCGGAACTGGTGATCATCGTCACCCCGCATCTGGTGACGCCCACCCGCGGCGAGGCACTGGCCCTGCCGACGGACCGTGTGCGCCTCCCGACGGAAAAGGAACTGTTCCTGTTCGGCAAGGTCACCGGAAGCGAGCGTGTGAAAGGCCCGGCGGGCGAAGTGGCCCGGCAGGATTTCAACGGCTCCTACGGCTATGTGATGGAGTGACGTGATGCGGGGTCACATGCGTTTCGGATTGGTGCTGTGCGTCGGGCTCGGGCTTTCTGCCTGCGGGTCGTTGAACGACGAACTGGGCGCCAAGGTCGATGATGGCGAATTTGGCAACGCCACGATGAACAACACGCTGCTCCAGTCGGGTCAGCGCGATTACACGATGGCCCTTGGGTCGCGCTTTGCCTCGGAAGTCCAGAGCACCGTGAACTTCGCCTTCGGCAGTGCGGTGCTGGACGCGCAGGCGCGCGCGGTGCTGGACCAGCAGGCCAACTGGATGGGCCAGTTCCCCGAGCTGCGTTTCTCGGTCTACGGGCATACCGACCTGGTCGGCTCGCAGGCCTCGAACCAGCGGCTTGGCAAGCAGCGCGCCCAGGCCGTTGTGGCCTATCTGGAAACCCGCGGCATCAGCCGGTCACGTCTGGATGCCCTGGTCAGCTATGGCGAGACCCGCCCCCTGATCCCGACCCCGAACCCCGAGCTGCAGAATCGCCGCACGGTGACGGAAGTGGCCGGGTTCGTGAAGAACCACCCGACGGTTCTGAACGGGAAATACGCGCAGGTCATCATGCGCGAATACCTGATCCTGGGCGAACGTCCGCATCCGCAGAATCGGGTCGTGCGCACGCAGACCGACCCCGGCGAGGGCTAAGCCGGACCGGACCTTGCCACAGGCATCCAATCGGGGCGGGAACCATCCCGCCCCTTTTGTTTTGATATCCGGCAAAATCCTAGAAAGACGATCTTTTAGCCCCAATCTCGCCAACATTACCCGCGAATTTCGAAACAAGTGAAAAGCTGTGTGGCCAAAGAACTGCCGCACCGGCTGGCGACGTCTGACCGTCCGGATGCGGGGTTACACCCGACCACGGTTCGACGAGGCGGCTGAATTGCGAGGACGAGAGTAATGACGAGCGTTGCCAACCTGCAGACAGACCCCGCGCCGATTCTGGCGTGTACCGTGTCGCGCGATGTGCAGAACTTCGAACTGCTCATCGACGACATGGAACATGAACTTGGCGAATCCTGGGGCGACCTGTCGTTCGAGGATGCGCTGACCTTCATGGAGCAGCCGGATTCGGCATCGCTGGAATTCATCGCCATCGCCGTGGACGGCCAGGACGAATCCGACCTGAGCCGGATCACCGACGTGGTGCGCACGGCCAAGGCCAAAAGCATCAAGGTCGTCCTGATCGCCGATCAGGTCAGCCCTATCGCCTTGCACCAGCTGCTTCGCCTGGGCGCCGACGATTTCGTCCCCTACCCTCTGCCCGAAGGCGCCCTGCACGACGCGATCGAACGGATGCGCCGACCGGCGCAGGTTCCGGCCGTTGCCGAAACCCAGGATCACGGCGCCGAGCAGGTCAGGACGCCAAGCTTCAAACCCAAGGGCGACCGCGATGCGGTGGTGCTGCCAGTGCATGGCCTCGCGGGTGGGGTCGGTGCCACGACCTTTGCGGTGAACCTGGCCTGGGAACTGGCGAACGTCACCAAGACCGACCCGCCGCGGGTCTGCCTGCTGGATCTGGATTTCCAGTATGGCGCGACGGCGACCTATCTGGATCTGGCCCGCCGCGAGGTGGTGTTCGAGATCCTTTCGGACACGGCCAACGCCGACAGCGACAGCTTTCTTCAGGCCATGACCACCTTCAACGACCGGCTGCACGTCTTCACCGCGCCGCCTGACATGCTGCCGCTTGACATCGTGACGCCCGACGACATCGGGCGACTGATCGACATGGCGCAGCAGAACTTCGATTTCGTGGTGATCGACATGCCGTCGACCATCGTGTCCTGGACCGAGGCCGTGCTGCACCGTGCCCATGTCTATTTCGCGATGATGGAACTCGACCTGCGGTCGGCCCAGAACGTGCTTCGTCTGGTCCGCGCCCTGAAGGCCGAGGCGCTGCCGCACGAAAAGCTCCGCTATATCCTGAACCGGGCCCCCCGTTTCACCGACCTTGCTGCCAAAGGCCGGGTGAAGCGGATGGCCGAAAGCCTGGATATCGCGATCGAGGTGCAACTGCCCGATGGCGGTGCACAGGTCACTCAGGCCAATGACCACGGACTGCCCCTTTCCGAAACCGCTGCCAAGAATCCGTTGCGGAAAGAGGTCGCCAAACTGGCCAAGTCACTGTTCGACATCAACAAATCGGCCGAGGTGGCCAAAGGCTGAGTAATTCTCTTGGGGGAGAATGATGTTTTCGCGTTTCAAGAAACCAGATACTGAAGCCGGGCGCCCCGCGCCTATGGCCGCGGTGACGGCGGCAGGTGCCGCCGCACGCGCCCCCGTGGCCGCCGCGGCGCCCGCCGCCGCGCCCAAGCCCATGTTGCAACCGCGTGTCGTGCCGGGGCCGAAACCGCCGGCCGAAGCCGTTGCCGCCGACAAGGAGAAGCGCCGCAAGGAGCGGATGCAGGAACTCAAGGTCGAGCTGCACAAACGGCTGCTGGACAACCTCAACCTCGCCGCGCTGGAACATGCCAGCGAAGGCAGCTTGCGCGCCGAGATCGCCTCGATCACGGCCGAGGCGCTGGACGAGATGTCGGTCGCCCTGAACAAGGAAGACCGCACGGTCCTTCATCAGGAGCTGTATGACGAGGTGATGGGCCTTGGCCCGCTGGAACCGCTCTTGAAGGACGAAACGGTCAACGACATCCTGGTGAACGGCCCCAACCGCGTCTTCGTTGAACGCTCGGGCAAGCTGGAACTGACCGACATCACCTTCAAGGACGAACGCCACCTGCTGCGGATCATCGACAAGATCGTGTCCGCCGTCGGCCGCCGGGTCGATGAATCGAACCCCTATTGCGACGCCCGTCTTGCCGACGGATCGCGTTTCAACTGCATGGTGCCGCCGGTGGCGGTGGACGGATCGCTGGTGTCGATCCGGAAATTCAAGAAGGAAAAGCTGGGCGTCCCCGACCTGGTGCGCTTTGGCGCCTTTACCGAGGAAATGGCCGCCTATCTTCAGGCCGCGGTGTCGACCCGTCTAAACGTCATCGTGTCGGGCGGTACGGGTTCGGGCAAGACCACCACGCTCAACGCACTGTCCTCGTTCATCGACAACACCGAACGGGTGCTGACGATCGAGGATACGGCCGAACTCCAGTTGCAGCAGGTCCATGTGGGCCGGATGGAAAGCCGCCCGCCCAACGTCGAGGGCAAGGGCGCTGTCACGCAGCGCGACTGCCTGCGCAACGCGCTCAGGATGCGGCCTGACCGGATCATCGTGGGCGAAACCCGCGGCGAGGAAGTCATCGACATGCTGCAGGCCATGAACACCGGCCACGACGGTTCCATGACCACGATCCATGCCAACAGCGCCCGCGACGGGATCAGCCGTCTGGAAAACATGGTGGCGATGGCCGGGATCGAGATGCCGATCAAGGCCGTCCGCAGCCAGATCGCCAGCGCCGTCAACCTGATCGTGCAGGCCAGCCGCCTGCAGGACGGTTCGCGCCGGATGGTTTCGATCACCGAAATAACCGGCATGGAAGGCGAGGTGATCTCGATGCAGGAAATCTTCCGCTACGAACGCCTGGGCGTGCAGCCCGACGGCAAGATCATCGGCCGTTTCAACGCAACCGGCGTCCGGTCGCATTACGCCGAACGTTTCCGGCAGTGGGGTTACGACCTGCCTGCCTCCATCTACGAACCCATCGCCTGAGGCCCGCCATGCAGATCAGCGCAGCACCCCTCATCTATATCCTGATCTTCGTCGCGGTCATCGTGCTGGTCGAAGGCCTTTATCTGACGGTCTTCGGCAAGTCGATCAGCCTCAACAACAAGGTCAGCCGACGCCTTGCCCTGATGGAAAAGGGCGGCAACCGCGAAGAGGTCCTGGAACAGCTTCGCAAGGAGATGAGCCAGCACCTGAACGCCAAGGGCATCCCGCTTTACTCGATCCTCGCCGACAAGGCACAGAAGGCCAACATCGCCTTTTCGCCCAAGGCCCTGATCGGGATCATGGCCGGCCTTTCGGTGTTCTCGTTCTTCGCGCTGACGGTTGCGACCGAAGCCGCGCTGGCCGTCCGTGCCGTCGTGGCCCTGGTGATGGGCGTCGGCGGGGTCTACTTCTGGGTCAACAAGAAGGCCAAGCAGCGCCTTGCGCTGATGGAAGAACAGCTTCCCGATGCCGTCGAACTGATGGTGCGCTCGTTGCGCGTCGGCCATCCCTTCTCGGCCGCGATCGGGATCGTGGCCAAGGAAATTCCCGATCCCCTCGGGTCCGAATTCGGGCTGATCGCGGATGAGGCCGCCTATGGCCGCGATGTCGCCGAAAGCCTGAAGGCGATGGCCGAACGCATGGACATGCAGGATTTGCGCTTCCTCGCGGTTGCGGTGGCCATCCAGCAGCAGTCGGGCGGCAACCTGGCCGAGATCCTGGAAGGTCTGGCCCGCGTGATCCGCGCCCGGTTCAAGCTGTTCCGCCGCGTCAAGGCGATCACCGCCGAGGCAAAATGGTCGGGCATGTTCCTGTCGGGTTTCCCGATCGTGGCGCTGATCATGATCTCGGTGCTGAAGCCGGACTATTACGACGACGTAAAGGAAACCGCGGCCTTCATCCCTGCGGCGATCGTCGTCGGCGCCTTCCTCTTCGCGAACGTCGTGTTCATGAAGATCATGGTCAATATCAAGGTGTGATGGGACGATTGAGATGATTGAGAAACTCAATGCCATGATCACGGGGGCGCTTGGTCCGATGGGGCCGCTGCTTCTGGTTGGCGGGCTTGGCCTGGTGATGATCGTCCTGGCGCTTCCGGTGATGCTGAAGCGCCAGAAGGACCCGTTCGCCAAGATCAAGGAACAGGCCAAGGCGCGCGAACGCGCGGCCGCGGGCACCGCGCTGCGCCGCGCCGAAAAGGCGGACAAGCTGGAAAAGTTCGCCGGCTTTCTTGAACCGCAGGACGAGGGGCAGCTCAGCGCATCGCGGCTCAAGATGCTCAGGGCGGGCTACAAGTCCAAGTCGGCCGTGCGGATGTTCCATTTCGCCCAGCTTGTCTTCGGCCTGGGCTCCCTTGCGCTTGGCACGATCTATGCCCTTGTCCTGTCGGCCAATGGCGACGTGACGACCCAGATGATGGTCCTTTGCACCATCGGTCCGGGTGCTGCCGGTTATTACCTGCCGATCTACTGGGTCAACAAGCGCGTGAAGGAACGCGAGGGCCAGATCGTGTCAGGCTTTCCCGACGCGCTTGACCTGATGCTGGTCTGCGTCGAGGCCGGTCAGTCGCTGGACCAGTCGATCGCCCGCGTCGCCAAGGAAACCAAGGCGGGCTATCCCGCGCTGGCCGAAGAATTCGAGGCGGTCAGCCAGCAGGTGAAGGCCGGCCGCGAACGGGTGGCCGTGCTGAAGGAAATGGCCGAACGCGTGGGCGTGCCCGATGTCGCCTCGTTCGTGACCACACTGGTGCAATCGGCGACCTTCGGCACCTCGATCGCCGAGGCGCTGCGCGTCTATTCCTCGGAAATGCGTGACAAACGCGTGATGCGCGCGGAAGAAAAGGCAAACGTCTTGCCGACCAAGCTGACACTGGGCACTATGCTGTTCACGGTGCCGCCGTTGATGATCATCCTGATCGGGCCGTCGATCTATGGCATCGCGACGCAGCTTGGAGGCGGGGGCTGAACCTGAAACCGAAGGTCTTTCGAGTGATCGGGCAAGGGGCCGTTCTGGCCCTTTGCGTCGTTCTGGCGGGGTGTCAGGGCATCGGCACGCCGCAGCGTTTCCTTGATGAAAACGCCCCGCCCCCGGTCGATCCGGGTGGCGACGGGGTGGACGGGCTGCTGGTCGGCCACCGGCTGATGGAAGCGGGCGAATACGAACTGGCGCTGAAATCCTATCTGCGCGCTGCAGCCGAACAGGGCGTGAATGTCGATGTCCTCTCGGCGCTCGGGTCGGTGAACCTGCACCTTGGCCGTCTGGGCCAGGCCGAAAGCCTGCTGCGCGATGCGATCGAGGCTGACCCGACCTTTGTTCCGGCGCTGAACAACCTGGGTGTCGTGCTGATGGAAAAGGGCCAGGTGGGCGAGGCGCGGGTGCTGTTCCAGCAGGCCTTTGCAAATGACAGTGGCCAATCGGACTCGATCCGCGAAAATCTGCGGCGTTCTATCGCGCTGACGGAAAATACGGGGTATACGGAAGCAAACGAAGAAGAACAGAGTTTCTCGCTCGTGCGGCGGGGCAAAGGGCAATACGAACTTTTGTCTTCGCTGTAGCGACGGGGCAGGACCGAGCAGCAAGAGGACGCAGAAAAATGCGCCATTCCGTCATCGTCACACTGTGTCTGACCGGCACGGTCCTTCTTGGGGCCTGCCAGAAGGCCTCGGATGCCCGCGTCGACCGGGCGCTGAAAAGCGTGAACGTGATCGACGAGTCAAACCTGTCGGACATCATGCTGACGGTGGGCGACCCGAACGAAGCGGTCGCCTATTTCCAGAAATCCTCGGCGGAAAACCCCGACCGGCCCGACCTGAAGCGCGGGCTTGCCAAGTCGCTGATCCGGGCGGGACGCGCCGAAGAGGCGGCGCAGGTCTGGGCCACGTTGATCGCCAGCGGCGAGGCCACGAACGACGACCGCGTCGATTACGCCGATGCCCTGATCCGCACCAACAACTGGCAGGAGGCCGAGGTCGAACTGAACCGGATCCCGCCCACGCACGAAACCTATCAGCGCTACCGGCTGGAAGCGATGGTAGCCGACAGCAAGAAGGACTGGAAGAAGGCCGACAGTTTCTATGAAATCGCGTCGGGCATGACGACCAAACCTGCGGGCGTGCTGAACAACTGGGGCTTCTCGAAACTGACCCGGCAGGATTTCCGGGGCGCGGAAAAGCTGTTCCTCGATGCGCTGACCTATGATCCGGGCCTGTTCACCGCCAAGAACAACCTGATCCTCGCCCGCAGCGCGCAGCGCAAATACGACCTGCCGGTGATCCAGATGACCCAGACCGAACGGGCCGAGCTTCTGCACACGACCGCGCTGGCCGCCATCAAGCAGGGCGATGTCAACGTCGGACGCGGGTTGCTGCAAGAGGCGGTCGATACCCATCCGCAGCATTTCGATGCGGCCGCCCGCAGCCTCGCCGCGCTTGACAACAACGTGACCAATTGATGCTCAGCCAGACCGCCGCCTGGGTGTTCCTGATCGGCGCGGCCCCGATTGCGATCTGGGTCGCCTGGTCCGACATGAAATACATGCGCATCCCGAACAAGGCGGTGCTGGCGCTGGCCGCCGTGTTCATCGCCACCGGCCTGTTCGTCCTGCCGCAGTCGGCCTATCTCTGGGGCCTCGGGCTGGGGGCGATCGTGCTGGTGATCACCTTCCTGATGTCGAGCATGGGCCTGATCGGGGCGGGCGATGCGAAATATGCGGCTGCGATGGCCCCCTTCTTCGTCGGGGCCAATGCGGGCGCGCTGTTCGTCATCGCGGCCTCGACGATCCTCGCGGCCTTCGTCGCGCACCGGGTTCTGAAGAACACCCCCTTCCGCAGCGCCACGGCCGACTGGGCCAGCTGGGAACACGCGAAATTCCCCTTCGGCCTACCGATGTCGGGAACGCTGCTGTTTTACCTCTTTTCTCCCATTCTGGCCGCAATTTAGGCCAAGTCCGCTGTTTCACTGTGGGCAACAAAATCCGGGTCTTCGGCCCGGATCCTGATTCTTGCCGAGGTGTTACGCGATGAATATCCAGACCCCGCCCGATGCCGTCTCGACCGAGGTCCAGCCCCCGCCCTCGCCGCGCAACATGGCCGAAACCGGCCTGTCGATGGTGATGATGCGGGACATCCTGCTGAAGACGATGTTCCGCATGAACCTTGACCTCGTGTCGCATCTGAGCCGGGTGCTGTGCGTGCCGGTGATGGTGACGCAGGAACTTATGGACACCGCCCGCCAGCAGCGGCTGGTGGAGGCGACGGGCACGCTGCACGCGACCTCGGGCAACGAGATGGGCTATCAGCTGACCGATGCGGGCAAGGCGCGGGCGCTGGATGCGCTGGCGCAGTCGGAATATTTCGGCGCGATGCCGGTGCCGCTTGCGGTCTATAACGAACAGATCCGGCGCCAGACGGTGCGCGGCCGCAAGCTGACCCGCGCCGACCTGCTGAAGGGAATGGGCCACCTGATCCTGCCCGAAGACCTGATCGGCAACCTCGGCCCGGCGGTAACGGCGGGCCGGTCGATCCTGATGTACGGCCCGCCGGGCAACGGGAAATCCTCGATCTCGAACGGTTTGCGCGATGCGTTCGGCGAAAAGATCTATATCCCCCGCGCGGTCGAATATTCGGGCCAGGTGATCACGGTCTATGACCCGATCGTCCATTCCGGCGCCGAAGAGGCGGTGGATGATCCAAGCAGCCTGCGCCGCACCTCGAACCGGTTCGACAATCGTTTCGTGCGCTGCGACCGGCCCACGGTGATCACGGGGGGCGAACTCAGCCTCGACATGCTGGACCTGACCTATAACCCGGTCGCCCGAACCTATCAGGCGCCCCTGCAGATGAAGTCGAACGGCGGGATCTTCATCGTCGATGACCTTGGCCGTCAGGCCGAGCCGCCACAGAAGCTGGTCAACCGCTGGATCGTGCCGCTGGAAGAAAGCCGCGACATCCTTCAGCTTCAGTCGGGCGAGAAATTCACCGTGCCCTTCGACACGCTGGTGATCTTTTCCACCAACTTCCACCCGAACGAGATCTTCGACGGCGCGGCCCTGCGCCGGATCTTCTTCAAGATCAAGATCGACGGGCCGAGCCAGGAGAACTTCCTGAAGATCTTCGCGATGGTCGCCCGCAAGAAGAAGATGCCGTTGAACGATCAGGCGCTGTTGCATCTGCTGAAGACCAAGTATCCGACGATCGACAACAACTACGCGAACTACCAGCCCACCTTCCTGATCGACCAGATGATCTCGATGTGCGAGTTCGAAGGCATCCCAAACCAGATGACGCCCGAACTGATCGACCGCGCCTGGGGCAACATGTTCGTGCGCGACGAAAAGATCGCCAAGTAAGGCAAAGGGGGGCTGTCTGCCCCCCTCTTGGCCCTGGCGGGCCAATTCACCCCCCGAGGATATTTCGGCCAGAATGAAGCCCGTCAGTCAAAGAGGCGCACGCCACTTTCGGTGATGATGGCGTCAAGGCGCTGGTCGGTCGGTTCGATCGGCACCTCGGGCAGTTCCTGCGCGTCGAAGGCAAAACCCACGGCGAGGGTCAGACGGCGGGCGCGCAGCCCCTCCAGCGTGCGGTCGTAGAACCCGCCGCCATAGCCCAGCCGGTAGCCCCGCGCGTCGAAGGCGACAAGCGGCACGATCAGCACCTCGGGTTCGATCCATGCTCCCTCGGCCGGGATGAACGCCCCGAAACTGCCGGCTTCCATCACCGCGCCCGGCGTCCATTCGCGAAATTTCAGCGGCTGGCCGGGGCCAAGGATCACCGGCACGCCCACGGGGCCCTGGTGCGCGGCCATCGCGGCAAGGGGATCGATTTCGGTCCGCATGGCCATGTAGCCCGCCAGCGGACGGCCCGCCTGCGCCGCCAGCCAGTCGGCCAGGATTTCCGCCGCCTGCCCCTGCCCCGCCTCGAAGGCGGCCTTTCGGGCGGCAAAGGCGGCGCGGCGCGCCTCGGCCTTTCGTTCGGTCAGAGAAGCAGCCATGACGCCAACCCCAGGAATGCGAAGAACCCGACAACATCCGTCACTGTCGTCACGAAGGGGCCGGAGGCGAGCGCGGGGTCGATGTCGAACCGTTCCAGCGCCATCGGGATGACGATTCCGCCAAGCGCCGCCGCCACCAGCGTCAGCACCATAGCGAGGCCGATCACGCCGGCCAGCATCGGCACGCCGAACCAGAAGCCGGCGACCAGCGCCATCACCAGCCCGAAGGCCATGCCATTGATCGCACCGACGGCAATCTCGCGCCGCACGATGCGCAGCGCGTTCTGTGCCGTCAGGTCGCGCGTGGCCAGCGCCCTGACGGCGACGGTCATCGTCTGGGTGCCCGCGTTCCCCCCCATCGAGGCGACGATGGGCATCAGGACGGCCAGAGCGACCATCTGGTCGATCGTGTCGGCGAAAAGATCGATCACCAGCGAGGCGAGGATCGCCGTCAGCAGATTGACGAACAGCCACACCGCCCGGCCTTTCGCCGCCTCGGCGACACTGTCCGACAGGCTGGCCTCGTCGCCGACGCCAGCCATGCGCAGCATGTCTTCCTCGTGTTCCTCGTCCAGCACGGTCATCGCGTCGTCGATGGTGATCACGCCCACGAGGCGGTCGTTTTCGTCCACGACCGGCAGCGAGATCAGGTGATACTGGGTGAAGATATAGGCGACATCGGCCTCTTCCTCAGTCGCGCGGACGGTGCGGAAACTGTCCTCCATCAGGTCGCGCAGGGCGATGTCCCGGCGAGACGACAGCATCCGCCCCAGCGTGACATAGCCCCTGGGTTTCATCCGCGGATCGACGAGGATGACGTGATAGAACTGGTCTGGCAGCCATTCGGCGCCGCGCAGATGGTCGATCGCCTCGCCCACGGTCCAGTGTTCGGGCGCGACCACCACTTCGCGTTGCATCAGGCGCCCGGCGGAATAATCCGGGTAGGACAGCGCCTGTTCGACGGCGACCCGGTCGGCGTCCTCGAGTGCCGAAAGGATGATTTCCTGCTGCGGTTCCTCGAGGTCTTCGAGGATGTCGACGACATCGTCGGTGTCAAGCTCGCGCACGGCTTCGGCAAGCACGTCCGCGGGCAGGTTTTCGATGACCTCCTCGCGGATCGATTCGTCGATCTCGGACAGGATCTCGCCGTCGATCTCGCCGGAATAGAGCCGCAGCACCTCGCGCCGGTCGGAGGGGTCAAGCTGTTCCAGAAGGTCGGCGATATCGGCCGCATGCAAGGGTTCCAGCAGGTCGGTCAGCAGGCCGGCATCGCCCGCGGCGACCGCATCAAGGATCGCCGACACGCGGCGCCGGTCCAGCGCCTCGTCCTCGGTATCCGCGATGTCCTCGATTTCCGTCATGCCCCGCAGCCCCGTCCCCGTTTGCCCAGTCCCGTATGCCCAGTCCCATATGCCCTGTCCGGTGTGCCCCGTTCCCCGGATTGGCCCGACCTTAGCGAAAGCTGTTTCAAAGAAACAGGGTATCTGCGGGAAATTTACCTGACCGGAAAACCCGGTTAGGCTTGCCGGGTTTGACCGGAGGCGCTGCGATGGCTGATCTGATCCTTGGCCAGGTTCTGAGTTTTTCCGCCGATCCTTTCGTCGAAGGGCCGGAGGCCGCTCGGTTGGACAGCCAGGGCGGCGTCCTGGTCGAGGGCGGGCGGATCATTGCGGTCGGCCGGGCCGGGGACCTGCGGGCCGCCCATCCGGCGGCAAGGGTGCATGACCACGGGCGTGCGCTGATATCGGCGGGCTTTGTCGATGCCCATGTCCACTATCCCCAGACGGCGATCATCGCCAGCTGGGGCAAGCGGCTGATCGACTGGCTGAACCTCTACACCTTCCCCGAAGAGATGCGCTTTGCCGATCCCGGATATGCGCGCGTCGTGGCGGCGCGATACTTCGACCTGACGCAGGCGAACGGCACCACCTCGGCCTGCAGCTATTGCACGATCCATCCCGAAAGCGTCGATGCCTTCTTCACCGAGGCGCAGGCGCGGGGGGCGCGGGTCTGGGCCGGCAAGACCTGCATGGATCGCGACACCGCCCCCGAGGGCCTGCGCGACAGCCCGCAATCGGCCCATGACGACAGCGCCGCCCTGCTGGCGCGCTGGCACGGGGTGGACCGGCTTTCCTATGTGATCACCCCGCGCTTCTCGCCCACCTCGACCGAGGCGCAGCTTGAGGCGCTTGGCGCGCTTTGGGCCGCGCATCCCGATTGCCTGATGCAGACGCATCTGAGCGAACAGACGGACGAAATCGCCTGGGTAAAGGCGCTTTACCCCACCGCGCGCGACTATCTGGACACCTATGAACGCCACGGGCTTCTGGGCCGGGGCGGGCTTTATGGCCATGCGATCTGGCTGGAGGAGCGCGAAAAGGCGCGCCTGCGCGAGGTCGACGCGAGCCTGATCCATTGCCCCACCTCGAACACCTTCATCGGGTCGGGCCTCTTCGACATGGCGGGGTTGAAGGCGGACGGGCACCGGATCGGCCTTGCGACCGACACCGGGGGCGGATCGTCTTTTTCGATGCTGCGGACGATGGCCGCGGCCTATGAGGTCGCGCAACTGCGCGGCCGTGCCCTGCATCCGTCCGAATTGTGGTGGCTGGCGACGCTTGGGTCCGCCCGCGCGCTCCTGGCTGACGACCGGATCGGCAACATCGCGCCGGGGATGGAGGCCGACCTGGTGGCGGTCGACCTGGCCTCGACGGCGGCGATCGAACAGGCCACGGCGCGGGCCGAGGACATCTGGCAGGCGCTGTTTCCCACGATCATGATGGGCGACGACCGGGCGATCCGGTCGGTCTGGGTTGGCGGGCGCAAGGTGAAATAGCGGCGCGGCCTTGCGGCCGCACTGTCTTTGCCTCGCCAGCGGCGCCTTTGCGCCGCCGGCTCAGGTTTCGGGTATTTGGATCAGGTTGAAGGTCAGTCTTCGGCCAGCATGTCCCAGCCGTCGGGGAAGAAATCGAAGGCCAGCGCGATTTCGGTGGAGAGCTTTTCCATCTCCCAGATCGCCTCGGGGGTGATCGGCATCGGGCCGAAGGCGGCGTCGATCATGCCTTCGTCTTCGTCCCGTTCGGTGCGGAAGCCCTTCGCGGCCAGCGCCGTTTCGACGGCTTTCCAGTCCGGCTCCATATCCTCGGCCACGAACAGGAAATGCACGATGCCGCGGGTCGGCAGATCGGGGTCCTTCCGCAGTTCGTCGAAGGTTTCGAAGGTTTCGCGCTTCTGCGCGGCGAAATCATGGGCGGGTTTGCGGGCCATCGGTGCCTCCGTTCCGGGTGGGGCCTGATTGCCAGAAACCGCGCCCTTTGGAAAGTCAGCCGATCAGGCGGCGGGCAAGCCGGTTCTGACGTTCGATGACGCGCGGCAGGTCGATCGTGACCATCTGGCCATCGGCCACGATGCAACGGCCTTCGACGAACAGGTCGCGCACCCGGGTCGGGCCGCAGTGAAGAAGCGCCGCGACCGGATCCCATGCCCCGGCCGCCTCGATCCCCGAGACGTCCCAGATCGCAAGATCGGCACGCTTGCCGGGTTCGAGGCTGCCGCAATCGGGGCGCCCCAGAACCCGGGCGCCGCCAAGCGTGGCGATCTCCAGCGCCTCGCGCGCGCTCATCGCATCGGCGCCACGCGCCACGCGCTGCAAGAGCATCGCCTGCCGCGCCTCGGCCACCAGATTGCCCGCGTCATTCGAGGCGGACCCGTCCACCCCAAGCCCGACCTTCACGCCCGCGTCCCGCATGGCGCGGACCGGCGCGATGCCCGACCCGAGACGGCAGTTGGAGCAGGGGCAATGCGCCACCCCGGTGCCCGAGCGGGCGAAAAGGCCGATCTCGTCGCGGTCGAGCTTCACGCAATGGGCATGCCAGACGTCATCGCCCGTCCAGCCCAGATCCTCGGCATACTGGCCCGGACGGCAGCCGAAGGTGGCAAGACTGTAGGCCACGTCCTCGTCATTCTCGGCCAGATGGGTGTGCAGCATCACGCCCTTGTCCCGCGCAAGGATGGCCGCGTCGCGCATCAGCTCGCGGCTGACCGAGAAGGGCGAACAGGGCGCAAGCCCCACCCGCACCATTGCCCCCGGCGCGGGGTCGTGGAAGGCATCCACAACACGGATCATGTCGTCCAGAATGGCGGATTCACGTTCCACCAGATCGTCGGGCGGCAGGCCGCCCGCGCTTTCGCCGATGCTCATCGCGCCGCGTGTGGGGTGAAAGCGCAGGCCCACTTCGACTGCGGCGGCGATCGTGTCGTCCAGCCGCGCGCCGTTGGGGAACAGATAGAGATGGTCCGAGGTCAGCGTGCAACCCGACAGCGCCAGCTCTGCCAGCCCCACCTGCGCCGAGGTGAACATCTCGTCGGGGCCGAAGCGTGCCCAGATCGGATAAAGCGTTTTCAGCCAGCCGAAGAGAAGCGCGTCCTGCCCGCCGGGCACCGCGCGCGTCAGCGTCTGGTAAAGATGGTGATGGGTGTTCACAAGGCCGGGCGTCACCACACAGCCCGCGGCATCGACGACCTGCCCGGCCGTGGCAATTCCCTGCCCCACCGCAGCGATCCGGCCACCCCGGATCAATACGTCGCCGCCCGCGATCTCGCGGCGGGCATCATCCATCGTCACTACGGCGGCGGCGTTGCGGATCAGGATTTCGGTATCTGGCATGACTGTCCCCCTGTGCCACCCCCTTCGGTGGATCGGGACAGCCCGCGCGACAGAAGGGGGAAGGACTCGCGGCAGGCGGGTCAAGCATAGCCGCAGGGTGCGTCCACCCGCAAGCGGCTGTCAGGCACCGTTCAGAACGGCCATGGCCGCGGCATGCACCTCGTGGTTGGCCGCGGCAAGGATCCGCCCCCCCTGATGCGCGGGGTTGCCCTGCCAGTCGGTTACGACACCGCCCGCCGCAGTGATCACCGCGATCGGCGCCTGCACGTCATAGGCCTGAAGCCCCGCCTCGACCACCAGATCGACATGGCCCGCCGCGACCAGCGCATAGGCATAGCAATCCGTGCCATAGCGCGTCAGGCGACACTGGCGCGACAGGCGGTGAAAGGCCGCGCCTTCCTCGGGTGTGCCGACCTCGGGGAAGGTGGACATCAGAAGCGCTTCACCCAGCGGGCGGGCCGGTCGGGTGGACAGGGGCCGCGTCCAGTGCGGGCCGGTCATCGTGGCCCGGCCAAGCCCGCCTTCGAACCGTTCGCCCACATAGGGCTGGTCGATCAGCCCGTAGATCGGACCGCCTTCATCCGCGATCGAGATCAGCACCCCCCAGGTCGGCGTGCCGGCAAGGTATGAGCGCGTGCCGTCGATCGGGTCCAGAACCCAGGTCAGGCCGGAGGTGCCGGGCCTCGCGCCATATTCCTCGCCCAGGATGGCATCCTGCGGGCGGCGGGCGGCCAGGATCGCACGCATCCGTTCCTCTGACAGCCGGTCGGCCACCGTCACGGGATCGAAACGGTCAGCCTCCTTCGTGTCGGCGGTCAGGGCGGCGGTCCGGAAATGCGACAGTGTGGCCTCGCGCGCGGCATCCGCCAACGCATGGGCCACGTCGATGATGTCGTCGATTTCGGTCGGGGAAAGGTTGCGCATCTTTCGCCTCCTCAGCTGACCCGGCGCTAGCCCGAGGCGGCGCCGTGGTCAAGCCGGGTGATGCGCCAGCCGGGGCGCGGCCCCTCAGGCCGCGTCGGACAGGACACGCGCCAATTCGAACAGCCGGCGGCGTTGCGCTTCGGGAATAGCATAGTAGCTGCGCAGCAGTTCCATCGCCTCCTTGTCGGCAAGGATGTCGCCCTGCGCGGGTGCAGCACTTTCGCGCGCGTCGTCAAGCCCCTCGAAGAAGAAGCCGATGGCAACACCCAGTGCATCCGCAATATCCCAAAGGCGCGATGCGCTGACCCGGTTCATGCCGGTTTCATATTTCTGGATCTGCTGAAACTTGATCCCCACCTTGTCGGCCAGCTGTTGCTGGGTCATGCCGATCATCCACCGGCGATGGCGGATGCGCTTGCCGACATGTGCGTCTACGGGGTGCTTCATCATTGGCTCCATGGCTGGACTCTGCGTCACTCGAACGGTCCGGAACCTTACCATCACCGGCAAACTCCCAGATTTCCTTCATTTTTCGTACTCGGAGCGGACCCACCTTCAAACCTGTCTTTTTGGATATGTCCAATTATACAGGCGAAAAACAGGATTGAACTGAACAGTTCAGGTCGCGCCAAGGTCGCGCAAGCACCCATTTCACTCTCCTTAAGCGAGTGTTGCGATTTGCATTGCATTTTGCGACACCATCTGCGCCGATTTTCGCATTTTGCAACATTTTCGACACTTGGCCATTCGGGGGGTTCTCCGGTATCTTTCTGCGACGCAGCACGGAGAAAAGTTGGATGCGGGCCTATCAGATCGCCGATTTCGGGAGTCAACCGCGAATCACCCAGCTTCCGATACCTCTTCCCGGCCCCGGAGAGGTGCGGGTCAGGATCGCCGCGGCGGGCCTGAACTTCGCCGATCTGCTGATGATCGAGGGCCGGTATCAGGAACGTCCGACACCCCCGGTGACGCTCGGGCTCGAACTTTCGGGGACGGTCGAGGCCCTGGGGCCGGGCGTGACCTCGCCCGCCGTCGGAACCCGCGTCGCGGTCTATTCCGGCCAGGGAGGGATGGCGACGCATGGCATCTTTCCGGCCGATCGCTGCCTGCCGATCCCGGACGGGATGGATTTCGAAACCGCCGCCGCCTTCCAGATCGCCTATGGCACCAGCCACCTTGCGCTGGATCATCGCGCCCGGCTGAAGCCGGGGGAAACGCTTCTGGTCCTTGGCGCCTCGGGTGGGGTGGGGCTGACCGCGGTCGAGATCGGCAAGCGGATGGGCGCCCGCGTGATCGCCAGCGCCCGGGGCGCCGAAAAGCTTGCCGTGGCGCGCGCGGCCGGCGCGGACGAGACGATCGACAGCGAAACCCCCGACCTGAAGGACGTGCTGAAGGCGATGGGTGGCGTCGATGTGGTCTATGATGCGGTCGGGGGCGACGCTTTCATGGCGGCGTTGCGCGCAACCCGGCCCGAGGGTCGGCTTCTGGCGATTGGCTTTGCCGGCGGGACTGTCCCGCAGATCCCGGCGAACCTCCTTCTGGTGAAGAACCTGACCGTGATGGGCCTTTACTGGGGCGGCTACCTGACCTTCGCGCCGAAGGTCCTGAACGACAGCCTGTCCACGCTGATGGGGTGGATTGCCGAGGGCAGCCTGCGCCCCCATATCAGCCACATCCTGCCGCTGGACCGGGCCGACGAGGCGCTGGCGCTGCTGCGCGACAGGAAGTCGACAGGTAAAGTTGTCGTGACCTGCGCGTGAGACAGGCCAGGGCAACGGCAACACCGGCCGAAAACATGACAAAAACAATTACGATTTCGGGCGGAAATGCTTGAAATGGGCCTGCGCTCTTCCGATATTCCGCAGGTAAGCCGCGCCATCGCAACGGATGCGGCCAAGGCCATTCCAACGGAGGGTTTCATGGCACAGTATGAAACGATCCGCACTGCGGGCGCAGGTGCCCGGACGGCGCAGATCGACGAGGGCCTTCGCGCCCACATGAACAAGGTCTACGGGCTGATGTCCGTGGGGATGCTGGTGACGGCGGGCGTCGCCTGGGCTGTCGGCACATCGGATGTGCTGCTGCAGATCTTCCGGGATCCCGTCACGCTGCGTCCGAACATCCTGGGCTGGGTGGTGATGTTCGCCCCGCTTGCGATGGTCTTTGCCTTCGGCGCGATGATCAACCGCCTGTCCTATTCCGCGGCTCAGCTGTTCTTCTACAGTTTCGCCGCCGTTATGGGCCTGTCGCTGGCCTGGATCTTCAAGGCCTTCACCGGCGCATCGATCGCGCAGACCTTCCTTGTCACCTCGATCGCCTTCGCCTCGCTGTCGATCTACGGCTATGTCACCAAGCGTGACCTGAGCGGCATGGGCACGTTCCTGATGATGGGCCTGATCGGCCTGATCGTCGCCTCGATCGTGAACATCTTCCTCGCCTCGGGCGCGATGGCCTTCGCCATCACGGTGATCGGCCTGCTGATCTTTGCCGGCCTGACCGCCTATGACACGCAGCGCATCAAGAACGACTACATCCAGCATGCCATGGCGATGGATTCCGAATGGCTTGGCAAGTCCGCCATCATGGGCGCGCTGAACCTCTACCTCGACTTCATCAACATGTTCATGTTCCTGCTGCAGTTCCTGGGCAACCGCGAATAAGCCGCACTCCGGCAGGACAAAAGGATCGGGCCGCCTTCGGGCGGCCCTTTTCATATCGCGATACGCGGTTCAGACTGGTGTTTCAGACTGCCGGAAAACGCAGGAGACCCGGATGCCGCATTTCCCGCTCGATGCCGCCCTGACCGACGAAAGCGACGGGCAGGGCAACCCCTGCGGCCCCTACCGGGCGCTCTTGCTGTCCGATACAGGCGGGCTGACGCAGTTCGGCGCCTTCATCGAAATCCTGCCGCCGGGGTCGCGATCCTCGCTCAAGCACTGGCATGCCGAGGAAGACGAATTGGTGCATGTCCTGACGGGCGAGGTACTGTTGCACGAAGGCGCGGCCGTCCATCACCTGCGCCCCGGCGATACCGCGACCTTCAAGGCCGGCGTCGCGGTGGGCCACTGCCTTGAAAACCCCGGCCCCGGGGAGGCGCGCTATCTGGTGATCGGCACGCGCGCGCCTGCCGATGTGGTGACCTATCCCGACCACGACCGGGTGCTTCATCTTGACCGCCGGGAAGGCACCCGCACTTACAGTGATCTGGCCGGCAACCCGGCCGATACGCCCTATCGGGCCTGATGGCGCCGCAGCCAATACAAAAGGCCGCCCGAAGGCGGCCTTGTGAAACGAGGTCTTGCAGGATCTTACTTGATCTTGCCTTCCTTGTATTCCACATGCTCCCGCTTCACGGGATCGTATTTCTTGACCGTCATCTTCTCGGTCATGGTGCGGGCGTTCTTCTTGGTCACATAGAAGTGCCCGGTGCCCGCCGTCGAGTTCAGACGGATCTTGATCGTCGTCGGCTTCGCCATCGTCTTTGTCTCCTAGAGCCGGGCAAACGCAGGCGCGGCCCGAAAAATCCTTGAAGCCCGCCTTTTACGGATGGCGGCGGCAGAGTCAACAGCCAAACCGCGCGAAATCCGATCTTGATGCGCGGCTTCGCCGCATTCCCCTTGCCGCGCCCGCGCCGCTTGCGCGGCTTGGCTCGGAATAGCCTCCGGCGGGGATATTCGGGCCAGAGTGAAGTCTGCTTTCCTTCCGGACAAAATATTCCGGGGGTGAGGGCTGCAAGGCCCGAGGGGGCAGAGCCCCCTTCTGTCCTGACGGTGCGCGGATGGCCTGTAAGCCGGATTCTGTTCCGGGGTTTCCCCCTTCGATGACCATTCCTCTGGTCCCGCCGTTACCGGCGGGATCGTGCTGCCAACCCGGGCCTCTGGGCTGAAGCGTCCCTGCGGAGGTCTCCGGCATCCCGTTTCCGGGAGGTCGCCGGACCTTTCCGCGCAAGGCCCCTATTCGGCATTGCTCCGGGTGGGGCTTGCCGTGCCGTCCCGGTTGCCCGGTCCGCGGTGGGCTCTTACCCCACCATTTCACCCTTACCCCGCAGGCGGGGCGGTATCATCTCTGTGGCGCTTTCCCTGGGGTTGCCCCCGCCGGGCGTTACCCGGCACCCTTGCCTCATGGAGTCCGGACTTTCCTCGACACACCTTGCGGCATCCCGCGGTCATCCGGCCATCCGCGCATCGGGCGGATTACGCCTGCAGCGCCCGCGCGTCAACGGGAAAGCGCGCGGCAAGGTCGGCGGCAAGGGCTGCGTCGGTGGCGTCCTCGGGGCCGGTCGCCCAAGGACGGAACCGCAGGCGGAAGGCGGCCAGCAGAAGGTCGGGCGCGACATCGGGATAGCCGAAGGCGCGGGCGCTGGCGGCGAAATCCGGCACCTCGGCGCCGCTGCCCGTTTCGGGCCAGACCGACAGCCCGCGAAGCGCAAGGCGGCGCCAGTCGAACCGCGCGCCGGGGTCGATCTTGCGGCCCGGCGCCATGTCGGAATGGGCGATGACCCGTTCCGGCGCGATCTGCCAACGGTGCATCAGATCGGCCAGAAGCGCCTCGAGCGCGGCCATCTGGCGCTGCGGATAGGGATGGGCGCCGGTGTTCACCAGTTCGATGCCGATCGACCGGGAATTGACGTCGCGCACCTGCCCCCAGGCCCCTGCCCCGGCGTGCCAGGCGCGCAGTTCCTCGGGGACGAGCGGGATCACCGCGCCATCCTCGGCAATCATGTAATGGGCCGAAACCTCGGCCTCGGGGTCGCAGAGCCGGTCGCGCGCGGCATCGGCGCTGTCCATTCCGGTATAGTGCAGGACGATCAGGTCAGGCAGCGCCCCGCCCCGCCTTGGCCCGCAGTTGGGCGAGGGAAAGGCGGAGGCCCTCAGCATCGCATCAGTTGGCGCGGAACGGGCGCGGGTCCCAGCCGCAGACAAAGCCGTCGCCGTCCGGGTCAAGGCCCCTCGGGTCCTTCTCGGGGCCGCCCGCCGCAAGGAAGGCGCGCTGCGCCTGATCGGACGATCCGTAGCGCCCGCAGGCGGCATCGGCATTGGCCATGCGCAAGGCCGGGCGCTTGTAGACCGGGGTGCCCGGCAGGTGGGTCGTCGACAGGGCGAAGGCCACGATGTTCGGGCCGGAATCGCCACGGCGTTCCGGCAGGGCGGTGGGTTGGACGACCTGATCGGGCGTGATCACCTGATACTGGGCGCGGTTGCGTTCAAGGCGCGCCTTGTCGGATTCGATCGTCTCGCGCGCCGCGACGGCGTTGAAGTCCTGTTCGTCCGAGATGCCGATGTTGTCGGGATTGACCTCGCCCGCCTGGATCTGGATCCCCGCGGGCGCATCGCCGCGCGGACGGTCGGCCGAAAGCGACGCGCCGACGTCCGAGCCGATCACCGCCCCCGACGGGGGCATGCCGGGAAGGGCCTGGGGTTGCGGCGGCAGGGGTGTGCCCGCCTCGGCCGCGTCGATCGCTGCGCCCAGGCGTTCGGTCGAGAAGCCGGTCTGCGGCGATGCACCGGGCGTCATCCCCGGCACGGCGCCCGGCATCGCCGACAGCGGCGCGCCCGGATCGGTCACGCCCTGCCCGTATGCATTGACCGGAGGCAACTGCGCCTGCATCGCGCCGGACAGCTGCGCCTCGCGCTGCGTCTGATAGGTGGCGTAATCGCCAAAGCCCACCCCGGCCCCGGAATCCGGGACAGAGGGCGTGCAGGCCGCAACGGCGGCGGCGGTCGCAAGCAGGCAGGGCAGTCGGCGCAGCATCGGAAACACCTCGGGTTTCGGCATCACAGCGGGGCGATTACCACCATTTCTGCGGCTTCGCCACAAATCCGGCGGCCCGTTCGAGCACATAGGCGTGATTCAGCAGATCACCCTCTTCCCAGGGCCGGCCGATCAGTTGCAGCCCCAGCGGCAGGCCCTGCCCGTCAAGACCCACGGGCACCGAGATGCCCGGCAGGCCGGCCAGGTTCACCGTTACCGTGAAGACGTCGTTCAGATACATCTGGATCGGATCGGCCTGCGACATCTCGCCCAGGCCGAAGGCCGCACTGGGGGTGGCAGGCGTCAGGATCGCGTCCACCCCGGCGGCGAAGGCCTGTTCGAAATCGCGCTTGATCAGCGCCCGCACCTTGCGGGCACGGTTGTAATAGGCGTCGTAGAAGCCCGCCGACAGCACATAGGTCCCGATCATCACGCGGCGCTGCACCTCGTGGCCGAAGCCTTCCGCGCGGGTCTTTTCATACATCTCGGTCACGCCGTCGCCGTGCGAGAGCTTGGCGCGGTGGCCATAGCGCACCCCGTCATAACGGGCGAGGTTCGACGAAGCCTCGGCAGGGGCGATGACGTAATAGGCAGGCAGCGCGTATTTCGTGTGCGGCAGGCTGATGTCGACGATCTCGGCGCCCGCATCGCGCAGCATCTCGGCGCCCCGGTGCCAGAGCGCGTCGATCTCGGCGGGCATGCCGTCGATGCGGTATTCACGCGGGATGCCGATCTTCTTGCCCCGGATGTCGCCGGTCAGGGCGGCCTCGAAATCCGGCACGGGAATGTCCGCGCTGGTCGAATCCTTCGGGTCGTGGCCCGCCATCGCGCCCAGCATGATCGCTGCGTCACGCACCGATTTCGTCATCGGGCCGGCCTGATCCAGCGACGAGGCAAAGGCCACGATGCCCCAGCGGCTGACCCGGCCATAGGTCGGCTTGATCCCGACGATCCCGGTGAAGGCCGCGGGCTGGCGGATGGAACCGCCGGTATCGGTGCCGGTCGCGGCAAGGCACAGATCACCCGCAACCGCAGCCGCCGACCCGCCCGACGATCCGCCCGGCGTCAGTTCGCGGTCGTCGATCCGCCAGGGGTTCACCGCAGGGCCATAGCACGACGTCTCGTTCGACGAACCCATCGCGAATTCGTCCATGTTGAGCTTGCCCAGCATCACCGCACCGGCCTCGAACAGCCGGGTGGTCACGGTGGATTCATATTCCGGCCGGAACCCGCGCAGGATGTTCGACGCCGCCTGCGAGGGCACGCCCTTCGTGCAGAACAGGTCCTTGATACCCAGGGGAATCCCGCACATCGCGGGCGCGTCGCCCTGCGCCAGCCGCGCATCGGCCGCCCGCGCCTGGTCCAGCGCGATCTCGGGTGTCTTGTGGACATAGGCGCCAAGCGCATCGCCCGCGTCCATCGCGGTCAGGCAGGCCATCGTCAGGTCGGTCGCGGTGATCTCGCCCTTCTTCAGCGCGTCGCGCGCGGCGGCGATCGTCCAGGTATTCGCGGTCATTCCACCACCTTCGGCACAACGAAAAAGCCCTCGCGCGATTCCGGCGCGTTCTTCAGCACGGCTTCCTGGATGTTGCCATCCGTCACCACATCGGCGCGCCGCTTCAGCCGCATCGGCGTAACCGAGGTCATCGGCTCAACCCCGGTCACGTCGACCTCGTTCAGCTGTTCCATGAAGGTCAGGATGCCCGACAGCTCGCCCGCAAGCGCGGCCAGATCGGATTCGTCCACCTGAATGCGGGCAAGCTTTGCCACCCGCCGCGCGGTTTCCACGTCGATCGACATGCGATCCCCCTTGAATTGGCACCCGTGAATTCGTCACGCCCCGTTTATCCGCGACCGACCAGCGCTGCAAGGGTGACAGGCCGCCGACCCGCGCGCGCCCGCGCCGTCACCCCGCGCGATCACGGCGTGACACGGGGCGGCCATCAACCTAGGTTAGCAGCGCACGCATGACAGAAGAAAAAAGGAGAACACGCATGCACATCACATGGCTTGGCCATTCCGGCTTCCGGATCGAGGTGGAACAGGCAGTCCTTCTGATCGACCCCTGGCTGACCGGAAACCCGATGTTTCCCGCCGCCCGCCGGGCCGAGGCGATCGGGGGGGCGACGCATGTCCTTCTGACCCACGGGCATGGCGATCATACGGGCGATGCCTGGACCATCGCGGCCGAACTGGGCGTTCCCCTGGTCGGCATCTACGATCTGGTCGCCGCCCATCCGGCGCGGGCGGGCGTGGACAACATCGGTTTCAACAAGGGCGGTACGGTCGATCTGAACGGGGCCCTGGTGACGATGGTCAACGCCTGCCATTCCTCCACCCGCGAGATCGACGGCAAGCCGGTGGCAGTGGGCTCCGAGGCGGGGTTCATGATCGCGGGCGAGGACCACACGATCTATGTCTCGGGCGATACCGACATCATGGCCGACATGGACTGGATGGCCGACCTGCACCAGCCCGATATCGGCATCCTGTCGGCGGGGGGGCATTTCACGATGGACATGAAGCGCGCGGCCTACGCGGCGAACCGCTATTTCAACTTCCGCACCATCATCCCCTGCCACTACCGCACGTTCCCGGTGCTGGAACAATCGGCCGATGCCCTGCGTTCAGGCGTGAAACCCGGCGTGCAGGTGATCGAACCCGAGGTGATGGAACCGATCACGATCTGATCCGCAAAAAAAGGCCCCGAGCGCGATCGCGGTCGGGGCCAGGGGGAAAGGGTCCGGCACGGGGGCAACCCGCCCCCGGACCGGACCGGGAAAGCTCAGACGGGAACCCTGCCCCTGGCGCGGACAAGATAGATCACCCCGCCCAGAACCGCGCCGATGATCCAGCCATAACCTTCCAGTTGGCCAAGGGCCGGCACCCAGACCGTGGCGACCGAGAAGACCGCCGCGATCCCGAAGGCCACCAGCGCATGGTCGTTCCAGCCGTTGCCATAGCGATAGGTGCCGCGATCCTCGTTATACAGGTCATCCAGTTTCAGCTTCTGGCCACGGATCAGATAGTAATCCACGATCATGATCCCGAAGATCGGCGCAAGGGTCGCCCCAAGCGTGTTGACGAACCCGCTGATCCCAAACTGGCTGATGAACCCGGTCCAGAACCCGCCGATCACCAGCGCAAAGCCCGACGTGATCAGCCCCGCCTTGCGGAACCCGATGGTTGAGGGCGACAGGTTGGCGATCCCGTTGACCGCCGGAATGAAATTGGCCACCAGGTTGATGCCCACCGTCGCGGCAAAGAAGGTAATCGCAGCGACGACCGCCAGCAGGACGCTGTCCGTCCGCTCCACGATCTCGGTCGGGTTCACCAGCGCCTCGCCATAGACCACCGCGGCCCCTGCCGTGGTCAGCAGTGCCAGCGCCGAGAACAGGATCATGTTGAACGGCAGCCCCGCCAGGTTGCCCCGAACCATCGCAGGCTTGTCCTTGGCATAGCGCGAAAAGTCGCTGAAGTTGATCATCACGGCGGCAAAATAGGCGACCATCGTTCCGAAGATGGCGATGAATCCCTTGAACTCGGTGCCCCAGGTCGCATCGGGATTGGCAAAGATGGTTTGCGCCTGCGACAGCAACTGGCCGTCGGACTTGATCCACAGCACGACCACAAGCCCGATCATCACGGCATAGACGAAGGGACCGGCAAAGTTCAGGAACCCCTCGACCCAGCCCATGCCACGCCAGAAGATGACGATGTGGAAGGCCCAGACCAGAACGAAGGACATCCAGTCCACGCTCGTCAGCCCCATGACCTCGGGCCCGCCGGTGATCCCGGTCAGCGACCGGATCAGA
This sequence comes from Aliigemmobacter aestuarii, assembly GCF_004799285.1. Taxonomy (GTDB): domain Bacteria; phylum Pseudomonadota; class Alphaproteobacteria; order Rhodobacterales; family Rhodobacteraceae; genus Aliigemmobacter; species Aliigemmobacter aestuarii. The sequence continues at coordinate 256,000 of NZ_SSND01000005.1, read as the reverse complement.
AGCGCAAGCGCCGTGGATGCGAAATAGACCTGCACGCCGTACCAGAATACCGCGACGACGGCGCGCAGCACGGCGGGCAGCTTGGCCCCTTCGGTGCCCATGCTGGCCCGCGCCAGCACCGGATAGGGGATCCCGTAGCGTTCGCCGGGCGCGCCAGACAGGTTGACCATGTACATCACGAACAGCCCGGCGGCGATAAGGGCGGCAAAGGCCGTCCATCCTGTCACCCCGAACGAGATGAACAAGGACGCCACCAGCGAATAGCCGAACAGCGACTGGATGTCGTTGGCCCAGACGTTGAAGATGGCAAACCAGCCCCAGGATTTCTCCTGTGCCGTGACAGGGCGCAATGCGTCCTCGGAAATTTCCACGCCCTCGGCGGTTGTCGAATGCATCGGTGTCCTCCTCCTGTGGTCTGCCCCGGTCCCTCGCCGCGACAGTCGGTTCAAGGTGACAGGTTTTCTGACCTGCCTATTGTTATGTCATCTGAAATGTTACAGACTATTCCAGCCGTTGATACGTCGAAAATCCGGATAGGAGTTTCAGGGTTTTCCGCATAATCACGGTCAGGTCCGCAGGCCACACGCCCGCAAGGAGGAAACGTTGAACGCAGACAGGCAGCAGGCAGCGCCGGGGGGCGATACGCTGGCGGTTCAGGCGCATCACTCGCTCATCGCGGCACTTCGCGACGGGCGCATCCGCAGCGGGGCCTTTCTTTCAACCCCCATGCTGGTCGAGATGCTGGGCCTGCCTCTTGCCGCAGTGCGTGAGGCGGTCAAGCTGGCCGAGGCGGGGGGCGTCGTCTCGGTCCTGCCGAAGCGCGGCATTGTCGTGATGGACGCGGGACCCGAAATGACGCGCGAATGTCTGGAACTGCGTGCCATCTTCGACAGCGAGGGCGCGCGCCGCATCATCGAAACCGGCGCCTCCCTGCCCCTGTCACAACTGCGCGACGCCCATGAAGCCCTGCGAGACGAGGCCAGGGCGGGGATCACCCCCGAAACCCAGCGCCGGGCGATCCTGACCGACCTGTCGCTCCACGACGCCCTGTCGGAAGGCATAGGCCTGACACTGGCGGCACGCCTTTATGAAGACAACCGCAACCGGATCGCGATCATCCAGAACCAGCGCTCCTTCCTGCCGGACCGGATCGTTCCCGCGATGGACGAACATCTGGCCATCATCGACGCGCTGGAACGCCGCGATGCCGACCGCGCCGTGGCGGCGATCCGGCACCATCTGGCCAATACCCTGCGCTGGTGGGGCGTCTAGGCGTTCCCCCGCGCCGGCGTGATGCCGTCACTCGCGCCGCCCGGCGAAAAAGCCCTTCAGCAAGCGTTCCGCCTCGCCCCCTCCGATCCCGTCATAGACCTCGGGGACATGGTGGCACTGCGGATGGGCAAAGACACGCGCGCCCTGCGCAACGCCGCCCGATTTCGGGTCCGCCGCGCCATAGTAAAGCCGGGCGATCCGCGCGAAGGAAATCGCCGCGGCACACATCGGGCAGGGTTCCAGCGTCACATAAAGGTCGTGTCCCGGCAGCCGTTCCGACCCGGCGGCGGCACAGGCCGCGCGGATCGCCAGCACCTCGGCATGGGCGGTCGGATCGGCCAGTTCGCGCGTCCGGTTGCCCGCGCGCGCCACCACCCGGCCGTCGGGCGCCACGATTACCGCGCCCACCGGCACCTCGCCGCGCGCGCCCGCCGCCCGCGCTTCGTCCAGCGCCTGATCCATGTACGACCGGAATTCCATCGCTGCCCGTTGCGCCTTCAACCTGATCCAAATACCCTGCAGGGGGTCCGGGGGTGCAAAACCCCCGGCCCTCGTTTCCCCTCTCGCGCGAAGGTCGCCCCCCATGCCCCGGAAATCAAGCCCCGCCAAGGCACCCCCCGCGACCCCCGCGCCCGAGGGCGAACGCATCGCCAAAGTGATGTCGCGGTCGGGCGTCGCCTCGCGCCGCGAGGCGGAACGGATGATCGAGGCGGGCCTCGTCAAGGTCAATGGCAAGGTCATCGACAGCCCGGCGCTGAACGTGACGCCGCGCGACAAGATCACCGTCGACGGCAAGCCGCTGGCCGCGCCCGAACCCGCGCGGCTCTGGCTTTATTACAAGCCCGAGGGGCTGGTCACATCGGAGGCCGATGAAAAGGGGCGGGCCACGGTGTTCGAAAGCCTGCCCCCCGAAATGCCCCGGGTAATGAGCGTGGGGCGGCTCGACCTCAATTCCGAAGGGCTGCTGCTCCTCACCAACGACGGCGAGTTGAAGCGGCGCCTCGAACTGCCCTCGACCGGCTGGCTGCGCAAGTACCGGGTCCGCGTGAAGGGCACCCCCACCGATGCCGATCTGGACCCCCTACGCAAGGGCATCGTCGCGGATGGCGAGACGTTCCAGCCGATGCAGGTCGTGCTGGACAAGCTGCAGGGGGCGAATGCCTGGCTGACGGTGGGCCTGCGCGAGGGCAAGAACCGCGAGATCCGCCGCGCCATGACCGAAATCGGGCTGACGGTGAACCGGCTGATCCGCATCAGCTATGGCCCCTTCCGCCTGAACGACCTGCAACCCGGCGAGGTCGAGGAAGTGCGTCCGCGCGTCCTGAAGGATCAACTGGGCCTGTCGATCGAGGAACACGAGGCGGCCCCCCCGGCCCGCACCCGCCGCACGGCGACGTCCGGCGCGCGCGCCCCTGCCCCGGCGCCGAAACCGGCGACCGGAACGGCCGCCAGAACGGCAGCCAGAACTTCAGCCGGCACAGGCGGCAGCCGAACGGGAAAGGCTCCGGCCACGTCGTCGGCAGGGTCCGCATCCCATGCCGCGGCCAAGCCCGCGACCCGCAGCCGGACGGCGACACGGGGGGCGGCCGCCTCCCCCGCCCTGCGCGAGTTGTCCGAAACCTGGACGAAGGCGATCACGCCCAAGTCCGGCGCACGACCCGCGCGCCGGGACAAGGCCGGGGCAGACCCCGCCGGGCGGCCCGCCCGCAGCACCGAACGGCAAGGCGAGCGGGGCGAACGGGGCGAACGGATCGAACGCACGGGCGTCCGGACGGATGACCGCACGGCGGACCGGACCGCAGCGACCAAGCCCGCCTCAAGGCCCGCGCGCCCTGCGGCGAAACCGGCGGCGAAACCGGACGCGAAGGCAAGGCCTGCACCCTCGGGCACGGCAAGGCCGCGCACTGCGGCCAAACCCGCCGCAAAATCCACTCCCAGATCCACCGCCCCAGCCACCGAAAGACCGACCTCCAAATCCGCCCCGCGCAAGACCGGCGGGGCCGCGCCCCGGTCCGGGCCGTCCGGCGGCACGCGCGGCACCGGCGCGCCCCGCGGCAAGCCACGCGGCAAGCCCCCGCGCGAGGGCCGCTGACTGCGCGCGACCCCGGCCCGGCAAGGGGGAAGACAGCGGCAATTTTCCGCCTGCCTGAGTACTGGCAAGGGAACAACCCTTGGCCTATAGTCGAAAAAAGCCGCATGGCCCCGGACGGGGCAGTTCAGCCGGACGGGGAGCACATGACCGGAAAAGGGATGCAATCCATTGCCTATTTCCTACTTCTGGCGCTGATCTTCTATGTCGGCACGCTGGGGGCTTCGTGATGGCGGAACGGTTCGGCGGAAAGTACAGTCCCGATGGCGGCCCGCGGCGCAATCATCCCCCCGCCCCGCCGGGCAGCGGCGATCAGCCACCCCGCAATCCCTATGACGAACGCCGCCGCACCCGCGCGGGCAGCCGGTCGAATCTGCTGTTCTTCGTGCCGCTGATCTTTCTGATCGGGGCGTTTCGCGGCGACCCCGCAACGCTTGTGCTGTCACTTCTGGCCGGTGGGCTCCTGCTTCTGGCGGCATGGCTGACGCGCGAGGGGATCCTTGCGCACGAGGCCTATGACGCCCGCCGCGTGGCCCGCCGCCCGGCCTTTCCGCGCAAGATATTCGGATCGGTGCTGACCGGGCTCGGCCTTGCCGCGGGCACCATCGGCGGCGGCGAAGGCCCGCTTTACGCCGCACTTTTCGGGGTGATCGGCGCGGGCCTGCACCTTTTGTCCTTCGGCCCCGATCCCTTGCAGAACAAGGGCATGGAAGGCGTCGACCAGTTCCAGACCGACCGCGTGGCCCGTGCCGTGGACGAGGCGGAAAAACACTTGGCTGCGATGAAGGACGCGATCCTGCGGGCGGGGGACCGGTCGCTGGAAGCGCGCGTCGAACGGTTTGCGCAAACCGCGCGCGGCCTGTTCCGCACGGTCGAGGGCGATCCTGGCGACCTGACCGCGGCACGAAAGTATCTGTCAGTCTATCTGATGGGCGCGCGCGACGCGACGGCCAAGTTCGCCGACCTTTACGCGCGCAACCGCAACGCCAAAGCGCGCGCCGATTACGAGGCGCTGCTGACCGATCTGGAAACCACCTTCGCCAGCCGGACGACGGCACTTCTGGAAAACAACCACGCCGATCTGGATGTGGAGATCCAGGTTCTGCGTGAACGGCTTCAATTTGAAACACCGGCACGATGACCGGCCGCCCGACACAGTGGGAGATTACCGAATGACCGAGAACATCCGCACCGCCGCCGCCCAGGCCCTTGCCGAAGTCGAGGCCGTCACCGCCGTCATCCTGCCCGAACCGGGCACCGCCATCGTGCCGCTGGAAGCCGCGCCCGCCCCGGTCGCCAAGGACATCCGCAGCCGGATGGATGAGATCGACCTGGGCAACACCCAGTCGATCATCTCGTTCGGGTCGTCGGCGCAGGCGGAATTGCAGGTCATCAGCCAGCAGATGCTGCAGGATGTGAAGAACAAGGACGTGGGCCCCGCCGGTGACAGCCTGCGCACCATCGTGTCGTCGATCCGGGGGTTTTCCGTTTCGGAACTGGATGTGCGCCGCACCCGTTCGTGGTGGGAAAAGCTCTTGGGCCGCGCGGCCCCGTTTGCCAAGTTCGTCGCCCGCTATGAAGAGGTGCAGGGCCAGATCGACCGCGTGACAGAAGACCTTCTGGGGCACGAACACAAGCTGCTGAAGGACATCAAGTCGCTGGACGTCCTCTATGCCAAGACACTGGATTTCTACAACGAACTGGCGCTTTACATCGCGGCGGGCGAGGCCAAGCTGAAAGAGGTGGATGCCACCGTCATCCCCGCGAAAGAGGCCGAGGTCGCCGCCGCGCCGGAAAACGAACAGGTGCTGAAGGCGCAGGAGCTGCGCGACCTGCGCGGCGCGCGCGACGATCTGGAACGCCGCATCCACGACCTGAAGCTGACCCGCCAGGTCACGATGCAGTCGCTGCCGTCGATCCGGCTTGTGCAGGAAAACGACAAGTCGCTGGTGACAAAGATCAACTCGACCCTCGTCAACACCGTGCCGCTTTGGGAAACCCAGCTGGCGCAGGCGGTCACGATCCAGCGTTCGCGCGAGGCGGCATCGTCGATCAAGGCGGCAAACGACCTGACCAACGAACTTCTGACCTCGAACGCGGAAAACCTGCAGCAGACCAATCGCATCGTCCGCGAAGAGATGGAGCGCGGGGTCTTCGACATCGAGGCGGTGAAGAAGGCCAACGCGACGCTGATCGCCACGATCAACGAAAGCCTTCAGATCGCCGACGAGGGCAAGAAGAAGCGCGCCGCGGCCGAGGCCGACCTGCAGAAGATGGAGGCCGAACTGCGCGACACGCTCGCCGCTGCAAAGGCCCGGTCCACCGGGCTGGGCGACGCCACCGGCACCGCCGTTTGAACCAAGGAGACGCAGAGATCGTGACCACCACGGGCACTTTCCCGTCCAGCGCCCGATCCGGCCTGCGGCACCTGCCGCGCGCCGGGCTGATGGCCCTTGCCCTTGCCGGCTGCGTGGCCACGACCCCGGCCACGGACCGCCCCGACCGCCCGGTGACGGCTACGCCACGCACATCGACTACGCCTTCCGCCTCGGCCGAAAGCCAGGCGCTCGCGGCCTATTTCGCGCAGATCCAGAACGATTTCATCGCGCAGGGGATGTTGCGGACGGATGGCGGGGGGGCCGATGCCCCCTTCACCGACCGGATGCTGACCGACAATTTCATCCGGATCGCCCTGTTTGACGAATACGAACGCACAGCCGGCGGCCTGGTCCAGCGCGAGATCAGTTCCACCCTGCGGCGCTGGACGGGGCCGGTGCGCGTGGGGGTGAACTTCGGCGCGACGGTTCCCGAAAGCCGCCGTGCCACGGATCGCGCGCGGCTGGCCTCGTATCTGGCGCGGCTGTCCTCGATCACCGGCCACCCGATCGCGCTGACCGATCCGGCGACGGCGAATTTCCAGGTGCACATCGTCAACGAAGACGAACGGCGCGCGCTGGCCCCGGCGATCCGCGCCTTCCTGCCCGATCTGTCGCCTGTCGAGGTGATGGGGCTGACAAACCTGCCGCGCAGCACCTACTGCATCGTCTATGCCGTGTCCGAAGGCAGCTCCAGCGTCTACAAGCGCGCCTTCGCGGTGATCCGGGCCGAACATCCCGATCTCTTGCGGCTGTCTTGCATGCACGAAGAGATCGCGCAGGGGCTGGGCCTTGCCAATGACAGCCCGATGGCACGGCCGTCGATCTTCAACGACGACGAGGAATATGCGCTTCTGACCCGGCAGGACGAGCTGATGCTGAAGATCCTCTACGATCCGCGCCTGCGGCCCGGCATGACGGCGGCCGAGGCACGGCCGATCGTGGCGGAAATCGCCTATGAGCTGATCGGGGGCGAAAGCTGATGCCGACGCGCGGCCGGAACGCCGAAAGGGGGGACGCCGCCCACCGGGTGCGCCGGAATTGACGAAGATGCAGGGTTCGTGAAACGGTTCGTTTGCCGGACCAGGATTTGGAGGACGCGATGGGTATTCTGGATTTTCTGAGCGGTCAGTTCATCGACGTGATCCACTGGGTCGATGACACGCGCGACACGATGGTCTGGCGCTTCGACCGCGAGGGGCACGAGATCAAGTATGGCGCCAAGCTGACGGTGCGCGAGGGTCAGGCGGCCGTCTTCGTGCATGAAGGCCAGCTGGCCGATGTCTTTGGCCCCGGCCTTTATTTCCTTGAAACCAACAACATGCCCATCCTGACCTCGCTTCAGCATTGGGATCACGGGTTCAAGTCGCCGTTCAAGTCGGAAATCTACTTCATCAACACGACGCGGTTCAACGACCTGAAATGGGGCACCAAGAACCCGATCATGGCGCGCGATCCGGAATTCGGCCCGGTGCGCCTGCGCGCCTTCGGCACCTATTCCATGCGCGTGTCCGACCCCGCGAAGTTCATGACCGAGATCGTGGGCACCGACGGCGAATTCACCTCGGACGAGATCAGCTTCCAGATCCGCAACATCATCGTGCAGGAATTCTCGCGCATCATCGCGGGTTCCGGTATCCCGGTGCTGGACATGGCGGCGAACACCGCAGACCTGGGCAAGCTGGTCACCACCGCAATCGCGCCCAAGGTGGCCGACTACGGGCTGAGCCTGCCCGAGTTCTACATCGAGAACGTGAGCCTGCCCGAAGAGGTGGAAAAGGTGCTGGACAAGCGCACCTCGATGGGGATCGTCGGCGACATGAACCGCTACATGCAGTTCAACGCCGCCGAGGGGTTGGCACAGCCCGGTTCCGCAATGGGTGCGGGGATGGGTGCCGCGATGGGGGCGGGGATGGGCATGGCGATGGCGCAGCCCCATGCCGCAGGCCCCTGGGGCGCTGCGCCCGCCGCGGCCCAGCCACCCGTCGCCCCGCCCGCGCCGCCGCCCCCTTCGCCCGATACGGTCTGGCACATCGCCGACAATGGCGCGACGAAGGGGCCGTTCTCGACCGCCTCCCTTGGCCGGATGGCCGGCGATGGCAGCCTGACGCGCGATACACTGGTCTGGACAGCGGGCCAGGACGGCTGGAAGCGGGCCGAGGACGTGCCTGCCGTCGCCCGGCTTTTTACCGTCCTGCCGCCGCCCCCGCCGCCGCCGTCGGCCTGACCGGAGGCCAGTCTTGGCCATCGCCGAGGAACACCGCTATCCCTGCGAACAGTGCGGGGCCGACCTGAGGTTCCAGCCCGGAGCGTCGCAACTTGTCTGCGACCACTGCGGCCATGTCCAGGCGATCCCCGAGGCAGGCCGCCGACAGGTGGAACGCGCGCTTGGCGAACTCGATCTGGCGCGCGCGCTGAAGGATGACCTGCCGCCGGACGCGATGGAGGAGGTGCGGTCCACGACCTGCCCGTCCTGCGGCGCGGTGGTGGAGTTTTCGGGCGCTTCGCACGCCACGGAATGTCCGTTCTGCGCCACGCCCGTGGTCGTCGATACCGGCACCCACCGCCATATCAAGCCGCAGGCCCTGATCCCCTTCGCGCTGGACGAACGCGAGGCCCGCAGCGCGATGACGAAATGGCTGGGCAGCCTGTGGTTCGCGCCGAACGGCCTGCTGGAATACGCCCGCAAGGGCCGCGCGATGACCGGCGTCTATGTCCCGCACTGGACCTTCGACGCCGATACCGCGACCCGCTATCGCGGCCAGCGGGGCGATGCCTATTACGAATCCCGCACCGTGACCGTCACCGTGAACGGCAAGGCGGAACGGCGCACCGAACAGGTCCGCAAGATCCGCTGGACCCCTGTCACCGGCAAGGTGTCGCGCCGGTTCGACGACATGGTCGTCATGGCCTCGACCTCGGTGCCGGCGCGGCTGGGTGACGGACTCACACCGTGGGACCTGTCCGCCCTTGTCCCCTATTCGCCCGACTACCTGTCGGGCTTCCATGCCGAGGGCTATACCGTGACCCTTGCCCGGGGACATGCCGAGGCGCGCGAAAGGATGGGGCGGATCATCGCGGGCGACATCCGCAATGACATCGGCGGCGACGAACAGCGCATCGACGGGGCCGAGACGAACTGGCGCGACGAGACGTTCAAGCACGTCCTGCTGCCGGTCTGGACCGCCGCCTACAAGTACAACGGCCGTAGCTTCCGGTTCCTGGTCAACGGGCAGACCGGCGAGGTGCAGGGCGAACGCCCCTGGTCGGTGTGGAAGATCCTGTTCGCTGCGCTGGTCGTGGCGATCTTCCTGGGCGCGCTGGCCTATGCCAACGACCCCGAAGCCTTCCACGACGCCTTCGGCCTGTCGGGCAACGAACTGCCGGAGTGGCTGACTGACTGACGGCACGGGCGGTTCGCGCCCCGTGCGACCGCGGCGCATGGTTGACTCCGCCCTGCCCCGGGCCGATAGGGGGGCACCAACCGCGGAGGCCCCGATGCGCGTCCTTGACCACGCCCGCATTCCCGAATTGCCCAACCCCTATTTCGGCAAGGTGCGCGACTGCTATGACCTGCCACCCGATGCCGACCATCCCGAAGGCCGCCGCATCCTGATCTCGTCCGACAGGATCTCGGCCTTCGATCGCATCCTGGCCTCGATCCCGTTCAAGGGGCAGGTTCTGACGCAGGTGGCGCGGTTCTGGTTCGACCGGACGGCCGACATCTGCGCCAATCACGTGCTGGACTATCCCGACCCGAACGTGGTGATCGGCAAGCGGCTGACGATCCTGCCGGTGGAAATCGTCGTGCGCGGTTATCTGGCAGGCACCACCGGAACCTCGATCCTGACGCTTTACAGGAAGGGCCAGCGGCAGATGTACGGCCACACCCTGCCCGAGGGGCTGCGCGACAATCAGGCGCTGCCGCAGCCGATCATCACCCCCACCTCGAAGGCCTTCGACGGCGGGCATGACGAACCGCTGACCGCGGCCGAGATCGTCGGACAGGGCCTTTTGACACAGGCGCAGTGGGACGAGGTTTCGGCCAAGGCGCTGGCACTGTTCGCGCGCGGGCAGAAGATGGCCGCCGAACGCGGGCTGATCCTTGTGGATACGAAATACGAATTCGGCACCGATCTGGCGGGCAACATCCTGATCGCCGATGAGATTCACACGCCCGATTCCAGCCGCTACTGGCTGGCCGACGGGTATGAGGCGGCCCTGCGCGACGGCACCCGCCCACCCAGTTTCGACAAGGACGTGATCCGCGCCTGGGTCGCGGCGCGCTGCGATCCCTATTCCGATCCTATCCCCGAAATCCCGGCCGAGATGATCGAACGCACCAGCCGGGTCTATATCGACGCCTACGAGGCGATCACCGGGCAGGCCTTCGTGCCCGATCTGGGCGGGGCGACGCCCCTTGACCGGGTCCGCGCCAATCTGGCCCGGTATTTTGTGACCTGACCGGGCCGGGGGCCAGCCCCCGGACCCCCGGGGTATTTCGATCAGGTTGAATGGGCGTGTTTGCGCTAACATGCGGATGTTGGCTATAAGCCCGGAAAACCGGGGGAGGCTGGGATGATTCTGAGTTGTGGCGAGGCGCTGATCGACATGCTGCCGCGCGTGACCACCGAAGGCGAGGCGGCCTTTGCCCCCTATGCGGGCGGCGCCGTCTTCAACACGGCGATCGCGCTTGGCCGTCTGGGGGCGCCATCGGCCTTCTTTTCGGGCGTTTCGACCGACATGCTGGGCGAGATCCTGGCAGAGACGCTGCGGGCCTCGAAGGTCGACACCCGGTTTCTGGCGCGTTCCGAGAGGCCCACCACGGTGGCTTTCGTGCAGCTGGTGAACGGGCAGGCGACCTATGCCTTCTATGACGAGGCGACGGCGGGGCGGATGCTTTCGGTCGATCAGTTGCCCGACCTGCCCGCAGGCGACCTGCCCGACAGGGTAGACGCCCTGTTCTTCGGCGGCATCAGCCTGGTGAACGATCCCGCCGCCGCGACCTACGAGGCGCTTCAGGCGCGCGAGGCGGGCGCGCGCGTGACGATGATCGACCCGAACATCCGGCCCGGCTTCATCGCCGGGCGCGAGGCGGACTATCGCGCGCGGATCGGCCGGATGATCGCCCGGGCCGACATCGTGAAGCTTTCCGACGAAGACCTGCACTGGCTGGAGGGTCCGGGCGAGTTGACGGACCTTGCGCGCGGGATCCTTGCGCGCGGGCCGAAGGTGGTTTTCGTGACCGAAGGGGCGGACGGTGCCCGCGCCGTGACCGCAGCCCATGACCGCCGCGCCCCCGCGCGGCGCGTGACCGTGGCCGATACCGTGGGGGCGGGCGACACGTTCAACGCGGGCGTCCTTGCCGCCCTGCATGAGGCGGGCGCCCTGACGAAGCCCGCCATCGCCGACCTTCCCGCCGCAACGCTTGACGCGGCGCTGGATCTGGGCATCCGCGCCGCCGCCGTCACCGTCAGCCGCCCCGGCGCCAACCCGCCCTGGAGGGCCGAACTGTGAGAGCCGTCATCCAGCGCGTCAGCCGCGCCTCCGTCACGGTCGAGGGCCGCGTCACCGGCGAGATCGGGCCGGGCCTGATGATCCTTGTCTGCGCCATGCAGGGCGACACCGAAAGGAATGCAGACCAGCTGGCGGCCAAGATCGCGAAGCTGCGCATCTTCAAGGACGAGGCCGACAAGATGAACCTGTCTGTCCGCGACATCGGCGGCTCGGCCCTGATCGTCAGCCAGTTCACGCTTGCCGCCGACCTGCGCGGCAACAGGCCCGGATTTTCCACCGCCGCGGCCCCCGATGAAGGCCGGCGGCTTTATGAATATTTCACCGCGAGGATGCAGGCCGAAGGTGTGCCCACGGCCAACGGCATCTTCGGTGCCGACATGGACGTGAGCCTGAACAACGACGGCCCCGTCACGATCTGGATGGAGATGTAGGGGGTTCCGCGCCCTGCCTCCTGCCGTCCGGAGTATCCTTGGGGGCAGTGAAATCGCCGCAGGCGAAGAGGGGGGCAGACAGCCCTCCTTTTCCTGTCAGTCGATCCATTCCCACGGCCGGGTGAATTCGCCCAGCACATGTTTCAGGCGCTCCTCGTCGGTGCCCGGCGCGCGCGACAGGCGGGCCACGAGGCCACGCTTCTTGTCCTCGATCACCTGTTCGACACGCACACCGGCAAACCCGGCGGCATTCAAAGCCTCGTCATAAACCCGGGTGATCGCCATCCTGCGCAGGTCGGGTTTGAACACCTTGCCCACCGCCGTCTTGGGCAGTTCGTGCAGGATCTCGATATGTTTGGGCAGCGCCGCGCGTTCGTGGATATGGGCGCGGGCATAATCCATCAGTTCCTCGACCGTGGCCGTGGCGTTCTTGACCAGTTCGACATAGGCGCAGGGAAGTTCGCCGGCGAAGGCGTCGGGCTGGCCGATCGCCCCCACGAAGGCCACTGCCTCATGGCCCATCAGCGCCTCTTCGATGATCGCGGGGTCGATGTTGTGGCCGCCGCGGATGATCAGGTCCTTGGCCCGGCCCGTGATGTAAAGATAGCCATCGGCGTCGATGCGCCCCAGATCGCCCGTGCGCAGGAAGCGCCCGTCGGCAAAGAGGTCGCGGTTCTTGTCGACCTCGGTATAGGTCGAGCCCTCGAACACGCCGGGGTTCGAGACGCAGATCTCGCCCACTTCGTCCACGCCGCAATCAAGGAACGCGCCCATCCCGTCGGTCCGAAGGATGCGGACCTGCGTGTGCGGGAAGGGAATCCCGACCGAGCCGATCTTCTTGATCCCGTCCGGCGGGTTGCAGGACACAAGGCAGGTGCATTCCGTCAGGCCATAGCCTTCGATGATCTGCACGCCCGTGGCCTTCTCGAACCGGTTGAACAGTTCGATCGGCAGCGGGGCCGATCCCGAGAACGCCCCCCTGAGGCTGGAGACATCGGCATTGACCGGGCGCTGCATCAGTGCCGCCAGCGCGGTGGGAACGGTGATCATGTAGCTGACGCGCCAGCGTTCGACGAGCTTCCAGAAATTGTCGAACACCCCCTCGCCGCGATAGCCCTGGGGCGTGGGAAAGACCACATGCGCCCCCGAGGCGATCATCGACATCAGGATCGGATAGGCGGCAAAGACATGGAACAGCGGCAGCGGGCAGATCACCACATCCTGTTCGGTGAACAGCAACCTCTGGCCCAGCCAGCCGTTGTAGACCATCCCCGAAACCTTGTGCTGGGCGACCTTGGGCATGCCCGTGGTGCCGCCGGTGTGGAAATAGGCGGCGACGCGGTCGGTCGTGCCATCGGCGAAGGACAGCTTCACCGCCGAATGGCGGCGCATCTCGGCATTGAAATCCTTTATATTCGCCGTGTGGATCGCGGGGTTCTTCGGCCGGATCAGCGGCACGATCCAGCTTTTCGGCGGTGCCAGGTAGCGGTTCAGGTCGACCTCGAGCACGGTCTTGACCGAGGGTGCGTGCCGCACCGCCTCGGCCACCTTCTGTGGCAGGTCGGTCTTGGGAAAGGCCTTCAGCGTGACGACGACCTTCGCGTTCGTCTCGCGCAGGATGGCGCTGATCTGTTCGGGTTCCAGAAGCGGGTTGACCGGGTTCACGATCCCCGCCACCGCCCCGCCCAGAAGCGCCACGACCGTTTCCATCGAATTCGGCAGGACATAGGCGACCACGTCCTTTTCCCCGACCCCGAGACTGCGGAACAGGTTCGCGGCCTGCGTCACGCGCCCGTGCAGATCGGACCAGGTCAGCGTTTCGGCCTTGTCGCCGGGTCCGGACATCAACTGGAAACTGACCGCGGGGCGGCTGCCGAAGCGTTCCTTCGCCTCGCTCAGGAAGCCATACATCGACTTGGCCACGGGCCGTTCCGCCCAGGCCGATTCCGCTTCAATGGCATTTCGATCCGCAACCGAGGCGAATTTCGTCATCCGGCATTTCCTCCCCAAGCGTCCCGGTTTCCTTGTCGTCCGGGATCATGTCCTCGGCGGGAAGGATGCTGGGTTTTGCCGCGTGCCGCAAGCCTCGGCTGCGCGCCGCTACGCCACGTCAAAGACCGTTGACGCCGCGTTCCGGGGGATGCCAGGCGTCGGTGCGGTCAGAGGGACTGCCCGTCGGTGAACTGAAGTCGGGCAAGCCGCGCATAAAGCCCGCCGCCCGCGACAAGCTGGTCATGGGTGCCGGTCGCCACGATCCGCCCGTCCTCGAACACGACAATCCGGTCGGCCCGCTTCACCGTCGCCAGACGATGCGCCACCACCAGAACGGTGCGGCCCTTCGACAGTTCCTCCACCGCGGCCTGGACGGCGCGTTCGCTTTCCGCGTCAAGCGCGCTTGTCGCCTCGTCCAGGAGCAGAACGGGGGCGTCGCGCAGGATCGCGCGGGCGATGGCTATCCGCTGCTTCTGCCCGCCCGACAGCATCACGCCGCGTTCCCCCACATAGGTGTCATAGCCCTGGGGCATGGCGGAAAGGAAATCATGCGCGGCGGCGGCGCGGGCGGCGGCCTCCACCTCGGCATCCGAGGCATCGGGGCGGCCGAACCGGATGTTTTCCCGCGCCGAGGCGGCAAAGATGACCGGATCCTGAGGCACGAGCGCGATCTGGCTGCGGAAATCGGCGCGCGTCATGTCGCGAAGGTCGATCCCGTCCAGCGTCACCCGGCCTTCCTGCGGGTCGTAGAACCGTTGCAGAAGCTGCAGAATCGTCGTCTTGCCGGCGCCCGACGGCCCGACCAGGGCCACCGTCTCGCCCGGACTGACGGCAAGGTCCACCCCGTTCAGGGCCGAGGTTTCCGGCCGCGCCGGATAGGCAAAGCGCACCCCTTCAAAGGCGATGGCCCCCATCGCGGGCTTCGGCAACGCCCGCGGGCGCGGCGGGTCCTGCACCGCGTCGGTGGCGTTCAGAAGTTCGACCAGCCGTTCGGTCGCCCCTGCGGCACGCTGCAACTCGCTCCAGATTTCGGACAGGGCGCCGACGGACCCCGCCACCATCACCGCGTAGATCACGAACTGGATCAGCAGACCCGGGCTCATCACGCCCTCGCGGACGTCGCGCGCACCGATCCACAGAACGCCGACGACCCCGGCAAAGACGAGGAAGATCACGATCACCGTCATCACGGCGCGCGTTGCGATCCTTCGCCGCGCGGCGTCAAAGGATTTTTCCGTCACAAGCCCAAAGGCCGCGCGGCTGCGATCCTCATGGGTGAAGGCCTGCACCGTCTGCACCGATTGCAGCGATTCCGAGGCATTGCCGGACGAGGCCGCGATCCAGTCCTGGTTCTCGCGGCTCAGGACGCGCAGGCGGCGCCCGAGCACGATGATCGGCACGACGACCGCAGGCACGATCAGCAGCACAAGCCCGGTCAACTTGGCCGACGTCAGCATCAGCGCGATCAGGCCGCCGATCAGCATCAGGACGTTGCGCAGCGCGACCGAAACCGAGGATCCGATCACCGAAAGGATCAGCGTCGTATCCGTGGTCAAGCGGCTGAGCACCTCGCCGGTCAGGATGCGTTCGAAGAAGGCGGGCGACAGGCCAAGCACCCGGTCGAACACCGCGCGCCGGATATCGGCGACCACGCGTTCGCCCAGCTTGGTGACAAGGTAGTAGCGAAAGCCCGTGCCCACGGCCAGAAGCGCCGCCAGCGCCATCGCCGCAGCGAAATACCGGTCCAGCAGGGAAACGTCTCCCTCGTTGAACCCGTCCACGACCCGGCGAACGGCAAGCGGCAGCGCCAGGCTGACCATCGCTGTCAGCGTCAGCGCCGCCAGGGCAAGGACGACCAGCCCCCGGTAAGGCCGCAGGAACGGGACCAGCCCGCTGAGCGCGCCCACGCGCTTTGACTTCTCGCGTTCTTCCAGAACTTCCTTGCCTCGGGCCATGAATGCGTCCTTCCTGTTCCGGGCACCGGGTTTAGGCGGCAAATCCGCCCCCGTCCAGCGTCGCGTTTGCCGCGCCCCGGCAATTGGGCATCCTGTCGCCCCCTTTTCCTTGGCCCGTCGCTGTGCCAGTTTCCCCCGGACAGGAGGAAACCGATGCCGATCCAAGCCGTGGTCTTCGATGCCTATGGCACGCTGTTCGACGTCGCCGGCGCCGCGCGTGCCGCTGCGGCCGAACCGGGGGGCGAAAGGCTGGCCGCGATCTGGCCCAGGCTGGCCGAAGACTGGCGCCGAAAGCAGCTAGAATACACCTGGCTGCGCGCCATCACCCGCATCCACGCCGATTTCGCGAAGGTGACAGCCGATGGTCTTGACTGGGCGATGGAGGCGGCGGGGCTGGTCGATCCGGCGCTGCGCGCGCGCCTGCTGGCGCTTTACGATGCGCTGCCCGCCTATTCCGAGGTGCCCGCCGTTCTGGCCGCGCTGAAGGGGCACGGCCTTGCGACGGCGATCCTTTCCAACGGCGCCCCCGCGATGCTGGGCGCGGCGGTCCGGTCGGCCGGCATCGGCGCGCATCTGGATGCCGTCCTCTCGGTGGAGGAGGTCGGGGTCTTCAAGCCCGACGCGCGGGTCTATTCCCTGGCCACTGCCCGGTTCGGCCTGCGCCCGGAACAGGTTCTGTTCGTCTCGTCGAACGGCTGGGACGTGGCGGGCGCTTCCGGCTACGGCTTTGCCACCGTCTGGGTGAACCGCGCGGGCCTGCCGCAGGACCGCCTGTCGCATGGCCCGGCCCATGTGATGCCCGACCTGTCCGCCATTCCCGACCTTGCAAGGGCGCTCTGATGCAGCATTTTCACACCACCGACGGCACGCGCATCGCCTTTCTCGACGAAGGCGAGGGCCTGCCGCTTTTGTGCCTGCCGGGCCTGACGCGGACGCATGGCGATTTCGACTATCTCAAACCCCACCTGCCCCCCCTGCGCCTGATCCGCATGGATTACCGCGGGCGCGGCGGCAGCCAGTGGACCGGCGCCGCCACCTATAACGTGCCTCAGGAAGCGCGCGACGCGCTTGAACTGCTGGATCATCTGGGCATCGGCAAGGCCGCGGTCATCGGAACCTCGCGCGGGGGGATGATCGGCATGCTGCTGGCCGCGATGGCCCGCGACCGGCTGCTTGGGCTTTGCCTGAACGACATCGGCCCGGTGATCGAACGCCGCGGGCTGGAGCGGATCTTCGACTATGTCGGGCGCAACCCGCGCGCCCGCACGCACGAGGACCTGGCCGCCGCCCTGCCCGGCACCATGCCCGGCTTTGCCAACGTGCCCGCCGACCGCTGGCTGGCCGAGGCGCGGCTGCATTACCACGCGGCCGACCGGGGCCTGAAGATCACCTACGACCCTGCCCTGCGCGATGCGTTCCTTGACGCGTTCAAGGGCCCGCCCGTGGACCTTTGGCCCCTGTTCGACGCCTGTGCCGGGTTGCCCGTGGCGCTGATCCGCGGCGCGAATTCGGATCTTCTGTCACCCGAGACCGTGGCCGAGATGCGCCGCCGCCGCCCCGACATGATCTTTGCCGATGTGCCCGACCGCGCACATATCCCCTTCCTCGACGAACCCGAAAGCCTTTCGGTGATCGCACGCTTTCTCAAGGCCCTGCCCGCATGACGTCCACCCCGCACCAGACCGCCCCCGGCATCGTCGAGATCGAGGCCACCGCCCTCAGGCTGCGCGACCATGTGCTGCGCACGCCGCTGCTCCATTCGCCGTTTCTGGATGCGATCGCCGGGCGGCGCCTGCTGGTGAAGGCGGAATGCCTTCAGCCCACCGGCAGCTTCAAGGTGCGCGGGGGATGGGCGGCGGTTTCGGCCCTTGCCCCCGAGGTGCGGGCGCGCGGGGTGATCGCCTATTCCTCGGGCAACCATGCGCAGGGCGTGGCACGGGCGGCGGCGGCGATGGGGGCACCCTGCGTCATCGTCATGCCCGCCGACGCCCCGCGGGTGAAGATCGACAACACCAGGGCGCTTGGCGCCGAGGTGGTGCTCTATGATCGCGAAACGGACGACCGGGACGCGATCGGCGGCGCGATCGCTTCGGACCGCGGCCTAACGCTGATCAAGCCGTTCGACGACCCGCAGGTCATTGCAGGCCAGGGAACGGCGGGCCTCGAACTGGCAGAGCAGGCCGCACATCTTGAGGCGCTGCACGCCGATGTGCTGGTCTGCTGCGGCGGTGGCGGGCTTGCCGCCGGGATCGCGCTGGCGCTGGAAAGCCGCGCGCCGGGCCTGCGTGTGCGCACCTGCGAACCGGCGGGCTTCGATGACACCGCGCGGTCACTGGCCAGCGGCACCCGCCAGCGCAACGCGACAATGGGCGGATCGGTCTGCGATGCCATCGTCACGCCCTCGCCAGGCCTGCTGACGCTGCCGGTTCTGGAACGTCTGGCGGGGCCGGGCCTTGTGGTCACGGATGACGAGGCCCTGCACGCCATGGCGCTGGCGTTCCAGCACCTGCACATCGTGCTGGAGCCGGGCGGCGCGGTCAGCCTCGCCGCGGCCCTGTTCCGCAAGGACGAAATCGCGGGCGACACGGTGTTCTGCATCGCCACCGGCGGCAATGTGGATCCCGCGCTTTATCGCGAAACGCTGACCCGCTTCGCCTGATGCCGACAGTCTTTCTTCCCGATCTTCGCCTAAGCTATCAGGACGATGGCCCGAAAGACGGGCCTGCGGTGGTTCTTCTGCACGCGCTTGGCCTTGATGGCGGTCTTTTCGATCCGATCCTGCCATTGCTTCCGACCGGCCTGCGGCTCATCCGTCCCGACATGCGCGGGCATGGCCGGTCAGACGTGCCCGACCCGCCCTACGCGATGGGGGCGCTGGTCCGCGATGTAGAACGGCTGATGGAACACCTGGCGGTGAAAGAGGCGGTGGTGCTGGGTCTGTCCATCGGCGGGATGATCGCGCAGGGGCTGGCCGTCAAGCGGCTGGATCTGGTGCGGGGGCTGATCCTGTCGAACACCGCCGCGCGGATCGGCATCGCCCCCCATTGGGACGCGCGGATCGAGGCGGTCCGCACAGGCGGCATGGCCGCCATTGCCGATGCGACAGTGGAACGCTGGTTCGGGCGGTCTTTCCGGCTCGCAGGCGGGGCAGAACCGTTCCGGCAAAGGCTGCTGGCCTGCGACCCGCGCGGCTGGACGGGAGGCGCCGCCGCGATCGCGGGCACCGATTTCTACACCCCGACGGCAACGCTTACCCTGCCCGCGCTGGCGATCGCCGGGGCGGATGACGGATCGACACCGCCCGATCTGGTGCGCGAAACGGCCGAACTGATCCTCGGGGCCGATTTCTGCCTGATCCGCGGCGCAGGGCACCTGCCGTTCGTGGAAAAACCCGCGGAATATGCCGCCGCGGTTACGGGATTTCTGACCCGGATCGCCCATGTCTGACCTTGCCCATGTCTGACCTTGCCCATGTCTGACCTTGACCATGTCTGAAACCGATCAATCCACAGGCCTTGGGCCGCAACTTCGCCCCTTGACCTGCACAAACCCGACAGGTGCGCCATGACCGACCTTCTGCTTGTCCACGGTTCCTGCCACGGCGCCTGGTGCTGGCGCGACGTGATCCCCGCGCTGGCGGCCGAGGGCCTGACCGCCCGCGCGATCGACCTGCCCGCACATGGCGACGATCCGACCCCGGCCTCGGACGCGAGGCTCGAAGGCTATGCGCGGGCGATCCTTGACGCGATCGACCGCCCGACGATCGTGGTCGGTCATTCGATGGCGGGTTTCCCGATTTCGCTGGCCGCGGAAATGGACCCGGAACGGGTCGCCATGCTGGTCTATGTCTGCGCCTATGTACCCGTTTCCGGCCATTCGCTCGCCCGGATGCGCAAGGACGGGCCGCGACAGCCCCTGGCCCCCGCGATCCGCCTGTCGGAGGATCGCGTCACATTCTCCTTCGATCCCGCGATGATCGAGGACAAGTTCTATCATGACTGCCCGCCAGGCACGGTGGATTTCGCCGCGCGGCACCTCTGCCCCGAACCGGTCCTGCCGCAGGAAACCCCCGTGATCCTGACTGGGCGCTATGGCAGCGTGCCGCGCCACTACATCCGCTGCACCGAAGACCGCGCCATCCCGCCCGAATATCAGGAAACCATGGCGGCCGCCTTTCCACCTGGGCATGTGACGACGCTTCCCACCTCGCATTCGCCCTTCTTCGCGGCACCCGAGGCGCTCGCCGCGCGCCTCCGCCGCATCGCGGACAGCCTTGGCTGATCCGAAAGCGGCATGTTTGCGTCGCGTTCCGGCTGGCCTTTGACCAAAGGCCCGGTCATCTTGGGCGGCGGAAATCGCAATCGGCCCCGCGAAGACGCGGCGGTGGCCCGCCATCATCATCTGAGCCGGCCCGTTCCGGCAGGAGCCAAGGCATGAAACTGCAAGACCTCGAGATCTTCGTCGTCGCCCCCCCGGCACCGGGCTGGGGCGGGCGCTACTGGATCTTTCCGAAACTGACCACCGCCTGCGGGATCACCGGCTATGGCGAATGCTATGCCGCAACCGTCGGCCCCGAGGCGATGCGCGCGGTGATCGCGGATGTCTTTGCCCGCCACATGCAGGGCGAAAACCCCGAGAACATCGAACTGATGTTCCGCCGCGTCTATTCCTCGGGCTTCACGCAGCGCCCCGACCCGACCGTCATGGGCGCCTTCGCGGGGCTGGAAATCGCCTGCTGGGACATCCTCGGCAAGGCGCGCAACCGGCCGGTCTGGGCGCTTCTGGGCGGGCGGATGAACGACCGCATCCGCAGTTACACCTACCTTTACCCCGACGAGGGGCAGGACCATTCCGAGTTCTGGGTCAACCCCGACTGGCAGGCCGAAGCGGCGGCAAAGGCCGTTGCGCAGGGCTTCACCGCAGTGAAGTTCGATCCCGCCGGCCCCTACACGATCCGCGGCGGGCACGAACCCGCGATGTCCGACATCACCCGGTCGGTCGCCTTCTGTCATGCCATCCGGCAGGCGATGGGGGACCGGGCCGATCTTCTGTTCGGCACGCATGGCCAGTTCACCACGCCGGGCGCGATCCGCCTTGGCCAGGCGCTGGAACCCTACAACCCGCTCTGGTACGAAGAGCCGATCCCGCCCGACAACCTGCTGGAATTCGCCGAGGTCGCGCGCCATGTCCGCATCCCGCTGGCCACTGGCGAACGGCTGACAACCAAGGCCGAATTCGGCGCGCTCCTGCGCATGGGCGGGGTCAAGATCCTGCAACCGGCGCTTGGGCGTTCCGGCGGGATATGGGAAACGAAGAAGATCGCCGCGATGGCCGAGATCTTCAACGCCGAGATGGCGCCGCATCTTTACGCAGGCCCGGTCGAATGGGCGGCCAATGTGCATCTCGCCGCTTCGATCCCGAACCTTCTCATTGCCGAGACGATCCAGACCGGCGGGGCGTTCCACCTTGCGCTGATCCGCAATTCGATCCGGTGGGAGGACGGCTACATCGTCCCGCCCGAGGCCCCCGGCCTCGGCATCGACTTCGACGAGGATCTCGCCCGCGCCCATCCCTTCACCGGAACCGGCCTGCACCTGCAGATGCAGGAAGCACCCTGCGACTATCGCCACGGCAACCGCTTCGAAGGGGGCGCCCCCAGCAGCAAGGCCTGACCCGTTTCACCCTGACGGAAATACCCCGCGGGGGTCCGGGGGCGCGAAGCCCTGACGCGGCACTTTCTTGTTCGGAATGAGGCGCGGCGATTGGGGCACCTTTTGATTGGGTAAAAATCGCAGCGAACACAACGGCTTGGCCTGATTTCATTCTGGACAAGATAGTGCCACGCGGGGCGGGCGCTACGTTGTTGATTTTATTGGATGTGGAGGGGATTGCGAAACCTATTGCGAAACCTATTTCGCGCCAAAGAATTCCTTGGCAACAATTAAATCAAGTGCCCGTGTTGGTTGTTCGATCTCATTATCTGCCATTACCGAGGCAATCTCATGAGCTGCACGGCCATGTTCCTCGGCAAGCGCTGTGCCAAGTTCTTGGCCAAGTCTCACAAAGGCGGTGTAATCATCCAACATCGGGCGTTTGTCGCGCATCAACCGCATAAGTGCTAGTTGCATTGCGGCCTTCTCCAAGGGTGCCCACTGATCCCAAGGCGTTTCGCCATAGAACTTGCGCGTGTCGGCACTGTTTGCGATTTCTACATACTTTGCAGGAACGGAACCGCGATTTCGCCAAGTCGCTACCGTGCTTCTCCCGAGCTTAAGTGCCCTCGCAAGCTCTTGATCTGTATCGACAAGATACCGAGCCTTTAGCTTGTCAATTATGATATCCCAATCGTGGATCACATTGTGACCCTTTTAGCTCACACGTGAGCCTTTAGTGTTGCATCCTGCGGCGCCGGTTATCTTGCGAAGGATGTTTCATGTCTACAGTAGCAATCTGCAAATTGAAAGAAGTGCGGGCCGAACTGATCCTGCGCGGCACATCGTTTAACGCGTTCTGCCTCGAACATGGTTTCGTCCGGCAGGCGGTCACTTTTGCCTTGACCGGAAAGAGGTCTGGCCCACGGTCGCAAGACCTTGCCAAGCGGTTCCTTGCGAAGGTGCGCGAAACCGCATGAAAACCATTTGCGCCGAAGCCTTCGCCGAAGTTGTTGGCATGTCCCCCCAAGCGGCCCGGAAAGCCTTCCGCCGCGCGTCCGAGGGGCATGCCTGGCGGGGCGAGGTGTTGCCGGTTGTCGCGGTGCCGGGGCAAAAGGGCGGGAACGGGGGCACGGTCTGGGCACTTGACCTTGACCGGTGCAGCCCGACGTTGCGGGCCAAGCTGGACGCGGCGGGGGGGCGATGATACGGCCCTTGAAGGGGCCATTCAAAGCATCGGTGAAGGTCGCTTCAAGGTGCAGGCGGATCTCCTGCGGATCATCCAGCCCATTCTGGACATGCCCAAGGGTTCGGCCGAGCGGGCGGAGGGGGCAGCGCAAGGAAACCGGCCTTGCCGCGCGCGTGCTGGACGAAGAGGCCTTCGATATCGTGATTTCCCGCGAGGAAACCCGCGTTCTGCGTCAAAGCACTCTGTTGATTGGCAAAGACCGGCAAGGGCGGTGCGAAAGTGCCGCCCTTTCTCGTTTTGCCGCCAGAGCGCGCCACAGGGCCGCTTGTGGCGTTCCGGCCCCGTTGCCCCGTCGCGGGGGCCTCTTGCGTCTGTGGCCCCGTTTAATGGGGCTTTAACGGGCAGGTTGCGGGGGTGACAGTTGCGGGGCTTGCCCGGTGCGGCGCGAGGGCGTAACGTACTACCGTGCGACACTTGCCAGTCGGGCTTGACCCGGTGAGGGATAGGGCACCCCTCCGCACCGCCGCGCCAAAGCAATTTTCGGTCAGCCGGTCAACCATGTGACTGCGAGGGCAGGCCCGTCCCTCTTGGCGCGGTGTCCCGCACCGCCGCGAACGCTTCCCCCGACAATTGTCAAGGTCGGACAGGTGACAGGGTTTCCCTACCCTGTGCGCATGGCAAACGACCTGTTCCCGAACCTGCTTTTCCCGACCTGTGCCGAGTGCGCCGGTATCGACATGCACGTTCCTGAAATGCTTTGGGACATCGAAGACGAATGCGGCTTTGACGTGCTGAAACCTTTCCTTCTGGAATATGCCGGTCGGGAACTTCGCGTGACGCCGAAGGACGCCCATGACTACAGCGACGATCCGGTTGCCGTCGTCAAGCGACACCTGAGCTTTGCCCTTGGACAGCGCCTGAAGATCACCGTGCCGCAAGGCCCTGCGTCACGTGAGGCGCGCCTTCGCTGGACGATCCATCAGGCCCTTAGGCAAGGGCAATCCCTCAACACGATTTCCAAGCGGACCGGATGAGGGAACCGGACCCGGCCAAGTTCATGCCGGTTGAGGCGGTGCAGGCCCTGCTTTCGGAACGGGCGGAAATGACCGCGCGCATGAGCCAGATGGACGCCGAAGACCGGGTTGACGAGGCCATGCGCGAAGGCTTTATCTCGCCCGCCATGCGCCCTAGGGCGGTGGCCCTGTGCCGCCGCGACAAGGCCGCATTTGACGGTTTCCTTGCCGCCGCCCCGCCCACCTTCAAGCACCTGCACAGGATGACCAAAGAGCCAATCCGCAAGGGCGTTCTGCGGATCAACGGCGAGATTGCGGGCACCGTTGACGACGAGATCGCCGCACGGCTGGGCATCGACCCCGCCGCCATGCGGTGAGGCAAAAGGGCCGGCTTCCCGGTTGACCGGCCCCGAGCGGCCCGCGGCGTTTTCTCCTTTTTCCGCCGCAGGCCGCGCCTTGAATGCGAGGGAAATGAAATGACAAGCGACTTCCGTTCCGAACTGCGCGCAGCCCTGGCCGAACTCCGTGCAAGCCACGCGGCACAGGGCAGGGCGATAAAGGCCCTTGAAGCCGCCCTTGAAGGGGCTGTTCAAGGGGCCATTGCAGGCCAGCCCGAGGCCACCGCGCCCCCTTCGGAACATCGCCGCAAGCACAAGCCGGGACGCCCGCCCAAAATTGAAGGCGACCCCGAGTTGCGCGCGTTCATCGCCGCACGCGTGGCAAGCTTGACCTTCCACCAGATCGCCGATGAAGTCGCCGCGCACTTCCCGCCCGCCGCGTTGGCAAAACCGCAATCTGGGACTGGTGGAAAACCCACGGCAATAACGCCTGACTTTCCCACTTTTCCGGACGATCCGGGCTAGCCTGCGAACCCCCGCCGTCGTCCGTTCATTCTGGACAAGATAGTGCCATGTTGAATTAGAAGGTGACATAACAGCCCCCGGCCTTTCCTGCCTCTCACGGACAGGCCGCCGTTCACCTTCCGTTAACCCCGATCCCCCACCATCCGTGGGATGCGCGCCCTGGTCCTTGCCCTCGCCCTGCCCTGCCTCGCCTGCGGCGCCCAGCCGGCGCCGGTGATGTGGGGCGCCGACCGGTTCGAGACGACAGTGGACGGGCGGCGCTATGTGGTCTTTCGCAAGGACGACACGGTCGAGGTGATCCGCCTCGGCCTTGCCCGCCCCGGCGAACACCGCGCCATCCGCGCGGCGATGATCGACCTTGCGCAAAGGATGACCGGATGCAGCCTTGTCGCCTCGACGATGGCCGGCGACTCGGGCGAAATGCGCGGCCGTCTCACCTGCCCCGAGACGGCCCGATGACCAGCACCCACAGCGCATAGGCCCCCGCCGCCAGGAACAGGATGCCCCAACCCGGATGTCCCGTCAGGAATTCGAACACGCCCCAGAGGCTGGGAAGAAGGATCGTGGCCCACCTCGCAAGGGGATTGCGGAAAAAAGGGTGGTTCGGGTCAAGGAACTGCATGATGTTCCGCGCCTTTTCTGGCAGACTTGCGCATGAGGAGGACCACGACCATGCCGCAGATCACCGCCGATTTTCAAGGCCAGACCGTCATCACCACCTTCGAGATGACCCCGGCGACCGCCGACGACCTTCTAGATGCGCTGCGCGATGCCTACCGCGAGGTGATCTCGAAGCAGCCCGGCTTCCGGTCCGCCGCGCTACATGTCAACGACGCCCGCACCCGCATCTGCAACTATTCGAAATGGGACAGCCGGCAGGATTACCAGGCCATGCTGCGCACCCCCGAGATGCGCGAACGGAACCGCCACATCAACACGTTGTGCAAGGGGTTCGAGCCGGTGATGTACGAGGTGGCCGAGGTGCTGTGACCCACAGACAAACCCTTATCGGAAATTTGGATGCATCATGTCCCTCGACGAAATTGCCGCCTTGCTGGACAGGGCCTTTCTTCATTTGCACGCCGCCGGACTGCCGGACCTTTCCTTGATCGAAATCGTCGCGGCCCTTGCCCTGACAATTCTGTTCTTTCAACTCTTTCGATGGGTTATCGGCCTTCTCGCCCGATTGGGGCCGAAACGACCGGTCATTATCGTCGATGGATCCAATGTCATGCATTGGGACGACGGCGAACCCAAAATGGAGGTGGTAGGACGGGTCGTGCAGGAAATCGTCGGCTGGGGATTTGACCCGGTGATCTGGTTTGACGCCAATGTGGGCTACAAGGTTTCAGACCGATACCTGGGGCCACAACAACTTGCGACGGCCCTCGGCGTGC
Organism: Aliigemmobacter aestuarii; assembly: GCF_004799285.1. Taxonomy (GTDB): domain Bacteria; phylum Pseudomonadota; class Alphaproteobacteria; order Rhodobacterales; family Rhodobacteraceae; genus Aliigemmobacter; species Aliigemmobacter aestuarii. The sequence goes on along the minus strand of NZ_SSND01000005.1, from coordinate 230,256 downwards.
CGGCCAAGCGGATCAACGTCGCCCCCAAGGGCACACCGGCCGATCCGCTCTTGCTGACCCAAGCAGTCCAGCTCGGCGCTCAAATCGTGACGAACGACCGCTATCGTGACTGGGAGGAAAGCCACCCCCGGATCAGGGAACCGGGCTTTCTGATCCGGGGGCGGGTGACGGGTTCGGGCATCGACCTGCCCCGACCGGCCAAGGCCGCGAAACCCTAGCGCCGCCCCCGCCGCTTGTTCCCGCCCCGCTGGCCTGCCCGGCCCGCGGTGGACCGGCCGGAGGAGGCGACGGCGGCCTCGACGGCCTCGTCGATCACTGACTGGCGGGCCAGCGGATCGTCGGCCACGGCCAGTTCGACCGCTTCCAGCCGCTTAACCTCGTCGCGCAGGCGCGCGGCCTCCTCGAACTCCAGATTCTCGGCGGCCTTGCGCATCTGGGCGCGCAGCGCGTCCAGATGGGCGGCCAGATTGCTGCCGACCATGGGCTTGTCTACCTTGGTCGTCACGCGGGACTGGTCGGTGTCGCCCTGCCACAGCCCGGCCAGCACATCCTCGACGTTCTTCTTCACCGTCTGCGGTGTGATGCCATGCGCCTCGTTATAGGCCATCTGCTTTTCCCGGCGGCGGTTTGTTTCGGCCAGCGCCCGTTCCATGCTGCCGGTGATCCGGTCGGCATACATGATGACGCGGCCTTCTGCGTTGCGCGCCGCCCGCCCGATCGTCTGGATCAGCGAGGTTTCGGACCGCAGGAACCCTTCCTTGTCGGCGTCGAGGATGGCCACCAGACCGCATTCGGGAATGTCGAGCCCCTCGCGCAGCAGGTTGATCCCCACCAGCACGTCGAAGGCCCCCAGCCTGAGGTCGCGGAGGATCTCGATCCGTTCGATCGTGTCGATGTCCGAATGCATGTAGCGCACCCGGATGCCCTGTTCGTGCATGTAATCGGTCAGGTCCTCGGCCATCCGTTTGGTCAGCGTCGTGACCAGCGTGCGGAAGCCCGCCTGCGCCACGCGGCGCACCTCGTCCAGCAGGTCGTCCACCTGCATCTCGACCGGGCGGATTTCCACCACCGGGTCCAGAAGGCCCGTGGGACGGATCACCTGTTCGGCAAAGACCCCACCCGCCTGTTCCAGCTCCCACGCGGCCGGCGTCGCGCTGACGAACACCGATTGCGGGCGCATCGCATCCCATTCCTCGAACTTCAGCGGGCGGTTGTCCATGCAACTGGGCAGGCGGAACCCGTGTTCGGCCAGCGTGAACTTGCGCCGGTAGTCGCCGCGATACATGCCACCGATCTGCGGCACGGTGACATGGGATTCGTCGGCAAAGACGATGGCATTGTCGGGGATGAATTCGAACAGGGTGGGCGGGGGTTCGCCCGGCGCGCGTCCGGTCAGGTAGCGCGAGTAATTTTCGATCCCGTTGCAGACGCCGGTGGCCTCCAGCATTTCCAGATCGAAATTCGTCCGCTGTTCCAGCCGCTGCGCTTCCAGAAGCTTGCCCTCGCCGATCAGATGTTCCAGACGCTGCGCCAGTTCCGCCTTGATGCCCTTGATCGCCTGCTGCATCGTCGGGCGCGGAGTCACATAGTGCGAATTCGCATAGATGCGGATCTGGCGGAACGTGTCGGTCTTGGCCCCGGTCAGGGGGTCGAACTCGATGATCGCCTCAAGCTCGTCGCCAAAGAAGGAAAACCGCCAGGCGCGGTCTTCAAGGTGGGCGGGCCAGACCTCGACACTGTCGCCGCGCACCCGGAAACTGCCGCGGGCAAAGGCCTGATCGTTGCGGCGGTATTGCTGGGCCACCAGTTCGGCCATCACCTGACGCTGGTTGTAGGCTTGCCCCACGACCAGATCCTGCGTCATCGCCGAATAGGTTTCAACCGAACCGATGCCATAGATGCAGCTGACCGAGGCCACGATGATCACGTCATCACGTTCCAGCAGCGCCCGCGTGGCCGAATGGCGCATCCGGTCGATCTGTTCGTTGATCTGGCTTTCCTTCTCGATATAGGTGTCCGACCGCGGCACATAGGCCTCGGGCTGGTAGTAATCGTAGTAGGATACGAAGTATTCCACCGCGTTATCGGGAAAGAAGCCCTTGAATTCGCCGTATAATTGCGCAGCCAGCGTCTTGTTCGGCGCAAGGATGATCGCCGGCCGCTGGGTTTCCTCGATCACCTTGGCCATGGTGAAGGTCTTGCCCGTGCCCGTCGCCCCCAGCAGCACCTGGTTGCGTTCGCCCGCCATCACCCCGCCCGCCAGTTCCGCGATCGCCGTGGGCTGGTCGCCCGCCGGCTGAAACGGCGTCTGCATCACGAACCGGCGCCCGCCTTCCAGCTTGGGGCGGGTCAGGACCTCGGGCCGGGGGGCCGGAGCGTTGGTGTTGTTGTGGGGCATGGGGTGATTCCTGTCAGGCACCACAGAGTTGATCTGTTTTTGTTCTGGTTCAAGGGCCGTGAGAAGGTTCTGTTAACCACGGTTGCGGCAGTCTTGAGAAAGGCGATTCAATTTTACCGAAAATTCCCCAGAAGAATGCATCTTTCGGTTGATTCGCGCCGCAACCTGTTGCAACCTAATCCGGCAAGCAGCTACTGCTGTCGACCGGGCGCACCACACACCCCACCCACACTCCCCGCACCCGGTCGACAGCTTCTTGCCAGCGCCCCTGCGCGTGCGCCACTGCCCCGAACCTTCCGGAAATCGGCATCGGCGGCCCCTTGCGGCCTTGCCTTGGCTTGGGCTTTTCGCCAAATAGAGGGCAAGCCAGACCGAAGGAGTCCGCCCATGCGCGCGCGCATCTACCAGCCTGCGAAGACCGCCATGCAATCGGGAACCGCCAAGACGCAGCAATGGATCCTGGAATTCGCCCCGGCCAGCGCGCGCGAGGTCGATCCGCTGATGGGCTGGACCTCGTCCAGCGACACCAATGCCCAGGTGCGTCTTCGCTTTGAAAGCCGCGAGGCGGCGGAGGCCTATGCCAAGGCGCACGGGATCGACGCCGACGTGATCCTGCCGAAGCCGCGCAAGGCCAACATCCGCCCGATGGGCTATGGCGAGAATTTCGCCACCAACCGGCGCGGCGCCTGGACGCATTGATGATCTCCATCGCGCGGGAAAAGCCGACGGGGGCCGATCTTGGCCTTCTGTTTGAGCGCCATACGGCCGACATGCACGCCGACACGCCGCCCGAAAGCATCCACATGATGGATGCGGGCGAACTGGACCGCCCTGACATCTGGTTTTTCGTGATGCGCGACGGCGCGCGCCCGGTGGGCATGGGCGCCTTCAAGCGGATCGACGACACCCATGCCGAGATCAAGTCAATGCATGTGCTGGCCGAGGAACGCGGGCGTGGCCTGTCGCGCGCCATGCTGGATCACCTGATCGCCGGCGCCCGCGCCGAGGGTTTCACCCGCCTGTCGCTGGAAACCGGCATCCAGCCCACCTTCATCGCCGCCCGCGCGCTTTACGCCAAGGCGGGGTTCGCGGAATGCCCGCCGTTCGAGGGCTACTGGGACGATCCGAACAGCGTGTTCATGACAAAGGCCCTTGATTGACCGGCATCCCTGCCGCAAAAGGGCCAGAACGGTCCCGTAGCTCAGCTGGATAGAGCAGCCGCCTTCTAAGCGGCGGGTCGGGGGTTCGAGTCCTCCCGGGATCGCCAGTGTTTGTGGAGAGTGCGTTGTCAGTTGAAACCATGAATTGGGCGCAGAAGTTTGTCGTGGACGAACTCCGCCTGCATCGCGACCTCAACCCGGATGGTGAGGTCGTGGCCGCTGTCACACCCGCAGGGGAAAAGAGGTTCGGGCCAGCCATTGCCGCGGCGGGGCTGGGGCCGTCGGTGCGGATCGTGCCCGTGGCTGAGGCGGACAACCATGACCACGGTCGGCCCGCCGTCATCTGCGTCGTGGGCGGCAATCAGGCCGACGCACGCAGTGCCTATGCCGGCTTCGGGCGCGCCAAGGCCCTTGGGGTGCCGGTTGTGTTCTGCGTTCCGGAACGGAAGATCCTTCGCACAGCGCCCGGCTGGCAGAACAGCGGGATCATGTACGAGGGGATGTTTTTCCTCGCCGCGCAGTATGCCTCGACCCTACGCCCGAGGGGCGGTGCCTATTGCGAATTCGGCGTCTTTGACGGCCGCACGTTCGTCATGGCCGCGCATGCCCTGAAGAATGTCTGCGGAACCTTCCATGCTTTCGATTCCTACAAGGGCATCGGTGGATCCCTGGCCGAGGAAGCGACGCATTTCCACGACGGGCACTATTCGGCCAACGTGCAGACCCTGCATTACAACATGCGCAGCGCCGGTGTTGGTGCCGTGCCCTATCAGGTGATCCCCGGCTATTTCCAGGACAGCCTGAAGGGACGAACCTGCCGCGATGACGGGATCGAGCATGTGGCAATCGCCCATATCGACGTCGACATCTACGAACCCGCGAAACTGGCTCTGGACTATCTGACCCCGGGCCTTCTGGATGGCGCCCTGCTGATGTTCGACGATTTCGACCAACTCGCGGCGAAGGACGATCTGGGGGAACGTCGCGCCTTGCGCGAGTGGTTGGCCGAAAACCCACAGATCACCGTCGAACTTTACCGCACATACGGCGTGTATTGCCGCGCCTTCATCGTGCATCGCAACGATCGGTAAGCGACTAGATCAGTGAACGACCCGTGCTGCCCCTGCCGGGGCGGAATCGCTCAGTTGTCCATCTTCAACGCGCTGATGAACGCTTCCTGCGGGATCTCGACCTTGCCGAACTGGCGCATCCGCTTTTTCCCGGCCTTCTGCTTTTCCAGCAGCTTGCGCTTGCGGGTGGCGTCGCCGCCATAGCACTTGGCGGTCACGTCCTTGCGCATGGCCGACAGGGTTTCGCGCGCGATGACGCGGGCGCCGATGGCGGCCTGGATCGGGATCTTGAACATGTGGCGGGGGATCAGCTCTTTCAGCTTTTCCACCATCGCGCGGCCGCGTGCCTCGGCCCGGTCGCGGTGCACCATCATCGCCAGCGCGTCCACGGGTTCCTCGTTCACGAGGATCGACATCTTCACCAGATGATCCTCGCGGTAGCCCGAAAGCTGATAGTCGAAGCTGGCATAGCCCTTGGTCACCGATTTCAGCCGGTCGTAGAAATCGAACACCACCTCGGCCAGCGGCAGGTCGTATTCGACCATCGCGCGGTTGCCCGCATAGGTCAGGTTCAGCTGGATGCCACGGCGGTCCTGGCACAGCTTCAGGATGTCGCCCAGATAGTCGTCGGGCACCATGATCGTGGCCTTGATGCGCGGCTCTTCGATATGGTCGACATAGGTCAGGTCGGGCATGTCGGCGGGGTTGTGCAGGTCGCGCACCTCGCCATCCTTCATGTGCAGCTTGAACACCACGCTGGGTGCGGTGGTGATCAGGTCAAGGTCGTATTCCCGTTCAAGCCGGTCGCGGATCACCTCGAGGTGCAGCAGACCCAGAAAACCGCAGCGGAACCCGAAGCCGAGAGCGGCCGAGGTTTCCATCTCATAGCTGAACGAGGCATCGTTCAGCGCAAGCTTTTCGATCGCGTCGCGCAACGCCTCGAAATCGTTCGCGTCCACCGGGAACAGGCCGCAGAACACCACCGGCTGTGCGGGCTTGAACCCCGGCAGCGGCTTGTCGCAGGGCTTGCGTTCATGGGTGATCGTGTCGCCCACCCTTGTGTCACGCACCTGCTTGATCGAGGCGGTCAGAACGCCGATCTCGCCCGGCCCCAGTTCGGGGATATCCACCATCTTGGGCTTCAGCACCGCCAGCTTGTCGATGCCATAGACCGCGCCCGTCTGCATCATCTTGATCCGGTCGCCCTTGCGGATGACGCCGTCCATCACCCGGATCATCACGACGACGCCCAGATAGCTGTCATACCAGCTGTCGACCAGCATCGCCTTCAAGGGCGCATTGCGGTCGCCCTTGGGGGCGGGCAGGCGGGTCACGATCGCCTCAAGCACATCGGGGATGCCAAGGCCCGTCTTGGCCGAGATCGGGATCGCATCCGAGGCATCAAGGCCGATCACGTCCTCGATGTTTTCCTTCACGCGGTCGGGGTCGGCTGCGGGCAGGTCGATCTTGTTCAGCACAGGCACGATCTCGTGCCCGGCGTCGATCGCCTGATAGACATTGGCCAGCGTCTGCGCCTCGACCCCCTGGCTGGCATCGACCACCAGAAGCGAGCCTTCGACCGCGCGCATCGACCGGCTGACCTCATAGGCGAAATCGACGTGGCCGGGGGTGTCGATCAGGTTCAGGACGTAGGTCTGCCCATCCTTCGCCGGATATTCGATCCGCACCGTGTTGGCCTTGATCGTGATCCCGCGTTCCCTCTCGATATCCATCGAGTCGAGCAGTTGCGCCTTCATGTCGCGCTCGGCCACCGTCCCCGTCATCTGGATGAGCCGGTCGGCAAGGGTGGATTTGCCGTGGTCGATATGCGCCACGATGGAGAAGTTGCGGATCTGAGAAAGCTCGGTCATGGCGCGGCATATAGCCTGTTCCTGCAAGGCCGGGAAGGGGGCGCGCGCAGGGTGGAACAACGCAGCCAGACGGCGTTGATTGCGCAACGGCAGCGATGGAAACGGCCCATGGTCAACAGACCGGTCCGGAAGTGGCCGGCGATGCCGGGCGGTGTCGCGGCACCGGCCATTTTCGCCCCGAGAATTGGCCTCGCGCCTGCGTGGCGGACCCGGCCTGCCGCAGTTCGGAGTCGTGCAGTGCCGAGTCGTGCAGCGCGGAGTGTGGCTGCCACGGAAATGACGCGTCGGCGCGATCCGGGTTGCAAGCCGCAAGTCCGGCTGTCGACCAGGCCCCCACATCATCTGGTGGCGCGCCCCACAAGCGCCGCAATGCATGGCCAGCCCTGCGCGAAAATCCGCCGAAATCCGCTGCGCCTTGAAAAAACTTAACAGAATCGCCATATTGGAAGGCACAAAAAGACCCATGGCGTGGCGCCTTCTGCGGCACGCACACTGGCGAGAGGCAGACAGATGAAGAAATCCGCACTGACCGGCGTCATCGCCGCCGTCATCATTCCGCTCAGTGTTACCAGCGCCCTGGCAGGCCCGATCGAGCGTGGCTGCCTCAAGTCCGGTCGCGATGCGGCCAACCGGGCCACCTGCGCCTGCATCCAGCAGGTCGCCGACATGACGCTGACCGGATCGGACCAGCGCCGCGCGGCCAAGTTCTTTTCCAAGCCGGACGAGGCGCACAAGGTCTGGCTGTCGAAGCGCGCGGCCGACGATGCCTTCTGGGAACGCTACAAGAATTTCGGCGCCACGGCCGAGGCCTATTGCGGCGGCTGAGACGCCTTCGCCCCGGCCTGACCGCGGTCAGCGCATTTGCGCGGCCTTCAGCCTTGCGATCAGGCCGCGGCTTGCGGCCTCGATCAAATCCAGCGCCCCGTCGAAATCACGGGTGTGATAGGGGTCGGGCACCTCGGCCCGTCCGGTTTCCGGGGCATGATCCAGGAACAGCCTCGGCTCTGCCCCGGATCGGCGCAGGGCCGCCGCATCGGCCAGATTGGCCCGGTCCATCACTAGCACATGATCGAAGGCGTCGAAATCCGCGGCGGTCAACTGACGGGCGCGAAGATCGCTCAGGTCATAACCGCGCCGGGCTGCTGCCGCGATGCTGGGGCCGTAGGGCGGCTTGCCCGCATGCCAGCCGGCGGTGCCCGCGCTGTCGACACTGACGGCAAGCCCCTCGCGCGCGGCAAGGGTGCGAAAGACACCTTCCGCCGTCGGCGACCGGCAGATATTTCCAAGACAGACGAACAGGATGCGGGGGATCGGGCGGGATGCGTTCATTCCCTTGCGATGCCAGAAAAGGGGACACATGAAAAGCATCGTGATCCTGACCGGCGCGGGGATCAGCGCGGAAAGCGGGCTGGGAACCTTTCGCGACCGGGACGGGCTCTGGACAAGGTACGACCTTGCAGAGGTGGCCACGCCCGAAGGCTTTGCCCGCAATCCCGCGCTGGTGCATGACTTCTACAACGCCCGGCGGGCCAATGCGGCAGCGGCCGCGCCGAACGCCGCGCATCAGGCGCTGGCCCGGCTCGAGGCGGCTTGGCCCGGCCCCTTCCTGATCGTCACGCAGAACGTGGACGACCTGCACGAACGGGCGGGATGCCGGGCGGTCCTGCACATGCACGGGCAACTGAACGGGGCACTTTGCGCGCGCTGCGATGCCCGATGGCCGGCCCCCGCCGTGATGCACCCCGCCGATCCCTGCCCCGCCTGCGGCGCGGCATCGACCCGGCCCGATGTCGTCTGGTTCGGCGAATACCCCTACGGGATGGAAAGGATCTGGTCGGCGCTGCGCGAGGCCGATCTTTTCGCGGCCATTGGCACATCGGGCACCGTCTATCCGGCGGCGGCCTTTGCGCAGGATGCCGGACGGGCCGGTGCGCATTGCGTCGAACTGAACACCGAACCCTCGGCCGTGGCGGACGATTTCGACGAGATCCTGACCGGCCCGGCCACGCGGATCGTGCCCGCCTGGGTGGATCGCCTGCTGGCCGGGGCGAAAGGCTAACGGAAGGCGGGGCTAACGGAAGGCGGGGCTAACGGAAGGCGGGGCCGTGCGCCCAAAGGGTCAGCGAAAACCGCTCGCCCGCGGTGACCGGCGTCACCCGGTGCAGGACGAAACTGGGAAAGACAGTGGCGAAGCCCCGCTGTCGGGGGGCGGTGTATAGGTTGGAATCCGGCTGCAACTCCAGCGTTCCGCCTTCGTAATCCGCAGGATCCGACAGCTGGATCACGACCGTAAGCTTCCGCTTGGCCGCCCACTGGCCCTTGCCGATGTCCGAATGCCAGCCGAAATGCCCCTGCCGTTCGGCCCCGTAGCGCGCGATTTGCGCGCTTTCCCCGAAATCCGTCAGATCAAAGCCGAATTCGGCCCTGTTCGCCTCGACCACAAGCCGAAGCATCCGGTCCATCACCCAGGCCGCATCGGGCAGATCGTCGATCCAGACAAGGTCGGCACGCCGCAGGTCAGGACGCTTCACCTGCCCAACCAGACCGCCATCGCGCATTTCGGCGAGGCGGGCAATCTCGACAAGTCTGGCACATTCTTCACCGGTGAGGGCTTCGGGCAGAAACACATGGCTGCGCAAGATGCGGCGAACTCCGGACAGGGGCACGGCGGGGGCGCGTGCCAAGCATCCAGATGCACGAACGCGCGCCCGAAGGCGCGCGTTTTTCCGACAGCGATGTCGAAATCAGGCGAGGCTCAGTTGCCCGCGGGCTGGCCGTGCTGGTGCTTCATCTGGCCCATGCCGGCCTGATCGGGCTTGCGCTCCAGATCCACCGGGATCTCCACCACCACATCGCCCGCCTTCTCGAAGGTCAGCGTGACCGTGACCACGTCGCCATGGGCCAGTTCGCGGGTCAGGCCAAGGAACATCACATGGTCGCCGCCGCGGGCCAGCGCGTGGTTGCCCTGCGCCGGGATGGCAAAGCCTTCCTCGACCTCGATCATCTGCATCACGCCGTTGGCGTCTTCCTTGTGGGTGTGAAGTTCCACCTTCTCGGCCACGTCCGAGGCGGCGGCGACCAGGCGATCGTCCTGATCGGTGTGATTTTCGATCACCATGAAGGCGGCGCCGGATTTCGACATCATCGCCGAAACACGGGCATAGGGATCGACGACGGTGATGGCGTCGGCGGCAAGGGCGGGAAAGGCGAAAGCGGCCGCGACGGCGGCCAGAAGGGTTGTCTTCAAGGACATCTGTTCATTCCTGTGCGTGTCTGAGGGTCATTCGATAAAGACGGATCAGACAGCGGCAGGCGGCCCCCGGGCCTTGGGCAGGGGCAGGCTTGCCCCCGCGGGCAGCGCCCGCGCCACCGCCACCACAGCGGCAGACCGGGACGCGGGCCGCTGGACGGTGGGGGCGTCGGGAAGAACCGCAAGGCCAAGCCCTGCAAGGCAATCGGGGCACAGATGGACCGGGCCAACGGGATTGCCGTCTTCGTCCAGCGTGATCGTGACCACGCCGTAGCCCGAACAGATCACCATGGCTTCGCCGCCCGTGGCCTGCCCGCGCGCAACCGCCATCGTGACCGAGGTCAACGACAGCATCAGCGCCAGAAGCAGGGCAAGGATCGTCTGGAACCGGTTCATGACCCTCATCTATACCGAAGGGCCGGACGCGAAAAGCGCGATTTCACGCCCGCGCAATGCGAAAGGCCCCGCCGTATGGCGAGGCCCTCCGGGATCACGTAAGAAAGCGATCAGGCGGCAGCCTGGGCTTTCGCGATGTCCTTCTTGATCTTCAGCGCCTTGGCCGAAAGCTCTTCGTCCTTGGCCTTGGCCAGGTAGGCATCCAGACCGCCGCGATGGTCGACGCTGCGCAGGGCAGCCGCCGAGATGCGCAGCTTGAACGACTGGCCCAGAACGTCCGACTGCAGCGTGACGTCGGTCAGGTTGGGCAGGAAGCGGCGCTTGGTCTTGTTGTTGGCGTGGCTGACATTGTTGCCAACCATCGGGCCCTTGCCACTGAGTTCGCAGACGCGCGACATGGTCGTGTTCCTTGCTTTTTCCGATAACAAAGCACGCCGCCCGAACAGGCGCGCGCCGAATTCATCGCGGTCGTTTAGGGGGAATCGCAGACAAGGTCAAGCGGATTGGCGCAGCCGCCGACGGATCAACCGGTCAGCCCTGCGCCAGCGCCGCCAGCGCATCGGCCGCGGCCTGATCGGGGGTGATCGCCCCCTGGGCCACCCGGTCGCCCAGGGCTTGCATCAGGCCCCGTGCCTCGCCCTGCGCCAGCGCCGCCAGAAGCCCCTGCCGGACCTCTTCCTCGAACCAGTGCCGGGCCTGTTCGGCGCGACGGCGGTCCCAGTGACCCTGCGCGCGCCGCCAGTCTGCCAGCGTGCGCATCTCGTCCCAGGCCCGCTCCAGCCCCGCCTCTTCCAGCGCCGAGACGCACATCGCCTTGGGAAATCCCTCGGGGTCCTGCGGCCGCTTTCGCAAAAGCCTGAGCGCACCGGCATAATCGGCCTGTGTCCTGAGCGCGGCAGGCTTCAGGTCACCATCCGCCTTGTTCACAAGGATCAGGTCGGCCATCTCCATGATCCCGCGCTTGACGCCCTGCAATTCGTCCCCGCCCGCGGGCGCCAGCAGCAGGACGAACAGGTCGCAGATCTCGGCCACCACCGTTTCCGACTGGCCCACGCCCACCGTCTCGATCAGCACCACGTCGAACCCCGCCGCCTCGCACAGGGCGACCGCCTCGCGCGTACGGCGCGCGACGCCACCCAGATGGGTCTGGCTGGGCGAGGGGCGGATGAAGGCGCGCGGGTCACGGCTCAACCGTTCCATCCGGGTCTTGTCGCCCAGGATCGACCCGCCCGACCGCGCCGACGACGGATCGACCGCCAGCACCGCGACGCGCATCCCCTGCCCGGTCAGGAAACAGCCGAACGCCTCGATGAAGGTCGATTTCCCCACCCCAGGCGTGCCCGACAGACCGATCCGCAACGCCTGCCGCCCGGCCTGAGCCACTTCGGCCACCAGTTCCCGCGCAGCCGCGCGGTGATCGGCGCGCGCGCTTTCCACCAGGGTGATCGCGCGCGCCAGGGCGCGGCGGTCGCCGTCGGTGACGGATCGGGCAAGGGCGGCAATGTCCATCGGGGCCTCGTCATCTGGCATCGCCCCCTTTTGCCGGGCCGGGCCCGGCGGGGCAAGCACCATCGCGCCCGTTCATTCTGGCGGAAATATCCTCGGGGGGTGAATGGCCAAAGGCCAGAGGGGGGCAGACAGCCCCTCCTTTCCTGCCCCCCGCCCCGCCCGCTGCTGGCACAAGCCGCGCAAACCCGGCATAAGCTGGCCGCATGACCGAACCCTTGCCGATCGACGAAGCCCTTCCCGCCCTGCTTGCCGCCCTTGGCCAGCGCGGCATGGCGGTGTTGCAGGCCCCGCCCGGCGCGGGAAAGACGACGCGCGTGCCGCTGGCCATGCTGGCGGCCGGCCTGCCCGCGCGCGGGCGGATCGTCATGCTGGAACCCCGCCGCCTTGCCGCGCGGGCCGCCGCCGAACGCATGGCCGAAACCCTTGGCGAAGCGGTGGGGCAGACCGTGGGCTACCGCATCCGGGGCGAGGCACGCACATCCGCCGCCACCCGGATCGAGGTGGTGACCGAAGGCATCCTGACGCGCATGATCCAGTCCGACCCGGAATTGCCCGGCATCGGCGCCGTGATCTTCGACGAATTCCACGAACGCAGCCTGAACGCCGACCTTGGCCTTGCGCTTGCGCTGGAAATCCGGTCGGCCCTGCGCGAGGATCTGATCCTTCTGGCGATGTCGGCGACGCTCGACGCCGGGCCGGTCGCCGCGCTGATGGGCGATGCCCCGGTCATCACCAGCGCGGGCCGCGCCTATCCGGTCGAAACCCGCTGGCTGCCCCGCCCCCTTGGCCCCGACGCTCGGCTGGAACCCGCCTGCACGGACCTTGTCCGGCAGGCGATCGAGGAAACGACAGAGGGCGGTATCCTCGTCTTCCTGCCCGGCGAGGCCGAAATCCGCCGGGTGGAGGCCGCGCTGGCGCATGGCCTTCCCGCCGGTGTCACCCTCTGCCCGCTTTACGGGGCGATGGAGTTCGCGGCGCAGCGCGCGGCACTGTCCCCGCCAGCGCCCGGCCAGCGCAAGGTGGTGCTGGCCACGTCGATCGCCGAAACCTCGCTGACGATCCCCGAAGTCCGCGTCGTCGTCGATGCCGGGCGGGCGCGGCGGGCGCGGTTCGACCCGTCCTCGGGCATGGCACGGCTTGTCACCGAACGCGTCACCCGTGCCGAGGCCGAACAGCGGCGTGGCCGTGCCGGGCGGGTGGCCGAAGGCACCTGCTACCGGATGTGGGCCAAGGGCGAAGAGGGCGGGCTTGCCCCCTTCCCCCCGCCCGAGATCGCCGCCGCCGACCTGACCGGGCTGGCACTGGAACTGGCACTTTGGGGCGCGGATGACCTGCCCTTCCTGACTCCGCCCCATCCCGGCACGCTGGCAGAGGCCCGCGCGCTGCTGGCCGCGCTTGACGCGCTCGACGCCCGCGGGCGGATCACCGATCATGGCCGCGCGCTGGCGGGGCTGCCCCTGCACCCGCGCCTGGGCCACATGCTGATCCGGGCGGGCTTCACCGAACCCGCCGCCCGGCTGGCGGCGCTTTTGGCCGACCGCGACCCGTTGCGCGGCGCGCCCCCCGACCTGGCGTTGCGCATGGCCGCCCTTGCCGATCCCCGCAAGGTCGAGGCCGACACGCCCCATCGCGTCGACCGCCCGACCGTCGAACGCATCAGGGCCGAGGCGCGGCGGCTTCAGCGGGCGGGCAGCGGGCGCGATGCAGGGCTGACCCTGGCGCAGATGGCGGCGCTGGCCTACCCCGACCGGGTCGGGATGCGCCGCAAGGGCGACGCCCCCCGCTGGGTGCTGTCGGGCGGCAAGGGTGCCGCGATGGAGCCGGGGCTGCCGCTGTCGGCGGCCCGGCTGATCGTGGCGACCGATCTTGACGGCGACCCGCGCGAGGCCCGCATCCGGCAGGCGGTGGACCTCCGCGAGACCGACCTGCGCGCCGTCCTCGGGCACGAAATCCGCACGCGCGAGGTCTGCGAATGGTCACGCCGCGAAGGCCGCGTGATGGCCCGCCGCCAGGAGGTTCTGGGCGCCGTCGTGCTGGAGGATCGGCAATGGCCCGATGCCCCGCCCGAGGCGCTGGCCCGCGCAGCGCTGGAGGGGCTGCGCCAGATCGGCCTGCCGTGGAGCCCTGCCGCCCGCCGCCTTGCCGCCCGCGCGGCATTGTGCCGCCGCGACGGGGCCGACCTGCCGGACCTGTCTGAAGCGAACATACTCACAACCGAAGACTGGCTTCTGCCGCATCTGACCGTGCGAAAATCCGAGGCTGACCTGAAATCGCTCGATCTGGTGCCGGTGCTGCAATCGGCCCTTGGATGGGAGGGGCAGCAGACGCTTGACAGGCTGGCGCCATCGCATTTCGAAACGCCTCTGGGCCGTCGCGTGCCGATCGACTATGACGGCGAGGCTCCGGGGATCGAGCTGCGCCTTCAGGAACTTTTCGGCGTCACGGTGCATCCGACGGTGGGGCCGAAACGGTTGCCGCTGCGCATCACCCTGCTGTCGCCCGGCGGCAAGCCCGTGCAGGTGACGATGGACCTGCCCGGCTTTTGGACGAATTCCTATGCCGACGTGCGGCGCGACATGCGCGGTCGCTATCCGCGCCACCCCTGGCCCGAAGACCCGCGCGAGGCCGAACCCACCACCCGCGCCAAGCCGCGCGGCACCTGACCGCCAGACAGCCTCCGGACAGCCTATCGCGCCCAGTCCGGGCAATCGTCGGGAAAGCGCCAGTCGGGCGTCTCGGGAAAGAGACCTTCGGAGGCCGCCCGCAGCCGTTCCGTCGCGGCGGGCGACAGGCGGGTGCGGATCTGCTCCCGGCAGGCAAGGAACAGCGTTTCGGCCCGCGCGTCCTGATACGGCAGGTCCAGGGCACGAAGCAGCACCGCCTCATCCCAGCCCGCCTTCGCGAGAAGCGCATCATCGCGGGCCCGGTCGTATGCGTTAAGGCCATCCTGCCGCGCCATCAGCTGCGCCAGCGCGCCCATCGGGCGGCGCGGCCTGTCCGGGTTGGTCGCGAACCAGAACCCGTCCATCCCCAGCCACCCGTCGAACCGTGACAGCACCTTGCCGCTATCCCGTTCGATCAGTTCGGCGCGCCAATAGGGCATCCGGCTTGGCCAGGCCAGCCGCCGCTCTGTCACCTCGACCACATGTGGGGCGCTGGCACCCTCTGTCATCCGCGGCAGGACACAAGCCCCGAGACCGGCCGAAATGATGAAATCCCCAAGGTCCAGATTGCTTTCGTCAAAACAGCGCATGTCGCCCAGCACAAGCTCGTGGCGGATCACCGGGTCCTGCCCGATCTCGACAAAATCCAGCGCGCTACTGCCGATCATCAGGTGGATCGGCAGGGGGCAGTCGTTCTGGGCGACAAGCGGATGGCAACCATAGGCCGCCGCCGCCAGCAGGTCGGGCCGGGGAATGTGCAGCCCCCGGCCTTCGAACGGCTGTTCCTGTCGGGCATAGCCCACGCCGATGGTCTTGAAGACCAGCTCCTGCAAGGCCGCGGCCGGATACTGCCCGTAGTGAAACAGCCCCCCGGCAAGGTTCAGGTAGATCAGCCATTTCAGGTTGTTCGGCCGCCTGCGGAACCCCGGCACCAGAAGGACGACGGCACAGATCAGAAGGCTTGTGATCCAGAGCGCGTTCCACGCCAGGAACCGGATCCCCTCTTCCGTCAGAAACATCGAAACCCGCCCTGCCCGCGACCTGCCGTGATGGCCCGACCATAAGGCTTCCGCGGGGCCTGCGCCATCACCCTTTGCGGACCTCGGCCCGGTCAGGCGGCCAGCATGGAAACCGGCGCGAACCGGCCAAAACCATGCCCGATCCCGCCCGTCCGGTGCGCCACCAGAACCCGCGCCTCATGCGCCTTCAGCACGCGCCGCGCCGCAGGGCGGGTGGCGAAGCGTTCGATTTCATAGGGCAGGAAGGCCGACATCAGGTCGGCCATCGCACGCCTCGGCAGCGATTGCAGCGCCTGCGGACCCGGATGCAGCGTCTCGGCCCCGGCGCCTTCGGCCTCGATGATGTGGTGATGGTCCAGAAGCAGATGGTAATAGCCCACCATCCGCGGCCGAGTTTCCGCCGTGATGCCCGGCAGACCGACCAGATCCTTGGCCGCGGCCAGCACCTCGCCCTCGCCGAACAGAAGTTCGCAGTCGATGCCGTCAAGCAGCATCAGATGCTGCCCGGAGACCCGCAGGTCGTGCCGGTTGCCAAGCGCCCCGGCCTCGATCAGGACGGGCAGCGCCGCCTCGCTGGCCATCACCTGCCCCCCGCCGACCCAGCGGATCGGCTGGGCGCCGTCGTCCCGCGTCAGGATCCTGTCGCCGGCCTGCAACGTCTCGACCTGGCGCCAGCCTTCCGGCGTCGCGATCCGCGTTCCGGTGACGAAGCAGACCGGATTGCCGTTCAGGAAGCGCGTCGACCAGACCCCGTTCGGATCATTCGGATCAAGCACCGAGTTTTCATAGTTCAGGATGGATGTCGCATTGCCCGACCCCGGCAGGATGTAATCGTTCGATCCACCATCCGTCAGGCCCGCCTGCGCGACCCCGAAGCCGCCATTCGCCCAATCCACCTGCTGGTAGATGAAATCGACTTCGAAATTGCCGTTCTGCGTATGCTCCAGCACGACCTGGAAGGTGTTCGTGCCCGAGGTGTTGTGGTTCGTATAGGGCTTCACCCCGAGCCACGTCACCGTCACCCGGCCGCTGACAGGGTCGAGATCCCAGTAGATGTTGTTCGTGCCCGTGGCGGTGCCCGACCGCAGGTCGATATCGCTCCAGAAGACCGCAATGGCCGGGTAGTTGATGGTTGCGATACTCTGCGGGGTGTAGGCCGTGCGCGGCGCACCGAAACTGATCAGCCCGTTCGTGTTGATGTAGATTGAGGTGTAGTAGGTCCCGAAATAGTTGATCCCCGCCGGTCCGAAGACCGAGGTGATGTTCACCAGGATGGACCCGTCGTCATAGTTCCCGGCAGTCAGAGGCCCGGCGCGGAAGCTGCCTTCCCCCACACCCTGCGGTCCGCCCAATCCTGTGTTGATCGTGGCCATTCTGGCCCCACCCGTTCCCTATTCGGAAACGATCACTGCCGGTGGAGCGCGGCAAATTCAGGGCAATTTGGGGGAAAAAGGCGGTATCCGGTCGTTTTGTCCGGATCTGCCCCCGGATTGTCGCCCACAGGGCAACGCGGCGCCCTGTGCGCTGTTTCGCGAGGGCGAACAGAGGGTGACGGAACTTCAGGACGGGCTTTGTGACAGTCCGACGCAGAACGTGAACGCACAGCCGCCGGCCGGGCCTTTTCCCTGCCTTGCCTTCGCGATAGCGGTATCTGCGCGAGCAGGACAGGGCCGGGGGACGGGATGGCGGAACGATCGACGGCAAGGCGCGGACGCCGGGCGGTGGCGGCGATGTTTCTTGCGAACGGCTTCGTGATGGGCGCATGGGCGCCGCAGATCCCGCTTCTGCTGCCGCGCCATGGCATCGGGGAATCGGTTCTGGGCCTGCTGATCATCGGCCTCGGCCTGGGGGCCGTCGGCGCCATGCTGTTTTCCGGGCGGTTGATCGGGCGGATCGGGGCAAGGCGGGTGCTGCGGCTTTTTTCGCTGTCCATCGTTCCGGTCCTTCCGGTCGTCGTCTTCGCCCCCGACCTGGTGACGCTGGCGCTGGCCATGGTGCTGATGGGCGCGCTGATCGGCTGCATGGACGTGGCGATGAATGCCAATGCCGTCGAGGTCGAACGCGGCCTTGGCCGGGCGATCATGTCCTCAAGCCACGGATTCTGGAGCCTCGGCGGCTTCATCGGCGGCGGGCTCGGTTCGCTTGCCCTGGCCCGCTGGGGGGCAGAGGCGCAGGCCACCGGGGTGGCGGCGCTGACCCTCGTCATCGTGCTGGCCGCAATGCCCGCCCTTTATGACCACCCCGAAACCGATCCCGCGACCGAGGCCGGGGGAACACCCGCACCCGCCGCCCTGATCCCGAGGGATGGAGGGCTGTGGGTTCTGGGGCTGATGGCGCTTTTCGCGATGGTGCCGGAAGGCGCGGTGCTGGACTGGGCTGCCCTTTACCTTCAGCAGGAACTTGGCGCCACGCTGTCGCGCGCGGGTCTCGCCTTCGCGCTTTTCTCGGGTGCGATGGCAGTGATGCGCTTTGCCGGCGACACGGTGCGCAACAGGTTCGGGGCGGTGCGCACCCTGCGCCTTTCGGCGATGACGGGCGCGGCGGGTCTTGCGATGGCCGCCGTCGCACCGGCCGAACCGCTGGCGCTTGCCGGGTTCACCCTGGCCGGTCTGGGCGTCGCCAATCTGGTTCCGGTGGTGTTTTCCGCGGCGGGCAACCGCAAGGGCCTGCCGAGGGGCGCAGGGATCGCGACCGTCACGATGGTGGGTTATGCCGGGATCCTCGTCGCGCCGGGGACCATCGGCTTTGTCGCCGAACAGATCGGCTATCGCATCACCTATGGCGTGCTGGCGCTTTGCCTTCTGGTGGTCGCGGCGCTTGCCCGCCGCGCGGCCGAAGCCGACGGCATCCGCTGATCCGCCCGGACGGGAAAGCGCGCGGATCCCGCTTCGGCCGTCCTGCCGTTCGGAATACGCTTGGCTGGTTGGCGCCCGGAAAGGCAAGGCGGGGGCAAGAAGCCCCCTGCCCGTTCTCACAGCCCCAGGCACCAGCGCATGATCGCCTTCTGCGCGTGCAGCCGGTTTTCAGCCTCGTCGAAAATGACCGAATGGGGCCCGTCCATCACCGCGCTGGTCGCCTCGTCGTTGCGATGCGCGGGCAGGCAATGCATGAACAGCGCATCCGCCTTGGCCTTGGCCATCAGTTCCTCGTTCACCTGATAGGGGCGCAGTTGATTGTGCCTGCGTTCCTTCGCGGATTCCGGGTCATGCATCGAAACCCAGGTGTCGGTGACCACCAGATCGGCCCCCTGAACCGCGCGATGGGGATCGCGGTCGATGGTGATCGGCCGCCCCTTCGCCGCCGCGAAGTCGATCCACGCGCGTTCGGGGTCAAGCGTTTCAGGCCCGGTGAAGGTCAGGTCGAAGCCGAACTGCCCGGCGGCATGGGCGAAGCTGGCAAAGACATTGTTGCCGTCGCCGCACCAGACGACCTTGCGGTCCGCGATCGGGCCGCGGTGTTCCTCGTATGTCATCACGTCGGCCATGATCTGGCAGGGATGGGTGCGGTTCGTCAACCCGTTGATCACCGGCACATCGGCATGTTCCGCCATCTCCTGCAGCGTCGCCTCCTCGAAGGTGCGGATCATGATCAGGTCGACATAGCGCGACAGCACCCGCGCGGTATCGGCGATCGTCTCGCCATGGCCGAGTTGCATTTCCTTGCCCGAAAGCACCATCGTCTCGCCGCCCATCTGGCGCACGCCCACGTCGAACGAGACGCGCGTGCGGGTCGAGGGCTTTTCGAAGATGAGCGCGACCATGCGCCCTTTCAGCGGCTGGTCGTCATCGGGCGCGCCCTTGGGACGACCGTTGCGCGCCGCCTTCATCGCATGGGCGGCGTCGATCATCGACCGCAGGTCGGTGGCATCGGTGGTGTGGATATCAAGGAAATGTTTCATCTCTGTCTTTCGTCTGCCAAGGGCCGGGCAAGGGCCGGGGGGCTGTCTGCCCCCCGGACCCCCCGAGGGTATTTCGGTCAGGTTGAAGCGGAAGGTGCAGGCGCGGCGGCATCGAATTCCATCACGATCACGGGATCGCCATCCTCGCAAGGGGCGGTGAAGCGGTCGCGGAAGCCGGCTCGTCGGTAGGCGCGGACGGCGCGTTCGTTGGCGGGCGACGGGTCGATCACCACGGCGGGATGGCGGGCGCGCAGATCGGCCGCGCGCTGGTGAAGATAGTGGGCGGCGTGGCCCCTTCCGTGATGCGCGGGATCGCCCAGAAAGGTGTCCATCGCCCGCGTGCCCGGCGGAAATCCCGCGTAATGGGGCATCGGCCAGTGATGCGCGGGGTAATCCTGCACATAGGCGAAGGGGGCGCCGTCAAGGGTCACGATCCGCATGTCGGTGGGTCCGGTCCCGGCAAGATGGCCGTCCATGTCCGCCTCGATCAGCGCGATCTCGTCTTCCGGGTCGCCCCACCAGGCGCGGACATGGGGCTGGGCAAGCCAGCCCCGCATCATCGGGTAATCCGCGCGCGAAAGCGGCACGAAGGCATAGGCACCCTTATCCGGCATGGGCCGAACTTGCCCCGGCCACGGCCCGCGCCGCCGCGTCAAGCCGCTTCAGCGCCTCGGCGATGTCGGCATCGGGAATGTTGAGCGCGGGCAGAAGCCGCACCACGTTGTCGGCCGCCGCCACCGTCAGGACACCCGCGGCCACCCCAGCCTTGACCAGATCGGCATTGGGCGCGCGGCATTTCAGACCCAGCATCAGGCCCTGCCCGCGGACCTCCTCGAAGACGTCGGGATGGCCTGCCACGAGGCCTTCGAGCCCCTGACGGATCAGCGCGCCCTTGCGTGCCACCTCGGCCAGGAAGGCCGGGTCCGAGATCAGTTCGACCACCGTCGCGCCGACCGCGCAGCCAAGGGGGTTGCCGCCATAGGTCGATCCGTGGGTGCCCGCCGTCATGCCGCTGGCGGCCTCTTCGGTGGCCAGCAGCGCCCCCAGCGGAAAGCCGCCGCCGATCCCCTTGGCCACCATCATGATGTCGGGTTCGATCCCCGCCCATTCATGCGCGAAAAGCCGCCCCGTGCGGCCCATGCCACACTGCACCTCGTCCAGCACCAGAAGCGCGCCCGTCTGGTCGCAGAGGTCGCGCAGGCCCTTGAGGCAGGCATCGGGAAGCGGGCGGATGCCGCCCTCGCCCTGCACGGGTTCGATCATCACGGCCGCCGTCCGTTCGGTGATGGCGGCGCGCAGCGCTTCATGATCGCCGAAGGGCAGTTGACGGAAGCCTGGCATCAGGGGCCCGAAGCCCTTGGTCATCTTTTCCGACCCGGCGGCCGCGATCGCCCCGGTCGAACGGCCGTGGAAGGCGCCTTCGAAGGTGATGATCTCGATCCGGTCGGGCTGGCCCTTCTCGTACCAGTACTTGCGCACCATCTTGATGGCGAGTTCCGCCGTCTCGGTGCCCGAGTTGGTGAAGAAGACCGTATCGGCGAAGGTGCGTTCCACCAGCATCGCCGCCAGCCGTTCCTGTTCCGGGATCTGGTAGACGTTCGACACATGCCACAGTTTCTGGGCCTGTTCGGTCAGTGTCTGCACCAGCGCCGGGTGGGCATGACCAAGGGCGTTGACCGCGATCCCCGAACCGAGGTCGAGGTATCGCTCCCCGCCGGTCGCGACAAGCCACGAGCCCTCGCCGCGCTCGAAGGCAAGCGGCGTGCGGTTGTAGGTCGGCAAGACTGGCGAAATCATCGGAAGGTGTCCTTGCATATGCGAAGCCCTAGGGGTGCCAAAGGCCGGGCGTCAGGTCAACTGTGGGTTTTCAGGAAGGGTGCGGCCAGTCGGAAGTTCGCACATGGCCACGGCAGATCGGTCGCTTACGCGGTGGCGCGTCGGCGTCGGGGAAGCGCGATGAGGCGGATCCGTTCGATCATAGCGCCGCAATAGCGCAGCGCGGGGGGCTTGAAAAGCGGATTCCGCGGCCTTGCACTGCCCTGACAGAGCCGCGACACTGGGCGGCAAGGGCGAGGGCAGGCAAGGCAGAGGAAAGCATATGACAGAAAGCGTGATCTTCCATCACCCCGGATGTTCCACTTCGCGCCGTGTCCTTGATGCGCTGCGGGAAGCAGGCCATGACCCGCAGGTGGTGGCCTACACGAAGGCGGGCTGGACCGAAGCGCAGTTGCGTGACCTTTTCGCCGCCGCCGGGCTGACCGCGGCCGAGGCCCTGCGGCGCAAGGCCAAGGAGGCGGCAGAACTGGACCTTTTGCGCCCGGATGTGACCGAGGCCGACCTGCTGGCCGCGATGGTGGCCCATCCGGTTCTGGTCGAACGCCCTTTCGTAACCACGGCGAAGGGCACGCGCCTTTGCCGCCCGGTCGAGCGTCTGGCCGAAATCCTGTAGCCGCCGCCCGCAACGCGCCATGCGGTGAGCGACGTGGCCCTTGCGGGGCGGCGGCTTCGCTTGTATCTCGTGCCGTCCCCGCTAGAATGGGCTGAACTGGTGCGGGCTTCCCATGCCCCGCCGTCACGGAGTGAACCGAATGTCCTGGACCGATGAACGCGTCGAGACCCTGAAACGCATGTGGCAGGAAGGCCAGTCGGCCAGCCAGATCGCCAAGGAACTGGGCGGCGTGACCCGCAACGCGGTGATCGGCAAGGTGCATCGCCTGGGCCTGTCGAACCGCGCGGGCGGCAAGGACGAGGAAGAGGCCGCACCGGTCGCGACCCCGCCCAAGGCCGAAGCGGCGGCACCCAAGGCCGCCGATCCGGTGGCCCGCCCCGAACCTGTGCGCGCGGCCCCGGAACGCCCGGCAGCGGCACCGGCCGCGGCGGCGCCCTCGAATGTCACCCCGATCCCGCTGCGCAAGGCGATCGTGCCCGCAGGGCAACCCCTGCCGCCGCAGCCCTCGACCAACGAGATCAGCCCCGAGGCGCTGGCCTCGGTGCGCGAGGTGGAAAAGCGCGCCAAGAAACTGTCGCTGATGGAACTGACCGAACGCACCTGCAAATGGCCGATCGGCGACCCCGCGACCGAGGAATTCTGGTTCTGCGGCCTGCCGAGCCAGCCCGGAAAACCCTATTGCGAGGCCCATGTCGGCGTCGCCTTCCAGCCGATGAGCGCGCGGCGCGACCGTCGCCGCTGATCCATCCCGAAAGGGACCGGGACCGCAAAGGCCGGGGGCGTCCCCGGTCTTTTGCATTTCCGGCCTGCGGCATCCCGGCCCACCCCGCGCAGCCGTGGTGAAGCCGTGTTGAATTCGCCCTCGGGGCGGGCCACTCTGGGCCGCAGCATGAAATCCGCAGCCCCGCCCCCTTCCCTGCCCCCTGACCCGCACAGCCAGCCACCCGAGCCGGTGCTGGCCGCTTTGGGCACGTCACGGAAGGGCCTGACCACGGCAGAGGCCACCCGGCGACTGGAGACCCACGGCGCAAACATCCTGCCCGAACCGCCCCGTCGTGGCTGGATCTCGCGGATCGCGGGGCAGTTCGCCTCGGTCCTGGTGCTGATCCTTCTGGTGGCGGCGGTCGTGACCCTTGCCCTTGGGCATCATGTCGATGCGGGCGTGATCCTTGCCGTCGTGCTGCTGAATGCCGGGATCGGGCTGGTGCAGGAGGGCCGGGCGGAACAGGCGATGGCCTCGATCCGGCGGATGCTGGCATTGCAGGCCTCGGTGCTGCGCGACGGGTCGCGGCGCAGCCTGCCCGCGTCCGAACTCGTGCCCGGCGACATCGTCCTGATCGAGGCGGGCGACCGTGTTCCCGCCGACCTGCGGCTGATCGCGGTGCGGGCGCTTTCGGTGTCCGAGGCGGCATTGACGGGGGAATCCGTGCCGGTGGAAAAGGACCCGGCCGCACAAGCCGCCGATACGCCGCTGGCCGACCGGCGCGGAATGGCCTTTTCCGGCACGATGGTCACGCGCGGCACGGGGCGCGGGGTTGTCGTGGCAACCGGAACGGCAACAGAACTGGGCCGGATCGGCGGGCTGATGGCGGCTGTGCCAGACCTTTCAACGCCCCTCCTGCGGCGGATGGACCAGCTTGCCTCGCGCCTGAGCGTGATCATCCTTGCGACTTCTGCCGGTCTGCTGCTCTGGGGGCACTGGATCGGCCATCTGCCCTTTGCCGAACTTTTCATGGCGGTGGTCGGCCTTGCGGTGGCAGCGATCCCCGAAGGCCTGCCGGCCGTCATGTCGGTGACGCTGGCGATCGGGGTTCAGGCGATGGCCCGCCGCAACGCCATCGTCCGCCACCTTCCGGCGATCGAGGCCGTCGGCGCGGTCACGGTGATCTGCACCGACAAGACCGGCACCCTGACCCGCAACGAGATGTCGGTGGCCGAAGTGGAAACACCCGGTGGCACGGTACGGCTGGACGACACGGGCGAGGACGGGGGCATAGGCGCCTTGCCCGGTCTGGGCGATCTCGCGCGGGCGGCGGCGCTGTGCAACGATGCCGCTCTCTTGCGGACGGGTGCGGGCTGGACAGTGTCCGGCGATCCGATGGAAGGCGCACTGCGGATGATGGCCATGCGCGCCGGTCCCGTCGATCCGGTCGCGGCGGCAACAGGGTGGACGCGGCGCGACGCACTGCCGTTCGACGCGCGCCACAGGTTCATGGCAACGCTGGACGACGGGCCGGATGGCCTGCGCATCCTGCACCTGAAGGGCGCACCCGAAGCCGTCATCGACATGTGCGACGGGATCGACCGCGCCGAATGGCATGACCGGGCGCATCGCATGGCCGCGCGCGGCCTGCGCGTCATCGCATTGGCGATGCGGCCCGAGATCGCCGACCGGATCGACCCGGACCGCCCGCCCGAAGGCCTGTGCCTTCTGGGCCTTGCCGGCCTGATCGACCCGCCCCGCCCCGAGGCCATCGCCGCAGTCGCCCGATGCCGCCGCGCCGGGATCACGGTCAAGATGATCACCGGCGATCATGCCGCCACCGCCTCGGCCATCGCCGCCGAGGTGGGGCTTGAAGACCCCGATCGGGTGCTGACCGGGGCCGAGATCGACGCGATGGACGATGCCGCACTGATCGAGGCCGCCGGGCAGACGACCGTCTTTGCCCGCACCAGCCCCGAACACAAGCTGCGCCTTGTCGCGGCGCTTCAGGCGCGGGGCGAGATGGTGGCGATGACCGGCGACGGGGTGAACGACGCCCCCGCGCTGAAACGTGCGGATATCGGCGTGGCGATGGGGGCTTCGGGGACCGAGGCGGCGAAGGAGGCCGCCGATCTGGTGCTGGCGGATGACAACTTTGCCACCCTCGCCGCCGCCGTGGCCGAGGGTCGGCGGGTCTTTGACAACCTGCGCAAGGTCATCGGCTTCGAGTTGCCCACCAGCGCGGGCGAGTCGCTGGTCGTCGCGCTGGCGCTGATGCTGGCCCTGCCGCTTCCGGTGACCCCGGTGCAGATCCTGTGGGTCAATCTGGTGACGGGCGTGACGCTGGGGATCGCGCTGGCCTTCGAACCGGCCGAGGCGCGCAGCATGGCGCGCGCGGCCCGTGGCGCACAGGCGCCGCTGATGACGCGGGGGATGGTCTGGCATGTGGCCTTCGTATCGGTGCTGTTCGCGGTCGCGGTCTTTGCCGTTCAGGCCTGGGCCAAGGCCGCGGGCCACGGCGAGGCGCTGTCCCGGACAATGGCCCTGAACACGCTGGTGGTGCTGGAGATCTTCCATCTCTTCTACATCCGCAACTTGCACGGAACTTCGCTGAAATGGGCGGCGGTGGCCGGAACGCCCGCCATCTGGATCAGCGTCGGGCTGGTCGTGGCCGCGCAGCTTGCCGTGACCTATGTGCCCGCGCTGCAGGCGGTCTTTGGCACCGTGGCGGTGCCCCTGCCCGAAGGTCTGGGCATCCTTGCGACGGGCTTTGCCTTCCTGCTGGCGCTGGAGGCCGAGAAATTCCTGCGCCTGAGGCGGGCGGGATAGGGCCCGCGCGCGGCCCGGTCAGAGGATGAAATCCGATGCCCTCAGGTCGATCTCGCCGATAAGGGTGATGGTGAACCCCGCCACGGCCCCTTTGCCCTTGGTCGCGTCCACCTCGACATGGGTATTGCCGCCGCCGTGGCGATAGCGCACCTCGCCATCGGTGCCGGTGAACCGCCCCGTGCCGATGAATTTCAGCGCCTGATCCCCGATCCACAGCTGCGGATCGAAGTCCGACAGGTCGATCCGGTCCTTCCCGCGTTCGAAATCGGTGATCGTGTCGTTCAGGTCCGTCTTGATGATGGGATGCGGCCGGGTCGACAGGTCGGCGCGCCGGAAATGGAAAGTATCCGCCCCGGCCCCGCCGGTCAGCTCGTCCTGCCCGCCACCGCCGTAAAGATGGTCCGCCCCCGCCTCGCCGTAAAGGAAATCGCGCCCCTCGCCGCCGGTGATCTCGTCGATCCGGTCGCCGCCCATCATGTGATCGCGCCCCAGACCGCCGATCAGCTTGTCGCGCCCGTCCGTGCCGATGATGAGATCGTCGGTATTGGCGCCCTTGATCTTCGTGAGCGGGCTTTGCTCGCCGATGGCCGCCGTGCCGCCCACCGTCACGACCTTCGTGCGCGGGGCATAGATGGCGGCAAGGTAGATGGAATCGTAGTCGATCCCGTGCAGGGCCTTCCCGCTCAGTTCCTTGGCACCGATGCCGTTCTCTTGCAGGAACTGGGTGAAGCGGTTGTAAAGGTCGATCGAATGGAGGTCATTCGACGAAAACACCCGCCCCGGCAGGTTGTGATAGATCACATTGCGGTCGCCGTCGTTGTCCCCCGCGATGGCCGCGGCCGAAATGGCATCGCCGTCGATCCAGAGGTTCGCCAGCTTGCGGACCGTGACGTTCAGCGACACGTAACCGGGGCTGGCGAAGGTCGAGGCATCCACCTTGACCCCGCCGAAGGTCTGCACCGCGGCGCCGTCCACGGCGGACTTCACCACATGGTTCTTCATCAGGTATTCGACCATCCCCGCGCCAAGGCTGTGGCCGGTGACATAGATCCGCTTGATGCCGTTCGCGTCATCCGCGACGTAATCCTTCAGCGCCTCGATCAGCGGGTCCATCAGATCGGCATGCGCCTTCATCCAGAGCCAGTGCTTCTTGTCGGGCGTGTCGCGGGCAAGGGGGCCGCGCGTCGATTCCTCGTTGTCGTTCGTGCCCCGGAACGACAGGAACACCGCATCCGAACTGCGCATCACGATCGCGGCGGCGTTCTTGTTGATGTAGGTGCCGCCCTTGATGCCGTATGGCCCCCAGACGGGCGAGCTCAGCGCGGAAAAGCCCAGATCGGGCAGGTCGTCGGCCGTCATCGGCCGCAGATGCCCCGAAAGCTCCTCGAAGCTGGCCTTGCCGGTCGGCCTGTCGTTGTTGTTGAAGTAATCTTCCTTCCGCTCGAACCCGCGCACGAAATAGGCGGCCTGCGCCAGTTTTGCCATCAAGTTCAGCCGCCCGTAGGTGTTGATCACCTCTTGCGCCGTGGGCAGCATCGCATCCGTCGCACCGATCAGCACATTGCCCAGAACCGCGATGTTGTTCGCCTCGTTCGGCTCGGCGATGCTGTTGTCGTCATCCACCCTGACGATCAGGTGATAGGTACCTGGGGCCTGATCGAAGGGAATGTCGGCGTAAGGCAGCGTGATGGTGAAGGTCCCGCCGTTGGGAACCAACGTCCGCCACGCACCGACCATCACGTCGCCTGCGTCGAGGCGTGCATCCCTTGACAGGTAGAGCCCCCCGATATGGTCGTCGTTCACCGATCCCCGGACATTCACCGACAGCGTGTACTCAAAGGTGAAGCTGTCCCCGGGCGCCAGCCTCTGCGCCGTGCCCGCGGGCAGGACCCCAAGGTTCGAAACGGAAAGATCGTAAGGCACGGCCAACCCCGCAAATCGTTACCCCGCCAGCCAGACCACGAAAGCACGCGTCCCGCAAGGGAAACCCATGGCGGCACGTGACCTGAAGCGCCCCCTACCCGAGGGCGTGATTCGCCGCTATATGCGCCGAATGTCCCAGAACCCGCCCAACCTCCGCCCTGACCTTGCCCGCGCCCATGTTCCCGACGAACGGCGCGAGGGTCAGCCGACCATCGGCATGGTCAGCCTCGGCTGTCCCAAGGCGCTGGTGGACAGCGAACGCATCCTGACGCGGCTGCGCGCCGAAGGCTATGCCATCAGCCCCGACTACAAGGGCGCCGACGCGGTGATCGTGAACACCTGCGGCTTTCTGGACAGCGCCAAGGCCGAAAGCCTGGACGCCATCGGCGAGGCGCTGCGCGAAAACGGCCGCGTGATCGTGACCGGCTGTCTGGGGGCGGAACCGGACTACATCACCGGCGCGCATCCGAAGGTGCTGGCGGTGACCGGCCCGCATCAGTACGAATCCGTTCTGGACGCCGTGCACACCGCCGTGCCGCCCGCGCCCGACCCGTTCATCGACCTTCTGCCCGCCTCGGGCGTGACGCTGACGCCGCGGCACTACAGCTATCTGAAGATTTCCGAAGGCTGCAACCACAAGTGCAAGTTCTGCATCATCCCCGACATGCGCGGGCGCCTGGTCAGCCGCCCGGCCCATGCCATCCTGCGCGAGGCCGAAAAGCTGGTCGAGGCGGGGGTGAAGGAACTTCTGGTCATCAGCCAGGACACCTCGGCCTATGGGGTGGACCGCAAGCATGACCTTTCGCCCTGGAAGGGCGGCGAGGTGCGCGCCCATATCATCGATCTTGCCCGCGAACTGGGCCGGCTTGGCGCAGGGGGCGAGCTTTGGGTGCGGCTGCACTATGTCTACCCCTACCCGCATGTGCGCGATCTGGTTCCGCTGATGGCCGAGGGGCTGATCCTGCCCTATCTGGACATCCCCTTCCAGCACGCCCATCCCGACACGCTGAAACGCATGGCGCGGCCCGCGGCGGCAGCGAAGACGCTGGACGAGATCGCCGCCTGGCGGCGCGACTGCCCCGACATCACCCTGCGGTCCACCTTCATCGTCGGCTACCCCGGCGAGACGGAAGAGGAATTCCAGACCCTGCTGGACTGGCTGGACGAGGCGCAACTGGATCGGGTGGGCTGCTTCCAGTATGAAAACGTCAAGGGCGCGCGGTCGAACGACCTGCCCGATCATGTCGCCCCCGAGGTCAAACAGGAACGGTGGGACCGCTTCATGGAAAAGGCCCAGGCCATTTCCGAGGCGAAGCTGGCCGCCAAGGTGGGCCGGACGATGCGGGTGATCGTGGACGAGGTCGACGAGGAGGGCGCCACCTGCCGCACCATGGCCGACGCCCCGGAGATCGACGGGAACCTCTTCATCGATGAAGGTTTCGAAGGGCTGGCGCCGGGTGATTTCGTCACCGTCACGGTGGACGAGGCCGGGGAATACGACCTGTGGGGGCGGGTCGATTGACCCCTACCCACGCGGCACGCTGAACAGCACGAACCCGGCCGCTTCGGCCACCTGCACGGCGCCGGTTTCGGTGACGAAGACGCCCATGTTCTCCATCCCCGCGGGGCAGGCCACCAGATCGGCACTGTCATCAAGGAACTGGTTGGTGAAGGCGTCCTCGCCCACCCGGCGGCAGGGGTCGGCCTCGGCCCGGTAGCCGCCCATCAGGGGCAGGCTTTCGGGGCCGGCATCCGTGGGGGCCGGGGCGGGCATGCAGGCGGCAAGACCCGCAAGCGGCAGGAACAGGGTGGGCAGGATCTGGGCGGCACGCATCGGGCGATCTCCTTCCGGTTGCGGAACGCATAGCACATTCACCCGCCGAATTCGACAGTCGCTTGACCTGCCCCCGCCCCTGCCCCACCTTCTGCGCGAAAGCCTGCCAACCACAGCCATCCGCAAGGGAAAGCCAGCCATGACCGACGCACCGCAGATCGCCCAGAAATCCCCCTTCAAGGTCGAACTTGAGGCGGGCAAGACCTATTTCTGGTGCGCCTGCGGCAAGTCGGCGAAGCAGCCCTTCTGCGACGGCAGCCACAAGGGCACCGACTTTGTCCCCACGAAATTCACCGCCGAAGAGGCGAAGACCGCCTTCCTTTGCGGCTGCAAGCACAGCGCAAAGGCCCCTTTCTGCGACGGGGCGCATAAGGGTCTTTGATCGGCGGCCCCTGATCGGCGGGGCGGCGGCGTGAAACGCTCAGCCGCCCGACGCGCGCATGTGTTCAAGATAGGCGCGGACGCAGGTCACCACATGGGCGAACCTGTCGCCCCCCAAGTGGGTGCCGCCATACCAGCGGGTGACGCAGATCACGTGATCGGTCAGCCCCTCGCGTTCCAGCATCTTCAGGATGATCGCGCCCGCGCCGCTTTCGCCGTCGTCGTTCTTGACAGGCCCCTCGTCCGACAGGACGCAGGCCCAGGAATTGTGGGTGGCGCGCGCGAACTTGCGGTCGCGTTTCAGGCCGGCCAGGAAATCCGCGATGCCGTCCCGACCCGCCACGGGGGCGCCCGAAACGGCATACCTGGACCCCCGGTCACTGACCATCTTGTCAAGGATAACCATCGCCGCCCGCCCGTCGCCCGCCTTGTCAGGTTTTGCACAAGGCTATCGTCCGGGCTGCGCGGCTGCCAGCCCGAAACGGACAAAGACCGGGCCCCGTCTCAGGGCTCGGGCGTCAGCGCCTCGATCTCGGCCTTGTTGCAGCAGAAGGTGGGCAGGCCCTCTTGCGGCACCGGGCTGACCGCCAGCCACGAGGTGCAATCGGCGGCCTTTCCGCAGGTCTGGCAGCGGTCCACCAGCCCGGCGAGTTCCGCCCGTGTCAGCCATCCTTCGATCACCGCGCGCGGCAGGTTCACCCCCACCGTGCGGGCCATGCCATGGGTCAACCACCATGCCCGCGGGGCATCCACATATCCGATCATCTGCGCATCCCTCCGGATGAAGTCATTCCACCAAGCCTGAGCCACGTTCGGCACGGGCGCATTGATGCAGATCAAGGCAAGGGGCAAAGGCCGCGTGCCGTCAGATCCCCGGTCAGATCCCCGGTGCGGCGCGGGGTTCGGCAAGGGCCGCGATTTCCGCGGCGATCCCGGCAAGGCGTTCGTGATCCTCGGGCAGCATTTCGGCCTTTGCCCGCCGCAGGGCACGACCGGATTGCTCGACGGCGGCACGACCGAACCGGGCCGGATCGATCCGGACCAGCGCCAGAAGCGATTTCTGCACGCGCGCTTGGACCGAGAAGACGCCCGCCCCGTCACGGGCGATCGGATCGAAGACATCCTCGAACATGTCCTCGATCCGCAACGGCGGCACCCAGACCGAGGGGAAAAGCAGTTCGGGATCCGCCGGCTCCGACCAGTCGGCCAACAATCGCACGACGCGCGACAGGATCTCGATCGCGCTGCCGGGGTCGTTGACGGCGGGCGACAGGGCACGTTCGGCAACCTCGGCCAGAACGCAGAGGCCGAAGCGGGGGTCCTGCTCGAAGGTCCGCGCCGCCCCGATGCCAAAGGCGCTGCGGAACGCTGCGACATCCGCGGGCGCGCTGATCCGGCAGACCGGCGCGCCCGGATGGACGAAAGAGCCGGGCAGGACATCAAGCCAGACCCGCGCCCCCGCCGCCTCGGCCGCTGCCTGAAGCGCGCCCATGTCGACATACTGCACATAGCCCGTGGCCTGCGGCAGCACGGCCACCGCGTCGCCGGGCGGGGGCGCGGCCAGCCGGTGGCCTCCCAGATAGGGCGCCCTGATCCGCTGCTGCAAGGCGCGCGCCGCGGCGGATTCGATCCGGTCGTTGGTATCGCCGCGCCGGCCGAACCGGGTCAGGTGGGCGATCCAGCGCAACATGGCCATGACAACCAGAACCACCACACCCACGGTCACCGCAAACAGCACCAACCGCCCCCGGTCGCCGTAAAGCCCCGCCTTCACCGCAATCAGCGCCACGAGGCCAAAGATGAAGGCCCCCAGGAAAACCGACAGAACCTGCTGCGTCGTGCGGTCGCGCATCAGAAGCTCGATCGCCCGCGGGGTGATGCTGGCGGCGGCCGTCGAAAAGGCGGTCAGCATGATCCCCAGCGAAAAGGTCGTCACCGTCAGCATGGACGACGCGAGGATCGTCAGCACGCTTTCCAGAACCGCCGCATCCAGCCCCGAACCCAGCCCCTGCGGCACCCAGGGGCCGATGACCCGCGTGAGCCCCACGGTCGCCACCGCCAGAAGCGCATAAAGCACTGCGGTGACCCAGAGTTTTTCCACCTGCCGCTTCAGGCGGAACAGCCAGCCCGCAATCATCCCGGTTCTCCGCCGCTGTCAGACGTCTTCAGGCTGACCCGGATCGCGCCGCCCCGCAAGCCGGTTCAGCGCAACCTGTCCAGCGTGGCGCGCACGGCGGCGATCCGTTCGCCATTTGGCGGGTGGCTGCCGAGGAATCGGTCGCCCGGATCGGGAAGGCGGGTGAAGAACTGCGCGCCCCGCAGCGGATCATATCCGGCCCGATGCGCGATGATCGTGCCAAGCTGGTCCGCCTCAAGCTCGAATTCCTTCGAAAAGGTGCGCGCCCCCAGCGTGGCGCCGATATCCTGCGCTTGGCGGATCGCTTCGGGATCGGCCCCCGAAACGCTGGCCAGCACCCCCGCCACCAGCGCACCCGTCAGCGCGGTCTCCTGCTGGCGCGGGATATGACCGGCGATGTGATGCGCGGCCTCGTGGCCCATGACGAAGGCCAGTTCGTCCTCATTTCGGGCATCCGCGATCAGCGCGACGGTGAAGGCGACGATCGGCCGGCCGAAGCGGTCCAGCGTCTGGTAGGCGTTCGGCGGCAGACCGGGCCTGTCATCCACCACGATCTGAAGATCGCAGGGAACACCACGCGTCGTTTCCCGGCAGACGGCCTCGGCCACCGGCTTGACCCGCTGGACGACGGTGACGAAGTTGCGCGCGGCCTCGCGCGGGGGAACGATGGGCGGCTGGGGGGCAACCCCGACAGCCGGAACCTCGGGCGACGAAGAGGGCGGGGGCGATGGTGGCGCAACCGGCACGCAGGCCGCCACCAGCGCAAGGCCGGCGGCAGCGACAAGACCACGGAACAGGGCAAACTGGGGCATCGGGGGCGGCATCCTTCTTTGCGCTCAAGGTAGCAAACCACCCGGCCTTGAAAAGGCCCGAGACGGCGCAAACGCCCGGCTCGCGCAAAGGTGTTTTTAGCGTTGAAGCGCAAACGCCCCTGCCCTAGCCTGACGGCATGTTCACCATCGAGCACGAATTCGATTCCACCGTGATCACGCTCATCGACGAAGGCCACGCTGGCCTTTTCGAGGATGTGACGATCAACGCCTTTGACGATTGCGTGACGCTGGAACAGATCGACCCGATCAGCGATGAACCGGTGCGCATCACCCTGTCGATGGCGCAGTTGCGGGATCTGGCCGCTGCGCTGAACCTGCCCGAAGGCAGCTATCGGATCGAGGAAGGTCCGGCGGCGCCTGACGCCGACGGCGCCTGAGCCGCCCCTTACCCCGCCCCATTCCCCGCAGCCTCAGGGATCCACGCGAAACACCTTGTCGCGCGCGCTGTGCCCGCGGATCAGCGTCAGCCGCGACTTGGCCAGCCCAAGGGCACGGGCCAGAACCTCCTGCACCGCACGGTTGGCACGCCCGTCTTCGGGCACCGCCGTCACATGGATGCGGATCGCCCCGTCCTCCAGCACCAGACGTTCGCGGCTGGCGCGCGGAGTGACTCGCACGGCGATCTCGGCACCGGGCAGGGCAAGGTGGCTCAGGTCGGTCATTGCGGCCAGCCTATCCGCCCTTTACCCTGCCCGCAAATGCGGAGGACGGGATGACCACGGGCTTTTTCTGGGATGAACGGTGTTTCTGGCACGGCGGCGGCAACTTTGCCTTCCTGATGCCCGTGGGCGGGCTGGTGCAGCCCCTGCCCCCCGGCCTGCCCGAGAACCCCGAAACCAAGCGGCGGCTGAAGAACCTGCTGGACGTGACCGGGCTTTCGCGGGAACTCGACTGCCGAAGCGCCCCGGAGGCCGCGCGCGAAGACCTGCTGCGCATCCATCCCGCCGCCTATCTGGACGAATTCAAGCGCCTGTCGGATGCGGGTGGCGGCAACATGGGCCTGCGCACGCCCTTCGGCCCCGGCGGCTATGAAATCGCGGCGCTGTCGGCGGGGCTGGCACAGGCGGCGCTTGCGGCGGTCCTGAAGGGCGAGATGGCCAACGCCTACGCCCTGTCCCGCCCGCCGGGGCATCACTGCCTGCCCGACTGGCCGAACGGGTTCTGCCTTCTGAACAACATCGCCGTGGCCATCCAACACGCACGCGCGGCAGGGCTTGCAGAGCGCTTCGCGGTGATCGACTGGGACGTGCATCACGGCAACGGGACCGAGGCGATTTTCTACGACCGCGATGACGTGATGACGATCTCGCTGCATCAGGAAGGCGTCTATCCCGCCGACACGGGCGGGCTGGCGGAACGCGGCCGGGGCGCGGGCGAGGGTTTCAACATCAACCTGCCGCTGCCGGCGGCGACCGGCCACGCCGGATACCTGCGCGCGATGGACCGCGTCGTGATCCCGGCGCTGGACAGGTTCCGCCCCGATGTCGTGATCGTCGCCTGCGGCTTCGATGCCTCGGCCTTTGATCCGCTGGCGCGGATGCTGTGTTCGGCCGACACCTTCCGCCAGATGACCCGGCAGGTGATGCAGGCGGCGGATCGACTGTGTGGCGGCCGCGTCGTCATGGTGCATGAGGGCGGCTATTCCGAGGCCTATGTGCCCTTCTGCGGACATGCCGTGATCGAGACACT
Source organism: Aliigemmobacter aestuarii (assembly GCF_004799285.1). Lineage (GTDB taxonomy): Bacteria > Pseudomonadota > Alphaproteobacteria > Rhodobacterales > Rhodobacteraceae > Aliigemmobacter > Aliigemmobacter aestuarii. The sequence continues at coordinate 196,244 of NZ_SSND01000005.1, read as the reverse complement.
GGCAGGCAGCGCCATCATTGCCCCCGACCCGCTGGATGCGCGGGTGGCGGGCCAGCAGCCCGGACCGCGCTTTCAGGCGCTGATCGACGAGGTGATCGACGAAATGGCCGCGTTCCACCTGGGCTGAGGGCGGCCAGGCGCGCCCGATCAGCCGCGCAGCCCGGTTTCTTCCAGCAAGCCGCGGCGCTTGGCCTCGTAGTAGTAGCCGCTCGCATACCACATGATCGCGCGCTCTTCGCTGCCGTCCGCGACAAGCCACGCGCCGCGCAGATAGCGCCCGGCGTATTTCAGGTTGGTTTCGGCATCCAGAAGACCCTGCGGGCTGCCGCGGTATCCCATCGTGCGGGCCGTCTGCGGCAGGATCTGCATCAGCCCCCAATAGGGGCCATTGCGCGCGCCCGCGTTATAGCCGCTTTCGCGCTGGATCACCCGGTGCAGCAGGCTTTCGGGGATGTCGTGGATCGCCGCATATTTGCGGATCAGCGCCCGCATCTCGGGCGTCTCGCCGGGGTGAAGGTTGGCGGTTGAGGCGGCAAGCCTTTTGCCATCCCCCCGCCCGCGCCTGCCCCCGCATCCCGACAGGGCGGCGGCGGCGATCAGGACAACGGCAGTGCGGCGGGACAGGGCAGCGGGACGGGACATGGCGACCTCGGTCAAGGAGCGTTCAGGCCTTCATACCCTTCCGCTGGACAGCGGACCAGAGGCCCGCTACGCGGACCGCGCCACCCGGCAATCCTTTGCCGCCACCTTGACGCTGGCGGCACAATCCCCGACATCGGGAGGAACGATTGAAAGGTGCTGCCATGCCCACGCCGAACCCTGCCGCGCTGGATTTCCTGCTGACCCGCCGGTCGCGCCCGGCCAAGACCCTGGCCGCCCCCGTGCCCGACCGTGCCGCGCTGATGCGGATTCTGACGGCGGCGGTCCGGGTGCCCGATCACGGCAAGCTGGAACCCTGGCGGCTGGTCGTGCTGGAACGGCCCGCGCTGGAACGGCTGGCAGGTCTGGCCGAGGCACGCGCAAGGACGCTTGGGCTTGACGACGAAAAGACGCTGAAGGGACGGTCGCAGTTCGAACAGAGCCCGCTGGCCGTGGTCGTCGTCTCGGCCCCGAAGGCATCCGACAAGGTCCCCGAGGTCGAACAGCTTCTGTCGGCGGGTGCCGTCTGCCTTGGCCTTCTGAATGCCGCGCTGGCCGATGGCTGGGGGGCCTGCTGGCTTACCGGCTGGGTCGCGCATGACGCGACCTTCGCCGCCGACGCCTTCGGCCTGCGTCCGGGCGAACGTGTGGCGGGCATCCTTCACATCGGCACCGAAACCACGCCCCCGCCCGACCGCCCGCGCCCCGATCTGGGCAGGGTCGTCGAATGGGTGTCGGCATGATCCTGACGGCCTTCCTGAAATCCCTGGGCCAGATTTCCGACCCCCGCTTCCTGCGCGTCCTTCTGTTCGGGGTGGCGCTGACGCTGGCGCTGCTGGTCGGGGTCTATGCCGGTTTCCTGACGCTGATCGAATGGTTCGCCCCGGAAACCATCGAGATCCCCTTCGTCGGCCCCGTGGGTGGGATCGACACGCTTCTGTCCTGGGGATCGGCGCTGCTGATGATCGGGCTGTCGGTGTTCCTGATGGTGCCGGTCGCCTCGGCCTTCTCGGGGCTGTTTCTGGAGGATGTCGCCCGCGCGGTCGAGGACAGGCATTACCCCGAACTTCCCCCGGTGCCGCGCCTTCCCTTGGCCGAAAGCCTGATCGACGCCTTCAACTTCTTCGCGCTTCTGGTCGCGGTGAACATCGTGGCGCTGATCGCCTTCATCATGGCGGGGCCAGCCGCGCCACTGGTGTTCTGGGCGCTGAACGGGTTCCTGCTGGGGCGGGAATACTTCACGCTTGTCGCCATGCGGCGGCTGGGGCGGCAGGGTGCGAAGGACCTGCGTGCGCGCCATCGCGGCCGGATCTGGATCGCGGGCATCATGATGGCCGCGCCCCTTTCGGTGCCGCTGGTCAACCTGGTGATCCCGGTCCTGGGCGTGGCGACCTTCACCCACCTCTTCCACCGGCTGAACCGGGCATAGCGGGCGCCGCCGGGCGTCTGCCGTCAGTTTCCTTGGGTCGTCTCTGGCCCCATCCGGTCGAACCAGTCGATGTCGCGGATCGAGATCACGCCCGACAGAATGATCGCCGACAGGATCGCCCAGACGACAATGGCGACGAGCGTGGTGATCTTTGCCTTCTTGCCCACCATGTAATCGGCCGGGGCGGATTTCGGCGTGCCGGGCACGACCTCGCCCGCCTCGTCCTGGCTGGTGAAGCGCAGGGGCAGGACGATGAAGAACACCATGAACCAGGTGACGGCGAAAAGGACGAGGGCTGCGGTGATCGTCATACCTGCTCAAGCTCCACCAGGCAGCCGTTGAAATCCTTCGGGTGCAGGAACAGCACCGGCTTGCCATGCGCGCCGATCTTCGGATCGCCCGTGCCAAGGACACGCGCGCCGGTGGCCTTCAGGTGGTCGCGCGCGGCGATGATGTCATCCACCTCGTAGCAGACATGATGGATGCCGCCCGAGGGGTTCTTTTCCAGAAACCCCTTGATCGGGGAATTCTCGCCCAGGGGATAGAGAAGTTCGATCTTGGTGTTGGGAAGTTCGATGAACACGACCGTGACGCCGTGGTCGGGTTCGTCCTGCGGCGCGCCGACCTTGGCCCCCAGTGCGGTGCGGTACTGGTCCGAAGCCGCCTGAAGATCCGGCACGGCAATGGCGACATGGTTCAGTCTTCCGATCATCTTCCTCGTCCTTGCGCTGGGGCCCGTCGGGGGCGTTGCCGGGGTTATGGGGTCCGCAAGCGGTTCTGACAAGAGGCAGGCCGCCGCAGGGCCCACGTTTACGCCCCGTTATCCTGCGGGCGCGCATGATCGCCCGAAAAGGAAGGCCCGCACCGATGCCGCAGACGCCCATGCCCCCCGTTGGATCGCCCCGCCCGCCGGTGGCGCAGTATCATGCTGCGGCCCGGCCTGGGGCCGACTTCCGGTCGGTCTTCGGCAAGGCTGTCGGGGGTGGCGGCCTTCTGGCGGGGGTGACGATCCTGCTGGTCGAAGACAGCCGCGCCGCCGCCGATACGATGCGCCTGATGTGCCAGCGGCTTGGCGCGCGCCTGCGACGGGCCGACAGCGCCGAGGCCGCGCGGCGGCACCTGGCATTGTACCGGCCCGATGCGGTGCTGGTCGATCTTGGCCTGCCCGACGAACCGGGCGAGGCGCTGATTGCGGAAATCGCCGCCTCGACCGGCAGGCCCGCCGCGCTGATCGGCATCAGCGGCCTGATCGAAGGGCGCGGCGCGGCGCTGGCGGCCGGGGTCGACGGCTTTCTTGAAAAACCGTTGCCGGGCGCACTGGCGCTGGCCCGGGTGGTGATGCCCCTTGCGGAGGCCCATCATCCAGGGGCGGCCCTTGCGATGCGCAACGCCGCGAGCACCGCCCTGCTCTTGTCCGGCGCCCGCCCCGACCCTGCGGCGCTGCGCGATGACCTTCTGCTTGCGGACCGTCTGCTGGCGCTGCCACGGCTGGCGCAGGGCACGGGCTATGTGCTGGGCTTCCTGCGCGGTCTTGGGCGGATCACGGGGGATGCCGCCCTTGCCCGGATGGCGCAACGGGTGGCCGAGGGCGACGCTCCCCTTGCCGCGCTGGCCGACCTTGTCCGCGACCGGATCGCCGTTCAGGCCCCGGCCGTCGGCCCGGCTTCGGGCTCTCAGGGGGCGGGCGCCGCGCGGCAGGATCGGTAGACCGTCACTTCGTCATTGCCCGCACCATGGGTCAGCATCGCCTCGTCGCCCTTCGTCCACCAGGTCCAGGCACCGTCGGCGGACTGGTACCGCGCGCCCGAGGCCGATGGCGCGACCTCGAAGGCCACCTGCCGCCCCTCGAAGGCCACGACCGCGAAAGAGCCCGCATCGGTGTTGACATAGCTGGCCCAGACCTGCGCGTCGCGGTCGCAAAGGTAACGCTGGCTGGCCAGGTCGGCAGCCGCCACGGCATAGGCCGGGGCCAGGACCATAAGGCACAGGGCAGGAAGTCGGGGGGCGGGCATCGCTTGTCCTTTCAGTATCCGTGCAGTGCCGGATCATCCCCGGCCCGCACGAGCCGGGTCAGGTCGGACAGGCGTTCCCTCTGGCGCCCGGCGGCGTCGAAATTCGCGGGCGACAGCCAGGCCGCGAACGCTTCGCGCAGGGCGGGCCATTCGCTGTCGATCACGGAAAACCAGGCCGTGTCGCGGTTGCGCCCTTTCACCACCATGTGGTTGCGGAACACGCCCTCGAACGAAAAGCCGAGCCGCTGCGCCGCCCTGCGCGAGGCAAGGTTCAGCGCATTGCATTTCCATTCGTACCGGCGATAGCCCGCGGCGAAGGCCCATTCCATCATCAGGAACATCGCCTCGGTCGCGGCCGCCCCCTTCTGCAGTTCGCGCGACAGGCAAATGTGCCCCACCTCGACCGAACCGGCCTCAGGCTGGATGCGCAGGAAGCTCGCCACGCCCGAGGCATGGCCCGTATCCAGCCGCCGGATCGCGTAAAACGCAGGGTCCTCGCCCGAGGCGGTTTCCTTGGCCCAACGGTGATAGGCGGCCGCGGAACTGAAGGGACCGTAGGGCATGTAGTCCCACAGCGCATCATCTCCCGAAAAGGCCCGGTGCAGATCGGCGGCATGGGCATCGGCCTCAAGCCGTTCCAGACGGACCAGCCGCCCCTCAAGCGCATCCCCGCCCGGTCGCGCCGGCGGAACCCAGCCCGCAAGCTCGACCCCCAACCGGTCCGATCTTCCTGCCATGTCCCACCCTTCCCCGCATCCTGCGGTCAAATCTAGCCTGCCCGCGGGGAAACTGACAATCGTTCCGAGGGCAGGGACAATACGGATTTTTCCGTCAACCATCGCGTGCATTGTCCGAAAAAATACGCGCGATCACGCAAATTGACCGCGCAATCACCTTTCTAACGCGCGCAACCCATCACAATCCCGCCGCAATCCCCGCCGACCATACAGATGCAGAAAAACGGCCGGACTGCCGGCCACAAACTGGGTGAGTGGTATGTTGGTTAGCAAGTTCCTGAAAAGGGAAGATGGTGCCGTAACGGTGGATTGGTTCGTTCTGACGGCGTCGGTCGTGGGCCTGGCCCTGGTTGTCGTCGTCGGGCTGTCGGACGGAATGGAGACTTCGTCGGCGCAACTTGGCGGCGATATTGCCGCCGCGGCCGCCGACGCCAATCCGGGCTGAAGGGGCGCCCCGGCCGGTTCTGGACTGTTTCAGAGCACGAGGCCGGGGTCTTCCCCCATGTCAAGGCCGGGGAATACGCTGCGTTCCAGGACCGAGCGGTCAAAGCCGTAGAGGCCCCGCATGGTCCAGGCCGCCCAGGCACGCACATCGGATGTCGGCATCAGGTCGCGCCGATCGTAAAGGTCGGCCTCGGCCAGACCGGGCCAGCGCCCCATGACGCGTCCGCCGCGCAGGGCGCCCCCCGCCGTCACCATCGCACCGCCCGTGCCGTGATCGGTGCCGCCCGTGCCGTTCTCGGCCACGGTGCGCCCGAATTCGGTGACGGCAAGGACCGCCGTCTTGCCCCAGACCTCGGGGCCAAGGCGTTCGTGCAGCCGGAGGATCATCCGCTGAAGCCGCGCCAGCGCGGGCTGTATGCCGCCGGACTGCGCACGGTGCGTATCCCATCCCGCCAGCGAAAAGGCCGCGATCCGCGTTTCCGCCCGCAGCTTTTCGGCAGCGAAATCGACCATCCGGTCGATATCGGCCAGGCGCCGGGCCCGCTGCTCGGCACCGGCCGCGTCGCCCGCCATGCCCGGATCCATCCCGGACACCATGGACATGCCGTCCTCCATCGCCATCCCCGACATCGCCGGATCGGCCCCCGCCATCGCGCGCGCGGCCTCGCTCGCCTGTGTCCGGCGCATCGCCGCCTCTTCGACCATGTCCAGCGCCTCGAAGGCGGCATCGCGGAACAGGTCGTCATCGTGATAGATCGCCTCGAGCAGCAGCCGCGACTGGGGCGACAGATCCATTCGCAGGTCGGGTGACCAGTTGCGCACCCAGGCCTTGCCATCCAGCACCGGCAGCGGATCGCGGCCCACGGCATAGGCGGTTTCGGCCCTGAGACCCGGCACCGCCTGCAACATCCGGTTCAGCCAGCCATCCGTCATCTGGCCGGGCGCAACATCCGTGCCCGTGCCCGCCTCAAGCAGGTCCTGCCCGTCGAAATGGCTGCGCTTGTCGCGATAAGGGGTGGAGACGGCATGGACAAAGCCCAGTTCGCCCTTGTCCCACAATCCCTTCCACCCGCCGAGGTGCCGGTTCATCGCGAAATACCCGTCCAGCGCAAGGGCGCCCGTATCGACCCCCAGCGTCGGCCGATAGCCGGCAAAGGCCCGATCCCCCAGAGGCTGCACCACATCCAGCCCGTCCATCGCACCGCGCAGGATGATGACGACCAGCCGGTTTTCCCCCAGCCCCGGATCGCCCGAAGCGAAGGTCATCGTCGTGGTCAGCGGATGCGCCGCGGCCGAACAGCCCACCGCCATCGCGCCGCGCAGGAAAAAGCGCCTGTCCATGCCTGTCACCTCCTGTTGAACTCGGGCGAGGCCAGCACCAGCCCCACGCCGTCGCTGCGGCTTTCTGCCCGCGCCACCGCCCAGCCGATCCGTCCACCGGCAAGATCGCCCAGCGTCGTGACGGCGAATTCTCGTGGGTCGGGCAGGTCGGGGCGCAGCGCTGTCGGGGCATTCATCGCCCAGCGGATCCGCGCCGACATGCCGCGCGGGGTGATCCAGGCGCCGATTTCTTCGGGCCATCCATCGGGGCCGGGCGGGCCGACGAAGGGCTGCCCCATCGCCAGAAGCGGCGCCTGCACGTGGCGGCGGATCGCCGCGTCATCCATCGCCATCACCTCGTCCCCGCCGAAGCCGAGCGCGCGCAGGGCGGCCGCGATGTAATCGAAGGGCTGTCGCGCCTTTTCCATCTGCGGCGTCCAGGCGGCGGGATGGGCCACCAGCGCCGAACAGACCTCGGCCAGATCGCCGCCGGTCCGGCTCCAGACCTGCTGAAGGTCGGCCACGAGGCCCGGATCTGGCGTGTCCGACACGAAATGCACCGCAAGCTTCCGGCAGATGTGGCGCGCCGTGTCGGGATGGTCCGCGATGTCCTGCAGCGCCTGAAGGATCGGCGCCATCCCCGGCCCGTCATAGCTTTGGCCCAGAACGGTTTCCGCCCCCGGCTCTGCCCGGTTGGCGCGGAACACCGTTCCCAGTGACGGATGCGTCGTGAGCCCGGTCAGAAGCTCGGCCAGTTCGCGCACATCGGTCTGCGAGTAGGCCCCGCCGACGCCCAGGCTGTGCAGCTCCAGAAGTTCGCGCGCGAGGTTCTCGTTAAGCCCCTGCTTGCGGCGCTGGCCAAAAGGCGAGGTCGGCCCGACCGACCGGACCTGATCCAGATAGATCAGCATCGCCGGGCTCAGCGTCGCGGCGGTCAGCAGATCGGCAAAGCGCCCGGCAAGGTGCGGGCGGATGGCGTCCTCGACCAGGGCCACGTTGAACAGGCGGTCAGGGCGCACCCGTGCCAGCGTGCTGAAATGGTCGCGCCAGAACCAGACGAGGCGTTCGCGGAACCCGTCGGGCGAACCGACGGCGCGGGCCATCATCACGCGCAGGCCGTGAATGTGGGCGCGATCCACCTTCGCCAGAAGACCGCGATAGAATTTCTGCGCGTCGTCGGATTTCACCGCCCCGGCGCGCGCGGCATTTGCCGCCTGATGCAATGGCAGAAGATCGGCCAGCCCCTCGCCCGGCCAGCGCCCGGCGGCAAGGTCGGGCCCCTTCAACGCCGCGGCGATGGCCGCAGGCTCATGCGCGCCCCCGGCGGGCAAGGGCAGGCCAAATCCGAACCGGAACGCCGCTATCCGAACCTGTCCACTCATCCGCCGCCTCCGCCGAAGGTGCAGCCAATATAGGAAAGGCCCGATGCGATTGCATCAGGCCTTTCCTTGATCGGCAAAAGACCGCGTTCAAAACGCCGTGGGTCAGGCTTCCTTCGGAACGACCCGCAGCCGCAGCTCGCGCAGCTGTTCGTTGGTGGGCTCGCTTGGCGCGCCCATCAGCAGGTCTTCGGCGCGCTGGTTCATCGGGAACATGATGACCTCGCGGATGTTCTGTTCATCGGCCAGAAGCATCACCATCCGGTCGATGCCCGCCGCGCAGCCGCCGTGGGGCGGAGCGCCATAGCGGAACGCCTTGACCATGCCGCCAAAGCGGTTTTCCACCTCGCTGGCCGGATAGCCCGCGATCTCGAACGCCTTGAACATGATTTCCGGCTTGTGGTTGCGGATGCCGCCCGAAATCAGCTCATAACCGTTGCAGGCCAGGTCATACTGATAGGCCAGGACCTTCAGCGGATCGCCGTTCAGCGCCTCCATCCCGCCCTGCGGCATCGAGAAGGGGTTGTGCGAGAAGTCGATCTTGCCCTCGTCCGTCTTCTCGAACATCGGGAAATCCACGATCCAGGCGAAGCGGAAGCAATCCTGTTCCGTCAGGCCCAGTTCGCGGCCGATCTCGTTTCTTGCGCGGCCCGCGACGGCCTCGAAGGCCTCGGGCTTGCCGCCAAGGAAGAACACCGCATCGCCCATCCCCAGACCAAGCTGGGTGCGGATCGCTTCGGTCCGTTCCGGGCCGATCGCCTTGGCGATGGGGCCGGCGGGTTCCATCCCCGATCCATCCTCGGCCTCGCGCCAGAAGATGTAGCCCATGCCCGGCAGGCCCTCTTTCTGGGCGAAGGCGTTCATCCGGTCACAGAACTTGCGGCTGCCGCCCGTGGGCGCGGGAATCGCGCGGACCTCGGTGCCCTCGTTTTCCAAGAGCTTGGCAAAGATGCCGAAGCCCGAGCCGCGGAAATGCTCGCTTACGTCCTGCATCCTGATCGGGTTGCGCAGGTCGGGCTTGTCGCTGCCGTACCATTTCAGCGCGTCGCGATAGGCGATGCGCGGCCAGTCGGCATGCACCGTCCGCCCGCCGCCGAATTCCTCGAACACGCCCTGGATGACCGGCTGCACGGCGGCGAACACGTCTTCCTGTTCGACAAAGCTCATCTCGACGTCAAGCTGATAGAAGTCGGTCGGGCTGCGGTCGGCGCGCGGGTCTTCATCGCGGAAACAGGGTGCGATCTGGAAATAGCGGTCGAAGCCCGCCACCATGATCAGCTGCTTGAACTGCTGGGGCGCCTGCGGAAGGGCATAGAACTTGCCCGGATGCAGCCGCGACGGCACGAGGAAGTCGCGCGCGCCCTCGGGCGACGAGGCGGTGATGATCGGCGTCTGGAATTCGTTGAAGCCCTGATCCCACATCCGGTTGCGCAAGGACCGCACCACGTTCGACCGCAGCATCATGTTCTGATGCAGCTTGTCGCGCCGCAGGTCGAGGAAGCGATAGGTGAGGCGGGTTTCCTCGGGATAATCGACCTCGCCGAAGACGGGCATCGGCAATTCCTCGGCCGGGCCAAGCACATCCATCGCGGTCACATAGACCTCGATCTCGCCGGTCGGGATCTTGGGGTTCACGAGGCTTGCATCGCGCGCCTTCACGCGGCCTTCCACGCGGATCACGTATTCCGCGCGCAGCTTTTCGATCGCGGCGAAGGCCGGGCTGTCGCTGTCGGCCAGAACCTGGGTGATCCCGTAATGATCGCGCAGGTCGATGAACAGCACCCCCCCGTGGTCGCGCACGCGGTGCACCCAGCCCGAAAGCCGCACCGTTTCGCCCACATGGGCCTTGTTCAGTTCCGCGCAGGTGTGGCTGCGATAGGCATGCATCGTCATTCCCTTCCGAAGGGCCAGGATCCGTCCGCGCCGATACACCCTGCCCGCGTGGGGAAGTCAAGCGCCCCCGGCGCCTATCCCCGTTCGGATCCGGGCATTGTCCCCGCCCAGACCGCCGGGATCAGTCCACGCAGCGCATTGCCGACCCAAAGCCGGACACGCGGCAGGTCGCGGCCGTCCAGCACCTCTTCCGGGCAGGCGAGGTCCGCCCTCATCACCCCCGGCAGCAGGCCCGACGCCAGAGGCGGCGTCCGCATCCCCTGCCCCCGGTCGAAGAAGACCGTGGTGATCGTGCCGTCGCAGACCTCGCCCCGTTCGTTCAGGAACAGCATCTCGTCCAGCCCGGCGGGCAGGGCAGCCCGCGCCGCGTCATAGGCGGCACGGCGCGTCGTCTTGTGCCGCAGCCAGGGATCGCCCGAGGAAAGCCGCGCCGCCGCCAGCCCCACGCGCCATTCGGCCTTCGCGGGGGGCAAGGGCGCCGTCTCGGCCACGAAGCGCCCTCCGGCATCCAGCGTCAGGCGCAGCCGCGCGGGCGCCGGACCGGTCGCGCCATGCGCGGCCTCTGCGGCCCGGCCCGCATCGAAGGGCCAGCCGAAGGCCGCGGCCGACCGCGCCATCCGCGCCATGTGCAGGGGCCAGCGCGGAAAGGCCGCGCCATCCCACAGCATCGTCTCGATCAGCCGCAGGTCGGGTGCGGTCAGGTCAGGGCCGAAGCATAGCGCGCTTTCCACAGCGCCTCCTCCCATTCGCCGTCGGCGGTGCTGTCCTGCACCACCCCGCCGCCCACGTTCAGCAAGACCCGACCATCCGGCCAGAGCCGAAGCGTGCGGATCGCCACGTTGAACACCGCCGCGCCATCCGGTGCCATCCAGCCGATCGCGCCGCAATAGACGCCGCGCGGGAAGGGTTCGACCGCGCGGATGATCTCCATCGCGCGGATCTTGGGCGCCCCGGTGATCGACCCGCAGGGAAAAAGCGCCGCCATCAGATTGCCCAGCGACAGGGGCTCCAGCAGATCGCCCACCACAAGGGATGACATCTGGTGAACGGTGGCGAAGCTTTCCACCGCGAACAGTTCCGGCACGCGGACCGAACCCACCCGCGCGATGCGGCTGATGTCGTTGCGCAAGAGGTCGACGATCATCAGGTTCTCGGCCCGCGCCTTGGGGCTGTCGTAAAGCTCCTGCGCCAGTGCCGCATCCTCGCCCGGATCGGCGGCGCGCGGGGCGGTGCCCTTCATCGGCTTGGCGGCAATCCGGCCCGAGGCGTCGAGCGAAAAGAACAGCTCGGGGCTGCGCGAGAGCACGACCGGCCCCGCGCCAAGATCGAGAAACCCGCCATAGCCCACCGACTGCCGCGCCCGCAGCGCGCCGTAAAGGCCCGCCGCATCGCCCGCGACCAGGCGGCTTTCCATCGGGAAGGTCAGGTTGATCTGATAGCAGTCGCCCGCGCCGATCCAGCCCATGACCCGGGCCATCGCCGCATCGTATTCCGCGCGCGAGATCATCGGGCTGAGGGGCGCCAGCCGTGCCGTGCCAGAGGCCGGCAGGTCTGCCGGTCCGGGGCCGCGATAGGCGCCGAAGGCCAGCAGCGGCTCGTCCCGCGCCTCGGGCATCAGGCCTTCCAGCTTCGGCTCCAGCACATAGCCCGCCTCATAGGCGGCATGGCCCGCGATCCAGAGGCCTTCGGCGCGCAGCGCATCAAGACGCGCCAGCGCGGGGATCACCTCGCCCGGCTGCCATGCCACGACCGTTTCGACCGGATCATCGAACCGGACAGGCACGCCGCCCGGCCCGGCTTCCAAAAGGATCATTCGCGCGCCCTTCCCTCCGCCCTCGCCCGCATAGCACGCCCCAGCCTATCGCGGCCAGCCCCGGGGCGGACAGGCGGAAAGCGACCACCCCGCCGCCCGCTCCGCCACTTGCCCCGCCACCTGCTTTGCCATCGGCTTCAACCTGATCCAAATACCCCGGGGGCGCGGGGGCAGCGCCCCCGCCTCTTGCCCGTACCCCCGCCCGCACCCCCGCCCGTACCCTCGCCCGTCACCGATTGCCGCAAGCCGCCATTCGGGGCTTGCGCCACCCCTGATCCTGACTATAACCCCCGTCAATTTGCGTAACGCCTCGAATCCAGAAGACCCCGCCCGCGCGCCGCCGCGGAACGGATGACCAGCCACGGAGAGCCCCATGCCGAAGAGAACCGACATCCAGTCGATCATGATCATCGGTGCCGGGCCCATCGTCATCGGCCAGGCCTGCGAATTCGACTACTCGGGCGCGCAGGCCTGCAAGGCGCTGCGCGAAGAGGGGTATCGCGTCATCCTCGTCAATTCCAACCCCGCGACGATCATGACCGATCCGGGGCTGGCCGACGCCACCTACATCGAACCGATCACCCCCGAGGTCGTCGCCAAGATCATCGAAAAGGAACGCCCCGACGCGCTTCTGCCCACGATGGGCGGACAGACCGGGCTGAACACTGCGCTCGCGCTGGCGGACATGGGCGTTCTGGACAAGTTCGGTGTCCAGCTGATCGGCGCCAACCGCGAGGCCATCGAAATGGCCGAGGACCGCAAGCTGTTCCGCGAGGCGATGGACCGGATCGGGCTTGAGAACCCCAAGGCCACGATCATCGCCGCCCCCAAGCGCGAGAACGGGACCTATGACATCTCGGCCGGCGTGGCCGAGGCGATGGCGGCGCTGGACTATGTGGGCCTGCCCGCGATCATCCGCCCGGCCTTCACCCTGGGCGGCACCGGCGGCGGCGTCGCCTACAACCGCGACGATTACGAGGCGATCGTGCGCTCCGGCCTCGATGCCAGCCCCGTCGCGCAGGTCCTGATCGACGAAAGCCTTCTGGGCTGGAAGGAATACGAGATGGAGGTTGTCCGCGACCGCAAGGACAACGCCATCATCGTCTGTTCCATCGAAAACGTCGATCCGATGGGCGTTCACACCGGCGATTCCATCACCGTGGCCCCCGCGCTGACGCTGACCGACAAGGAATACCAGATCATGCGCAACGGCTCCATCGCCGTTCTGCGCGAGATCGGCGTGGAAACCGGCGGGTCGAATGTGCAATGGGCGATCAACCCCGCCGATGGCCGGATGGTGGTGATCGAGATGAACCCGCGCGTGTCGCGGTCCTCGGCGCTGGCGTCGAAGGCCACCGGTTTCCCGATCGCCAAGATCGCGGCAAAACTGGCCGTGGGCTATACGCTGGATGAACTGGACAATGACATCACCAAGGTCACGCCCGCCTCGTTCGAGCCGTCCATCGACTATGTCGTAACCAAGATCCCGCGCTTTGCATTCGAGAAATTCCCTGGATCGGAACCGAACCTGACCACGGCCATGAAATCCGTGGGCGAGGCGATGGCCATCGGCCGCACGATCCATGAATCGCTGCAAAAGGCGCTGGCGAGCCTGGAAACCGGCCTGACCGGCTTTGACGAGATCGCCATCCCCGGCGCCCCTGACCGTGCCGCGATTTCCAAGGCCCTGTCGCAGGCCACGCCCGACCGCCTGCGCGTCATTGCCCAGGCCATGCGCGAGGGGTTCGACGACGAAGAGATCCAGGCGATCACCGCCTTCGACCCGTGGTTCCTCGCCCGTATCCGCGAGATCATCGAGGCCGAGGGGCAGATCCGCGCCGAGGGCCTGCCCGCCACCGCCGACGGCCTGCGCAAGCTCAAGATGATGGGCTTCACCGATGCGCGTCTGGCAAAGCTCACCGGCCGCGACGAGGCCGAGGTGCGCCGCGCCCGCCGCGCGCTTGGCATCACCGCCGTCTTCAAGCGGATCGACACCTGCGCCGCCGAATTCGAGGCGCAGACGCCCTACATGTATTCCACCTATGAAGCGCCCGCCATGGGCGAGGTGGAATGCGAATCCCGCCCCACGACGGCAAAAAAGGTCGTCATCCTGGGCGGCGGGCCGAACCGGATCGGCCAGGGGATCGAATTCGACTACTGCTGCTGCCACGCCTGTTTCGCCCTGACCGCGCAGGGCTATGAAACCATCATGGTCAACTGCAACCCGGAAACGGTATCGACCGACTATGACACCTCGGACCGGCTCTATTTCGAACCGCTGACGCTGGAACATGTGCTGGAAATCCTGCGGGTGGAACAGGAAAACGGCACGCTGCACGGCGTGATCGTCCAGTTCGGCGGGCAGACGCCGCTGAAACTGGCCAATGCGCTGCATGACGAGGGCATCCCGATCCTCGGCACCACGCCCGACGCGATCGACCTTGCCGAAGACCGCGAGCGGTTCCAGAAACTCTTGAACGATCTGGGGCTGAAGCAGCCGGTCAACGGCATCGCCTCGTCCCGTGACCAGGCGTTCGAGATCGCGGCGCGGGTGGGCTATCCGCTGGTGATCCGCCCCTCCTATGTGCTGGGCGGCCGCGCGATGGAAATCGTCCGCTCCGACGACCAGCTGGAACGCTATATCACCACCGCCGTGAACGTCTCGGGCCGGAACCCCGTTCTGCTGGACAGCTACCTGTCGGGCGCGATCGAGGTGGATGTCGATGCGCTTTGCGATGGCGAGAACGTCCATGTCGCGGGGATCATGGAACATATCGAAGAGGCGGGCGTTCATTCCGGCGACAGCGCCTGCTGCCTGCCGCCCCATTCGCTTTCGGCCGAAACGGTCGAGGAGCTGAAGCGCCAGACCGTGCTGATGGCCCGCGCGCTGCATGTGGTGGGCCTGATGAACGTGCAGTTCGCGATCAAGGACGGCACGATCTATGTGCTTGAGGTCAACCCGCGTGCCTCGCGCACCGTGCCCTTCGTCGCCAAGGCCACCGACAGCGCCATCGCCTCGATCGCGGCGCGTCTGATGGCGGGCGAAAAGCTTTCCGCCTTCCCGCAGCGCGCCCCCTATCCCGAAGGCGTCGGCCCCGACACCGACCTGCCGCTGGCCGATCCGCTGACGCTGGCCGATCCGGCAACGCCGTGGTTCAGCGTGAAGGAGGCCGTTCTGCCCTTCGCCCGCTTCCCCGGCGTCGATCCGCTTCTGGGGCCGGAAATGCGGTCCACGGGCGAGGTGATGGGCTGGGACCGCACCTTCCCGCTGGCGTTCCTGAAGGCGCAGATGGGCGCGGGCACGCATCTGCCGCTGACCGGGCGGGCCTTCGTGTCGATCAAGGACATGGACAAGACCCCGGCGATGGCCGAGGCGGCGCGCGGCCTGATCGGGCTTGGCTTTGCCATCACCGCCACGCGCGGCACCGCCCAGTGGCTCGAGGCGCAGGGCGTGCCCACGACCCCCGTCGCCAAGGTCTATGAGGGCCGGCCGAACATCGTGGACGCGCTGAAGGACGGCCAGATCGCGCTGGTGTTCAACACCACCGAGGGCACCCAGGCCGTCTCAGACAGCCGCGACATCCGCCGCGTCGCCCTGATGGACAAGATCCCCTACTTCACCACCGCCGCCGCCGCCATCGCCGCCGTCCAGGCCATGCAGGCGCGCGGAGAGGGCTATGGGGTGCGGACACTGCAGGGCTGAGGGCGCGCGGCCAGTCGGCCTTGCCGCGTCCTTAAGCGGCCTCTCGCATCACCAGAGGGCAGCGGGTGGCCGCGGACAGCCGCCTGAACGGTTGTGGCTTGCACTTCATCGCGGGCAGATCCGATTGACCTCAACCCGCGCGCCAGCGTCCCCAAAGCGGCTGGCCGTCCGGGCGGCCAGCCGCTGCCCGGGAACCACCGATCCCGGCACGCGCAAGGTTTTCGGCAAGCGAGCGTGGCAGAGGGCCAACCATCCCTTCCCCCGGCCCGGCTTGACATCCCCTCTGAAAACCCCCATCTGCCCCCTACCCCCGCCATCCCTGTGCCGCGTGAGCACCGAAGGGAAGGGGACAAGGTTCCCACCATCACGCAGGGGCGCCGCTGGCGGCACGGGCTCGGGGGTTCCCCGCGGGCCGAGGGCCGTCTGCCCCTCTGACGTATGGACGACCCATGACGACTTTCCAGGCCCTCGGCCTTTCGCCCAAGCTCTTGACCGCACTTGACAAGACCAACCTCAAGACCCCCACGCCGATCCAGGCGCAGGCGATCCCCCATATCATGGAGGGGCGCGACCTGATGGGGCTGGCGCAGACCGGCACCGGCAAGACCGCCGCCTTCGGCCTGCCCCTGCTGCACCGCCTGCTGGATATCGGCCACCCGCCGGGGCCGCGCAACATCCGCGCGCTGATCCTGGTTCCGACGCGCGAACTGGCCACCCAGATCAAGGACAACCTTGAAACCTTCACCAAGGGCACCGCCGTGCGGGTCCTGATGGTGGTGGGCGGCGCCTCGATCAACAAGCAGACCCAGGCGCTGACGCGGGGCGCCGATGTGCTGGTCGCCACTCCCGGCCGCCTGATCGACCTGATGGAACGCGGCGACGTGAGCCTGGAAAAATGCGGCTATCTGGTGCTGGACGAGGCCGACCACATGCTGGACATGGGCTTCATCCATTCGCTGCGGAAGATCGCAAAGTTCATCCCGCAGCGCCGCCAGACGCTTCTGTTCTCGGCCACCATGCCGAAGGACATCGAAGAAATCGCCGAAACCTACCTGCGCAACCCGGTCAAGGTTCAGGTCTCACCCCCCGGCAAGCCCGCCGACAAGATCACCCAGGGGGTCCATTTCATCCCCAACGGTGACAAGGCGCGCCTTCTGGAGGAATACCTCAAGAAGCATCCCGGCGAACAGGCGCTGGTCTTCCACCGCACCAAGCACGGCGCGGACAAGCTGGCCAAGGTGCTGGCGGGCTGGGGGTTCCGCGTGGGCGCGATCCACGGCAACCGCAGCCAGAACCAGCGCGACCGCATCCTTGCGGAATTCCGGGCCGAGGAACTGGACGTTCTGGTGGCGACCGATGTCGCCGCGCGCGGCATCGACATCCCGACCGTGCGCCATGTCTATAACCACGACCTGCCGAACGTGCCGGAAAACTACGTGCACCGGATCGGGCGCACGGCGCGGGCGGGGGCGAACGGGTCGTCCGTGTCGTTCTGCGCCCCGGCCGAGATGGGCGAACTGCAGGCGATCGAGAAGTTGCTGAAAAAGACGCTGCCGGTTCTGGGCGGCGCGCCCTGGGCTGCCGAAGCCGTGGCCGCCGCGCCGCGCAAGCCGGGCCAGAAGCGCCCGCAGGGAAATCCGCGCCAGGGATCACGGCCGAAGGCCGCGGCCCCGCGTTCGCAGGGCGAGGCGGCACCCGCCGGCCAGTCGCGCGGTGGAAAGCCGCAAGGCGGAACGGGCAAGCCGCGCACCGGCGGCGCACCGGGGGGCGGCAACGCCCCGCGCCGCGGGCCGCAGCGCCCGAAGGGCCGCGGGCGCTGAGCCCGCGCGCGGGCGGCAGGATCAGCTGACCTCTTCTTCGAGGTTCAGCTTCATTTCCAGCAACACCTTCTGGATTTCCAGCGTCTCGCGCAGAAGCCGCTTCGCCTCGTTGATCGATATGCGCCCGTCGCCGATGGCCTGGTTGTATTCGGCCATCAGCATCGCAAAGCGCTGCGACAGCGCGACCACGTCGGCGTTGATCCCGCCCGACTGCGCGTTCCGCCGTTCCGAGTCGTAGGAAAGCGTGATCCCGCGCAGGTCGGCCAGCGCCGATGTCACATGCGGAAAGCGTGCTGCACTTTCCAGTGCGGCCACCACGTCAATCGGCATGAACCGATCCCCGTGTTCGTCAGCGTCCGAATAATACCGCCCCAGCGTGGCCTTGGATTTTCCCGTCAGTTCGCAGGCGGCCTCGATCCCGACGTCCTTCACCAGGGCCTCGGTATGTTTCTTGAGGTAGTTGGCGATGCTCATGACAGTCCTTCACACTTCCGGGGCGGACCCCGGGGAAAACGCGCCCGTCTTTCCCATTAATGGCGTGGTAACGAAATGTCATTCAGAATCCAGTTCCGGGAAACCGGAACAGTAACGAGTGGCCGGTGTCCCCAGCATCGGCATGGGTGGGGGTCCGCCGTGCATTAGTCCCCAGTGGGATGGTTCGACGGTGTGTTTTCGCCGGCCGCGCGGTGGACCCGTCTGCAAGTGTGATGGTGTTTTCCGGCCATCCCTCGGGCTTTGGCCCTAGTCGGAAAGGTATCAGTGACGCAGTCGACCGCCGCGCCCCCTTCCCTGGTTCCGGTGCACGAAAAACGAAGCCACCACAGGAAAGCGGACCTCCACCCCACTCGCGACACATCTTGCCGCGGGCGGGGCGACTGGCGTAATCGGGGGCATGGCCAAGCTCTATTTCCACTACTCGACGATGAACGCGGGGAAATCGACCCTGCTTTTGCAAGCCTCGCACAATTACCGCGAGGGCGGGATGCAGACCTATCTGGTCACCGCCCGGCTGGATCACCGCGCGGGCGAGGGCCGCATCGCCAGCCGGATCGGCATCGGCGAAGACGCCGACACCTTCGCGCCGGACGAGGACATGTTCGAAAAGCTGAAGGCGCGGCTGGAACGGGGGCCTGTGGCCTGTGTATTCGTCGATGAAGCGCAATTCCTGTCGAAAGAGCAAGTCTGGCAACTGGCCCGCGCGGTGGATGACCTGAAGGTTCCGGTGATGTGCTACGGGCTGCGGGTGGATTTCCAGGGCAACCTCTTTCCCGGATCGGCCGCCCTTCTGGCCTGGGCCGACGAGATGCGTGAGGTCCGCACGATCTGCCATTGCGGCAAGAAGGCCACGATGGTGGTTCGCAAGGGCCCCGACGGCCGCGCCCTGCGCGAGGGCGAACAGGTGGTGATCGGCGGCAACGACACGTATCAGAGCCTCTGCCGCCGCCACTGGCGCGAGGCGGTAGGCGACCGTTAGCTAGGCCGCCACCGGCGTTTCCTGCTGGCGCGCGCGCAGGGCGATCATCACCCCGGCCAGCGTGATCAGCGCCATCCCAACGATGGCAAGCAGGGTCAGCCGTTCGCCCCAGATGATCCAGCCCCAGATGGCCGAGGCGGGCAGGATGACATATTCAAGAACCGAGGCGCGGCCCGCATCCGTCAGTTGATAGGCGCGGATCATGCACCCCACGCCGATCAGCGACCCTGCCGCCTGCACGCAGGTCCAGAACCAGAAGGTGCCCGACAGGGGCCAGACCGCCCCCCGCTGCACGAAACCGGCCACCCCTTCCGGCACCGGAACGGACACCAGCGCCAGAACGACCATGCCGATCGCCCCAAGGATGCCGAGCCCCATGAAGAAGCCCCCCAGAAGCGTGCCGGCGGTTTCTTGCCCGCACCATTCCCGTGTGGCGACATTCCCCATCGCATATAGCGCGCCCGCGACCACCGGCAGAAGCGCCGCCACCGACGCGCCGCCCATTGCCTCGGGCCCGAGAACAAGGATGACCCCCAGAAAGCCGATCGCCACCGCGATGATCCGGACCGGCCCGATCGCATGTCCGAACATGAAGCGCGAGATCAGCAGGACGAAAATCGGCGCCGTGAACAGCCCTGCGGCGACCTGCGCCACCGGAAGGAAGGCCAGGCAGCCGAAATAGATCAGCATGGCCATCCCGTGAATCGCCGACCGGGCGACCACCGCGCCGGTGTTGACCGGACGCAACCGCATCCCGATCACCATCGCCGCGACGATCAGCATCGGAACGGCCAGCGCGGTGCGGGTGAAATGGAACTGCCACAGACCGGCTTCGGCGGCGATGACGCGCACGTAATTGTCCGTAAAGCCGATGAAGCTGGCATAGAACAGGATCAGCCCTGCGGCAGCCAGCGTGCGGTCATTCTGTGGCATGGGGTGGTATCTCGTTGTTTCGCCTTTTCAAGAAGCCCGTCGCGTCGCACACTGCCCGCCGGTTTGCGACATCTTGCGGACATCTTGGAGGGATTCGATGGGTTGGTTGCCGGATGAGACGGGGCTGGAACGCTGCGCGGCGAATTATGTCCCGCTTTCGCCCCTGTCGCACCTGAACCGCGCGGCCGATATCTTTGGCCACCGCACCGCCCTTGTCTGGAAAGGCACCCGGCGCAGCTATGCCGAACATGCCGCGCGCTGCCGGGCGCTGGCCTCGGCCCTTGCGGGGCGGGGCGTGGCGCCGGGCGATGTGGTGGCCACGCTTTTGCCGAACGTCCCCGCCCAGGCCGAGGCGCATTTCGGCGTGCCCGGCGCCGGGGCGATCCTGAACACGATCAACACGCGGCTCGATGTCGATACGGTCGCCTATATCTTCGGTCATGCCGGGGCAAAGATCGTGCTGGTTGACACCGCCTTTCTGAAACTGGCCGAGGACGCGATCAAGGCGATGTCGGGCCCGGCCCCGCAGATCATCGAATGTGCCGATCGCGAGGCGGGCTTCGCCCCCTCGGGCCATTATCTGGAGTATGAGGAGCTTCTGGCCGAAGGCGATCCCGCCCGCCCGTTCCTGATGCCCGAGGACGAATGGGAATCGATCGCCATCAACTACACATCCGGCACCACCGGACGGCCCAAGGGCGTGGTCTATCACCATCGCGGCGCCTATCTGGCGACGACGGCGAACGTCATCGGCTGGCGGATGCAGCTTTTCCCGGTGTACCTGACGATCGTGCCGCTGTTTCACTGCAACGGCTGGTGCCACACCTGGATGATCCCGATGATGGGCGGAACGCTGGTCTGCTGCCGCGACATCACCGCGAAGGCGATCTATGACAGCATCGCCGACGAGGGCGTCACCCATTTCGGTGGCGCGCCGATCGTGCTGAACACGATCATCAACGCCCGCGCCGAAGACCGCCGGACGTTTTCCCATGTGATCGAGGTCTTCACCGCCGGCGCCCCGCCCCCCGCCGCGACGCTGGCCGCCTTCGAACCCCTGGGGTTCAACGTGACGCAGGTCTACGGGCTGACGGAAACCTACGGCCCGGCGACGGAATGCCTGTGGCAGACCGAATGGGATGCCGCCACGGGCGACGACCGCGCCGCGCTGAAGGCGCGCACCGGCGTTTCGATGGCCATGCTGGAAGGGGCCGAGGTGCATGACAGCCAGGGCCAGCCCGTGCCGCGCGACGCTGCCCACCTGGGCGAGATCGCGATGCGCGGCAACCTGGTGATGAAGGGTTATTACAAGAACCCTCAGGCCACGCGCGAGGCGTTCAAGGGCGGATGGTTCCGGTCGGGCGACATCGCCTTCCAGCATCCCGACGGCTATCTGAAGATCACCGACCGCGCCAAGGACA
The DNA here is from genome assembly GCF_004799285.1 of Aliigemmobacter aestuarii. Taxonomy (GTDB): domain Bacteria; phylum Pseudomonadota; class Alphaproteobacteria; order Rhodobacterales; family Rhodobacteraceae; genus Aliigemmobacter; species Aliigemmobacter aestuarii. The sequence goes on along the minus strand of NZ_SSND01000005.1, from coordinate 175,227 downwards.
TCATCATCTCGGGCGGCGAAAATGTAAGCTCGGTCGAGGTCGAGGGCATCCTGATGAAGCACCCCGCCGTGCTCCTTTGTGCCGTCGTCGCCAAGCCGGACGACAAATGGGGCGAGGTGCCCTGCGCCTTCGTCGAGCTGAAGGACGGCGCCACCGCAACCGAGGCTGATCTGATCGCGCATTGCCGCGCGCATCTGGCGGGGTTCAAGACGCCCAAGCATATCGTCTTTGCCGACCTGCCGAAGACCTCGACCGGCAAGATCCAGAAGTTCGAATTGCGCGCCGTGGCCAAGCTGATCGGGCAATGATGCAGGGCGATTGTTCCGGGCGGGGGATTTGTCTATCCTGCCCCGCAACCGGATTACGAGCAGGCCGCAGCCGCGCATGACCGCGCTGAAGAAATACGCCAGACTGGAATGCCTTGGCCTTTGGCGCGAGACGCCCGAGGCGCAGCGGCGTGACGTCGTCGTCAATTTCGGCGAGGCATCTCTGATCCTGTCGGACCCGCGCACCGAAACCGCGCTGACGCATTGGTCGCTGCCTGCGATCCTGCGCCTGAACGCGGGCGGGACACCGGCGCTTTACGCCCCCGGCGAGGATGCGGCCGAAAGCCTTGAACTGGACGATCCCGAGATGATCGAGGCGCTGGAGACGGTGCACAGCGCGCTGGAATCCGCCCGCCCCCATCCGGGGCGACTGCGCACCGTGATCACCGCGGGGCTTGTGGCGGGCCTTGGGGCGCTGGCGGTGTTCTGGTTGCCCGGCACATTGATGTCGCATACCGCCTCGGTCCTGCCGACGGCCACGCGCGAACATATCGGCACGCTTGCCCTGAACGACCTGGCCCGGCTCACCGGTGCCCCCTGCGCCGATCCGTCCGGGCAACGGGCACTGGCCCGTTTCGCAACCGCCGTCTTCGGGGCGAACCCGCCGCGCCTGGCGGTCGTGCCCGATGGTCCAGTCCTGGCGCTGCATCTTCCGGGGCGGCTGATCGTGATGCATCGCAGCCTGTTCGAGGATCACGACGGCCCCGAGGTGGCGGCGGGATATGCGCTGGCCGCGTCCCTGCGGGGCGGGGCGGCGGACCCGATGCTGCCGCTTCTCGATCATGCCGGAGTGCGCGCCACGCTGGGGCTGCTGACCTCGGGCGAGTTCGACGAGGGCAGCCTTTCGCATTACGGCGAACGCCTGCTGAAGGAACCGCTTGCCCCGGTGGCCGATGCCGACCTTCTGGCGGCCTTCGCCGCGGCCTCGCTGTCGTCCAGCCCCTATGCCTATGCGCTGGACAAGTCCGGCGAAACGACGCTTGGCCTGATCGAGGCCGATCCCTTCCCAAACGGCACCGAAAGGCCGGCCCTTTCGGATGGCGACTGGATCAGCCTCAGGGCGATCTGCGCCAACTGACCCACCCTTGCCAAAAAGAAAGGACCCCCCTGAAGATCAGGAGGGTCAGAAGAGTCTTCACTGCCCGATGTCCGGCCCGCTTTGACGGGTCCGTGGCCTTTTGCCGTTGCGACTATCGGATGAATGCATCCGCGAACCCGGCGCGCCGGGCTGCGTTGAGGGCGGATCGGGCCGACCCGCCGTCGGCGAACGGTCCGGTCAGGACAATCTGCATCGCCTGCCCGCCCCGGGTGATCTTTGCCGTCCCGATGGGAAGGCCCGCTGCCCGCAGCCGGGCCTTGGCGGCATCCGCGTTCGCCGGCTGGCCGAAGGTGCCGATCTGGACGTAAATCCCGCCCTGCCCGGCCGACTTTACGCCCGAATTCACGGTGGCCTTGGGCGTCGCCTTGGCCGAAACCGATACCTTCGACGCGGCGGCCTTCGGTGCGGCGGGTTCAAGCGCGGTGGATTTCGACGACACGACGACAACCCGCCGGGGCACGGCATCGCGCGGCACAAGGCGCGCGGGAACCTCGCGCGTCCAGACCATGTCCTGCTGCATCTGGCCTTCGATCGTGCCATAGCCGCGCATCGGGTTCAGCCGCCCGTCGCGCCACGCGGGGCGGTATCCCTTGGGAACATGGGTCACGCCCGGCACGGTGGACGGGTCGGAATAGGTCACGGCACCGCCCTTGGTGCCCAGCATCCAGGCGTCATAGCCACGGGCGGACGCAATCGCGGGGGCCGTCACACCGGGGGCCACCTGGACCTGCGCCGGGCCAGTCGCGCGGGCGCCAGACGCGCGGGCGGCAGACGCGCGGGCGGCAGACGCGGCCCGTGTCGAAGGCGCGGGAACGACCGAGGCGCCACCGCCGCTGTAATATGTCTTGCCACCGGCCTCGACCGCGCCCTGCAACTGCCATGCGGCAAAACCGCTGGCCGAGGCGATGATCGGGGCCTGGATCCCGTCAAGCGAGCCATCGCCGCGCGTGCAAAGCACGACGCTGCGCCCGTCATTGGTGCGGAAACGCTTTGCAACCGGCACAGAGGGATCGCAGGCCATGGCCATCCCGGCAGCCATGCCGCCGGAGGCACCGCTGGATACACCGCCGGGAACCACCAGCGGCGTCGGGCGCGCGGCGCGTTCCTGAGCATGCAACTGGGCATAGATGGCGGTACTGTCACCGACATAGGCGGGCGCGGGCGCGGCGGCCACAGCGACCGGGGCAGGTGCCGCGCGGGATCCGGGGCCGGGGATCACGGTGGGGGCCGGTGCCGGGCTGGGGGCAGCCCCGCCACCAAGGCGCAACTGCGGCGCGGCTGCGCGGGCGACTTGCACCGGCGCGGCGGCGACCGGGGCCGAGGGGCCCGTGATGACGGTCGGTTCGGGCCGGGGACTGGGGGCCGATGCTGTCACAGGCGCGGCGGCGCGGGCGACGGTCGTCGCGGCGGGGGACTGGGCCGGGGCTGGGACAGCCCTGGGCACGGGCGCGGGGGATGTTCCGGCCGTCTGCGTGCGGGGATAGCCGCAAAGCGGCTTGCGGTCGCGCGTCACGCGCGCCACCCAGCTCACCGTGCCGCCATATCCCGCGCGAAGAAAGACGCACCCCCGGCTATCGACATAGGACTGGCCCTTGTAGCTCGGCGGGGGAAGCTCCGCCGGGCCGCCGATGCTGCGCACCGATTGCGCATCGGCGGCATGGACCCCTGCGACAGCCGCGAACAATGCGGCGGAAATAACCCTGAACAGCATGACTACCCCCATGTAGACGGGCGGAATCATGCGGCACTATTGTTTCCGAGTAAACCCCTGATTCGGGGTGGCGCCCCCTTATTTTGTACCGAACATCCGGTCGCCCGCATCCCCTAGCCCGGGGACAATATATCCATGGTCGTTCAGGTGGCTGTCTACTGCCGCTGTGACGATCGGCACATCCGGATGGGCCTCTTCCATGCGCTTGATGCCCTCGGGCGCCGCCAGCAGGCACAGGAAGCGGATATTCTTCGCACCCGATTGTTTCAAAAGCGAAATCGCCGCAGCGCTGGAATTGCCGGTGGCCAGCATCGGATCGACGACGATGGTGATGCGGTCCTCAAGCTGGTCGGGCAGCTTACAGTAATACTGCACCGGCTGCAGCGTCTCGGGGTCGCGGTAAAGCCCGATAAAGCCCACACGCGCCGCCGGGATCAGTTCGAGGATTCCGTCCAGCAGGCCGTTGCCCGCCCGCAGGATCGACACCAGCGCCAGTTTCTTGCCGTCGATGGTGGGCGCCTTCATGGTCTGCAACGGGGTTTCGATATCCACCTCGGTCATCGGCAGTTCGCGCGTCACCTCATAGGCCAGAAGCAGGCTGATCTCGCGCAGAAGCCTGCGGAAGCCTGCTGTCGAGGTGTTCTTGTCGCGCATGATCGACAGTTTGTGCTGCACCAGCGGGTGATCGACGACGGTAAGATGGTCAAGCATGGGCAGCCTCCAGTTTCTTGGCGATGGTGGTCTTGGTCTTGCTGTCGCAAAAGGCCGCGTCAAGCGCGGTCCGGGAGAGCGTTTCGAACACGCCCGCGTCCCAGTCGAAGGCATCGGCCAGACGGTCGTATTCGCGGGTCATCGTCGTGTGGAAGAAGGGCGGGTCGTCGGTGGATACCGTGACCTTCACGCCCCGGTCGTAAAGCTGGCCGATCGGATGGGCGCGCCATGTCGGATAGATCCCGAGCGCGATGTTCGATCCCGGGCAGACCTCAAGCACCGTGCCGCGTTCCGCCAGCTCATCGACCAGCACCAGATCCTCGATCGCGCGGACACCGTGGCCGATGCGTTCGACCCGCAGATCGTTCAGCGCATCGCGCACGCTGTCTGGCCCGCCCCATTCGCCCGCATGCGCCGTCAGCCGCAGCCCGGCCTCGCGCGCGCAGTCGAAGGACCACAGGAAATCCCGGGGCTTGCCCGCCTTTTCATCCCCCGCGATGCCGAACCCCACGATCCAGTCGCCGGCGGTTTCAGCCGCACAGACCGCCGTTTCGCGCGCCTTCTCGGGACCGAAATGGCGGATGCAGGTGATGATGCCGCGCAGGATGATGCCGTCCTGCCGTTCGGCCTGATCGGCGGCCTCGCGGATCGCGTGCAGATATTCGCGCCAGGCCCCCAGATCGCGCCCGCCGCAGAAATCTGGCGACAGGAAGCATTCCGAATAGATCACGCCCGAGGCCGCGCTTTCCTCAAGCACGGCGCGGGTCAGGCGGGCATAGTCCGAAGGCGAGGTCAGAACGCTGGTGGCGGCCTCGTAGACCTTCAGGAAATCCCAGAAATCCTTGTAGCGGTAGTTCCCGGCCTCGTCGAAGATGCCCGAGATGTCGATCTTCTTTTCCTGCGCAAGTCCCCGGATGAAGGCGGGGGGGGCCGCGCCCTCCAGATGCAGGTGAAGTTCGAGTTTCGGCAGATCGCGTGTCACAGAAAGCTCCTTGCGGGGGGCTGGCCGGTGGCCTGGGCTGCAACCGGAACCGGCACGCCCAGATGGGCGGCCACCGATGCCGCGACATCGGCGAAAGCGCAATGGCCGATCTCGCCCCGGCCCGCACCCGCACAAAGAACCGGCACGCGTTCGCGGGTGTGGTCGCTGCCCCGCCAGGTCGGATCGTTGCCATGGTCGGCGGTGAAGATCGCCAGATCGTCGGGCCTCAGCCCTGAAAGGAAGGTGCCCGCCTCGGCATCGAACCATTCCAGCGCGCGCGCATATCCCGCCACGTCGCGGCGATGGCCATAAAGGCTGTCGAACTCGACGAAATTCGCAAATGTCAGCGAACCCTCTTCGGCCTCGTCCAAAAGCCTGTGCATATGTTGGAAAAGATCCGCATCCGACTTGCCCTTGTGCAGCGCGCCGATCCCCCGCATCGAGAAGATGTCGCCGATCTTTCCCACCGCATGCGTGGCCCGACCGGCCCCTGTCACCCAGTCCAGAAGTGTGGGCGCGGGCGGCGCGATGGCGAAATCCTTGCGGTTCGGCGTGCGCCGGAAATCCCCGCACCCGCCGGTGAAGGGCCGCGCGATCACCCGCCCCACCTTCATGGCATGCAGATGTGGCGCAAGGTCGGCGCACAGCTTCAAGAGCCGGTCCAGCCCGAACGCCTCTTCATGCGCGGCAATCTGAAAGACGCTGTCGGCGCTGGTGTAGCAGATCGGCCAGCCTGTACGTAGGTGTTCGGCGCAATGTTCCTCGATGATCGGCACGCCCGAGGCGTGGCAATTGCCAAGGATGCCCTCGGTGCCTGCCAGGTCGCAGACCCGGCGCACCAGATCGGGCGGAAAGGCGGGGACGGTATTCGGGAAGTAGTGCCAATCCCACGGCACGGGCACCCCGGCCAGTTCCCAATGGCCCGACGGCGTGTCCTTTCCGCGCGATACCTCGGTGGCGGCCCCCCACCGCCCCTCGGGCGCGGCATCCAGCCCCGGCGCCGCCTGACCCGAGGCCAGACGGATCGCGGCCCCCAGACCAAGGGCATCGAGGTTGGGCATCCGCAACGGGCCGGCGCGGCCCGTGTCGGCCCGTCCCGCGGCACATTCTGCGGCGATATGGCCCAGTGTGTTGGCGCCTTCGTCGCCGAAGGCCGCCGCGTCGGGCGCACCGCCGCAGCCGACGCTGTCCATCACGATCAGGAAGGCGCGCGGCATGGTCAGGCGATCCTTTCATAGATCAGGGGCGGCTCGGCGGGCGGGCTGTCGGCCAGCCGATAGGCGGCCTGCACGGCGGCCACCGCTTCGTCCGCGGCCTCGCGGGTGGCGGCGTGGACAAGGGCCAGCGGCACGCCCTGCCCCACGTCATCGCCGATCCCCGCAAGGTCCGAAAGGCCAACCGCGGGGTTGATCCGGTCGCCATCGCGCAGCCGCCCGCCACCAAGGCGCACGACCGCATGGCCAAGGCCGCGCCCGTCGATGGCCGAAACATGGCCCGACCGGGGGCTTGGCACCTCGACCACCACCGGGGCCGATGGCAGGCGATCCGCCCAACGGCTGGTGAAATCGGCAGGCCCGCCCTGCGCCGCGACCATGCGCCCGAACCATTCGGCGGCCTGCCCGCTTTCCAGCACCTGCGCGATCGCCTCCTCGCCTTCCTGCGGGCCAGCGGCAAGCCCCGCCAAGGCCAGCGCCTCGCCGCCAAGCGCGACCGTCACATCCCAGAGCGCGGGATTGACCGATGTGCCGGTCAGGGTTTCCATCACCTCGATCACTTCAAGCGCATTACCCGCCGCGCTTGCCAGCGGCTGCGACATGTCGGTGATCAGCGCGCTGGTCCGGCAGCCCGCGCCATTGGCGGTATCGACCAGAGACCGGGCCAGCGCGCGGCTGTCCTCCATCCGGACCATGAAGGCGCCCGAGCCCGTCTTGACATCCAGCACCAGCGCCTGAAGCCCCGCCGACAGTTTCTTGGACAGGATCGAGGCAGTGATCAGGTCGATCGATTCCACCGTGGAGGTCACGTCGCGGATGGCATAGAGCCGCCGATCGGCGGGCGCGATTTCCGCGCTGGCCGACACGATGGCGCAGCGCAGGGTAGCGGTCTGGGCGCGGAACTCGTCTTCGGAAAGCCCGGTGCGGAAGCCGGGAATGGCCTCGAGCTTGTCCAGCGTTCCGCCCGTATGGCCAAGCCCCCGCCCCGAGATCATCGGCACATAAGCCCCGCAGGCGGCCAGCGCGGGGGCCAGCAGCAGCGACGTGCAATCGCCGATGCCCCCCGTCGAATGCTTGTCGATGACCGGGCCGGGCAGGTCCCAGGACAGGACCTTGCCGGAATCGCGCATGCCTTCGGTCAGCGCGACGCGGCCCTCCTCGCCCAAGCCCTTCAGCAGCACCGCCATCGCGAAGGCACCGGCCTGTGCGTCCGTGACATGGCCTGACGCCAGCCCCGAGGCGAACCACCGCAGATCCCCGGCCGAGGGCTGCCCGCCGTCGCGGATCGTGGCGATGATGCTGCGGGCGTCGGTCATGCGCGGTCCATGTGGGCTGCGGTGAAGACGCCGGGCAGAAGTTCGGCCACGGTCATCGCCTTCTGCTTGCCGTCCGTGGTGCAAAGCGTGACCCGGACATCTGGCGCTGCGAATTCGGCGATCTTCTGTCGGCAACCGCCGCAGGGCGGCACCGGTTCGGGACTGTCGGCAATGACGAAGACCTCGGCGATCACCGTGTCGCCGCCCGCCACCATCGCGGCGATCGCCCCCGCCTCGGCGCAGGTGCCTTCGGGATAGGCGACGTTTTCCACGTTACACCCCTGATAGACGGCGCCCGAGGCCGCCCGGAGGGCCGCGCCGACCTTGAAGCGGGAATAAGGGGCATAGGCGCGTTCGCGCACCTCGGTTGCGGATTGCAGCAGCGACATTGGACGGCCCTTCCATTTGACCAACGGGTCAGAGTGTGCGGCGCGCCGCCGCGTTATGCAAGCGGCGGCGCGGCGTCAGGGCCGGGGGGCCAGCCCCCCGGACCCCCCGGGGTATTTGGATCAGGTTGAAGATCCGCTCAGGGTCGTCGTGAATGTGCCGGGCAGCGACACTTCGAGCAGTTCAAGGTCTGCGGTCGGGTCGGCATAGCGTGTGGCCATGCCGGGGGGCGTGACGAAGGCGTCGCCGGGCGAGAGGCGGAACGGCTCTTTCCCCTCGCCCTCGAGCGTCATGCCGCCCTGCATGACGAAGGTGAACAGGATATCGGCATCATGGCGTGTCCAGGGCGCGGGGCCGCCCGAGGGACGCGCGACCATCACCCCGGCCACGCCCTTGGTGTTGGCGTTGATCGTGGTGTCGCGGGCGACGAAGCCGGGGATGCGGAACCGGGTGAAGGCCCCCGTAGCCCCGACATTGTGGACGAAGCGCTGGCCCTGCCATTCGCGGTCCGGGCGCAGATGCGGGGTGGGCAGGGCCATCTCGTGGTCGATTTCGGTCACATGCTCGGCCGGTACGCCGATCTCGATCACCTCGATCCCGTCCGAGGCTTCCAGCACGCGGTGGCGAATCTCGGGCGGCTGGATGAAGCAGTCGCCGGGATGCAGGCGGATCGGGCCGCCCTGATCCTCGTAGACGACATCGACCCAGCCGTTGATGCAGAAGATGAGCTGGAAGCCGACCTTGTGGAAATGGACCATGTCGGGCACGGGGCCACCGTCAGGGATGCGGATGTGGCTGGCGATGACCGCGCCGCCCAGACGGGACGGCACCAGATCGCGGTATTGCATCCCCGCCCGCCCGATGATCCAGGGCGCCTGATCGGCAAGCCTGCGCACCACGAAGGCATGTTCGGTGGGCGGCAGGACAAGCGGCGGATTGGCCGCGTCGATCTCGATCCGCGTGCCGTTCGGGGCGACGAGTTCGCGAGCGCCCTCGGCGAAGGCCGGATCGTCGGTCAGGATGCGGATCGTGCCGGGCGCCTCGGGCGCGCCCTTTTCGATCCGCAGGCGCAGCCCGTGGCCCGAAAGCACCGCGACCGATGGATTGTCGGCCGGATAGATCATGTCCAGCCGGAAGCCCAGGACCCGGGTGTAGAAAGGCAGGTCGTCGCGCAACTCTTCGGTCGGCAGGCGGATTTCGGCCCGGGTTTCTGCGATGGTCGCGCTCATGCGGTTCCCCTTGGTGTCGTCACGGCTTTGCGGCAGAGTGGGGCGCGCATGCCGGATTTGCAAGCGGGCGCGCAAACGGCTTTGATCGCAGGGGACCTTGCGGTTTTCTCAAGATGGTTTAAGGGTAAACCATATTTCGGGAGGATGGAATGGAAGACGCACGCCAGGACAACGCACGGCAGGCCGCGCTGGACTATCACGAGTTTCCGAAGCCCGGAAAGCTGGAGATTCGCGCCACCAAGCCGCTTGCGAACGGGCGCGACCTGTCGCGCGCCTACAGCCCCGGCGTGGCCGAGGCCTGCCTTGAGATCAAGGCCGATCCCACGACGGCAAGCCGTTATACTTCAAGGGGCAACCTGGTGGCGGTCGTGTCGAACGGCACCGCCGTTCTGGGCCTTGGCAACATCGGCGCGCTGGCCTCGAAGCCGGTGATGGAAGGCAAGGCCGTGCTGTTCAAGAAGTTCGCCAACATCGATTGTTTTGACATTGAACTGAATGAACCCGACCCGGTCAAGCTGGCCGAGATCGTCTGCGCGCTGGAGCCCACCTTCGGCGCGATCAACCTGGAAGACATCAAGGCGCCCGACTGCTTCATCGTCGAAAAGCTGTGCCGCGAGCGGATGAACATCCCCGTCTTCCACGACGACCAGCACGGCACCGCCATCGTCGTGGGCGCGGCCGCGACCAACGCGCTGAAGATCGCGGGCAAGCGGTTCGAGGATATCCGCATCGTCTCGACCGGCGGCGGGGCGGCGGGGATCGCCTGCCTCAACATGCTCCTGAAGCTGGGGGTGCGGCGCGAGAACGTCTGGCTTTGCGACATCCACGGTCTGGTCTACGAGGGCCGGGCCGAAGACATGAACCCGCAGAAGGCGGCCTTTGCGCAAAAGACCGACCTGCGCACCCTGGACGAGGTGATCGAAGGGGCCGACATGTTCCTGGGCCTGTCCGGCCCCGGCGTGCTGACCCCCGCGATGGTGGCGCGCATGGCCAAGGCGCCGATCATCTTCGCGCTTGCCAACCCCACGCCGGAAATCCTGCCCGACGAGGTGCGCAGCGTGGCGCCCGAGGCGATCATCGCCACCGGCCGCAGCGACTTTCCCAATCAGGTCAACAACGTGCTTTGCTTCCCCTTCATCTTCCGGGGGGCGCTGGACGTGGGCGCGACGCAGATCAACGACGAGATGCAGCTTGCTTGCATCGAAGGGATCGCGGCCCTTGCCCGCGCCACCACCAGCGCCGAGGCCGCCGCCGCCTATCGCGGGGAAAAGCTGGCCTTCGGGCCGGAATACCTGATCCCGAAACCCTTTGACCCGCGCCTGATCGGCGTGGTGGCCAGCGCCGTGGCGAAGGCCGCGATGGAGTCGGGCGTGGCCACGCGGCCGATCGCGGACCTGCCCGCCTACCGCCAGAAGCTGGACGGCTCGGTGTTCAAGTCCGCGCTGATCATGCGGCCGGTCTTCGAGGCGGCGCGCAAGGCCACGCGGCGGATCGTCTTTGCCGAGGGCGAGGATGAACGGGTGCTGAGGGCCGCCAACGCGATGATCGAGGAAACGACGGATGCCCCGATCCTGATCGGCCGTCCCGAGGTGATCGCCCGGCGCGCGGAACGGGCAGGCCTGCCGATCCGCCCCGACCGCGATTTCGAGATCGTGAACCCCGAAAGCGACCACCGTTATCGCGACTACTGGTCGACCTATCACGAACTGATGGAACGGCGCGGCGTCACGCCCGACATCGCGCGCGCCGTCCTGCGGACGAACACCACCGCCATCGCGGCGATCGCCGTGCACCGCGGCGATGCCGACAGCATGATCTGCGGCACCTTCGGGCAATACCTGTGGCATCTGAACTATGTCGATCAGGTTCTCGGACGCGGGGGGCTGACGCCGCATGGCGCGCTGTCGCTGATGATCCAGGAGGACGGGCCGCTGTTCGTGGCCGATACCCATGTGAACGCCGTGCCCACGCCCGAACAGATCGCCACCACGATCTGCGGCGCGGCGCGCCATGCCCGGCGCTTTGGCGTGACGCCGAAGGTGGCGCTGTGTTCCCATTCCAACTTCGGCAACCTCGACACGGATTCGGGCCGCCGGATGCGGGCGGCACGCGAGATCCTCGATGCGAAGGGCGTGGATTTCGTCTTCGAGGGCGAGATGAGCGCGGATGCCGCCCTGGATCCCGATCTGCGGGCGCGCATCTTCCCCAACACGCGGATGGAAGGGGCGGCAAACATCCTGGTCTTTGCCTACACCGATGCCGCCAACACGGCGCGCAACATGCTCAAGCTGAAGGCGGGCGGGCTTGAGGTGGGGCCGATCCTGATGGGGATGGGCAACAAGGCGCATATCGTGACGCCCTCGATCACGGCGCGGGGGCTTCTGAACATCTCGGCCCTGGCGGGGACACCGGTGCATTTCTACGGATGATGCGGGCAGCCGGGCAACCGGCGCCGATCCTGCTTCTGCCGGTGGGACGCAACCGGGGGCATCGCCCGAAGCGCAGGCGCGCCTGCTCCGACAGCGCCTGATGTTTCCTGCGCCGCATCCGGCCCGGATGCTTGGCCTGTCAGACCCGCGCCTGCGCTTTCAGCGGGGGGCCGTGCCGCGCGGGCGACGACCCCGTCCAGCCTTGGCTACTTCAAAGCGGCGAGATGCTGCCCGACATGCGCCGGTTGCCGCGCTCGGGTCCCAGCCCTTCGACCGTGATCCGGTCGCCCGCGATGCTGACCGCCGCGCATTGTTCCGACGGGTCGTCCGACGCCATCCCGCCAAGCCGCAGGTCGGCAAGGCAAAGCCTGTCGCCTTCGGCACGCCAGCGATAGGTCAGGTCGAGGCCCCCGTACTGCATGTCGCCTGTCCCGTCCCGCCGCAGGCGCATGACCATCGGCCCGGCAGCGGGATCGGCGGCGGCATCCGTCACCGCAAGGTCAAGTCGCGTTTGGGCCAGCCGTCCCGCCAGCCCGTCGCCCCCCGTCGCCGTGTTGCCCCCCGTCGCCGTGCCTCCCCCGCCATCCGAGACGCAGCCCGAACCGATGGCAAGGGAACAGACCGCAACCAGCACCACCCTGTTCAACACGCTCATACGATCCTCCGTTCCGTTGTCCGCAAGAGAAACGCAAGCCTCGGCCACGCGCCAAGGCCCTGTCAACCTGGGATGGGCCGGTTTCGGGCCGATGGGCATTGGCGCGAATCTCTGCAACATGCCGGCAGCCGATTTGCAAAGCCGATCGGAGGTTCAGGAAATTCTGGAAAGAGGTGCGGGATTTGCATAAATTTGCAGTCGCAGAAAGACTGTTATTGCAAATTATTTTGCCCCAACCGAAATGTTGCCCGGTAACAGCATTGCGCGATGCCCGCCCCCTGCCGTAACAAAGCGCAACGCTTTGGAGGAGGCAACTCATGGGATACGCCGATATTTATGGCGGCTGGAAGGCTGACCCGGAAGGTTACTGGATGCAGGCCGCCGGGGCCATCGACTGGGTCAAGGCGCCAAGCCGTGCGCTGAACGCGGATCGCGCGCCCCTCTACGAGTGGTTTACCGATGCCGAGGTCAACACCTGCTGGAACGCGGTGGATCGCCATGTTCTGGCCGGACGCGGCAAGCAGCCCGCCATCATCCATGACAGCCCCGTGACCGGCACCAAGCACGTCATCACCTATGGCGAGTTGCAGACCCGCGTGGCCAGCCTTGCCGGCGCGCTGCGCGCGAAGGGCGTGGAAAAGGGCGACCGCGTCATCATCTACATGCCGATGGTGCCCGAGGCGCTTGAGGCGATGCTGGCCTGCGCCCGGCTGGGGGCGATCCATTCGGTCGTCTTCGGCGGTTTCGCGGCCAACGAACTGGCCGTGCGGATCGACGACTGCAAGCCCAAGGCGATCATCGCGGCCTCTTGCGGGATCGAACCGAACCGCGTGGTCCATTACAAGCCCCTTCTGGACGGCGCGATCGACCTTGCCGGTCACAAGCCCGATTTCTGCGTGATCTTCCAGCGCGAACAGGAAGTTGCGCGACTGGTCGAGGGCCGGGATGTCGACTGGCACGCCTTCCAGTTCGGCGTGACCCCGGCCGAATGCGTTCCGGTGGCGGGCAATCACCCGGCCTACATCCTTTACACCTCGGGCACGACCGGGGCGCCCAAGGGCGTTGTGCGCCCGACCGCAGGCCATCTGGTGGCGCTGAACTGGTCGATGCGCGCGGTCTACAACGTGGGCGTGGGCGATGTGTTCTGGGCCGCCTCTGACGTGGGCTGGGTCGTCGGGCACAGCTACATCTGCTATGGGCCGCTGATCGCGGGCTGCACCACCATCGTCTTCGAGGGCAAGCCCGTCGGAACGCCCGACGCAGGCACCTTCTGGCGCGTGATCGCCGAACACAAGGTGCGCAGCTTCTTCACCGCGCCGACCGCGCTGCGTGCGATCAAGCGCGACGACCCGAACGGCGAACTGATCCGCGATTACGACCTGTCGAACCTTCAGGCATTGTTCCTGGCCGGTGAGCGGGCCGACCCGGACACGATCCACTGGGCCGCGCGTCACCTGAACGTGCCGGTCATCGACCACTGGTGGCAGACCGAAACCGGCTGGGCCATCGCGGCCAATCCGATGGGGATCGAACATCTTCCGGTGAAGGTCGGAAGCCCCTCGGTCGCGATGCCGGGCTATGACGTGCAGGTTCTGGACGAAGGCGGCCATCCCGTGGGCCCCGGCACGCTGGGGGCGATCGCGGTGAAACTGCCGCTGCCGCCCGGCACGCTGCCAACGCTGTGGAACGCAGAGGAACGGTTCCGGAAATCCTACCTGTCCCATTTCCCCGGCTATTACGAGACGGGCGATGCGGGTTACATCGACGAAGACGGGTACCTCTACATCATGGCCCGCACCGATGACGTGATCAACGTCGCTGGCCACCGCCTGTCGACCGGCGCGATGGAAGAGGTTCTGGCCGGTCACAGGGACGTGGCCGAATGTGCCGTGATCGGCGTGACGGATGCCCTGAAGGGGCAGTCGCCCGTGGGGTTCCTTTGCCTCAACAAGGGGTCGAACCGCGAACCCGCCGAGGTGGTCAAGGAATGCGTGACGCTGATGCGCGAAAAGATCGGCCCCGTTGCCGACTTCAAGCGCGCTGTCGTGGTGGACAGGCTGCCCAAGACCCGCTCGGGCAAGATCCTGCGCGGCACGATGGTCAAGATCGCCGACTGCGAAGAATTCAAGATGCCCGCGACGATCGACGACCCGGCGATCCTTGAAGAAATCCGCGAAGCGCTGAAGACGATCGGGCTTGCCGCCAAAGGGTGATCGAAGCGTTTCGCCAAAGCTTTCTTGAATTCATGGCCCGCAGCGGTAACCTGCGGGCCATGATCTTTGGGCTGGCCCCATTTCTGCCGTCACGAACCCAACCCCCTCGCATCCTGCTGCGGAGGGCGGGATGAGCCATTCCAGCCCCCCTGCCCCCCCGGGCCCTGAAACTGCCAATACCCTGATGCCAGCGCAGGCCGACCTGTCAGCGGCCCTGGCGCGGGCGGTTGGCGCCGACCGTGTCGCGCTGCTGGCCGCGACGCTTGCCGACGATCTGGCCGGGGTGGCCCTGCAACTGCGATCCGCGCATCGCGCCGATCAGCGCCGGGGCTGCCACACGCTGGTGGCCCTGGCCGCACTGGCCGGGGATGCCGGGCTGGCCGAACGGGCACGCAGCCTGCTTGCAGATGCCGATGCGGCCGCGGGCCGGCCCTTTCCCGAGGGCGAAGCGCGCGCCCTGGCCGATGGCGTCGAGGTTCTGGCGCGGACCGCGTCGGCGCTTGGCGCCGGGATGGCGCCTTGATGCGGCCGCCTGTCCCCCTGCCCGCCCCGATCCTGGTGATCGAGGACACGCTTTCGCTGCAGATGATCTATCGGTCGGTGCTCGCACAGGCGGGGCACGAAGTGGTTACGGCATCGTCTCTGGCCGAAGGGCGCGAGGCCTGGCAAAGCCACGCCCCTTCGATCGTTCTTCTGGACCTGATGCTGCCCGACGGTGACGGGCTGGACCTGATGCAGGATATCCTGTCGGAAGCACCGGGCACCGCCGTGATCGTCGTCACCGCGAACGGGTCGATCAACCGCGCGGTAGAGGCGATGCGCGCAGGCGCGCACGATTTCCTTGTGAAGCCCTTCGACGAACAGCGGTTCCTTTCATCCGTCAACAACGCGCTGAAGGACCAGGCCGCAACGGATCGCGGCGAAGATCCGGCCCCGATCGGCGATGCGCGCCCGGCCACCGGTGGAATGGTCGGATCGTCCGCCGTCATGGCGCGGGTTCACGCGACGATCCGGTCGGTCGCAAGGTCGATGGCGACGGTTTTCATCACCGGGGAAAGCGGCACCGGGAAAGAGCTTTGCGCGCTGGCGGTGCACAAGGGCTCTGCCCGGTCGAAGGGGCCATTCGTCACGCTGAACTGCGGGGCCATCGCACCGGACCAGCTGGAAGCCGAGGTCTTCGGCCATGTGAAAGGGGCCTTTCCGGGGGCCCATTCCGAAAAGGCCGGCGCTGCCAGCCTGGCCGACGGTGGCACCCTGTTTCTGGACGAGGTCTGCGAAATGCCGCTTGCACTTCAGGCGCGGTTCATGCGCTTCGTGCAAAGCTCGATGGTCCATCCCCTGGGCGCCCCGAACCCCCGCAAGGTGAGTGTCCGCATCGTCTGTTCGACGAACCGCGACCCGCTCGATTGCGTTCGCCGGGGCCAGTTCCGCGATGATCTGTATTACCGGCTGTTCGTGATACCGATCCACATGCCCGCCCTGCGCGAACGCGGCGACGATGTGATCGAGATCGCCCAGGGCGCGCTGGACTGTTTCTCCGCCGAGGAGGGACGGCGCTTTGACGGGCTCGACCCTGCGGTGATCCGTCTGTTCCGGTCGCATCCCTGGCCCGGCAACGTGCGGCAGGTCCTGAACGTGATCCGCAACGTCGTGATCCGCAACGAGGGCGGGACGGTCACGCTTGACATGCTGCCGGTCGAACTGTTCCGGCAGGGCGACACCCTGCCCGGCGCGGCGGGTCCGCTGACACAGGCGGAACCCGATTTCGAAAGCCTCGCGGGATTGACGATGGCCGAGATCGAACGCCGCGTGATCGAGGCGGCGATCGCGCGTCACGGCGGATCGGTACCAAGGGCGGCCCGCGCGCTGGACCTGTCGCCCTCGACGCTTTACCGCAAGCTGGAAGCCTGGGCCGACGGCCCCGCTACAGACTGACCGCCCCAGACTGACAGGCGCGGACTGACCGCCCCAGACTGACGGCAGCAGATGGACCGCGGCTCAGGCGAACTGTTCGTTCAGCAGGCGTTCTTCCAGCCCGTGGCCGGGATCGAACAGGATGCGGTGGCGCACCTTCGGCTCGGACCGGATTTCCACATAGGCCACGTCGCGCACCGACCGGCTGTCGGCATCGGCCATGACCGGGCGCTTGCCCGGATCGAGCACGTCAAAGCGCACATGGGCCGATTTGGGGATCACCGCGCCGCGCCACCGCCGCGGACGGAAGGCCGCGATTGCCGTCAGGGCCAGCACGTCCGATCCGATCGGCAGGATCGGCCCGTGCGCGGAATAGTTGTAGGCCGTCGACCCGGCCGGGGTGGAAACCAGCGCACCGTCGCAGACCAGTTCGGCCATGCGTTCCCGCCCGTCGATGGAAATCCTGAGCTTGGCGGCCTGCGGCCCCTGCCGCAGCAGCGAGACCTCGTTGATCGCAAGGGCGTGGACGATTTCGCCCGACATCGTCCCCGCCTTCATCGCCAGCGGGTTGATCACCTCCTCCTTGGCCGCATCCAGCCGTTCGCGAAGCCCCTCGATCCGGTAGGCGTTCATCAGAAAACCGATGGTGCCGCAGTTCATGCCGTAGACGGGGGTATCAAGGCTCTGTGTCTCGTGCAGGGTCTGCAGCATGAACCCGTCCCCGCCAAGGGCGACGATCACATCAGCGGCATGCGGGGGGCATTGGCCATGCAATGCGGTCAGGGCGGCAAGGGCCGCCTGCGCCTCGGGCGCGGTGCTGGCCGCGAACCCGATCAGTCTTTCCTTCGCGGCCATCCTTCCCTCCCTCTGCCAGGCCAGACTGGCCGGGCGAAAGGCCGAATTCAAGCCTTCCGGCGGGATGCCGTGGCATACAATGAAAGAATGTTTCCCATTGGCGGATTTCTTTTCGCCCAAAACGCCGCTTGCGTCGTTTTCGTGCCTTTCTGCGCGCCCGGCCTTCCGCTAAATAGCCGCCAACCGCCCGTAGCCCGGAACAGGAGACGCCCATGAACGCCCCCCACCGCGATGCCGGATTTTTCACCGAACCGCTGTCCAGCCGTGACCCCGAACTCTTTGGTGCGATCACCAGCGAGCTTGGGCGCCAGCGCGACGAGATCGAACTGATCGCGTCCGAGAACATCGTCTCCCGCGCCGTGATGGAAGCGCAGGGTTCGGTGATGACCAACAAATACGCCGAAGGCTATCCGGGCAAGCGCTATTACGGCGGCTGCCAGTTCGTCGACGTCGCGGAAAACATGGCCATCGAACGCGCCTGCAAGCTGTTCGGCTGCGGCTTTGCCAACGTGCAGCCGAATTCCGGGTCGCAGGCCAACCAGGGCGTGTTCACCGCGCTGCTGCAACCGGGCGACACCATTCTGGGCATGAGCCTTGATGCGGGCGGCCACCTGACCCATGGCGCAAAGCCGAACCAGTCGGGCAAGTGGTTCAACGCCGTCCAGTACGGCGTGCGCAAGCAGGACAGCCAGATCGACTATGACCAGATCGCGGCGCTGACGGCCGAACACAAGCCCAAGATGATCATCGCCGGCGGCTCGGCCATCCCGCGGGTGATCGACTTCGCCCGCATGCGCGAGATCGCCGACAGCGTGGGCGCCTACCTGCTGGCCGACGTGGCCCATTTCGCGGGCCTGATCGCGGCGGGTCTGTATCCCAGCCCGTTCCCGCATGCCCATGTCGCCACCACCACCACGCACAAGACCCTGCGCGGCCCGCGCGGCGGCATGATCCTGACCAATGACGAAGATATCGCGAAGAAGATCAACTCGGCCATCTTCCCCGGAATCCAGGGCGGCCCGCTGATGCATGTGATCGCCGCCAAGGCCGTGGCCTTCGGCGAGGCGCTGCGGCCCGATTTCAAGACCTATCAGGCGCAGGTCATCAAGAACGCGCAGGCGCTGGCCGACCAGCTGATGAAGGGCGGGCTCGATATCGTCACCGGCGGCACCGACACCCATGTGATGCTGGTCGACCTGCGTCCGAAGGGCGTGAAGGGCAACGCGACCGAAAAGGCGCTTGGCCGGGCGCATATCACCTGCAACAAGAACGGCATCCCCTTCGATCCGGAAAAGCCCACCGTCACCTCGGGTGTCCGTCTGGGCACACCCGCCGGCACGACCCGCGGCTTCGGCGAGGCAGAGTTCCGCCAGATCGCCGACTGGATCGTCGAGGTGGTCGATGGCCTTGCCGCCAATGGCGAAGAGGGCAACAGCGCGGTGGAAGCGGCGGTCAAGGCCAAGGTGGCCGATCTCTGCGCGCGTTTCCCGATCTATCCGGGCCTTTGATCCGGTTCTCTGATCCGGCACTTCCGACAGATCGGCCCGCGCTCCGGCGCGGGCCTTTTCGTTTCCGGCACGGCCCTGCGGCCCTCAGATGAAGCCGCGCCAGAACAGCACCGCACCCAAGAGGACCAGCACGACAAGGATGGAAAAGGCCATGGACGAGGCCATGCCCGCCAGCATCGTCCGCCGTCGCGTGTTCGGCATCCGGTTCAGGTGGCGCACGCAGATGTCATAAGCCTCGGCGACCTTGTCGTGATCGACCTGAAGCAGCATCCTGGGGTTCTGCGACATATGGGCGGCTTCGGCCAGGAAATCCGCCGCAGCCCGCACCTTGCGGGGCAGCTTGCGTCCAGCCCGGCGCAGCTTGTCGGTCAGGCCGTCCCCCCGCGCGCCCAGACGTTCCTCCATCAGCGCGGCAACGCGGTCTGCCATTTGCTGTATCGTGACGGCGCTCACAGTCCCCTCCGGTCGGATCTTCGCACCAGCTATGCGCCAAACCGTTGCCTTTTCAATGGCTCTGGCACTTCGCCGCCTCGAAGGATAGCTTTCTGTTCCATGCTGAACACGATCCCTCATCCCGCACGTATCCCGCCCGCCTTTCCTCCGCTGGTCATTGCCCACGGCCTTTTCGGTTCGGGCCGGAACTGGGGTGTGATCGCGCGTCGCATGGCCGAGGACCGCGAGGTGATCGCGGTCGACATGCGCAATCATGGCGACAGCCCGCGCCGGTCGACGCATGACTATCCCGGCATGGCCGCCGATCTTGCCGAGGTCATCCAAACCCTGGGCGGTCAGGCCGACCTGATGGGCCATTCAATGGGCGGCAAGGCCGCGATGCAGCTGGCGCTGACCCGGCCCGACCTGATCCGCCGTCTGGTGGTGGCCGATATCGCGCCGGTGGCCTATGGCCACGACCAGTCCCGCCACATCGATGCGATGCGGACACTGCCGCTGGACGAGGTAACCAGCCGGGGCGAGGCCGACCGGCTGCTGGCGGCAGCCGTGCCCGACGATTCGCTGCGCGCCTTCTTCCTTCAGTCGCTGGACCTGAAGGCCGAGGGCGGGCCACGCTGGAAGCTGAACCTCGACACGCTCGAGGCCGAGATGCCGAAGATCGTGGGCTGGCCTGGCACCACCGGGGAATTCCCGCGCCCGGCCCTGTTCCTGACCGGAGCCACATCCCATTACGTCCTGCCCGAACACCGGCCCGCCATCATGGCCCTGTTCCCCAAGGCGCGTTTCGCGCGCATCCCCGGCGCGGGGCACTGGCTGCATGCCGAAAAGCCCCGCGAGTTCGAGGAAACGATGCGTGCCTTCCTGAACGCCTGAACGGGCGGATCACTCCAGCGGGCGTTTCATCCGCAGCATCAGCCCGTCCTTCAGCCAGAACTGATGCCAAAGCGCCGCCACGACATGCACGCCCACGAGAATCAGCATGAGCGGCTTCATCACCTCATGCGCCTCGGCCGCGCCCTCGATCCCACCGAACCAGGCCACCGCCCCGGACAGTGGCATCAGGATCATCAGCGCATAAAGCGCCAGGTGGCCCAGATGCGCGGCCAGCCGCAGGGGGGCGGGTTCAGCCTCGGGCGCGGGCGGCGCCCCACGGGTCTTGCGCAGGGCCAGCCGCCACAGCGCGAAGGCCAGAACCGCCAGACCGCCGAAGACATGCAATGCCACGACCGGATTGAACGCGGTCTGGACACCTTCCTTGAAGGCGTCCCACGCCTCGGCGATCGGCTCGTGCAGGATGAACTGCAGCGCGATCAGAACCGCCACAACCCAGTGAAGCCTGATCTGGATGCGCGAATAGCCTTTCGGGGCGGGTCGTGCCATGTCTGGTCTCCTTTCAGCGACAGGTCTTCCTGAAACGCCGGGGCGGGCGGTTTCCGTCGCCGTCCCGATCAGCTTTCGCCGGCGATCTGCCGTGCCACGAACCAGCTGACCGGAAAGGCCAGCACAAAGCCGACCGCCGCCGCGATCAGGATGGGTTGCAACGTGTCCTGACCGATCGTCAGCGCGATCACGATCCCCACGCCCATCAGGGTGGTCGAGATCATGGAAAAAAGGATCATCATCAAGCGGGTCATCTATTCCCTCCAAAGGGTCAGGGCGCGTTCCCTGGCCTCTGGATGCGCCCGGACGGTCGCCCGGTCCTTGATCCGGGTCAAACCGGGGCCACGAAACCTGCATCGCCGATGCACCAAATTGCCGCAGGCAACCCCGGACAGGTCTGCACCGAAACTGCACATTTCGCACATTCCCCCTGCAAGCCCGACAGCGATGAGCGGGGGAGGACAATAAAGACGAGGGGACGTGACATGCGGGTTCTGACCATCGGGGGGCTTCCCACCTCCATCCTTCAGGACGCCTGGTGGATGGATGCCGACCTTGGCACCGGGTCTTCCGGCACAAGCGGCGCGGCGGGCATCGGAACGGGGGATGAAAGCGCGGCACGGCGCACACCACCCCCTGCCGGCGTCATGCTGGCTGCACTGGTGGCACTGGCCGATCTTCTGTTCTTCGACCATCCGCCCGGCCTGTCGGTGGCGATCTTCCTGATCGCATTCGGCATCGCGGCAACCATCGCGGTGCCCGTCAGGGGCCGCCGCCTGATCCTTGCATGGGCCATCCTGACGCTGGCGGCCTTGCCCGTGGCCGTCGCCCTGACGCCGCTGTCGATCACCATCGCGATCATCGGCGCGCTGGCGGCCTGCGCCTCGATCTGCGATACCGAAAGCCCCCTCAAGGGCAGCCTGCTGCGGGGGATCCTGCGGCTTGCCGCCTCGGTCCCGGTGCGCGGGGCCTCGGACCTTGTTTCGGCCATGACCCGGCAGGACCAGGCAAAAGGCAGCCTCGGGCAGAGTGCACGACGCGCGGGCGGGGCCTGGGCAATGCCCCTTGTCGCGGGCGGGGGGTTCGTCCTGTTGCTCGCCTCCGCCAATCCCATCCTCGGCCAGTGGATCGAGGCACTTGTCCCCGCGCCGTCCGATCCTGAACGGATCCTGCGGCGGGCGGGATTCTGGCTGATCGCTTCGGCACTGATCTGGCCGCTTGTGGCGGCACTGTCATCAGGACGCCTGCCCGCGCTGCACCCCGAACTCGCGTCGGCCCTGAGGCTTGTGCGGCCTGAAGAGGCGGCGGGCGAGGCTGCGGGCATCGGGGCAAGTGATTTCGGGTTCAACCCCGTGTCGATCGGCAATGCGCTGATCCTGTTCAATGCTCTTTTCGCGGTTCAGACCGCGCTTGACCTGACCTATCTCTGGGGCGGGGCCGACCTGCCCGACGGGATGACCTATGCGGGATATGCCCACCGCGGGGCCTATCCGTTGGTTGCCACCGCGCTTCTGGCAGGCGCCTTCGCCCTGATCTCGCGCCCGTTCACCGACCGGTCGCCCCTGCTGCGGCCTCTGCTGATCCTGTGGGTGGCGCAGAACGTGCTTCTGGTCGTCTCGGCCCTGCTGCGGCTTGATCTTTATGTCACGGCCTACGGGCTGACCCATCTGCGGCTGGCCGCGGGCATCTGGATGGCGCTTGTCGCGGGCGGGCTTTGCCTGACGCTCTGGCAGATCGCCGGGCGGCACGGCAACCGCTGGCTGCTCTTGCGGGTCATCGTGATGGCGGGTGCGGTACTTTATGGCTGCGCCTTCGTGAACGCGCCGGGGATTGTCGCCAAGGTCAACATCGGCCGGGCCGAAGCCGGGATGCGCGTCGACCGCGCCTATGTCTGCGCCCTTGGGCCGATGGCCGCGGCCGAGATCGCCGCCCACGACCGCCGTGCCCTGCAGCCTTTCTGCATCGGCCTTGCGCGCCCGCCCGTGCCCGAAATCGACGGCTGGCGCGATTGGGGTTTGCGCAAGGCGCTGATCCGGCGTTACCTCTTGGCGCAAGATCACGCCGGAGCAAGGGAGGAACGGCCGTGAAGATCCTCGTCGTCGATGACGATCCGCGCATCCGCGACCTGCTGACCATCGCCCTGGAACG
This sequence comes from Aliigemmobacter aestuarii, assembly GCF_004799285.1. Classification (GTDB taxonomy): domain Bacteria; phylum Pseudomonadota; class Alphaproteobacteria; order Rhodobacterales; family Rhodobacteraceae; genus Aliigemmobacter; species Aliigemmobacter aestuarii. The sequence goes on along the minus strand of NZ_SSND01000005.1, from coordinate 152,697 downwards.
CGGCGGCTATCAGGTCGTGACCGCCGCCGACGGGCAGGCCGCCCTGCGCAACGCCCGCCGCGAGGCGCCCGCGCTGATCGTGCTGGACGTGGGCCTGCCGGAACTGGACGGGCTCGAGGTCTGCCGACGCATCCGCGCGCAATCCGACGTGCCGATCCTGTTTCTGACCGCGCGCGATGACGAGGTCGACCGGATCGTCGGGCTGGAATTGGGCGCCGATGACTATGTCAGCAAACCGTTCAGCCCGCGCGAACTTCTGGCGCGGATCAAGGCGATCCTGAAACGCAGCGCCCCCGCCGCGCCGCGCGGCGCGACGGTGCTGGAACACGGCGCGCTGCGGCTGGATCTGGCGCGCCATGTCTGCACCTGCGGGGCGACGCCCGTCGCCTTGACGGCGACCGAGATGGGGCTTCTGTCGCGCCTGATGGCCCATCCCGGCATGGTCGTCACGCGCGGCCAGTTGATCGAGGCGGTCTATGGCGGGAATGTCCATGTCTCTGACCGGACGCTGGACAGCCACATGCGCAACCTGCGCCGCAAGCTGACCGAGGCGGGATGCGAAGGCGCGGTGGAAACCCTGCATGGCATCGGGCTCAGGATGGCCGAATGCGCCCGGTGATCGCGCGCAAATGGCGCCCTCCGCTGCTGCTGGTTCTGGGCGGAACGCTGACGGCGGTCCTTGTGCTGCCCCTCGCGGGGCTTCTGGCCGTACGCTGGCTGTCGCCGCTGATGGGGTTCCGCACCTCGGCGCTGACGGTCGGCCTTGCCGTCGTTCTGGCGACTGCCATCCTGGGCTGGCTGTTGTGGCGGCTTCTACTGCGGCCCGTCAGGGCGCTGGCCGACCACGCGAAAGCCGTCCGGGCCGGTCAGCCGGATGCAGCCGCCCCCCTGCGCCATTACGGCACGCAGGAATTGCGCGATCTGGGGCAGGCGGTGCTGGACATGGCCGACACGCTGCAGAACCGCGAGGCCTCGATCCGTGCCTTCACCGACCATGTCACCCACGAGTTGAAATCGCCGCTGACCACGATCAAGGGTGCCGCGGAAATCCTGGCGACCACGCCCGCGGGCGAGCCGGCCGATCCCCGGCTTGTGGACGGGATCGCCGATGCCGCAACCCAGATGGAGGCGCAACTGGCCGCCCTGCGTCGCTTGGCCGCCGCACGTGAACCGACGTTCCGCGGCCACACGACCGTGCAGGCGGTGATGCGCGACCTTCAGGCCGCCCACCCCGACTTGTCGCTGACCTCGTCGGGCGAACGGCTGTTCCTGCCCCTTTCGGACGAAGGCCTGCGCCTGATCCTGTCGCAACTGCTGGCCAATTCCGAACAGAACGGCGCCCGCACCGTCGATATCGAGGCGGTGAAGGAAGAGGGCATTCCCTGCCTCTGGGTGCGCGATGACGGCCGGGGCATTTCACCCGGCAATGCCGACCGGATCTTCCAGCCGTTTTTCACGACGCGCCGCGAAGCGGGCGGCACCGGCATGGGGCTTTCGGTCGTGGTGGCCCTTCTGGCGGCGCATGGCGCGCGGATCGTCCATGTGCCGGGCGCGATCGGCGCGCAATTCAGGATCTGCTTTGACGCCGACTGAGCCCTGCCATGCGGCTCTGCTCCGGCGGGAAACCGCACCGCACCCCGCGCGTGAGGCCCCCCTTTTTCGCCCGCGGGATCGAGGCCCTGCAATGCGCCTGCGGGTCGGTGGCATCCCTCGACGCCGCAACCCGCCCGCCCCGATGGCTTACCCGATCCTCTGATTTTCCGGCAGTCAAACGCGCCCGTACAGTACAGGCGGACAGACCGGATCGAGGCCGAACCGTTCTGCGGGCAAGCGTCATTTGTTTGGGAGGGCACGCAGATGGATTGTTGCCATATTCCCAGAGCGATGCCCCAGAAAAACCAACCGATTGTAAGGTGGTTGGTGGAGTAGAGGGGGATCGAACCCCTGACCTCGTCATTGCGAACGACGCGCTCTCCCAACTGAGCTACTACCCCAGAGCCGTGCGTGATTTCGCCGATGGGCCGGGAAATGTCAAGCGGCCTTCGCGCCCAGTTTCTGCTGGACGAAGGCCACGATGTCGGCCGCCGGCCGGGCTCCGGCCAGACGGGCGATCTCGCGCCCGCGGTGATAAAGCACAAGCGCGGGAATGCCCTGGATGCGCGCCCGCCCGGCAATGTCGGGGAAGTCCTGCGTGTTCAGTTTCGCCAGTCGGACCCGCGGCGCCAGCGCCTTCGCGGCCTTGGCGAATTCCGGAGCCATCATCCGGCAGGGACCGCACCAGGGCGCCCAGTAATCCACAAGGATCGGCAGATCGTCGCCGCGCAGCGCCTTGTCATGCGCGGCCGCGTCCAGTTCATGCACCCGCCCGTCGGCAAGGGCCGCACCGCAGACGCCGCATTTCGGCCCTTCGGCCAGTTTCGCCACCGGCACGCGGTTCATCTGCCCGCAGGCCGCACAGGTCAGTTTCACGGCTTCGCTCATCTGCGCACCTCACATGCATTTTCCCGCATATGTGCATCGCCCTGCCGCCCCGCAAGGGTCAGAGGAAATCCTCTTCCTCGCCCGAAACGTCGACACCCATCGCCTCGAGCCCGGCTTCCAGATTCTCGGCCAGATGCGGCATCCCCATCAGGTAATCTTCGGTCGGGGTCGAGGCCTCGGCAAAGGCGGTGGCGACGGCCTCGCCGAAATCCTCGGCCTCAAAGGCCCCCCGGCCGACCCAGGCCAGCGCTGTCAGATGGGCCTTCTCGTCATCGTTCAACCCGGCGATGAATTCATGCAGTTCCGCCGTGGCCATCGGGCCTTCGCGGGATTGAAAGATGATGTGCACCACCTTCTGCGGGTTGATTTCCAGCATGGTCGCTTCTCCTCGTCCTGTGTCATGGTTGCGCCGGAACGGGCGATCATGCAAGCGCCCTGCGCAGTCAGAAGGCCACACCGGCTCAGCCCGCCGACATCACCGCGAAGGCAAGCCCATAGGCCAGCGCCCCGGAAAGCGTCGCCGCCACCACCGACCGGCGCGGCAGAAAGGCGAGGACCGTGGCGGCAAGCCCGGCCAGAAGCGGAACGGGGGCCTTCGGCGCGGGGGCCAGTTCCGGCAAGAGGGCTGCGACGAAAAGCGTCGCCATTGCGGCAGGCCCGGTCGCAGCAAGGAAGCGCGCGGCAAGGCCGCCGGGCCGCGCCTCGCGCCGCATCAGGATCGTCGGCAATGCGCGGAAGGCCCAGTTGGCCGCCCCGGCCAGCACCGCCATCAGGATCAGTCCGCCGCTCATCGCCGCAGCAGCCCCGCAAGCGCCCCGCCCAGCATCCCGGCCAGGATCCCCCAGGCGGGCGACAGCGCAAGGCTCCCCGCCGTGCAGGCCAGCGCCGCGACAGCCACCGGACGCAGCGTGGCACGCGACAGGACCGACAGCAGCAAGGCCAGGAACAGCGCCGTCAGCATGAAGCCAAGCCCCGCGCTGACCGCGGGCCAGCGGTCCAGCGCTCCACCCCCGGCCCAGGCCCCGGCGGCCGTCCCGCCGATCCAGGCCATGTATGCGGCCAGTCCGAGGCCGAACATGTAGCTTTCGGAAAACCGCTGCCCCCGCGCCAGCGCCCCCAGTGCCTGGCCAAAGACCTCGTCGGTCAGGCCCCAGGCCCAGGCCCATGCATGGCGCCGGCTGGCCCCGGAACCGGCCTGCCGCATCAGGGCGGGGCCGTAAAGCACATGCCGGACGTTCATCGCGATCAGGGTAAAGGCCGCGACCAGCGCAGGCGCGCCTGACGTGACAAGCGCCAGCGCCAGGAACTGCGATGCCCCGGCATAGATCACGACCGAAAGCATGACCGCCTCGGCCCCGGTCAGACCGGCGCGGGTGGCGGCCACACCGAAGGAAAAGGCGATCGGGGCATAGCCCAGGACGATCGGCAGGGCAGCGAAAAGCCCCGCCCGGAAAGCGGGGCGCGACGTGGTCATGATCCACCTTGCCGGTTGGTTCCGCCTGTCATTTCACCCTGGCGGAAATATCCTGGGGGGTCCGGGGGGCAAGGCCCCCCGGCCTGTCGATCATTCCGCGGCCTCGGCATAGCTTTCCACCGGCGGGCAGATGCAGACGAGGTTCCGGTCGCCCCAGACGTTGTCGACCCGTCCCACCGGAGGCCAGTACTTGTCCACCCGGAACGACCCCGGCGGGAAGCAGCCCTGTTCGCGTGGATACTTGCGCGTCCAGTCCGCGACCAGATCCTCGACCGTGTGCGGGGCGTGACGCAGCGGGCTGTCCTCGGCCGCGATCTCGCCCGCTTCCACCGCCTTGATCTCGTCCCGGATCGCCTGAAGGGCCGCGATGAACCGGTCGATTTCGGCCTTGGTCTCGCTTTCCGTGGGCTCCACCATCAGCGTGCCCGCGACCGGCCAGCTCATCGTGGGCGCATGGAACCCGTTGTCGATCAGGCGCTTGGCGATGTCGTCCACGGTCACACCGGCCTCGGCGAAGGGGCGCGTGTCCAGGATGCACTCATGCGCCACCCGGCCCCGGTTGCCCATGAACAGCACCTCATAGGACCCGCGCAGCCGCGCCGCGATGTAATTGGCGTTCAGGATCGCGACCCGTGTCGCCTGCGTCAGCCCCGGCCCGCCCATCATCAGGCAATAGGCCCAGGAAATCAGCAGGATCGACGCACTGCCGTAGGGCGCGGCGGAAACCGGGCCTTCGCTGCCGCCGGTTTCGGGATGACCCGGCAGATAGGGCGCCAGATGGGCGCGCACGCCGATCGGCCCCATGCCGGGGCCACCGCCGCCATGCGGGATGGCAAAGGTCTTGTGCAGGTTCAGGTGGCTGACGTCGCCACCGATCTCGCCCGGTTTCACGAGGCCCACCATCGCGTTCATGTTGGCCCCGTCGATATAGACCTGGCCGCCATGGTCATGGGTGATCTGGCAGATTTCGCGCACGGTTTCCTCGAACACGCCATGCGTCGAGGGGTAGGTGATCATGCAGGCGGCCAGATTGCCCCCGGCCTCGGCGGCCCTGGCGCGGAAATCCTCGACATCCACATCGCCATTGGCCGAGGATTTCACGACGACGACCTTCATCCCCGCCATCTGCGCGCTGGCCGGGTTGGTGCCATGCGCCGACATCGGGATCAGGCAGATGTTGCGATGCCCCTCGCCGCGCGCCCGGTGATAGGCCTGGATCGTCAGAAGCCCCGCATATTCCCCCTGCGCGCCGGAATTCGGCTGCATCGAGAAGGCGTCATAGCCGGTGATCTCGCACAGCTTCTCCGACAGGTCGGCAATCGCCTCGGCATAGCCCTGCGCCTGGTCTGCGGGCGCGAACGGATGCAGGCTGCCGAATTCGGGCCAGGTGATCGGCATCATCTCGGCCGCGGCGTTCAGCTTCATCGTGCAGGACCCAAGCGGGATCATCGCCCGGTCCAGCGCCAGGTCGCGGTCCGACAGGCGGCGCATGTAGCGCATCATCTCGGATTCCGCGCGGTTCATGTGAAAGACCGGATGGGTCAGGTAATCCGATCGGCGCAGCATGTCCTCGGGGAAGCCCAGAGTCGCACGATGGGGCGGCGCCGCCTCGATCCCGAAGGCGCGCAGGATGCGCACCAGCACCCGTTCGTCGGTCGTTTCGTCCAGGCTGATGCCCACGCGGTTCGACCCGATCTTGCGAAAGTTGAGCCCCTCCTGACGGGCAGCCGCCAGAATGCCCGCCTGCCCCACGCCCACTTCCACGGTGATCGTGTCGAAGAAGGCCTTGGGTGCAACCTTCGCCCCCGCCGCCTTCAGCGCACGGGCAAGACGGTTGGTCATGAAATGCACCCGCTCCGCGATGGCGCGCAGACCGGCGGGGCCGTGGAAGACGGCATACATCGAGGCCATGACCGCCAGCAGCGCCTGCGCCGTGCAGACGTTCGACGTGGCCTTCTCGCGCCGGATGTGCTGTTCGCGGGTCTGAAGCGAAAGCCGATAGGCGCGGTTCCCGCGCGCGTCGATCGACACGCCAACGATCCGCCCCGGCATCGACCGCTTGAAATCGTCCCGGCAGGACATGAAGGCGGCATGCGGGCCGCCATAGCCCATCGGCACCCCGAACCGTTGCGCCGATCCCACGGCGATGTCGGCGCCCATCGCGCCCGGTTCCTTCAGAAGGCAGAGCGCCAGCAGGTCCGTGGCCACAACCGCAACCGCCCCCGCCTTGTGCAGCGCCGCGATCTCGTCGGTCAGGTCGCGCACATGGCCATAGCTGCCCGGATACTGGAAGATCGCGCCGAAGACCTTCGACGGGTCCAGGTTTTCGGCCATGTCCTCGATGATCTCGATCCCGAGCGGCAGCGCGCGGGTGCGGATCACCTCGATCGTCTGCGGATGGCAGAAGCGGTCGATGAAGAAGGCCCGCGCCTTCGATTTCGCCACCCGTTCGGCCATCGTCATCGCCTCGGCCGCCGCCGTCGCCTCGTCCAGAAGGCTCGCATTCGCCACGGGAAGGCCCGTCAGGTCCGCCACCATCGTCTGGTAGTTGAGCAGCGCCTCAAGCCGGCCTTGCGCGATTTCCGGCTGATAGGGGGTGTAGGCGGTGTACCACGCGGGGTTTTCCAGGATGTTGCGCTGGATCGCCGGGGGCGTCACCGTGCCGTAATATCCCTGCCCGATCAGGCTGGTCATCACCCGGTTCTTGGCCGCGACCTCGCGCATCCGGGCCAGCAGGTCATGTTCCGACAGGGGCGCCCAGGCCAGCGGCCGCTTCTGCCGGATAGAGGCGGGGATCGTCTCGTCGATCAACTGGTCAAGGCTCTGGCAGCCCACGGCCGAAAGCATGTCGGCCATCTCGGCGGGCGAGGGGCCGATGTGGCGGCGGTTGGCAAAATCATAGGGATTGTAGTCGGTGGGCGTGAAGGTCATGGCAGCCTCATTGCGTTTCGCCGCATCCGGGTTTTCTGCGAAAACCCGGTGCTTTCGATTTTTCGCAGAAAAATCGGGCCTTACCCGATCAGGTCGTTGTATTCGTCCTCGTCCATGAAGTCGTCGAGGACCGAGAGATCGTCGAGCTTCATCTTGAAGAACCAGGCAGCCCCCATCGGGTCTTCGTTGACCATGCCGGGGTTGTCGGCCAGCTTTTCGTTGACCGCGACGATCTCGCCATCGACCGGGGCAAGGATGTCGGACGCGGCCTTGACGCTTTCGATCACGCAAACCTCGTCCCCCCTGGCGACCATGGTTTCCGTCTCGGGCAGTTCAACGAACACCACATCGCCCAACTGCGTTGCCGCATGTTCGGTGATGCCGACGACGACCAGATCGCCCTCGACGCGCAGCCATTCGTGTTCCTCGGTGAATTTCATGGTGATCCTCGCAGTCAGCGTTTGTAGGTGGTGGGGTGGAAAGGCATGGCGGCCACGGTCACGGGAAGGCGCTTGCCGCGCACATCACCCAGAAGCCGCGTGCCGATGGCCGCATGGGCCGTGGCGACGTAACCCATCGCGATCGGCGCCTCCTGCGAGGGGCCGAACCCGCCCGAGGTGACGCGGCCCACGGGCGTGCCGTCTTCGGCGAAGAGTTCCGTGCCCTCGCGCATCGGGGCCCGGCCTTCGGGGCGCAGGCCCACGCGCTGGCGTTCGGGCCCTTCGGCAAGCTCGCGCAGGATGCGGTCTGCGCCGGGAAAGCCGCCTTCGCGTGCGCCGCCAGCCCGGCGGGCCTTCTGGATTGCCCAGGTCAGGCCGGCCTCGACCGGGCTTGTGGTTTCGTCGATGTCATGGCCGTAAAGGCAAAGCCCGGCCTCCAGCCGCAGGCTGTCACGCGCGCCAAGGCCGATCGGGGCGACCTCTGTCATCTCCAGAAGGGCGCGGGCAAAAGCCTCGGCCCCGGAGGCAGGGATCGAGATTTCGAACCCGTCCTCGCCCGTGTAGCCCGACCGCGACACCCATGTATCGCCGAAGACGCCCACATCCATGAAGCGCATCGCCGCCACCTGCGGCACGAGGCGCGCCAGCGCGGTTTCGGCCTGTGGCCCCTGCAGCGCAAGCAGCGCGCGGTCGGTGATTTCTTCCACCTCGGCCACATCGGCCAGACGGACGCGCATATGGGCGATGTCGGCCTCGCGGCAAGCGGCATTCACGACGACGAACAGGTGATCGCCCCGGTTGGCGAACATCAGGTCGTCAAGGATCCCGCCGGTGTCGTTGGTGAACAGCCCATAGCGCTGCCGCCCCTCGGCAAGTCCCGCCACATCGACGGGCATCATCGCCTCGAACCCGGCGACCAGCGCCGCCATTCCGGCCTTCGGGCGCAGGATCACCTGCCCCATGTGGCTGACATCGAACAACCCCGCCGCCGCGCGGGTGTGAAGATGTTCCTTCATCACCCCCATCGGGTATTGCACGGGCATCGACCAGCCCGCGAAGGGCACCATCTTGCCCGCGAGGCCCACATGCAGGTCATTCAGAACCAGCGTCTTCAGGTCGGACATGCCGCACCTCCAGTCATCCGCCGGTCTAAGGCATCCCGGCACCGCCCGGACAGGGAACCCCCTGCCCCACGATGCCCCCTCTGTCCCTGCCCGCTGCCTACGGGCGCCTGAGATCGTTATCCCTTCGGCGGGCGCCTCGGCGCCTCTCTCCAGAGTTCTTCGTCAGGACGGTCCCTTGCGCCTGAGAGTTTACCGGGGCGGTTGCTCCTTCGGCACCGGCCCCCCTTGCGGCTGCGCCGGATTCTCCCGATCCTGATGCCTTTGCTTAGCCCGCCCCCCGTGGTGCTGGCAAGGGAAATCGGATACGACGGCATACCGACGGAAAGCGACAAACATGGCAGGACATTTCTTCGGATACGGATCTCTGGTGAACCGGGCGACGCATGCCTATCCCGGCGCGCGCCCTGCCGAGCTTTCGGGCTGGCGCCGGGTCTGGGTACACACGCCCGCCCGCGATCTGGCTTTCCTTTCGGTGCGGCCTGACCCTGCCACCCGGATCGAGGGGCTGGTGGCCGAGGTGCCCGGCGGCGACTGGGCCGCGCTCGACGCCCGCGAATACGCCTACCGCCGCCATCACGTCACGGCCCGGACGGGCGACGCCGCCCTTCCCGCGCAGGTCTATGCCGTCCCCGGATCCGAGGCGGCGGCGCCCTCCCCGGCGCATCCGATCCTGCTGAGCTATCTCGACGCCGTGGTACAGGGCTTCCTTGGCGAATACGGCGAGGCGGGCGCCGAACGCTTCTTTGCCACGACCGACGGCTGGGAGGCCCCCATCCTCGATGACCGCGCCGCGCCGCTTTATCCGCGGGCCCGGCGGCTTACCCGGTTCGAGACGGGCTGCGTGGATGCGCTTCTGGCGGCGGCTCGACACGGGCGATGACGCGCAAGGCCAGCCAGACCGCGAACAGACCGAACAGCACCCCCCCCAGCGACTGCCCGATCAACACGCCGAAGGGTCCCATCCCCATGCCTTCGGCCAAAAGCAGCGCCGGCGGCAGCGTGCCGATCGTGTGACGCCCCCAGTTCACGGCGGTCGACAGAAAGGGCGCGCGCAGGTTGTTGCAGGCCGCGTTCGCAACGAAGATCCAGCCGTTGAACAGGAACAGCAGGCTGAGCGGCCCGCAGAACAGATAGATCAGGTCCCGCGTCACGCCCCTTGCCGCAAAGACGTCGGCGATCGGCCCCCGGAAAGTGAACAGTAGGGCCGAGATCGTCACGATCACCACGCCCGTGAAAATCAGCCCGTCGATGAAGGCGCGCCGCACCCGGTCCATCCGGCCCGCACCATAGTTCTGCCCGATGATCGGCCCCAGGGCACCCGACAACGCGAAAATGACGCCGAAGGCGACCGGCGTCAGGCGGCCCGCGATCGCCATGCCGGCCACCGCCGCCTCGCCATATCCCGCAACCAGCCGGGTCACGATGGCCTGGCCCACCGGCGTTGCAAGCTGGGTCAGGATGGCGGGCGCCGCGATCCCGGCAAGCGGGGCCAGATCACCCAGAAGCCCGGCCCGGTGCACCGGGGCAAAGCCGCCGTGATGGCGCAGGATGGGCCAGATCGCCGCCAGAAGGATCGCCAGCCGCGACAGCACCCCGGCCCAGGCCGCCCCCGTCAGCCCCCAGCCGAAGCCGAAGATCAGCACCGGGTCCAGCGCGGCCAGCACCACGGCCCCCCAGACGGTCGTCATCATCGACCGCCGCGCATCGCCATGCGCGCGCAGGATCGCCGTGCCGACGATCCCGGCCATGAGGAACGGCTGCCCCAGAAGCGAGATGCGCAGGAAATGCACCGTCTTTTCCAGCGTGCCGCCGGTTGCGCCCAGAAGCGCCGTGATCTGCGGCGTGAAGGCCCAGACAAGCGCGAGGAACGCCGTGCCCATGGCCGCCGCCCAGATCATGCCGCTGGTCGCAAGCTCGCGGGCGCGGTCCGGATCCCGCGCGCCAAGCGCCCGCGCGACCAGCGCCGAGACCGCGATCGACGCGCCGATCGAAAAGGCCGTGGTGAAGAACAGCACAGCCCCGGCATAGCCCACCGCCGCCGTTGCCTCGGGATCGCCAAGCCAACTGATGTAGACGATGTTGATCAGGTCGACGATGAAGATCGCCATCAGCCCGACCGACGAGGTCAGCGACATCACGACGACATGCCGCATCAGCGAACCGTCCAGAAACTTCGCCTGACGCGTCACGGGGGCTTTCCCTTCACTTTGGCCGAAATATCCTCGGGGGGGTGAATTTGCGAAGCAAAGAGGGGGGCAGACAGCCCCCCTTTTCCTTCAGACCCCCCGCACCGCCTGCAAGAGCGGCATCAGGTCGGACATTTCGGGGCCCTTTTCGCGCCCGGTCAGCGCCTTGCGCAGCGGCATGAACAGCGCCTTGCCCTTGCGCCCCGTGGCGGCCTTCACCGCCTCGGTCCATTCGCCCCACGTCGCCTGCGTCCAGGGGCGGGCGGGCAGCAGGGCCAGCGCCTCGCGCACGAAAGCCTCGTCCTCGGGGGCGACCAGCGGTTCGGCCCCGTCCCGGCAAAGCGTCCACCATTGGCCGAGGTCGTCCAGCACGGTGATGTTCTCGCGTGCGACCGACCAGAAGGCTTCGGCCATCCCCTCTGGCACACCCAGTTCCGCGATGCGCCCGGCAACCGCCGCGAAGGGCAGGCCCGCGACGTAGGTGCGCGTCAGCGGGAACAGGTCTTCGGCATCGAACTTCGTGGGCGCCGCACCGAAGGACGAAAGCTCGAACCCTTCGGCCAACTCGTCCATCGAGGTCATAAGCTCCACCGGCTTCGACGATCCAAGCCGCGCCATGAGGCTCAGAAGCGCCGCAGGTTCCACCCCCCGCGCGCGCAGGTCGCGCAGCGACAGCGTGCCCAGGCGTTTCGACAGCGCCTCGCCCTGCGGGCCGGTCAGCAGGCTGTGATGGGCGAAGGCCGGTGGCGTACCCCCCATCGCCTCCATGATCTGGATCTGGGTCGCGGTGTTGGTCACATGGTCGGCACCGCGCACGATATGCGTCACGCCCATGTCGATGTCATCGACCGACGAGGCGAAGGTATAAAGCACCTGGCCGTCCGCCCGGATCAGCACCGGATCGGAAACCGAGGCCGCGTCGATCGAGATCGGGCCAAGGATGCCGTCGGCCCATTCGATCCGGTTCTGGTTCAGCAGGAACCGCCAGTACCCCTCGCGCCCCTCGGCCCGCAGCTTCGCCTTTTCGTCATCCGACAGGTTCAGCCCCGCGCGGTCATAGACCGGGGGGCGGCCCATGTTCAGCTGCTTCTTGCGCTTCAGGTCCAGTTCGACGGGCGTCTCGAAGACCTCGTAGAACCGGCCCGAGGCGCGCAGCTGATCGGCGGCCTCGGCATAACGGTCCAGCCGCAGCGACTGCTTTTCGATGCGGTCCCAGTGGATACCCAGCCATTCCAGATCGCGCATGATCCCGTCGGCATATTCCTGCTTCGACCGTTCCTGATCGGTATCGTCCAGTCGCAGGATGAACCGGCCGCCCGTCTTGCGGGCGATCAGGTAGTTCATCAAGGCGGTGCGCAGGTTGCCCACATGGATATAGCCGGTGGGCGAGGGGGCGAAGCGGGTAACGGTGGTCATCGGGGCGATCTCCTGAACCCGCATCCCTTTTCACAGGTCCCGCGATTTGTCCATATCGGGCAGGGTGCGGCGGCATCCGGCCCCGATCCGACGCGACCGGACGGGGGGCGATGCGGGCCGGCCCGTCAGGACTCGGCCAGATTTGCCAGTTCGCCCAGGGTTACGGGTTTCAGCGGCGCACGGATGCGATAGGCGCCGGTCGCCTGCTGCGGCCTGCCGTGACAGGCAGACAGCAGTTCGGTCACCGTCAGCCCGCAATAGCGCCCCTGGCATGGCCCCATCCCCGCCCGGCAGAAGGATTTGGTCTGATTGGGCCCGAGGCAGCCCAGTGCGGCCTGATGGCGAATGGTTCCGGCGGTGACTTCTTCGCAGCGGCAGATGATCGTCTCATCGGCCGGCGCAAGGGCCTGCGCGCAGGGCGGATAGGCCCGGTCGAGGAACGGCCGCGCGGCGGTTTCCAGCGCCAGTTTCGCACGCAGCGGGCGGGCGGCCAGGTCGCGGTCCGCCTCGGGCAGGGCGCCAAGGTCATGGGCAATGGCAAGGGCTGAAAGCTGGCCGGTCAGGGTGGCGGCCTTCGCCCCGGCGATCCCGGCCCCGTCCCCCGCGATGAAGACGCAAGGCTCTGCGCTGCGCCCCCAGGCATCCACCACCGGGCGAAAGCTGCGCTGCGCATCGTCCCATTCATGCGGCAGGTCCATCGACCGGCTGGCCTGCGTGTTCGGGACCACGCCATGATGCAGCAGCACCGTATCGCAGGCGATCCGCTGCGGGCCGTTCCCGGTGGTGAAGGTCACGGCCTCGGCGCGCCCGGTGCCCTCGATCGCGATGGAGGTGGCCCCCGTGAACCGGGCGACGCCCGCCCGTCGCAGTTCGCGCAACAGCCCAAGCCCCTTCAGAAGATAGCCCATGCCGGCCAGGGCGCGGGGCAGATGCCGTGCCGCGCGCAGGACATCCCCCAGCGTCTGCGTTTCGACAAGGGCAAGCGGGGGCGTCCCCGCCCGCACCATCTGCGCCGCCACCAGATAGATCAGCGGCCCCGCCCCGACCAGAACCGCACGTTCGGCCACGATCCCGGACGCCTTCAGCAGGATCTGCGCCGCCCCCGCCGTCATCACCCCCGGCAGCGTCCAGCCGGGCAGTGGCATCGGGCGTTCCAGCGCGCCATTCGCCAGAAGGATACGCCGCCCGCGCGCCACTTGCGCCGCGCCGTTGCGCGTGAACGCGACCTCGCCGGCAGGATCGACCTGCCAGACCGAGGCGCCCCCCAGATGGGAAATGCCCGGATGATCCAGACGGTCCACATGGCGCGCGCCATCGGTATAATCCCTGCCCAGCAGATCCCCGCGCAATGGCCCCGCGCGCCCGACCTCGCGCCAGATCTGCCCGCCGGGGCGGGGTTGTTCGTCCAGCAGCAGGACCGACAGCCCGAACCCCGCCGCCCGTGCCGCGGCCGCCATTCCCGCGGGACCTGCGCCAAGAATGATCAGCTCGGCCTCATGCATCGCGCCGCCCTTTCGGCAAGGTGATGTCCAGCCCGGCCGTGACCTCCATCAGGCAGGCCTGCCGGGTGGTGCCCTCGATCTCGACCAGACAGTCGAAGCAGGCCCCCATCATGCAGAACGGCCCGCGCGGCGCGCCCGAGACGGGCGTCTGCCGAAAGGGCATGATCCCTGCGGCCAGCATCTCGGCGGCAAGGTTCGCGCCGTCGCGCATCGCCATGTCGTGCCCGTCGATGCGCAGGATGACCCTCGGGCCATCCGGCGCGAGATCACGAAAAGCGGGTTTCATTGAAAACCTCCAGATCGGGCGCCTCCGGCGTGCGTTCCAGCCAGTCGGGCAGGCGCAGCGCATGCACCGCGGCCAGCGTGATGCCGCTGTGGCAAGTGACCAGATAGGCGCCGGGATGGGTCGGGCTTTCCTGATAGATCGGCAGCCCGTCGGGCGACAGCACCCGCAGCGCACCCCAGCTGCGCACCATCTGCGCGCGCGCCAGCGCCGGGTAGGCCATCACTGCCTCTTGCGCCAGCTGCGCAAGGCCCTTGCGCGTCACGCCATCGTCAAGCCCCACCTCTTCGTTCGTGGCCCCGATCTGGATGCCGCCTTCGTTCACCTGCCGGGCGATCAGCGAGGGGCGGTTGATCAGGGGGGGCAGTTTTTCGGTGATCAGCACCTGCCCCCGTTGCGGGCGGACCGGCGCCCGGAACCCCAGCAACGGCCCAAGCTGCGCCGCGCCAAGCCCGGCGGAAAGCACCACCCTGTCCGCACGGATGCGCGTGCCATCGGCGCATGCCACGGCAAAGCCATCGCCGCGATCCACCGCGACGACCTTGCGCCCGGTCAGCACGCGCCCGCCCGCGCGCCGGACGCCATCGGCCAGCGCCTGCAACAGCCGCAAGGGGTTCGCGTGGCCGTCCTGCCGGTGCAGGATGGCCCCGACGACCTTGGGGCCGATGTGCGGCTCTTCCTTGCGCAGCGCGTTGTGGCCGAGCACTTCGAAGGGATAATCGCCCCCCAGTTCGCGCTTCAGCACGTCGTATTTCGCGACCGTTTCGGCCAGCGTCTCTTCCGAAAAATGCAGGTCGTAGCCACCGTCCTGCCGCAGCCCGAGGTCGATGCCGGTCTGGTCGCCCAGTTCACCGGCAAAGCCGCGCCACAGGGCAGCCGAGGTTTGCGACCATTGCGCATAGCGCGGCTGCTTCATGCCTTTTGACTGAACCCAGACCAGCCCGAAGTTGCCCCGGCTGGCGCGCGGCCCGGCATCGTCGCCGTCGATCACGGTGACGCTGCGGCCCCGGCGCAACAGGCCCCAGGCGACGGACAGGCCCACGACGCCCCCGCCGATGATGGCATAATCGCTTTCCATCCAGAATCCCCGGCTGTGGCGGGCCGTCGCCGGCCCGCCCGGTTCTGCCTCAGTTCGCGGCGGCGACCTTGTCGAGGATCGCCTGCCCCCAGTCCGCGCCGATGTCTTCCAGGATCTGCGGCCAGACGGTTTCGCGGACCTTGGCCGACATGGCGGCAAGTTCCTCATCGCTCAGCGCCACGCGGGTCGCGCCCAGATCGACCAGCTTCTGTTCGTTCGCGGCCTGATCGGCCTCGGCCACGTCCCAGCGTTTGGCCTCGAAGGCCTCGGCCTCGGCCCGCAGCGCTGCCTGATCGGCCTCGGCCAGATTGGACAGGCTTTCGTTCGAGATGATCATGAACCACACCTCGAAATGGGTATTGGCCGGGATGTAGGTCTTGGTCACGTCGCGGAAGCTGGCATAGTAGCCTTCGGCGCCCGACCCGATCACCCCTTCGACCACGCCGGTCTGCACGGCGGTGAAGGCTTCGGAGAAGGGGATGGGGGCGGGGATGTACCCCAGGGCCTCGCCGGTCAGCTGGAACGACTTGATGCCCGGCACGCGCACCTTGATGCCGTTCGGTTCCGTCGATCCGGGGGTGACCGCGTCGCGGTTCAATGCGATGCCGCCGAAATAGACCGGATAGGCCGCAAGCATCGTGATGTCCTGCGCGGCGTAAAGTTCGGCCATCGCCTCGCGCACCGCGCCACCCGGACCATAGACCGCGCGCGCCTGCGCCCAGTTTTCCGCCAGATAGGGGAAGGATGCGATCTGCATCCGCCGGTCGGCCGCGGTGCCCGCGGGCTGCACCGCCATGTCGATGGCACCCACGGAAATGCGTTCCTGCACCGTGGTATAGTCCCCCAGGGCCGACGCCGGGAAAATCTCGATCTTGACCTTGTCAGCGGTCGCGGCGGCAACAGCGGCGGCGAAGGCGCGCACCTCGACGTCGATCGTCGCATCCTGCGGGCGCACATGCGACAGCTTCAGGTCCTGTGCCTGCGCCATCGGGCCCAGGGCCAGAAGCGCAGCGGTTGCCGCCGTGAAAAGGTAGTGTTTCATCTTGTCCTCCGTTGTTGGGGTCACTGGTATCCGAAGAGCCGGGGCAGCCAGAGCGACAGGTCCGGCCAGAAGGCGGTCAGGATCACGACCGGCATGTATCCGACCGCGATCAGCAGCATGGCGGGCGGGATGACGGCGGTGACCTTCACGTTGCCGATCCGCGCACCGAGGTAGAGGATCGAGGCATAGGGCGGGGTCACGCCTCCCATCGCCGTGGTCACGCCCATGATGGCCGCGAAATGCACCGGGTTGACCCCGATCGCCCCCATCAGCGGCAACAGAAGCGGCGCGATCAGGATGATGGCGGTCACGTCATTCACCACCATGCCCACCAGGATCAGCAGCACGATGATCATGACCAGCAGGATCGAGGGGTCCTCGGTAATCCCGAAGATTGCGCCGACCAGTTTCTGCGGGATGCCCTCCAGCACGAACATCTGGCTGAGGATCATGGAAAACAGGATCATCACCATGATCGCGCCGACGGCGGTGGCGGCCTCTTTCCCGGCGGCGAGGAAGTTCGACAGCCGCAGGCCCTTGTAGATCAGGAACCCCACCGGCACCGAATAGATCACCGCGACAGCCGCGGCTTCGGTCGGGGTCATCACCCCGCCATAGATGCCGCCCAGGATGATGATCGGCATCAGCAGCGCCGGAAAGGCATGGATGCCACGCCGGGTGACTTCGGAGGTCAGTTCCGAAAACGAGGGCTTGTCATCCAGCACCAGCGGAAACTTGCGTGCCATGACCAGGTTGACGATGGAAAAGTTCAGCATGATCAGCAGCCCCGGCCCGAGCGTTGCCAAGAAACAGGCAAGGATCGAGGTGTCGGTGACCCAGCCATAAACGATCATCGTGACCGAGGGCGGGATCAGCAGGCCAAGGATCGACGAATTGGCGATCAGCGCGGTCGCATAGGCCCGCGGATAGCCGCGCTTTTCCATCTCGGGGATCAATAGCGGCCCGATGGCGGCAATCCCGGTCAGGCCGGACCCGGAAATCGCCCCGATCACCGCGCAGGATACGGCGGCAACCACGCCCAGACCGCCCCGGATATGGCCGATGAAGGCGCTGACGAACCGCAAAAGGCTGGCCGCGATGCCGCTTTCCGACATGATCGTGCCGGCCAGCACGAACAGCGGAATGGCCAGGAGCACCGGATTGCCCAGTTGCTGCATCCCCCAAAGGATATTGCCCTTCATGATCGTGTCGCCGATGAAATACATCGCCATCAGCGCCCCGCCGAAGCACCAGGGCAAGGGCACGCCCAGCGTCAGCAGGATGACAAGGACACCAACCGAAAGCAGCGCGACTTCAACCATGGTTGGGGCCTTTCACGAGATGGCGCAGGTCGCGCAGAAGGTGCAGCGCCGACCAGATCAGCATCAGCACCATCCCCACCATCAGCGCGACGTCGCCATAGAAGGTGGGGATGTAGAGGGTCGGGCTTTCCTTCCACACGCGCCAGGAATAGCGGGTGAAATCCCAGACCCAGGTCGTCAGCCAGAAACCGATGATCAGGCTGATCACCTCGCCCACGATCGCCAGCACGCGGTGCGCGGTGGCGGTGGTCAGGAAGATCTCAAGCACATTCGCGCGGATGTGCGTGTTCTCGCGCGAGGCGTTGACCGCGCCCAGGATGTAAAGCCACAGGGTCGGAAACATCATGGCTTCCTCCAACCCCATGACCGGCACCTGAAGGACATACCGGGTCACCACCTGCACGAACTGGCCCAGGGCCACGATGCAGATCAGGCTGGTCAGCAGGATCGCCGAAAATCTGTCCATCGCCCTCCCCCTTTTGGCTGATAGCATGGTTGACGCAGCGCCCCCATAAACTCAAATTGGAAATTCAGTTTAGGGCATAGATCGGATTTATGGCATGCTTGGCCGCGTCACCATCCAGCAGTTGCAGACCTTCCGCGAAGTGATGCGCACCGGGTCGATTTCCGAGGCAAGCCGCGTTCTGGGGCGCACGCAACCGGCGGTCAGCGCCGTGATCGCCAACCTCGAAGGCCAGCTGGGTTTTGCGCTTTTCCTGCGCGAACACGGCCGCCTGACCCCCTGCCCCGAAGCCCATTACCTTCTGGAAGAGGCCGAAGACATCCTTGAACGGCTGGCCCGCACCACGCGCTCCATGGCGGAATTCGCCAACCGCCAGCGCGGAAGCCTGCGCATCGCCTGCCACCCGGCGGCATCGGGGTTCTTCGTCCCCTCGCTGCTGGCCGGGTTCCTGACCGACCGGCCCGACGTAAAGGCCGACCTGATGATGCGGTCATCCCAGGTGGTGACCGATCTGGTCGCCAGCCAGGAATACGACATCGGGCTTGCCGAAACCCCGTCTGCGCGCACATCGATCCTCAGCCAGTCCTGGGATCTGGAATGCGTCCTGGCCCTGCCTGCCGAGAACCCGTTTCCGGCGGATCGTCCGCTGACGCCGCAAGACCTGCACGACTATCCCATGGCAACGCTGTTCGACGACCATTCCACCAATCAGGCCACGGAAGCCGCCTTTGCCCGGGCGGGCGCCACGCTGAACCGGCGGTTCGTTCTGCGGACATTCCTGCCGGCGATCCAGCTGGTTGCCCATGGCATGTGCGCAAGCCTGGTTGACCGGATCACCGCGCGAAGCTGCCCCAAGGCCGGGATCGTTTTCCGCGCCTTCGACCCGGCAATCCGAAGCTCGGTCGCCATCCTCGAACCCGCGCACCGCCCGCAATCCCTGCTGGCCCAGGCGTTCCGTGCGGAATTGGCGCGGCAGCTTGACCAGCTGGAACGGTGGGTCCCCGCGGCCTGAGGAAATCGGCGCCGCATTTTCACGCACACGCGAGAATGAAAGCGGCAGACGACGGGCCCTGCCCCCTATGGCGCGGCCCGCCCTGCCCCGCTACACTTGGCGCATGACAGTCACCCCCGAAACCGCCCTTGCCCCCGATGCCGCCCTGATCGAACGGCTGGCACACGGGGCCGTGGCCGACTTGCCCGAACCCTGGCGCGCCGCGGCCACCCATGTCGTGATCCGGGTGGAGGATTTCGCCTCTGACGAGATCCTCGATGCGATGCAGATCGCCGACCCGTTCGAGCTGACCGGGCTTTACGAAGGCACCCCCCTGACCGAGAAATCGGTCAGCGATCAGCCGATGGGCCCCGATGTGATCTGGCTCTTTCGCCGCGCGATCCTCGACGAATGGATCGACCGCGGGAATGTGAGCCTGGCCGAGCTTGTGACCCATGTGGTGATCCACGAACTGGCCCATCATTTCGGCTGGTCCGACGAGGATATCGCCGTGGTCGATCCATGGTGGGAATGATGGGGGGGCATCGGGGTCTCTGATCTGATGCACAGGCGCGGTGCGGCAGCGCACCGATCAAAGGGCCGGTTCACGCCTGCGTGACTTTCCCTTCCCCGTCTCGGAGTTACCATTTCGGGTAATAGCCAGACAAAGGAGGATTGCCTGATGAAACCCCGCATGACGTCCCCGATGATCAGCCGCCGCACGGCCCTTCTGGCCGGTGCAGCGCTTCCGCTTGCTGCCGCCCTGCCCGCCACCCCCGCCCGCGCGGCAGCCGGGATGCTGGGCAGCGCCGCGCCGCAGTTCAACCGGTTCAAGCTGGGCAGCTTCGAGGTGACGGCGCTGCTGGCCGGGACCCGCACCGTCGACAACCCGAACGAGATCTTCGGCCTGAACGCCTCGGCTGACGAGTTCAAGGCGGCATCCGACGCGGCCTTCATCCCGACCGACAAGGCGCAGTTCTTCTTCACCCCGACGGTCGTCAACACGGGAACCGAACTTGTGCTGTTCGACACGGGCCTTGCCGCTGCGGGTATCACCGGCGCGCTGGCCGCGGCGGGCTACACGCCCGACCAGGTCGATGTCGTGGTGCTGACCCATATGCACGGCGACCATATCGGCGGCATGGTGGGCGAGGATGGCAGCGCCACTTTCGCCAATGCACGCTATGTGACGGGGGCGATCGAACATAACCACTGGTCGGGTACCGACAACGAGGGATTCGCCAAGAACGTCGTCCCGATGAATGACCGTTTCACCTTCCTTGACGACGGCGGTTCGGTTACCGGCGGGATCACCGCGATGGCGGCTTTCGGCCATACGCCGGGGCACATGACCTATATGCTGGAAAGCGACGGGCAGCGCCTGGCGCTGATCGCGGACGCGACGAACCATTACGTCTGGTCGCTGGCCCATCCCGACTGGGAAGTGCGCTTCGACATGGACAAGGCCGCCGCCGCCGCGACGCGCCGCAGCCTTCTGGGCATGCTGGCCGCCGACCGCGTGCCCTTCATCGGCTATCACATGCCCTTCCCCGCGATGGGGTTTGTCGAGACCCGCGGCGAAGGCTTCCACTATGTGCCCTCCAGCTATCAGATGATGCTGAACGGCTGAGACCGCGATCGCCGCGACAGCCAGATCAGACGCCGCCTTCGGGCGGCGTCTTCGTTTCGGGCGGATCATTCCGCGGGGGCAACCTCGGTCGAGATGACGATGCGCGCGGGGACGGGCGGGGCCCCATCGGCGGCGGGATTGCCCTGCGCATAGCCCGCGACGCGCTGCATCTGCCCCGAGACCTCGGCCTCGAGTGTCTGGCCGTCGAAATTGAACCGGTCCAGCGTGACCGATCCGAATTCGTCACTCATGATCGCGGGCGCGTCCATGCCCCCGTCATCGAACAGTTCTACCGAAAGGACGCTGGTCCCGGCGCCGCTGGTCAAGAAGGTGGCCTGTACCATCGGCGGCGCGGGCTTGCCATTCTCGCCCACGCTCATGCCCACCACGTTCACGCTGGTCGACGTGCCCATGATCGCCGTGACCTGCGCGAAGGCGGTCTTGTTTTCGCGGTCGAAGGGCACCACGAGCTCCATCGTCTCGCCCCCGATTTCGGCCACGACCGTGCCGCGGGCCTCGTAGCGGTCCGACGGCGTCTGTGCCCCGGCGGGCAGGGCCAGCGCCATCATGGCCGCCGCCAGCATGATCCGTCCGTGCATCGCTTCCTCCCGTGGATGATCCGGCAAGAGCCTGCGGGCGAATTCCCGCGATGGCAAGGCTTTGGTCTGCGGGCGGGCCGATCCTGCACCGCCGCCCGTTGTCAGACCGACCCGGCTCTGGCAGGGTTGGGGCAGTGCCCTGCACCGGGGGCGCCTGACCGGACCCGCCCGCGATGACCCGCATCCTGACCGTGACGCTGAACCCCACGCTGGACGTTTCCACCCACACGACCGAGATCGTGGCCGGCATGAAACTGCGCTGTGCGCCGCCCCGGCTGGACCCGGGCGGCGGCGGTATCAACGTGTCGCGGGCGATCCGCAAGCTGGGCGGCGACAGCACGGCGTTGGTGGCGCTTGGCGGGGCCACCGGGCGGAGGCTGGCGGAATTGCTGGAACAGGACGGGGTCGCCCTTGCCACCTTTTCCGCGCCGGGGGAATCGCGCGAGAACCTCGCCGTGACCGAAGAGACGACCGGGCGGCAGTTCCGCTTTGTCCTTCCGGGCCAGGACTGGGACGCCCGCACCACGGCCCGCGCGCTGGAACTGATCCGCCATCATGCGCCGCATGACGGGCAGGTGGTGATTTCGGGCAGCCTGCCGCCGGGGGTGGCACCCGATTTCCTGCGGCAGGCCGTGGCCGAGGTGGCACCGATCGCGGCAGTCCTGATCGACACGTCCGGTGCGCCGCTGGCCGATCTGGCCGGGGCCCCGGTTCCGGGCCTGACAACCCTCAGGATGGACAGCGACGAGGCCGAGGACCTGGCAGGCGGCCCGCTGCCCGAACGCAGCCACACCGCCGACTTCGCCGCCGGTCTGGTCGCGCGGGGCGTGGCCGAAAGCGTCATCGTGGCGCGCGGCGCGGATGGGTCGGTGCTGGCCACGCGGCACGGGCGCTGGCATTCCGCGCCGCCCCGCGTCGCCGTTGTCAGCCCGGTCGGCGCGGGCGACAGCTTTGTCGCGGCGCATGTGCTGGCCATCGAAAGGGGCAAGGCGCCGCAGGTCGCGCTGGCCTTCGGGACCGCCGCCGCGGCCGCCGCCGTGATGACAGACGCGACCGAGCTTTGCCGCCGCGAGGATGCCGAACGGCTGGTTGCGTCCTGCGTGACGACGGCGATCTGAAGGGGCCGCCTTCAGGCGCCGGACTTGCCGCCCGTTTCATCCCGCCAGCGCATTGCGATCGGATAGCGGCGGTCCAGCCAGAAGGCGCGGATCGTGAGCCGCGTGCCGGGGGCGGACTGGAACCGCTTGTATTCGCTGATGAAAAGCAGGTGTTCCACGCGCTTGACCGTGGCCAGGTCAAACCCCATGTCGACCAGCTCGGCCACCGAAAGCTCGCGTTCGATCAACCCGTCGAGAATCGCATCCAGCACCTCGTAGGGCGGCAGGCTGTCCTGGTCCTTCTGGTCGGGTCGCAACTCGGCGCTTGGGGGCTTGGTGATGACCCGTTCGGGAATCACGGCGCCTGCCGGGCCCTTCATCCAGGGGCGGTGGTTTTCGTTGCGCCAGCGGCAGGTTTCGAACACGCGGGTCTTGTACATGTCCTTGATCGGATTGTAGCCGCCGTTCATGTCGCCATAGATCGTGCAATAGCCAACCGCCACCTCGGACTTGTTGCCGGTGGTCAGAAGCATTTCGCCGAACTTGTTCGAGATCGCCATCAGCATCAGGCCGCGCAGGCGCGACTGGATGTTTTCCTCGGTGATCCCCGGTTCGGTGCCCGCGAACAGGGGGGCGAGCGTATCGCCCACGGCGGCCTGCGCGCCGGAAATCGGCACCGTGTCGATCCGGCAGCCGAGGTTTCGCGCCACCGCCGCCGCATCCTCAAGCGAATGATCCGAGGTATAGGGCGAGGGAAGCATCACGCAGCGCACGTTTTCCGGCCCCAGCGCATCGGCGGCGATGGTGGCGACGATGGCGCTGTCGATCCCGCCCGACAGCCCCAGAACCGCCTTGCGAAATCCGGTCTTGGCCATGTAATCGGCAAGCCCCATCACGCAGGCACGGTAATCGGCCTCCCAGATCCGGGGGATTTCGGCCATCACGCCCTGTTCGGCGCGCCAGCCCTCGGCGGTCCGGATGAAATCCACATGCTCCACCGCCTCATCGAACTGCGGCAATTGGGCGGCCAGATGGCCGCCGGGGTTCAGCACCATCGACGATCCGTCGAACACCTGATCGTCCTGCCCGCCCACCATGTTCAGATAGACCAGAGGCAGGCCCGTTTCGATCACGCGGGCCACCATCAGGTTCAGCCGAAGGTCGGGCTTGCCACGGTGATAGGGCGAACCGTTCGGGACCAGCAGGATCTCGGCCCCGGTTTCCTCCAGCGTCTCGCAGACATCGGGATGCCAGGCATCCTCGCAGATCGGGCTGCCGATCCGGACCGGCCCGATCCGGTAGGGCCCGTTCACCTCGGCCGAGGCGAAGACGCGCTTTTCGTCGAACACATCCGAATTCGGCAGGTGATGCTTCAGCACCACCGTTTCGATCCGCCCGCCACGCAGGATGTAATAGCCGTTGTAAAGTTTCATGTCGCGCAGATGCGGCCCACCGATCCCCAGCGCGGGGCCATCGGCGCATTCGGCGGCCAGCCGTTCGATCGCGGCGATGGCATCGGCGACGAAGGCAGGCTTCAGGATCAGGTCCTGCGTCTGGTAGCCGGTGATGAACATCTCGGTCAGCGCGACCATGTCCGCACCGGCCGCGCGTCCGGCGGCCCAAGCCGCCCGCGCCTTTTCGGCATTTGCCGCGATCTCCCCGACGGTGGGGTTCAGCTGTGCCAGTGTCAGGCGGAATCGGTCGGCCATGGCCCCTGCCCTTTCGCAATCGTCCAAGCCATGACTTAGCAGACTGACGCCCAAGGAAAAGCGGCGATCGGCCCGGTGCCTTGTCAGGCAGGGGCACGGGGGCTAGGGTTTTCGGCGGTCTTGCCCGGCCCGAGCGGCCGGGAATCAGAGGGTGGCAGGGGGCGGAACGCATGGCAGGGACATCCGGACGGAACGGAAGCATCGTCGCGGTTGCGGTGCTGGCAGCGGCCCTGGCCCTTCCCGCGGGCGCGCAGGAGGCCGGCGAGGTCATCTCGAAGCAGTATGCCGACGGCTCGATCTACGAAGGGACGTTCAAGGACGGCTTGCAGCACGGGCGCGGCATATACCGGCTTCCGAACGGATACGAATACGAAGGCGACTGGGTCGAGGGCGAGATCCGCGGCAAGGGGCGCGCGCGCTATCCCAACGGGTCGGTCTATGAAGGCGATTTCGCGGCGGGCAAGCCGGAAGGCCAGGGCCGGATCGTCTATGCCGATGGCGGTAGCTACGAAGGAGAATGGCGCGACGGCCGGATGACGGGCACTGGCATCGCGCGCCATGCCGACGGATCGGTCTATGAAGGCCAGTTCGTCAACGCCGTCCAGGAAGGCCAGGGCCGCCTGACCAGCCCCGACGGCACGGTCTATGACGGCGACTGGAAGATGGGCGTCAAGGAAGGCCAGGCCCGCGTCACCTTTCCCGATGGCACGGTCTACGAAGGCGGCTTCGTCGCCGGACTGCGCGCGGGCCAGGGCAAGCTGACCACACCCGACGGCCTCGTCTATGAAGGCGACTGGGCCAACGGGCAGATGAACGGCACGGGCCGCCTGACCCAGCCCAACGGCGACGTCTACGAAGGGCCGCTGGCCAACGGTGTCCGTCAGGGACGCGGGCGGCTGACCTATGGCAACGGCGACGTCTACGAAGGCGATTTCGTCAATGACCGCCGCCACGGGCGCGGCGTCTTCCGCACCACCGAGGGGTTTTCCTATGACGGCGACTGGGTCGAGGGCCGGATGCAGGGCAGTGGCGTCCTGACCTACCCAGACGGGTCCCGCTATCAGGGCAGGATCGCGGCCGACCAGCCCGACGGGATGGGGCGCATAACCTATCCCGACGGCACCTATTTCGAGGGCGAATGGACCGCGGGCGCGATCGAGGGCCAGGGCAAGGCGGGTTATTCCGGTGGCGGCGTCTACGAGGGCCAGTTCAGGGATACACGCCCGAACGGCCAGGGGGTGATCACGCTTCCCGACGGCTATCGCTATGAAGGGGAATGGCAGGCGGGTGTGCGGCAGGGTCTGGGCGTCGCGACCTATCCCGACGGCTCCGTCTATCGCGGCACCTTCGCCAATGGCCGTCGCAACGGCGAGGGCGAGCTGACGATGGCCGACGGCTTCCGCTATTCCGGGCAGTGGAAAGATGGCGTGATCGAGGGCCAGGGAACGGCCACCTATCCGAACGGCGATGTCTACGAAGGCGGTTTCGTCGCGGGCAAGCGTCAGGGCCAGGGCGTCTTGCGCTATTCGACGGGTCAGGAAACGGCAGGGGAATGGCGCAACGGCCTGCTGATCGGGCCGGGCGAGGTGCCGCAAGGTACAGATTCGGATTCGGCAGCCCTGCCCGCCGAAGGGGAAGCACCCGCCGGCGAGGCTGCGGCCCCCGCCCCCGGACAGAACCCCTGACGCCAGACAGAATCCCTGCCACCAGACAGGATCCTGCAACCGGCGCCCTGAACGCAAACGGCCACCCCGAAGGGTGGCCGCACGGAACTTGCACTTCGGCAGATCAGTTCAGGATCGCGCGGATCTTCGCGCCAACGCCGCTGTCTTCGCCGTTCACCACGCCTTCGAGCGCGGCAATCTGATCCGAGGTCAGGTTGGACAGGTCAGCGCCCGGAAGAGCCGACAGAACCTCGATCTCGGCGGCGGTCGTGAGCCCGCTTTCGGTCATCGCCGAAGCGGCGGTGGTCAGGGCGGCGAAGGCGGTCAGGGCAAGAGCGATCTTTTTCATGGTGTGGTCCTTTCGTTTTGTGTGGCGGGGCGTTGTTGCCTCCGATGAACCGAAGATGGGGCAACGATCGGCTTTTGTGAAATCACACACAGATCACCGAAGATCACCCGGATTTGCACGGAACGTGATGTAGCAAACCGAAAGCGGGACGGATCGGCACGACGGACACGAAAAACCACGATTTTCCCGACAAATTGGCCATTTTTCAAAATCTTGAAAGATCACTGGATGACGCGGATCACGGCATCTCAGCGAGGCGTGAGGGGAAAGACGGCAATGCAGGTCACATGTGCAATTTTGCACAAATGATCAGACGACCTGGCCATCGTCCAGCCGCGACAGCAGCGCACCGGCCTCGGACAGGACGCGCGCGCGGTGGCCGGGGTCCATCCGGTCCCAGGTGCGGTACATCTGGGCCATGCGCGGATTGCGCTGGAACCGATCGCGGTGACGATTGAGGAAATGCCAGTAGAGCAGGTTGAACGGACAGGCGCGCGGGCCGGTCCTGTCCTTCACCCGATAGGCGCAACCACCGCAGTAATCCGACATCCGGTCGATATAGGCGCCCGAACTGACATAGGGCTTGGACCCCAGAAGCCCGCCGTCGGCGAACTGGCTCATGCCCAGGGTGTTCGGCGCCTCGACCCATTCGAAGGCGTCGACATAGACCGACAGGTACCATTCATGCACCTCTGCCGGATCGACCCCGGCCAGAAGCGCGAAGTTGCCCGTGACCATCAGGCGCTGGATGTGATGGGCATAGGCCAGATCGCGGGTCTGGCCGATCGCGGCCTTCATGCAGGCCATCCGCGTTTCGCCCCCCCAGTAGATCGCGGGCAGCCGCCGGTCATGGCCAAGGGCGTTCTGCCGGAGGTATTCGGGGGCCGTCATCCAGTAGATGCCCCGGACATACTCGCGCCAGCCGATGATCTGGCGGATGAAGCCTTCGGCGGAATTCAGCGGCACGCGCCCGGCGCGCCATTCGGCCTCGACCCGGTCGCAGACCTCGCGCGGGTCCAGAAGCCCGATGTTGAGGTAAGGGGACAGAAGCGAATGGTGCAGGAACGGATCGCCCGCCAGCATCGCATCCTGATAGCTGCCGAAATCCGCAAGCGCATGGGTCGCGAAATGATCCAGCGCGGCCAGCGCGCCTTCGCGGTCGGTCGCCCAGCCGAAGGGGCGCAGACGGCCGAAATGCGCGGGAAACCGCGCAGCGACCAGATCCAGGACCTCTTCGGTGACGGGATCGGGCGGGAACCGGGGCGGCGGGGCGCGAAACAGGTCGGCTTCGGCCGGCTTGCGGTTTTCGTGGTCAAAGTTCCACTGCCCCCCTGCGGGGTCCTCGCCCTCCATCAAATAGCCGGTGCGCCGCCGCATCTCGCGATAGAACCATTCCATCCGCAGCACCTTGCGCCCCTCGGCCCAAGCGGCGAATTCGGCCCGCGAACAGAGAAACCGATCATCCTCGAGCCAGTGCTGATCCAGCGGCAGGCCCAGAAGCGCCGTTTCAACCCGGAATTCGCCGGGGCGGGTCAGGTGGATGTGTCCGGCCCCGAATTCGGCAGCGCGGCGCATCACCTCGCCCGGCAGGGACTGGGTGTTCGCGGGATCGTCAAGCCGGGTATAGGCCACCCGCCAGCCCTGCGCCTCAAGCCGCATGGCGAACTTGCGCATCGCGGCAAGGATCAGCGCGATCTTCTGCGGATGGTGGGGCACATAGGTGCCTTCCTCCATCACCTCGGCCATCACGACCACATCGCGCGACGGATCGGCCGCACGCAAGGCCGACAGGCTTTGCGAAAGCTGATCGCCCAGAACCAGAACAAGGCTCACCATGGGATCGGGTCGCCCTTCCAGTCAAAGAAGCCGCCGCTGTTGGCCGGGGTCATCCGGTCCAGCACGGCAAGCAGGTTTTGGGCCGCGACTTCGGGCGTCACCGTCGGATGGCCCCCGGCATAGGCCGCCGTCAGGGGCGTTGCCACAGTGCCCGGATGCAGGCAGCAGATCACCGCCTGCGGATGGGTGCGGGCGATCTCGATCGCGGCGGTATGGATCAGCTGGTTCAGCGCCGCCTTGGCCGCCCGGTAGGAATACCAGCCGCCCAGCCGGTTGTCCCCGATCGACCCGACCCGCGCCGACAGGGCAGCAAAGCGCGCGGGCACGTCCCGTGGCAGATGCGGCAGGACGTGTTTCAGGACCAGCGCGGGGCCGGTTGCATTCAGCGCGAACTGTTCTGCCAGCGCATGAGGATCAAGCGCGCGAAGGGTCTTTTCGGGGCGATGCCCGTTCAGTTCCAGCGCGCCGGTGGCGACGATCACCCGGTGAAACGGCCCCTTCAGCCCGGCAAGGGCCGCCGCGATGCTGGCCTCATCGGTCAGGTCCAGCCCGTCACCCGACCGCGACAGCGCGGTGACCTGATGGCCCCGCGCCTCAAGCGCACGCGCAAGTGCCCCGCCGATGGCCCCCGAGGCCCCGATCACCAATGCCCGTTCCAAACCCTGCCCCGTCGTTTGCGGCCAAAGCCTTCATGCGGCGCGGCGGATCAGGCCCTGAGCGATCATGTTGCCGATGACCTCGGCGCCATACCTGCCATTTCCGTGCCGGCCGTCGTCCAGCAGATAGGACGGGTCCAGCGCCATTCCAGCCTTCACAAGATCGGCGTTCGGATCATAGACCCGCAACCCGACCGCGCGCATCCAATCCAGCATGAAGTCGTAGAATGTCCTCATGTTGGGCTGATTGCTGGCGAACGGGGGGGCGACCATGACAAGGTTCGTCTGCTGGTCGAAATGCCTGGCCAACCGCACATGGCTGGTGCGCAGGCCGGTGACGTATTCGCGCACATAGGCCGAGGACACGAACAGGCTTTCGGGATCGGCCTCGAATTCCGACCGTTGCGTCACATGCCCCTGCAATCCGAACATCGGCGCGAAACGTCCAAGGTGAAACCCGAAGCTGCCGATCACGGGCACATCGGGCGACAGGATCGACCGCCCTCCCAGCTTCTGCCGCAGATCGAGGATCTGCCTCTGCAACGCCTTCGGCTTGGAAATCCAGACGCCGTGTTCGGGATGCACGACGATCCGGCGGCCATGCCAGAGATTGCCGGAAAACCGGATCATCTCGGCCTTCAGGCCATGCGCCTCGCAGCCTTCCATCAGCGCGTTGGAATGACTGTCGCCGAGGATGATCACGTCAGGAAGCATTGAACCGCTCCAGCACCATTTCCTCGCACACCAGTTCCTCGGCCTCCATTTCGGCGGCGATCCGTGCCTCGCGTTCGTCCGTGGCGTCGGCCTGCCGAAGGGCCGGGGCAGAGACATCGAGCCCGGCAAAGAAATGCTGCATCACGAAATCCACGCCCGCGGGCGCGACCGACCGCATGTTCGGCTCGAAAAACCCCGACCGCGCGGGCGCGCCGGATATGATCTCGTACGACGGAAAGTAATCGACCCGCGCGTCGGCCGCCGCCAGATCGCCGGCGACGGCGCGCAGCGTCGATTTGGAATAGGTCGTCGCGGTCAGGACATGCCCGCCCGACGCCGTCGCCGTCAGCGGCACGGGCGAGACCGTCAGCAGGATGCGCAGGTCGGGGTTCAGGCCCCACATAAGGCCGAACGCCTGATCCAGCGCGGCACGGATGTCAGGATAGGCATAGTTGCGGAAGACATGCGCCTCGGGATCGAACCGCCCGGCCACGGTGCCGGGGCAGACCGGATAGCACTGCCCGGTCTTGCGGTTTTCCCACCCTTCGGTCAGGCCAAGCGTGAAGATGAAGACCTCGGCATCGGTGATGCAGCGGCGGAAGGCCCGCAGCATGGCGGCGCGCGACAGAAGCGCCTCGTCGCGGCTGATGAAGCCCTGCGGTTCGATGGCGGGGCGCAGGCTGTCGCGAAACCGCCCATCCTCGGGCCAGAGTTCAGGGCCATCGGCGGCATCCTGCCCCGACGCCAGCCGCACCAGCGCCAGAAGCTGTGCCGCCGTGTAGATGTTCGCCGTCCGCGCCGAAAAGACGTTGTAGTTGTAGCGCGCGGCCTGATCGCGATCGGACCGGCGCGGCGCGGGTTCGGCGTTGAACCAGGTCAGCCCGCGCGCCACCAGCGCCCGGCTGATATGCTGGGCAAAGCAGGACCCGAAGGTTGCAAACCGGGCGTCACTGGGCAGTTTCCATTTCGACGCCCAAAGCCCCGTCAGCCCCCAGAGGCCCGCCTCTGCGACACCGGTGCGCCAGAAGGCTTTCGGCGGAAGGGTAGAATAGGGGTTCGGGGCCGATTTCGCCGCCCGTTTGGAACGCGCCATTTCTGCAACGGTCTTTCTGGCCTGCACAGATACCTGTCAGCACAGAACCCCGGTCCGGCCCCGGCGTCAAGCTGTCGACGCCGGCGACCGCCGCCGCCGCCCGGATTTTCGGCTTTTCTTTTCGGGAATCGTTCGTATAGTCCGGCCCCATGACACGGGAAATCCATATCGCCATCGCATCGGGTGCGGCCTGCCGCGCCTCTGCCCCCCGTGGCTTTCTGCTTCTTCTTAGCCGCCTCTGAGCGTGCCCCAGGGCGCGACCGCTCGGAGGTGACCAGCGCCCGAAGAAGACAGCCGAAGCAACAAGGACTTTCACAATGACCGACAAGAGCGCACAACCCCGCGTCCTGATCTTTGACACCACGCTGCGCGATGGCGAACAGTCGCCCGGCGCCACGATGACGCATGACGAGAAGCTGGAAATCGCGGCGCTGCTGGACGAGATGGGCGTGGACATCATCGAGGCAGGCTTTCCCATCGCCTCGGAAGGCGATTTCGCCGCCGTGTCCGAAATCGCGAAGAATGCCAAGAACGCCACGATCTGCGGTCTGGCGCGGGCGAATTTCAAGGATATCGACCGCTGCTGGGAGGCCGTGAAGCACGCGAAATCGCCGCGCATCCACACCTTCATCGGCACCTCGCCGCTGCACCGGGCGATCCCCAATCTGGACATGGACCAGATGGCCGAGCGCATCCATGAAACCGTGACCCACGCGCGCAACCTGTGCGACAACGTGCAGTGGTCGCCGATGGATGCCACCCGGACGGAACCCGATTACCTGTGCCGCGTCGTGGAAATCGCGATCAAG
Source organism: Aliigemmobacter aestuarii (assembly GCF_004799285.1). GTDB lineage: Bacteria > Pseudomonadota > Alphaproteobacteria > Rhodobacterales > Rhodobacteraceae > Aliigemmobacter > Aliigemmobacter aestuarii. Next base: position 121,808 of record NZ_SSND01000005.1, on the reverse strand, counting down.
GCGGGCGCCACCACGATCAACATCCCCGATACCGTCGGCTACACCTATCCGCGCGAAAGCGCCAAGATCATCCAGATGCTGCTGGAACGGGTGCCGGGCGCCGATCAGATCATCTTCGCCACCCATTGCCACAACGATCTGGGCATGGCGACGGCCAACGCCCTGGCCGCGGTCGAGGCAGGTGCGCGGCAGATCGAATGCACGATCAACGGGCTGGGCGAACGCGCGGGCAACACCGCGCTGGAAGAAGTGGTGATGGCGCTGCGCGTCCGCAACGACATCCTGCCCTTCCGCACCGGCATCGACACCACCAAGATCATGAACATCAGCCGCCGCGTCAGCCAGGTTTCCGGCTTCCCGGTGCAGTTCAACAAGGCCATCGTCGGCAAGAACGCCTTCCTGCACGAAAGCGGCATCCATCAGGACGGCGTGCTGAAGAATGTCGAGACGTTCGAGATCATGCGCCCCGAGGATATCGGGTTGCAGGCCAAGAACATCGCCATGGGCAAACACTCCGGCCGGGCTGCCCTGCGCGCCAAGCTGCGCGAACTGGGCTATGACCTGGCCGACAACCAGCTGAACGATGTCTTCGTGCGGTTCAAGGCGCTGGCCGACCGCAAGAAGGAAATCTATGACGACGACCTCTTGGCGCTGATGGCGGATCATGCGGCCAACACCGAAAGCGACTATCTGGTGGTCAAGCGGCTGCGCGTGATCTGCGGCACCGACGGCCCGCAGGAGGCAGAGCTGACCCTGTCGATCGACGGGGTGGACCATTCCATCGACGCCACGGGCGACGGCCCGGTGGATGCGGCCTTCAACTGCGTCAAGATGCTGTTCCCGCACAAGGCGCGGCTGCAACTGTATCAGGTCCACGCGGTGACCGAAGGGACGGATGCGCAGGCCACCGTTTCGGTCCGGATCGAGGAAGAAGGCCGCATCGCCACCGGGCAGTCGGCCGACACCGATACGATCGTGGCCAGCGTCAAGGCCTATGTGAACGCGCTGAACCGGCTGATCGTGCGGCGCACCAAATCGGCGCCGGGCGATGACGTGAAGCAGGTGAAATACAGCGACGCGGGCTGATCGCCGCAAATTTCCGCATTTGCACGGATGCGATCAATCCACAGGGGGCCGCTCCGGCGGCCCTCTGTGCTCGGTGCAGGCGCTGCACGGAAAGGATGCAAATCGCGACCTTTCCACACCCAGCGGGACGGCCCGCGCCGCCGTGACACGCGGAATTGCGCCGATCCGCAGCGCCAAAGGCCTTTCCCTGCCCCTGCCCTGTCCTTATATGAAGGCGCCCGCCTCAGGCCTCTGAGTCGCGGGAATGCCCGTTTTACTCTGATCAGGATCACCTCGATATGGCGGCACTTTCAGGTCTGTTTTCGTCCGACATGGCGATCGACCTCGGCACGGCGAACACGCTTGTCTACATCCGTGGCAAGGGCATCGTGCTGAACGAGCCGTCCGTGGTGGCCTATCACGTCAAGGACGGCAAGAAGCAGGTCCTGGCCGTGGGCGAGGATGCCAAGCTGATGCTGGGCCGCACCCCCGGCACGATCGAGGCCATCCGCCCGATGCGCGACGGCGTCATCGCCGATTTCGACAGCGCCGAAGAGATGATCAAGCACTTCATCCGCAAGGTCCACAAGCGCACGACGTTTTCGAAGCCGAAGATCATCGTCTGCGTGCCACATGGCGCGACCCCGGTTGAAAAGCGCGCGATCCGGCAATCGGTCCTGTCGGCGGGCGCACGCCGCGCGGGCCTGATCGCCGAACCCATCGCCGCCGCCATCGGCGCGGGCATGCCGATCACCGACCCGACCGGCAACATGGTCGTCGACATCGGCGGAGGCACGACCGAGGTTGCGGTTCTGTCCCTGGGCGACATCGTCTATGCGCGTTCGGTGCGCGTCGGCGGCGACCGCATGGACGAAGCGATCATTTCCTACCTGCGCCGCCATCAGAACCTGCTGATCGGCGAAAGCACCGCCGAACGGATCAAGACCTCGATCGGCACCGCGCGGATGCCCGATGACGGGCGCGGCACCTCGATGACGATCCGTGGCCGCGACCTTCTGAACGGCGTTCCCAAGGAAACCGAAATCAACCAGGCCCAGGTGGCCGAGGCGCTGGCCGAACCCGTCCAGCAGATCTGCGATGCGGTGATGCAGGCGCTGGAAGCCACGCCGCCGGATCTGGCGGCCGACATCGTCGACCGGGGCGTGATGCTGACCGGGGGCGGCGCGCTTCTGGGCGATCTGGACCTCGCGCTGCGCGAACAGACCGGGCTTTCCATCTCGGTCGCCAATGAATCGCTGAATTGTGTTGCCCTCGGAACCGGCAAGGCGCTGGAATACGAAAAGCAATTGCGGCATGTGATCGACTACGACAGCTGATCGGCGGGCCGTTTGCGGCCCCCGGCCCTGCCGAGCGATCTGACAGAGGCAGCCCGTGGCGAAGAACAGGATCAGTCCAGACGAATTCTCGCGCCCCATCCGGCGAATTCTGGTGGGCCTTCTGGTTCTTGTCCTCTTTGCGCTGTTCCTTCTGTGGCGCATCGACAGCCCGCGCGTCGAACGCTTTCGCACCGCGCTTGTCGATAGGGTTGTGCCGTCGTTCGACTGGGCGCTGGTCCCTGTGACCAAGGCCGCGGACATGATCGACAGCTTCCAGTCATATGCCGCGCTTTACGACCAGAACCAGGAACTGCGGCGCGAACTGCAGCAGATGAAGGCCTGGAAAGAGGCGGCGCTGCAGCTTGAACAGCAGAACGCGCGGCTTCTGGACCTCAATCAGGTGCGGCTCGATCCGGCGCTGACCCATGTCACCGGGGTCGTTCTGGCGGACAGCGGTTCGCCCTTCCGGCAATCCGTTCTGCTGAACGTGGGCGCGCGCGACGGCATCCGCGACGGCTGGGCCGCGATGGACGGACTTGGCCTTGTCGGGCGGATCTCGGGCGTGGGCGAACGCACCAGCCGCGTGATCCTTCTGACCGACTCGAACAGCCGCATCCCGGTCGTCGTGCAGCCCTCCGGGCAACGGGCGCTTCTGTCGGGCGACAACACCGGGGCGCCGCCGCTGGAATTCGTGGAAAAGCCCGATCTGGTCCGCCCCGGCGATCAGGTCATCACCTCGGGCGACGGGGCGATGTTCCCGGCGGGCCTCTTGGTCGGCAGCGCGGTCCAGGGCCCGGACCGCCGCCTGCGCGTGCAACTCAGCGCCGATTACGGCCGGCTGGAATTCCTGCGCGTCCTGCGCAGCCACCGGCTTGAGCCGATCACCGATCCCGGCGCGCTGGTCGCCCCGCCCCAGCCCTCGCCCGACATGTTCGGCCCGATGCCGTCGGCCGATGCCGAAGCCGCCGCGACCGACGGAGGTGACAATGGTTGACGCGTTTCGCCGTGACCTGTGGCTGATGCAGGCCGCCTATGTGCTGATCGCGCTGGTAATCTTCTTTTCCCGCCTCTTGCCCCTGGGGGTCGGGATCGAGGCGGGCGGCTGGCCCGGCCCCGATCTGCTGCTTTGCCTGACGCTGGCCTGGGTAACGCGGCGCCCCGATCAACTGCCCGTCCTCTTGATCGTCGCGGTCTACCTGGTCGAGGATTTCCTGCTGATGCGCCCGCCGGGCCTGTGGGCCGCGATCGTGGTGCTTGCGACCGAATTCCTGCGCAGCCGCGCCGCGCTGACTCGTGAACTGGGTTTCGCGATGGAATGGCTGCTGGTCGCCGCCGTCATGGTGGCCATGCTGATCCTCAACCGCGGGATCAATGCCATCGCCTTCTTGCCGCAACCGGGCTTCGGCCTTGCGGCGGTGCAGACTCTGGGCACGATCCTCTGCTATCCTCTCATGGTGGGCTTCAGCCATGCGCTGCTGAGCCTGCGCAAGCCCGCCACGGGCGAAGTTGACGACATGGGGAGGCCCCTGTGAGACGGACACAGAAGGACACCGAGGAAAGCGCCCGCGTCATTTCCCGGCGCGGCCTTTTCCTGGGCGGAACGATGGTGTCCTTCGCGGCGCTTCTTGCGGGGCGGATGCGCTATCTTCAGGTCGAGGAGGCCGACCAGTTCCGCCTTCTGGCCGAAGAGAACCGGATCAACATCCGGCTGATCCCGCCGAACCGCGGGCTGATCCACGACCGCAACGGCCGCCTGATCGCGGGCAACGAACAGAATTACCGCGTCGTCATCACGCGCGAGGACGCGGGCGATCTTGAGGCGGTGCTGGAACGGCTGTCCACCCTGATCCCGCTGTCGCAGGAAGACATCGACCGCACCATCCGCGAGGCGAAGCGGCGGTCGGGCTTCGTGCCGCTGATCGTGGCCGAACGGCTGACCTGGGATCAGCTGTCCAAGATCGCGCTCAATTCGCCGGTGCTGCCCGGCGTCTCGCCCGAGGTGGGGTTGAGCAGGGTCTATCCGATGGATACCGATTTCGCCCATGTCGTCGGCTATGTCGGGCCGGTCAGCGAAAAGGATCTTGAGGCACAGGAAAATCCCGATCCGCTCTTGCAGATCCCGAAGTTCCAGATCGGAAAGATCGGCGTCGAACGCTGGACCGAGGACATCCTGCGCGGCTCTGCCGGGGCGAAGCGGATCGAGGTGAACGCCGTAGGCCGCGTCATGCGCGAGCTTGACCGGCAGGAGGGCGAGCCGGGTGACGATATCCGCCTGACCATAGATGCGGGCGTCCAGAACTTCGCGCAGGTCCGTCTGGGCGAGGAAAGCGCGGCAGTCGTGGTGATGGATGTCGAGACCGGCGACATCATCGCCATCGCCTCGGCCCCGTCCTTCGATCCGAACATGTTCGTGCGCGGCATCAGCCATACCGAATATGCCGAACTGACGGAAAACGATCACCGGCCCCTGGCCAACAAGACGGTGCAGGGCGCCTATCCGCCCGGATCGACCTTCAAGATGATCACCGCCCTTGCGGCCCTGGAAACAGGCACCGTGACCGGACAGACCGGGGTGCGCTGCCCCGGTTATCTGGAAGTGGGCGACCGGCGGTTCCACTGCTGGAAACGCTCGGGACACGGCACCGTCGCGCTGGAACGCGCGCTGTCGGAAAGCTGTGACGTCTATTTCTACGACGTGGCCCTGAAGGTCGGGATCGACAAGATCGCCGAGATCGGGCGCTTGTTCGGCCTGGGCGAACGGCCCGACCTGCCGATGTCGGCGATCACCGACGGGGTGATGCCCTCGAAGGCGTGGAAGCAGGAACGCTACAAGCAGGAGTGGCGGATCGGCGACACGGTCAACGCCTCGATCGGGCAGGGCTATGTGCTGACCTCGCCGCTGCAGCTTGCGGTGATGACGGCGCGCCTGGCCACGGGCCGGGCGGTGAAGCCGCGGCTGATCCACATGGTCGGGAACGAGACCGTCCCGGTCGAGCCCGCGCCATCGCTGGGCCTGTCGGCGGAAAACCTGCGCGCCGTCCAGCAAGGCATGTTCGCGGTGGTCAACGATTCCCGGGGCACCGCGAAATCGTCGCAGATCGTGGAAAAAGCCTGGCTCATGGCCGGCAAGACCGGGACAAGCCAGGTGCGCAACATCACCGCCGCCGAACGCGCGCGGGGCGTCATCTCGAACGACCAGCTGCCGTGGAACCGCCGCGACCACGCGCTGTTCGTCTGCTATGCGCCCTATGACAAGCCGAAATACGCGGTGGCCGTGGTGGTGGAACATGGCGGGGGCGGGTCCACGGCAGCCGCGCCGATCGGCCGGGACGTGATCCTGCGCTGCCTCGCGGGCGAGATGCCGCCCCTGTCGGCCTACCCGGCCTCGCAGCGGGGACGGATCGAGACGCAGTTGAAGGCGATGCCGCTGCGCGACCCGGAAACGGGCGCGCCCTCGCAATCGCGCGCCTGAGACGGGAACGGGGGCCGCGCCATGAGTTTTCTTGAATATCGCATCAAGACCGCGCCCACGGGCCTGCGCAAGGTGCTGTATGTCAACTGGGCGCTGGTCCTGCTGCTGACGGCGGTGGCCGCGATCGGCTGGCTGATGCTGTATTCCGTTGCGGGCGGCAACATCGAAACCTGGGCCGAACCGCAGATGAAGCGCTATGCCGGGGGCATCGTCGTCATGATGATCATCGCCTTCGTGCCCATCTGGTTCTGGCGGAACATGTCTGCCATCGCCTATGGTGTCGCGCTTCTGCTGCTGGTGGCGGTCGAATTCTTCGGCCATGTCGGCATGGGCGCGCAGCGCTGGATCAACCTCGGCTTCATCATGCTGCAACCCTCGGAGCTGATGAAGATCGCCTTGGTGATGTTCCTCGCCGCCTATTACGACTGGCTCGATATCCGCAAGACCTCGCACCCGCTGTGGGTGCTGATCCCGGTCATTGCCATCCTGATCCCGACCGCGCTTGTCCTTGTGCAGCCGGACCTTGGCACCGCGATCCTTCTGCTTGCGGGCGGGGCTGTGGTGATGTTCTGCGCAGGCGTCAGCTGGATCTATTTCGCGGTGGTCATTGCTGCGGGCGGCGGGCTGGTCGCCACTGTCCTCGCCTCGCGCGGGACCAGCTGGCAGTTGCTGCACGACTATCAGTTCCGCCGGATCGACACCTTCCTTGATCCGACGGCAGATCCCCTTGGCGCGGGCTACAACATCATCCAAGCGCAGATCGCGCTTGGATCGGGGGGCTGGACGGGCAAGGGTTTCATGCAGGGCACGCAATCGCGCCTGAACTTCCTCCCCGAAAAGCACACCGATTTCATCTTCACCACCCTGGCCGAGGAATTCGGGTTCATCGGCGGGATCTCGCTCTTGATCCTTTACGCCGCGATCATCGCCTTTTGCGTGATCTCGGCGCTGCAGAACAAGGACCGCTTCTCGTCGCTGCTGATCCTCGGGGTGGCGGCGAATTTCTTCTTCTACTTCGCGGTCAACATGGCGATGGTGATGGGCCTTGCCCCGGTGGTGGGGGTGCCCCTGCCGCTGGTGTCCTATGGCGGTTCCGCGATGCTGGTGCTTCTGGCCGCCTTCGGGCTGGTGCAAAGCGCCCATGTCCACCGTCTGCGATAGAAGGGAAATCGGATGCGAACGATCCTCTTTGCCGGGGGGGCCGGCCTTTGGGACGAATACCGGACCGCCCTGCCCCTTGCCCTGGCCGATGCCGGAGTGCCCGCGCGGATCGTCACGGAAACCGCCACGCCGGATGCTGTCGATTACATCGTCTATGCGCCGACCTCGCCCTTGCAGGATTTCGCGCCCTTCACCAACGTGAAGCTGGTGCAAAGCCTCTGGGCCGGGGTGGAGCGGATCGTGGGCAACCCCACGCTGACCCAGCCGCTGTGCCGGATGGTCGATCCGGGCCTGACCGAAGGCATGGTCGAATACGTTCTGGGCCATGTGCTGCGCCATCACCTGGGGATGGACCGCCACATCGTGAACCCCGGTCATGTCTGGGATCACCGCTGCCCGCCGCTTGCCCGTGACCGCAAGGTCACGATGCTGGGGCTCGGGGCGCTTGGTGCGGCCTGCCTGCAGGCGCTGGGGGCGCTGCACTTCGATCTTCGCGGCTGGAGCCGCACCCCCAAATCGCTGCCGGGCGTGCGCTGCCATCACGGCACGGACGGGCTGCGCGAAGCCCTTTCCGGGGCCGAGATCGTCGTGACGCTGCTGCCCCGGACGCCCGGGACGGAAAACATCCTGAACGCCGAAACGCTGGGCTGGCTCGCCCCGGGTGCCGCGATCGTCAACCCCGGCCGCGGGCCGCTGATCGACGACGAGGCGCTTCTGGCCGCGCTGGACAGCGGTCAGGTCGGACATGCCACGCTGGACGTCTTCCGGGTAGAACCCCTGCCGGCCGGTCATCCGTTCTGGACCCATTCGCGCGTGACTGTGACACCCCATATCGCCGCCGATACGCGGGCGGACAGCGCCGCGCGGGTGGTGGCCGAAAACATCCGCCGCGCCGAGGCAGGCGAACCTCTGCTGCATCAGGTGGATCGCGTGCGCGGCTACTGACGGCTGACGGGCCGTCGCGAACCGGGAAAACCGGGGCCGCCGCAGGCAAGCCGGCGTCGCAAACGGAACAGACGCGCCACCCTCGGGGCGAAACACTGCCCGCGAAGGAGCCCCGCGCAATGTCCGGTCCGATGTCCTATTCCAATGGCGTGATCTTCGTCATCGTCGCCTCGGTCCTGTGGTCGGCGATGGGGCTTGCGATCCGCAACATCGACGAGGCGGGAACCTGGGCCGTCCTGTTCTGGCGGTCGCTGGGCCTTGTGCCCGTGCTGCTGGCCTATGTCACACGGTCCTCGGGCGGGCATCCGCTGCGGCGGATCCGCAAGGTCGGGCTTGCCGGGATCGTCGGCGGGGCGGGGCTGGTTTTTGCCTTCGCGGGGGCGATCTTCGCGATCCAGTCGACCACCGTCGCAAATGCCGTCTTCCTGTTCTCGGCCTCGCCCTTCCTGGCGGCGGTCCTTGGCTGGATCCTCTTGCGCGAGCCGGTGCGCCTCGCGACCTGGGTCGCGATGGCGCTGGCGCTGGCGGGCATGTGGATCATGGTGCGCGAAGGGCTGGCGGCGGGGGCTCTGGCCGGGAATATCGCGGCCCTTCTTTCGGCCTTCGGCTTTGCCGCCTTTTCCATCGCGCTGCGCTGGCGCCGGGTCGAGAACATGATGCCCGCCGTCATCCTGGGCGGGGTCTTCTCGGCGCTGGTCGCGGCGGCCGTCTTGTGGGCGACGGGCGGAAGCCTTGCGGTGTCGGTCAAGGACGGGGCCATCGCGATGGGCATGGGCGCGGGCCTTCTGGCCGCCGGTATGGTGCTTTACACGTTGGGCAGCCGGGTGATCCCGGCGGCCGAACTGACCCTTCTTTCAATGGTCGAGGTGCTGCTGGCGCCGGTCTGGGTCTGGGCCTTCCTGGGAGAAACGGCCAGTCAGGCGACGTTCCTTGGCGGTGCGGTGCTGATGTCGGCCATCGCTTTCAACGCGATGTCGGGGGCAAGGCGCAAACCGGTGGCCCCACCAATCACCTGACGCCGCCCCGCAGGCGCGTCAGCGATGCCTGCGAAAGAACCTTGACCGCGCATACAGGTCTTCCAGCCGCTTCATCCGGCCTTCGGTTTCGCCCCAGGTCAGGCTCTGGACGGCGGCCAGAAGCGTTTCGACCAGGACGAGGATCGAAACGGTGCTGTCCCAGGCACTCGGAACCTCGATGTAGCAGCAGAAGGTGTGCCGCGCATGCGAGGCGGCAGGGCTGACCCAGCGGTCGGTGATCAGCACCACCTCGGCCCCCTGTTCCACCGCAAGTTCCACCAGTTGCAGCACCGAATTCTCGTACCGCCGGATGTCGAAGACCAGCAGCACATCGCCTTTCTGCATCTCCAGCAGCGCGGGCGGCCATGTGTTCGACATGTCCGACAGAAGCGTCACATCCGGGCGGACGATCTTCATCAGCGATACGAAGTAATCTGCCATCGCATGGGTGATCCGCCCGCCGATGGCAAAGACACGGCGGTTCCGGTCAGCCAGAAGCGCCGCCGCCGCATCGAATTCGGCATGGTCGATCTGGCCGAGGGTGGATTGCAGGTTGGCCAGCACCGCATCGGCAAAGCGGTTCAGGATATGGGTATCGGGAACGCCCCCCGCCCACCGGTCATGCTTTGCAATGGGCGAGACCAGCATCGCCTCGACCTCGCCGCGCAGCGCGTTCTGGTAATCGGGATATCCCTTGTATCCCAGCTTCTGCACCAGCCGCACGACCGTCGGCGTCGATACCTCGGCAGCGCGCGCAAGGGCGGTGATCGACCCGAGCGCAGCCACCGGGAAATGCTGCAGCACATGGGTGGCCAGCTGCCGTTCGGCCCGGGTCAGATCCGGGAGGGCTGCGCGCAGGCGCTCTTCCATCGAGGGGGAAATATCCACGCGCTCTCCTTGACATGCGAACAGAAAAGGCACCCGGCCCGGGATCGGTCAGAAAACATCGTAACAGATCGGGCGCGAAAGAAAACATGTTGACAGAGGCAGAGCCGATTGGGACGCTCCGCCCATACAGGGAGATGACTCGCTGCCATGACAGCGGCACAGGAAACGCCAGCCGGGCCTTTTCCGGCGCATGTCGAGAACGCGGGCGCGGGCGGCCGTGTCGTTCTGGTCTGCGAACATGCCTCGAACACCATTCCGGCCGCATGGGGCGATCTGGGCCTGACAGAGGCGCAGCGCCACGCCCATATCGCCTGGGACCCCGGCGCGCTCGGACTGGCGCGGGGACTGATGCGGCGGCTTGATGCGGTGCTGGTCCATGCCCCGGTCAGCCGGCTCGTCTATGACTGCAACCGCGCGCCCGACATGGCCGGCGCCATGCCCGCCCGGTCCGAGGTGCATGACATCCCCGGCAACCAGTCGATCGGCCCGGCGGAACGCCACCGGCGGACGCAGGCGATCTATCTGCCGTTCCATGATGCGCTGCATGGCTGCATCGCCGGGCGGATCGCGCTTGGCCTGGCGCCGGTGATGGTGACGATCCACAGCTTCACGCCGGTTTACTTCGACCAGCCACGGGCCGTGGAATTCGGCGTGATCCACGATCACGACCCGACGCTGGCGCGCGCCGTCGTCGAGGTGGCGCGCGAACGCACCGGGCTTCGGACCGAACTCAACGCCCCCTATTCCGCCGCCGATGACGTGACCCACAGCCTGCGCCTGCACGCCACGCCCTACGCGCTGCAGAACGTCATGCTGGAAATCCGCAACGACCTGATCGCCACGCCCGCCGCCGAAGAGGCGATGGCCGAAATACTTGCCCCCGTGCTGACCGAGGCGCTGGCCCGCATCAGCCTCAGGGTGAAGGCAGGATAAGGAGACCCGATGCCGCGCCCGATCGTTCTGTTTGTCCGGATCGTCGATGCGATCAATTACCGCGTCGGCCGGTTCGCCATGTACCTGCTGTATGTGCTGATGGCGATCCTGCTCTGGTCGTCCCTGTCCAAGCTCAGCTCGACGCCCAGCATGTGGCCGCTCGAGGCCGCACAGTTCGTGATGATCGCCTATTTCATGCTGGGCGGTCCCTATTCGATGCAGACCGGCGATCATGTGCGGATGGACCTGCTTTACGGCAACTGGACCGAACGCAGGCGCAGCTGGTTCGATGCCTTCACCGTCTTTGCCGTCATCATCTTCCTTGGCGTGCTGCTGTATGGCGGGATCGAAAGCATGATGTATTCGATCCAGTACAACGAACGCAGCCCCTCGCCCTGGCGGCCCTACATGTGGCCGATCAAGGCGGTGATGAACCTGGGCGTGTTCCTGATGATCCTGCAGTCGCTGTCGATCTTCTTCAAGGATGTGGCAGCCCTGCGCGGAAAGGCGATCTGACATGTCGTATGAGATGATCGCCCTTGTGATGTTCCTGTCGATGCTGGTCATGATGCTGACCGGCCAGCGTGTATTCGGCGTGATCGGCTTTGTCGGCGTCGTCGCCGCGCTGATGCTTTGGGGCACCGGCGGGCAGGGCCTTGCCTTCGGGGCGGGCATGAAGCTGATGAAGTGGTATCCGCTGCTGACGCTGCCGATGTTCGTCTTCATGGGCTATGTGATGTCCGAGGCGCGGCTGGCCGACGACCTGTATCGAATGTTCCATGTCTGGTTCGGGCCGGTACCGGGCGGGCTTGCCATCGGCACGATCCTTCTGATGGTGCTGATCTCGGCGATGAACGGGCTTTCGGTCGCGGGCATGGCGATCGGGGCCACCATCGCCCTGCCGGAACTTCTGCGCCGCAGCTATGACAAGCGCATGGTCACGGGCGTGATCCAGGCCGGGTCATCCTTGGGCATCCTGATCCCGCCCTCGGTCGTGCTGGTGCTTTACGCGATGATCGCGCGCCAGCCGGTCGGGCAGCTGTGGCTGGCCGGGGTGTTTCCAGGGCTGATGATGGCGGCGCTTTTCGTCCTCTACATCTGGCTTCGCTGCAAGATCACGCCCTCCCTGGGTCCGGCCCTTTCCGAAGAGGAACGCGCCGAGATCACGACGGCGGAAAAACTGCGCCTGCTGCGCGCGGGGGCGCTGCCCTTCATCATCTTCTTCGTGATGATGGTGCCCTTCGTGAACGGCTACACCAGCCTTGTCGAAAGCTCGGTGATCGGGGCGTTGACGACGGTGGCCGCGGCCATCCTGAAGGGACGCTTCAACCGTGAGGTGTTCGAGAAATGCACCCGCCTGACGCTGGCCATTTCCTGCATGTTCATGTGGATCATCCTGGCCGCGCTGACTTTCGGGGCGGTGTTCGACGGCCTTGGCGCGGTCAAGGCGATCGAGGGCTTCTTTGTCGGCGACCTCGGGCTTGGCCCCTGGGAAATCCTGATCCTGATGCAGCTGTCCTATCTGGTGATGGGCATGTTCCTGGATGACACGGCCATGCTGGTGATCGTGGCGCCGCTTTACGTGCCGCTGGTCCGGGTGCTGGACCTTGGCATGGACAAGGCCGATGTGCTGATCTGGTACGGCGTGCTTTATACCATCACCTGCCAGATCGCCTATCTGACGCCACCCTTCGGCTATAACCTGTTCCTGATGCGGGCGATGGCACCGAAGGAGATCACGATCATCGACATCTACCGGTCGATCCTGCCCTTCGTCCTGGTGATGACGCTGGCGCTGGCACTGGTGATGGCCTTCCCGCAGATCGCGCTGTGGCTGCCCAACACAATCTACGGAAAATGACCCCGCAACAAAGGACATGACCAAGAGGAAACCATGACACTCAGGGAAGACGGACCGACCGAAGCCACCGCAGGCCACGGCCTGACCTTCTGGACGCGCAAGCCGGAATTCGGTGGCGCCGGGGCGCGCGGCTGACATTCCGCCCCGGCAGGCGCTGCCGGGCTTCCCCGACCGACCGGACCCCTGAAAGACAACCGAAAGAGGCGAACCATGCCTGCAAACCTGACCCTTGAAAGCCTGAAGGCCGCCGTTGCCGCGGGCGAAATCGATACCGTTGCCGCCTGCATCGTCGACATGCAGGGCCGCCTGATGGGCAAGCGCTTTGTCGCGCAGCATTTTCTGGACAGCGCGTGGGAAGAAACCCACTGCTGCAACTACCTTCTGGCCACCGACATGGAGATGATCACCGTGCCGGGCTACAAGGCCTCAAGCTGGAAGGCGGGTTATGGCGATTACATCATGCGCCCCGATCTTTCCACGCTCCGCCGCCTGCCATGGGTGCCGGGCACCGCGCTGGTGATGTGCGACGTGCTGGATCACCACACGCATGACCTTGTGCCCCACGCGCCGCGCACGATGCTGCAACGCCAGATCGAACGCGCCAAGGCCATGGGTTTCGATGCGATGATGGCGACCGAACTGGAATTCTTCCTGTTCGAGGAAAGCTATGCCCATCTGTTCGACACCGGCTATCGCCAGATGACGGCCGTGGCCCGGCACAACGTGGACTATTCCATCTTCGGCACCAGCCGGGACGAACCGGTGATGCGCGACATCCGAAACGGCCTGTGGGGCGCGGGCATCCCGATCGAATGTTCCAAGGGCGAGGCCGACGCCGGACAGGAAGAGGTGAACGCGAAGTATTCGGATGCGATGGACACCGCCGACATGCATTCGATCATCAAGCTGGGGGTCAAGCAGATCGCCGCGAAGCACGGGGTATCGGCCACCTTCATGGCGAAATACGACCACCGCCGCGCCGGATCGTCCAGCCATGTGCATCAGTCGCTCTGGTCGAACGGCGCCCCCGCCTTCTTCGACCCAGACAAGCCGCATGGCATGTCTGACCTGATGTGCCATTTCCTTGCAGGCCAGCTGGCCCATGCCTCCGATATCGCCTTTTTCCTTGCGCCGAACGTGAACAGCTACAAGCGCTTTGTCGTGGGCATGTTCGCGCCCACCAAGGCGGTCTGGTCCTGCGACAACCGCACAGCCGGTTTCCGCGTCTGCGGCGAGGGGACAAAGGCCGTGCGCGTGGAATGCCGCATCGGCGGGGCCGACCTGAACCCCTACCTGGCCTGTGCGGCGCTTCTGGCGGCAGGGCTTGACGGGATCGAGAAGAAGATGGAACTGGAGCCCGAAACCGCGGGCGATATCTATCAGGCGGGCGAGGTGCGCGAAGTGCCGAAAACGCTGGTGGCCGCGGCAGAAACACTGCGGACATCCGCCTTCCTCCGGACCTCGTTCGGGGATGACGTGATCGACCACTATCACCATGCCGCGCAATGGGAACTGGCAGAGTATTTCCGCGTCGTGACCGACTGGGAAGTTGCGCGCGGATTCGACCGGGCCTGAGGCCACGGCGACAGGACATGACCGCGCGGCTCGCCGCGCAGATGAGGACGACAGAAGATGAAACCGATCCAACTGATTTCCCCGGTCGATGGCCGGGTCTATGCCGAACGGATGCCCCTTTCGCGCGATGCGGCCGAGGCCGCCGTGGCACGGGCCAAGGCCGCGCAGAAAGGCTGGGCCGCGCGCCCCCTGGAGGAACGCATCGCGCTGGTGAAGGCGGGTGTGAAGATCCTGAACGACATGAAGGATGTGGTGGTGGAGGAACTGGCCTGGCAGATGGGCCGCCCGACGCGCTTTGGCGGGGAATACGGCGGCGTGAACGCCCGGACCGACTACATGTCGGAAATCGCCGCCGAAAGCCTGGCGCCCAAGGTGATCGAGGATTCGAACGCCTTCCGCCGCTATCTGGCGCGCGAACCCGTGGGCGTTGTCTTCATCGTCGCCCCCTGGAACTACCCCTACCTCACCACGATCAACACGCTTGTGCCCGCGCTGATCGCCGGAAACACGGTGATCCTGAAGCACGCAAGCCAGACGCTTCTGGTGGGCGAACGGCTGGCCGAGGCGTTCCACGCGGGCGGCGTGCCTCAGGATGTATTCCAGAACGTCGTGCTGGACCATGCCACGACCGAACACCTGATCGGCGCCAAGTCCTTCGGTTTCGTGAATTTCACCGGTTCGGTCGGCGGTGGCGCCGCGATCGAACGCGCGGCGGCGGGCACCTTCACCGGCCTTGGCCTGGAACTGGGCGGCAAGGACCCCGGCTATGTCCGCGCCGACGCAAATCTGGATGCGGCGGTCGATACGCTGATGGACGGCGCGATGTATAACGCCGGCCAGTGCTGCTGCGGGATCGAACGGATCTATGTGCACGAAAGCCTGTATGATGCCTTCGTGGAAAAGGCGGTGGCATGGGTCAAGGGCCTGACCTTGGGCAACCCCTTCGATGCGGCCACCACCATCGGCCCGATGGCCAATGCCCGTTTCGCCAAGGTGGTGCGCGACCAGATCGCCGAAGCGGTGGCGATGGGGGCGAAACCGATGATCGACCCGTCGCATTTCCCCGCCAATGATGGCGGCGCCTATCTCGCGCCGCAGATCTTGACCAACGTCAACCACAAGATGCGGGTGATGATGGAGGAATCCTTCGGCCCGGTGGTGGGGATCATGAAAGTCAAAGACGACGCCGAGGCCATCGCGTTGATGAACGACAGCCCCTACGGCCTGACCGCCTCGATCTGGACGCAGGACTATGACACGGCCGCCGCCATCGGCGCGCAGATCGAAACCGGCACGATCTTCATGAACCGGGCCGATTACCTTGACCCGGCACTGTGCTGGACGGGATGCAAGGATACCGGGCGGGGCACCTCGCTGTCCTATCTCGGTTTCCTCAGCCTGACGCGCCCGAAATCCTATCACCTCAAGAAAGTCTGACACCATGACCGCGCACAATGTGCCCAATCGCAACTGGTCATACCCGACCGCGATCAAATTCGGCGTGGGCCGGATTGCCGAACTGGCCGATCACTGCAAGGCCGCAGGCATCAGCCGCCCCCTGCTGGTGACCGACCGCGCGCTTGCCGCCCTGCCGATCACCGCGGGCGCGCTGAATGTGCTTGACGCCGCGGGCCTTGGCCGCGCCGTGTTCAGCGATGTCGACCCGAACCCGCACGAGGGCAACATGGCCGCCGGCATCAGCGTCTATCGCGCGGGCGGGCATGACGGGGTGGTGGCCTTCGGTGGCGGTTCGGCGCTGGATCTGGGCAAGATGATTGCCCTGATGGCCGGCCAGCGCGAGGATCTTTCGGTCTGGGACCTGGAGGATGTGGACGACTGGTACACCCGTGCCGATGCCGACAAGATCGCCCCCGTCATCGCCGTGCCCACAACCGCCGGAACCGGCTCCGAAGTGGGCCGGGCCGGTGTGCTGACCAACAGCGCGACCCACAAGAAGAAGATCATCTTCCATCCCAGGCTGATGCCCGTGGTCACGATCTGCGATCCGGCGCTGACCGTGGGAATGCCGCGTTTCATCACCGCAGGCACGGGCATGGATGCGCTGGCCCATTGCCTCGAGGCGTATTGCAGCCCGCATTACCACCCGATGAGCCAGGGCATCGCTCTGGAAGGGATGCGGCTGGTGTTCGAGAACCTGCCGAAGGTCTACGACAACCCGAACGACCTTGACGCCCGCGCCCACATGATGAGCGCGGCGGCGATGGGGGCTGTCGCGTTCCAGAAGGGGCTGGGGGCGATCCACTCGCTCTCGCATCCGGTGGGCGCGGTCTACAACACCCACCACGGCACGACGAACGCCGTGGTGATGCCGATGGTGCTGGATTTCAACCGCGCCGCGATCGAGGACCGCATCAAGGCCGCCGCCGCCTATCTGGGCATCGCGGGCGGGTTCGACGGGTTCCGCGCCGCGATCATGGCCCTGCGCGCGCGCCTCGCCATCCCGGAGAACCTGACGGCGATGGGGGTGCAACGCGACCGGCTGGACGAACTGACCGACATGGCGCTGGAAGACCCGTCCTGCGGCGGGAACCCTGTGGCCATGACGCGCGAAAACACCCGCGCGCTGTTCGAGGCCTGCATGTGATGACAGCCGCCCGGCGGGCCGGATGAACCCGCCGGGCACCACGGACTGACAGGGCGATGACAGAACGTCTTTCCACCGAAATCGCGGTGATCGGCGCGGGTGTGGTCGGCATGGCCTGCGCGCTGCGTCTGGCCGCCGACGGGCATGAGGTGCTGCTGATCGACCCCGAACCACCGGGATCGGGCGCATCATACGGCAATGCCGGCACGATCGCGGATTACGCGGTGATGCCGGTCGGCACACCCGACGTCTTGAAGAACCTGCCGTCGCTGCTGTTCGACCGCAATTCGCCGCTGGCGATCCGCCGCGCGGCCTTGCCCACGCTGGCGCCGTGGCTGCTGCGCTTTGCGCGGCAATCCCTGCCGGGGGCGGCGCGCAGGAACGCGGCGGCGATCGCGGCGCTTCTGGCCGATGCAACGCCCCTCTGGCAGGAGCTCGCCGCCGGAATCGGGGGCGCCGACATCCTGCAACAGCGGGGCTGCCTTTACGTCTATGAAACCGCGGCCGCCCGCCGCGCGGCCGAGGCCGACATGGCCTTTCGCCGCAGCCACGGCATCACCGTCGACCTGATCGGCCCGGCCGAACTTGCCGCGATGGAGCCGAACCTGCCCCCGGTCGCGTGGGGCGGGGCCTTCTTTCCGGGGGCGGTCTTCCTGACCGATCCGGGGCGGATGATGGGGCGGATGGCCTCGGCCTGCGCGGCGGCGGGCGTTACGCACCTGCCCCACCGCGTCAACGGGCTGGCACGGCAGGCGGGGGGCATCTTTCTGACCGGGCCGGGCCTGCGGGTCGAGGCGCGCCGCGTGGTCCTGGCCGCCGGGGCCCATTCGCGCGCGCTGGCGCGGCAGGCGGGCGACCGCGTGCCGCTGGATACCGAACGCGGCTATCACGTCGAATGGGACATGGATGCGCCGCGGCTGAACCGCCCCTGCTGCCCGACCTCGCGCGGGTTCTACCTTTGCCCGATGACAGGGCGGTTGCGCGCGGCGGGCACGGTTGAACTGGGCGGGCTGACCGCACCGCCCTCGCCCCATCGCATCGCCCGGCTTGTCGAGGGCGTAAAGGCGATCTTTCCCGATCTGGGACCGCCCGCGCGCCACTGGATGGGTTTCCGCCCCTCGATGCCCGACAGCGTGCCGGTGATCGGCCCAAGCCGGGCGGGGGCGGATGTGATCCATGCCTATGGCCACGGCCATATCGGCCTGACGCTGGCGCCCGTGACGGCGCGCATCGTGGCGGATCTGGTCGCCGGGCGCGATCCGGGTCTGGCGATGGCGCCTTACCTGCCCGCGCGATTCTGATCGCGAAGCCACAGGTCGTAAAGCGCCGCCACCGCGCAAGAGGCCAGCCGCGCCATGTCGTCATCGGCCCGGCTGTTGAGGATGATCGGCACCCGCGCCCCGATCACCACGCCCGCGGCCTCGGCATGCGACAGGTAGGTCAGCTGCTTGGCCAGCATGTTGCCCGCATCGATCCCCGGCACGACCAGCACCTCGGCCCGCCCTGCCACCGGCGAGGTGATGCCCTTGGTCCGGGCGGCGGCCATGTCCACGGCATTGTCCATCGCCAGCGGCCCGTCGACGACCCCGCCCTTGATCTGCCCGCGTTCGGCCATCTTGGACAGAAGCGCCGCGTCGATCGACGACGGCAACGCCGGGTTGACCGTCTCTACCGCCGACAGCACGCCGACCTTGGGCTGTTCGATCCCCAGGGACAGGGCAAGGTCGATCGCGTTCTGCACGATATCGACCTTGGTCATCAGG
Source organism: Aliigemmobacter aestuarii (assembly GCF_004799285.1). Taxonomy (GTDB): domain Bacteria; phylum Pseudomonadota; class Alphaproteobacteria; order Rhodobacterales; family Rhodobacteraceae; genus Aliigemmobacter; species Aliigemmobacter aestuarii. The sequence goes on along the minus strand of NZ_SSND01000005.1, from coordinate 103,187 downwards.
TCAGGCGCGATGTTGATCGCCGCATCCGTCACCAGAAGCGGATGGGCAAGACCCGGCACATCCATCACGAAGACATGGCTGAACCTGCGCCGCCCGCGCAATCCCGTGTCGCGATCCACCGCCGGGCGGAGAAGCTCGTCGGTATGCAGGTGCCCCTTCATCAACGCCTGCACCTTCCCCTCGCGCGCAAGGGCCACGGCTGCCGCCGCGGCCGCCACCGGATCGGGCAGGTCGATCACCTCGATTCCTGTCAGGTCGCGGCCCAGTTCGGCTGCCACGGCGGCAATGCGCGCAGCGCTTCCCAGAAGGACCGGCTCGATCAGCGTATGATCGCGCGCCAGAAGCGCCCCGTTCAGCGCATCGGGCTTTTCCGGGCAGACGACCGCCGTGCGCAGGGCAGGCAGCGGTGCCGCGCGCGCCAGCAGGGCTTCGAAATGGCGGTGGCGCTGAACGATCAGGCCGGGCATGTCGCGCGTGTCATAGGCCACCTTGGTCCGCGGGGCCTGCACCGTTGCCCGGCCTTCCAGCAGGACCAATCCGTCGGCCGCCCGTGTCACCAGCGCATCCAGCGTCACCAGCCCCTCGGCCCGGTCGACAGACACGACCGTCACGCGCGACACCAGTTCATCGCCCGCCACCGCCCGGTTCGGAAACCGCACCTCCAGCGCGCGCGACAGCGTGCCCCCGCCGGGCAGGACGGTGCCCAGAACCGCCGTCAGGAAGGCCGCCACCATCGACCCCGGCACGACGATTTCGGCCTGCCCGTCGCCATCGCCATCCTTCGCGTGATGGTGCATCGGATTGTGGTTGCCCGAGACATTGGCGAAGGCCAGCACATCGTCGACGGTGCAAAGCCTGCGCAGTTCGGCGGTATCGCCGGGCTTCAGTTCCTCAAGGGTCCGGTTTTCAAGGATCACGGCCCGCTCTCCTGGCTTCGGGGTTCGTGCGACAGGAAGCCCCAGCCGCGTTGCGGCGTCAACAGCCGATCCGGGACGGAAGCCGCACACGGGCCGTCAGCGCCCGGTAGTCCGGCACGGCCAGGGAAAGCCCTTCGGCCACCGCAGGCACCAACGCCCGCGGACCGATCCCGATCACCGCAAGGCCCGCGCCCTGCGCCGACTGGAAGCCTGCCGGGGCATCCTCGACCGCGACCGCGCCTTCGGGTGCCAGCCCCAGCCGGGTCAGGGTTTCCAGGTAGGGCAAGGGGTGCGGTTTGCCGCGCGGCAGTTCGGCCGCCGAGACCGTCAGCTCGACGGCATCGGCAACGCCCAGCTGGTCTAGCGCCGCGTCGATATGGCGGCGCGGGGACGAGGAACAGACCGCAACGCGCAGCCCCGCCTCGGCGACATCGCGCAGGAACCGGGCCGCACCGGGGATCACCTCGCGATGAAGGGGCAAGAGCCTGTCCGCCTCGACCCCGATTTCAACGCCAAGGCGGTGACGCAGATCGGGGGAAAGACCGGGGCCGAAGACCTCGGCCAGAAACCCCGCAAGGCCCTGGCCCACATAACGATCCAGCAGGTCTTCGCTGACCGAATGGCCATGCCGCGCAAGAACCGCGACCTTGGCCGCGGCCCAGGCCGGTTCGCTTTCCACAAGCGTGCCGTCCAGATCGAAGATCACCGCGCGATGCGCCTGAAGATCCATCATCGCCCCTTCCCATTCCCGGCACGGCGGGCGTAGGCTGCCGCTGTTACATTTGCAACGGAATCTTCATCATGCCGCATGACGCCCGCTATACCATCGCCCGCCGGATCGCCCGCGAGGCGGGGAACCTGGCGCGCGACTATTTCCGCAACTGGCAGACGCTGGCCGTGGACGCGAAAGGGCATCAGGATTTCGTCTCGGAGGCCGACAAGGAGGTGGAACTTGCAGTGCGGCGGATGCTGGCCGAAGCCTGCCCGGACGATGCGATCCTTGGCGAGGAAGGCGCGCCCACGGCGGGCAGCAGCGGCTACACCTGGGTGATCGACCCGATCGACGGCACGACGAACTTCATCAACGGCATCCCGCAATGGTGCGTGATCCTGGCCTGCGTCAAGGATGGAGAGGTGGTGATCGGCGTGATCCACGACCCGATGGCCGACGAGATGCATCATGCCATGAAGGGCGGCGGCGCGTTTTGCAACGACCAGCCGATCCGCTGCACCGCCAAGACATCGCTGCGCGACGGATCGCTGGGGGTGGGCTTTTCCGGCCGCCGCGAGATCGAGGGGATCAAGCGGCTTGTCTCGCTGGCCTGTGACGCGGGCACGGTGTTCTGGCGCAACGGATCGGGCGGGCTGTCGCTGGCCTATGTCGCCTCGGGGCGCATCCTGGGCTATGCCGAGGCGCATATGAACGCGTGGGATTTCCTGGCGGGCTATCTTCTGGTGCATGAGGCGGGCGGTCGGATGCAGCAGGTGGACGTGACCGCCGCGCTGGCCGAAGGCGGGCGCGTCGTCGGCGGCGGGGCGGCGGTGTTCGACGCGATCCAGGAAATGGCCGACCGCGCCTTCGACTAGGCCCGCGGCACCAGGACCGGGCCGCTTTCCGCCAGACCCAGGGCCACATCCGTACCGGGCTTCAGCGGATGGACGACATCCTCGTTCACCGCAAAGAAACTGCCGACATCGGTTTCCACGGTGTATTCCATGCGGTTGCCGACATAGGTCGCCTTGGCGATGCGGGCGGCCATGCCCGCCCCGCCCCTGTCCGACAGCACCAGCCGCGAGGGGCGCACCGCCAGCAACGCGGGGCCCTTCGGCAGCCCGCGCGACGGCAGGGCATGGCGATACCCCCCCATCGCGATGGTCGCGGTCGCGCCGTCGGTGTCCACGATCTCGACCGGGATCAGGTTCGCCTCGCCGATGAAGTCTGCGACGAAGGCATCGGCGGGCGCCTCGTAAAGGTCGCGCGGCGTGCCGACCTGGGCGATGGCGGCGTTGCGCATCACCACGATCTCGTCGCTGACGGCCAGCGCCTCTTCCTGGTCGTGGGTCACATAGACCACGGTCAGGCCAAGCGTCTGCTGGATCTCGCGGATCTCTTCGCGCACCTTGCGGCGCAGCTTGGCGTCAAGGTTCGACAGCGGTTCGTCGAACAGAAGCACCTGGGGCTCCAGCACAAGCGCCCGCGCCACCGCCACGCGCTGCTGCTGCCCCCCCGACAGTTCCGACGGCAGGCGGCCGCCGTAATCCTTCAACCCCACCAGATCGAGCCCCGCCATCGCGCGATCACGGGTTTCCGCCTTGTTGAAGCCGGAAAACTTCAGGCCGTAGCTGACGTTTTCCAGAACCGTCATATGCGGGAAAAGCGCATAGGACTGGAACACCATCGACACGTCGCGGTCCGTCGCGGGCAGTTGCGTCACGTCCTTGTCGCCGATCAGGATCGTGCCACGGCTGGCCATTTCAAGCCCCGCGATCATCCGCAGGGTCGTGGTCTTGCCACAGCCCGATGGCCCAAGCAGCGTGACAAGCGACCCCGCCCGCACCGTAAGGGTGATGTCGTCCACCGCCACCACGTCGCGGCCATAGATCTTGGTGACATTCTCGAACCGAACCGAGGCGGCCTTGGCGTTGATGCGCGTCATGTCGTCAATGTCCCGTGGTCGTGGAATGGGCCGTGCGCCGCCCGATCCGGGTGCGCCCGACCAACAGTTGCAGCAGGCCCACCGCCGCCAGCATCACGAAGATCAGCGCGGTCGAGTAGGCGATGGCAAGGCCGTAGTCGTTGTTCTCGACCCGGCCGATGATGTAGCTGGTCGCCATGTCGTAGCGGGCCGAGACGAGGAAGATCACCGCCGAGATCGCCGTCATCGCCCGGACGAAGCTGTAGACCAGCGCCGCCAGGATCGCCGGCCGCAACAAGGGCAGGATCACCCGGCGGAAGGTCTGCCAGGAATTCGCGCCAAGCGTCAGGCTGCTTTCGTCCAGCGACTTGTCGAGCTGGCTCATCGAGGCGATGCCCGCCCTGACCCCCACCGGCATGTTGCGGAAGATGAAGCTGATCACGAGGATCAGGCCGGTGCCCGTGATCTCGATCGGCGGCACGTTGAAGGCCAGGATATAGGCCACGCCGATCACCGTGCCGGGAATGGCGAAGGACAGCATCGTGCCGAATTCGAAACTGCGCTTGCCCGCGAAATCCTGCCGCGTCAGCAGATAGGCGGTGATCAGGCCCACGGCCGCGGTCAAGGGCGCCGCGATGGTCGAGATCATGATCGTGGTCCAGAAACTGTCCCAGGCGGACCCGGTCCAGCGGATGCCGTTTTCGCCCCAGCTGACGCGGAAGGCGGTGATATAGTGCTTGAAGGTCAGGTTGTTGCGCACCCCCCAAAGCTCCACCACCGATCCGTAAAGGATCATGCCGTAGACAACGGCGGTAAAAGCTGTCCAGCCCCCCACGATCAGATAGACCGGAATGGCCAGCCCGCGCGGCATCGGCGGATGCACCCCCGCATCGCCCTTGCCGGTCACTGTGGTATAGCTTTTGCGCCCCAGCCAGAACCGTTGCAGGTAGAACGCGGCGAGGGTGAAGAACAAAAGCACGATGGCAAGGATCGCCGCGCGGCTCTGGTCATATTGCGCACCGACGATGGCAAAGAAGATCTCGGTCGACAGCACGTCGTAATTCCCGCCAAGAACCAGCGGATTGCCGAAATCGGCCATGCTTTCGATGAATCCAAGAAGGAATGCGTTGGCCAGACCGGGGCGCATCAATGGCAGCGATACCGTGCGGAACGTCTGCCAGCGACTGGCGCGCAGGGTCTGGGCGGCCTCTTCCATGCTGGGGCTGACGCCCTCGACCACGCCGATCAGCACCAGAAAGGCAATCGGCGTGAAGGCCAGGACCTGCGCGATCAGGATGCCCGGCAGGCCATAGACCCAGCGGGTCGCCTCGATCCCCAGAACCCCCGCGACGGTCGTTGTCACGGTGCCGGAAAGCCCGAACAGCAGGATGATGGCAAGGCCGATCACGAAGGGGGGCGTGATGATCGGCAGCACCGTCATCGCCCGCAAGACCCGCTTGTAGCGGAAGCCTGATCGCGTCAGCACCAGCGCGAAGGCAAGGCCAAGCGCGGTGGTGATGATCCCCACCAGAACGGCCAGGAACAGCGAATTCCACGCCACGCCACAGCGCGTGCCCCCGGTCAGGCACCCCAGCCCCCAGATCCGGGCATCGAAGAACCGGTTCAGGAAATGGCCGACGGAAAGCCCGCCCTCATCCGAAACGAAGCCCGCCATCAGCATCTTGGCGATCGGGAAGAAGACAAAGATGGTGACAACGGCGATCACCCCCCCGATGGCCGAGGCGACGAAGACGTCGCCCTTGACCAAACCGCGCGCGGCCAGCCCCTGGGTCAGAAGGAACAGGAAGGCCGAGGCGGTGATCATCGCGCCATAGCCCATGCCGAACTGCCGGTCGTCGAGCTGTCCGAAGATCGCCGCCAGCCAATCAGCGGTAAAGCCGCGCAACCCGATTCCCAGCCCCTGCGCCACCAGCCAGGCAAAGCCGAAGGCGCCCGAGGCGATCAGGACGCGGGCATAAAGCGGATCGGTCTTGCGCCGTGTGACAACCAGCAGCGGCGCCGCCAGCGCGGGCAGCATCGGCAGAAGCCAAGGCTTGAGGCCCTGAAGCACAAGTCCCAGGGCCGGCGCATAATCGGCCTCGGACGGCCAGCCGTCCGACAGCCAGTCGAAGGTCCAGAACTCTTCGACCCCGTACCAGGGCAGAAGGGCATAACCGACCCATCCGGCGATGATCCAGAAGATCAGGACCGGATGGGTGGTCTTTTCCGTGCTTGCGATCCGCAAGGGTCTGGCTTGCGCTTACTGCGGCAGGGTTGAGACGTCCGTATCCCACTTCGCCAGCAGGCGCTTGCGTTCATCGGACGAACCGTACTTCTTGAAGTCGTAGTCGATCAGCTTCAGGCCGGACAGGTCGGGCGCCTTGTCGGAAACCTCGGCCCCCTTGTTCGACATCACCTGGAAGGCGTTGACCTGAAGGGCAAGGTTCTGTGCCTCGACCGACAGCGCCCAGTCATAGAACTTCTTGGCGTTGTCCATGTTGCGCGCGCCCTTGATGATCGACATCGACCCGATCTCGTATCCCGTGCCCTCGCAGGGGGCGACGGTCACGACGGGAAAGCCCGCGACGGTCTGCGCCACCGAATCGTGCATGAAGACGATGCCGATCAGCGTCTCGCCCTGGCCTGCCGCCTTGATCGGGGCCGAGCCGGATTTGGTGTACTGGTTGATGTTGCCGTGAAGCCGCTTCATGAAGTCGAAGCCGCCATCCTCGCCCATCATCTGCACCATCGTGGCCAGCGTCGTGTAGGCCGTACCGGACGAGTTCGGGTTGGCCATCTGCACCATGCCCTTGTATTCCGGCTTGGCCAGGTCTTCCCAGCAGGCCGGCGCGGGCAGCCCCGCCTTGGCCAGCATGTCGGAATTGTAGCCGAAACCCAGAGCGCCGGAATAGATGCCGATCGTCTTGTCGCCGGCGCTTTCCGCCTGCTTGATCGCCCAGTCGTGCAGCTGGTCGCGCATCGGGCTGACATAGGGTTCGGTCAGATCCTCTTCGGCGGCCTGAAGATGCGGATCGCCGGTGCCGCCCCACCAGATGTCCCCCTTGGGATTGCTGGCCTCGGCCTGGATCTGCGCGAAGGTTTCACCCGAAGACTTGCGCGTCATGTCGACGTTGATGCCGGTCGCTTCCTCGAAACTGCGGGCCATGATCTGGCACCATTCCTCCTGCGCCGAACAGTAGAAGCTGAGCCGCCCGTCGGCCGCTGCCGCCGTCGCGGTCAGCCCCGTCGCCAGCGCCAGCGCAGAGGCCGTAAGCCGGGTTCCGTTCATGTTTTCCTCCCTAGATACATTCACGGTTATTTTTTCTTTTGGTCAAAGCAGCGTAAGCGCGCCCACCCGGAGCGCGCAACAAGTATTGTAACAGTTTGATGACAAAACCGGCGGTGCCTGCCCGTCACGGAAGGCCAGCCACGGAAGGCCCGCCACGGAAGGCCAGTCACGGAGGGCCCGTCACAGGCCGCCGGTTACAGCATGCCGGGCACGACCTGATCCGGCGGGCGGTGGCCGTCGGCGAAGGTCTTGATGTTGATGATCACCTTCTCGCCCATCTCGACCCGCCCCTCGATCGTGGCCGATCCCATGTGCGGCAGCAGCACGACATTGGGCAGTTCGCGCAGGCGCGGGTTGATCTCGTGCCCGTGTTCGAACACGTCCAGACCCGCCCCGGCGATCTCGCCCGCGCGCAGCCCGCGCGTCAGGGCGTTTTCGTCGATCACCTCGCCGCGCGAGGTGTTCACGATCACGGCGCTCGGTTTCATCAGCTTCAGGCGCCGCGCATTCATCAGGTGGAAGGTCGAAGGCGTGTGCGGGCAGTTGATCGAGATGATGTCCATCCGGGCGATCATCTGGTCGAGGCTTTCCCAATAGGTCGCCTCAAGCTCGGCCTCGACCTCGGGACGGACGCGGCGGCGGTTGTGGTAATGGATCTGCATGCCGAAGGCGCGCGCGCGCTTGGCCACCGCCTGCCCGATACGGCCCATGCCAAGAATCCCCAGACGCCGCCCGCCGACACGCCCCCCCAGATGGGCCATCGGCGACCAGCCCTGCCACTTGCCGGACTGCATCTCGGCCAGCCCCTCGGGGATGCGGCGGGTCACGGCAAGGATCAGCGCCAGCGTCATGTCGGCGGTGTCCTCGGTCACGACACCGGGGGTGTTCGACACAAGGATGCCGCGCTGGCGGGCACTGGCGACGTCGATATGGTCGATCCCCGCGCCGTAGTTCGCGATCAGCTTCAGCTTGTCCCCCGCCTGCGCCAGAAGGCTGGCGTCGATCTGGTCGGTGACGCAGGGCACAAGCACATCGGCCCGGCGCATCGCCTCGGCCAGTTCCTCGCGCGTCATCTTGGTGTCTGGGTCGCGCAACTGCACGTCGAACAGCTCTTTCATCCGGGTCTCTACCACTTCGGGCAAGCGTCGCGTAACGACAACACTCAGACGCTGAGCTGGCATGTTCTTTCCCCCTGCACTTCCAAATCCGGGTCCACAATGGCAAAGTGCCCCCAACCGGGACAAGGCACAACCCCGGACGCGAAGGCTAGAGCAACAAAGACAATATGCCCCGGCTGGACGGGGCCGCGGGACAGGCAAGATGCAGATCAGGGATCGGGGCGGACGGCGGATTTTCGGCGCATCGGCGATGATTGGCGCGGGCCTTGCCGCCCTGTGGCTTGTCATCGGTGCAGCGGCGGCGCAGACGGTCGCGGCCTCGGCCGATGCCCCGGCGGCGGCTCCCGCGGCCGAGGGCGCGGCGCCTTCAGTCGCGGCGCCTCCGGCCACTGCTGCATCGAAGGCCACGGCAAAGCCCGAACGCGACCCGAACCGGGGGGCGGTCACGAACCTGCCCCTGCCGCGCTACGTCAGCCTGAAGGGAACCGAAGGCAACGCCCGCCGCGGCCCCGGCCTGACCCATCGGATCGACTGGGTCTTTACCCGCGCGGGCATGCCCCTGCGCATCACCGCGGAATTCGAGAACTGGCGCCGCGTCGAGGATATCGAGGGCGCGGGCGGCTGGGTGCATTACTCGCTTCTGTCGGGCGTGCGCAGCGCCATCGTGATGCAGGACCTGGCAGAATTCCGGTCCGCTCCCGACGATCGCGGGCAGATCGTGCTGCAGGCGGAACGCGGCGTGATCGGCCGCATCCTGGAATGCAACCCGGACTGGTGCAGGCTGAACACCGACGGCGGGCGCGGCTGGGTCCGCAAGACGGCCTTGTGGGGCACCGACCCCGGCGAAATCATCGAATAGATGTTGCCGGGCGCGCGGCGCCTGCGATAGTCGGGGGGCCTGATTTCGCGGGGCCGGTTCCATGACCACAAGCGCCACACGTCTGAACCTGTCCGCCGGGGTGGCATCGGTTGCCGTCGCGCTGACGCTGGTCGGGCTAAAACTCTGGGCGCTTTCCGAAACCGGCTCGCTTTCGGTCGCCGCCTCGCTGACCGACAGCGCGCTTGACCTGATGGTTTCGGTCGCGGCGATGGCCGCGATCCTTTATGCCGCGAAACCCGCTGACGAGGACCACGCATTCGGCCATTCCTCGGCCGAGGATCTGGCCGCGCTTGGCCAGTCGATCTTCATCCTGGTGTCGGCGGGTGTGATCGCCTGGGCGGCGGTCCGGCGCCTGCTGACTTCGCAGCCCGCGAAACTGACCGAGGAAACCACGGGTATCGCGGTCATGGGCGTGTCGATCGTGCTGACGCTTGGCCTTGTCTGGTGGCAGGGCCGCGTCGCCCGGCGCACCCGCAACCCCGTGGTCAAGGCCGACCGGCTGCATTACCTGGGCGACCTTCTGCCCAACATGGGCGCGATCCTGTCGCTCTGGGCCTCGGCGCAGTTCGGCATGGCGCAGATCGACAGCGTGGTGGCGCTGGTCGCGGCGGCCATCATGGCCTTTGGCGCGCTGTCGATCTTCAAGGGGGCGTGGGATGCGCTGATGGACCGCGCCGCCGACCCGGAGGTGATCGAGGGGATCGCCACGCTGGCCCGTGAATGGCCGGGCGTGAAAGGGTTTCACGACCTCAAGACGCGGAAGGCCGGAAGCCGGGTCTTCGTCCACCTGCACATCGAACTCGACGGCGCACTGTCGCTGCGCGAGGCGCACGAGATCGGCGCGGGCCTGAAACGCACGATCCTTCTGGCCTATCCGCAATGCGATGTCATCATCCACAAGGACGTGGCGCAGGACTGATCCGCGCGCCCGATCCGCAGGTCAGGCGATGCGCGAAGGCACACGGCGTTCAAGCGCCCTGAAGGCCAGAACGATGATGCCCGTGATCACCATGTAGACCACCGCCAGAAGCAGCAGCGGTTCATAGACGATGTAGGTGTCCTGACGCACCCGGCTGGACACGGCATAGATATCGACCACCGTGATCGTCGCCACCAGAGGCGTGGCCTTCAGTTGCAGCACCGTTTCGCCCCCGAGCGTGGGCAGTGCGCGGTGGACGGCCTGCGGCAGCCAGATCCGGGTGAGGATCTTCCAGCGCGGCATCCCCATCGCCTTTGCGGCTTCAAGCTGGCCCTTCGGCACGCCCTTGAACGCGCCGCGCATCACCTCGCCCTCGTAGCCGGCAAAGGACAGGGTCAGCGCCAGCACCGCATAGGGCCAGGCCTGCCTGAGGATCGGCCAGAGGTCGGATTGCCGGATCCAGGGGATCTGCGGGAACAGCGACCCAAGCCCATAGTAAAGCAGCCAAAGCTGCAACAGCAGCGGCGTGCCGCGGATTACCGTGCAGAAGACCCGCGCGGGCGCGGCCAGATACCAGGGCCCCACCGCCTGCGCGAGGCCAAGCGGAATGGCCAGCGCCATGCCCATCACCACCGTCACCGCAAGGATCCAGACCGTGCGCCAGATGCCTTCGACCGCAAGCGGCAGGTATTTCGGCAACCAGTCCCACCGCAGGGTGAAGACGCACCACAGCACGATCGCCGCGGCGATGGCCAGCATCACGATCCGGTGCGGTTGCAAAAGCGCCTTCATCGCGCCCCCCCGACCGACGGCTGCCCACGCCGCGCATGGCGTTCAAGCCGGGCAAAAAGATAGGTCGAGACAAGCGAGAGCGTCAGATAAAGCGCCCCCGCCGCCATGAAGAAGGTGAAATAGGCCTTGGTCGCGCCGGCCGCCTGCCGGGTTTCCTGGGTCAGTTCGCCAAAGCCCACCACGGCCAGCAGCGCGGTGTCCTTTGTCGCCACCAGCCACAGGTTCGCAAGGCCGGGAATGGCATAGGACAGCATCAGCGGCAGGGTGATCCGCCGGGCCAGAAGCGTGGCGGGCATCCCCATCGCGCGCGCCGCCTCGATCTGGCCTGGGGGCACCGCAAGGATCGCGCCGCGCAGCACCTCGGTCGCATAGGCGCCCTGTACGAAGCCCAAGACGACAATCCCGGCGGCCAGGCCCGAGATCTGGATACGTTCATGGCCAAAGGCGATCAGCGCCTGGTTCACCGCATCGGTGACGGCGTAGTAGAGAATGAGGATCAGCACGAGTTCCGGCACCGCCCGCACGACGGTGGTATAGACCGCCAGCAGGTCGCGCAGCACCGGGCCGCCGTAAAGCTTGCCATAGGCGCCGAAAATCCCGATCAGCAGGCCAAGGCCGAAGGCGCCACCCGCGATCAGGATCGAATTCCAGAGCCCCCTGAGCAGGTTCGCCCCCCAGCCGGGGGGCGAATATGCCAGAAGGTCGAGCGTTGAGGCCGCGCCCGCGGCCCCGATCAGCTCCATCACCGCTCAGGCCTCAGCCGCCGTAGATCGACGAGGCGAAATAGGGGGCCGAGATCTTGTCGTAGGTGCCGTCTTCCAGAACCTTGGCGATGCCCGCGTTGAACTTCGCCTTCAGCTCGTCCTCGCCCTTGCGCAGGCCAACGCCGACGCCAAGCCCCAGAACCTCGGGATCATCAGTGACGGCGCCCTTCGATTCGCAGCAGGCCATGCCGGCTTCGGTCTTGAGGAAGTCGTCCAGCGCGATGCTGTCGGCCTGGGTCGCGTCGATCCGGCCCGCGACCAGATCCTGGTTCGCCTCGTCCTGGGTCTGATAGACCTTGATCTCGGCCACAGAGCCGGCGAAGTGCTTCTGTGCATAGGCTTCGTGCACGGTCGAAACCTGCACGCCCAGGATCTTGCCCGCAAGGCCCGCAGCGTCCGGCGTCATCTCGACACCCTTGGCGCCGACGATCACGGTCGGCGTGTTGTAATACTTGTCAGAGAAGTCGATCGTCTGCATCCGTTCCGCCGTGATCGACATCGAGGCCATGATCGCGTCGATCTGGCCCGCCGTCAGCGAGGGGATGATGCCATCCCAGGCCACCGGGACGATTTCGCATTCCATTTCGGCGGCGGCGCAGACCGCGCCGATCAGATCGACTTCCCAGCCCACCCAGTTGCCCGAGGCATCGGGCGAGGCGAAGGGCGGATAGGGTTCGGCGGCGATGCCGACCTTGACGGTCTGGGCCATCGCGGCCCCGCCGAGCATCAGCGTCGCGGTCAGCGTAAGTGCAGCAAGTTTTTTCATTTTTTACCCTCTTCTGTTGGTGCCTTGTTGGTTCGCCGGGTCAAGCCACGGTCTTGAGAAACTGTTTCAGGCGGTCCGACTTCGGATCGCCGAAGACCCGGTCAGGCGGGCCTTCCTCTTCGATGCGGCCATTGTGAAGATAGATCACATGGCTGGAAACCTCGCGCGCGAATTTCATCTCGTGCGTGACAAGGATCATCGTCCGGCCCTCGGCGGCCAGATCGCGGATCACGCCCAGGACCTCGCCCACCAGTTCGGGGTCAAGCGCGCTTGTGGGTTCGTCGAACAGCATCGCGCGGGGTTCCATGCACAAAGCCCGCGCGATGGCCGCGCGCTGCTGCTGGCCCCCGGACAGGAACGCGGGATAGGCGCCCGCCTTTTCCGCCAGCCCCACCCGCGCCAGAAGCCGTTCGGCCCGCGCCACGGCCTGATCCTTCGGGGTGCCCAGCACATACACGGGCACTTCGATCAGGTTTTCGAGGATGGTCTTGTGGGTCCACAGGTTGAACTGCTGGAACACCATTCCCAGCGACTGCCGCAGCCGTTCGATCTGCCTGCGATCGGCGGGACTTCCGTCGGGCCGCATCCGCACCTCTTCGCCGCCGATCACGATCCGTCCCGACGACGGCGTTTCCAGAAAGTTGATGCAGCGCAGCATCGTTGACTTCCCCGACCCCGATCCGCCGATGATCGCCACCACGTCGCCCTCATGGGCAACCAGATCGACGCCCTTCAGAACCTCAAGCGGGCCGAAGGACTTGTGAAGCCCTTCGATGCGGATGGCCTCGGGGCTTGGGGAACGGCTGGCGGTATCGTCGCGCATCGGGACTCCGTCGGATTCCTGATTGCAGTAAGACGCGGGAAAGGTAATTATGCAAGTGTATAATTAGGTGCGGCATGACCGGCGAACGGCGCAAATTCACACGCGAAGGCGAAGAGCGGCGGCGCGAGGCGCTGATTTCCGCAACGCTTGATCTTGTGGCCGAAGGCGGGGTCATGGCGGCCACCGTGCGCGCGATCGCCGCCCGTGCGGGCGTGACCCCCGGCCTGATTCGGCACTACTTCACCGGCAAGGAGGATCTGACCCGCGCCGCCTATCGCGGGCTGATGGACAGGATGACGGCCGAAAACCTCGACGTGATCCGCAACGCCGGTGCCGACCCCGCCGCGCGCCTTGCCGCCTTCGTCGCCGCTTCGCTGCGCCCGCCGGTCGTGCATGCGGGCAGGTTGGGTCGTTGGGCTGCCTTCATCCAGATGGTGCGCCGCGACCCCGCCATCCGCGAGGTCCACGAGGCGACCTATCTGAACTATCGCGACCAGCTGCAGGGCCTGATCGCCGATCTTCCCGGATCGCGCGACGAAGGCGACCTGCGCAGGCTCGCCATCGCCTGCAACGGGGTGATCGACGGGCTGTGGCTGGAAGGCTGCGCCCTGCCCGAATCCTTCCCCGACGATGAACTTGCCCGGATCGGCGTCGCCGCCGTGGGCGCCATCCTCGGGGTCGATCTGATGCCCCATATTCCCGATCCTGCCGCCGAAAGCGAAACGCCATGAAATACGCCTCTGTCACCGATCGCCTTTCGGGCCTGGGCAGCGCCAAGTGGCGCGTGCACATCCGCGCCCGCGAACTGGCCGCCGAAGGGCGCGAGATCATCGAACTGACGATCGGTGAACCCGATGTCCCCTGCCCGCCCGAGATGATCGAGGATGCCGCCCGCGCGATGGCCGCCGGGCGGACGGGCTATTCCAACGGTCGGGGGGAACCGGCGCTGGTCGAGGCGCTGGCCGCCCGTTACAGCGCGCGGCGCGGCCGCCCGGTCACGGCCGAGAACATCATGTGCTTTCCCGGCACCCAGACCACGCTTTACGCCGTCTTCCGCGCGATTGCCGAGGACGGCGACGAGGTGCTGGTGGGCGACCCGCTGTATGCGTCCTATGAAGGGGTGATCGAATCCTGCGGCGCCAGGGTGGTGCCGGTGCCGCTGCGCCCGGAAAAGGGTTTCCGGATGCAGGCCGCCGATCTGGCGGCGCGGATCACGCCCCGGTCGCGGGTGATCTTTCTCAACACCCCGCACAATCCGACGGGCGCCGTGCTGACCCGGCAGGACATCGCCGACATCGGCGATCTGGCGATCCGCCATGACCTGTGGATCGTGTCCGACGAGGTTTATGAGGATCTGGTCTTTGCCGGTGCCGAATTCGTCTCGCCGCTGGATTTCCCGGAACTGGCAGACCGCACCATCGCCACGGCCTCGATCTCGAAATCCCATGCTGCGCCCGGCTTCCGGTCGGGCTGGTGCGTGGGATCGGCCGAATTCTGCGAACGCCTGCTGCCGCTTTCGGAAACCATGCTGTTCGGCAACCAGCCGTTCATCGCTGACATGACGGCGCGCGCAATCAGCCGCCCCTCGCCCGTGGCGCCCGGCATGGCCGAACGCTTTGCCCGCCGCGCCGACATCATCCGCCACAGGCTGCACGGCACGGCGGGGCTTGCCGTCCATCGGCCCGATGCCGGGATGTTCGCCCTTGTGGACGTGCGCGCCACCGGGCTTTCCGGGCAGGAATTCGCAGGCCGCCTGCTTGAGGAATGCGGCGTGGCGGTGATGCCGGGCGAAAGTTTCGGCCAGGCCCTTGGCGGCTGGCTGCGGCTCGCGCTGACCCAGCCCGACGAGGCGACGACCGAAGCCTGCCGCCGCATCGCCGCCTTTGCCCTGGACCTGAACCGGAAGGGAGACGCCGCATGAGATCGGTGGGCGAGGAACTGGCCGCCGGGCTGGCCGCGCGCGGGGTCGAGGTGGTGTTCGGCATCCCCGGCGTGCATACGGTGGAACTTTACCGCGGCCTGCCCGGATCGGGCATCCGGCATGTGACGGCGCGGCACGAACAGGGTGCGGCTTTCATGGCCGATGGCTATGCCCGCGTGTCCGGCAAGCCCGGCGTCGCGCTGGTGATCACCGGCCCCGGCCTGACCAACGCGCTGACCGCGATGGCGCAGGCCCGGGCCGACAGCGTGCCGATGCTGGTGATCTCGGGCGTGAACCGCCGCGCGACGCTGGGTCAGGGGATGGGCTGGCTGCATGAACTGCCCGATCAGCAGGGGATGGTGAAACCGCTGTGCCCGACGATCCAGGTCACCGGGGCCGAGGCCCTGGCCCCGGCGCTGGACCGGGCCTTTGCCCTGCTGGGATCGGGCCGCCCCGGCCCGGTGCATCTGGAAGTGCCGACCGATGTGATGTCGGCCCCCTGCCCGCCGCTGCCCGCGCCCGTGGCCGTGGCCCCCCTGTGGCCCGACCCGGATGCGCTGGCCGATGCCGCCGCGCGACTGAGCCGGGCGCAGCACCCCGTGATCCTTGCCGGAGGCGGAACGCGGCATGCGGCCGCCGCCCTGCGACGGCTGGCCGAGGCGCTCGACGCCCCCGTGATCCAGACGGTGAACGCGCGCGGTGCGATGCACGGCCATCCGTTGACCGTGCCGGGATCGCCCTCGCTGGATGCCGTGCGCGCGGTGATCGCCGCGTCGGATCAGGTTCTGGCCATCGGCACGGAACTGGGCCCGACCGACTATGACATGTATGTGCGCGGCGGCCTGCCCGACCTTTCCGGCATGATCCGGATCGACCTTTGCCCCGAACAACTGGCGCGCCACCCGGCCGCGCTGCGCATCCGTGCCGAGGCCGGGGCCGCGATGACCGCCCTGTGCGAGGCCCTGCCCCCCCGCCGCGGCGATGGCGCGACCCGCGCCGCGGCCGCCCGTCTGGCCGCGCGCGCCGAACTGGCGGGGCTTTCCCCGGCGATGCCCGGGCAGTTGGCCGCCGTCGAGGCGATCCGCGAGGCGATGCCCGGCGCCATCATCGTGGGCGACAGCACCCAGCCTGTCTATGCCGCGAACCTTTACTACGATCACGACCGGCCCGGCGGATGGTTCAACGCGGCGACCGGATACGGCGCGCTTGGCTTCGGCCCCGGCGCCGCCGTGGGCGCCGCGATCGCGGCGGGTGGTGCGCCGGTGGTCTGCCTGATCGGCGATGGCGGGTTGCAGTTCAGCCCCGGCGAATTGCGCACCGCCGTGGACGAGGACCTGCCCCTGACCTTCCTTGTCTGGAACAACGCGGGCTTCCGCGAGATCGCCGAGGCGATGGCCGGGGCCGGGGCCGCGGTGGTCGGCTGCACGCCCTCGCCGCTGAGGATGGAACCCTTCGCCGCCGCCTGCGATCTGCCGTTCCAAAGCGTCCCACCCGATCCGGCCGCGATCCGCGCGGCGCTGGCCGCACCCGGGACCGGCCCGAGGATGATCGAGGTTCGCGTTCCCTGACCGCTTTGCCTGACGGCTTTCCCTGATGGCGGCACCCTGCGACGCTGCGCGCGGCAGGCCCTTGCCGCCTGCCTGACGATGGCGCTTGAATTTGATCAAATCTGGACGCATAAGCGGAACACCTGCCCGAAGGTGATCCCATGGCCCGCAAATCCGTCTCTACCGATGCCCCCCAGCCCTCCGTCGCTTCCGGTGACATGATCGCCGGCGTCCGCCGCGACAGGATCAAGGCCCTTGCCAAACGCGAGGCGAAACGCTTTGCCGCGACCCGGCCCAAGACCCGCGCCGCGCTTGAAGCCGGGGCGGATGCCTGGCTCGACGGGGTGCCGATGCACTGGATGAAGGACTGGCCCATGCCCTTCCCGCTTCTGGTGACGAAGGCGAAGGGCGCGCGGCTGACCGATCTGGACGGCTACGGGATCGACGATTTCTGTCTGGGCGACACCGGATCGATGTTCGGCCATTCGCCGAAACCCGTGGCGCAGGCCATCCGCCGACAGGCCCGCCGCGGCTTGACCTATATGCTGCCCACCACCGCGGCCCTGCGCGCAGGCGCACTTTTGTGCGAACGCTTCGGCGATTTCCGCTGGCAGATCGCGACCACCGCCACCGATGCCAACCGATTTGCCCTGCGCGTGGCGCGCGCCGTCACCGGCAAGCCCAAGTTGCTGGTGTTCAACGGCTGCTATCACGGCACCGTCGATGACACGATGGTGGAACTGACCAACGGCCGGACCGCGCCGCGCGCGGGGTTGGTCGGGCAGGTCGCGGACCTGACGAAGACCGCCGTCTCGGTCGAGTTCAACGATGTGGAGGCCGTGCGCGCCGCGCTGGAAACCGGCGAGATCGCCGCGATCCTGACCGAACCGGTGATGACCAATTCCTGCATGGTGCTGCCGCAAGCCGGGTTCCATGATGCGCTGCGCCAGCTTTCCCGCCGCCACGGCGCGCTGCTGATCATCGACGAGACGCACACCATCTCGTCCGGGCTTGGCGGCTATAGCCGGGTTCATTCGCTGTCGCCCGACATCTTCGTTGTCGGCAAATGCGTGGCCGGCGGGATGCCGACCGCCGTCTGGGGCATGACGCCCGATGTGGCTGCGGCCTATGCCCGCTACAACGAAACGCGCGCGCCGGGCCACTCCGGCATGGGCACCACGCTTTCGGCCAATCCGATGCAGTTCGCCTGCCTTGAGGCGACCCTGTCCGAGGTGATGACCAAGGAAAACTACGACCACATGGAAAAGGGGGCGGAACGGCTTTCGGACGGGCTGCACGCGGCCATCGAACGGCACGGTGCGCCCTGGCATGTGGTGCGGGTGGGCGCGCGGGTGGAATTCATCTGCGCCCCCGGTCCCCTGAAGAACGGGACCGAGGCCGCCGCCGCCCATGCGCCCGAGGTCGAGGCCGCGATTCACACCGCCCTTCTGAACCGCGGCTGCCTGATCGCGCCCTTCCACAACATGATGCTGGTCAGCCCAGCCACCAGGAAACGCCAGATCGACGGGCTGATCGCCGCCTTCGACGAAATCCTCTCATTCCTTTTCGCAGACGACAAATGACCGACATGCACAGCCCCTCGGGCTCCACCCTCGCCGAGGCCGAGGCCTTTCTTGCCGCGCACCCGGAAATCGAGGCCTTTGACATCATCCTGCACGATTCCAACGGGATCGGCCGGGGCAAGATCATCCGCCGGCATGAACTGCTGTCTTTCTACAAAGGCGGGCGGCATCTGCCGATCTCGATCCTGGGCCTGGATATCTGCGGCGAGGATGTCCACGAAACCGGCCTGATCTGGGATCAGGGCGACGGCGACCTGCGCGCCTGGCCCATCCCCGGCACGTTGAAGCCGCTTCACAACACAACGCCCCCGCGCGGCGAGGTGTTCATGTCGCTTTACGAACTCGACGGGCGTCCGATGACATCGGACCCGCGCCACGCGCTGGCCCGTCAGGTGCAGGCGATGGCCGACGAGGGGCTGCACCCCGCCGGCGCGTTCGAACTGGAATTCTTCCTGTTGGCCAATGACCGTGACGCGCGGGGCAAGATGGTGCCCGCTGCGGATGTGCTGGATGGCCGCCCCTCGACCAAGACCGAGGTCTATTCGGTCGATCACCTGCACGGCATGCTGCCGCTGTTCTCGGACATCTACGCCGCTGCCGGGAAGGCCGGGATCACGGCGGAAACGATGATTTCGGAATACGCCCCGGGCCAGTACGAACTGACGCTGCACTATCGCGAGGACGTGTTGCAGGCCGCAGACGACCTGATGCGGCTCAAGCGGATCGTGCGTGCGCAGGCCCGCGCCCACGGCGTGACGGCCTGTTTCATGGCCAAGCCGAACGAGGATTACGCCGGTTCGGGCATGCATTTCCATGTCTCGCTTCAGGATGACAAGGGCCGCAACGTCTTTGCCGAGGCGGAAGAGGGCAAGTGGACCCAGACGATCCTGCACGCCCTTGGCGGGCTGCGCGCGACGATGGGCGAATCGATGCTGGTCTTTGCCCCGCATGCGAATTCCTGGCGGCGCTTTGCCAGCCAGTCCTACGCGCCGGTCAGCCCCACCTGGGGGGTGAACAACCGGTCGGTCGCGCTGCGCATCCCGGCGGGCGACATCCGCGCGCGGCGGATCGAACACCGTCCCGCGGGCGTGGATGCAAACCCCTATCTGGTGGCGGCGACGGTTCTGGCCGGCATCCGCCACGGCCTGAAGAACCGGATCGACCCCGGCCCCGAAACCACCGGCAACGGATACGAGGCGACCGACGCGCCCCCGATCCCCGCCGACTGGCGGTCGGCCATCGAGGCGGCGCAGGGGTCTGCATTCCTGAAGGACGCGCTTGGCGAGGACATGCACCGCACCTTCACCGCAATCAAGGCGGCGGAATACGCGCGTGTCATGCGGACGGTCAGCGACGTGGATTTCGATCTTTACCTGCACACGGTCTGACGACGGGCAGGACCGCCGGGCACCTGCGGTTCAGATCATCCCGGCGTTGCGGGCGATCATCGCGGCATGGGTGCGGTTGCGCGCACCCAACTTTCGGCTGAGCGTCTTGACATGCAGCTTGACCGTGACCTCCTGTAGGTCAAGGTCGCGGGCGATCTCCTTGTTCGACAGCCCCTCGACCAGGCCACGCAGCACATCAAGCTCGCGCCGGGTCAGCGCATTCGGGCCCTCGCCCCCCGGCATCTCGCTGCTCAGCAGGCCCAATGGATGGAACCGTTCCCCCTGCGCCATCAGACGGACAGCCGCAACCATCGCCTTGGCGCCGAGCGTCTTCGGCACGAAGCCGACCGCGCCCGCGCGTTCGGCGATCTCGGCCAGTTCGCGCGAGGCCATGCCCGAGATCACCGCGACCGGCACGCCCTTTGCCGCGTTCACGGTGCGACGCACGCCTTCGACCCCATTCATGCCCGGCATGTTGTAATCCAGAAGGATCAGGTCGAAACGCGGCTCGTCACGGATGGCAACCAGCGCCTCGTCCAGGGTGGCGACGGACTGCACGGCCTCGACACCGGAGGCCGTCAGGAAAGCGGCGACCGTCTCGCGGACAAGGTCGTGGTCATCGGCTATAAGCAATCGCATGATCGCGTCCTTCCCGGCGGAATTCGTCACAAAAAGAAACAGTCACCAAGGCAAAATCCAACATTCCGCCCAGTCTTAACGCCGATGAGACGGTTCCGCTAGGCTGACACCGTGGCACGGCCGGAAAATGATCTGGATCGGCCCGCCAAGGTCGCCTAGCCTTCGGGTCAGGTCCAGCGTTTCGGTCACCATGAACGGTATTCCTCAGTCGTCCCTTGCCGGAACCATCGCGCGCCGCATCCGTTTGGGCGTGACGGTGGTGCTTCTGGTCGGGTTCGTGGTGACGACCGGCGCGCTTCTGTGGGATGTCAGGACCAAACTCGGCGGGTTGCGTCGGGCCTCTACCGACAATGCGATCTGGATGGTCACCCAGTCCGAGGTTGAATTCCTGAAGCTTCAGAACGCCATGCAGATGGCGCTGACAACCCTGCCCGAACGGCGCGCGCCGCTTCTGGCCGAGGTCCGCCGCCGGTTCGACGTCATCTACAACCGCGTCACGATCCTTGAGGAAGGTCCGATCTATGCCCAGGTCACGCAGCGCGAGGAAAATGTGGCACGACTGGAAAAGCTGCGCCGTTTCCTGACCGAATACACCCCCCTGATCGATGGCGAGGATGCTGCGCTCGCCGAGGCGATGCCACGGTTCCTGAACGACAGCCGCGAGGCGCAGGATCATCTTCGCATCCTGTCAATCGGCACGCTCACCACGCTGAACAATGCCGCCGAGGCACAGCGGCAATCGGTGTTCGACACGCTGATGCGGCTCGGTCTGGCGATGTCGGGGCTGGTCATCACGCTTTCGGTGTCGCTTGCGATGCTGCGCCAGCAGACGCTTCGGACCCGGTCGCAGGCCGAAAGCATCCGCCTGGCCAACGCGCGGCTGGATACCGTGATCTCGACCACCGGCGAAGGGATCATCGTCACCGACAGGATGGGCCGGATCCAGGACCTGAACCCGGCCGCCGAGGCGATGTTCGGGCACGCCATCGCCGAGGTCCGCGGCCGTGACGCGGTGAGCTTTCTTTGCCCGCCGGATGTCGCCGAAACCCAACGCGCCGCAATCCTGAAGGCGCTGCCCCGACTTGGCGGACCCGACGAACCGCCGATCCGTCTGGAACTGGAAACCCAACGCGCAGACGGTGAACGCTTTCCGATCGAACTGTCGCTTGCCGGAACGCATGATGCCGAAAATCCGCGCAAGGGGATCGTCGTGGGCTTTCTGCGCGACATTTCGGAACGGAGGCGGACCGAACGCGCCCTCGCCCGCGCGCTTGAGGACGCGCAGGCCGGCGAAAGGGCGAAGGCCGATTTCCTTGCCGTCATGAGCCACGAAATGCGGACCCCCCTGAACGGAATGGTGGGTGCGGCGGAACTTCTGGCCAACACGCGACTGACCCGCGACCAGCGCCATCTGGTCGAGGCGCTCGAAAGCTCGGGCCGGCTTCTGTTGGGCCATGTGAACGCGGTGCTGGACATCACCGCGGCGCAGGCCGGCGCGATCACGCTGCACCCGGTCGCGGTCGACGTGGACCGGTTGCTGGCCGATTGCATCGCCAACCAGGAACCCGCAGCCCAGGCCAACGGCAACACACTTTCGCTGCGCAACCTGACGGGGCCGCTTGGGCGTGCCGAAACAGATCCGGCCCGTCTGGGCCAGATCATGCTGAACCTCATCAACAATGCGGTGAAGTTCACGCGCAACGGCTCGGTCACGGTCGAGACGGAATATCAGGAAGATGCCGCCGGCCGTCTGCTTGAAATCCGGGTCGTCGACACCGGGCCGGGCATCCCGCACGATGAACAGGCCCATATCTTCGACGAATTCGTCACCCTTGAAACCGGCTATGCCCGGCAGGAGGGGGGCACCGGACTGGGTCTTGCCGTGGCGCGGCGACTGGCCGAGGCGCTTGGCGGCGAGATCGGGCTGGAAAGCGAGCCGGGCATGGGCAGCGTCTTCTGGGTGCGCATCCCCATGCCACTGGCCAGGGCCGCAGACAGCGCAGCATCCGCCGACGAGAGGACCGGCGCACCCCCCTCCGGACGCCGCATCCTCGTGATCGAGGACAACAGCATCAACCGCTTCATCCTGCGCAAGCATCTGGTTGCCGCAGGCCATCAGGTGGTAGAGGCCGCCGACGGCGTCGAGGGCGTGGCGCTTGCCGGGGCAACGCCGTTCGATGTGATCCTGACCGATATCTCGATGCCGCGCCTGAACGGCGTCGACACGACGCGCCAGATCCGCGCGGGCGCGCAGGGCGGCGCATCGAAGGGCGCACGGATTATCGCCGTGACCGCCCATGCGCTTCCCGACGAACTGGCCAGTTTCCGGGCGGCGGGCATTGACGATGTGCTGATCAAGCCGATCAGCAACGCCGCATTGCAGGGCGCCATCGACGGCACCATGGATGCCCGCGCTGCCGACCGCCGACCGCCCGCGGCGACGCAGGCGCCCCTGATCGACGAGGTGCGGCTGCACGAGCTGTGCAACGAACTGGGTCCCGGCCGGATCGCGGGTCTTCTGGACCGTGTGCTGGGCGAAGGTGACGCGACGATCGCGCGGATCGCGGACATCGCTGCCCTGCCAGATCCCCCCGAAAATTGGGATGAGGCGCAACGGCTCTGCCATACGCTGGCCGGCACCGCCGGAACCTTCGGCGCCGCCCGTCTTGCCGATGCATTGCGCCAGGCGGAAATCGCGATCAAGACGGGCCATGCCGATCGCCTGACACTGGCAGGCCTCGCGCCGGTCTGGTCCGACACCCGCGCCGCGCTTGTTGCGGACCGAAGCGGCGAGGTGATCGCCCTAAGCCCCGACTGACCCCCCGTCGTCGATCCGCAGGCGCAGGCCCGGCGCGCTGTCGGGCGTGATCGTCTCGCGGCAGTGATCGATGAAGGCGCGAATGGTCAGCGCGCCGCGCGCGCCTTCGGCCAGCACAAGCCCCAGCCGCATCGGCCGGACCGGCCCCACAAGGGGCACATAGCGCAGGCGCATCCCGTCCGGGGCCATGTCGCTGGAGGGCCGGATGTTGGCAATGGAATAGCCGAAGCCACTGGCCACCATCGACCGCATCACCCCCATGTCCCGGGTCCGCTCGGCGATCTGCGGGCTGACCCCCGCCTCGGAAAAGCAGCCAAGGAAGTAATCCACCGAATGTGGCAGGTCGAGCAGCACCATCGGGTGCGGCGCCAGATCCGCGGGCGTCACCTGCCGCGCCCCGGCAAGGGGATGGTCGTCGGGAAACAGCGCATAGGGCGGCAGGCTGACCAGTTCGACGAATTCGATGTCAGGCGGGATGTTCAGGTCATAGGTCAGCGCCACATCCAGCTCTGCCGTGCGCAGCCCGTCGTAGATCTCGGCCTGATTGCATTCCGACTGGCGGATCGTGACTTCGGGGAAGCGCGCCACGAAGGACCGGCGCAGCTGCGGCAGGATCACCTGCGCGAAGGTCAGCAGGCAACCCAGCGACAGCGGCCCACGCACCTTGCCGGTGATGTCATTGGCCAGATCCCCAAGCCGCCCCGCCGCCTTCAGGACGGCGCGCGCCTCTTCCACGAACTGCCGCCCGCCCTGGGTCAGGAACAGGCCCTGCGCGTGACGGCGCACGAACAGCGGCAGGCCGAATTCCTCTTCAAGCTGCGCGATGGCGGTGGAAATCGACGGCGAGGACACATTCACCCGCTGCGCGGCCTTCGCGATCGACCCGCATTCGCCGACGGCGACAAGGTATTCAAGCTGGCGAAGGGTGAAGCGCAGGGGCATCGCAGGTCCGGCGGCGAAGGATCGGGGCGGGGAAACGGGGGCGGCGGCGCCGTTCAGGCTAGCCCGGAGGGTGCGCGCTTGCCAAGTGGCTCACTCATCCCCCGGCACCCCGTAGGAGGGCGCGCCTGTCGGATCAAGCGCGCGGGTCACGTAGGCGGCCATCTGCGGCTTGTAGACCTCCCAGGCGCGGGCCACCGCCGCGATTGGGCAGCCTTCGTCCAGCCAGTCGATGCGCAGGTCGGCCACCGGCCACGACAGCCGGTCGGCCATCTTCAGCCCCGCCGAATGGACGGGGCCCGCCTCGCCCCCCGCGTCGCGGCCCGCGATCAGCGCCGCGACCAGCCGGTCGCCCAGATCGCCGCGCGCGGTCTCGAAGGCTGCCACCATCGCCGAGGGGACATCGGTATTGGCCAGAAGATTCCCGCCCGCCGCGCAGTCGTGCCCGCGCGCCTCTCCCCAGAGGCCCAGAACATTCGTTCCCGAATGGATCGCGGTGCCACCCTGCCCGTCCACGACAAGGATCTGCCTGTAGGCGATGTGATCCCGGCCTTGGGTCACACGGGAAAGCGCCTCTGCCGCGCCCGCGCCCGTCTCCAGCGCGTCAAGCACCAGCGGCCCGAGTGCCGGATCGGTCACGTTCTGGCTGGCCACCGCGCCGACCCCGGCCCGGACATGCGCGCAGCGCGCGGCGACGGCGGGCGACGATGAGGATATCACCATCCCGAACCGCCCCGTGGCGGCGCAACGCGCGACAAGCGAAAACGTCATTCAGGCCCTCTTTCGTTGCGCGGTCCGGCTTCAATCCGGGATCAATCCGGAATTACGGCAGTGG
This sequence comes from Aliigemmobacter aestuarii, assembly GCF_004799285.1. Taxonomy (GTDB): domain Bacteria; phylum Pseudomonadota; class Alphaproteobacteria; order Rhodobacterales; family Rhodobacteraceae; genus Aliigemmobacter; species Aliigemmobacter aestuarii. The sequence goes on along the minus strand of NZ_SSND01000005.1, from coordinate 78,613 downwards.
CGTCGATCTCGACCAGCCAGTCGGGCCGCGCCAGGGCGGTGACGACAACGCCGGTGGACACCGGATGCACGCCCCGGATGTATTCGCCCATCGTGCGATAGACCGCCTCGCGGTGGCGCACGTCGGTCAGGTAGACCACCACCTTGCACAGATGTTCCATCCGGCCGCCCGCTTCCTCGATCAGCTGGCGGATGTTCTGCATCACCTTGTGGGTCTGTTCCACGGGATCGTGGCTGGCGATGTTCTGGAACGTGTCGATGTCCTGCGGGCACTGGCCGCGCAGGAAGATCGTCGTGCCGCGCGCGACGACGGCATGGCAAAGGTCATTGTCCAGTTTCTGTTCGGGATAGGTGTCGCGTGTATTGAAGGGGCGGATGCGTTTGTGGGCCATCGTCGATCATTCCGGGAAGGGGTGAAGGGGGACGTCGGCCGCTCCGGTCAATCCGGGATGCGGCTGGCAAGATAGGTGGCGAAGTCGTAGTTCGGTCGTTCCAGATGCGACAGGGGACCGGGTGAGGAAAGGCCGGCCAGAAGCCCCTGATAGACCTTCTCGACGCATCCCTTGTCCTCGATGTTCACATCTTCAAGCAGCGCCTTCACGCCCGCCAGATGTTCGGCGGCGCGCGGATCGGCGCACCAGTCCGCGCTCATCCCGCCGGCGAACAGCACCTTCACATGGCCAGGACCGTCCGGCGTCAGGCTGAGGTACCAGAAGTATCCCGGCGTCAGCGTGATCATCAGCGACGGATAGATCGACAGAAGCCAGGTGATCCGCCGCTCGTCCCCCTGAAGCCGCGTGTTCGACGGATGCGCCAGCGACAGCGGCACCGTGTCGTTCTTGACGATCCAGTGGTAGTTGAAGGCCGGCAGACCCTCGGGGCAGGTCATCTTCATCAGGTCGACCGATCCCCCGATGGTGCCGGAGTGGCAGACCGGCAGGTGGTAGCTTTCCATGAAGTTCTCGGCCAGCACCTTCCAGTTGGTGGCCCAGAGGAATTCCTCTCGGAAATGCTCCTGGTAGCTGCCCATGTCGAGATAACCCACCAGCTTTTCCACATCGGCCAGCGCGACCGAGGGCGGCGGCGCGTCAGGGTTGAGCGTGACGAGGATCCAGCCCAGCCAGTCCTCGACCCGGACCTGCGGCAGGCCGATCGCCTCCTTGCAGAAGGTTTCGTTCAGCGTCATCGCCGGTGCACCGCGCAGCGATCCGTCAAGGTTGTAGGTCCAGGCATGGTAGGGACAGACGATCGACCGGACGTTCCCGCGCCCCTCCAGCAAGACCGACATCCGGTGGCGACAGACATTCGACAGGCCGCGCAACTTGCCGTCGCGATCGCGCAGCACGATGACCGGTTCGCCCGCGATCTCCAGCGTCAGGTAATCGCCCGGATGCGGCAGTGCATCGGCGCGGCCCGCGCAGAGCCACTCCTTCGCGAAGACATGTTCCAGCTCCTGGGCCAGGAAGTCCTCTGACGTATAAACGGATTTCGGCATCGCCAGCGCACGTTCGAAGGGTTGCGCGACATTGGCGCGCAATTCGTCGATCGGACGAAGGCTGCTGTCGTGGCGTGTCATCGGCGTTTCCTTCCCTTCAAGACCGGGCCCGGCGTCGCGGGTCCTGCAACGGCGTGGTGCGATCCGGCCGGCAACCGGACCGGCCACCATGGCCGCGCCCGGCATCCCGTGCGGGGGATGGCGGCAGGCATGGCGGGACGGTCATGCGGATCGGTCCTGTGCGCGGCGTCAGATTGCGCCGGATTTGCGAAGGACGAAAGCAGGTATTTTGGCAGCATGGATTAGCCTTCGGCTAACTTGATGCCGGATCAGCGGCGCCCTCCGGCGCCACAGCGGACACGGGGACAAGCATGTTGCCGCCGGGGCGCAACCCGTCGCACGCCCCAGGATGCCCGACGCGCCCGGCTTTGCCGGCAAGACCCGCCCCGCCGAACGCCCCCGCAAATCGCCCCGGTCAATCGCCCCGGTCAATCGGCCCGTCAATGCCGGTTCCGCCTGAGCTGGCGCAGCCATGAGGCACAGCTCGCGCAAGCTCCGACAGGATCCGCGCGGACCGGTCGGCGCGACCCTGATCTGACCGGCAACGCCAACCCCGGACACCGATCACGGCAGGACCTCCCCGCACCACCGCGAGCCCTCTGCCCGGGCTGCAGGCAGCACCGGGAAAGATAGCCCCTTGTTTTCCCCAACCCTCACTCATATACCCGTCCGCGGAGACGTGGCCGAGTGGTCGAAGGCACACCCCTGCTAAGGGTGCAGACGGGAAACCGTCTCGAGGGTTCGAATCCCTTCGTCTCCGCCATACATCATTGATTTTATTGAAAAAAATGTGACGTCCCGGCAGCCACACCACAAACAACCCCACAAAAGAAAAACGCTTGGAGTTTGTGGGGCACTTGGCTCTCACTGGTAGAATCTTTAGACGAAATCGATCAAACGCCTCTGAACCGCCCCGGGTTTACCGGAGAGTAGAACACTCAAAGGATGAGCCCTATGACAAAGCAGAGATTCACCCCCGCCTATCCTGCCGAGCTTCGCGAACGCGGAGTTCGGCTTTTCCGAGAGAACCGCAGCGATTACGCCAGCGACACTGCCGCCTACAAGGCGATTGCGCCGAAGCTTGGTTGTTCGCCCGACAGCCTGCGTGTCTGGTGTCAGCAGGCCGAGCGTGACGCAGGGCAACGCGGTGGGCTGACGAGTGCCGAGAAGGACAGGATCAAGGAACTGGAGCGGGAGGTTCGCGAACTTCGCCAGGCCAACGAGATCCTGAAGAAGGCCAGTGCATATTTCGCGGCGGCGGAGCTCGACCGCCCGTTTCGCAAATGATCGCGTTTCTCGACGATCAGCGTGGCGTGTTTGGTGTCGGGCCGATCTGTCGGGTTATGGGGATCGCACCATCGACGTATTATGCCTTCAAGGCTGTGGAGCGCGATCCGGACTTGGCCTCGGACCGGACCAGGCAAGACCGGCTGGACATGGCTGCGATCAAGCAGGCCTTCGATGGCAGCCGGGGACGATATGGCGCGCGCAAGGTCTGGCATCAGTTGCGCCGAAACGGTCACGACATCGCCCGCTGCACGGTGGAGAGGTTGATGAATGGCATGGGATTACAAGGCGTTGTGCGGGGCAAGAAGGTCGTCACGACCAACCCTGATACCGCCCAACCTTGCCCGGACGACAAGGTGAACCGGGCCTTCGTTGCCGATATGCCGAACCAGCTGTGGGTCAGTGATTTCACCTATGTCTCAAGCTGGCAAGGGATGGTTTATGTTGCCTTCGTGATTGATGTCTTTGCCCGCAGGATTGTCGGCTGGCGCGTTTCGACCTCAATGACAACCGGCTTTGTTCTCGATGCTCTGAACCAGGCCATCTGCCAAAGAGCGCCATCCGAGGCGGACAAGCTGATCCATCACAGTGACCGGGGCAGCCAATACCTGTCGATCCGATACACCGAGCGGCTCGCCGAGGCCGGGATCGACACCTCGGTCGGCAGTGTCGGGGACTCCTATGACAATGCTTTGGCCGAAAGCATCATCGGCCTGTTCAAAACCGAGGTCATCAAGTTCCTCGGCCCATGGAAGGCCGTTGGTCAGGTCGAGTGGGAAACTCTGAAATGGGTCGACTGGTATAACAACACCCGCCTGCACAGCGCCATCGGATACGTCACGCCAAACGAAGCAGAGGAGGCATTCTACGCAAGCTTGAACACTGACGAAAAAGCAGCCTAATCATTGAAACACAAACTCTCCGGTAAACCCGGGGCGGTTCACACGTTAGGCCGCTGCAGGCTTGATGATTTCATCCAGTTTATGAGCAAGGCCACCAATCGAGCGAACGTTTCGATCAGATGCGAGGTAGCCGAGCCCACGATGTAGATGCAGACGGAACTGCTCATGAACCGTGGCAGGGTCGAGGTCGAGACCGTCCTGCAAACAGCGCTGTTTGACTAGCGCCAAGTACGTCTCGTGATAAACACCTCCAAAGACACGCCACGCAATCTCTACAGCAGGCTCCCCCTTGAATTGTCGCGCCGGGGGTTTGGTCGGTTCGGCAAGTGATACGCAAAGTGCCCAACGGCAGAGGACGTTCCAAGTCTCAATCCCCGTGTGTCGCTTCAGTCTAATCAACTGTTCGCGCCCCTGTTCATCGATGCGGACGGTCTCAATCATCATCACGCAGCCTCCATTCCAGCTTCGCCAGCGAACGCATAACCGGGCACAACCTGACTGCTTTTCTGCTCGCTGTTGTATGTGACCGTGAAGCTCCTTGTGATGAACGGCTCGAGCTTCTGAAAAATCCGCTCATCAATTTCTTCATCCGTTGAGAGAAGGATCACCTGTTCCCCAGCACAAGGGAAGTATCGCTCTGCGAGCCGAGTACGATGCTGTGAGTCCAGTCGCCCAAGCGGCGTGTCGATGACCGTTGGGGCTGCCTGACCTGACGCTCTCGCCAAAGCCCAGAGCAATGCAACGGCGAAGAGCTGGCGCTCCCCGGCCGAAAGCTGATCGGGGGACACTATATGGTCGTCGCTACCATGCAATTCGATCGCAAAGGTTTTTGGATCGATCGTGACGCTCGCCACGAGATCATGCTTTCTGAAGAGAGCCTGAAGACCGTCGAGCATGAATTGCTCGATCCGTTGAATGTGATGGTGGATGACCTCGGTCGCGAAGCGCGACAGTGTTCGGCGCACTCCAGCCGAGTGTTGTAGAAGTCGGTCAGCGTCTTCACGTTGCAATTGAAGGCTAACCATCTTTTCCAGCTTAGACTTGTAGCGGCTACGTGCAGCCGCAATTTCTCGGTCTGCGGCTTCGCTCGCTTGCACGCAGCGTTGGAGCTCCGCTTCCGCCTGCTGATGCGACACTTCCGCTTCCAACACGTCCCGCAGGAGCGGAGCGACGCTTTCCGCTGCCGGAACAGATGCCAACTTGCGTTCGAGCTCGTCACGTTTTGCTTCGAGATCCTCCAATCTCTCGAGGAGTGCCTTTCGAGCATGAAGCAAACTGTCGCGGCCTCCTCCGCTAAGGGTAGCTACTGCTTCACGAGCAGAAAAGCTCAAGTTCAAATGGGTTTCTTTTGACGCCGTCAGCTCCAGCTTCTTCCGATCCTCGCTGAAGAAGGCCTCGACTTCATGAACAAGCGCTTCTGCCGCACCAAAGTCCCTAAACCGTGAAAGCGCTCGATGGTCGCGTGCCGCAAGATGCGAAAGGAGCGCGCGCGTCGCTTCGATTTCGACTTCTTGGCCCGCTTGATCACAAACTGCTTGAAGCAGTCCTGGTACAAGGAGCAGCGGTGCGCCATCGGCTGCCCAAGATCTGAGCTCTTTCCGGGCGTGCTCAAGCGCCTCATCAAGGCGGGCTCTTTCGGCCGTTAGAGCTTCCCGCGTAGCGAACAGATTACCACCCTCGGCCTCAAGGGCTGAGCGCGCACGTTGCAACACAAGGGAACTCCGTTCTGCATTGACTCGGGCGCTCGCAGTGCGCTCATTCGCTAAACGAGCCTGTTGCTCCGCTTCTTTTAGCTCCGCTTCAGCGAGACTAAGTTCTTCACGCAGGTCCGTGCCGCCGTTGTTTGCTAATTTGCGAGCCTCAAGTACCTCAAGGTCAACCTTCAAGCGTTCGACGATATCGAGGCCGAGGAGGGCATTAATCCCAGTACCGATGATCTCGGAAGACCGATCCAGATCCGCGAAGTGCTCAATCTTCTCGCCATCAAAAAAGAACAACGGGGCGATACGAGGTGGCAAGAGCTCTTCAATATAGTCACTCCACTCCGAAGTTAGGACTCGATCGAGCTGACCATCCACAACAACTTCAAACACCTCTCGGACTCGGTTGTTGCTGGCGGACCATGAGCGCCGGATCTGGAATACTTGCTCGCGCCCTTCCATCGCACGCCGAAAGGTAACTTTCACCTCGGCGCCGTCGCTCAACGGGGCGGTCTTATTGATGGCGTCGCGAAGGTAGTCATCATACGTCCCAGTTCCGCGAAACTGCCCCCGGGCCATCTTTCCAAAGAAGGCAAGCTGAAGGGCTTCCAGGAATGTCGTCTTGCCAGCACCATTCTGCGCCCCAATGAGAATGATAGGCTTGCTCGCTGAGTCTGGCGTCAGCACAAAGCTATGGCGCCCTCGATAAACGCCGAAGTTGTGTAGGATGATTTCGTCCAGGATCATTCGGCAGCCTCCGATTTTTTAAGATTGGCAAGTTCACCGAGTTCTTCTTGAAGCGCTTTTGCAGCGTCAGTGCTGCCACTGCTTGCATCACCGACTGCTTCCAGGAGTGTTCCTAGATTGCGGCGTCGCGCGGCCCTCGCAGTTGCATCTTCCACATCATTGTAGAAACCTCGTTTGAAGGCTTCCTCCAAACGCTCGAAGAGTTTCGCTCGTCGGCCAGAGGATCGATAGCTTCGCTGAACCTGTAGGAGCTCCCGAACAAGCTCAAAGTGGATCTGATCCTCACCCGCAACTTGCTTCAGGATAGTCATTTCGGTTTCTCCGAAGGGCTGTGAATCATCCAGCCTTTTCGCGCCGAACGTGCGACCGGTCGTCTCTGCGTAGATCACGGGCACCCGGTCCTCGACTTCGTATTTCTCGATGACCCATATCCTCCGAATCTCGTGAAGTTCGTCCTGAGTGATTAGCTCTATGCCACGAACCTCTGGTGGGGCCTTCGGGTGGTTGCGCACGACCTCTTGAGCAGTCAGAAGACGGCGCAACCAATCTTCGCGAGTAGCCTGTGTGTACGGGCCTGGAATTGGCCGGGCGTCCCTGTTGAAAAGCTGCACTGCCCCGCTCATTCGGCGGAAGTCACGCTTGTCGTGGTCAGGTTCGTCAAGAGCATTGCGCAGCTCAAGCAGGGGCGCCATCCACTCCTTTTCTTCGTCGTTCTGAATCATCGCCGACATAGACTTGTCTTTCTCGACAAGCGTGCAAACCCAACAGCCAAAGCGACTGTCACCGCAACTCGGTGTAGACGTATCCAGCACCACGGGGCACTCGGCATCCGGCGAGGCACCTTGGTACATGCTCAACAAAGCTTTGTTGTCATGTCCCCAAGGGTTCTTCACCTGGAGCAAGAACAGCCAAACGTCGTCATTCGTCCATTCCGAAATCGGGCTGTAGATAAAGGCATTCGGCAGCGAGCTGTGCGAGCTTAGGTTCTCGCGCAGACGTCCCTCGTCGCTTGCGTTCATGCGCGCAGCACGGACCGAACTCTCTGCTTTGCGCGTTCCAAGCACCACAATCGCTTCACCATTCTGCTTGACCACATCAGAAATGAAGCGATCAGCGGGGGTGATCTTCATTCGCTCCGTACACCAACGGAACTTTGGTCGAGGCGCAGGATAGCCTCGACCGATCAGGTTGACCCAGAACGTGTTTTGTACATCAGGAGTGAGCTTGTGCGGATAGATCGGCAGACCTTCACGTGCTGCATTCTCTCCCATCACCTCATGAGATCGATCAACCCACGCGGCTACCACTGGGTTTTCCACCAGCGTGTCCGTCGAAATAACGTGAACTGGTTTCCGACGATCTTCCTTGGGAAGCTTCGAGAGTGCTAGCCAAACAAGCTGCAAAACTGCGGTCGAATCCTTACCGCCGCTATAGCCAATCACCCACGGGATCTGGTCTGCAAGGTAGGTCCTCTGGATTTGCTCGACTGATTGGGAAAGCGCTTCCTGAAAGCCTGAGGCCTTGAAGACAGATTGGCGTGTTGTTCTAGGTGCTTCGCTCATAGTCTCCCCGCTGAAATGCATCTTCAATGCGCCGATCTTCCGGCGACAGCTCTAGATCCATGCTCTTTTTGATGTAGTTCGCTGTCAGAATGACATTCTGTGTGGCCTTCGAAAGGCGCCCGCCGACCACCGCGCGACCTGCCCATGTTGGGCTGTTCCGGGACCAGTCGATCTTCGAGAGTGCCTTCAGTCTCTTCTTCCAATCCTTTGGCGCCTCGCGCAACAAGGCAGCGCCAGACTTGCCGATGGCGTTCAAGACGACAGCGTGTGAGTGAATGAGGTCTTGCCGCACCTCGCTTGCTGGAATTTGCCCACGCCGCACTTGGCTCCACTCTGGGAGCTGCTTTGCAACCTCCTCCCAGAAGGCCTTAGCCGTCGACAGACCGGCCTCTAGATCGTCTGTTGCGTCCACCAATAGGGCATTGGTGGCTTGATAGATCGCACTGAGCGTGAATAGCCGCCGTGAACGCGCTGACAGCGTGCTTCTTTCCATCTCGACAAGATCTCGAAATGGTTCAGCTTCGAGGACAAGCCGTCGCGTCAATTCCGCCGCCTTGTCTCGATGGTCGTAAAGCAGAGAAATCGACGTAGATGGGCGGATCGCGTAGCGATTCAGATCGGCGAACATCTGCTGGGAGCGCGCCAGGCCGATGTCGCTGAAAAAGACGACCGCAATGGACTCGTCCGCTAGCTTTGGGTTGAGGTTCAACGCGGCCTCGATAGCCGCACGTCGGTGCTGACCATCATTGATGATAAAGGTACCTGACATCGGGATTCGCAGAACTCCCAGTCGGTCGTTCTCCTGCGAAACAGGCTCGAACTCCAAATCGGCATCGACCGAGGCTGTCAGCGCTGAAAAGACATAGCCGTCAGGATGCTCGGTGATGTACCTTGCCATCTCTGGAATTCGGGCCTTGTTCAGCGTACGCTGCGAGCGCAGCTCTGGCGTCAACTCCTCTTCGTCGAAGAGAAAAATCTTTGGAATCAGGCGCAGAGGGCACATTGACACATAGTATTCCCGGCCGGCCTGGACGCCGCGGATGGCAGGAAATGCGTAGTGGAAGGTATTGTCCATGGTGCCTCTCGCTACCCCACGCATGCCCAACCACAAACTGTTTGTCAAATGGAATAGCAAACAGTTAACGTACTGCCAAACTGCCATCTCGATCCGCCGGTTTCCACCGATTCTGACGGATCAAACGGAGTGCGATCTAGAGATGCCGACCTACCTAGACAACAACGCCACCACGCCCTTGGAGCCGGAAGTTCGGGACGTCATGCTGCGTTACTTCGATGTTGAGTATGGCAACGCTGACAGCCGCACGCACGAGTATGGTGCGCGGGCAAACAAAGCCGTGCAACTCGCGAGGGAGCAGATCGCCGAGTTGGCCGGCGCTGACCCCACTGAAGTTCTATTCACATCAGGGGCAACCGAAGCAAACAACCTCGCCATCTTGGGCTTGGCTGACCACGGCCACCGCAGTGGAAGGAAACACCTGGTTACAACTGCAATCGAGCACAAGGCCGTCCTGGAGCCGATGCGGGCGCTCGAGGCGCACGGTTTTGAGCTCAGCATAGTAGGCGTTGGTGACTCCGGACGCGTCTCGTCAAAGGATGTTCTTGCTGCGGTCCGTGAGGACACACTGCTGGTTTCCGTGATGCACGCAAATAATGAGACAGGAGTTCTGCAACCCATTGGCGAGATCGCCGAAGGCCTGCAAGGTCATACAGCCTACTTTCACGTGGATGCCGTGCAGGGCTTCGGCAAGGAGCTAGAGGGCCCTAGGCACGCTCGGATCGACATGCTTTCAGCCAGCGCACACAAGCTTTTCGGACCCAAAGGGGTCGGCACTCTCATCGCGAGGCGCCGGGGATACGAGCGCCCTCCTCTAAAGCCGCTCACCCATGGCGGTGGTCAAGAGCGAGGTCTACGACCAGGTACTTTGCCCGTTCCATTGATTGCCGGCTTCGGTATGGCCGCAGCAATCGCATTACGCGACTACCGTGTTCGCAAAGAGTTCTGCTCTATGGAACGGCGAAGAGCCCTCGAAGCGCTTGGACCTCTCGAACCGACCGTGATCGGCGACCAGTCCAACGCTTTGGATCATGTTCTAGCGCTCGGCTTCAAGGGCGTGGACTCTGAGGCGCTTATGCTCGCGCTCCGTGATCAAGTGGCGATCTCGAACGGCTCAGCCTGCACCTCTGCAAGGCGCGAGGCATCACATGTTCTCACAGCAATGGGGCTAGATCCGGATGTAATTGAAGCAGTCGCTCGCTTCTCGTGGAGTCACTTGCAGCCACCAACAGCCTGGGAAGAACTGGCGAAGCAGATTAAGGATTTGACGGTCTTTGCATAAGCGAGCGGGAGAAGCAGCAATATCCTTGCTGCCTCCGCGCTCACTTTGTCGCCAACATTGGGCAAACCAAGGCTAGAAGTTCGCAAGCTCCGTGATGTCGTCGAGCATTGTGTGGTCTTCTTCCTCACGTTGAACGAGTGCCAGAAGACCGTCTCGCCAGTCTTGCTTCCCATCCCAGATCTCGCGCTTCATGATCTCCAAGCCACCGTTTGCGTACTCTTCGAAACATAAAACCCTCGCGTCTTCGCTGGACGGCGCAATCATTGTAGGATCATCCGTTTCCTCGATGGCTAGTATGCTCATGATGGTGCGATCAAAATCCCCCCGAAAGATATCCAGGTCGATCGGCTCAGAACTTTTCTTGAAGGACTTTCGGTTTCCACGTCGAAAACCGAGAGCGGCCGCGAAAACCAATGCATCCTTATAGGTCGCAAAGACACCGGACTCGCGCAGCTCGTTGAGCATATCATCGAACTCGGCGGGACGTCTAACTCTACCGGCCAAGATAGCCCTCCTCGATTTTTGTGAACTCCGGACCATCCGTTCGCTTCACGTAACTGTCATCCTCTTCTCTCCCGGCCGACTTCGGCGCGTGATAGACAAGGCTATACTCTTTGCCGATGTAGGGACGGCACTTTTGGTCCACCTCATCGCTCCATTGCGAGTTTGAAGCGAAGATTATCACCTGATCGGCAAGTTGAGGAATATGCTCCGCAATCTTCTCACGATACTCTCGATCCAACGCACCGAAAGGCGAGTCCATTATTATTGGAAAAACTCCACCCTTGAAGAATGCGCCCTTGGCTTGCTTACGCTCCTTCGCAAGACTAACCAAGCTTGCGATGAAACTAAGACTGATAACTTGATTTTCACCGGTTGATTTCTCCGAAACAAGTTGCTTGCCAATACCTGGAAGATCTTTGAAAATTTTAAGAGTGTAGTCAGGATCAATCTCTGCATAAAAGTCTTTCCGCAGAATCGCGCGAAATGTATCATTCACGCGCTCAGAGAGTCGTTTCCGCGTCTCCTCGGCAAGTGCCTCATGCAACTGATCCACAAGCCTTTTGCATTCCTCTGCAAATTCAAGACGCTGGCGGGCCACGTCTTCTTTTTCCGATTTCGACTTGACCTTCTCAATTTCCTTCTTGATTCCCGAAAGCTCGTCTTCATACTGTTTGATTTCGTCACTCGCCCTAGCAATCGCAACCAGCTCATCCGCCTGGAGGCGTCCGAGCTCCTTCCGGCGCTCTTCAAGGCGTTTGACGTCTTCGATATCCGACGCACCCAAAGTACCGCTTATTTCGTCGAGTTCTTCAGAGATCGCCTTTAGGCGCTCCCTATAATCAGACTCCTTTGCCGCCCAAGACTTGATCTGCTTGTAGAGCCGTTCACGCTCGCGGGGCATGGCGCGCAGGTTGCTCACTGTCTCTGTGAATGCCGCTTCGAGGTCTTCGCCCGTCGCTCTATCACGATAGGCCTCGACAGAATGTCGCGCAGAGGAACCTTCGTCGAGGGGGCTGCCACAAATGCAGGTACCGGCATGCAGCAAATCATCTACAAACGTGCGCCTTATCTTGTAGGGGAGCTCACCACGGCGCCGACAGTCTTCCAGCTTTTCGGATACTCTAGAGATACTCTCCGGCAGGAACGCCAGCGCACCTACCTGGGAGATCAGCTCCATACGCGCTTTTCGCAGATCCTCAAGATCAGCCTTCAAGCCCCCGTTCTCATCTTCGAGAGCTCGTCGTCGTTCCGCCTTTGCCTTAACCTCTGAAATCTCCTCATAAGCCGCATTAATAGCGTCGATTTCTCCCTGATAACCCGCACGATTTTTCTCAGCTAGACTCCTGATGCTTTTTTGCTCCTCGACGTCTTGCAGGATTTTTTCCTGACGCACCAGGAGCTCACGGTAATCGGACGAGGCTGTCTCGCTAGCCTCCCTACGAAAATCTTTTATAACGAGCCGCCCCAAATGATCACTCGCTCTTTCGACGATCTCGAGTCCCATCAATGTACGAATCGCATTCTGGATCTCACCAGCCGCGGAGACGTTCGCAAGTTTCTCAATCCTCTCACCATTAAAAAAGAAGTACGAATGCAGCTTCTCAGGTATCAACTGGTTAATTTGGCTAGACGGATTCTGAGACCGCTGGAACTTTCCGCTTGTATCAACCCAAGTGACACTCGGAACGGATTTCCCAATTGGTTCAGCATCAAGGCTGTCACCCACTCGACGGTATTCTTGTTTTCGACTAACAGTATAGATTGAACCCTCATGCTCAAATTCGAGTTCAAGGAATAGCTCCGCAATGCCATCAGGCGCCGTTTCCGACAACGCGAGCTCATTGAGGATCGTTTGCTCACCTGTGTCAAAGTCTGTACGTCCATACAGCACCCACTTGAAGGCATTGAGGAGAGAGGTCTTCCCGGCGCCATTTTCACCGTGAATTACTGTGATGCGAGACTGGTCGTCTATTTCAAAGCTGAGAACACAGTCACCATAGAACTGCCGAAAATTCCGAAGGAGAAGACGCTTTATCCTCACTTCTTCACCTCTCGCTCGATGAGCTGTTTGATGCGCTGCGCGATCTCTTTCTCGACGCTACCTGCAGAGCTAAGGTTTCGATAGCTATGATACTCGTGCTCGATCTCCAGGATCTCGTTGACTGTTGTTCTCACGCGCGGCGATGCCGCTTGCAGTATCTCGCGAGGGGAGAGCTTATCGCTGCTCATATGTTTGGCGCCCTTTCTACAAGTACGATTCTGTAATGATTCAGTGTGGTTAGTGGTCAAGGAGTCTGAGCTTCTCTTTGATCGCCCGTATCTTGGATAAAGCCTCTCCATGGTTTTCGGCAAGGCCTGCGAACTCGTTGAACCGAGCGAGCTCTCTCCGCATGAGCGACCGCTCGACATTGGAGACACCCTTGTCCTCCAGGAGGTCTGGACTGGGAGTTACGATAAAGTCGTAGATTGTTGCCCGCTCCTTTCCAGGGAACCTACGCAAGACGCGACCCCTGCGTTGGATGAACTCCTTTGGGTTCGTTGATGAGGCTAGGATGTAGGCAGTCTGCGTCATTGGTACGTCAACGCCTTCGTCCAAACAACGAATTGCGAGGAGAACCTGAAGGTCACCAGACGCGAACTGAGACAACAACCTGCTTCTTTCGCTATTGCTCTCTTGCGAGGTAAACTTGTTCGCACGAAGCCGAAGGCCAGATCCAATTTGCTCGAGCGCCGTGTCGATGTAGCGCTTCTCTTCCTCTTTGCTATCACCGCAGTAAACCAATGTATGATGCACATCCTCTTGCTTCCTCAGAAGCTCGAGAAGCGCTGGCAACTTGTTACTTGCTTTGCCGATCAGGCGTGCTCGGCGGATGAGAAGGCGTTTGAGTGCCTCACTTCCTTCCTCATTGTCGGGTTTTTCCCCTTGCGCAAATAGCTTGCTGATCTGAGTGGATAGTTCATCGTATTCAGTCTGTTCTTCATCGTCGAAATGCACCAAAATTGGATAATAGAAATAGCGGCAAAGAAAGCCGCCCTGAATTGCTTTGTCGAGACCAAACTCAAGGACTGTTTGCCCGAAGTAACGCCTGAGCTCCGTCGTACCTTCTTCATCACCAGCACGATCAGGCGTGGCTGACAGGCCAAGTCGGAAATTTGCATTCTGCGGCAAGGAGGCAAGCGCGTTGCGGGCGCCCAGGTTATGCATCTCGTCGCCGACGAAGAGAAGATGGCCGGGCGCTTGCTCAATTAGCGTTTGGAAGGGTCTGTCGCGAAGGGACGCGTTTACAACTATGAACATCCCCTGCTGGCGTACCTTGGCTCGAAGATCGTTCAAAAGGCTTTGAGCTTTGTTCATCCAGCGGCTCAAGCCACCGTAGCATAGTATAGGATCGTACCCGAACTCCCGAGCTTCCTTTGCCCATTGTTCAGCCAAATGCTGATAAGGCACAGCAATGATGGTGAGCAGCTCCCCTTGCTTTGATGTGACGTACTCATTCAGCCTAGTTATGGTAGTGAGAGCTGTAACGGTCTTCCCCGTCCCGGTCGCCATATGAAGAATACCTTTACCATTATTCTTGAACCAGTTTCTTATCCCGTCCTCCTGATAATCCCGAAGCCGACCGTTGTTCAAAAAATGCGGGGGAACGCAAGGACCATCGCTGACGGCGCTGGGGAAAAGATCATAGTGGCGGGTCGAGCGGCGCGCTTGCTCCGCAAATACGCTTAGATCGGCTTCTCTCGGATCATGAACCGCGAGGTTCGGGTCTTGCCCCCGCCACATGCGCTCAAAAGATGATGCAATAGCATCGTTTCGGCTAGTGCTCTCCTCCGAGGCCCAATCGCAGAAGACGCTAAACGCCTCCCAATTAGTACCTGCGCCGCCAGTCAGATTATATGACCCAAGAAAGCCGACACGATTGCCTTCCCTATCTCGGAACTGACCTTGCTTTGCATGCATGATGCCTGACAGGCGGTTGCGAGGAATGCCGATCTTGAAAGTCAGAACTCCATCAATAATGAGCCAGCCCAGAGCTTCACGGGTTCGTTGGGTTAGCTCCGAATAGAGTTCCTGATAGGAACGAGATATGATCTCATCGACGCGGTCACCCCCCGGCGCCCCATCAACTGCAAGCGCCCGAAAATCATCCTCGGACAGCTCAGGCGATATGATCCATCGCGCCCTTCCTCCGGCTCGCGCAAACTCGGCTATCCCATGAGCAGCATCGCGCAACCACGCTGTGCTGAAATATCCAACCGCGACATCGTAGTAGGACGCTCGTTCAAGTACCGGATCGAAAAAATCCGCGATCGGGTCATGTTCGCTAGTAGTAACATATAGGGGCAGTGAAATATCCTTCAGGCTCATGTTTAGATCCCAAAGTCACCCAGAAGTTTGTCGAGAAGTTCGTCCTCATCCTTTCTTGTTCCAGCTGTCCCCGCCCCACGCGTAAGCGTCGGGTCAAGATCAGCCAAGTCTCTCACACCTTTTCGTGCTAAATAGTCTCGTACCCTGGCTATATCGTCAGCCCCGTCCCCAAGCTCGCGCAACGCCGCATCTCGGACTTCAAGGTACCGAGAAATTTCTGGCGGCGTCTGTCTGAGATAAACTAGGTCGCTCTCCACCTGGAAGGCATCAAATCCGGAAAGAAACCCTTTTAAAGGACGAGAAGGAAAATCGCCAAGTATCGGCGAAATCAGTTCTACAAGGGCCAGCACAGTTTTTGGGCCCGAAGAAAGCGCAATACAGCAGCAGTCACGCAGCCGCCCCTGTTGCTGCTCGTCACCAAAAACTCGGCTCGTCAGATCGTAATGACCCCGGCCAACCGATACGGCCTGCGGTGAATTCTCAAGGCTCGTTGCAATTGACGTCAGGAAGGTGTCACGACGCCCTTCCAACGCGGCCGCGATCTCCTCCAGCGACATCGCCCGTGAAGACTCGGTCAAAACAGATACTATTTCTTCATTGAGACCTAGGAAACCTTGACTGGATGAGAATTTAGCAAGGCCTACCATCAGCCCTCGCCTGACATCAAATCTCTCATCATCCTGTAGTATCCCCAGGAGCATGTAATAGTCGAAATCAGCGCCAAATTTTTCCGTTGATCCCTGGAAAAGTTCTGAAAAGAGAACTTTGACACTAACATACTCTTCGCGTGCCTCAAGATAATCGTGTGCGTTCGCCCTAATGGTCTTCAGGTCATCTGAACTGAGCTTCAAGTTCTCATAGAGATCGTAGGTCCCTCTTGCAACGATGAGAGCCTCATCTAGTCCACCTAGGATCGAGCCGATTTGTTGAATACTTTCATCCTTGCCGAATATCTCATGGTTCAACGCCCTGATTTCCTTGCAATGTAATGCATGTCCTGCGTCACGAAGGATGAGGGTATAGCGAACGTATGTCGGAAGGCGAGGTGCAGCCCGAAGTTCATCACCATCAATCTTAGCGGAGAAACTCGACCGAAGCTCCTGCTTAAGCTCTTCCATGGAAATGTCAGGAAATTTATCGGCTATAGCTGATATGCGAATAGGCAAGGCTTCACCCAAAATCGCGTCAACAAGACGTTGACGCAGAGAACCCGCAAATACCTCAGGTTCTTCCGGCAACTCGAGCAGATACTGCTCGAGCGTCCACCCTGATTCTGTCTTTACGCTCTCGCGTTCAAGAAAACCTTTCAACCCTGTATAACAAATATCTATTGCCAACCGAAGGCGAGGATCCAAAGCCTTAAAGACCGAAGCAATCTGTTCCTCCGTCACCAATCTCCGATTTTTAAAGACCACTTCAATTGCGTCTTCCGAGTCTAATGCTGCCGAAAGAGCTTCTATGATCCTCTTGTTGCGCATCTTCCGAAGCGCTTTTGCTTCGATCTGACGAATTCGTTCCCGCGTAACATCGTGGTCTCTCGATATTTCCTCGAGGGTTTCTGGTTCGCCACCATCTAGCGCGTAGCGACGCTTGACCACCTCGCGCTCGCGCTCTGCTAAATAATTCAAGAGATTGGTAACAATCTCATTAACCGTTTCACCCCATTCTAAGCTGACTTGCTCCTTCAACGGGGGAAGAATGTCCACGTCTTCATATGATAGGACGGCGCGCAGACTCTCGTCGCCAATCCACCTACCCGCGAGAAGGTCCCTAATGCTCGAAGCAAAGGCTTCACCTATGCGATGCGCCGATAGTCGGCTCCTAATTACGTCGGTGATTAGTCTATCGAGTTCTTTGCTTGACTTGGTACCGAAATTTCCCTTCCATCTGAGGTTTCTCACAACCTCCTCATACGAAGAAAGTAGCTTGGAGAACGTTATCGAGTGATCTGCATAGGCCTTGACGAGGCAATTTTTCAGTCGGGCTGACGGAAATTGGTTTAGAACATCATCCGGAAACTGAAGACCTTCAATCATTCGCTGTGCAACAGCGAGGGCCCGCTGGAATTTTTCCTCTACTTGTCGTCCGGCCTGCGCGCCCTCGCTAAGCTCGCCCTTCCCTTCGGCGACGCCTTCCGAGCTGAAAGCGTCTGTCACAAGCTCGTGGAGTTCTTCGATGGATTTCGTACCGAGATTTCGGATTCTCTTGAAAGCCTCGCGTGATTGTTCGGGCGCACGCATATATTCAGCTACTGTCCCGACTGGTAGGTTGCTAGCTCCGGCAATCGCATTGCGCAAACGCACCGAGCACTCGCTGTCTGCGACAAGTGCCTTGATTGTCCGCTCCTTCACCATGGCCTCTGGAGTCTCCTCCTCAGCAGCTGCCGAACGTCGGACGTAATCTTGGATGAATCTGGACCGCTCCTCGCCTACCGAGCGATCAAGGCGTCTGATTACCTCGTCGACGAGCCCCATCCTGAACGCGCGCTCGTGCTCATCCACCGCTTCCTCGTAGTCCCGCGTGAACCGGGCCAATTCTGCTATCAAATGCTCTTCTTCCGAGGTGACTACCGCATCGAACGCATCATTCGCCCCTGGGTGGGGTACATTCTCCGCTGAGGCGCGGAGGTCTCGGGATGGTTCCGGGGTAGGAAGCGCATCTTCAGACCCTTCGGAACGATCCGAGTTTGATGAGATTTCCTCTTGGATCCTGCCCGGTGACTTGTGTGGTCCATCCGCTGAGACGGTTGCGCCGTCTTCATCCGCCAAGGCCTGAAGGATGCGTACCGTTGCCTCGTCAGCCGCATCGCTATCCGCGACCTGCTCGGTTAGCAGTAAGGGAACAGCTTTGTCCTTACCTTCGAGATCACCGATTAAGTCTGCATGCTCACTTGTCTGAGACATATCATCTGTGGGACCTTCTGGCGCCGGCTCCATACGATCGTACCTGGCGCGCTGAGGCTGCACCAATGGAAGGGTCTCCGTCCTAAGACACTCAGGCTTGGCGGCTTGTTCAGCAGGTACTTCGTCTGGGTCGGATCCCTCGAGAAATCCCGTGGTACCGGCCTCAAGTGGTTCGGCTCGGCGTGTGTCATCATCAGAAGCGGCTGAGTCTTCCCTGACCTTGGTCGGAGCCTGCAACAGGCTTGATATCTTCCTAGCGAGGCCGGACAGCATGAGCGTTCGTTGAATCCGTTGATTTTGTTGCATTCCGGATGCGGAGCACCAATATCGTACCCGGTTCTGAGATGGTGCGTAAAGCCCCCGCGTGGCAAAAGCTGGGTATCAATCTGACGCTTGCTCTTGCCATGTTCCAACCGCCTGGATTGAACCGCGCCGGGTTTGCCGGAGGCTCCAACTCCTGAGTAGGATGGAGTATCATGAGCAAGACAACGAACAAGTTTTCCCCCGAAGTGCGTGAACGCGCGGTGCGGCTGGTCTTCGACAACGAGGGTCAGCATGGCTCGCGTTGGCAGGCGATCGTATCGATTGCGGCGAAGATCGGCTGTTCGGCCCATACGCTGAACGAGTGGGTTAAGAAGGCCGAGGTTGACGGCGGTAATCGGGAACATTCCGCCCGCAGAAGCCGAGGCCAACTTCTACGCAACTCTGGAAACTGAACCCATGGCCGCGAAACTAACGAAAATCAGCCTCCGGCAAACCCGGCGCGGTTCACTTTATCACCCCATCCCCCGGATCAATTCCCCCTGCCGAGACGGCGACACAGGGCAGTAAGCACTGAGCGTTGTGGCGATGTTATCGTGGCCCAGGTTCATCGACCATGCCTTGAACTGTTCGGGCGTCTTGCAGTGATCATTTGCCATCAGGCCCAGCGTCTTGCGGAAGCTGTGCGGGGCGTAGGCGGGCAGGCCTGCGTTGATGAAGCCTTCCTTGATCACTGCGCGCAACTTTCCCGCATTGTTGTAGGTCTCACGAGAAAGGCCCAAGGCAGCGAAGGACCCATCCTTCAGGCCCATCAGGGGCTTGGGGAACAGGGCGTCATTGGGGCCAAAGAGTTGATCCTTGCGCAAGTAAGTCACCCAATCGCTGAAGGCTTCCAGATAGGCGGCATCGACCGGAAAAAACCATGTCGTGAAGGTCTTGGCGAACTTGGTCTTTACCTCGCGGGCATCCTGGTAGACGCAGCCCTGAACCAGATCGACGCTTTTCAGCCGCAAGGACGCAATCGCCCCGTCCCGCGCGCCCGTCAGCATCAGGAAGGCGAACAGCGCCTTGTCGCGGCGCTGCAAGGGCGTGGTGCTGGGCATTAGGCCAAAGGCATGGCGGCACTGTTCGGGCGTCGGATAGATCGCATCGCGCGCGGTATGGGCAATGCGGGCATCCTTGGCATTCAGGTTGAAGTATTCGGCGTCGGCATAGGCGATGCGCGACTTGTAGCCGGGTTGCCCTGCCAGCCACAGGACGAAGGCCTTGACCATCCGCAAGGTGCTGTCGATGGTGGCCTTGGCCAGCGGTGCCCCGGTGCGGGCATTCCGTTCGTTCGAAAGGTGACGCTTGAAGGCAATGGCCTGATCGATGTGGAACCGCTTGAAGGGCTTGAACCCGGTGCTGCGTTCGAACCGAAGGATCGCCTCGCCTGCCTTGTCGACCGTCGCCATGTCGCTGCGCTTGGCTTCGCGCAGAAACTCAAGGTAACGGCGCTTGATCCGTTCGTTTTCTTCGTTGAACTTCCGGGCCATCGCGCATCCTTTCCGAAGTGAAGGTTTAAGAGGGAGTTGGCAGTATCCTTTAGGCTTGCCGCCCCTCGTTTAGGGCGAGATCGAAGATCGCCGCAAAATCCGCGATCCGGGCGCGGCTGATCATCCGGTTGCAGGTGCCGCCGCAGGCCTCACATAGGCCCTCAAGTCGGGCGGTCTTCGGGGTTTGGG
Source organism: Aliigemmobacter aestuarii (assembly GCF_004799285.1). Classification (GTDB taxonomy): domain Bacteria; phylum Pseudomonadota; class Alphaproteobacteria; order Rhodobacterales; family Rhodobacteraceae; genus Aliigemmobacter; species Aliigemmobacter aestuarii. Next base: position 58,746 of record NZ_SSND01000005.1, on the reverse strand, counting down.
GAATGCAATCGACCATCATGCCCATCGGCGCGCGGCCTGCTTTGCACGACAAGCAATAGAGCTGATCTGCTTTCAAAGGTGTGCGCGATTGCGTTGCGCGATCCTGTAAGAAGTGCTGCAACGCATCACCGAGGATCAGATAAGGTCGCCGGGATCGCATCAGGGGCAAACCGGCCTTGACCCAACTGCGGATCGTGCTGGTGGTGATGTTCATGGCGATTGCCGCCTCGTCAATCGTGTAGGTGCGGGTCGAGCGGATGGCGCGCGGGTTCGGTCGCTTAGCCATGCCGCCCCCTCCCGTTGCCACTCGACCCCCGCATCAGCGCTTACCATCTTCGGAGGCTTTCACCGCTTCCCAAGCCTCGATCTCGGACAAGCGCCAGCGCACGCAGCCGGGGCTGAGTTTCACGGGTTTAGGGAAGGTCGGGTCTTCGTTAACCCAGCGCCGTGGCGTCAGATGGTGAACCGAGTAACGCGCCCCAAGCTGGCGGTCGGAAAGGTAAGTTTCGGGCATGTGCGTCTCCATGCATTGCGATGCAGGAAGATTGGCCGCTTTCCATTCCTGAAAAAATTGGGGAAGTTTCTCTTCCCCCTGGGGAAGTTGAACTTCCCCCCCGTCTATTTCTTGATTAGACCCTCGGAAACAGCAACCTCATAGCCGTGTGCAATCCATGAAAGCACCTCCTCGCCAGGTTCCAGAAACGGCCATTGCCCGAGAGACGCAGGGAAGTGTTTATGGACATCCCAAATGTTCCAACCGCTTGTATTCGTGGATACAGAGAGTGCCGCTTGATACATGGCGGCGTTTGTAATCAGTGAAGCCGTCACCTCGGGCACTTCGTCCCATAGATGCGTGGGGGCCAAGTATTCACTCGCAGCAACATGCGCGGCGCAAATATGCGCCACACTGCGATATTTTCGGAATATGCGCTCAACGCTGGATAAGTCGCTGGTTACGGACGTCGCCCTTTCCTTTCCGAACGGGTCTATGGCCGGACGCCACCTGATCTTTCCAAAAGAATTTGCCGCACAGGATGCTATAATGGCAGAGCGGTTTAGGCTTGGTGACTGGCCGAAGTCTTTCTGCCAAATATATGAAAGTGCCACAAATCCTGTCAGGTAGATGTGAGCCGTGCGCTTTTCTGCAATCCGTGATGCTGCACGGAAAATCTCGGTGGGCTTATATTTGGCCCCTCCCACGCGAACAAATTCTGCCTTCTCGATGTCCGCGAGTATCAACGCTTGTTGCTGGTCACGAGCGCTTAAAGGAAAATAAATAGCCGCGACCAGCCTGTGATAGGCGTTATGGGCAACATTGAAGCCGTCGTCCGACAGGATGAGATGCTGCATGGTTAGTTCCTCGCAACGACGGCGAACTTTGGGGTAAACGTCAGGAAATCAGCCCAATCGGCCATCATGCGCCGCCGCTTTTCGATCATGTCGCCGCGCCGATAGCTGGCCTCCACCGCGTTGCTGATCCGGTGCGCCAGCGCGACCTCGGCCATGTCGCCGGGATAGGTTGTCTTCTCGGCCACCCAATCCCGAAAGGTCGAACGTAACCCATGCGGCACGGCGGGGCGCTTCGACACGCGGTCCAGATACCCCGCGCGCCCCTCGGCCACGGCGGCCTCGTGCATCCGCTTCATGGTGGCGGAAAGCGTCATGTCCGAAAGCTGGCCACCCCGCACGGCGGGAAACACCAAAGGGTTGCCTTCGAACCGTGGCAGGGCCTTCAACAGGTCAATGGCGCGGGCAGACAAGGGAACCCGGTGTTCCTTGCCCATCTTCATGCGCGCGCCCGGAATGATCCAAAGCCCATTGGCGAGATCAATCTCATCCCACTGCGCGCCGCGCACCTCTTGCGAACGGGTGGCAGTCAGGGCCAGAAACTCCAGCGCCCGCGCGCCGAACCCGTCGCGCCCCTGCAAGTCGGCAAACCAGTTCGGCGCGTCGTCCAGTGACAGGGCGGGATGGTTGCCCTCGGTGGCGATCTTCGACGGCGGGGGCAAGAGTTCTTTCAGATTGCCCGCCCAGCGCGCGGGATTATCGCCCGAACGGTGCCCTGCCACCGTGGCCCAGTTTAGAACGGCTTCGATCCGCCCCCGAAGGCGTGACGCGGTTTCGGTCTTGTCGGACCAGAGCGGTTGCAAGACCCGCAGGATATCCTGCGTCGTGATATCCTGCACCAGCATCTTGCCCAACTCAGGCAAGGCATAGGTGGCAAGGGTGTTTTCCCATTGCTGGCGATGTTTGGCGTTCTTGAAGGCGTCCAGCTTGGCCGCAAGCGCCTTGTCCACCGCATCCTCAAAGGTCAGCCCCCGGCGCTGCGCGGCGATCAACGCGGCCTTGACCGCCTTGCGTTCCTCAATCGGATCAATTCCGCTATCGATCTTCGCCCGCGCCTCGCGCGCCTTCTCGCGCGCCTGCGCAAGGGTCACGCCCGGAAAGCCGCCCAAACCGATATCGCGCCGCAACGTGCCGACCGTGACCCGCAAGACCCAAGATCGCCCGCCCTTCGGCGTGATCTGCATATGCAGCCCCGGCACGCCCCCGACCGAAACCAAGACATTCCGCCTCCCGCCCGGATGGGCAAGGCGCTTCACTTCAATTGCAGACATTTCTTCGGCAACGCGCGGCATCCGTTTTACCCAACATCCTACCCAACAAAAACAAAGTAACCGGATGCATGGAATCGCACAAGCCTGCATAGGTAGGATGTGGGGCAGATCAACCATCTTAGGAGGATAGATCGGCACAACAATATGATTGCAAATATTTTTTTAAGATCTTGGCTGCCTTCGTCTCCGCCACTTTCCCTCGCAAAAGCGTTCCCTCGATCTGGCTACAGCAGGATTTTTTTGTTGTTTTGGAGGGTTATGCGGGACGGGCTGAGCACTGACCCCGCGCCGGCAGCCGAATGTGGTCTCTCGGGGCCGATATTCTCTGGACCTCATGACTGCGCTAATTTGGCGAATAGTTTGCAGTAGATTGAAATCACTTGTTCGTTTTCGACCGTGTACCAGACACTTCGATGGCGGGGGTGTTCGTCAGATGGGACTGAAATCCAACCCATCGCAACGCAAACGCATGATACCAAGCGCGCGGAGAAGGTTTTCTTGAAGCGGCCCTCCCACGCCGCCCGTGCCGAAGATCATCTGCGGACAAGCTGACTATTGAGAGCTCGAACAAGCAGCACTCCGCTTCTGCGTCGTCGTCACCGCCCCGGTCATTCTGCCGCCTCCTCGGCGATCTCGGAGACGACGACGCCCTCGCTCTGCCCGGTCGCGCCGGGAAAGCACCCGGCTAGAAAGGGCGCGGCCGCAGTGGCGACCAAGCTCCCCGAGGCGGCCTTGCTCAGAGCCGGAACCCGAGCGTTCAATGTCTTGAGAAACATCGTGTGCCCCTTACGACATGATCACGAAATCGCGACCGGACCTGCTGTCGGGATGCAGCGGCAAGTCGGTGAAGACATAGATCATACCCGGATGGACATAGCGTTTGATCGTTTCCGCGAAAGCCTCGTCGGTCTGCACACGGCGCAGGTCATGGGTGCCGGCATTTGCGCCGGAATAGGTCAGCGCTTCCCAGTGCATGCCCTTCGCACCGTCATGCGGCCCCTTGAGGACATAGACATGTGATCCCAGTGGCTCGCCGTCCCAGATCAGCGGCCCCTCCGCGATCTCACGGTCGTTTTCGATCAGGGCGATCTTCTTGTCGTGGGACGAGGCGATCATCGACGTGATCGGGTGCTCGTCGCCGAACTCCCAATCAGACGGATGCTTGCGCGGGTTCAGCGTGGCCAGCACGTCCTCGAATTCGTTCTCTGCGTAGCCGGACAGGATCAGGCCGGGATGCGCCACGTCCATGGGAAAATGGTGTTCATCCGCGATGATAACGGGCGTGCCCAGATGGGTGACTTCGAAAAGAAGGGCCGAGAATTTCAACGGCAGCCGGACGCAGCCATGCGAGGCGGGATAACCGGGAAGATTGCCAGCATGCAGCGCGATACCATCCCAGGTCAGGCGGTTGGTATTGGGCATGGGTGCGTTGTTGTAGGTCGACGAACGGTGATCGCGGTCCTTCTGCAGCACCACGAAGACGCCGGTCGGTGTCTCGTGTCCCGGCTTGCCGCTGGAGCAGGTCGAGACCGCGATCCGCACGCCATTGCGGTAGACGTGAACGCGTTGCTCGTTCAGCGACACGATCACCGCGACCGGTCCGAAGGGTTGGCGCTCCGGGTGCCAGGTGAATTCCCCCGGCTTGAGATCATGAATTTCTTTGTAAACATGCTGTCCGAAGAGCGGCCCGGCCATCATCATGAGGCCAAGGCCACCCGCACCTGTCAGAATACCGCGGCGAGTTAGTGTCTTCATGGTTGTGTCCTTCGATTTTAGGCGAAATGGTCGGGAGTCTTCGGTTTGGTGTCGTGTCGACCGGAAAACTGGAATTGCAGAAGATCACATCAATTCGAAAGCTGCGAGACAAGCCCTTTGCAGCACTCCAACAGCATTTCCTGAGACAACGGGACTGATTTGGCGACGCGCAGGCTTAACTTCGAGTACAAACGCATTTTTCCTCTCTCTCTATTCGCGCTTCACTCTCGGCAATCCCGCACTTTGATCATAGCGACCGCATCAATTGAAACGATTGATCTGAGACAAATACAGGGACGATCGAAGCGGTTAGATTTTCGGCAGAGAGCTAGGAAAGGGTTCAGCATGTCGATCTTGAAAAAGGGGATGAGCGGCGCACCCGTGAAGCGCCTCCAGGCGAAGCTGGGCATCAAGGCCGATGGCATCTTCGGCCCCGGAACGGACAAGGCGGTTCGGGATTTCCAGAAGTCAGCGGGCCTCGCCGTCGATGGGATCGCTGGTCCTGATACGTTCATGGCCATGGGGCTCGAAGAGCTTGTCCTGCTGCGCAAGGGGACGCGCGGAGAGACCGTGAAGAAACTGCAATCGGCGCTGGGGATCGCGGCTGACGGCCAGTTTGGCCCGGGCACTGAAAAAGCTGTGAAGGACTTTCAGGCCGGACACGGGCTCACGGCGGACGGGATCGCGGGGCCGGAGACACTCGCCGGGCTCGATGCTTTCACTGAGTTCACCGAAGAGACCGTGTCGCAGGCCGCCGTGCAGCCTGATGAAACCATCTTCGACAGCGAACCGATGCCCGAAATAAAGGGCAGCGAGCCCGTCAAAGGCGCGATGGTCGAGGTCCCCGAAGAGAAATCCGTCTGGGGTCGGGTGAAAGGATGGTTCTCGTAGAATTCTGGCCTGCCCCTTTTCGGGAGGTCCGGTTTCAACCTGAATACATGACAAGGACCTGCATGATCGCAAGCCAGCACCAGGGTCCAGACTCATTGATCGTCAAAGCCAGAACATGACGGTGGCCGCGAATGCGACGGCGGATAGGAAGGTCTTGGCGCATCGGTCATAGCGTGTTGCGACCCTGCGCCAGTCTTTCAGTCGACCGAACATGATTTCTACGCGGTTGCGTCGGCGATAGCGCCGCTTGTCGTAGCGGACAGCCTTGCCGCGCGACGTCCAACCGGGGATGCATGGACGTATCCCCTTGTCTTTCAACGCATCTCGGAACCAGTCGGCGTCATAGCCCCGGTCTGCGGTCATGAAGAACTTCAGGCCAAAGCCGCACGGCAGCCGGTCGAACGGCGGGCGCGCAGGGCATGCAGTGCCACTGGGAAACGGATCCAGGAAGACGGAAATCCTGTCAGCCGACGGGGTCGCGGCAGCATTCGCCGCGTTACTGGCTGGCCCTAGCCCGACTTTGCCGGGCGGCCACGACGGGCAGGAAGCTGCGCCTCGGCGCGGTACTTGGCGATCCGGCGGCGGGTGATGCCTGCCCCCCGCGCGGCCAGCCAATCGGCCAGTGCGGCGTCGGTGGCCGGGCCTTCGGCCAAGCGCTCGCGGATCAGCGCCAGAACGGCGGGGCGGGTCAGGCCGGGGGCGGGGCCTTCGCGGGCCACCAGATCGGCCAGCGGCAGGATGCGCCCGTCTGCCAGCAGCGAGGCATGGCGCAGGATGCGCCCCACCGTAGTTTCGTGCAAACCCGCCTCGGTCGCCAGCGCACGCCGGGTCAAGGGCCTGAGTGCAACGGCACCGCGATCCAGCGCCTCTGCCTGGTGGGTGACGATCAGCCGCGCGACCGACAGCATCGCCCGGTTGCGCAGATCCAGTGCCGTCACCACCTGCCGGGCGGCGCGATGCGCCCGTGCATCGCCCCCCTCCGGGATCGGGCGCATGCTGGCGTTGGGTAGCGACTCGGGGTTCAGGGCCAGATCCCAACCGGTGGGGCCACGGCTGGCCAGCAGGTCGGGAATGCGCGACGGGGTGGGGCTGTGGCTGAACCCCGAGGCGGGACGCGGGTTCAGCCCGCGCAATTGCCGCAGCATTGCGTCCAGCATTCGGCCGTCGATCCCCAACCGCTGCGCCAGCAGCGCCTGCCGCCCCTCGGCCACCAGCGGCAGATCCTGCAACACCGCCTGCCAGAGCGGCGTGAACAGCCCCTCGGCCACCAGTTGCAGCCGCAAACATTCCGCCAGCGAACGGGCGAACAGACCCGCAGGCTCGATCCGTTGCAGGGCGGCCAGCACGCGCTCGACCTCTGCCACGGGGCGGCGCAGGCGGGCCGCGATCCGCGCCGGGTCGTCAACCAGATAACCCGAGGCATCCAGCCCCTCGGTCAGCGCCAGCGCCAAATCATGGTCGCGCCGGTCCGGCAGAAGGTGTGGCAGGTGGGTCAGGACATGCTGGATCAGCCCCGGCCCCTGTTCGGCTGCCTGAGCCATCTCGTCCCGGTCGACGGGGGGCGCTGCGGGCGGACCGCCCGAAAGCCGCAAGAAGGGGTTGGCACTGGCCAGCTCGGCCAGGTCGCGGGCAAGATCGCCGCCGGGCTGGGCCAGAAAGGCGACCGCACGCTGCTGCACCTGCGCCAGCCTTTGGTGCTGGCGCAGTGTGACGCGCTGGTGCGGTTGCAGCTTCATCCCCGGCGACCGATCGTTTCACGAAAGAAACGGGCAAAGCCCTCGGCCACGATAGCGCCATCCAGGCGTTCGTGCAGCCCCTCACGGGCACCGGCCACCAGATCATCCGCGAACCGCAGGCCAAGGCCGCTTTCAAGCACCGCCTCGACATAGTCGCCGCCGAACTCCGGATGGAATTGCACCGACATCGCCGGAAAGTCATAGCGGAACGCGCCATGCGGCGACCTGTCCGAGGCGAGAAGAACCCGCACCCCCGGCGGCGGGTCGATCACCTGATCCTGATGCACGGAGACACAGGCCAGTGGCATGGTGCCGAACACCGCCTGCCCGTCCGGCGTGGGCGCATGCAGGTGGCGGCCGATGGTCCAGCCGCAGGCGGCACGGTCTACCCGCCCGCCCCAGGCCTGCGCCATCACCTGATGGCCAAAGCAGATGCCTGCCACGGCCACGCGGGCCGCGCGCAAATCACGCAGATGATCCATCAGGCGCGCCACCCAGTCCAGACCGTCGGGCACCCCTGCCCGCGCGCCGGTGATCAGGACGCCATCGACCGATCCGGGCGGCGGCGGGGCCTCGCCCCCGGCCAGATGGGCAAGGGAAAACCGCGCCTCGGGCAGGGCCGCGCCCAGCCAATCCTGGAACATCTGCGCATAGGTGCCAAAGCGCGGCTGAAGCGCCTCGGATGGACGGTCGGCCTCGTAGATGCAGATGTGCATGACTTACCGCAGGTCGATCCAGACGGATTTGGTCTGGGTATATTGCGTCAGCGCCTCAAGGCACTTGTCGCGGCCGTTGCCCGATTGCTTGAACCCGCCCCAGGGCGTGGTGGCATCCCCCGCCTCATAGGCGTTGACCCAGACGATCCCCGCCTCGACATCGCGGGCAAAGCGATGCGCCGTCTTGATGTCCGAAGTCCAGATCGAGGCGGCAAGGCCATAGATCGTGTCATTGGCCAGTTCGATCGCATGATCCGCACCATCGACCGGAATGATCGTGGCGACCGGGCCAAAGATTTCCTCTTGCGCGATGCGCATCCGGTTCGACACCCCGGTGAACAGGGTCGGTTCCACATAGCAGCCCGCGTTCAACCCGGCGGGCACCGCGCCGCCAAAGGCCAGCCGCGCGCCTTCCTTCCGGCCGATATCAACATAGCGCAACACGCGTTCCTGCTGTTCGGCAGTGACCAGCGGGCCCATAGTGGTTTCCGGATCCAGCGGATCGCCCGGCTGATGGGCGGTGGCGGCAACGGCGGTGAACCGCGCGACAAAATCATCGTGGATCGACCGTTCCACCAGCATACGCGACCCGGCGGAACAGACCTCGCCCTGATTGCCGAAGATGGCCGAGACGGCGGTGGCAGCGGCGGTATCAAGGTCGTCGCAATCGGCCAGCACGATATGGGGCGACTTGCCACCACATTCGGTGGTGACGCGCTTCATGTTCGATTGCCCGGAATAGACGAACATCAGCTTCCCCACCTCGGTGGAACCGGTGAAGGCGATCTTGTCGACGCCCATGTGCAGCGCCAGCGGCTTGCCGGTTTCCTCGCCATGGCCGGTGACCACGTTCAGAACGCCCGCGGGGCCGCCCGCCTCCATGAACAGCCGCGCCAGAAGAAGGGCTGACAGGGGCGATTGTTCGGCGGGCTTCAGCACGACGGAATTGCCGGTGGCCAGGGCAGGCCCCAGCTTCCATGCCGCCATCATCAGCGGATAGTTCCACGGCACGACGATGCCGCAGACCCCCAGCGGCTGGTTCAGGATGTAATGCAGGGCCTGGGGTGTGGTGTTGGTGACGGCGCCTTCCATCTTGTCCACCACCTCGGCGAAGAAGCAGAGGTTCGACACCGCGCCCGGCACGTCGATGGCCAGCATGTCCGAGATCGGCTTGCCCATGTCGAGCGTGTCGAGCAGGGCGAAGTCCTCGGCATGCGCCTCGACCAGCCCGGCGAAGCGTTGCAGAACATCCATGCGGTCGCGCGGGTCCAGCCGCGACCAGCGGCCATCACGGAAGGCGCGGCGCGCGGCGGTCACCGCGCGATCCACGTCATCGGCGTTGCCGCGCGCCACCTCGGCGATCACCTCGCCCGTGGCGGGGTTGATCGTGGGGAATGTGGCGCCAGACAGGGCAGGCACGAATTCTCCGTCGATGAACATCCGGGTTTCGGGGCAAAGCGCCGCGGCGCGGGCCTGCCAGTCGGCTTTGGTCAAGGTCATTTCAGGCACCTTTCAGCGGGGGCTGCGGTCACGCGACAGCAGGACCGACAGGATGATCAGCACAAGCGAGGCAAGGACGATCAGCGTGCCGACAGCGTTGATTTCCGGCGTCACGCCGCGGCGCATGGTCGAATAGATGTACATTGGCAAGGTGTTGTCGCGCCCGGTCAGGAAGAAGGTCACCGGGATTTCATCGAACGACAGCACGAAGGACAACAGCCCCGCCCCGATCACCGCAGAACGGATATTCGGCAGGGTGACCAGCAGAAAGGTCTTCCACGGCGGCGCGCCCAGGTCGGAGGACGCCTCTTCCAGCGATCTGGGCAGGCGTTGCAGCCGGGCGAAAACCTGCGTCACCACCACCCCCAGAAGCGCCGTGGCATGACCGAGGATCACGGTTTCCAGACTGGGGTTGAAGCCGAACAGGCGGAACATGTTCAGCATCGAGATACCGGTCACGATTCCGGGCAATGTGATCGGCAGCAGGATCAGGCGGCGGAACAGGGTCTTGCCGGGAAAGTTCAGCCGGTGCAGCGCCATCGCCGCCGCGACCCCCACGATCAGGGCCAGAATGGTGGCGAAGGTGGCCACATAAAAGCTGTTGACCACGGCCGCCTGCAGGTCGGTATTGGCAAAGAGCTTGCGATACCAGTCCAGCGTGAAGCCGGGGATCGGCCAGGTAAGCGAGCGCGAGGATGAAAAGCTGAAGGCGATCAGCACCCAGATCGGCACATAGAGAAACGCCATCAGAAGCGCGACATAGGTCATCAGCGCGGTATCGGCGGCGAAACGGGACAAGGGCTTGCGTTGGGTCATCTCAATGCGCTCCGGTATTGGCGCGGGCCTCGATGCGGTCCGACAGCGACACGATCGCCAACACGATCACCAGCATGACGATCGACAGCGCGGACCCCAGCGGCCAGTTCAACGCCGAGCCGAACTGCGACTGGATCACGCTGGCGATCAGGTTCCCGTCCGGTCCGCCGACCAGGAAGGGCGCGATGAAGTCACCAAAGCTGAGGCAGAAGGTCAGCGTGAACCCCGCCGCGATGCCGGGCGTGGACAGCGGCAGCGTGACCTTCAGGAAGGTCTGCCAGGGCGCCATGCCCAGATCGGACGACGCCTCGGACAGGTTGGCGGGGATCCTTTCCAGCGCGGTGTAGATCGGCATCACCATGAAGGGGATGAAGATATAGGTCAGCGTGACCACCATCGCGAACTGGTTGTAAAGAAACAGCGACGACGGCTCCGAGATGATGCCGGTGGACATCAGGAACGAATTCAGGATGCCTTCGGTGCCAAGGATCGTCTTCCAGATATAGGCACGCAGCAGATAGCTGACCCAGAGCGGCGCGATGACCGCCATGTATGCCCATGTCTTCAAGGACTGATTGTGGCACCGGAACACCAGCCACCAGGCGAAGGGATAGGCCAGCAAAAGCGACAGCACCGATACCAGCGCCGAAATCTTCAGCGTTCGCAGCAGCACCTGAACATATTGCGGATCGGTCACCAGCGTCAGGTAATTGCCGAACTGGAAAGCGGGCTTGAAGGTGGGATAGGCCTTCACCCAGAAGCTGTAGGTGACGATGATGCCATAGGGCAGCAGCATGAACACCACGACCCACAGGATCGGGATCCCCAGGATTAGAACCGTTGACAGCGAACGTGGCCCCGACATCACACCACCACCTTTCCGGGAAAGACAAAGATGTTGTGCGGCTCGACGGCGATGGTGACGGGGGTGCCGGGCCTGGGAACATCGGATCGGGCCAGGGTATCGGGCAACAGCGTATCGACATGCACCTGCGCGCCGTCGGCCAGCTCGACCGTGATGCGCAGGCCAAGGCCGTAATAGATCACCTCGGCGATCCGGGCTGGCAGGGCATTGGCAGCGGTTTCGCCAGGGGCCAGGATGCGGGTCTTTTCGGGGCGGAAGCCCACCGTCACCTCAGCCCCATCGGGCATGTCGACGGCCTCTTCCACCTGCAGCGGGCCGGCGGCGGTGGCCACCCCTGCCCCGCTGCGACGGGCTGCCAGGAAATTCGTCGTGCCGATGAAATTCGCCACATAGGGCGAGGCGGGATGGTCATACAGATCCTGCGGCCGGCCATCCTGGGCCACACGGCCCTTTTCCATCACAACGACGCGGTCGGACATGGTCAGCGCCTCTTCCTGGTCATGGGTCACCATGATGAAGGTGATGCCGACCTTTTCGTGCAGATGCTTCATCTCGATCCGCATCTGGTCGCGCAGGCGGGCATCGAGCGCTGACAGCGGTTCATCAAGCAAAAGAACCTTGGGACGGCGCACGATGGCACGGGCCAGCGCCACGCGCTGCCGCTGCCCACCCGAAAGCTGCATTGGCCGTTGGTCAATCTTGTCGGCCAGGCCCACCATCTCCAGCGCCTCGGCGGCCATGCGCCGGGCCTCGTCGCGGCCCTTGCCCAGCATCTTGAGGCCATAGGCGATGTTCTCGCCCACGGTCATGTGGGGAAACAGCGCGTAATCCTGAAACACCATGTTCACGTCGCGCCGGTAGGGCGGCACGTGGGTCACGTCCTGCCCGGCCAGCCGGATCTTGCCATGGGTCGGGGCCTCGAACCCGCCGATCATCCGCAGCAAGGTGGACTTGCCGCACCCCGAGGGGCCAAGCAGCGTGACAAACTCGCCGTCCTCTACAGACAGGCTGACATTATCCACACCGATGATGGTTCTGGAGTAATGCTTCGAGATCCCCTGAAGCTCGATGATCGCAGCCATGCCCGCGCCCTTTTCTCTTGATCGGTTCTGACGGGCCGCGCAAGGGAACGCCCTGCGCGGCCTTTGTGCATTGGACAGCGGGACGCTTATTGCGCCTTCACCGCGTTCCAGGCGTTGGTGTAGGCCTCGAACCGTTCGCCAAGCGCGGTCCAGATCATCAGGCTGTCCAGATAGTCGGGGTCATCCTGATGCAGCGCGGTGAACTGTTCGGGCGACATGCAGGCCTTGGCGGCCACCGGATTGGCGGCAGAGTAGCCGTTCACATTGGCCACGCCGCACTGCCCGAGGGCCGACAGCTGCATGTTCAGGAACTTGTAGGCGCATTCGCGGTTCGGGGTATCCTTCACCACCATCCAGGCATCCAGCCAGCCCTCGGCCCCCTCGGTCGGGATGAACTCGGTCACTTCGATGCCCTCGGCGGCCAGAAGGCTGGACTGATAGCCCGCCCAGGTGTTGGAGATCACCACCTCGCCCGCCTTGTAAAGGTCGACCAGCTCGCCGGCGGTGGCCCAGTATTTGCGCACCAGGGGCTTTTGCTCGATCAGCTTGGCCTTGGCGGCCTCGATCTGTTCGTCGGTCAGGTTGTAGATGTCCGAATCGCCGTTCAGCCGCGCCGCGACATAGATCGCGCTCTTGTCATCCCAGAGCGAGACCTTGCCCGCCAGATCCGGGTTCCACAGATCGGCGATCGAGGTGGGTGGCGTGGTAAAGACATCGTTGCGATACATGAAGGCAATCGCGCCCCAGCTGTAGGGCATACCGTAATGGACGCCGTCGCGCTGCAGTCCCGGCAGGTCGCGGAACTTCTGATAGATGTCGCCCCAGCCGGTGATGGCCGCGGTATCCAGCGGTTCCACCAGGCCCAGGTCGATCATCAGCGCGGTTGTGTCGATCGAGGGGGCGATCAGGTCATAGACCCCGCCCCCGCCCAGAAGCTTGGGCGCGAAATCGTCGTTCGATCCAACATAGGTCGCGGTGACCTTGCAGCCGCTTTCCTCTTCGAACTGCGTGATGAAGGAGGCGTCGGCATAGCCTTCCCAGGTCAGAACGTTGACCGTGCCTTCGGCGAGGGCGGGGCTGGCGGTCAGGGCCAGTAGGGCTGTCAGTGTCTTTTTCATCTTCTCTCTCTCCTGTTGGTTGGGATTGCGGCCCTCAGGGCTCTTTCTTTGTTTTTCGGACGATGGTGCCGATATCGACACCCAGGGCAGCGGCAGCCTTGCGCTTGCTGCCATGCAGGCGGATCGCATCTTCGATCGCGCGCATCTCGAAGGCCGCCACGCGGTCGCGCAAGGTCTGGCCGTCATCGGCCGAGCCCGTGGCGGGCAGCGTGGCGGGCGCTACGGCGGGCCGGGCAGGGTCCAGCCCCCCCAGGCGGCGCGGCAGTTCATCCTCGTCATCACCCAGAACCGAGATCTGCTGCAGCAGATTCGACAGTTCGCGGATATTGCCCGGGTAACGATAGGCCTTCAGCCGGCCCAGCAAATCGGCCGACAGGACCATGGGCACGGTGCGGCGCTGATTGATCGCGGTGATGAACCGTTCGATCAGATGGTCCAGCAGTTCCGGCATCTCGCGCAGCGGCTTGATCGGCATGTTCACCACTGCCAGCCGGTAATAGAGGTCTTCGCGGAACTTGCGTTCCCCGGCCATCTCCAGAAGGTCGCGGTTGGTGGCCGAGATGATGCGCACATTCACCCGCCGCAGCCGGGTGGAACCGACGCGCAGGAACAGCCCGTCCTCAAGAAAGCTCAGCAGTTTGGCCTGAAGGGTCAGGGGAATTTCGCCGATCTCGTCCAGAAACAGCGTGCCGCCGTCGGCCGCCTCGATCAGGCCCTTCTTGCCGTCGGACGAGGCCCCGGTGAAAGCGCCCTTCTCGTAGCCGAACAATTCGGATTCAAACAGGCTTTCGGGGATGGCCGCGCAGTTCACCGCGACAAAGGGATCGGCGGCATTGGCGACAAAGCTGTGCAGGTGGCGGGCGATCTCGGTCTTGCCCACGCCGCTTTCGCCGGTGATGATCACGCGCGCGCCCTGCAAAAGCGCACGTTCGCCACGGGCGATGATGCGGTCCAGGTAGGGCGACAGCTGGCGCTGGCGGGCGAAATCCGGCCGCAGCCGGCGTTCCACCGTCGAGGTGAAGCTGGCCGGGTCACGCTGGCCGCTGGCCATGCGGCGGGCATGGTCGAACACCGCCAGATCGCGCAACGTCAGGATCACCGCCCCCGGCATCTCGGCCACGCGGCGCAGGGTGACAAAGACCGTCCCGATGTTTTCGGACCGGATGATCACCTCGCCGGTGTGCCTCCCGGCCAGCATTTCCTGCACCGGAGTCCAGTTCAGCGGGCTGTCGGGGGCGACCGCATCAAGGGTCTGGCCCAAGGGTTTTCTGTCGCGCAGGCCGCTGATGGCCAGGGCCTCGCGGTTGATCTGGACGATGCGTCCGGCGCCGTCCAGCACGATGATCCCGTCGGGCGCGGAATCGAAGGCCGCCAGCAACAGCCGCGCACGGTCCAGCTCGGCGCCGGGGGCGCTCTGGTTCGTATGCGCGACGGGCGGCAGCGTCATTCCGGACGTCCCCCCGGCGCCATCATGTTTTCACGTTCCACAGACCGCGGGATATGGCGCAGGCAGACGGCCAGAAAGGTGACGCCGCGCATCTCGAAGATCTGGGCGGTGCCCTCGATCCGGACAGCACCCCCCGGCAGCGGAACGCCCGCCGTGAAGGGCGCCCGCGCGGTCGAGATCATCGACACCCGCGCATCGGCAAACAGCCGGTCGAACGGGACCGCGCCGGTGACAAGGTCATCAAACCGCATCTGGGTCAGCCGGTCGGCCGGCGCCTCGAACAGGGCTTCGGCAGCCATGTTGGCGAACTGGATCGTCCCGTAGGCATCCGCCACCAGCAGCGGATCGGGCAGCGACGTCAGCACCGCCTGAAGAAAGGCGATCTCGTCCTTCAGCTGGGTTTCGCGGCGGACGTGCTTGGACACATCGCGCACCGTGCCCCACATGCGGAACAGACGGTTGCCGCGGATGTGGCCGCGCACATCGTTTTCCACATCGATGAACAGCCCGTCATAGCGCAGATCGCGCGAGGGCGTGCCGTTGATGTCGAAATCCGCGCGGATCAGGCGGCGGATGAAATCCTCGTTCTCGGGGGTGCGGGGAAAGATCTCGGCCACCGGACGCTGGTTGAACTCCTGCCCGGCGGGGGTTCGGTAAAGGCGCGCCATCGCCCCGTTGCAGAACCGCCAGAACGGCCCGTTTTCAAAAACCTGGCGCACGATTTCATGCTCGGGGGCGGACAGGTCCACCGGGTCGGTCCATTCCATGCACCAGCCCGCATCGGACGACGCCGCGACGATGCCGGAAAGCACCTCGTTGGCCTCGGCCAGAGCTGCCACATCGTCCAGCTCGCTTCCGGCGGGCCATTTGCACAGCCGCAGGCACAGGCCGTCCTCGGCCTCGAACAGTTCCGCCACGGCCGTCGTGGGGATCATCTGCCCGTCAGAGGCGCGCAGCGTCAGCGGCACGACCCTCGGCAGGGGCGACCGGGCCGAAAACAGCCCGGCGATACGTTGCCGCGCCTCCAGTGAATAGAGGCGCGACCAGGGGCTGCCAATCGCCGTTCCGGCATCCAGACCAAGTCGTTCGGCCTGCGCGTCATCCAGCGCAAGCACCCGGCCATCCGCCGAAAGCACATCGACCATCCGGCCGGACCGGAACAGGCAGGGCTTGTCGGGACGGGTCATGGCAGCTTCTCCTCTCACGATGCGGGGGCGATCACGGCACGCAATGCAGATACCGCTCCACATCCCAGTTGGTCACCTCCCGCAGGAAGCGTGTCCATTCGTCACGCTTGTACTCATCAAACACGTCATAGAGCCGCCCCGGAAGCGCCGAACGGATCACATCGTCCTTTTTCAGCGCCTCCAGCGCATCGTGCAGATTCAGCGGGATCAATTTCACCGGTTCGCCCGATTGCCAGACCGTCGTGACATTGCGACTTTCCGGCGGACCCGGGTCAATCTGATTCTTCAGCCCGTCATCCATCGCCTTCAACAGTGCCCCGCAGAACAGATGCGGGTTCACCATGCTGTCCACGGCGCGGAACTCGAAACGGTCGGGCGAACTGATGCGGATCGTGCAGCTGCGGTTCTGTAGACCCCAGTTTGCCCCGATCGGCGCCCAGAGGCCGTAATCGTTGAACCGGCGATAGCTGTTGACGGTCGAGGCGCCAAGGCAGGTCAGCGCATCGATATGCTTCAAGCTGCCGCCCAGGACATGGCGGCCGATTTCGGTGGGAATCCAGCCGCCTTCCTTGTTCTCGAACTCGTTCACGCCGCCCTTGGAATATTCGAACAGCTCCTCCATGCCAGGCAGTTCGCCCGGCACCAGTTGCTGCATCTCGCGCGAGCCGCCGGTCCAGATCGAACAATTGTGGTGACAGCCGTTCGCGGCATAACCCATGAAGGGCTTGGCCATGAAACAGGCGATCAGCCCATGCTGGCGCGCCACCTCGGCGCAGATCTGGCGGTACGTGGTCATCCGGTCGCAGGTCTGCAGCGCGTCGTCGAACTGGTAGTTGAGCTCGATCTGGCCGGGCGCGTCTTCGCAATCGCCCTGGATCATGTCCAGCCCCATGGCGCGGGCATAATCCGACACCTGCATCCAGATGTCGCGGGCGCTTTCGAACTGGCCGATATGATAGGCGAAGGCCTCGGTGATGCCTTCATAGGGGCGCACCTCGCCCGCCTTCGGCTTCAGCCACAGCATCTCGGGCTCCAGCCCGACGCGCAGGTGCAGGCCGTTGTGGTCCTTGCGGAACTGCGCGTCAAACCGCTTCAGGTTGCCGCGGGTGTCATGCTCGTAATACATCCCCGGCGAGGTGTAATCCTCAAGGCTGTAATACAGCGTGCAGAACACGCGGGCCACGCGCTTGTCCCAGGGCAACTGGCAGAAGGTGTCGGGGTCGGGCAGCGCTATACATTCCATCGCGTTGCTGTCAAATCCGATCAGGTTGCCCTTGAAATCCGGGGTGACGTTCGTCACGCCGCCCATCCAGGTCTGCACGCCCTTGCGGGCCTGGGTTTCCCAGTGGCGCGACGGGGCAGCCTTGCCCATCACGCGGCCGGTGATCGAGATGTACTGATAATAGATGTATTCCACGCCCAGTGCGTCGATCTTGTCGCGGACGCGTTTCACCATCTCGGCGCGGCCGGGGGCCTCTATGTCGCGGTGATAGTCGGTATCGGTATGCACTTTGCTTCTCCCTGTTGTCTTGTCCGTCAGGCCTCGAGGTAGCGGGCGCGCTCTTCGGCGCTGACCGCCTTGGCAAGGCTGGCGTATTCGGCGCGGCAGGCGGCCGCGTAATTGTCGATGAAAGCATCGCCCCAGATGCGGCGCGCGTCGGCGCTGGCGGCCATGCGGTCGGCGGCCTCGGCCAGATCGCGCGGGAAGCGCTGCGCACCTTCAGGCACATGGTCAGGCCCCGCGGACTGGGTGGCGGCCGGCGCGGCAAGGCCGCGTTCGATCCCGTCAAGCCCCGCCCCCAGCATCAGCGCCATGGTCAGGTAGGGGTTGCAATCGGCCGGCGGCACCCGGAATTCCAGCCGCGCCAGCGGCCCGGAATGCGGGGCGGAACGCACAGCGACGGTGAAGGGATGTTCGGCCCAGGTCAGCGACTTGGGCGCCCAGCTTCCCGGGGCAAGGCGGCGATAGGCGTTCACGGTGCCCGTGCACATAGCAAAGGCCTGCGGCACCAGATCCATCATCCCGGCGATGAACTGCCCGGCCAGTGCGTTGGTATGGCCGTCGGGGCTGGAGAACAGGTTCTGCCCGGTCTGCGCATCCTTCAGGCTCAGGCAGATATGTCCGCCGATGCCCGGATATTCGGCGCCCAGATAGGGCATGAAGCTGGCGGTCTTGCCGTTCTTGCGCGCAAAGGCACGGGTGGCCAGCCGGAAGAAGGCGGCATCGTCGGCGGCACGCAGGCCCTCGGTCGCGGCCAGCGTGCCCTCAAGGCAGCCTGGCCCCAGCTCGACGCCCAGACCGTGCAGCGCCACGTCATGGCCCAGAACCTCGGCCTCCAGCGCGGCGATGAAACCGGCATGGGCATTGGCGGTGGTGCCCGACCAGCACTTGTTGTCCGGCGCGAATTTCTCAAGCCCGGAAAAGCCCTTGGCGCGCACGCTGCCGGCATCTTCGTCCAGCAGGATGAATTCGAATTCGAAGGCGGCGTCCACCTTGTAGCCCATGGCGGCCGCACGTTCGATCTGGCGGCGCAGCACCTGGCGCGGCATCAGTTCCCTTGCCTCGCCCGAAAGTTCGGCGATCACCGTGACCGCGCCGGGTTCAGACGGATTGCGGCGCATCGAGGCGGGGTCGATCTCGACCGTTTCGGTGTAATAGCGGCTGCCACCGAACAGGCTGTCGTTGGTATCCCAATAGGCGATGACATTGGCAAAGCGCGGGTCCTGCGCCCAATCCAGGAATTGCGCACGGCGCAGCCTGCGTTCGCGGAACACCGAGGCCAGATCGAACTGGCCGACATGCAACACTTCGGCATCGAAACGGTCAAGGGCGGCAGAAAGTTGGGTCATCTTGCGTCCTCAGGCGGGAAGGGTTTCGGAAAGGGCGGCATCCAGCCGCGGGCGATGGCGGGCCAGTTGCGCGGGCGGCAGTCCCAGCCCCAGAAGGCCGGTCAGACGCCCCGCGCGCAGGTATTCGACAAGGCAAGGCGCCTGCCCGATCCGATCCAGCGCGCCCTCGGTCACGCGGACCTCGTCGGCCAGTGCGGGGGCTCCGAAACTTTGCAGCCGCAGGCCGTGCTGATCGCTCCAGAAGCTGGGCATCGGTGCGAAATCGGAGGCCGGTTCCCGACCCGCCTCGCGCGCGGCGATGGTTTCGGCCGCCCGACGGGCGGTCTGGCCCGGCACGCACCAGTGTTCCACCCGGCGCGGAGCGGGGCCGAACAGCCGGTTCGGAAACCGCGCCAGATCGCCCACGGCCAGAATGCGCGGATTGCCCACGGCAGTCATGGTCGCATCGGTCAGCACCCCGTTCGACAGGTCCAGCGCCGGGTCGGTCAGCCAATCCACATTGGGAATGGAACCGACCGCCTCGACCAGCAGGTCACCCTCGACGGTGGTGCCGTCCGACAGGGACAGGCCGACATCGCCGGAAATCCCCGTCACGTTCAGGCCGCAGCGCAGGTCGATGCCCCGCGCCCGGTGAAACTGCGCCATGGCCTGCGCCACCTCAGGCCCCAGGGCCGCCAGCATCGGCGCGCTCTGCGGTTCGATCACCGTGACCGTCAGGCCCAGATGCGCCGCAGTTGCCGCGATCTCGCACCCGATGAAGCCTGCGCCCACCACCAGCATCCGCGCGCCCGTTTTCAGCTGTGCGCCAAGGGCAACCGCGTCGTCAAACCGGCGCAGCACATGGCGGCGCCCTTCGGCTCCGGCAAAGGGCAGCTGGCGCGGACGCAAGCCCGAGGCAGCCACCAGCCAGTCATAACCGACCCTGCCCCCGTCAGACAGCAGCACCTCGCGCTGGTCCGTGTGCAGCCCCACCGCCGCAACCCCCAGCCGCCAGTCGATCCGGTCCCCGGCCAGACGATGCCGGAAGGTGAGCTTGTCCAGCGCCGCCGCGTGGGCATCGGCATCGGCGTCTGCCAGCTGTTCGGCCACGTCCTTGGACAGGGGCGGACGGTTGTAGGGGGCGTGGGGTTCATCGCCGATCAGGGTCAGCGCAGCATCGGGCAGGGCCGCATGAAGCGCCTCTGCCGTCCGCAAACCTGCCAGCGATGCCCCCACGATCACGACGCGGGGGGCCATGGGTCAGTCGCCCAGCTGGATGGCCTGCTCGGGGCAGGCGTCAGAGGCGGCCTCGACATCGGCGCGCAGGCTGTCGTCGACCTCGGCCAACCAGACCAGCCCGCCCTCGTCATCGAACGAGAACACCTGCGGCGCCGCGATCACGCATTGACCGTGCAGCAGGCAGATCGACATATCCACGTGAACTTTCATCGTCTTTCCCTGTTGGTTGGAGCTGTCCGGCGTCTGTCGGCCGGATCGGCGGTCTTGGGATGGATCAGGCCCTGCCGGGCCTCACCCTGTCTGTGCGGCCTAAGCCCGTTCAGGCCTTGTCAAAGGCGATCGGCATGGCGATGGCGCCGGTGTTGCCGCTGTCGGGCAGCCAGGTGACCTCGCCGTTGAAGCGCGGGTTCTTCATCCGGCTGGCCAGTAGCGCCAGCGCCGCGGTCATGTCGCCACGGGCGATGAAATGGCCCAGGCAGTGATGCGTGCCGCCGCCAAAGCCGAAATGCGGCTTGCGCGGGATGGTGATGTCGAAGCGTTCAGCCTCGGGCATGGCCGCCGGGTCGGTGGCGGCGGCCTGGCCATAAAGGTGCAGCGTGGTGCCGCCCTTGATCTTCAGGCCCTGGAATTCAAAGTCCTCGGTCGCGGCGCGCGTGACCCAGGTGGTGGTCGGGCGGGTGCGCATCACCTCTTCCACCGCGGCCTTGGCCAGGTCGGGCTGTTCACCCAGAAGGCGCCACTGATCGGGGTTCTGGATGAACATGTCCATCGCCAGACCGATCTGGTTGCGCGTGGTGTCGATGCCGCCAAAGATCGCCAGCACGATCATGTCCAGCATTTCCTGGCGCGACAGCTGATCGGGGTTATCCTGATGGGATTTCACCAGATAACCGATGAAATCCTCGGTCGGGTTGGCCTGCCGGGTCGCCACCAGTTCTTCGGCGTAGTCGAACAGCCTGGCGATGGCCGCCTCGATCTTTGGCAGATCCTCCTTGAAGGTCACCCCCAGGGCCAGCCCCATGTCGCCCGCGATGTCGGCCAGTTCGCGCCACTTCTCGAACGGCAGGCCCAGCAGGTCGCAGATCACGCCCGTGGCGTAGGGTTCGGTGAATTCGGCGATGAAGTCGCATTCGCCGCGGTCGATGAAGGCGTCGATCAGCCTGTTGGCCAGTGTCTGGAACTTGGGCTGCAGATCGGCGATCAGCTTGGGGCTGAAGGCGGGGTTGGCCATGCGGCGCAGCCGGGCGTGGGTATCGCCTTCCTGGCACAGCAGCATGTTGCACCACCACGTCGCGAACTTGCCGGTGGTCACGCCATTATGCTGCGGCCACAGGTGGCTGCCCTGCCGCAGCTTGGGATGGCGCAGCATCTTCTGCACCTCGTCATAGCGCAGCACGGCTATGCCATAGGGGGTGCGGGCAAACCAGCTTTGCGCGCGGGCATCCTTCACCGCCTGCGAGCGGATCGAGAAGGCCGGATCAGCCACATCCAGATAGGGGGCATCGTCCAGGGTCAGCTCGGCGGCGGGGGCATCGGTCATGGCAGGCTCCAGCTATCAGCGCGTCTGCCTTGGATAGATGCAGGTTTGGGGCCATTTTCCGAAACCGGGCAAAACTTTATTTCAAAGCGCTGAAATAATTTAGTATTTTTTAACTCCCGCCAATCTACGGGGGCGGCCCGACGCAGCGGCGGCGACCCAGTGCTGCAAAATTTCATCGCGCAAGCGCAAAACTGCATCACCCCGCAACCCGAACCCGCACCCGCAATCGCAGCCCATATCCCGGCTGGCGGCAGAATACCGGCGCCATAAAAGGTCCGGCCAAGGTCTGCCGGGCGGTTGTCGGGCATGACCGCACGTGACGCACTGCCCGACGACCGGTCCGGGGTCATGAACAATGTGGGGGCGCCTGGCGCCTCTGATGCCGCTGGCCTTCGGCACCATCCTGGGCGGCTTGACCGTCGCGGCTTTGGGCCTGGCCCTGCGCGGCTTCGAGGCCCCGATCGTGGACAGCGGCGCCCGGATCATCTGCGCCCGGATCATCGCCCCTTCCCGAAACGCGGTGCGGATGCACCTGCCGCAGGACGGGCACGGTCGGGCCGGATCGCCCGGAATTCAGGACGAACGGCCGCCCTGCGCGTCGGGATCAAGAGCGCGCCGCAACCGCCGGATCAGGACGGCACGCTGTTTTTCGTCCGGTTCGGCGGCCAGCGCGTCGTTGATGTCTAGGATCAGCCGCGACACGTCATTGTGCCAATCCAGGCGCGCAACCCTTTCGGGCTGAAGCCGGCGCGGGCCGTCCTCGCCCAGCCGTCTCGCCCCCGCATCGCCAAGCTCGAAAGTTTCGTCCAGCGCCGGACGAAGGATACGGGCGGGGTCGACGATCCCGTCCAGCCGCGCGGCCAGACCCTCGATCGCCTCCGGTTCGCCGTGGACAAGGAACAGATCGTGCCGCAGCGGCAGCCGCGCCCTGATCCAGGCGGCCAGTTCCGGGCCATCGGCATGCCCGGAATAGAGATCGAGCGAACGGATGCGGGCGCGCACGGCGAAATCCTCGCCCTGGATGCGGACGGAACGCGCCCCGTCCTGCAGGATGCGGCCAAGCGTGCCTGCGGCCTGATAGCCGGTGAACAGGACCGTGGCCTCGTCACGCCACAGCCAGTTCTTCAGCCGGTGGCGGATGCGCCCGGCCTCGCACATGCCCGAGGCCGCGATGACGATGTGGAACCCGTGCATCCGGTCCAGCGCCTTGCTTTGTTCGACCGTCTCGGTGAAATGCAGGTTGCGGGCCCTGAGCCCCTTCATCAGGACGGCGCCATCCTCAAGCTCGCGATGGTGCCGGGCAAAGACCCGGGTGGCCTGCATAGCCAGCGGGCTGTCTACATGGATGGGAATATCCGGCAGCTCGCCCTCGGCGATCAGCCGCCCGATGTCACTGATCAGTTCCTGCGCCCGTTCGACCGCGAATGAGGGAATCAGCAGCACGCCATTCGGGTGGATCGCCGCGCGCACCTCGTCGCGCAACAGGATGCGGCGGCGGGCGGCGGTGGCATCAAGGCGATTCACGTCGCCATAGGTGGATTCGCAGATCAGATAGTCGATGCCGGCAGGGCCTTCGGGATCGGCATGCAGCAGCTTGTGATCCGGGCCGATGTCGGCCGAGAACAGAAGCCTGAGAGGGTCATCCCCGTCGCCGCGCGCAAGCTCGACCTCGATCGAGGCAGAGCCCAGCATGTGGCCCGCATTCCAGAACCGCGCCCGGAGGCCCGGCAGCACCGCGAACCAGTCGCCCGGATCATGCGGGCGGAACTGGTCGAGGCAGATTTCGACATCGGCGCTGTCATAGATCGGCTCCACCGCCAGCCGGTTGCGACGGGCGGCACGGCGGTTGAACTGTTCGACCTCGAATTCCTGGATGTGGGCGCTGTCGGGCAGCATGACGCCGGCAAGGTCGATGGTGGCCGGGGTGGCATGGATCGCCCCCCCGAACCCGTGGCGGACCAATTTCGGCAACAGGCCGGAATGGTCGATATGCGCGTGGCTCAGGATCACGGCGGCGATCTTTTCGGGCGCGAAGGGGAACGGGCGGTAGTTCAGTTCCTTTTCGGTCTTTGAACCCTGGAACATGCCGCAGTCGATCAGCACCTGCCCCGCTTCGGTCTGAAGCCGGAAGCACGATCCCGTCACCGCGCCGGCCGCACCGTGGAAGGAAAGTCGGGGATGGGGCATCGGTTCGTCCTTTCGGTCTGGTCTGGCGCGGCGACTCGCGCGGTGACTGGAACGGAACGGCGGGCCGGGCGGCGGTCACCCCGGCGTGGGGAGGCGGCACCAACACCTGCGCCTCCCCCCTATCTGAAGACCAGACGCGGCGTTCGTCCAGCCCTCACGACTTGCGCCAAAGCCGCGCAGGCACGGCATGCCGGGGGCCGGACGCCCCTGCCTCGCGCCAGCGCGAAAGGGTTGGGGCGGCCGCCCCTGGATGCTAGAATGATTGCCGAACGACACTTCCCGGCTGTATGGCCCCGGCTGTTATGGCACAGTCACCGCGATCTTTTGCAGCACGCCCTCTTTCCGAGTTCTGCGGGAACCGTCGCCCCCTTGATTGGTGCCGCCCCGATTGGGGCCTTGTCCCCGACGCGCGCGACACAGACACCGATTGCCACATCACACCCGACACACCGACCATGGCTGCACAAGGTTACGCAACACCGACAGACGACCAGGAGACCTGGCGCGAGGCCAGTCCGCCCCCGGGGCGGCTGCCGGTGCATCTGGTGGCTTTCGTCCAGGGCGGGGTGGCGCCAATCCTCGGGGTGCGGGGGATCAACGGGCGACCGATTGTCGGCTCGGCCGTGGCCTGCCGCGTGCGCGAGATGAGCGTGCTTCGGCTTTTCCTCGATTGTGCCCGCAATGCCCCCCTGCTTGAGGCCGTCAGCGCAGGCAGCGCCGTGGCGGCCACCTTTTCCCGCGCCCGCGACCACAGGTCTATCCAGGTGAAGGCGGCGTCGGCCCTGTTGTGCGAGGCCGAACCCGGCGACCTGACCGAAATCGCGCGCCAATGCGCGATCCTGTCGGATGAACTGGTGGATCTCGGCTATACCCGGTCGCAGGCGCAGGCCTATGTGGCCTTCGACCCGACATGCCTTGCCGTGGTGGAGTTCCGGCCCGATCGTGTGTTCACCCAGACACCCGGCCCCGGCGCCGGTGCGGAGTTGCGCCGATGAACGGTTGCGGTCTGCGTGCGCTTCGCGGCGCGATGGAGGGTATTGCGGCGTCGATCCTGTGCACCTGCGACGCTGAGGGCCAGCCGAACGTGTCGATGATCAGCCAGGTGCATTGGGTGGATGACCGGCATGTCGCCCTTTCCTGGCAATTCTTCAACAAGACCCGCGCCAACCTTCTGGCCACCGGCAAGGCCTGTGTCGAACTCTTCGATCCGGTCACGCATGCCCGCCACAGGCTGCATCTCGACCATGTGGAAACCCGGACCGAAGGCCCCCTGTTCGAGATGATGAAGGCGCGCCTTGCCGGGATCGCCTCGCACCACGGGCTTGAAGGCGTGTTCCGCCTTCTGGGCGCCGACATCTTTCGCGTCGTGGGGATCGAACAACTGACCCCTGCGGCCAGACTTGCCGTGCAGGACCGGCCCCCGCTTCTGTCGGCGGTGCGCAGTTGCATCGACGATCTGGCACGGTGCCGCGATTTCGACGAATTGGCCGATGCCGTGCTCGATGGGGTGGTGCGCCACCTGCACATTCCGCATGTGATCCTGCTGATGGCCGAAGGCGATGGCCGCCTGTTCGCCATCGGTTCGCGCGGCTACGCGGCCTCTGGGGTCGGGGCCGAAATCCTTCCTGGCGAGGGCGTGATCGGCGTGGCCGCGCGCGAGGGCGTTCCGATCCGCATCGGCCATCTCAGCGCGGATTACCGCTATGGCGCGGCACTTGGCGCGGCGGCGCGTCAGGCGGGGCTTCTGGCGGTCGAACCCTGCGGTGTCCCCTTTCCCGGCCTTGGTGACCCGCACAGCCAGGTGGCCGTGCCGATCCTGTCGGCCGGGCGGGTGCTGGGTGTCCTGTTCTGCGAATCGCCCGAGATCATGCGCTTCGATCACGAGGACGAAGACGCGCTGATGCTGCTGGCGGGCTATCTTGGCGCGCTTGCCACCCTTCCGGGCGAGGATGATCCGCGCTCGGCCGGCACACCCGGCCACCTGCCCGTCGAACGGGCCGGGCTGGTCCATGTTCGGCATTTCCCCCGCGATGACAGCGTCTTTCTGGAAAACGACTATCTGATCAAGGGCGTGGCGGGGGCGATCCTGTGGCGCCTTCTGCGGCAGAATGCCGAAACCGGACGGACCGAGTTTTCCACGCGGGAACTGCGGCTCGACCGCACGCTGAAACTGCCCGATCATGCCGAGAACCTCGACGCGCGACTGGTGCTGCTGCGCCGGAGGCTGGAGGAACGCGGGGCCTGCCTCAGGATCGAGAAGACCGGGCGGGGTCGGTTCCGGCTGGTCGCGCATTGCGCCATCGCCTTGCAGGACATGGACGACGCCAGCGCGCCCGCCTGCTGACGCCACCGCGCCTTAGCAATCTTTTATGATTTCCTGCCGGGAGACTTAGCAAGCCTTGCGCCGCCTGCTCGCCTATCAGTGCGTCCAGGCGAAACGCGGCCACGGCGCCCAGTCAGGGGCAGAGCGGGGCCAAGGCTCGCCGCATCCATCATCCAAAGGCCGGCGCCCGGCGCGCCGGCCCTGGCACAATTCGGGCAGACCCCTGCCCGGGACAGGACAGACATGAATATCGAATCTCTCAACCGCCGCGTTTCCGGCGCTGTCATCACCGCACTGGAACCCGCCTTCGCCGCCGAACACGACGGGCTGACATGGAACGGCCGCAAGCCTGCGCATCGCGCCCGCATCATCGTGCGGGCCGCTTCCGCCGCCGACGTGCAGGAAGCGGTGCGCCATGCCGCCACCCACGGCCTGACCGTTTCGCCGCGCGGCGGCGGACATCACTTCACCGGGATCGCGACGCGGGCCGACATGGTCATCGACCTTGGCGCGCTGAAGGGCCTTTCCATTGATGCCACGACCCGCAGCGCGCGGGTAGAACCGGCCGTCACCAACCTCGAGATGGCCACCGCCCTTGACCGGAAGGGCCTCGCCTTCCCGCTGGGTCACTGCGGCAGCGTTCCGATGAGCGGCTACCTTCTGGGCGGTGGCGTAGGCTGGAACGGGGGCGCATGGGGCTTTGCCTGCGGCCTTGTGACAAGGGCCGAGGTCGTGCTTGCCGATGGCCGCTGCGTCACCGCCTCGGCGACCGAAAACCCCGATCTGTTCTGGGCCCTGCGCGGCGGCGGTCCGGGGTTCTTCGGGATCGTCACCGCATGGTGGCTTGACCTGAAACCCGCGCCCCGCGCGATCGAAACCGTCATTCGGGTCTATCCGGGCGCGATGTCCGACGAGGTCGCACACTGGGCTGAGACGGTGCTGGCCAGCGCCCCCGCGTCGGTCGAATTCACCGCAAAGGTCATGGCAGGCCCCCAGGGTCCGATGATCGCGGCCATCGCCACCGTCTTCGCCGAAAGCGAAGGGGAAAGCCGCAAGGTGCACGAGGCACTGAGCCAGGGCGCACCGCCCGCGCTTGACGTGATCGGGCCGTTGGCCGCGCAGATGCCGGAGCTGTACGCCGCGACCGATCCTTCGGTCCCCGCGGGACGCCGCTACCGGGTGGATTCGGTCTGGTCCGATGCCGATCTGGCGCAGATCCTTGGCCCGATGGTCGAGGGCATGGCGCGCGCGCCCTCGGCGGAGACTTTCGCGGTCCTGACCCTTGGCCCCCATGCGCCGCCCCTCCCTTCCGGTGCCGCGCTGTCCTGTTCGGGCCGGATTTTCGGCGCGGTCTATGCGCTCTGGGAAAAGCCCGGCGAAGACGACCGCAACGCCGCCTGGCTCAACGGGCTTGTTGCCGGTCTCTCGCCCCTCTGCACGGGGGCCTATGTCGGGCTTTGCGATCTGGACCGCGTCGGCGGGCACCTGCCCACCCATTCCGACGCGGCAAACGGACGACTGGCCCTCCTGCGCCAGAGGTTCGATCCGCAGGGAATGTTCACCCCCGCACGACCTTCACTGGCGCTGGCCGCCGAATGAACCGCCGCCGGAACGGCGCCTGCACATCGAAAGGAAAACCAAGATGAAATCCAAAGTTCTACCCCTCGGCCTGCTTTGTGGCCTTGCCGCCTTGCCGGCGCTGGCCGAGACGCCCGACCTGATCGCCCGCGGGGAATACCTGGCCACGATCATGGATTGCCACGGCTGCCACATGCCGCGGGGCAGCGACGGCGCGCCGATCGCCACGGCCGGGCTTTCCGGAGGCACGGTGGGTTTCGAGATCCCCGGCATGGGCATCTTCTGGCCGCCGAACCTGACGCCCGATGCCTCGGGCCTTGGTGGCTGGACCGATGACCAGATTGCCACCGCGATCACCGGGGGCATCAGACCCGACGGGCGGGTGCTGGCCCCCGCCATGCCTTGGCCATCCTATGCCCGGCTGTCACCCGACGACCTCGGGGCGCTTATCGCCTACCTGCGCGCGATGCCGCCGGTCGAGGCGCCCCGCTTCGACCCGGTGACAGACGCGGGCGACGCTGTCGCCCCCTTCTACCGGGTCTCGCTGCCGGGGCAGTGATCAGCCGCGCCCGGACCCTTGGCGCGGTCCGGGTGCCCGCTCCTCCCGTTGGCGGGCCAGCCCATGGGCTATTGACCTTCGCGCCATTCGCCATACCCCTATCCCCCTCAGATGGGAGGACCGAGATGGCGAAACCGAAACTTCTGATCACCCGCAAGCTGCGGCCAGCGGTCGAGGAACGGGCCGCACGCGATTATGACGTGGTGACGAATCCGGACGATCACGTCTTTACCGAGGCCGAACTGATCGCGGCCTGCCGGAAGGTCGACGCGGTGCTGCCCTGCCACTCGGAACGGTTCACCGCAGGCGTGATCGCGGCGATCGGGCCGGGGCTGAAGATCATCGCGAACCATTCGGTCGGCGTGGATCACGTCGATCTGGCGGCAGCCCGCGAGGCCGGGGTCGTGGTGACGAACACGCCCGACGTTCTGTCGGACGCCACGGCCGAGATCGCGATTCTCTGCATGCTGGGGGCGGCTCGTCGCGGGGCCGAGGGCGATGCGATGGTTCGCGCCGGAAAATGGGATTTCTGGTCGCCCGCCTTCATGGTCGGCCGACAGGTGACGGGCAAGCGGATGGGGATCCTGGGCATGGGGCGGGTCGGGCAGGTTACCGCCGACCGCGCCCGCGGCTTCGGGATGGAGATCCATTATCACAACCGCCGCCGTCTGCCCGACCACCTGGAAAAGGGCGCGATCTTCCACGATACGCCGGAAAGCCTGCTGGCCGTGTCGGATGTGCTGTCGCTGCACTGCCCGGCCACGCCCGAAAAC
The DNA here is from genome assembly GCF_004799285.1 of Aliigemmobacter aestuarii. Lineage (GTDB taxonomy): Bacteria > Pseudomonadota > Alphaproteobacteria > Rhodobacterales > Rhodobacteraceae > Aliigemmobacter > Aliigemmobacter aestuarii. Next base: position 29,987 of record NZ_SSND01000005.1, on the reverse strand, counting down.
CTGGGCATCATCAACGCACGGACGCTGGCTCTCCTGCCCGAGAGGGCGATTCTGGTGAACACCGCGCGCGGCGCTCTGGTGGACGAGGATGCGCTGGTCGACGCGCTGAAATCCGGCAGGCTTTTTGCCGCGGGGCTGGATGTCTTCCGCACCGAGCCCGGCGGAAACCCGGCCATCGCCGCACTGCCCAATGTCTTTCTTCTGCCCCACATCGGGTCGGCGACCGAGGAAACCCGTGATGCTATGGGGTTCCGCGCGCTGGACAATCTGGACGCGTTCTTCGCCGGTCGCGCACCCGGCGACCGGGTCGTCTGACGACGAAAGCCCATGGGCAAGGGGTTCGGCGCGTTATCGCTAACCGCGAAACTGGTAAACTAAACTTACCAGCTATTGCAATTTAGGACGATGGCCTTATAGTTCGAGTGACAAAACGCCACCAATGGTGGCCAAAACGTCTGGGAGGACATCGATGACTGATACCCGCGACATCCAGCGGCTTTCCCGCCGTTCGTTCCTGCGCAAGGGTGCGCTTGGCGGCTCGGCCGCCGCGGCGACGGCCTTGGCGGCTCCGGCCGTTCTGGCGCAGGCTCCGCTTGTCATGAAGATGCAGACCTCGTGGCCGGCATCCGACATCTGGATGGACATGGCGCGCGAATACGTCACCCGCGTCGAAGAGATGTCGGGCGGACGCCTCAAGATCGACCTTCTGCCCGCTGGTGCGGTGGTCGGCGCGTTCCAGGTGATGGACGCCTGCCATGACGGCGTGATCGACGCAGCCCACACCGTGCCGGTCTATTGGTACGGCAAGTCGAAGGCAGCTTCTTTCTTCGGCACCGGCCCCGTCTTCGGCGGTTCGGCCACCACGATGCTCGGCTGGTTCTACCAGGGCGGCGGCAAGGAACTGTATCAGGAACTGACCCAGCAGATCCTCGGCCTGAACGTCTATGGCTACATGGGCATGCCGATGCCGGCCCAGCCCTTCGGCTGGTTCAAGAACGAAGTGAACACCGTCGCCGACCTGCAGGGCTTCAAGTACCGCACCGTTGGCCTTGCCGCCGACCTGCTGCAGGCGATGGGGATGTCGGTTGCCCAGCTTCCGGGCGGCGAGATCGTGCCCGCCATGGAGCGTGGCGTGATCGACGCGTTCGAGTTCAACAACCCGTCGTCGGACCGTCGTTTCGGTGCGCAGGACGTGGCCAAGAACTATTACCTGTCGTCCTACCACCAGGCGTCGGAATCGTTCGAGTTCATCTTCAACAAGGACTTCATGGACGACCTCGAGCCCGACCTGCAGGCGATCCTGCGCTATGGCGTCGAGGCATCGGCCACGTCGAACCTGGCTCTGGCGATGCGCGAATACTCCAAGGACCTGGCCGAGCTTCAGTCGCAGGCCGGTGTCACCGTGCACCGCACCTCGAAGGAAATCCTCGCCGGTCAGCTGGAAGCCTGGGACAAGCTCATCGTCGATCTGGAAGCCGACCCCTTCAACAAGAAGGTCATGGACAGCCAGCGCGCATGGGCCGAACAGGTCGCCTACTACGAGCTCATGAACGCCCCCGACCTGGGCCTTGCCTTCGATCACTACTTCCCGGGCAAGCTGAAGCTCTGATCCACAGGGGCGCGGGCAGAACCGCGCCCCATTTTTCACGCGGCGTTGCAGGACATGCGCGCCGCGCCTTTCCATGAACGGGGTTTCCTCGATGATCCGCTATATCCGGTTTGCCGACAGCGTTTCGGCATGGTTCGGCAAGACGTTCGGCTGGCTCATCATCCTGATGACCTTCGGGATGAGCTATGAGGTGCTCGTCCGCTATCTGTTCAACGCGCCGACGCCTTGGGCGCTGGACATCAGCTTCATCATGTACGGAACGCTGTTCATGCTGGGCGGCGCGTACACACTGTCGCGCGGCGGGCATGTGCGCGGCGATTTCGTCTATCGCACCTGGGAGCCCCGCAAACAGGCGTTCGTGGACCTGATCCTTTATGTCCTCTTCTTCTTTCCCGGCATGCTTGCCCTTGTCTTCGCGGGCTGGAAATACGCCAGCCGGTCGTGGAGCTATGGCGAGGTATCGGTGAACTCGCCGGCCGGGATTCCGATCTACCAGTTCAAGACGGTGATCGTGGTGGCCGGCATCCTGATGATCATTCAGGGGATCGCGCAGGTCTTCCGCTGCATCCACTGCATGAAGACGAACACCTGGCTTCCCGCCGGCGACGACGTGGAAGAAACCGAACAGCTACTGATGAAGAAAGCTGCCGAAGGGCAGTCCAACTGACCGGCCGGTAAGGCCCGCCCTGCTTGCTTTGGAGTCCAGACCGTGACCGATCCTCAGATCGCCCTGATGATGTTGGGCATTTTCATCGCCTGCGTCTTTCTCGGGTTTCCCATTGCCTTCACGCTGATGGCCCTTGGCATCGGCTTTGGCTACTACGCCTATTTCGATGCCGACCGGATGTGGCGGTCGTTCAACCGCCTGGGCGAAGACGCCGGATGGTGGGATTCGACAAGCCTCTGGATCGAAGGCTTCTACAACAACCGGATTTTCGACCTGTTCGTGAACCAGACCTATACGGTGATCTCGAACGAGGTGCTGACAGCGATCCCGCTGTTCCTGTTCATGGGTTACATCGTCGAACGGGCGAACATCGTTGACAAGCTGTTCGGCACGCTCGCGGTCGCCACGCGCGGTCTGCCAGGGTCGATGGGTGTCGCCGCGCTGATCACCTGTGCACTGTTCGCCACCGCCACCGGCATCGTGGGCGCGGTCGTCACACTGATGGGCCTTCTGGCGCTGCCCCAGATGCTGAAGATGCGGTATGACCACCGCTTTGCCACGGGCATCATCTGTGCCGGCGGCACACTGGGCATCCTGATCCCGCCGTCGATCATGCTGATCGTCTATGCGGCCTCGTCGGGCGTGTCGATCGTGCGGCTTTACGCGGGCGCGCTGCTGCCGGGCCTGACACTGGTCGGGCTCTACCTCGTCTACATCATCGGGCGCGCATTGCTGAACCCGAAACTGGCCCCCAAGCCGACCAAGGAAGAGATCCCCGACGTCCCCCTCGGCAAGCTGGCGTTCATGCTGCTGACCAGTTTCTTCCCGCTGGCGATCCTGATCCTCGCCGTGCTCGGTTCGATCCTCTTCGGGCTTGCCACGCCGACCGAAGCTGCCTCGATCGGCGCACTGGGTGGCATGCTGCTTGCCGTCGCCTACCGTGCGATGACCTTCCAGCGCCTGCGCGAATCCGTCTACCTGACGGTGCGCACGACGGCGATGGTCTGCTGGCTGTTTGTCGGCTCCTACACCTTCTCGGCCGTGTTCAGCTATCTGGGCGGCGAACATGTGATCGCGGAATTCGTCCAGGGCCTCGACCTGACGCCGATCCAGTTCCTGATCATCGCGCAGCTCATCATCTTCCTTCTGGGCTGGCCGCTGGAATGGTCCGAGATCATCATCATCTTCGTGCCGATCTTCCTGCCGCTCCTGCCGCATTTCGGGATCGATCCGCTGTTCTTCGGCGTGCTGGTCGCGCTGAACCTGCAGACCAGCTTCCTGACCCCACCGATGGCCATGAGCGCCTACTACCTGAAGGGCATCGCGCCGCCGCAGATCAAGCTGACCGAAATCTTTGCCGGCGTACTGCCTTATGTCGGCATGGTGGTGATCTGCATGGCGCTGATGTACATCTACCCGAACATCGTGTTCAGCCTGCCGGACCTGTTCTATGGCCCGGCGAACTGAGGACGACGCCCTTCTGGGGTTGAGCGCGGTCGAATTGCGCGACCGGCTCGCCTCGGGCGGGCTGAGGGCCGTGGACCTGGTCGAGGCCTGCCTGCGCCGGATCGAGGCGATCGAACCGAAGGTGCAGGCATGGGCCTGGCTTGACGGGGATCACGCCATCGAACAGGCGCGGCGGCTTGACGCCCTGCGCCTGTCCGGACGCCCGATCGGGCCGCTGCATGGCCTGCCCGTCGGCCTGAAGGACATCATCGATACCAAGGGCATCCCGACCGAAAACGGAACCCCCATCGACGCCGGGCGCGTGCCGGCCGAGGATGCCTGGATCGTGACCCGCCTGAAGGCCGCCGGGGCGATCATCCTGGGAAAGACGGTGACGACGGAATGTGCCTTCATGCACCCCGGCAAGACCCGCAACCCGCACGACACCGCGCATACGCCCGGAGGGTCTTCGCAGGGTTCCGCCGCAGCGGTCGCCGCGGGGATGGTGCCCCTTGCCATCGGCACCCAGACCGGCGGATCGGTGATCCGCCCCGCGGCCTTCTGCGGCATCGTCGGCATGAAGCCCAGTTTCGGCCTGATCCCGCGCACCGGCATCCTCCCGCAATCGCCCTTCCTTGATACCGTAGGGGTCTTTGCACGCAGCGTCGAGGATTGCGCCCTGCTGGCCGAGGTGCTGGCCGGCCACGACCCCGCCGATACCACGACCGAACCTGTCCCCATGCCGCGGATGCTGTCGGTCGCGCAATCGAAAGCCCCCGTCGCGCCGATGTTCGCCTTCCTGCGCCCGCCCGGCTGGGACACGGCCGATGACGAGATGAAGGCCGCGATTGCGGAACTGGCCGAAGTCCTGGGCGAACAATGCTTTGAGGTGCCGCTGGACGGCTTCGACGATGTCGCGGCGATCCGCCAGCGGATCAACTTCGCCGAGATGGCGAAATGCTATTACGGCCTGGAACGCCGCGGGCGGGACCGGATGTCGGATGTGCTGAAGGCCGCGATCGACGAGGGCAAGGCGGTGCTGGCCCGCGACTACCTTTCGGCGCTGGACTGGCGCAGGCTGACGAACGCCGCGCTGGACGAGATCTTTGAACGCTGCGACGCGATCCTCTGCCCCGCGGCGCCGGGTCCGGCGCCCGCCGGGCTGGAGGGCACCGGCAGCGCGATCTTCAACGGGCTGTGGACACTGGCCGGGGTTCCGGCGGTGACGCTACCCGTCTTCACGGCTGAAAACGGCCTGCCGATGGGTGTGCAGCTTGTCGGCCGACGCGGCGATGACGCCCGGCTTCTGCGAACGGCCCGCTGGCTGGCCGCGCATCTTGAAACACTGGAACGGGGAGAATGACCCGATGAACAACCTGATCGCGATCTTGGCCTTCCTCGTCTTCGTCGGCTTTCTGGCCATCCTGCTGATCCATGTCCCGCGGCTTGACCTCGTGGTCGTGATCGGGGCGACGGTGGCCCTGGCCGGATGGGATCTGTTCCAGAACCTGAAGGGCAACCGGGGCTGACAGCCCCCCGCCCTGTCCGATCCTGCCCTGCCCGATGACGACCCCCGGAACCCTGGCCGGGGCGACAATGCTTGCGCCACGCCGCTTGCCCGGTCACGCCGCCTCGGCAGCCGCGCAACCCGGGTGACGAAAGCGCCAGACATTCGCCGCTTTCCCAGCGGCTTCCAAAAACCTCCGTCCCGCTGCGCGCTGGCCGACCGAAACCGCGCCGGGGAAAAGATCGTGCGCGAACGTGTCCATCCGGCTCGCGTGCTGGTACGGGAACCGATCGCCACGATCCCCTCGGGCCGGACCTACCGCGCACGGAATCCGGACAAAAGCCTGCCGTCCGCGTCACCATAGCCCGGACCCAACCCGTGGGGCGCACCGGCCGCCCGGACGAGGGGGCCGCTATTCCGCGCCCGCCCGCCATTCCTTCCATCGCAGATAGGCATTGGCCCCGATGGTTGAAAACGGCGGGGGCGGCAGGCGTGCGGGTTCGGGCTGGCCGGTGAAGTGGCGCGTCACATCGCTTTGCGCACCGCTGGCAAGTTCCGCCGCCCCGATCCCGGTCAGCGTGCCACGCGCGGTGCCAAGCCCGTTCTGCACGCAGGCGGCGAAAAGCCCGTCATCCAGTTCCCGCATCACCGAAGCGCCGTTCTTCGACAGGCACAGGTGCCCAGCCCAGGAATATTCCTGCCGCACGTCCTTGAGCATCGGAAAGCGCTGTTCGAACTTCCGGCGGTGCACCGCCGCCGCCCGCTTCAGCGCGCCTGCGGATGCCTCCATCCCCGGTTCGAAGGTGCCGCAGGTGCGGGTCACGATCCGGTTGCCGCCCTGCCCCGTGTCGATCCGGCGCATCGTCGTGCCCATCGGATCGGCGGGCGTGATGCCCCAGCGTGGCGCCCCGCCAAGCGCCTTCAGCGCATCCGCCCCAAGTTCCGCCGTCATCGAGGCGTAAAGGAAGACGTGCATCAGTCGGTTCTGTTGGAAGCCGAAGCTTTCCAGATGCCCGTTGTTCGTCAGGATCACCCGCCCGGTCCGCACCCGGCCGCGCGGGGTGGCCAGGTCCCAGGCCGTGCCCTGCCGCGCGATCTTCAGAACGGGAGTGTTTTCGCAGACCAGGATGCCGTCGCGCCGCAGCCCTTCGCCAAGGCCCCGGATGTAGCCCGCAGGTTGCAACATCACCGTTCCCGGCGTGTAGAGGCCGGAAAGATAATGCCTGCTGCCCGTCAGTTCGAACATCGCCTGCGCGTCCAGCCGTTCACTGGGTTCGCCAAGCCCTGCCAGGTGGTCGGCATAGCTGCGGTTCAGCGCATCGGCCGTTTCGCTGGCGGCACCATTCACCTTCCCCGCCGGGTCAAGGAAATTGCCATCGATACCGAACTGTTCGACCGCGTCGCGGGCAAAGCCGATCGCCTTGCGGTTCAGCGCGATCATGGCGCGGTCGTCGCCCGCCCCGGCATAGTCGTCCGAGGTAAGCTCATGCGGCAGGTCGATCATGAAGCCTGAATTGCGCCCCGACGCACCCTCGGCCAGCCGGCCCGCCTCAAGCACGGCGATCTTCGCGCCGGGGTTCAGCTGGGTCAGGCGCCGCGCCGCAGACAGCCCGGCGAACCCCGCACCCACCATGGCAAAATCAACCGTCAGATCCCCGTCAAGGGGCACCGGCGCGGGCTGGCCGGGCAGGATCGCCGACCAGGCCGCCGGACCACGATGCACGGGTGTGCGCCGCGCGCTGTACGTCGTCATGCCACCGCCTCGTCCCCGTCATCGGCCAGGTCGACCCAGATCGTCTTCAGCTGGGTGTATTGGTCATGCGCGTGAATACCGTTGTCGCGCCCGCCGAAGCCGCTGGCCTTGAAGCCACCGAAGGGGGTGGAAATGTCGCCCTCGCCAAAACTGTTCACCGTCACCGTTCCGGCCCGGATCGCCCGCGCCCCGCGGATCGCCCGTTTCACGTTGGCGGTGAAAATCGAAGCGGCCAGGCCGTATTCGGTGTCATTGGCCAGGGCGATCGCCTCGTCGAAGCTTTTCACCGTCAGGACCGAAAGGACCGGGCCGAAGATTTCCTCGCGCGCCTGTCGGGCGTCGCGCGCCACTTCCATGATCGTGGGTTCCACAAAGCCCTTGTCCGCCTTGCCGCCGAGGATGATCTTCTGGCCCTTTTCCAAATAGGAACAGACCTTGTCGTAATGCGCCTTGCTGACCAGCGCGCCGACGCGGTTCACCGGGTCCAGCGGATCGCCCACGGGCCATTCGCGGGCATGGGCCAGGATACGGGCAATCAGATCGTCGCGGACGCCCCTTTGCACGATCAGCCGCGAGGTGGCCGAACAGTTCTCGCCCATGTTCCAGAACGCGCCGTTCACGATATGGGCGGCGACACGGTCGAGGTTCTCGGCATCGTCCAGAACCACGGCGGGATTCTTCCCGCCCATTTCCAGCGTCACTTCCTTCAGGTTGGATTCCGCCGCATAGCGCAGGAAACGCCGCCCCGTCGCGGTGGAGCCGGTGAAGCTGACCGCGTCGATATCCATGTGCCGGCCGATCGGTTCGCCCACATCCGGCCCCGACCCCGGCAGCACGTTGAAAACGCCGGCGGGCAGGCCCGCCTCCATCGCGAGTTCTGCGATGCGCAGCGCGGTCAGCGGCGTTTCCTCGGCCGGCTTCACGATCACCGAACAGCCTGCCGCCAGCGCCGGCCCGATCTTCCACGCCAGCATCAGCAGCGGGAAGTTCCACGGCAGCACAAGGCCGACCACGCCCACGGGTTCGCGCACAACCATCGCAATGTGGTTGTCCGACGCGGGCGAAACCTGGTCATAGATCTTGTCGATCAGTTCGGCATGCCATGTCAGGCAATGGATCGTCTCGGGCAGATCGACGGTTTCGCAATCAAAGATCGTCTTGCCGCTGTCGAGGCTTTCCATCACCGCCAGTTCGCGGGCGTTGCGCCGGATCAGCTTGGCCAGACGGATCAGCACCTCTTTCCGCTCGCGCGGGGGCAGGCGCGACCAGCGGCCATCCTCGAAGGCGTCGCGCGCCCTCGACACGGCGAAATCCACATCCGCCGCGCCGCAGGCCGCGACGCGGGCCAGAACCTCGCCCGTGGCGGGGTTGGTCGTGTCGAAGGTCGCCCCCGACATCGCCGGGCGGAAGGATCCGTCGATGAAGGCCCCGGTCGGCAGCGAAAGCCCGGCGGCGATGGCCTTGTATTCCTCGGTCGTCAAAAGGTCGCTCATCGGTTTCACTCCGCCTCAATCTCGGCCACGGTCCGCTTCAGGACCCGCACCACCTGTTCCAGTTGCCGCTTGTCATCCTTGTTCAGGCCCTTGAGTGGCGGGCGCGGGGGGCCTGCATAGTGGCCCGTCATCTCGCAGCCGTGCTTGATGCACTGGATGAACTTGCCGCCCTGTTCGAGCACCCGCATCAGGGGCATCATCGCCGACATGATCCGCCGCCCCTTGGCAAAGTCACCCTCGACAGCACAGGCGCGCCACAGCGCGATATGTTCCGCCGGCAGGAAATTCGACCCGCCGCAGACCCAGGACCGCGCACCCCAGGCGAAGAATTCCAGCGCCTGGTCATCCATCCCGCAGGACATCTGGATATGCGGGTAATCGCGGGCCAGAAGATGCACGCGGTTGATGTCGCCCGAGCTTTCCTTGATCGCGCAAAAATTCCGCGACCGACCCACGCGGTCAAGGAATTCCTCGCCCATGTTGATGCCCATCCGGCCGGGATAGTTGTAAAGCATGATCGGAAGGTTGGCCGCGCGGTCGATCGCCAGCGCATTCAGCGCGTTTTCGCGTTCGGTCGGCACCGAATAGGGCGGAGACCCCACCAGAAGTGCGGCCGCGCCGATCTTCGCGGCATGTTCGGCCATGCGGATCGAATCCTCAAGCCGGATCGCGACCGTCCCAACGATCAGGGGCACCCTGTCGCCGATGACATCCTTTGCAAGGCTTGCCATCTCAAGGCGTTCCTCCATCGACTGGGCATAGTATTCCCCGGTGGAGCCGCCGTTGATCAGGCCATGCACCCCGGCGCCGATCAGATGGTCGATCATCGCGGCAAAGGCGTCGCGGTCGATGCTGCCATCCTCCCGGTGGGGCGTGATGACAGGGGTATAGATGCCCTCGAATTTCATGAGGCTCCTCTCTGTTCTGCCTGATCGGGCGCCCGGCCAAGGGGCAGCTTCAGGCTGACGGGGGTGACGAAACTTTCGATCTGGGCGCGCGACAGTTCCCAATGCGCGATGGCCAGATCCGCCGCGGCATCGGCATCGCCCGCTTCGATCAGGGCGATGAACTGGTCGTGCTGGTCGGCGGCCTCGTCGCGCTGCCGGGCAAGGTCCAGCTTGCGCGGATTGTAGAAGGTCATGCCGATGCGCGTGTGGTCGATCAGCAGGCGGCGCAGGGACGGCATCAGGTATTCGTTGTCGGCCATCTCGCCGATGATGGAATGGAACCGTTCGTTTCCAAGCGCGCGTTCGGCCGCATCGCCGTTGCGGATCGCCTGGCGAAACGCCCACTGGCATTCCTTGAGCCGCGCGATCTGGGCGGGCGTCGCATGTTCCGCCGCCAGTCGCGCGGTCGCGGCATAGATCATCGGCGCGGCGACAAAGAAGTTGCGCAGCGTCTTGTGCGTCATCGGCGCGACCTGTGCGCCGCGGTTCTCGTGCAGCACGACATATCCTTCGCCGGCAAGCTGGCGCAGCAGTTCGCGCAGGGGCGGACGGGACAGGCCGTAGGCATCGGAAATCTCGGTTTCGTCGAGATAGGCGCCGGGCTCAAACACCTGCGTCAGGATCTTGCGGCGCAAGTCCTCGGCGCAGATCACCTTCTTGCTTCTGGCTTCGGTTTCCATGGGCTCTCTCCCTCGCGATTCAGCATGGTGTCTGGCTGAATCGGGCCATTTGCCCGAGTTGTAGTCTTTTATAATACATATTGTCTACGGAAAGTTTTATGATGGGAGAGCGGCAAGGGAGAGACCTATCAACACCCCCCGGGGTGAGGACCTCATTCGCATCAAAGGAATCTGAAAGATGTTCGGCGACAGGTTCGACTGCATGGTCGGCGTTCAGGATGGCAGCTTCACCGGCTGCCGGGGCGAGCCGTCCTGCGTGATGCCCCTGTCGGGATCGGACACACCCGCGATGATCCGCCACATGAACCGGCTGATCGAACCCGTCGCAGGGGTCCTCTGGATCGGGGGCAAGAACCCCGACGCGATGAAGCCGGCCGAAGTGCGGGCGCTGCAGGCGGAACGCAACGGAAGGGTGTTTCTGCCGGTGGCTGCCGCTGCCCGGCGCCCGGCCTGTGCTATGCCGCCGGGGCCGGGTCGCCCGGAACCGGAAGCATCAGCTCGCCTGCGTGGTTTTCCTTCATGTAGTCGATGAAACTGTCGCGGAACTGCCGGGTATGGGCATGGGCCAGGACATCCGCCCGCGCCACGTCGCGTGCGCGGATCGCCTCCAGCATCAGGTCGTGTTCATCGGTCAGCAGATAGCCGTCATGGGTGCGTTCCAGATAGTCGAAATGCAGGTGCAGCATCCGCCGCCCCTGATCCAGCAGGCGTTCATAGAACGCGGCCAGATAGGGGTTTCGCCCCGCCGCGGCGATCGCCATGTGAAACCGCTTGTTGGCGTCCGACATGTCCAGATGGTTGCCACGGGCGACGGCGGCCTCGAAATCCTTCTGCCGCGCGGCGATGGCGGCAAGGTCGGCATCGGTCCGGAATTCGGCGGCAAGGCGGGTGTTCATCCGCTGCGCGATGTCCAGCGCCTCGACGTATTTGGGAAAGGTGGTTATGTCGATAGGGGCCACGATGGTGGAACGGTTCGGCAGCATCACGACCATATCCTCGCCCGCCAGCCGGATCAGCGCCTCGCGGATCGGGGACCGCGACATGCCGAATCGGTCGGCCAGCGAGGTTTCGTCCAGCAGCTGGCCCGGTGCCAGCCGAAGCGACAGGATCTCGTCACGCAGCGTTTCATACGCCAGCTTCAGCCCCATGCCGCGTGCGCGGCGTCCGTCCTGATCCATCCTGCGCCCATTTCCCCCGGTTTGCTGCCTCAAGGGTTAGCCGTTGAGCCGTTTCTTGTCGACACAGATTATTTTTCCTTTGACCTGTCGTCACGGTGTCGGCATGAAAGGAACAGGAAACGACCGCCACGCGCCATGGCGCCGCGCCAAGCTGGAAAGGAACAGCCCCGTGTTGCAGCTTCAGGGCGTCATGCCCGCCCTCGTCACCCCGTTCGATGCGGCGGGAAACATCGATTTTGCCGCGTTCCGCGCGCATATGGAAAACCTGCGCGCGGCGGGCGTCACGGGCTGGGTGCCCTGCGGGTCATCGGGGGAATACAACCTGATGTCGGATGCCGAACGCGAAAGCGTCCTGCGGTTCGTGAAGGATTTCGCGCGCCCGGGCGAGACGCTGATCGCAGGCACCAATGCCCCCCACACGAAGGGCGTCATCGCCAACACGCTGGCGGCCAGGGACATGGGCTATGACGCGGTGCTGCTGGCCGTGCCCTTCTACACCAAGCCCACGCAAGCCGAGATCATCCGCCACTTCAACGCGGTGATCGACGCCACCGACATGAACATCGTCCTTTATTCCTACCCGGCCAAGGACGGGGTCGAGATCGAATTCGAGGCGCTCGATGCGCTGGCCGACAACCCCCGCATCATCGGAATCAAGGAATCCTCGGGCAACCTTCAGCGCGCCATCGGCATCGCCACCCGTTACGAGGGCCGCATCCAGCTGGTTTCCGGGTCCGATGACATCGCGCTGGATTTCATGCTCTGGGGCGCCGACAGCTGGATCTGCGGCCCGGCGAACTGCATGGCGCGCGCCGTCTGCGATCTCGACCGCACCTACCGCGCGGGCGACCTTCCGAAGGCAAGGCAGATCATGGCCCGCATGTGGCCTGCGATGAACATCCTCGAATCCGGCAAGTTCGTGCAGAAGCTGAAATACGGCTGCGAATTGCAGGGCACGCCCGTGGGCGAATGCCGCATGCCGCTGGGTCCCCTGACGGCCGAGGAAAAGGCCGCCTTCGCCGCCGCGATGCAACCCATCGTCAACTGGGCCTGACCGGGACCGGAAGGGGGAGCACGGACATGACCACGGTCGTCATCGGCGCGGGCATCATCGGAACGGCCATCGCGCATGACCTGCAACGGCGTGGCTGCGAGGTCGTGCTGGTGGACCGCGACGCGCCTGGACGGGGGGCATCCTTCGGCAACATGGCCTCGATCGCGGTGACGGAATTCATGCCGGCCTCGCGCCCCTCGGTCTGGCGGCAGATCCCCGGCTGGATGCTGGATCCCGAAGGGCCGGTGCGGGTGCGCCCGTCCTACATGCCGCGCCTACTTCCGTGGTTCCTGCGCTTCATCGCCGCCTCGCGCCCGGCGAAACTGCGCGCGCTCGAAGCGCAGGGCGCGGCACTTTGCGGCCGGGCGCTGGATGACACGCTGGCGCTTCTGCGCGAGACGGGGCTTGAGGACCAGATCAGCCAGGAGGGCTGCCTGTCGCTTTACGCCGACGAGGCCGAATTCAGGGCCGACCGCGACCATATCGAGATTCTGGAACGCTTCGGCTTTCCGCACGAGGTTCTGGGCCGGCAGGCGATCAAGGCGCTGGAGCCGGAACTTTCCGACAGGATCGGGCTTGCCGTCCTGTTCCCGCAGAACCGGTCGATGAAAGACCCCCACAGGCTGGTTCTGGCGCTGGCCGAACGGTTTACGGGGATGGGCGGGCGGATCGAGACGGGCGAGGTCCGGGGATTTGTCCGGGGCGAATGCATCCGCGAGGTGGTTCTGAAGGACGGGCGCCGCCTTATCGCGGACGAGGTGGTGATCTGCGCGGGCGCGCACAGCGCCGGGCTGGCCCGCCTTCTGGATGAACCGATCCCGCTGGAAACCGAACGCGGCTATCATACGCAGATCATGGCGCCGGGCATTTCGATGCGCCATTCGATCATCTGGCCCGCGCGGGCCTTCATGGTCACGCCCACGGCGGGCGGCATCCGGGTGGGGGGCACGGTGGAAATGGCCGGGCTTGACGCGCCGCCCGACTACCGCCGGTCAAGGATCACGGTGAAACGCGCGAAGGAAGCCCTGCCCAACCTGGCTTGCGAGGACTTCACCGAATGGATGGGCCACCGCCCCGCGCTGCCCGACACCGTGCCGATCCTGTCGGCCAGCGCGAAGACGCGGGGGGTGTTCTATGCCACGGGGCACGGTCATCTCGGGTTGACCTATGCCGCCACGACGGCAAGGCTCATGGGCGACCTGATCACCGGGGCGAAACCGGAGATCGACCTGCACCCCTATCGGATCAACCGTTTCTGAGGAGAGGAAGATGACGCGGAAAGTCTGTCTTGTCACGGGCGCCGGGCGCGGCATCGGCGCCGCCATCGCGCGCGAGATGCATGCCCGCGGCTATGCCTTGGTGCTGATGTCCCCCTCGGAGAACTGCGAGACGCTGGCGCGCGAACTGGGCGGCGTCGCCCGGCGCGGCGTGGCGCAATCTGCCGATGACCTGAAAGGCATCGTCGATCTGGCGCTGTCGACGCATGACCGGATAGACGCGGTGCTGAACCACACCGGGCACCCGCCCAAGGGCGACCTGCTGGCGATCACGGATGAAAACTGGGATCTCGCCCATGACATGATCGTCAAATCGGTGATCCGAATGGCCCGCCTCGTCACCCCGGTCATGGAGGCGCAGGGGGGCGGCTCCATCGTGAATGTGACGACCTACGCCAGCCACGAACCCTCGCCGCTGTTTCCGGCCTCCTGCACCTATCGCGCGGCGGTTTCAACCTTCACCAAGCTCTATTCGGATCGCTACGGCCCGGCAGGGATCCGCATGAACTGCCTCGCGCCCGGTTTCACCGACAGCCTGGATGTGGGGAAATTCGCCGATCTCGCCGCGCTGAAGCGCATCGCGCGGGTCGAGGAACAGGCGAAGGCCGCGGCCTTCCTGCTGACCGACGACGGCAGCTATGTCACCGGCCAGACGCTGCGCGTCGATGGCGGCCTGACCCGCCATGTCTGAGGAGGAAACCATGCAGACCCGGCTTTTCATCGGCGGCGAATGGGTGCCACCGGCCGAGGGCGGAACCCTGCCCGTCGTGAACCCCGCGACCGAGGCCGTCATCCACCACATTCCCGCGGCGACCGCCCCCGATGCCGAGGCAGCGGTGCGCGCCGCACGGGCCGCCTTCGACACTGGCCCCTGGCCGCGGATAACGGGGGCGGAACGCGCCCGCACCCTGCGCGCCATCGCGGATGGCATCCGCGCCCGCCTGTCCGACCTCGCGCGGCTTGAGGTGCTGGACAACGGCAAGCCCCTGCCCGAGGCCGAATGGGACATCGGCGACGCCGCCGGGTGCTTTGACTATTACGCCGGGCTGGCCGCGGACCTGGACGGCGAGGCGGAACAGATCGCCCTGCCCGACGCCCGCTTCACGGCAAGCGCCGTGCGCGAACCCGTGGGCGTGGCGGCGGCGATCATCCCGTGGAACTATCCCCTGCTGATGGCCGCATGGAAAGTGGCCCCCGCCCTTGCCGCAGGCTGCACGATGGTGCTGAAGCCATCCGAACACACCTCGCTCACCGCGCTGGAACTGGGGCGGATCGTGGCCGAGGCAGGGCTTCCGCCCGGTGTCCTGAACATCGTCACCGGGCTTGGCGCGACCGTCGGGCAGGCACTGGTCGACCATCCGGGCATCGACAAGCTGGCCTTTACCGGATCGGTCCCGACCGGCGCGCGCCTGATGGCGGCGGCGGCGCGCGACATCAAGAACATCAGCCTCGAACTGGGCGGCAAGTCGCCCTTCGTGATCTTTGCCGACAGCCAGATCGAGAAGGCCGTCGAATGGATCATGTTCGGGATCTTCTGGAATCAGGGGCAGGTCTGTTCGGCCACCAGCCGCGTGCTGGTGGAGCGCAGCCTTTACCCGGCGCTTCTTGAACGCCTGGTGGCCGAGGCGCGCCGGATCACCATCGGCGACGGCCTGGAACAGGGCACGCTGCTGGGTCCGCTGGTGAACGAACAGCAATACCGCAAGGTTCTGGGCTTCATCGATCGCGCCCGCGCCGATGGCGCAACCGTCGCCTGCGGCGGCAGGGCCGAAGGCTTTGCGAAAGGGTATTTCGTCGCCCCGACCGTCCTGACCGATGTGCCCCCGACCGCCGAAGTCTGGACCGAAGAGATCTTTGGCCCGGTCGTCTGCATCCGCCCCTTCGACACCGAGGACGAGGCCGTACAGATGGCCAACGACAGCCGCTTCGGCCTTGCCGCCGCCGTCATGTCCGCCGACAAGGCGCGCTGCGAACGCGTGGCCCGCGCCTTCCGCGCCGGGATCGTCTGGATCAACTGTTCGCAACCGACCTTCACCGAGGCGCCGTGGGGCGGCATGAAGCAATCGGGCATCGGCCGCGAACTGGGTCGCTGGGGGCTCGACAACTATCTGGAAACCAAGCAGATCACGGCCTTCGTCAGCGACGAACCCTGGGGCTGGTACATCCGATGAGTTTCGACAGCTCTCTCGACCTCCTGCTCGTTCATTGTCAGGGCGAGATCGGCAAGGTCATCACCGGCGGCGCACCCGAGATTCCGGGCGCGACGATCCTCGACAAGATGAACCACATCAACACGGTGGACGACAGCCTTCGCCGGTTCGTCTGCTTCGAACCGCGCGCCCATGTGGCGCAGACGGTCAACCTGCTGCTGCTCCCCTGCCGGGCGGATGCCGATGCGGGCTTTATCGTGCTGCAACCCGACCGCGCCCATCCGATGAGCGGGTCGAACGCGATCTGCGTGGTGACGGCGCTTCTGGAAAGCGGGCGCGTTCCGATCACCGGGCCGGAAACCATCGTGCGGCTGGATACGGCGGCGGGCCTGATCGTGGCGCGCGCCCGCTGCGGGAACGGGCGTTGCCTGTCGGTCAGCCTGGACAACGTTCCCGCCTTCGCCGTCGCCCTTGATGCGCCGGTGCGCACCACGGCCTTTGGAACGATCCGCGCCGACATCGCCTTTGGCGGCGTGTTCTATGCACTGGTCGATGCCGCTCAGGTCGGCCTGACCATCGCCCCGGAAAACGCCCGCGCGCTGGCCGAGGCGGGCATCGCCATCAAGGCAGACCTGCGCGGCCAGATCCCCGTCAGCCACCCCGAGATGCCGGGGCTGGACGACATCGCCTATGTGATGTTCCGCGAATTCCTTGAGGACGGGTCGATCCGCACCTGCACCACGCTCAAACCCGGACGGGTGGACAGGTCGCCCTGCGGAACCGGGTCTTCGGCGAACCTTGCCTGCCTTCACGCGCGCGGCGAGGTGCAGATAGGTGATGTCCGCCTGTCGCGCAGCACCATCGGCGGAACCTTCACCGCCGAGGCGATCGGCGAGACGACGGTCGGCAATTTCCGCGCCGTCCTGCCGCGGATCACCGGGCAGGCATGGATCTACGGCCGCGAGGAACTGCGCCTTGCCCCCGATGATCCCTTTCCCGAAGGCTTCGCCCTTTCGGATACCTGGGGTCCACAGGTAGGCGACCTTTAGGCCGCCCCTTCCGCAACCGGGCCTAGCAGCCATATGATCAGGCAGCCGGGCACAGGGAAAGGCGCGATGACGGAAACCGACACGGCGCTGAAGGCCGAGATCCGCACTGCACCCTTTGCGCGGGCGACTTTGCCCGCACCGCCACCGCGCATCCCCCCCGCCCCGTGGTCTGGTTCCGCCCGACCGCAAGGCTTCTGATCGCCGGGCAGGCGCCGGGGCTCAGGGTGCATCAGTCGGGCGTGCCCTTCGACGACCGGTCGGGCGACCGTCTGCGCGACTGGCTGGGGCTGAGCCGCGACGAATTCTACGACCGTGACCGGGTCGCCGTGGTGCCGATGGCCTTCTGCTTTCCCGGATATGACACCAGGGGCAGCGACCTGTCGCCGCCGCCCCGTTGCGCGGAAACCTGGCGCGTGCGCGTCATGCGGCACCTGCCCGATGTCGAAACGACGGTGCTGATCGGACGCTATGCGCAGCACTGGCATCTGGGCGAGGTCGCGCGCCGCAGCGGCCTGACCGAGACGGTCCGGGACTGGCGCCGCCATGCCCCCGGCATCTTCGTGATCCCGCACCCGTCCTGGCGCAACAACGCCTTCCTGCGCCGCAACCCCTGGTTCGAGACAGACCTTCTGCCCGCCCTTCGCCATCGGGTGCGGCAGAGCTACGATGGCGCTGGCCCGCAGCCTGCCCCCTGACCGGTCGCAGCAGGCGGCGTAGGACGGCAGAGGGCGATCATTCTTGCGCGGGGCTCGATCTGTCGAACACCCCGCCCAAGGCGCGGGCACCGCATGATGCCGTCGCAACGGGCATCGCGGCGCGCATCCGCCCCCACGAATGGGGTCTTCTCCAGATTTGTCTGGATTTTTTTGCCTTATGTCTGATTATGCCTGCCCGATGAAGTGAACGGCAACGCGGCGGGGGATGACGCTTGGCCAGAACCTATCGTGACATCAAGGCGGATATCCTCGGCCGGATCACCCGCGGCGACTGGAAACCGGGCAGCCTTTTGCCGGGCGAGATCGAACTGGCCGAAACCTATGGCGTGGCGCGGGCGACAGTGAACCGGGCGATGCGGGAACTGACCGAGGACGGCATCATCGAACGCAAGCGCAAGTCCGGCACCAGGGTGCGGCTGTCGCCCTTGCGGCAGGCGCGGTTCGACATCCCGATCGTCCGGCACGAGGTGACCGAACAGGGCGCCGCCTATCGCTATGCGCTGGTCAGCTCGACCGTGGGGCCTGCGCCGGACTGGCTGCGCGCCCGCATGGGGTTGCAGACGGGCGACGAGGTCCGCCACCTGACCTGCCTGCACATGGCCGATGGCCAGCCCTATCAGTACGAGGACCGCTGGATCAGCCTCGCGCTTCTGCCGCAGGCGCGGGTCGAGGATTTCGCGGCCACCGCCCCGACCGAATGGCTGATCGCGCAGATCCCCTATTCCGAGGTCGACATCAGCCTGAGCGCGACCGCCGCCGATGAAGGGCTTGCCGCGCATCTGGCCTGCCGGCCCGGCGAGCCGCTGTTGCAGATCGAACGGTCCACCCGATGGGACGGGAAGGCGGTGACCTTCGTGCAGCTGGTCCACCGTCCCGGACACCGGATGACGACGCGCTATTGAACGTCAGGCACCCGCCCGCAGCGACCGGACGGCATGGCGGTAGGCGGCGGTGATCGCCTCGCGGCGGATGTGCCGCCCGCCCGTCACCATGTGCCGCCCCGCGGCCCAGACCTCGGCCACCATCGCACTGTCGCCCGCGAAGGCGAAGGCATCCAGAACGGTATCCCCGCGCAGCCCCTCCAGATCCGGGTGGGTCATGTCAAGCGCCAGAAGATCGCCCCAAAGCCCCGGCTCGATCCGGCCCGAATCGCGCCCGGCCGCCTGCGCGCCACCCATCGCCGCAGCCTGGAACAGCCGCCGCCCGGTTGACAGGTCCGCCGTGGCCAGGGCCGCGCGGCTGTGGTCGCGAAGGCGCTGGCTGGTATCGAGCTGGCGCAGTTCCTCGGCCAGCGAGATGCGGATATTGCTGTCCGATCCCAGCGAGATCGCCCCGCCCGCCGACATCCAGCGCACGCCGTCGAAAATGCCATCGCCCAGGCTTGCCTCGGTCAGTGGGCAAAGCCCCGCCACCGCCCCGGTCGCGGCCAGCGCCCCGGTTTCCTCGGGCGTCATCTGGGTGATGTGGATCAGGCACCAGCGCGGCGACAGACCCACGTTGTTCAGCATCCATTCGACCGGGCGCGCGCCAAGCACCCCCCTGACTTCGTCCACCTCGGCCAGCGTTTCGGCTAGGTGCATGTGGATCGGGGCATCCGGCCGCAACGCCGCCAGCACAGCAAGATCGCCCGGCGCGACCGCGCGCAGCGAATGGGGCGCGACCCCCAGCACGGCATCCCCGGGCAAGGCGTCCAGCGCCCGCGCGGCCCCCTCCAGCAGCCGCACATAGGCGGCGGGTTCGGTGCCGAAGCGGCGCTGGCCCGGCCCCAGTGCCCGGCCATCCAGACCACCAAAGCGATAGGCCACCGGCAGCAGCGTCAGGCCGATCCCGCTGTGATCCGCCGCGGCGGCGATGCGCGCCGACATCTCGGCGATGTCGTCATGGGGGGTGCCGTCCGGGCGATGGTGCAGGTAGTGGAATTCCACATTGGTGGCATAGCCCGCCTCAAGCATCTCCATCTGAACGAAGGCGGCGATGGCTTCGACCTGATCGGGCGTGATCCGGTCGAGGAAGCGGTACATCAGCTGGCGCCAGGTCCAGAAACTGTCGCCCGTCCCGTCCCCGCGCCGTTCGGTCAGCCCGGCCATCGCCCGCTGGAAGGCGTGGGAATGGCTGTTCGCGGGCGCGGGCAAAAGAAGGCCGACCCGGTCCGCGCCTTCGGCGGCAACGCCCGCCTCGACCCCGGCAATGCGGCCGCCCGCGGCCAGCGTCACCCGCACGCCTTCGCGCCAGCCTTCCGGCAGAAGCGCCTGTTCAGCCCAGATCCGTTTCATTGGCCATCCCGTCTTGACTCTGCATTATGTACAGACATAATACACATTAGCACATACCAGACAAGGCTTCCGGCGATGATCCTCTGCAATGCCACCCTTGCCACCATGACCGGGGGTTACGGTCTGATCGACCGCGCGGCGGTGGCGATCGGCGGGGATCGAATCCTTTGGGCCGGGCCCGAGACCGACCTGCCCCGCGACCTTCCCCCGGATTGCAGCAACGACAGGCTCGACATCGGCGGACGGCTGGTGACGCCGGGGCTGGTCGATTGCCACACGCATCTGGTCTTTGCCGGAAACCGCGCCCGGGAATTCGAAATGCGGCTGAACGGAGCAAGCTATGAAGAGGTCGCGCGCGCGGGCGGCGGTATCGTGTCGACCGTGCGGGCCACGCGCGAGGCCGGGCTTGACGATCTGGTCGCCGCAGCCCTGCCGCGTGTCGATCGGATGCTGGCCGAGGGCGTGACCACGGTCGAGATCAAGTCGGGCTACGGGCTGGACGTGGACACCGAACTGCGGATGCTGCGCGCGGCCCGCGTGATCGCGACCATGCGCCCTGTCGATGTGGTGACGACCTTCCTTGGCGCGCATGCCCTGCCGCCCGAATATTCCGGGCGTGCCGACGCCTATATCGGGGAACAGGTGCTGCCCGCGCTGCAGGCCGCCCATGCCGAGGGTCTGGCCGACGCCGTGGACGGGTTCTGCGAAGGCATCGCCTTTTCCCCGGCCCAGATCGACCGCGTCTTCGCCGCGGCGCGCGCCCTTGGCCTGCCGGTCAAGCTGCACGCCGAACAGTTGTCCAACCTGCACGGCGCAGAACTGGCCGCGCGGCATGGCGCGCTGTCGGCCGACCATCTTGAATATCTGGACGGGGCAGGCGCGGCCGCGATGGCGGCGGCGGGGACGGTTGCCGTGATCCTGCCCGGCGCCTTCTACACGCTGCGCGAAACACAACTGCCGCCGATCGCCCTCTTGCGCCGGTACGGCGTGCCGATGGCGGTGGCGACCGACTGCAACCCCGGTACCGCGCCGATGACCTCGATCCTTCTGGCGATGAACATGGCCTGCACCCTGTTCCGCATGACGCCCGAGGAAACGCTGGCCGGGGCGACCTGCCATGCCGCGTGCGCCCTTGGCCTGACCGACCGGGGCCGCATCGCCCCCGGACTGCGCGCGGATCTCGCGATCTGGGATGCCGCCCACCCCGCCGAGCTTTCCTACCGCATCGGGGCCACCGCCCTTCACGCCCGCATCTTCGGAGGCCGTCTTGACACCTGAAACCCTGATCCCCGGCGCCGTCACGCTTGCGCAACTGGAACGGATCTACCGGAACGAGGCGCCCGCCGTCCTGTCGCCCGACGCCCGCCCCGCCGTCGAGACCGCCGCCGCCCGCGTGGCCGAAGCCGCGGCGGGGGATCAGGCGGTCTATGGCGTGAACACGGGCTTTGGCAAGTTGGCAAGCCTCAAGATCGCGCCGAAGGACACCGCAACGCTGCAACGCAACCTGATCCTGTCGCATTGCTGCGGCGTGGGCGAACCCATCCCTCGCCGGCACGCGCGGCTGATGATGGTGCTCAAGCTGATCTCGCTGGGGCGCGGCGCGTCCGGCGTGCGGTGGGACCTGATCGCGCTTTTGCAAGCCATGCTGGCGCGCGGTGTGACGCCTGTCGTGCCCGCGCAAGGGTCGGTCGGCGCGTCCGGCGATCTGGCGCCGCTTGCCCATATGACGGCGGTGATGATCGGCGCGGGCGAGGCCGAATATCAGGGCCGCATCCTGCCGGGGGATCAGGCGCTGGCGGCGGCGGGTCTTGCGCCCGTGGCCCTTGGCCCGAAGGAAGGGCTGGCCTTCATCAACGGCACGCAGTTTTCCACGGCCTTCGCCCTTGCAGGCCTGTTCGACGCCTGGGAGGCGGCCCGCGCGGCGCTGGTCATCTCGGCGATGTCGACCGACGCCATCATGGGATCGACCGCGCCCCTGCAACCGGAAATCCACAGCCTGCGCGGCCACGCGGGCCAGATCGAGGCCGCCGCGGCGATGCGGGCGCTGCTGGACAGATCGCCCATCCGCGAAAGCCACCGCGAAGGCGACAGCCGGGTGCAGGACCCCTATTGTATCCGCTGCCAGCCGCAGGTGACGGGTGCCGCGATGGATGTGCTGCGGATGGCAGCTCGGACGCTTGAAGTCGAGGCGAATGCCGCCACCGACAATCCGCTGGTCCTGACCGAGGCGGGGATGATCGTGTCGGGCGGGAATTTCCACGCCGAACCGGTGGGCTTTGCCGCCGACATGATCGCGCTGGCCCTGTCCGAGATCGGCGCCATCGCACAGCGCCGCGTGGCGCTGATGGTCGATCCGACGCTGTCCTTCGACCTGCCCCCCTTCCTGACCCCCGATCCCGGCCTGAACTCCGGCCTGATGATCGCCGAGGTAACGACCGCCGCGCTGATGAGCGAGAACAAGCATCTCGCCACCCCTTGCGTGACGGATTCCACCCCCACTTCGGCCAATCAGGAAGACCACGTCAGCATGGCCGCGCATGGCGCGCGGCGGCTCGGCCGGATGGTCGAAAACCTGAACCGCATCCTGGGCGTCGAACTGATGTGCGCAGGCCAGGGGATCGAATTCCGCGCGCCGCTGACCACTTCGGCCCCGCTTCGTGCGGTGCTGGCGCGGTTGCGTCTGGATGTCGCCACCCTGGGCACGGACCGCTACCTTGCGCCCGATCTTGAGGCCGCCGCACGCCTGGTCGCGGGCGGCGCGATCACCGAAGCCTGCGACCTGCCGCTGCCCGCCCTGTCCGCCTGACACCCCCTTTTGCGAACGAGGACCGCCATGACCAATCCCCGCCACAACATCCGCGACATCTTCCCCCCGACCGGCCCCGAGCGCAGCGCGAAAAGCTGGCAGACCGAGGCGGCGATGCGGATGCTGATGAACAACCTGCACCCCGACGTGGCCGAGAACCCGCACGAACTGGTGGTCTACGGCGGGATCGGCCGCGCGGCCCGGACCTGGGAGGATTTCGACCGCATCGTCGCGGGGCTGAAGGACCTTGAATCGGACGAAACGCTGGTCGTGCAATCGGGCAAGCCCATTGCCATCGTGCGCACCCATGCGGATGCGCCCCGCGTCCTGATCGCCAATTCCAACCTCGTCCCGCATTGGGCGACCTGGGACCATTTCAACGAACTCGATCGCAAGGGGCTGATGATGTACGGCCAGATGACCGCAGGGTCCTGGATCTACATCGGCACGCAAGGGATCGTGCAGGGCACCTACGAAACCTTCGCCGAGGCCGGGCGCCAGCACTATGGCGGCAACCTGAAGGGCCGCTGGATCCTGACCGGGGGCCTTGGCGGGATGGGAGGCGCGCAGCCGCTGGCGGCCGTCATGGCCGGGGCCTGCTGCCTGGCCGTCGAGGTTGACGAGACGCGGATCGATTTCCGTATCCGCACCCGCTATCTGGACGCCAAGGCCCATACGCTGGACGAGGCGTTGGCGATGATCGCCGACTGGACGGCGAAGGGCGAGGCGAAATCCGTGGGCCTTCTGGGCAACGCGGCCGAGGTGTTCCCCGAAATCCTGCGGCGGATGCAGGCCGGGGGCGCGCGCCCCGACATCGTGACCGACCAGACATCGGCGCATGACCCGCTGCACGGCTACTGCCCGGCAGGCTGGAGCGTGGCCGAATGGCGCGCGAAGCAGGAAACCCACCCGGCCGAGGTGGAACATGCCGCCCGCGCCGCGATGCGTGTGCATGTCGAGGCGATGGTGGGATTCTGGAACGCGGGCGTACCGACGCTGGATTATGGCAACAACATCCGGCAGGTGGCCAAGGACGAAGGGTTCGAAAACGCGTTCGCCTTCCCCGGCTTCGTGCCCGCCTATATCCGTCCCTTGTTCTGCAAGGGGATCGGGCCGTTCCGCTGGTGCGCTTTGTCGGGCGACCCCGAGGACATCCGCAAGACCGACGCCGCGATGAAGCGTCTTTTCCCGGAAAACGACCATCTGCACCGCTGGCTGGACATGGCGGGGGAACGCATCGCCTTTCAGGGCCTTCCTGCGCGGATCTGCTGGATCGGGCTTGGCGACCGGCACCGCGCCGGGCTGATGTTCAACGACATGGTGGCCTCGGGCGAACTCAAGGCCCCGATCGTGATCGGACGCGACCATCTGGACAGCGGCTCCGTGGCCAGCCCCAACCGGGAAACCGAGGCGATGAAGGACGGATCGGACGCAGTCAGCGACTGGCCGCTTCTGAACGCGTTGGTCAACACGGCCTCGGGGGCGACCTGGGTTTCGCTGCACCACGGTGGCGGGGTTGGCATGGGATTTTCGCAGCACGCGGGTGTGGTGATCGTGGCCGACGGTACGCCCGAGGCCGCCCGCCGGCTGGAGCGCGTTCTGTGGAACGACCCTGCAAGCGGGGTCTGGCGGCATGCGGACGCGGGCTATGACAGCGCGATCCAGTGCGCGCGCGATCACGGGCTGCGCCTTCCGGGCATCCTGGGCAACTGATGCGGCTGGTCCGGAACACCGACTTGCGGCCGGGCCCGTGGAAGAACGGCGGCGGAGAGACGCGCGAGATCGCGGCTTTACCGCCGGGCGCGGGGATGGACGGGTTCGACTGGCGGCTGTCGATGGCGACGGTCGCGGCAGACGGGCCGTTTTCGGTCTTTCCGGGGATCGACCGGGTCCTGTTCCTGCTGTCGGGTGACGGCATGGTGCTGGACATCGGCGGCGCGGCGCATCACCTGCACACCGGCGACCGCATCGACTTTGCCGCCGAGACCCCGGTGACCGGGCGCCTTTCGGGCGGGCCGGTGCGGGATCTGAACATCATGGTCCGGCGCGACAGGCTGTCGGTGCGGGTCGACCGGCTGCGGCTGCGGCAAGGCGCCGTGCTGCCGCTTCCCGATCCGGCGGGCGCGCTGTTCGTCCTGTCGGGGATGCTGGTGGCGGACCCAGGCGGACTGGCCCTTCAGGCACAGGCCTGGGATACGCTGATCCTCGACCCCGGCCACGCCGGAACGATCCGCCTTTCGGGCGAGGCCGATCTCCTTCGGATCGGGTTCACCCCGCGCTAGCCAGCCCTACATCCGTCCCACCACCTGCTCCACCTCCTCGGACCGCAGCATATGTGCGGCGTTCCGCAGGATTTCGTCATGCACATTGCGCATCGCGGGGGTCAGGTCATGGTCGGCGCGGTGCAGAAGATACCACTGCCGCGGGATCGGCAGGCCCGGCGCGCGAACCAGCGCCAGCCTCCCCGAGGCGAGTTCGTCGATCACCGTATGCGCCGAAATCAGCGCGATCCCCAGCCCGGCGATCACCGATTGCTTGATCGTCTCGTTCGATCCCATCTCGGTGAAGGCATAGGGGCGGCCATCGGCCATCTGGTCCAGGTAGCGGACGGACAGGATTCGCGTGCCCGAACCTTCCTCGCGCAGAAGGAAATGTTCGTCCAGCAATGCCCCGACCGAGACCTTGCCCTCGGCCAGCCGATGCCCCGGCGCGCAGATCATCACATGGGGGTGGACGCCGATCGCCTCGGCCAGATTGGCGGGTTGGCGGGGCGGTCGGCCCATCACCGCGACGTCGATCGATTCGTTTTCCAGCCCCTCGATGATCTGCGTCCGGTTGCCGATCACCAGCTGCACATCGACGCCCGGCAGGCTTTTCCGCAGCCCGGCGACGATCCGGGGGGCGAAATACTTGCCGGTGGACACCACACCCAGCACGACCGTCCCTGCGACACCGCGACGCAATGCCTCGATTTCCCGCATGGCGCGGGTCAGTGCGGCACGCGCCCGTTCATGCCCGGCAAGCAGCACCGCCCCTTCCTCGGTGGGCACGAAACGCCCGCCCGCATCCCGACGCACCAGCGCGACGCCACAGGATTCTTCCAGCGATTTCAATTGCCCATGCACCGCCGGCGGGGTCAGCGACAGGGTATCGGCCGCCGCCGTGATGGTGCCCTTGTCGCACACGGTTTCCAGCGCCCGCAGTTGCTTCAGCGTCAGGGCATCATATCGCATATTAAATTTTCCTGAATTTAAGATCACGATTTTTAAATTCTTCTATCATCGGAACCGGTCATCATCAAGCGGCGACCCCAGGGAGGAGGAGACCTTGATGGACCGCGCTGCACCGGCCACCCCGCCGGACATCATCGCCACAGACCTGATCCCCGCGCCGCTGGCGGCCTGCATCGCCGCGCTGTGCGGGACGGCGGCGCGCATCTCGACCCTGATCGCACGGGGGCCGCTGGGTGGCACCCTGGGGGCCGCCGTGGGCGCGAACACCGACGGCGACCAGCAGAAGGAACTTGACCTGATGGCGGACGCGGCCTTTGCCGACGCGCTGCGCGGCACGGGCGTGCGCCACCATGCCTCGGAAGAACGCCACAGCATCGGCACGATCGATCCCGAGGGTGGCCTTGCCCTGGCCATCGACCCGCTGGACGGGTCGTCGAACATCGACGTGAATGTATCCATCGGCACGATCTTTTCGATCTACCCGGCGGCAAGGACGCCCGAAGCCTCGTTCCTGCGCGATACGGCGGAACAGATCGGCGCGGGGTATTTCATCTACGGGCCGCAGACGGCGCTGATCGTAACCTTCGGCGCGGGGGTTCAACACTATGTCCTTGATCCCGAAACCCGCCGCTTCATCCTCGCCAACGACCGCGTCGCGATCCCCCCGCAATCCATCGAATTCGCGATCAATGCCTCGAACTACCGGCACTGGCCACAGCCGATCCGCGCCTATATCGACGACTGCATCGCCGGTGACACAGGGCCGCGCGCAAAGAATTTCAACATGCGATGGGTGGCCTCGCTGGTGGCCGAAACCCACCGGATCATGATGCGCGGCGGCATCTTCCTGTATCCCTCCGACAGCCGGAAGGGATATGAACGCGGGCGCCTGCGCATGGTCTATGAATGTGCGCCGATCGCGATGCTGATCGAACAGGCCGGGGGTCGCGCCACCGACGGCACGCTGCCCATCCTGTCGCAGGTCGCCGCAAGCCTGCACGCCCGCACCCCCTTCGTTTTCGGATCGGCCGAAAAGGTCGACCGCGTCGCCGCCTATCACGACCTGCCCGATGAAGAGGTCTCGGCCCTCTTCGGCAGCCGTGGCCTGTTCCGCGCCTGAGGTTCCAGATGTCCAAGAAGCACCCCATCATCTCTGTCACCGGATCGTCGGGCGCAGGCACGACCACCGTGAAATCCACCTTCGACCAGATCTTCCGCCGCGAAGGCATCACCGCCGTGTCGATCGAGGGCGACGCCTTTCACCGCTATGACCGCGCCGCGATGAAGGCCGAACTGGCGCAGCGCAAGGCGGCGGGCGACGACACGTTCAGCCACTTTTCCTATGACGCGAACGAACTGGAGAAGCTCGAGGATGTGTTCCGCACCTATGGTGCGACCGGCAAGGGCGAGACGCGCCATTACGTCCATGACGCGGCCGAGGCCGAACGCTGGGGAACGCCTCCGGGCACCTTCACCGAATGGGCGCCGTTCCCGGACGGGTCTGACCTTCTGTTCTACGAAGGGCTGCATGGTGCGGTCGCGAACGACAGCGTGAACCTTGCAAGGCACGCCGACCTCAAGATCGGCGTGGTCCCGGTGATCAATCTGGAATGGATCCAGAAGATCCACCGCGACAAGGCGCAGCGCGGCTATTCGACCGAGGCCGTCACCGACACGATCCTGCGCCGGATGCATGCCTACGTGCATTGCATCTGCCCTCAGTTCGTCGAGACCGACGTGAATTTCCAGCGTGTGCCGGTCGTCGATACCTCGAACCCCTTCATCGCCCGCTGGATCCCCACGGCCGACGAAAGCCTTGTCGTCATCCGCTTCCGCAGCCCGCGCGGCATCGACTTTCCCTATCTCACCTCGATGATCCACGGGTCCTGGATGAGCCGGGCGAATTCCATCGTGATCCCCGGCGGCAAGATGGACCTCGCCATGCAGCTGATCTTCACCCCGATGGTGATCCGGCTCGTTTCCGAATCCCGCCGCGCCTGAGGAGCTTGCGATGAACACCCAGGCACAACCGATGGCGACCGAACAGGACATGGCGAACGCGATCCGCGTTCTGGCGATGGATGCGGTCGAGGCGGCGAATTCCGGCCACCCCGGAGCGCCGATGGGCATGGCCGATGTGGCCACCGTCCTGTTCAACCGGTTCCTCAGGGTCGATCCGGCGAACCCCGGCTGGCCCGACCGCGACCGCTTCGTGATGAGCGCGGGGCACGGCTCGATGCTGGTCTACGCGATCCATCATCTTCTGGGCTTTGCCGACATGGGGGCCGACCAGTTGCGCGCCTTCCGCCAGTTGGGATCGGCCACGCCGGGCCATCCGGAATACGGGCACACGTCGGGCGTGGAAACCACGACCGGCCCGCTGGGTCAGGGAATTTCCACCGCGGTCGGCATGGCGCTGGCCGAACGGATGATGAATGCGCGCTTCGGCGACGATCTTGTGGATCACTGGACCTGGGTCATCGCCGGCGACGGCTGCCTGATGGAGGGGATTAGCCACGAGGCGATCGACATGGCGGGCCATCTGGGTCTCGGGCGGCTGATCGTCTTCTGGGACGACAACGGGATCACCATCGATGGGTCGACGGACCTGTCCACCTCGACCGACCAGAGGGCGCGTTTCGCCGCCGCGGGCTGGCATGTGCAGGCGGTGGATGGCCACGACATGGCGGCGGTCGCCGCCGCGATCACCGAGGCGCGCGCCGATGCCCGCCCTTCGATGATCGCCTGCCGGACGGTGATCGGAAAGGGTGCCCCCAACATGGCGGGCAGCCACAAGGTGCATGGCGCGCCCCTTGGCCAGGACGAGGTCGCCGCCACCCGTGCGGCGCTCGGCTGGGCGCATCCCCCCTTCGAGGTGCCGCAACCGGTTGCCCGGGCATGGAAACAGGCGGCCCGTCGTGGGGCCGAAGCGCAGGCCGCCTGGGCCGCGCGGCTGGGTGCAAGCGCCGGCCGCGCGGCCTTCGAGGCCGCACTTGCCCGGCCCGACATGGGTGCGCTGGCCTCCGCGATGGCCGGCCACAAGGCCCGGCTGGCCGCGGACCGGCCGAAGGTCGCCACCCGCAAAGCCAGCGAGATGGCGCTTGAGGTGGTCAATACCACCCTGGCCAACGTGGTGGGCGGCTCGGCCGACCTGACCGGATCGAACCTGACCCGGACGCGCGCGCAGCGCAGCGTCAGCCGAACGGATTACGGCGGGGAGTACATCCATTACGGCATCCGCGAACATGGCATGGCCGCCGCGATGAACGGCATCGCGCTGCATGGCGGTTTCGTCACCTATGGCGGCACCTTCCTGGCCTTCGCCGACTACTGCCGCCCGGCCATGCGGCTTTCGGCGCTGATGGGGCTGCCCGTCACCTATGTGATGACGCATGATTCCATCGGTCTGGGCGAGGACGGGCCGACGCATCAGCCGGTGGAAACCATCGCATCCCTGCGCGCCATGCCGAACCTGACGGTGATCCGCCCGGCGGATGCGGTGGAAACCGCCGAGGCCTGGGAAATCGCCATCGCATCGCGGGCCACGCCGACGGTCCTGTGCCTGTCGCGCCAGAACCTGCCCACCCTGCGCGACGCGGCGGGGCGGAACAGGACGGCCGAGGGCGCCTATCTGCTGCGCGAACCGGCGGGCGGGCGCGACGTGACGCTGGTCGCGACCGGATCAGAGGTTGAAATCGCACTGGCCGCCGCCGACCTTCTGGCCGCCGACGGGATCGGGGCGGCGGTCGTCTCGGCCCCTTCGTTCGAACTCTTCGCGGAACAACCTGCCGAAGCGCGCGCCGCCGTCCTTGGCCGCGCGCCCCGCGTGGGGGTCGAGGCCGCGATCCGCCAGGGATGGGATCTGGTGCTGCGCCCCGAGGATGGCTTTGTCGGCATGACCGGCTTTGGCGCATCCGCCCCGGCAGGCCACCTTTACCGCCATTTCGGCATCACCGCGGCAGGCGTCGCCGCAACGGCCCGCGCGCTTCTGTGACGCGCCGGGGAAACAGGGGGAAGGGACGCATGGCAGTCAAGGTTGCAATCAACGGGTTCGGTCGGATCGGGCGCAATGTGTTGCGGGCGATCGTGGAATCGGGGCGGACCGACATCGAGGTGGTGGCGGTCAACGATCTTGGCCCGGTGGAGACG
>NZ_SSND01000004.1 GCF_004799285.1 Aliigemmobacter aestuarii | reverse complement strand
ATGTCTCGGTCACCGACCCGCTGACCGGCCTGTCGGCGATCACCCCGGCCCCGGTCAGCCTGGCCCCCGGCGCCAGCCAGATCTTCACCGCCACGCTGACCGTCACCCAGGACCACCTCGACGCAGGCTCCATCGCCAACACCGCGACCGCCTCGGGCACCCCGCCCGTGGGCGACGCCGTCACCGACACCGACAGCGTGACGCTGACCGCGGCGCAACAGCCCGCCGCGACCATCGCGAAAGTGGTGGACCTTGGGGAACTGACGGCACCGGGAACGCTGACCTATACGATCACGGTCGTGAACACCGGCAACATCACGCTGACGGGTCCGCAGCTGACCGATGACCTGCCGGTGGTCTTCACCCAGCAGCCCACCGACACCGGCACGTCCGGCGCGCTGGACGTGGGCGAGACCTGGGTCTGGACCGCGACGCTGGACGTTTCGCAGGACATGATCGACGCAGGTGCGGACATCGTGAACACCGCGACCTTCCAGGCGGACCAGCTGCAGCCCGTTTCCGACGATGCGATCACCGCGATCACGGCGCAGCCCGGCTTCACCATCACGAAGACCGTGGACCGTGCGACGATCAACGCCCCCGGCACGCTGACCTATACGATCACGGTCGTGAACACCGGCAATGTCGGGCTGACCAATCCGGTCCTGACCGAGGATCTGCCGGTGACCTTCACCCAGCAGCCGACCGACACCGGCACGCCGGACGTTCTGGACGCGGGTGAGACCTGGGTCTGGACCGCGACGCTGGACGTGACGCAGGAGATGATCGACGCGGGCGAGCCCATCGTGAACGTCGCGACCTTCACCGCCGACGGGGTCGATCCGCTGCCCGGCGAAACCAGCACCAGCGTCGACTACAACCCCGATTTCACGATCGAGAAGGTGGCCGATGCCGATGAGGTGGAAGAACCGGGCACGATCCTGGGCTATACCATCACCGTCGCCAATACCGGCAACGTCACGCTGACCGGCACGCAACTGACCGACCGGCTGCGCCAGCGCACCACCACGGGCGACCCGATCCCGCTGGCCCTGACGCAGGAACCCGTGCTGGCCTCGGGCGATACGGACGCCGATGCCGAACTGGATGTGGGCGAAACCTGGGTCTATACCGCGACCCTCAGGATCACCCGCGACATGCTTCAGGAAGGCCGCGCCAGCATCCGCAACGTCGCGACCTTCGACACGGCCGAGACCGGGACGAAATCGGATGATGCGGTGACCGATGTGGTCATCAGCATCACCAACCCCGACGAGGAACCGGAGTACGA
The DNA here is from genome assembly GCF_004799285.1 of Aliigemmobacter aestuarii. Lineage (GTDB taxonomy): Bacteria > Pseudomonadota > Alphaproteobacteria > Rhodobacterales > Rhodobacteraceae > Aliigemmobacter > Aliigemmobacter aestuarii. The sequence continues at coordinate 420,423 of NZ_SSND01000004.1, read as the reverse complement.
GATCCGCAAGGTGGCGCTGCGGTCGCATGTGAAGCAGGGCGAGCTTGCCCCTTGGCGGATCGAGGTGGAGAACCTGAACGCCTTCACCCCGCGTCGCATCACCGTGATCGACCGCCTGCCGCAGGGCTTCATCTACAAGGAAGGCAGCGCCCGCATCGGCGGCAGCGCGGTCACGCCCGAAGTCGTCGGATCGCAGGTTATCTTCCGCAACGTGCGGGTGGCGCCGGGTGCGACGGTCCGGATCACGCTGGACACCTTCGTGTCGGGCGGGGTCAAGCCGGGTGTTCACACGAACTTTGCCAACATCGTGCGGCCGTTCCTTGAAGCCTCGGCCAGCGTGATCGTAGACGCCGAACCCGTGTTCGACTGCGGCACCATCATCGGCAAGGTGTTCAACGACAAGAACCACGACGGGTACCAGAACCCTGGCGAACCCGGCATCGCCGGAGCGCGCGTGGTGACGGTTCGTGGCAAGCTGATCACGACGGACGAGCATGGCCGCTACCATGTGGCCTGTGCCGACCTGCCGCGCGACATCGGTTCGAACTTCGCCATGAAGCTCGACACGCGGTCCCTGCCCTCGGGTTATCGCCTGACGACAGAAAACCCTCGCGTGGTACGCCTGACTGCTGGCAAGATGACCGAACTTAACTTCGGTGTGTCGATCTCGCGTGTGGTGCGGATCGAGGTGGCCAGCAACGCGTTCGTCGCCGGCTCGAACACGCCGTCGGAGGAACTGGTGTTGGCGGTGCGCCGGCTGGTGACACGCATCAAGGACACGCCGTCCACGGTGCGGATCAGCTATCAGCTGGCAGGTGAATCCCGTTCTGTCGCGAATGCACGGATGCGGGCGATCGAGCAGGTCCTGAAAACCTACTGGCCGGGGAATGGGCGCTACAAGTTGACGGTCGAAAAGACCATCAAGAAATAGAGCCAGGATATAAGCTTTGAGGAGGTTCGCGATGTCGGACTGTCTGACTTCGAAAACAGCAACTCGGCGCGGGTCGCAAACCTGGGTCCGCACCGGTCTGCTGGCAAGTGTCGCGGTGCTGGCGCTGTTTCCCGTGCCGGTGCTTGCGCAGGGCACGCCGATCGAGGGTTGCGACCTGGTCGATGGCCGCCTGCCCGACGACTGCACGCATCTGAACGCCGGAACGGTCGTCACGATGCCGGCAGGGGCGAATTCGGAGCCGGACATCCAGACCGGCCCCTTGGGTGATGAGGGTTTTTCCATCATCATCGAGGCAGACAGCCCCGGTGGCGCGCCTGTCGTGGTGGATGGCGCGAAGGTGCGCATCAACGACCTGCGCCGCGTCGACCGCGCGCTGGCCGATGCCGGGGTCGAGGTGCGCTTTGACGGCCTCGGCGCCCGCCCGCGCCTTGCGGTATCGACCGACGACCTGCGCCGCAGCTATGCCGGCGGGGATCGCGTGACCTTCCGGGCCTCATCGAATTACCCGGCCTATATCGCGCGCTCCGAGGTGCGGATCATCGACAGCCGGAACCCTGGCCGGGTGATCGCAGTGCTGCCGATCACGGCCAATGGAACGGCGGAATGGGCGATGCCTGCGGGCGGGTCGCCCGACATGGTCTATTCGCTGCGTGTCTATGACAGCGCGGGCCGCTATGACGAAACGGTCATGCTGCCCCTGTCGCGGTCGGCCGAACGCTATTCCGATCCGCTGCTTGATGGCCCGATCGTGGCCGCGGGCGAAGGCGAGGACATGACGCGCCGCCGCGCGATCCCGATCCGGGGCGGCACTGTCACGGTCTTCTCTGATCAGGTGGCGCCCGGCACCACGGTGATGGTGATGGGCGAACCCGTCCCGGTGGACGGCACCGGCGCCTTCGCGGTGGAGCGCATCCTGCCGCCCGGCACCCAGGACGTGCGCGTGGGTGTGGGTGGCCGCACCATCGACCGCACCGTCGAGATCCCGGAAGAAGACTGGTTCTATTTCGGCATGGTCGATCTGACCGTGGGCGAGGAAGATGGCGACAGCTATACGCTGGGACGCGTCGCGGGCTATGCCAAGGGAACGCTTGCCAACGGGGTGACGATCACCGCGGCCCTGGACACCCGCGAGGACGAACTTGACCGGATCTTCCGCGACATCGGCGCGAAGGAACCCGATCAGGTCCTGCGGCGGATCCTCGATGACGATGTCTATCCGACCTTCGGCGACGATTCGACCTATGTCGATGACGCCCCGACCTCGGGCAAGCTTTACGTGAAGGTGCAGAAGGACAATTCCCACATCCTGTGGGGCGATTTCCAGACCACCGACGAATCCCTGCGCCTGGTGCGCAGCGACCGCACGCTTTATGGCCTGCAGGCCGTGCATGAAAGCCTGGGGCAGACCTCGTTCGGGGAACCGCGCCTGCGGTTTTCGGCCTATGCGGCGCAACCCGACCGCCTGGCGCAGCGCGATGTCCTGCGCGGCACCGGCGGAAGCACCTATTTCCTGAAACGGCAGGATATCCTGACCGGCACCGCGACGATCTATGTGCAATGGCGCGATCCCGTGACCGGCCTTGTGGTGCGGCAGGAACGGCTGATCGAGGGCCAGGATTACGAGATCAACTATTTCCAGGGCGTCGTGCTGCTGAAGCGGCCGCTGGATCAGGCGGGCGGCGGCAGCCTTGTCACCGACCGGCCCCTGGGCGCCTATGACATCGACCTGGTCGCCCAATACGAATACGTCCCGTCGGTGGGCAATGTGGACGGCATGTCCACCGGCCTGCGGGTCGAGGGCTGGGTGACCGATACCCTGCGGCTGGGGGCCAGCGCGCAGAAGGAAACCACCGGGCTTGCCGACAACGAACTGGTCGGCGTCGATCTCTTGTGGCGGCGCAGCGAGGGCACGTACCTGTCGGCGGAATATGCCCGCAGCGAAGGCCCCGGCTTCGGCTCTGACGGGTCGATCAACGGCGGGCTTGATTTCACCCCCGGCGGCACCGTGGGCGTCACCGGCCGCCCGGCGGAGTCGGTCCGGGTCGAGGCGCGCGGCGACCTGATGGAGCTGTCCGGCGGACGGCTGGGCGGGTTCGTCTCGGCCTATTACGACAAGAAGGAGGCGGGCTTCGTTTCCGCCGATTACAACATCGCGGTCACGCAAGAGGCCATCGGCCTCGCGAGCGAGGTGATCGTCAACCCGCGTACCACGCTGACCTTCGGCTATGACAAGCTGAAGCGCGCCAACGGCGAACGGCGCGAGGACAGCCGCGTCGGCATGGTCTTTCAGATCAACGAACAGTGGAAGGCGGAAATCGAGGCGGCCCATACCGACCGTTTCGATCCCTCGGCGATCGCCGCCCGCAACGGCACCCGCACCGACCTTGGCGCGCGCCTGACCTGGACCCGAGACGAGGATCTTTCTGCCTGGGTCTTTGCCCAGCAGACGCTGGACCGCAGCGGCGGCCTGCCCCGGAACGACCGTCTGGGGATCGGCGCGAAGGCCAGGCTGACCGAAAAGCTGTCGTTCGAGGCAGAGATTTCGGACGGATCGCTGGGTGAGGCCGGGCATGCGATGGTGATCTACGAACCCAACGCCGGCAGCACCTTCAACTTCGGCTACCGGCTTGACCCGATGCGCCAGTACGACCAGACGAACTTCAGCGGCAAGGACGGCGGCACCTGGGTCGTGGGGGCGCAAAGCCAGGTCACGGATTCGATCAGCGTCCGGGCCGAAAACACCTATGACCGCCTGGGCGACCGGCCGTCCCTGTCCAATTCGTTCGGCGTGACCTACACACCCAGCGATGTCTGGGCGATCGACGGCGGCGTGATCTATGGCAGGACCGAGGATCCGACCAACGGCACCTTCCGCCGCAAGGGCATCTCAATGGGGGTGCGCTATTCCGAGGGCGAGCGGCTTCAGGCCGGGATCGCGGGCGAATTCCGCCGCGAAACCTCGACCAACGGGGCGCTGGATCGCAAGACCTGGGGCGTGTCCGGCTATGCGCGCTATCAGTTCAGCGAAGACCTGCGGCTCTTGGCCAATCTTGACGCGCTGATCTCGGAATCCGATCAGTCCGCGCTCAGGGACGGCAAGTATGTCGAGGCGAACCTTGGCCTCGCCTACCGGCCCGTCAACCATGACCGGGTGAACGCGCTGTTCCGCTACACCTATCTTTACGACCTGCCCGGCCCCGATCAGGTGAACTTCGAGGGCGACCTGAACGGACCAAGCCAGAAGTCCCACATCCTGAGCGCCGACATCAACTATGACCTGTCGCAGGAATGGACGATCGGCGCGAAAGTGGGCTACCGCAAGTCGAAGGTCGCCGCGCGCGGCACCAACGCCTTCACCAACAGCACCGCGACGCTTGGCATCCTGCGGGTCGACTATCACGTCGTCCACAACTGGGACATCACCGCCGAGGCGCGGATGATGAAGTTCCAGGAAACCGGCGTGACCGAAAAGGGCGCGGTGTTCGGCGTCTGGCGGCACTTCGGCAACAACATGAAGGCCGGTGTCGGCTATCAGTGGGGCGATGTGTCCAGCGACCTGCGCGAGATTTCGGGCCGCAAGGAAGGCGCCTTCCTGAACATCGTCGCGACGTTCTGAGCCTGAACGTCAGGACATGACAGGGCCGGCGGGGGCAACTCCGCCGGCCTTTTGCCATCCGCGCCGGAACCGGCTGCGGAAGCGCCGCGCGTGGCCAGTTCAGGCCAGTCGGGGCCACGGATTGTTCACGAAATGCGGAAAATCCCTGCCTTGCCACAATTCGGCGCGGGCTATGCCCAACAATCGTCACCAACGCCCTGCCATCATCGGCCTTGCAACACCATCGGCCAAGGGGACCGTCATGTTCGAGATCGTGATCGCACTCACCATCGCCAGCGCGCTGATCTACGGGCTGCGCGCCGGGATGATCAGCCAGGACGGGTCGATTGTTCCGCCGCGTGTGGATGCCGACTCGCTTCGCATCGGCATCCTCGCCGCGCTTCTGGCCCTTGCGCTTCTGGATTTTCCCTACGGCCTGTCGCTGGTCGCCGCAGTGATCCTGCACGAGGCGGGGCATGTGCTGGCCTATCGGCTGCTGGGGCACGGCGATGCGCGGTTCCGCCTGCTCCCGATGATCTCGAAAGACCCGATCTCGACCAGGAAGCCTGCCACGCTTCAGGCCGAGGTCTTCGTGCACCTGATGGGCGCGGCCTTCAGCATCGCGCCGATGGTGGTGGCGCTTGTCGCGGCCGGACTTCTGCAGGATCACGCCCCTGCGGTGGCGCGGTTCCTGCGCATCCTGGGTTCGGTCATCGCCGCCTACAACTTCATCAATCTCCTGCCGCTCTGGCCGCTGGACGGCGGGCGCTGCGTCAACGCCATCGCCCACAGCCTGCGCGCCAACGCCCGGCACCGCGCGATGGTCGGCCTTTCGGCCATCGCCAGCGCGCTGGCGATCGGGTTCCAGTCGCCGCAGCTTCTGGTGATCTGCATGATCGGCAGCGGCGTCTTCCTTTTCCCCGAACATCTCGAGATCAAACAGACCGCCATGCCGCGCCGCGCGCTGGCCCTTGCGGCCGCCACCTACCTGGCCATCACCGCAACGCATCTGGCGGGCGGCGCCTGGCTGATCGAGTGGTTCTTCTTCTGAACATGAATGCCGCCTGGCATGTGTTCGATTTACAATAGCAAACAGCAGTTCGGCGGGCCGTCGATGGACAGGGGCGGTCGCAGAAAGTAAGGTGAAAGACTGATCGCACTGTCTTCGAGGCTTCCATCATGAAGAAGATCCTTTGTGTCCTGTGCGTGGTTGGCCTGACTGCCTGCACCGAGGGTGGTCTGGGGGATTTGTCCAGTTTCGGTGACAAGGCGTCGACGGTCGCGGACACGTCGAACCGGGATTATTACCCGGACGATCAGCTGATCGTGTCGGCAAAGAACCAATTCAAGTCGAAGAACTATGGCCGTGCCAGCACGCTGTTCAAGCGCGCGCTGGAAGTGGCGCCAAGCGACCCGCAGGCTCTGTTGGGCTATGCTGCGGCTTCCGACATGCTGCGCCGGTTCGACCAGTCCGACATCGCCTATCGCAAGCTGCAGCCGATAATCGGCAACCGGATCGAATTCCACAACAACTATGGCTATTCGATGCTGTTGCGCGGCAACCTTCAGGTCGCGCGCAAGCACTTCCTGGCCGCGTACGAGATCGACCCGTCGAACGAGACGGCGGCGAACAATCTGGAAATGCTGCGCAATTCCGTGAACTACCAGAAGCGTTCACCGGGCGACCTGCGCGGGATCTGACCTTGCCTGACCGGCGAAACGAAGGATCGGCCTGCCGATGCTGACCGCCCATATCCTGACGCTTGTCCTGGCCATGCTGCTGCTGGCCTGGATCGGCTGGCGCGATTTCCTGACCTTCCGCATCGCCAACCGCGACGTGATCATCCTGACCGTCGTGGCGCTGGTCGCCGTGGCGCTGGACCCGTCGGGCGGCTGGAAGGGCAGCCTGATCGTGGGGGGCGTGCTGTTCGTGCTGGGATTCGGCCTCTGGGCCCTAGGGATGATCGGCGCGGGCGATGCCAAGCTGTACCTGCCCCTGGGCCTGCTGATCGGCTGGCAAGGGATCGGCGTCTATGCCGTCGTCCTTCTGGCCCTGTCGGTCCTGATGGTGATCGGCATCCGCATGGCCGGGCGCGGCGACCCGGACCGGGCGCGCGGGTTGATCGGCCAGCGCCTCGCGCTGATCGCCGAACAGCGCAAGATGCCCTATGGCGTGCCGATGGCGCTGGCCGCCATCGTGGCCATCCTGACCGGGCTCTGAGACCCGAATCGCCGGGAAAACGCCTTGATTTGCTTTACAAGGCACGGGTTCGGGCGGATAATTCCCGCAGTTGATCAGATTGCCTGTGCCGCGCCCTGCGCCCGTTGATCCGACCCCAGACGGAGGCTTTCATGAAGAATTTTCTGAAACGCGAAGACGGCTATGTTCTGGCCCTCACCCTGATCGCGCTGCCCGCCTTCGTCGGGCTTGGGCTGATCGTGATGGACATCAACCGGGGCAACAACGCCCATTCCGATCTTCAGGCCGCAGCCGACGCGCTGGCCCTTGCCGCCGGGCGCGAACTGGACGGAAGCCCCGATTCCATCGACCGCGCCAAGGCGGCGATGGCGAACCTGACCAACAGCGTGGCCTATCTGGATACCGAACAGGCGTCGCAAGCAAACCTGGTCTATGCCGATGCGGACGGCAACGAATTCACCGTGATCTTCCTCGATGACCTGCCCGCCTCGGACGACACCGCCCTGACCGAGACGTTCCTGACCGATCACGCCGTGACCGATGGCGAGGACGCGCTGTTCGTATATGTCCGCGCGCAGGCCGATGATCTGAGCGCCTTCTTCTTCAACCCCGCCACGGGGCTGCGCCCCACGGTCCCGATCGCGGCGGATGCGGTCGCGACCTACCGCACCGCCGCCTGCGACGTGACGCCGCTTTACATCTGCAACCCGTTCGAGACGCAGAACCTTGACCTGCAGGATGCCTTCGCGGCGGGGCATCTGTATGGGCGGCTGCTGAAGCTGCACCCCAAGGGCAGCGACACCGCCTCGCCGGGGAACTTCGGGTTTCTCAGCGTGCGGGGGGCGAATGACAACACTTCCGCCAGCGCCAATGCGATCCGTGAAATCTTTGCCGGGGCGGTGAACCCCACCTGCTATGACGCGCGCACCGTCACGACAAAGCCGGGGGCCGCGACCTCGATCGCGCAGGGGATCAACGTGCGGTTCGACATCTACGACGGCCCGTTCGGCAACCGGGTCAGCCAGTATCCGCCCGCGGAAAACGTGCGCAAGGGCTATGTCCGCGGGTCGGGAAATGCCTGCAACAGCGAACCCTATCCCGACACGCTGAACAACAACCAGACCCTGCCCCCGCCCGAGGATTGGTGGGCGATCGGCTTCCCCGAAAACGCCACGATGGCGCCTCCCGGACAGGGCGCGCTTGGCGCCTTCATCGGATCGGGGGACTGGGACATCAACCTTTACTGGTCGGTCAATTTCCCCAGCGTGCCGCTGACCCAGACGATGCTGGACGAGATGAACAGCATGCCGCTGGCCACCTTCCCCGGATCGACCGTGCCGTCGCGCTATGACGTCTACCGCTACGAGATCGACAACAACCTGCTGGACGTGCGGTCGCAGGGGGATGGCGGGAACAACAACAACCGCAAGGAAACCGGCCGCCCGATCTGCGCCCTGTCGAAGAACCCGCCGGTGAACGGGCTGGCTGATCCCGACCGCCGCATTGTCTTTGCTGCCCTGATCGACTGCATCGCCAACGAGGATGAGGGCGGCGGCATCAACCGCTATCCGGTCAACGCCTATGCCAGCCTGTTCCTGGTGAACCCGATGGATGAAACCATCGACGTCGAAATCATCGACATCACGGGCGCGGGCGGGAACGGGACGCTGGACACGTTCGTGCGGGATGAGGCGATTCTGGTGCGCTGATTCACCCGATTTTGACCCTTTTTCAGGGCGAATCGCAGGGGCAAAGCGAATCGCATTTGCAACCTTTGCGCCGCTTAATAACCCACCCATCAACCTTTGATTGTATTCGGAAGCCGTGATGCGACGGGGTCGTTCGCGGTCGCGAAACAAAGGGGCAGACTTCGGGCGGAAACGTGGCGAAACGGCGCATGATCATGGCGAAAACTTGACGAAGGGGCAGGAACTGCAGCAATAATGGGGCATTGAATAGGTTCATTAATCGGTGCGTGGTTCCAGCAGTCTTGAAGGCTTCGGTGGGGGAACGCCTTTCAACCAACAGCCCTAATGGAGAACGCAAATGCTTGCTTCCAAAATGAAATCCCTGATGACCCGCTTCGCCAAGGAAGAATCCGGCCTGGCGCTGACCGAATACCTGATCCTGCTCGGCCTGCTGACCGGCGCCGTGATCATCGCCGTGACCCTTTTCGGCACCAACTTGGCAGCCAGCTGGACCGCGTGGGCGAACTGGGTTGCGGGCGCAGACCTGAACCCGTGAGGTCGCAATATTGCCGCAATTTTGATCCAGCGGCGTGAGACATTCGCGGCGCCGGTCCTTCGGGGTCGGTGCCGCAATGCGTTTGATCCCTTGACGAGTTTCCTGGTCCGGCCATTCAGGCCCAATTGACATGCCCTGTCGGCCCTTGCGCCGACACCCCACCGGGGCAAGGGGGCAGGCACAGAGGATTGAGGAAAGATGCGGGCATCCACCATTATCAGCCTGATACTGGCATCGGTTCTTGCCATTCTTGCCGTGATTGGCGTGCGCGGATGGCTGGCGGACCAGCGCGAACGGATCGCGCTGACCGAACAGCAGCGCACGAACGAGGACATGAAGACCATCGTCGTTGCCAAGACGGCGATGCGCTTTGGCGAACGGATCACCGCCGAAAAGCTGGACGTGATCCCCTGGGCCAGCCCGAACCTGCCGCCCGGCTCTTTCTCGAAGGTCGAGGACCTCGCCGGCACGACCGAGGAAACCGCGCGTTTTGTCCTGGCCTCGATGGAACAGGGCGAACCAGTCCTGTCGTCGAAAGTCACCACCCCCGGCCAGCGCGCGAAACTGTCCACCGCCCTGTCACCCGGCATGAAGGCCGTGTCGATCCGGGTGAATGACGTGCTTGGCGTGGCGGGCTTCGTGCTGCCCGGCGACCGGGTCGACGTGATGCTGACCCGCGCGAACATGAACGACGACGAAGAGGCCTATGTCGATGTGCTGTTGCAGGGCGTCAAGGTTCTGGCCATCGACCAGATCGCCGACGACCGCAAGGACCAGCCAAGCGTCGTGCAGACCGTGACCTTCGAGGTCAGCACCGAAGAGGCGCAGAAACTGACGCTGGGGGCCACCGTGGGCACGCTGTCGCTGGCGCTGCGCAACGTGGTTTCCGCCGATATCGAGGACAGCGAACGCATGACGCTGGATGAACTGTCCGTCACCGCAGCCTCTGCCGAACTGGCCCGGGCGCAGGCCGAGGCGCAGGCTCAGGCCGAGGCCGAGGCCCGCGCGGCCGAACAGCAGCTGATCGAGGAACAGGCCGCAAAACTGGCGGCGCTGGAGCAGGCGATCCAGAGTTTGGGCTCGGATGTTGCCGGAAAGCTGCAATCTGTCGAGGAAAATGTTGCAGGCAGACTTCAGTCTGTCGAAGAAAACCTGACCACCCGCACCGAACCTGTTGTCGTCGAGAAGGAAGTGGTGAAGGTTGTGGAAAAGCTGGTCGAAGTTGCCCCCCCTGCCCCGGAATACGTTTCGGTGGGGATCGTTCGTAACGGGCAACGGGAAGAGTACCGTGTAAATCACAGTCAGGACGAGTGACCGGACGGGCAGAACGCCCGCCATTCTCGAACAACAAGAATATTGGGGCACGGGACGATGAAAATGGCGCTGCACCACACCTCTCTCCGGGGCGAACGGCCCCTGACACGGCTGATGGACGGGCTGCGAACGGCGGCACGCTGCTCCGTTTTGGCCTGTGCGCTGGCCCTTCCGGCGGTGGCCCCGCAGGTCGTTCACGCGCAGGAACGGGCGATTTTCCTGGGCACCGGCGGGCCGGTCGTTCCGATCGAGATCCGCCCCGGCTTCACGCTCACGCTGTCGACCAACGTGCCCTTCACCGACATCGTCGTGGGCAACAGCCAGGTCGCCGACGTCTTTCCGCTGAGCGACCGGTCGGTCTATGTGCAGGGCAACAACCCCGGCACGACGAACATTTCGTATTACGACGCCAACAAGAAGCTTCTGGGCACCACCATCCTGAAGGTGCGCACCGATTTCAGCGAGCTTCAGCAGGCGATCGACGGCGCGGTGCCAAGCGCGCGGGTGGATGTGGAGAACCTGAACGGCCGCATCCGCATCTCGGGCGTGGTGAAGGACAATGTCGACCGCGACCGCATCCTGGAAATCGCGCAGCAGTATTCGGAAAACCCGGTCGTGAACGCGATGCGGGTGGTCGATCCGCAGCAGGTGCAGCTTGACGTGCGCATCCTCGAAGTCAGCCGCAACTTCGGCCGCGAACTGGGCGTGAACCTGACCGGCACCAATGCGGGCGTGACCCGGATGACGACGGGCAACGCAGTTAACGCCGCTAACCCTCCTTTCGGTAGCTTCGTTGGGAACCTACTCGAAATCGCCGGCACCGAAATCGATATTGTGATTAACACGCTCGAAGGTAAGGGCCTTGCCCGCCGGCTAGCAAACCCCACACTGGTTACTACCAGCGGAGTTGAGGCGAACTTCGTTGTCGGAGGAGAAGTACCAATAGTATCGCCTGTTTTTGGGGACAATGGGTCGACAGCGACTCAAACCGATTATCGCGAATACGGCGTGCGGCTGAACTTCCGCCCCGTGGTGATGGACAACAACCAGATCAGCCTGCGCATCCGCCCGGAAGTCTCCGACATCGACACCTCGGTGATCGTGAACGGCAACCCCGCCTTCATCTCGCGCAAGGCCGATACCACCGTGACGCTGCGCGACGGGCAGAGCTTTGCCATCGCCGGGCTTCTGCAGGTGGACAACGAACGCAACATCCAGGCGGTGCCGTGGATCTCGCAGGTGCCGATCCTGGGCACGCTGTTCCGGTCGACCGCCTTCCAGAAGAACGAAACCGACCTGGTCATCCTGGTCACGCCGCGGCTGGTGCAGCCGGGCACGCCGAACCGCCCGCTCGTCTCGCCGCTGGATCAGACCCGGTCCTCCAATGACGTGGAGCTGTTCCTGATGGGGATGCTCGAGGTCAACAAGGACATGATCCGCGGCTATCGCAACGGCGAGGGCATCATTGGCCCCTATGGCCATATCATCGATCTGGATTTCAACGATGCACTGCTCACAAAGAAATAAGGCCCTTTGCGGGCTTCTGGCCCTGGTTGTCCTGGCCGGTTGCGCCGACACGCTCAGCCGCCGCGACAGCATTACGCTGGGTGTGGGCAATGCCCCGGAGGCGAACACCGCCATCCAGACGATCGAACCGTGGCCGGCCGATGTCGAGGATACGAACATCGTGCTCTGACCGCCGCCGCGTGAGGTGACGTGACGCGTGATGCCGGCGCCCCAGCGGCCCGGCGGTTTCGGCAGGCTTGTGGTCCGGCGAAGGAGGGAAAGGTGGGCAAACGTCTCAAGACACGTCTCGCGCGCTTCCTGATCGCCTGCGAGGGGGCGGTGCTGATCGAGACGCTGCTGGCGGTGCCGGTGGCGACGGTCTTTGCGGCAGGCGTGCTGGAATTCGGCAACGTGTTCTGGCAGCGCCAGCAGATGCAGGTGGGCGTGCGCGATGCCGCGCGCTACTGGTCGCGCTGCAGGCCCGATTTTGGCGCATGTTCCATAGACATCGCCCGCAACATCGCCTTTTACGGAAATCCCGCGGGCACCGGGAACCTGCGCGTTCCGGGCTGGTCCGACGCCGCCGATCTTGCGATCACGCCGGCAACCCCGCCCGGAGCCCCCGTCGCCACCGATCTGGTCCGCGTGACCGGAACGCTGGACTACCTCGGTTCGCCCCTGTTCCGCCTTGTGACCTCCGGCGGGATCAGCGTCACCTATGTGCATGAACAGAGGTACATCGGATGGTAACGCTCTGGCGCAGGTTCCGACGCGATGAACGGGGCATCAGCCTGACCGAGGCGCTGATCGTCACGCCTATCGTCATCCTGATGTTCGCAGCCTTCGTCGAACTGGGCTTTCTGGTGTTCCAGTGGAGCCAGGCCACCAAGGCGGTGCAGATCGGCGCGCGGCTTCTGGCGGTGTCCGATCCGCTGCCCAGCGACATGTCGTCCCTGACCGCGGATTACGGCGCGCTTGGCGAACAGGAGGCCGTGCCGGGGACCATCGTTACCGTCGCCTGCGGCGCGGGGGCTGCGGCCTGCGATGCCACACGGATGGCCCGGCTGATCTCGGGCAGCGACGCCAGCTGCGACTATGTCGCGGGAACGACCCTGGGCATGTGCGACGTCTTCCCCCGCATCACCGCCGGAAACGTCCTTGTCAGCTACCGCCGCGCGGGCCTTGGCTATGTCGGCAGGCCAAGCGGGCCGGTCGTCTCGATCACCGTCGAACTGCGCAACCTCAACTTCGAATTCCTTCTGCTGGGCCGCCTGCTGGCCCTTGCGACGGACACGATCAGCATTCCCGCCCATCCGGTCACGATGACAAGTGAAGACATGAGAAGCAGCCTATGAATATCGCCGATCCCGACATGCCGCGTGCGCCGCACCGCAAGCATCACGTCCTGCTGGTGGACACCGGGCAGGACAGTGCCGCGCATGTCGCCCAGGTGATCGCGGAAATGGGCCAGTTCGCGCTGGACCGCGCCACGCAGGACGAGGTGCACCGCAAGGCCGTGCAGATCGTGCCCGACATGATCATCCTCGACATCTCGAAGGTCGGATCGCACGAGATGGAGGTGATCTCGGGCCTCAGGGCGAATTTTGGCGAAACGCCGATCGTCGTCGTCTCCGAAGCCCTGGAGGAAGCCGATGTCCGCAAGCTTCTGAAGCAGAAGGTGCACGACTGGCTGAAAAAACCCGTGGTGCCGGGCGACCTGCTGAGTTCCATCGAAAGCGGCATCCGGTCATCGAAGCAGAACACCAACCGCGTGCATGCCGTGATTTCCGCCGTCGGCGGCGCCGGTGCGACGACCGTGGCCGTGAACCTGGCCGATATCCTGAGCCAGCGGAAAAAGACCGACGCGGGCAGTATCGGGCTTTTCGACCTGGATTTCACCACCGGGGGCTGCGGCGCGCTTCTGAACATGTCCAACGGGGTCAGCCTGCACAGCGTGGCCTCGAACCCCGGCCGGATCGACAGTGAATTCGTCAGCCTGATCCAGCAGCGGCACGAACACGGCTTTGCGGTCTATTCCTTCAAGCGGCCCGAGCTTGTCACCCATCTGAACTGCTACGAACTGGTGCTGCGGCTTCTGGATGCGGTCACCATGCAGCAGGCGCACACGATCCTCGACATCCCGTATTACGAAACCGACTGGCGCGCCGACCTTTTGGCGGCGGTCAACTCGATCACGCTGGTCACCGATCTGAGCCTGCCGTCGATCAAGCACACGCTGGACATCCTGCACACCATGGAACCGGCCAAGATCGGCAAGAAACCGGTCAACGTGCTGATCAACAAGGACAGTCACGGGTTGTTCTCGGGCCGCCGGATCAAGGAGGCGAAGCTGCGCGAACTGTTCGGCGCGGTGCCCTTCCACTTCCTGCCCGCCGATACCACCAACATCGCCGAGGCGATGGATCGCGGGCTGTGCCTGTCGGATCTGTCATCCTCCTCGAAGTTCCTCAAGGCGCTGACGAAATACGCAAAGACCGCCATCCTGGCGGAACCGGTGGACGCATGATAGGGCGCAGGACGCTGGTCAACGGGCTGGTCGCTGCGGGCTTGGCGGGGGTCGCCTTGCCGGTCGCGGCGCTTGCGGATGTGAAAAAGGTGCCGCGTTCGCATGGCACAACCACGCGCGAGGTCGTGCCCTACCCCTCGTCCGAACGGCCCGGAACGATCATCATCTCGAACAGCGACCGCACGCTGCATGTCGTCCTTGGCAAGGGTCAGGCCGCGCGCTACCGGATCAGCGTGGGCCGCGACGGGTTCACCTGGACCGGCACGACCTATGTCGGGCGCAAGACCGAGTGGCCCGAATGGCGCCCGCCGGCCGCCATGCGCCAGCGCGATCCCTCGCTGCCCGATTTCGTGCCCGCAGGCCCCTACAACCCGCTCGGGGCGCGGGCGCTCTATCTTTATTCCAACGGCTCGGACACGCTTTACCGCATCCACGGCACCAACACGGCAGAAACCGTCGGAGGATACGAAACCTCTGGCTGCTTCCGGCTGTCGAATGCCGATGTGATGGAACTGTTCGAAACCGTGCCCGTGGGAACCAAGGTGATCGTGAAATGACTTCTGCCAGACGGGGGAACTGACGATGGTCGGGCGCTTTTTCCGGAAATCCGAAACGGACCGGCAGGCCGGTGACGGCGAAGCGGCAGTGCCCCTGCCGCCCGAACACGTCGCCCCTCAGCCCGCCGCGGCGCGCCCTTCGATCGATGATCTTGGCGGCCCCGACCTGATCGGGGAACGGGTAAACCTCCACCGCTTCCTGCTGGACAAGATCAACCTCGCCGTGCTGGACACGCTGGAACAGTCGCAACTGCTTGAGGAACTGCGGCCTCTGGTGCGGGACTACATGAAATCCCGCAACATCCCGCTCAATGCCAAGGAGATGGATGCGCTTCTGTCGGATCTGGCAGACGAAATCCTCGGGCTTGGCCCGATCGAGCCGCTGCTGAAGGACGACACGATCTCGGACATCCTGATCGTGGGACCGCGCACCGTCTATATCGAACGGCGTGGCAAGCTGGAACCGACCAATGTCCGCTTCAAGGACGAACGCCACCTTCTGCGCATCATCAACAAGATCGTCGAGGCCGTGGGCCGCCGGGTGGATGAATCCTCGCCCCTCGTCGATGCGCGTCTGGCCGACGGCTCGCGCGTGAACGCGGCGATCCGCCCCATCGCGGTGGACGGGCCGCAGGTGTCGATCCGGAAATTCTCGAAGAAGCCCTTCAGCCTCGACTCCCTCGTCAAGCACGGCGCGTTGTCGGCGGGGATGGCGCAGGTCCTGGCCGCCGCTGTCGAGGGCAAGGTGTCGATGGTGATCTCGGGCGGGACGGGTTCGGGCAAGACGACGATGCTGAACGCGCTGTCCTCGTTCATCCCGCATGAGGAACGCCTTGTCACCATCGAGGACGCCGCCGAACTGCAACTGCAACAGCCCCATGTGGTGCGGCTTGAAACCCGCCCGCCGTCGCTGGACGGCAAGGGCGAGGTGATCCAGCGCGATCTGGTGAAGAACGCGCTCCGGATGCGCCCCGACCGCATCATCGTGGGCGAGGTCCGCGGCGGCGAGGCCTTTGACATGCTGCAGGCCATGAACACCGGTCACGAAGGGTCGATGACCACGATCCACGCCAACACCACGCGCGACGCACTGGCCCGTATGGAACAGATGGTCGGCATGGCCGGGATGCCCATGTCGCAATTGTCGATCCGCGCGCAGATCGCCTCGGCGATCAACCTGATCATGCAGCTGAACCGCATGCGCGACGGGACGCGCCGCGTGACGACCATTTCGGAAATCACCGGGATGGAGGGCGACGTGATCCAGTTGCAGGACATCTTCAAATATCACCGGCTGGGCGTCGACGAGGCGGGCAATGTCATCGGCGAATTCCGCGCCACCGGCATCCGGCCGCGCTTTCTGACCGAGATCAGCACGATCGGCCTTCAGCTCGACATGCGGATCTTCGATCCCGCGCACAAGCAGTGAGGCCAGCGTGTCGATCATCATCATCTATGCCTTCACCTTCGCCGCCGTCCTGCTGATCGCGGAACTGATCCTGCGGCGGTTGTTTGGACGTCAGCGCGCGGCGCGCGAGGTCAACGAACGGCTGGAGCGGCTGAAGCTGCGGCAGGACCAGTCCGGCGCCTATTCCAGCTTGCTGCAGGACAGGTCGCTGTTCCGGCGCGGGGCTGGCGCATTTTCCCCCGGCGACCTGACACGGCTTTACCGGCAATCGGGCCTTGTCCTGTCGCGGCAGCGGCGGGTCGTCTATGTGATCGTGATCCTTCTGGGCAGCTTCATGGTCGCCCAGTGGATCGCCAGCACGATCTGGGTGCAGATCCCGCTGGCGCTGGTGATCTGCGCGGCGACGATCGTCTTTCTGATCATCCAGATCCGCGCGGCGCGGATCAAGAAATTCGTCACGCAACTTCCCTCGGCCATCGACATCATCGTGCGCAGCCTCAGCGCGGGCCACCCGCTGAACGCCGCGATCGCCCTTGTCGGGCGCGAGATGCCCGATCCGATCGGGTCGGAATTCGGGATGCTGAGCGACCAGTTGACCTTCGGGCTTGAACTCGATCAGGCGATGCTCAGCATGATCGACCGCGTGGGGGCTGATGAACTGAACCTGCTGGCGGTGACGGTTTCGGTTCAGCGCAACACCGGCGGCAATCTGGGCGAAGCGCTGGAAAACCTGTCGAGGATGATCCGCGACCGCGCCTTGCTGAGGGGCAAGATCAAGGCGATCTCGGCCGAAGGGCGGATCACGGCGGTGATCATGGCACTGTTCCCGGCCTTCCTGTTCCTGATGATCCGGACGCTGGTGCCCACCTATTTCGATCCGGTCTGGGAAACGGGATACGGCACACAGATCGTGTTCGGCATCCTTGCCGTCATGGCCTTCGGCGCCCTTATCCTGCGCCGCCTCGTGACCTTCGATTTCTGACGGGAGCGGGACAAGATGTCGGATACCCTGATCCTTGCCAGCGTCTTCGTGGCTGTCCTCCTGGTCGCCTTCACGACCATTTCCATCATCGCCAACCGGCGCGAGATGAAGCGCAATATCGACGAACTGGGCGCCGACCGGATCCGCCGCAACGTCGATGAGGAACTCGCGCTGTCCTCGGACAATGACGACATCCGCCATTACTATGAGGTTCAGGCCAAGGGCGACCCGAACAGCCTTGCGATGCGGTTGATCCGGGCCGGCTACTTCTCGCGCGAGGCGATCCGCGTCTTCGTGCTGATCCGGGTTCTGGTGACGATCCTTGTCTTCGTCGCGGTGTGGTTCGCGCTGGTCAATGTCGGCTCGGGCGTGTCGGGGCCGCTGGCGCTCTTGCTTGCGGCGGCGGTGGCGGGGATCTCCTTCATCCTCGTCAACGCGGTTCTGGACAACATGGGCAAGTCGAACCAGATCCGCTATCGGCGCCTGTTTCCCGATTTCATGGACCTTCTCATCGTCTGCGTCGATTCCGGGATGAGCATCGAGGCCGCGATCGACCGTGTCGCGCGCGAGTTCCTGCCGACCCGGCCGGGCTTTGGGCGGCATCTGTCGATCATCAGCCTTGAAATCCGCGCCGGTCGCCCGCTGCACGAGGCGCTGAACAACTTCTCGCAGCGCCTGAACCTTGAAGAGGCGCGCACCCTGGCGGTCCTGTTCCGCCAGTCGCAGGAACTGGGGACAAGCGTGGTCAAGACGCTGCGCGTCTTCAGCGCCGAGATGCGCCAGATGCGCCTGATCAAGGCCGAGGAAAAGGCCAACGCCCTGCCGGTCAAGATGTTGTTTCCGATGGCTCTTTTCCTGTTCCCGGTCAACCTGGTGATCGTTCTGGTGCCGGTGATGATCGCGCTTCTGAAGATGTTCACCACCATGAGCCCGGGGGGCGGCTGAACCGGCGCGCGGAAGGGGCGCGGGGCGCCCCGGTCGTGCGCATCCCAGCCCGGCGAAATGCCGCATCTATACGAATGCACGCCTCTCTTGCAGCGGCATGCAAGCGGCGATAGACGGCATCGTTCCCGGACGGGCCGATGCCCGAACCATGTGATCGTGACCATTCTTTCCCTGTGACTGCGGGAACCGTACGCGTCATCGTACGTTGGACCACGCCCTCAAACGCGGGCATTTCCAACCGAGCACTTTCCCTCTGGTTGTGCAACCTGCAGTGGACTACGATCGCGAGCAAGATGAACCGAACCCTCTCAGACATGCACCCCGCCCTCGACGAGGCGGCCGAGCTTGCAAGGACGGCAACGATCTCGGTCCTTGTCGTGGATGATCACCTCATGCTTGCAGAAACCGTTGCAGCAACACTGTCCGCCGTGGCCGCCTATCGGGTCGACATGGCAGGCAATGTCGATGCGGCCCTGGCCCGGATCGCCGCGACAGGCGGCTATGACGTCGTCCTGCTGGATTATTCCCTTCCGGGCACCGAAGGGCTGGAGGGCCTTCGCCGGCTGATGGACCAGACCGGGCAGCGGGTGGCGATCTTTTCGGGCGTCGCGACATGGCCTGTCGTCGAACGGGCGATCGCCCTTGGGGCCAAGGGGTTCATTCCCAAGACCTTGCCGGTGAAATCGCTGGAACACGCGATCCGCCTGATCGCCGAGGGCGAAACCTACATCCCCTTCGACTATCTCCAGAAGGTCCTGATGAAGGAACAGCCCGACGCCTCGCTGAAGCCGCGCGAACTGCGGGTTCTGGCCTTCCTTTGCGAGGGGCGGCAGAACAAGGAAATCGCCCATGAACTTGGCCTGAACGAGGTGATCGTGAAGGCGGACGTAAAGTCGATCTGTCGCAAGCTGGGCGTCAGGAACCGGACCGAGGCCGCCCTGATGGCGCGGCGCGAAGGGCTGTGCTGAAACGGGCGCATCCATCGGCGGCAGAGACCGGCGGGTCGGTCGGGCCCGGCGGGGCACCGGCATGCTGCGGCCCCGATTGCCCGAAAGAGGCATTGAGCGCGCGCATCCTTCAGGTCATCGACGACATCATCGGCGTGCAGGGCCGGGATGTCACCCCCGCAATCCTGCACGCCCTGGCCGCTGCGGGCGAAATCGCCGGGGTCGACCGGTCTTATGTCTATCGCCTCGAAGGCGCGGACCGCATGCGCAACACCCATGAATGGGTTGCAACGGGCATCACCCCGGTGATCGAGGAATCGCAGGACCTGCCCGCAAACCTGCTGGACATCTGGCGCGAAGCGCTGGACGCCGGGCAACCGTTCGAGATCGCCGATGTGCGCGACCTGCCCGATGGATCGCCCGAACGCGTGATCCTTGAAGGCCAGGGCGTGCAGTCCCTTCTGATCGCGCCCTTCCTGCATGGCGGGAGGCTGGCCGGGTTCGTCGGCTATGACGCGGTGCGCCGCTGCCGCCCCTTCCTGCCCTTCGAGATCAGGTTGCTGCAATCGCTGGCCAAGGCCATCGGCGTGGTGCTTGACCGGGCCAAGGCCGAGGCGGCGGCCGAAGCCGCGAAGGCCGCGCTGCTGGCCAAGCGCGACCGGCTGAAGGCGATGCTGGCGGCGCTGCCCGACATGGTGGTGGAGCTTGACCGTGACGGGCGGCTTGTCGCCTTCAACGAAGGCGCGGATACGTCCAGCTTTCTCACACCGTCGCAGTTCATCGGCTGCCGTGTGGACGAGGCGCTGCCCCCCACTTTGGGACAGCAGTTCATTCAGGCCCTTGCCCGGTTCGACAGGGACGGCAGGTGCGACCCGTTCGACTACGAGATCACGGTGAACGGCAAAAACCGCTGGCATAACGCAACCATCGCACGACGGTCCCTTGACGGGCGCGAGGATGGCTATTTCCTGATCATCCGCGATTTCACCGAACGCCACCACCAGCAGCGCAGGATCGCACGGCTTGGCAAGATCGCCGAACTGACCTCGAACATGGTCATCGTCACCGATGCCGAGGCGCGCATCGAATGGGTCAACCCGGCCTTCGAACAGCGCAGCGGCTGGACCCTCGACGAGGTGCGCGGACACAGGCCGCAGGATGTGTTCCGTTCGGACCGGCCCCATATGGAGGCCCAGTTGAAGGTTTCCACCGCCATCGCCGAAGGCACGCCCGTCCAGATTGAAATGCTCAACCGGTCGCGGCAAGGCCAGGAATACTGGATCAGCATGGACATCCAGCCGATGCATGACGAGTCGGGTCGGCTGGACGGGTTCGTCGCGGTCCATACCGACATCACGGACCTGAAGAAGACGCATCACAAGGAACTGCGCGACCTGCGGCTGGCGATCGAAGCCTCGCGCGACGGGATCGCGCTGATCGGTCCGGGGGGCGCGCATGGCTACATGAACAGCGCCTACCGCGACCTGTTCGGGATCGACGGGGCCGAACACGCCTTGACCATCCACTGGGCCGATCTTTTCCCGCCGGACGTGCCTTGCGCGCCGCGTGAACAGGACTGGCACAGGCTGGTTGCACGCGGAAACTGGCGCGGCAGCCTGAAGGGCGTGGCGCGGGACGGCCGCATCCTGCCGCTGGAGCTGTCGGCCACGATCCGCGATGACGGAAGCCTTCTGGTGATCGTGCGTGACATGGCCGAAAGGCTGCGCGCCGAAAAGGAACAGGCCCTGCTCCTAGAAAAGCTGCATATCGCGCAGCGGCGCGAGACGATCGCCCATGTCGCCTCGGAAATCGCCCACGACCTGAACAACGTGGTTGCCGTGGTTTCCAATGCGGCCACCTTGCTGGAAGCGCAGTGCCGCGAGCGGCCCGACGTGCTTGCCTCGGTCCGCCGGATCAAGCGGGCCGCTCATGTCGCCGGGGATCTGGTCGGGGGGCTTGGCCATCTGGGGCGCAGCAACGCCAGGCCCGCCCGGCAGGACCTGCGGGCGCTGGTCGCCCAGGGGATCGACCTGCTGGGATCGTCGCGGATCGAACAGCACGGCATCGCACTGTCGCTGCCCGACACCGAACAGCCGGTCTGGGCCGACAGCACAAGGCTTCTGCAGGTGGTCGTGAACCTCGCGCTGAACGCCTGCGAGGCCGATCCGGAACGGCCCGCGCGCGTCCGTGCCGCGGTCCTGCCCGGCACGGAGTGGCAGCCTGCCCGCCCGCCGGATCTGGGCACCTGGAGCCCCGGGGCGGATCACGCCGTCTTCCGGATCAGCGACACCGGCGCCGGGATTTCGCCGCGGGCGCGCGAACGCCTGTTCGAGCCGTATTTCACCACGAAAGGCAAGGCGGGCACCGGCCTCGGCCTGCCCATCGTCGGCACCATCCTGCGCGAAAGCGGCGCGGCCCTCTGGCTTGACAGCGCGCCCGGCCAAGGCACGGTCGCGACGGTGGCCTGGCCCTCGGTCCCCATCGCCCCGGCATTGCCGCGACCCCCGGCGGGGGGCGCTCCGGCCAAACCGCCGGGCCGTGCGACGGCCGACGCTGGCGGGGTGGCACCGCTGGCCGGGATGCACATCCTTGTCGTCGACGATGACGCCGATCTGGCCGATCAGCTTTCGGAAATGCTGGATGCCCGGGGCGCAGTGGCGCTTGCGATCACCGACCCGCACGAGGCCAGCGCCCTGCTGAATGAAACGCCGGGGCTGTGGTCCGCCCTGCTGACGGACATGCACATGCCGGGTATGGACGGGATCGGCCTTTCGGCGCTTGCCGCATCGCTTGATCCGCCGGTGCCCGCCGTGGTCATCACAACCCATCCCGACCGGGTCCCCCTGCCCTCTCCGGGCATCCGCGAGGTTCTGGGCAAACCCGCGGCAGAAGCCGACCTGATCCGCGCCCTCTTGCGGGTGTCGAAACGGCCTGCAGCCCAGCCGGAACCATCTGGACAAGACTGAAACGCCGCAAGCAATGCAGGCAGGGCTTGCGCGATTTCTCTTTCGAGAAAATCACGCTCTTTTGCGCAGCACGGAAACCAAAGAGTTGCGCTCGCCGCCAATGCATGCGTGGCACAAGGCCGGGCATGGGATTAGCCTTTTCGAACAGCCCTGCCGGGCAAGCCACCGGGACAGGGTGTTCGTAAAGAAAGGCTAGAGGCATGCAGGGCAACGTGGCGACAGCGCGGGATGCGTCCCGCAGGAAGGCTGTCAGACTCGCACAGGCCAGATTCGCACAGGCCAGAACAGCAAAGGCCAGAACAGCAAAGGCCAGAACCGCGCGCGACCTTCCCTACCGCTGGTTCGTCGCGCCCTCTGTCCCCGCAGGGGGGCATCGCGGGGCATCGCAGGTCGCAGCCATCGCCGAGCGGGTGCCGGGGCGGGTGGCGGGGCGGGTGCCGGGATGACCGGGATCCTCCGACCCGCAGCCCTCGAAGGGGCGACGCCCGTTCTGCCGGATGGATGGGAGATGGATGTCGAGGCCGCGATCCTGGTCGATCCGGCCCATCCGCAGGCGATGGAATGGCGCGCGGCGCTGATGGCGCAGGGGATCGAGGTGTTTCTTGGCCCTGACGACCTGACCCTTGACGAAGCGCCCCTGGTCGTGGTGCCCGCCGAAAGCCGTCACCGACCCGATGTGGCGGGCCGGATGGACCGGACACTGGCCGCGTTCCCCGATGCGCGGGTCTGTTTCGTGACCGGCACCGCCGCCAGTGACGTGTTTGCTGCCTGTCCCGACGCCGCGCGCCTGCGCTTTGTCTTCCCGCTGACGGGCTCGCACTGATGGTGCCGCTTTACGCCCCAGTCCGGGCGGAAAACCCGTAAACACGGGGGCATCACAAACGCTTGGGAATACGGGACATGCCGGTCAGGCAAGCGCAGCCGGAGCTTGCGCCCGATCTGGTGGCCGAGGGCATGTGGCGAACTGGCCGAAGATGCAATTTGCAGCGGGCTGCGACACCAGTTCCAGATCCCGCCGCCGCGCGGGCGGCGACGCCCCGGTGAAAACAGGCGCTGGCCGATGTGGGCGATGCGCTGGTTTGACGGCCAGGATCAACGCACGCCGTTCGAACAGCCGTTCTGCAACCCGTTGTTGCAATGGCGTTTCAGACGTTCCGTCTTCGCGGGCGACCACCCTGCCGGTTCGGTCGTTTCAACCCAGGGGCCGATATAGTCGGGCGCATGATAGGCATGTCCATGACCGGCAGGCGCGCCGAACGAAAGGGCCATGTCGAGAGCAAGCTGGAACTGCGTCACGACCGGCATGAAGAAAAGGTGGTCAGACATGTCGCTTGCAGGCGGGTCCCGCATCCATGGCGGCGCACGCCAAAGCGATCGCGGATCATAGAACACGACCGGATCGCTGGAATATTGCAGAAACACGATGCGCATCGGGCCCCAGTCTGCGCCGGCGACCGAGGCATCCGCGGTATGAGAGGCATAGCGCACCAAGGACCCGTCGCCGATGCCCGGCAACACCCAAGGCGTGCCGGGATTGCGCTGGTTCTGGACATAGTTCCAGAAGGCCGAAGGAAACGGCGGACCGGCCCAGAAGGCACCGTCGATCGGATCGTCCAGCAGGCGGAAAAGATTTGTGGCATGCATGGACGACCACGCTCCGAGGCTGAGACCGTGGACGTAGAGGCGCGGCCGGTTTCCTTCGGGCAGCGTCTTCCAGTAACCATGAATGACGTCCTGAAGGGCCGTGGCCTGTTCAAGGCCCGTGCTGGTCTCGAGGATCAGGGCCAAAGGCGACTGCAGGTAGGAATACTGCACGGCGACGGTCGCGATGTCGCCGCCATGCATGTATTCGACCGGATCGTGCGAACCAGGGTCCATCCAGCCGGTGCCTGTCGGGCTGGTCACGACCAGCACCGTACGTTCGAATGCGCCTAGCCGCTTCAACTCGGCGAGCGCCAGCTCGGCGCGCGCCCTGGGGCTATCGCCATTCGCGCGACCGACGTAGACGCGGATCGGGTCCAGTGCCGGTTGCCCGGTGAAGGCCTCGATGTCCTGCGCGTCGGGACCGGACGTGATGAAGTCGCGCCCGGGTTTTCCGATCGCTGCCCAATCGACCAGCGATGCGGCGCTGCCGGTCATGCGCGGATTGGACGGTCGCGGCGGGGCATTCTGAAAGAGTTCCTGCGCCGCCTCGTAGCTTTCGTCTAACCCGTTGACCACCCGGTCCACGATGCCATCCCGCGTCACGACGACAAGCATCAGCCCGACGGTCAGCACCCCCAGCACGTTGGCACGCCGCGGGGGCATCACCCGGTAGAACCACGCGCGCACCAGCCGGAACAGGCTTGCCACCAGACGCCCAAGAGCGAAGGCGGCGGCAAAGGTTCCCGTGGCGAGCGCGAGGATGGTCAGGAATTGCAGCGCGTCCTCCTCTTTCATTCCCATCTTCACGCGGATGTCGTTCTGCCATGTCAGGCTTGAGGCGAGCACCCACAAGAAGCACAGGAGAAGGGGAACCGAGACGGAAGCGGTCAGGGCCATTGCCGGTCGTCCCGAAAGGCGCGGCAGATCCGCCGCCCGCCACAGAAGCGCGACAATCAGGCCGATCAGGTAGCCGATGGCCGTCACCAGACCGCCGAGGATGCCCTGCACCGCCGGGCCGCGCGGGATGAGGGAGGGTGTCAGCGAGGCCGCGAAAAAAACCAATCCGAGCAGCAGGCAGGGGATCGAGAAATCACCGACGACCCCACGCACGATCCTCGACTTCATCCATGGCTCCTTGCGGCAGGGTCAGGCACAACAGAAATTCAGACGGCAACACGTTACGGCCAATGGCGTGGCCAGCCAATGGTGTGGGCGGTGCGAACAGCCGACAGGCTGCGGCTGGCTATCGTCCACCTCAGTGGATGACGTGCTTCATCACGGCAAGCAAGACGCCGATCCCCCCCGCGAACAGCGCCCCTGCGAAGCTTCGACCGATGCTGCGGTGAAGGACGTATCCGATCCGCGCACCGATTGCGCCCAGAAGCGCGACACACACGGCTTGCGAGGCAAGAAGGGCTGTCTCGGCTTGCATCCAGCCAAGCCCGCTTGCCACGAACAAGAGCGTCGGCAGGTTCGCGGTGGCCAAGGTGGGCGTGCTGTGGTGCCAGGCCTCACGCCAGCCTGACCGCGACAGACGTTCGCCCGCGTCGAGCGCATGGGCGAGGAACTCGGCAAAGGTCTTGGCCAGCGTGATCGCAAGCACGGATCCGAAAAGCACCGCGGCCGTTTCAAACGGCGCAACGGGATGTGCGCCGGCCGCCATCAGGATCGCAAGGACCGTGATCGCCCCATAGACGATGCCGAAGGCGGCCTTGTCGAGCCGCCTCCACCCGGATTCATGCGAATGATCGGCCGATGGGCCGTCGTCGGCACGTTGAACGGAAGGCCCGGCCATCGCGGCTTAACGCGCCATCAGGTATTCTGCCACTGCCTGATAGGCCGGCAGCGAGGTCGGGTCGATGAATCCGTTCTGGGCCTGCGGGAACGAGGCCAGCCGGACCAGAACCATCTGGGCCGTCGGATCGACATAGATCGTCTGGCCATGCACGCCGCGCGCGGCATAGGCGCCGTGATCGTTGTGGAACACCCACCACTGACTTGTGTAGCTGCCGTTCGGGATCGTCGGAAAGCCCGCGAATTTGGACGGGTCCCCGCCCGCTGCGATCGTGTCGACCACCTCCTTGGGGAACAACCGCTGACCATTGATCTCGCCGCCGTCAAGCATCAATTGGCCCAGTCGTCCAAGATCGCGCAGACCCGCCGTCACGCCACCACCGGCAAAGGGCACACCCTTGCCATCGACCGTCTGGTAGGCGTCCTGTTCGGCCCCAATGCGGCTCCACAGCCGCTCGGAGGCGAGGTCGGTCACGGACTTGCCGGTCACGCGGCTGATCATCCAGCCAAGCATGTCCGAATTGATGGTCTTGTAGTGGAAGGCGTCGCCATGATTGCCCTCGGGTTTCACCTGCTGGAGGTATTCCCAATAGCCATCGGGCCCGGTGTAGTCCGCAGGCTTGGGCAACGGACTCGCCGCGCGCGAGTACAGCCAGATATCGGCATTCGGGTCAGAGTAGTTTTCGGAATACTGAACGCCGGTTGTCATATCCATGACCTGCCGCACGGTAGCGGTGGCAAAGGCGCTGTCGCCGATCTCGGGGATCACGTCACGCACGAGGGCGGCATCGTCAAGCACACCTTCGGCCACAAGGATTTCGCCCAACAGGCCGGTGATTGATTTCGTCATCGACATGATGGCGTGCTTGCCGTCTTCCTCGAGACAGCCGAAATAGCGTTCATAGACGACCTGTCCCTTGTGCAGGATCAGCATGCCGTCCGTGTAGTTGGCATAGAGGCTGTCCTCCCAGGTCATCGGCTCGGTGCCGTCGATCGGCATGAAGGTCAGCGCGTCGATCTCGCGCGACAGCCGGGCGAATTCCGCCGGCGAGGGATAGTTGAGGGGAACGGGCGCGCCAAGACCGCGGCTGATTTCCTCGGTGGGAAGGAATTCCCGCAGGTGACAGACCGACCAGCGCAGCTTTGGAAAACTGAAATAGTTGCTGTCGGGCTGGGTGATGAGCTTGTCGGCCGGTGGCGGAAATCCCTGCATCCAGCCCATGACCCTGGGATCGGAGTCCTGCGCGGAAAGCGGCGCCGATTGCGCCAGGGCGCCGGTGCTCAGCGCCAGGACAGCCCCCGTGGCAAGCGCGACAAGATCAGAAGTTGACGACGACATTCAGGAATCCTCCGGTCCAGGGATCTGCGCTCGTGCCGACGACGTTGTCGATCGCTGCTCCGGGAAACGAGACAGAGAAGCCGGCGGTCAGAAATGTGTTTCGGTTGATGATGCGGCTGTATTCGAGGAACAGATCGTCCGCGAGGTGGGCGTCGGATACGCCAGAAACAACATTACCATTCACATCCACACGGGTCGCCTGCCCGAACTGGACCGGGCTGCGCAACTCGTTCGCGCGAATACGCGCGTAGCGCAGCGTCCATGTGTCCTGCCGCGTCGGCTGCACGCGAAGCGCCAGCGTCAGAGCGTTCACATTGGAATTGATGAAGGTCGAGGCAGACTTCGATCCGGTCGCCCAGGCACTGGGACTGCCCTGATAATAGAGCGGATCGAAACGTTCGAGTTTTGCCGTCCCGGGGTCGTCGCCGGAAAACGTCTGGTATCCCACGGTCAGGTTCGGCGACCATGCCATGTCGGCAAAGGTGTAGCCCACGGTCACGCGACCGGCCCAGGCCTCCATGTCGATCCGGTCGTTCCACTGATAGGCGGCCTCACCGGTGAACACCCAGTTTTCAAGCGCCGCTTCAAACGGGTTGGTCTTGCCGTACAGGCCCAGAGTGCGCGTGCCCTCGCGTGCGCCCGGCGTAACCGTCGGCGCGCCGACACCACCCGGGGCCGCCTGCGGGTAGGGTGAATTGGAACGCAGGACATCCACGAATGTCGCGCCCAGATAACCGCCGCGCGGGTCGTCGTACCGCAGATCGAACCCCGCCAGTTCGTTTTGCCCGTCCGTCGAGGGCAGTTCGTTGGGATCGAGGAAAAAGGCCGTTCCCGTGACGTTCCTGTAGGACAGGCGTGCGATTGCGGCCCGCTCCCACGCCTTGCGCGGCCCAAACTTCAGCGCGCCGCGCTCGAACCCGCTGGTGGCGCCGTTGGCGATCAGCATGCCGGTGCCCAGTGTCAGTTCGCGCGGCCCCAGCGACAGGTCATAGGACAGCCCCGCACCCGTTTCCCCGCGAATGGCCAGATACGCCTCTTCCAGGGTCGTTGCGCCCGTATCGCCGGTGTCGAACGCATCCGTGCCCCAAGTGTAGGACGACACTGCCGATAGCTTGCCATAGACCTCTGCGCCGCCGTCAAGCTGATACTCGAAGCTCAAACCCGGCTTGATATATCCCTCGAGCCAGTTTGTATCGGGGTCAAAGCCGCTTCCCGGTGCGGTTGTGCCCGCGAGGTCCCAGAACAGGTTCCTTTCGCTGACGGCGTTCAGACCGAATTGAAGATGGCCGCGCACCGTCAGCCCCCCGTCCTCGTGCAGAAGCATGGGGTCGCGTTCCTGGGCCTGCGCAATCTGCCCCGCCAATGCCACAGCGATGGCAGAGACGGCCCCGATCACCTTCGCCCTGTCGGCACGCATGCAGCGTTCCGCGCCCCTGCGAAGCGCGGTGCAGCCAGCATTCCCAGTGAACGCGACATCAACAGACATGAGCCCCCCCGGCAGCAAGATTTCCCGTTCATTCTGGGAAGTAATGGCTTGCATCTCAAGCCCTTTCCCGCCCAATTTGGGCAAAACCAGAGGGAGGAGGCGATGCCTTCGCGGGACACGAAACAGGGGCATTTCCTGAAGACCCATTTCGGAATCGTCTGGCCCGTTCACATCGTGGGATTCACCCGTCTGCTCGTGCACCTGCGCACCAGGTTCGATGGCGATCTGGACCTTGCGTTGATCCTTGCGGTGATCGGCAGCAGGACGCAAATGGAACGCTGGAAGCAGGAGTTGGCGGAACTCGGTCAGCTGACGATACGGCTCGGGCCGGACGGCGCACAACTTCCGATCAACATCCAGTCGGTGGCCGACTACACCGGCATTCCGCGGGAAACGGTCCGGCGCAAGGTCGCGATCCTGCAAGACAGAGGGTGGGTGACCCGAGACGCGGACGGCCACCTTTCCATCGCATCAAGCGCGGCGTCCGACTTGGAAGACTCCACGGGCGAAACGATTGCCTATCTCGCGGCCCTGCTGAAGTCATTCGAGGTCGCGCAAGCAGTAGAAAAAGGGAAGCGTCCGGCGTGACCGGGCCTGACACCCGACGACGCGTGCCGTGCGACGGAACGCTGGTTTCCCCCGCCATCGTTTCAGGCCGTCTCGTGGTGCGTTCGGACCTACCGATGAGGGTTCGCCTGCGGCCGAAGGAGGCAAGGGATGGTCACGTCCCGAGACTTCCCTGGCCCCGCTGGCGCAACAACGCCGTCCGATGGCATCGCTGGCAACAGCCTGGGCGATTGCAAAGCCTGCCCGTTCCGGGTGAACAATGCCAAAGGTCGACATGGTCGGGCCCTGCCGCAGGTTCGGAGACGCAATGGAACAGTTTCAACGTAACCCGGGACTTCTGAGAAGCCTTCAGCACCTCGATGCATTCGCGCGTCGCGGAACGCTGGCCGAGGCGGCCGGCGAACTCGGGGTTTCGGTCAGCGCCGTCAGTCATCAATTGAACGAACTGGCGACGTTCGTTGGCGAACCGCTGGTCGTGAAGACCGGAAGACGGCTGACTCTGACGGACACCGGGCGGTTGCTGGCACAGGACGTGTCGCAGGTCCTTCGGTTGCTTGACGCCAGTCTCAATACCGCTGTTGGCAAGGGCAGGCATGCGCTCCGGATCGCGGTCTGCTCGGCTTTCGGTCCGTTCTGGCTGGTGCCGCGACTGTCACAGTTCAGAACGGCCTACCCGGATGTCGACGTCGAACTGACGATGTACACGCGTGACCCGGAGTCCATCGAAACGGGCTTTGACGTTGCCATCACGACAGCCACACTCGCTGGCGGGGTGACGGCCTTGCCTCTTCATGAAGAGACGCTGGTCGCGGTCGCCTCTCCGACAGCCGTGGCCAGTGCCGGTGACGCGGGGTTCGTCCTGATCACGACGGACACGCAGGTCACCGCGCCCGGCGCAGAATGGATCAGGTTCGACGCGATGTCCGGCGGGATGCTGGTCGCGAAAAAGCGGGGCGACTGGCTTTTCTGTTCGCATTACATCCTTGCCCTCGAATCCGCACGGGCCGGACTTGGCGCGGCATTGCTTCCGGACTTCATGGCCAGGGATGCGCTTGCCGACGGCAGCCTTGTCCAGATCCATCCGGCATCGGTTCTGGCGGGGCGGACGTATCGGCTGTACTTCAAATCGGCCAGAAAACAAGAGCACCCGATCAGGTTGTTTTCGCGGTGGATCCGCGGACAGAAGTCCTGACTTGGCAAGGCCGTCTGGCGATCGCACCGACTGACGGTCCATTCTGACTCAAGTATACACAAGATCGCTCAATTGACACCTTGTCACCTATCCGCTTGCCTAAAGAGGCAATCGGGCGCCTTCAAAGCCGTGTGAATTGAATTTTTTCACATGTTTAATAGACGCCCGCGCTTGGTGCGAGTGCGTTTCCGTGCGGGATCAGTGCCGTTACCGGCTGAACAGCCGTTCGGCAGGCCGTTGGCAAAGTTGAGCAAAACGTGACTGATTTTCTAAAGCATCCCGGCTTTGGTTTGATCCGTTTTGGTCTTGATGCCCTGGCGTGTCGCCGACCTCCGGCCACGGCTCGAAGGGCAAGGTTTGCGCGGTGCGTCCGGATGGCAGAGGACGAAGCGGCTTCACGGGGACTGGCGCGCGTCACGCAACAAGATGAAAGCCCGGGCACTGGCTGCCCGGAACATGAAACCGTTTGATACATGGAGATGAAGAATGGCATTGCGTTCCTTCTTTCTGGCAACGGCCCTGATCCTTCCGGCCGCAGCTTTCGCCGAGATGCCGGTGTTTTCGGCGCAGTGCATGGGAAACTACATCGACGCCGACCGCACCGGGACAGTCCGCATCAACGGCGCGGTGATGGACGTCGAACGGTTCAACAAACACTACTACCAGGCTCGGATGGAGAGCCTTACCATCAGCATCAGCCATGAAGGCGGTGGCCGCGATCTTATCGTGAGTTTCACCGGCCCCGGCGGAGCAAACGGCGTCTGCACGGTTCTTGGTGTTGAAAGTGCTGCGGCGCCGGCGGCGCCCGAAGGCGGCGCCGGCGGTCCGGACCATTTCACCGTGAACGTGGACACCCGGCTGAAGGTCCATTCGCAACCGTCGACGTCGTCGCCGACGGTCGGCATCCTGCCAACCGGGACGGTGGTTGAAAACCTTGGGTGCCGACAGGCCGAGGGGCGCAACTGGTGCCACATCGCCGATGGGGACGTTTCCGGCTGGGCCGCAGCGGAGTTCCTGATCGAGGGCACGGGGCCGGTCCGGTCGGCGCGGGCGACGCCGGTCCATGCCGGCAATGAGGCCAGCCATACCACTGAACGCGTGCGCTTTCCGCGCGGGTCTACAGGCACCGAATTTGCCGACAGCCTCGCCCCCGGCAAGTCGCATCGTTTCGTCGTCGGCGCATCGAACGGGCAGGATCTTTACGTCCGCATCGCTGCTGACGGGCCGGGACTGTCCTATCGCATTCTCAATCCCAATCACACGGCCCTCTTGGATGAGGTCCGCACCGACATGGAGTACCGCGGTCAGCTCTGGCAGTCCGGGGATCACGTCATCGAGGTGTTCAATCGGGGCGGAAGCGCGATGTCGTTCCGCGTAATCATCGGGGTGGAGTAACCGCCATGTCCGCCAGATATGCGCTTGTTCCGGTGTTCGTCGCATCGCCGGCTCTTGCACAGGTATCCCCCCAATCGGTCGGTGCAGGGATCGGGTTTGTCGCGGGAATGACCATGGCGATCCTGATCGGAGCCGTGATCGGTTGGCTGGCGAGCCTGATCGTCAAGGGCAGCGGCTCGGGCCTGTTGACCGACATTCTGGCGGGCGTGGGTGGCTCGATGCTGGCAAGTTTCCTGTTGCCGCGGCTTGGCATCCCGCTGGGTGGCGGCTGGTTCGGCGCCTTCCTTGCCGCGCTTGCCGGTGCGGTGCTGATCCTCTTCATCCTCAGACTCGTGCGTCGCGCCTGAAAGGCGGCCATCAAAAGGGAGCAATGAGCGATGGCAATCCGGATCTCAATCGTCTCAGTCAGCCGGTTCTGTCGGATTGTGACTGCCTCGGCTCTCTTTTCGGCTGTCCTGCTCGGGTCCGGCGGGGAGGCCTTGGCGCAGTCGCGAGAGTTCATGCGGAACGAATGTTCGAGTGCGGGACAGACCTATTTCCGCGACTTCACCGCCGCGACCGAAATGCAATACAACGGCCAGCGCGTCGATGGGACACATGCCATCAACGGCCGCATTTTCCTTGAAACGCGATACGAAGATTTTGCCTGCTCCTATGACCGGAGCGGGAGAGAGATCGTGGAGTTCTTTGCCGAGGGCAAACGGCGGCCAAACCCCCT
This sequence comes from Aliigemmobacter aestuarii, assembly GCF_004799285.1. Classification (GTDB taxonomy): domain Bacteria; phylum Pseudomonadota; class Alphaproteobacteria; order Rhodobacterales; family Rhodobacteraceae; genus Aliigemmobacter; species Aliigemmobacter aestuarii. Next base: position 388,145 of record NZ_SSND01000004.1, on the reverse strand, counting down.
GTCACGCGGCAGTGCAACCGCGCCAGAAACGGGAAAAGGCTTTGCCCGGGTGACGGGGGTCTCGGCCGGGGACGTGCTTAACGTTCGAAGCGGTCCGGGCACCGGATACCGGATCGTCGGGGCACTTGCCAATGGCGACCGTGTCCGGCTTCTGCGCTGCGAAGCCCCGAACGGCGCGCGCTGGTGCCTGATCGAGCTTCCGGGCGACATGCGGGATCAGGGATGGGTCAGCGGGCGCTATCTGACCTCGGGCAAGGTAAACGGCGGGGGCACGGCCACCCAGTTGCCCGAGCCTTCTGGCCCTTCGGCAACGACCACCGCCCGCATCCGTTTCCCGGCGGGGCAGACCGGCGTCCAATTCAACGATTCACTCAACGGAAACTCGGTCCGTCGTTACCTGCTGCGGGCCAGTAACGGACAGTTCCTGTATTTCAACCTGGGATCAGGCAGCCCTTCCGTGACCTGGCGCATTCTCAACCCTGATGGAACACTTCTGGATCGGGGTCCGGCCTCGAAGTCCTACCAGGGTCAACTCTGGAAGTCTGGCGATCATGTGGTCGAGATCACCAACAGCAGCGGCCAGAGCCGAACTTACCAGGTCATCCTGAGCGTCGAATGATCATCCTCTGAAGGAAAGCAAGTCACCATGTCCCACAGCATCCACTCCTTGCGAAAAAAACGCATTCCAGCTGGCATCATCGGCGCGTCTTTGGCCTGGCTCGTCCTCGCCGCGCCGGTCTCCGCCCAGGAAGACGTCGCCGGCGCCTGCGCGGACGCCGCCCGGCAGTTCTTCAACAACTTCGATGCCGTGGCCGACATGCGCGCCGACGAACCACGCACCGACGGCAGCCGCACGGCAGGCGGCACACTGGACCTTGGGAACTATGTTGCAGAAGTCCGTTGCGGCTTCCCCGCCAATGAGCTGCGTTTGTCCGAGTTCTTCGTCGACGGGTCCGATCAACTGGCAACGCTGCAATCTGGTGGCGTAAGCGGCGGTGCCGACATGCCAAATTATGAACGTCCCGTAGGCGGCGTCCTGCCCGCGGGTTCCAGCTTCACCGCGGGATCGATCATCAATTGCGAACGGCCCGGAACCGGCGCCGGGCAATGTGACGCCGGCGTCGTAAGGGAAGGCAACGGCAACGGCGCCCTCTTCGTGTTCTGGCCCGACACCGGCAGCCGCGTTCTGTATTTCGAGAACGGCGAGATCGTCCGTTACGATGAATCCGAAGCCGACGGCGGAGCACAACTGAGCGTCACACGCGACGGCGATATCCAGATCGTCACCGTGGGTGATGCCCGCTTCGAGGTGGTCGATGCCCTGCTGATCGGCGGTTGAGGCATCTCTTGCGACGAAAACTTCATCTTACACTGGAAACAAGGGGAAAAGACATGTTCCAGATCACGAAGGCTGTGCTTGCCGTTGCCGCATTGTCCGCACTTGGAGCCTGCGTCGATGACGGGATGATGCCCGCATCACCAGCGGGCCCTTCGATCCGTACGACCTTTGACCCCGCCGTCAGCAACACGGCAGTGAGCGTCTGCCAGAATACGCTGGCGCAGCAAGTCGACGGCAACGTTTCCGTCGTCGGCACCGAATACTCTGAGGCCAATGTCGGGGTTTACATGCGGGTCGGTGCCAACGGCGCGCCGTGGCGCTGCCTGGTGAGCAATGACGGTCGCGGGGCGGAACTGATGTTCCTCGGGAGCGAAGGTGCGGCCTGAGCGTTGGTAGCGAGTGAGGGTGGGCGGCACCAGCCGCCCACCGGGTTTTTGAAACAGGGGAACCGTGATGGCACTTGGAGCTGCGATCTGCGTCTGGGTCCTTCGGGCATTCATTGCCCTCTACCTCCTTGCGGGTGCGCTGTTCCTCATCGGGACATTCGGGCTGTTCGGTCAGCCCCGAGACCCCTTGTCCGGGATCTTCCTGATCCCGCTTGGATTGCCATGGAACCAGTTTGTAGACCTCGCGCCGGAACCGGCATGGCCTTGGCTCGCAGCGCTCTCGCCGCTGTTGAACATCGGCCTTCTCGCCACCTTGTGCCGTTGGGCACGAAACTGAAGCGCCGCCCGCGGGACAAACTGGACGGAATAGGTACCGACGACATGCTTGACCTTATCGCCTTCAAATCGAGGACGGACGCACAGGGCAGTTGCGCCCTCTCGCTGCGTCGGGCCGCGAAGATGCAGCCGGTCACCGGGTTCGGTGCGCCCGCCGACACTGAAGACAAAATGAGATCGCCCGCCGAGATCATCAAGGCGTTCAAAACGCAGCGGGGGCGGAATGTCTAGGAAAAGCCTGTTGGTTCGTGACCCCCGCATCCTTCGTTCGCTTCAGTATTTTGAGGCCGTTGCCCGCCTTGGGTCCGTTGCCGCGGCCGGAGAGGAGCTGGGCGTATCGGCCAGCGCTGTCAGTCACCAGTTGCGTTCACTTTCCGGTTTTGTCGGCGAGGTTCTTTTCCACAAGTCAGGCCGTGGATTGGTCCTGTCTGAAAAAGGGATTCTTCTTCAATCAATGATCGCGACCGCGTTCTCGCAACTGGATACGGCGCTTTCGGGCACGATCTTTCAGGAAAAGAAGTGCCTTCGGATTGCGGTGTGTTCCAGTTTCGGCCCCTTCTGGCTTGCGGAGCGGCTGCCAAAATTCCTTGCCCGGAATCCGGGATTGAACATCGAGCTTCGACTTTACGCTCAGGATCCCGAATTGTCGGACCAGGTGGCTGACGTCATCGTGACGGCAAACACTGTGCGCGAGGGGTTCGACTCGGTGACATTGTTCGAAGAAACGCTGATCGCGGTCGGAAAGCCCGGCACGGCACCGATCGAGGACGACCTTCCGGAATCGCTGATCACGACAGACGTTCCACCAGACACGCTGGGGAAGGACTGGCACGATTTCTGCGCGGGCGCCGGGCTTGACGCAACGGGAATTGAGGACACCGAATTCGTGCGCTGCACACATTACCTGCTTGCATTGGCATTGGCGAAGGCTGGCGTGGGGGTGGCGCTTGTGCCTGAGTTCGTGGCGAACGAGGCGATAGAAGCAGGTCAGGTCGTCTGTCTGAATCCTGTGCGGGTTCCATCGGGGCGCCGTTACAGGTTCTGCTACAAAGCGGCACGCAGATCCGACCCGGATCTTCGCACATTGATCCAATGGATGAAATCATTGGTCAACAGCTCGACAAGATCCGACCAGATCGTCAGCCTGAAGCCGCGCCAGCAGTCGGCGGCCTCATAGTGACCTGCCACGCGAGATATGCTGAATCCTGCTCAGTGGTTCGAATTCTTTTCAATTGTCTTGATGAGCCGGCTTATGCACCCTGAAGGCGAGATTAGCGAGTCACGCGGTCAATGGTCTTGAGTCTGACGCCAAACCACAGTGTCGAGTCCAAATGGGGCTCGGGTCAGGGCGTGGCGTGAATTTATTGTTCGGGAAGGAACCCTTGTTGAAACACCGGGTTAAGTTCATCGGGGGCTTCGCGGCCTTCGGCCGGCCCATGAATTGCGTGCAGGACGTTGTTCCAATCAGCTCGCAAGACCCGATGCTGCCCGACACTGGTTTCTCGCCGGATGTCAGCAACGCGGCAGGAGGCGCCTGCAGTACGGCGGTGTACGCACAGATCAGTGGCCGGGTGTCCGAGGTGATGTTCGCCGGTCGTGAAGGGGCTGCCTGAGACTTGCCAGCTTGCTGGCAGCCGGGCGCGACCCGACCTGCACTGGAGCGGGACGGAACGCGATTTCGAAAGGCCCGTTCCCCGTTCCGGCCTTTCCGTCGGATCAGTGCGCAATCGTTGAAAACCACACTACGAAAGAGGAATACCATGAAGAAAACTATCGCCCTGTTCGCAAGCACGGCTCTTCTGCTGACACTCGCAACTGCGCCGGTCCATGCCGAAATGAGCAAGGAACAGAAGGCCGCGGCAGCCTTGGCAATTCTCGGGACGGCGGTCCTGTTGCACCACAACGATCATTATCGCGAGGGCTATGCGCCGGCAGATGGCGAGGCAACGGCGCAGTTCGAGATGGGCTATCGCGACGGGCTGCACAACCACCAATATGCCTCGGACTATCCCACGGAGGCCTACATGAACGGCTACCATGCCGGACAACGGGAACGTACGAACAGCAGGGCGCACCGGACGAACAATGTTGCCGGCGTGAAGGTGCCGAAGGCCGCAATGGATTCGTGCTTCAATGACGCCGTGACGGGTGTCTTTCAGACGAGCCCGCACAACGTGCATGTGGTCAAGGCCGCGCAGGAAGGTGCAGACAACTTCTATATCGAACTCGCGCACGGCCATAAGCATGTGGTCTGCTCGGTCAACTCCAAGGGCGAGATTTTCAACACCGAGTATCGTCGCCTCTGATTGGTTCGTCGGCGGGCCCCAGAAACCGCCGGCGGGGTAGAGGCAGGCTCTTTTATGGGTTTGAACCTGGTATTTGTTCCAGCCTGCCTCTTCCACTCCGCTTTTGTAGTCCGCGTCAGGAACCCGGATGAACAGACCCCGTTCTTCTCTTGTGTTTGTCCGGCCCCGTCTTTGGCGCGGGCGCAGACCACCCGGCAGGTGCCCGGCCCCTGAACCTGCGCGCCCACCGAGTGACCTTGCCGGAAGGAATTCCAACATGCGCCCAATCTCTTTCCCCGCTCTCCTGCTTTCGGTCGCGCTTCTTGCGCCTGCGCCAGTTGCACTGGCGCAAGACGACATGCGAAGCCAGGCCGTCCGCTTTGCTGCCGGAACCTCAGGAACCACGATCACAGACACCATCGTCGGGCGTGAGTCCGTCGCCTACATGCTGGGGGCCGAGGCGGGCCAGCGCATGGTCATCAGCCTGAACGCCAGCAATCTGGCGACCTACTTCACCGTGTTCGGCCCGGGACAGGCGCCGGGCGGCGAAGGCCTCGCCAATTCGGAAATGATCGGGCCGATGGTCCCCGACCTGAACCGGTTTGACTCGGTTCTGTCGACATCGGGCGAATACACCGTGCTGGTCTACATGTACCGTTCGGCTGCGAGACGCGGGGAAAGATCGGACTTCACGCTCGACATTTCGATCGTCGGCGAGAGGTCGGAAATCCTGCACGGCGATTTTGCCGATGGCCTTCAGGGTGGCCCGGATTTTCTGGCAGTCAGGACAGCCACGGCTGGCGGCCATATCAACTTGCGAGATGCGCCCTCGACGGGCGCCACGGTGCTGACTGTGGCAAAGGATGGAACGGTGCTTCGCAACCTTGGCTGCCGGATGAACGAAGGCCGCCGCTGGTGTCAGGTTGCGACCTTGGCCGATCCGGGCATCGAAGCATGGGCAGCGGGCGATTTCTTGATCGAAGCAAGCGGCGGAGACGGTGTTGCGACCCAATTGCCGGACATGGTGCCCGTTCCCGAAGTCGAAGATGTGCTGGTCCCCGGCACCGCGTTCAACGCGACCGGAATGATCTCGTGCGTGCGCAGCGCCGATGCGCCGATGCAAGAGTGCAATTTCGGCGTGATCCGGGAAAGCCCGGGAAGCGGCAATGGCTCGGTCACCATTGATTGGCCCGATGGTGGCAGCCGGGTGATCTACTTCGAGGCAGGAAACCCGGTGTCATTCGACCAGTCCCAGGCAGACCAGGGGCTAAGCATGACGGTCACGCGCACAGAGAACGACATGAACATCGTCATGATCGGCAGTGAAAGGTTCGAGATCCCGGATGCCGTGATCTGGGGCGGTTGACCCGTAGAACCGGGTCGCCGCAACGAAGGGTTCAGCGAGGAGTCGATGTGTGGACAAGGCCGCATTCCAGAAGATCGTCATGCCGGCCGAGCGCATCATCGGCCGCGATCGCGGGCGCCCCTGCCCTTCAGCCTGCATGGCGGCACCGATCCGATTGACACTGGACAGAGGGGCTTTTCATGTCATGTGCTGTTTCGTCAGACAACCTGTTCGGACGATGCCGCACTCTTCTGTCCAGATGATGCGATCTCTTTCCCGATCGCTTGGGCCGGTGACGATGGTCGTCTTGCTGCCCTGGATGTCCGCAGGGCCCCTTGTGCTGGCAAGCCTTTTCATCACGGGTCGCGCACCTCAGACATCCGCTGCCCTTCATGGAAATGTCGTCGCGAATGGAGTGTTCCTGATGCTTGCTCTGCTCATGCTCGGGCTTGGGATGCGGGTCCGTGGCGCGGTCCAGATCGCGGCACGCCCAAGGTCGAACACCTTCTGAGGGATGGTCCGGTCGGCGCCCTTCTGGCGTGGGCGGCCAGGGATGCTGGCGACGCAGTTCCCGAAGGCAACGATGATACCCGCACACCCCAAACCGGACTTCCCCATGAACCGCTTTGCCGAGGCCGCCAAGAGGACCAGACTATTGCTTCAAATCAGTAAGACACAATCAGACGCGCTTCCTGTTGCGATGATCATGGTCATAATGACGGCCCTGCCGGGAACCGCAGCCGGTATCGACGGCCTGACACAAATCGACGGCGCCCTGCAATTGCGCGAACAGGGCTGGCAGCAGCTTCAGAACCTGCCGGAACTCCTTGAGTTTCTTGTAGCGGTCTTGTTTGCTTCAGCGCTCACCGCCTCCATCGCCTACCATCCGGTAGTCAGGTCGGAACGCCGTACGGCGGACGATTACCAAGAGCCGCGGACCCTTTTCATGTTCGGGCTGGTCGGGCTTCTGATCGGTTTCATGGTCCTGCACCACGGCTATCTCATCGGCTTCGTGATCTTCGGTCTGGGCGGGTTGATGCGCTTCAAGACCGATACCGGTGATATCGGAGACACGCGCCGCCTGATCCTCGTCACGCTGATCTCTCTCAGCGTCGGCCTGAATCTACCTGTGATGGCGGCAATCGGCACAGCCTGCGCCTGGGCCATTATCTGGGTCCTTGGTCGGCAGATGCATGTCACGCTGCAAGTTCAGTTCGAAAGCGGCAAGCTTCAGAGACTGAACATGGATGTTCTGCGCGATCTGCTGCGCGAGCGTGGTTTCCAGGTGATCTCGGCAAACAAGCAGAAATTCAAATCGAATGCCGAATATCTGCTGGTCGTTGAAGGCGGTCCGGGCCGCAACGCCCTGCTGCGCGAGATGACATCAATCGTGTCGTCAAAGCTTCACGGCATCACCGACTGGCACATTGACTGATGAGAGGAGCGATGCAGGACCACCGATCAGCGCGGCCGGACAACGCACAAGCCCAAAATGCATTCGTGGCATGTGGCATCTGCGTGATCCTGGCGCTTGTCGGGCTCAGGTCCGAACCTTCCTTCGCACAAGTGACTGAATTTGCACTAGGTGAGGTCGATACGGTTCGCATCGCGGAGCCATCCAGAAAATTCACCGAACCCTCCGGCATCACTCTTGCATCGGACGGAAGCCACTATTGGGTCGTCAGCGACAACAGCGCGACAGTCTTCCTGATGACCGGTAAGGGCAAGCTGAAGCCAAGCGAGGCCCTTTCGGTGGGCGTCGACGATCTTGAAGGGATCACGCTCGACGAAGACGGAAATCGGCTTTTGGCGGTCCAGGAGGGCACATCGACCGTCGTCCAGATCAGCCTGGAAGATGGCTCCGTGTCGGGATTTCCCATTGCCGATATGGCAGGGTTTCCCGAGGTTGCCGAAACCTTCGGATCGCTGCGGACGAACAATGGCCTGGAAGGCATAGCTTTCGACACGAGCCGCCGCGAGGTTCTCCTGGTCAAGGAGGCCAACCCGCGCCTGCTGCTGCGATTGTCGTCGGACCTGACGACCATACTGGGTGCCGTCGTTCTTTCTGAAGAGGATGGCTTCGCCTGCGATGGAACCGACGATTCAGCGTTGGACGTGTCCGATATCCATTACGACCGCCATCGCCGGGTGCTTTGGGTGCTGAGCGACACCGGGGCCTGCATCCTGATCGCCGACCCCGACACAGGCTTGGTCATTGGTCGCGCTCGGGGGCTTTCCCCGGAAAAACCGCTGAGATTGCCGAAGAACCCCGAAGGCATCTCCCTCGATGCGGAGGGCACCAGACTTCGGATCGTGACCGATGACGGAAAGGACTCCCGCATGGTCATCCTTTCAATCGAATGAACCCCAACCTTTTAAAACATCTCGCATCCCGCCAAACAAGGAGCACCTGCCATGCAGAAGACACGCACCAAGATCGTTGCCGCACTCGCCCTTTCCCTTATGTCCGCTGGCGCGGTTGCCGCTGACACGTCCTTCACGGCTCGCAACGGAGGCCCAAGCCAATCCGCCTTGGTCGGCAAGTCCGGCCACAGCCCGGCTGCGGGCCTGGCTTTCGTGCGGCCGGTCCTGAGCGGGGTTCTTTATCGGGCGGGTTTCAAGGGCGGCGACAAGGAACGTGATGGCCTGTCTTCGGGCCAGCGAGAGGAGTTGTGCGGCGCGGGCTTTTCCAGCGCGCGCTATGTCGATTTCGGCAAGAACACGAAATACGGCAACACATCCTGCTCGACGGGCAAGATGACCTATGCGTCGGCAAAATCGACAAGCCCGAGCGAAGTGATGCAGGAACTGCATGGCATCATCAAGGATCCGGGCCGCGGCCCGATGCTGGTGCATTGCATGTGGGGGGTCCATTCGTCGGGCGCGATCTCGGCCATGGCGCTCGTGCAATTCTGCGGCTGGAGCGAGGAGCGCGCGAAGGCTTACTGGAACGACGCCCGAAACGGGGCGGATTGTTCGGATGGCTGCGACGCCTGGATCGACCACCATTTCGACCACTTCAAGTTCAACGCTGCCCTGACCATCAGCGACGCCGAACGCGCCGCAATCTGCCCGAAATGACCACGACGGAGGCCCTCATGCTGTCCAGAACCCTTTTCCTTCTTGCCGTCTCGATCCCGTCGCTGGCGGCCGCCAATGACAGCATCCTTGGCGAAGCCACCACCTTCACCAGCCCGAACGGGGTCAGGGAAACCTGCGTGCGGATCGCGCCGATGCCTGGTGCCGACTATTCCAAAGGCGACCTCAAGGACGAGGCCGCCTTCTGCGCGATCGACCTCTATTCGCCCTCTGTCGGGCTGTGCCCGAAGACCTGGAGCACGAGCCCCGGCATGATCATCCATGATTTGTCGTCCGGACCATACGCGGGCGATCGCGCGGGGTTCGAGCGCAACGCCTGCCCACTGGGGAAGGACGCCAAGTCCCAGTCCGCGGGCGACCTTGCCAAATTCAAGCCGACAATGAATGCGCGCGGCACCAGCGGCACCTTCTCGGCCTCGCCCCTGCTTTATTATCACCTGTCACGCTACTTCGGGGCCGATATCGGGGTGCCCGTCGCCGTATGGCGCAGCATGGACCGGGAACAGCACCTGTCGGAAGTGGCGCGCCCTGGCCTTGCCTTGTCGGGCCACAGCCATTCATCCAACATGAACGAGGCCGGATGGCGAACGCTGGTTGCGGCAGATACTGATCCCACCGCCTATGTCCCGACCTCTGACCTTTTCACGTCCGATCTTAGCGCGGTCTATGGCGTGATGCTGAAATCCAGCGGCGATCGCTACAATTCCGAGGTGAACGGCACCCGGGCATCGGGCTGGGGCAAAGGCCAGAATCTGGACTTCCAGAACACTGCGCCATTCCTTGCGCTACGATCCCCTGCCCAACTGGACAAGGCCATCGCCGAAGGCGTGGCCGAGGCAATCAAGGACAAGCAGATCCGCAAGGACATGGGGGAAAACGTGCACCCCGCTCAGATGGCCTATTGGATGTCGGACATTGCCAATATCGTGCTGCTGGACTTCATGCTCAGCCAGCAGGACCGGGTGGGCAACATCGACTATGTCGCGCGTTGGTTCTGGGTGGAAAACGGCGAGGTGAAATCGCGCAAGGCAGTCAGCCACGGGGCCGAAACCGACCCTCCGCCGGAAGGGGCCGTACGGATCAAGCGGACGCATCTCAACGACAACGATGCGGGTGGCAGGGTCGAATATGCGAATTTCGCGAAATCCACCGAGATGCTTCAAAAGCTGCGTCACTTCCCTGTCGAAACCTATCGAAAGCTGATGGCGCTGGACGCGGATTTGCAGGCTCAGGGTCCGCTCCATGCCTATCTTCGCGACAGTTTCGGCCTTGCAACAGCGCAGTTTGAACAGCTGGTCACCAATACCGCCCTTGCAGCCAATATCCTTCGGACAAGCTGCGAACGGGGCGACCTGCGCTTTGATCTCGACCCACAAGCATTTCTTGTCAGTGGATCAGTGACAGAGGCCGACATCGCATGCGACGGACAGGATTGAACCGGCGCGCCTTTCTGGGCGCAACTGTTGCGGTCGGGCTTGTTCCCGGCGTGGCACAGGCAGCATCGCCGCTGACGATCGCGGTGATCTCGGATCTGAATGGAAGCTACGGATCGACAGAGTATGACCAGAGGGTGCATGACGCGATCCGGTCCATCCGGACGCTGACGCCCGATCTCGTCATTTGCACCGGCGACATGGTGGCAGGCCAGAAGACCGGCCCGCACCTTTCGGACCAACAGATCGCCGCCATGTGGCAGGCCTTCCACGTCGCGGTCACCCACCCCTTGACCGACGCAGGCATCCCGTTGCTGGTCACGCCCGGAAACCACGACGCTTCGGCTTATCCGGGCTTTCAGGCCGAACGGCGGGCCTTTGACCGGACCTGGACGGAAAATGCCCCGCAGGTCGAAATCCTCGACGGTGAACGTTACCCCTTCCGCTATGCCGCCTCGCACAAGGGAATCCTTCTGATCGGGCTCGACATCACGGTGGCAGGGCGCCTGCCGGTCGAAGAAATGGAGTGGCTCGACGGCCTGCTGCGCGATGAGGGCGACAGGCACGACGTGCGGCTGGTTTTTGGTCATCTTCCTGTCTGGCCGGTCACACAGGGCCGCGAGAACGACGTCATCGGCGATCCCGACTTCATGACCTTGCTGGTCAATCGCCGGGTGGATGCATATCTCAGCGGGCATCACCACGGCTGGTATCCGGCACGAAAGGACGGCGTGCTGCTCTTGTCGCAAGCCTGTCTTGGTGGTGGTCCACGCAAGTATATCGGCGGCGAGCGGGCAGAGCGCGGCTTCGGCCTGTTGAAACTGGGCACCGGTAAAGGGCTCGCCTTCTCCAGCCGCGCCGCGCCGGACTACACGGTTCCGATCGGCCAATCCCGGCTGCCCGCGCAAATCGGGCGGGGGTCGGCAGGGCTTGTTCTTTTTTCCCGGGATGCCCCGGACCTGTAGACGTTCGGTCCCGTCATCGACGGCACCGGCGTCTCGCAGGGCCTTCGGTGAAATGATCGCCTGCCAGTTTTCGACCGTGTGATCTCGCGTACGCGGGAGGCGGACAGCTTTCCATCAGGAACGGGACAAAACCCGCACGGCATATCCCGAAACCCGCGGCTGTTCGGGTCCCTGCACCCAAGATCGCCAGGCGACGGGAAAGCGGGGGGCAAGGCCCCCGCCTGTCTTGATGCGCCGGGGCCGCGTTCTCAGCAAGCGGTGTGCAGATGAGTTCCGCATGCGGCACGGGCCCCATTGCGCATGGGGCCCGCCGGGATGGCGTCACAGCTCGAAAAAGACATCGTTTACACCGAACTGCGCCACGTTGCTCGCATCCGAGGTAAAGATCAGATCCAGATCTGCGGCCTGAACGGTGCCCGTTCCGTTCGAGACATGCAAGAAGACGGCCAAGTCGCTCCGATTGCGCACATAGAACAACTGGGCCGTGCCAGCGGTCGTCGTGCCGGCCGTCTGCGACACAAACTGTGCCACACTTGCGCTATCAAGCTGGGTTGGCCCGACAAAGAACACAAACTCGTTGCTGCTGTCCCAGGTGGTCGCATTGCCCGTGCCGCCAAGGAGGATGTCGTTGTCGATCGTCGCGTCGCCATTGCCGATGTTGAAGGTCGACATGTCGAAGATGACCCTGTCGTTTGGGTCCATCGCGCCGGCGATACGGTCCACCCCATCGGTGGAGTTGAATACGAAACGATCGTCGCCAAGACCGGCGTTCAGCGTATCGTTTCCACCACCTCCGATCAGGCGGTTGCGGCCCAACCCACCTGTCAGCACGTCATTGCCTGCGCCGCCGTCCAGCGTGTCGTTCCCCGCCCCGCCCGAAAGACTGTCGTTGCCAGCACCGCCCAACAGCACGTCATTTCCGTCACCGGATGAGATGGTGTCATTGCCGCCCCGACCATCAAGGGTGGAAGCCCCGTTGGCCGAACCATCGATCCGGTTGTTCAGGGCGTTCCCCGTTCCGGTGAAGTCGCCCGATCCAACAAAAACCAGATTTTCGATGTTGTCACCCAGCGTGTAGCTGTTGCTGGTGGAGTTCACCGTGTCACTGGTGCCAGCACCCGATTTCTCGATGATCGCATCATTGGCGTTGTCGACGATATACGTGTCGTTGCCGGTGCCGCCATCCAGCGTGTCCACGCCCGCGCCGCCATCCAGCCTGTCATCGCCGGCGCCCGCGACCAGCCGGTCGTCACCTTGCAGGCCCAAAAGCGTATCGTTTCCGACGTCGCCGACGATGTAGTTCGTGAGGTCATTGCCCGTGCCAGTGAAATCGCCAGTGCCGGCGAAGACCAGGTTCTCGATGTGGGAACTCAGCGTGTAGACGTTTGCAGTGGACCGGACGGTATCTGATCCCTCGCCCGGCAATTCCGTAATGCGGTCATTGGTGTTGTCGACGCGGTAGGTGTCGTTGCCATCGCCGCCCGACATCGTGTCCACCCCGGCGCCCCCATCCAGCGTGTCGCTGCCATCGCCGCTGCTCAGCAGGTCAGCGCCCTGCAGGCCCACAAGCGAATCGTCGCCGCCGCCGCTGACAATGCTGTTGGCGGCGCCGTTGCCGGTACCGGTGAAATCGCCGGTGCCGATGAAGAGTAGGGTCTCGACGTTGTCGCCTAGCGTGTAGACGTTCGCCGTGGACCGGACGATATCGCGGTCACCCTCACCTGCCAGTTCCTCGATAACGTCATTGGTGTTATCGACGAGGTAGGTGTCGTTGCCAGTGCCGCCTGACATCGTGTCGACCCCGGCGCCGCCATCCAGTGTGTCGCGGCCACTGCCGCCGGTCAGCCGGTCAGCGCCAAGCAGGCCCGCAAGAAAGTCGTTGCCGTCGCCACCGATGATCTGGTTCGCCAATTCGTTGCCGGTGCCGGTGAAATCGCCGGTGCCGGTGTAGCGCAGGTTTTCGAGGTTGGCCCCCAGGGTATAGCTGCCAAGCGTCGTGCGGATCTCGTCCTCACCGCCGCCAGCCTCTTCCAGAATCTTTTCCTTGGTGTTGTCCACGATATAGACGTCGTTCCCGGCCCCGCCGACCAGCTTGTCCGCCCCACCGCGCCCGTTCAGCGTGTCGTTTCCGCTGCCGCCCGAGATCCGGTTGGCAAGGCCGTTGCCGTTGCCGGCAAAATCGCCGGTGCCGGTGTAGCGCAGGTTTTCAAGGTTGGCCCCCAGGGTATAGCTGCCAAGCGTCGTGCGGATCTCGTCCTCACCGCCGCCAGCCTCTTCCAGGATCTTTTCCTTGGTGTTGTCCACGATATAGACGTCGTTCCCGGCCCCGCCGACCAGCTTGTCCGCCCCCCCGCGACCGTTCAGCGTGTCGTTTCCGCTGCCGCCCGAGATCCGGTTGGCAAGGCCGTTGCCGTTGCCGGTGAAATCGCCGGTGCCGGTGTAGCGCAGGTTCTCGATGTTGGCCCCCAGGGTATAGCTGCCAAGCGTCGTGCGGATCTCGTCCTCACCGCCGCCGGTTTCCTCGACAATCGTTTCCTGGGTGTTGTCCACGATATAAACGTCGTTCCCGGCCCCGCCGATCAGCTTGTCCGCCCCCCCGCGACCGTTCAGCGTGTCGTTTCCGCTGCCGCCCGAAATCCGGTTGGCAAGCCCGTTGCCGTTACCGGTGAAATCGCCGGTGCCGGTGTAGCGCAGGTTCTCGAGGTTTTTGCCAAGCGAATATGTCGTGAGCGAGGTCAGGACGCTGTCGCCTCCTTCGTTCCCCTGTTCGACCACGAGGTCGCCCGCCTCAGAGACGACGTAGGTGTCATTGCCTGCTCCTCCGTAGAGCGTGTCGTTCCCAATGCCGCCGTCCAGAGTGTCGTTGCCACGGCCGCCCACGAGGGTGTCCCCCCCGCCCCGCCCGGACAGCGCATTGTTTCCCGCGTTTCCAAGCAACCGGTTGCCCAGGTCATTGCCGGTGCCCGAAAGGTTGCCCGTCCCCAACAGATCGAGGTTCTCGAAGTTGTCCCCCAGAACGAAGCTCACCTTGGACCGAACAAGGTCCCGCCCTTCGTTCGCCCGTTCGACGAGAACGTTGTTCGCGCTCGAAACAAGATATGTATCCGATCCGTCGCCCCCCACGAGGCGATTGATGCCCAAGAAACCGCCAAGCGTGTCGTTTCCGGCGCCGCCCTGCACCGTGTCGTCGCCGACGCCGCCCCAGACCTGGTCATTTCCCAGGCCACCCAGGACCGTGTCATTTCCCCGATATCCCCAGACCGTGTCATCGCCGGCGCCACCGCGCAATTCGTCGGCGCCCTTGCCGCCAAAAAGCTCGTCTTCGCCCGTTCCACCCAGAATGGTATCGTTTCCCTTGCGTCCCCTGACCGTGTCGTTCCCGGCCGCACCGACGAGGCGATTGTCAAGATTGGTGCCAACGATCAGATTGTCGGACCGGTTGCCGGTTCCGGATATCGCCCTTGCGCCGACAAGCTGCAGGTTTTCGATGTTTTCACCAAGGACATGGTTGACCGAGGCAATGACGAGGTCTGTGCCCGCGCCGACAAGTTCCTTGGCGCGATCGGCGACCGAATTGAGGTGATAGGTGTCATCCCCATCGCCACCGAACATTCGATCCGCCCCGGCGCCACCGTGAATGGTGTCGGCGCCCCTGTCTGCGTGGATGACATCGTTGCCGTCACCGGCTCTCACGATATCCGCGCCTGCGGTTGTGCCAGCAATCTCGTTCAAACCTGAGGGTACGGTAAGTCCATCGCCACGGCGATGAATGAAATCCGCATTCTGCGTTCCGTCAATTTGTGCCATCTGCCCTTACCGAGTCCGAATTGAGATCTGCCGCACACACCGAGATATCGAATCGCCAACCTTCCAAAGGTCCGGTGAGACGTCTGCACTGAGCGTGTGAAAGTGGCCCCTAAATGGTTGTCGGAACGATCAGTTTGTCAATTGAAGGGGATTCCGGATTGCTGAGTCTCATTCATCAAACGATGCCCCCTTTCGGGTGATCAACAGGCAGGGACCGGACTTCGATAACGGGGGTTTCCCGGTCAAACGCCAGTGCACACACGGGATGCGCCGCCGAATTCGGGTTGTCTCTTGGCCCCTTGATCTGCCTGCCCTCGCGACAGCCTTCGCCTGAGATCGACCCGTCAGCACGCTTCGGTTCGGGCAGCATGACCATCGGCCCTCGACACGACCATGGCGGGCTTCAGCTGGGTGTCGATGGCCTCGCGCAGCTCCACGCCCGCCTCGCGACCAAAGTCGTGCGACAGGCCCCCGAAGGAATGCCCATAGCCGAACGAACGCAAGTTCAGCAGGTCCCATTGGCGGGACATGTCGTTCAGTTCCAGCGCAGTGTAATGGTCAAGGATCACCGGCAAGGTGCAAAGCGACAGGAACGCGCCCGACGTGACCGCGCCCGCGACCCCCCATCCGCCCACATCAAAGATCCGCGCGCCTTCGCGGATCAGCTTGTGGTCCTCGACCAACGCGATCGACCACTTCGACATCGAGGGCCGGTGTGCGCCGCGGCAATCTCAAGGTCGAACGGGACGCTTTCCGCATGACACGGGTCATGCGGACATAGACGAGGCGCCGTCGGATGCTGCCGTGGGTGGGGGGAGTTGCGAACGAAGGGGTACCCCCTGCCTCTTTCACCCGCCCTTCGCGGCGGCGCCGATACTCGGGCAAAAGCCCTTCGGACAGGACAGGTCAGGGAAGGGCTGGGGGAAGGAAGTGAAGATCATCCCCTAGCGAATTGATTTTCATATAATCCTTAGGATGAAATGGCGGACAGTGAGACCACCGAACTAGCGTCTATCAACGTCTATAGCATAACTTTGGGGCTTCGGATGAATGTTAAAAATCATTGAATTTCAGAGTTTTGTGGAAATCCCTGTCTACTAGTGTCTACAGCCATCGCTTGACAGCTACACAAATTTTAGTGCCCATTTAGTGCCCAGAACCCACGGGCACTAAATGGAGACACCCGATGAACGACGTTCCCGCCGCCCCGCAGATCGCGCTGACGCTTCAACTTTCCGCCCCGGACATGGACGCGCTTCTGGACCTGATCGCAACGATCAGCGGTCAGTTGGACGATCCGGACCGGATCGCCGCTATTCGCCTGGACGAAACGGCTTGCCGGGCGGAACTGGACGTCACCGCGCGTCCGGTCGATCCGCGCCGCCTTCACTGAACCAAGGACCGCCCCCATGTCGAAGCCCCTGCACCGACTGACTGTGAAACAGATCGAAGCCGCCGCACCCGGCACGGCCCTGACGGACGGGGGCGGCCTTCTCTACCGCTCCACCGCGAAGGGGTCTGGAAAATGGTCCTTCAAGTTTGTCAGCCCGGATGCGGACTTCCGGGCAGCGCAAACAGCGAAGGGCAGCAAATCACTACAGCGGTCGATGGGGCTGGGCACATATCCGGCGGTCAAGCTGGCTGCGGCGCGGGACAAGGCCGCTGCGGCGCGGGACCAGTTGGCACGGGGGATTGACCCGATTGAAGCGGAACGTCGCGCCGAGGAAGAAATGCAGCAACGGGCGGCGGAAATGGCCCGCGCGGCCGCAGAGCAGGCCATGACCTTCGGCCGCTACGCAGATGAGCATTTCCTACCCTTTGTCCTGCAAGGCTTCTCGAACCCGGCCCACATTCAGCAATGGCGGGGAACCTTCTCCAATCACGCCGCTGCCTTGCGGAACAAGCCGCTGGCGACGATCACACGCGAGGACGTGCTTGCCGTGCTGCGTCCGATCTGGTCCAGCCACACTGTCACCGCCAGCCGCAGCCGCCAGAGGATCGAACGGCTGTTCTCGCACGCCATCCAGAACGGGCACTATAGAGGCGACAACCCCGCGTCGTGGCGCCAGTTCGATGCGACCTTACCCCCGCCCCGAGTGGCACCCCGGCACCACCCGGCCATCCCTTACGGACGGATTTCCGAATTCGTGGCGACCATCAGGACCAAACAGGCTGAAAGCATGGCGGCCCTGATGCTGGAATGGATCACGCTATCCGCGTGCCGGACGGGCGAAGCCCGCTTCGCGACATGGGGCGAAATCGACCGTGAGCGAATGGTTTGGGCGATCCCGGCAGGGCGCATGAAGATGCGCCGCGACCATGTCGTGCCGATCACCGGGCGGATGGACGAAATCCTCGCGGAAGCGAAACGCAGGCACCCCGCCACGTTGCGGGGTGAGAAACCGGACCCGGCGGACCCCGTATTTACGTCCAGCACGGGGCGCCCCCTGTCCGAAATGACGGCGCTGATGCTGCTGCGCCGCACAGACGCCTTCAAGGAATACACCGCCCACGGGCTGCGCTCGTCGTTTAGGGACTGGGCGGCGGAAAAGACGGACTTTCCGCGCGACCTGATCGAAGAACAGCTTGCGCACCAACTCGGTGCTGTCGAAAGGGCCTACAAGCGTGGCTCGACGCATGAGCGGCGCAGGCCGATGATGGAAGCATGGGCGGCCGTGTGTGCGGGACAAGTCCCGTCAGAGGGTTCGGGGAATGTTGTGCCGCTGCATGTGTCTGTAGCGGCGCGCGGGCAGGCATGAGGCGGCCCTAATCTCTGGTGAGCAACCGACGGCGCGGCGCGAGACTGGCGAACGCCGTCGGCTTCGTTCGTTCCTCTGCTGCACCGCTTGGGAGAACTCTTTGCGCTAACCCCTTCGCGAAGAACGCAATTGTCCGACCCGACAAGCCCCCTAGCCCAAAAAAAAATCGCGGAATTGTCTGCTTTGTCAATGACTTAAAGGGGCAACATAGGTCTCTTTTTGCTTGAAACTGATTCCATTTCCTTGAATATGACCGCCGTTACGCCACCCAAAGAAGGAGCGCCGATCTGATCACAGACAACCCATGATGTAGGAGACGTCACCGTGGGAGAGAACCCGACCTTCCTCAACACCGAACAGGTGTTGAAAATTATCGGTATTGATTTCAACACTCTATGGCGCTGGCGCAAGGCTGGCACCTTCCCGACCCCGATCCGGATCAGCCGGAAAACGTTGCGTTGGCGCGAGGACGAAATTCTTGCGTGGATGGAGAGCCATCGCGTTCAGGAGGGGGCCGCGCGATGACCGGTGCTCTGACGCCCAAGCCCGACCGCCTGATACGACTGCCCGAAGTGCAGAAGATCACAAGCATGAGCCGCGCTTACATCTATCGCGCTAAGAACTTCCCCAAACCGGTCAAGATCGGACGCGCTTCGGCATGGCCAGAGAGCGAAGTCCTGCACTGGCTTGAAGTCCGAAAAGTTCAGCGCCTGCTGGCCTGACCTACAATCCGGAAACGAAAGGGCCGCCCCGCGCCCCCGCGCGAAACGGCCCAAATTAGGGCAAAACCTATGACCTTCTTTAGCACAAAGACCCCCACGGGACAACCTGCCAGCCTTGGCAATGAATGGTGTGACGTTCTTGAAGTTGCGGCAAGCCACGGCATCACTGATCCGGAAGAAACGCAACGTCTCCGAGGGGACTATCTGGTGAGCAATGTGGACGCAGCCGGGCTGGAAAGCCGGGTATTCCGCCTGCTGGCCGACGGTCCGGCAGCGACGAAGGCGCTGGACGCCATTTCCCCGTTCTTCGCCCCCGGTGATGTGATCGAACTCCGAGCATTGAGCGTGTCCGGAACTGGCCCCGCGTCCGTCTGCGGTCGTCTGGACGATCCGGCAGAACGACAGGCGCTTGAGACTTTCATCCGTGGCCATATCGGCCAACGGAACCTCTATGTCGGTATCAATCCCCGCCGGGCGGACATGGCCGGGACGGCGCGCTCTGCGTCCGCCCCGGACGTGACCCAGCGCCGGGCTGTGGTGCTGGACCTTGACTTCAAGGATGCCCCGGCAGCGGACCGGGGCTGGAAAAATACCGTGGACACGATCCGGACAGAACTGGACCCCGGACTGGTCGTCCAGACCGGAAACGGCGTCCACGTCTGGCTGGAGGTGGAACCGACTTCCGGGGCGGACCTGGACGCGTCCAGAGTGGCGATCAAGGACGCCATGGACCGTATCGGTTCGGACGATATGTCCGACCTGCCGCGCATCATCAGGCTCCCCTATACGGTGAACCTGCCGAACAGTGGGAAGCGGCAACGGGGGGCTGAGGTGCGACTGGCCGTCCCGGACAGCACGGTTCACCCCGCGTCAACGTCCGCGTCCGTGACCGTGCCCCGCGTTACCGACCTGTGCCGGACGTTGGAAGGCATTGCACAACGGCTTGGACTTCCGGGAAGGCAAGGCGCTGGCACGTCCAGCGCGGCAAGCGTTGCCGGGGGAAAGACGGGGTGGCCTGCCCCGAGCGCGGACATTCTGCGTATGGCTCTTGAGGAATTGCCGAACACGCTCGGCGGTCGGTTTGATAACCGGGGCGATTGGGTGAACATGGCCCATGCCATCAAGGGGGCCGCTGTTGCGGCCGGAATTGAGGCCGAGGGACGCGAGGCGTTCATCCAGTGGTCGCAGCAGTGGGGCGGCGATCCGGACGAACCGGAACGCGTATGGGACAGCATCGGCCAGCCGCACAGCGGATGGGGCACCGTGATGCGCACCCTTGAACGGGAGAACCCGGCAGGGGCACAAAAGGTCAAGGAAGCCGAGTTGCGTGCGGCCTTCGGCGTTCAGGCGGCGCAGAACGTCGCGGCGCTTTCGGCGGTGCCCATTCAGCCCGTTCTGGCGCTTGCACCCGCCCAAATTCCCCCGCGCGAATGGCTTTATGGCCGCGTCTACATTCGCGGGTTCATTTCTGCGCTGGTCGCGCCCGGCGGGTCTGGCAAATCCGCCCTCACGATGGTTGAGGCGGTGGCAATGGCCACGGGGCGAGAACTCCTTTCGGGGGAGAAAGTCGCAAACCGTCCGCTGACCGTCTGGTATCATAACGGAGAGGACAGCGTTGATGAACAGAACCGCCGCCTTCTGGCCGTGATGTTGCAGCATAAGGTTTCACAGGCAGACCTTGGTGGCCGACTGATCCTGACTTCGGGGCATGACGTTCCGATCAAGCTGGGCCAGATGGGGCGTAACGGGCCGGAAACAACACCGGCGACCGCTGACTGGATCGTGGGCGAAGCAAAGCGATTGGGCGTCGATGTGCTCATTCTCGACCCGATGGGCGCCGTCCACACCCTGCCGGAGAACTCGAACGAGGCGATGAACCTGCTGGCCGCAGAATTGCGCCAGATCGCCAAGCGCGCCAACATCGCCATCGGACTTGTCCACCACACGTCCAAGGCCGCCGCGATGGACATGGACGCGGCGGGCGCAGGTGCGTCTCGCGGCGCGTCCGCAATCACAGACGCGGCCCGCTCCGTTCGTCAGATCGTGCGCATGACCCCGGCAGAAGCCGGACGGTTCGGTGTCCAGCCGGGGGACCGTCGGGATTTCATGCGCGTCGAAAACGGGAAAGCGAACCTCACACGGGCAGAGGACGCCCGCTGGATTAGGATCGTGTCCGTGAACCTCGGCAATGGAACTCCGGACTACCCGTCCGGCGATAGCGTCCAGACCTGCGAACGCTGGACCCCGCCGACATCCCAAACCGGCACGGCTGCGGACCTCGCCCGCGTCCAAGACGCCTTGCTTGCCTCCCCGCGTCCGCCGCGCGCCGACCAACGTTCCCCGGAATGGGTTGGCTGGCGGGTGGCTCGGGTGATGGGCCTTGATATGGGCAGCCCCACCACCAGCGCGGCGGACCGCACACCGGCACAGGCGGCCGTGTTGGCGCGTGTCCGGGCCATGGTGGATGAGTGGGTGCGGATTGGCGCGCTGGAGGTGCGGACCGAACTTGACACCGACAGCCGCAAGAAGCGCCCCTTTGTCTATGCCGGGACGCCCGCCGTTGTGCTGGACGCCGACCCGGCGGACAGCCCGTCCGAGAGGGACGCCGCCGAAAATGTCGAGTAATTTCCGGCAGGGGGGCTTGGGCTTGCGACAGTTGCGACAGTTGACTGTCGCAGACTGTCGCAGACTGGCGCAAAAGCGTCCTCGCCCGGCGGCGGATGCGCCCCTAAAAGGGGCACCGTTGCGGGTGCGACGCTCCAGTTGTGTGCTTAGGGAAACAACTGTCTGGCGCACCCCAAAACCCCTTGTTTTCAAGGGTTGGCCCCGTGCCGGGATAGCAAGGTTGCGACTGGCGCAAAATCGGCGGTTTCACCCCCTGTCGGGGGCCTTACGGGGGCAGCGCCGACTGTCGCAAATCGGGCCGATAGGCAGGGCCTTCCACCCCATCGGGCGCAGTATTCAGCCCGGACGTGAAAATTCGTTTGGTTTTTTCCGGGCGCTGATTGCCCGTGCAAATCTTCCTGCGGCGGGCCATGGTCGGCCCCGAACTGACGGGCGGCTCGCGGACCGCCAAGGGGCGCAAATGTGTCGCACTCGCCCCGGCGACAGAACTGCAAAGGGGCACAGACCCTTTGCCTACGCCACCCCGAACCAAAAAGGGGACAACCTCGTGTTCGCGAGATTTCACATTTTCACCGGCCCGGTGCCGGACCTTGATCGCGTCTATCCGCGCGATCTTTCCTTGCCTTCCGATCTGCAATGGCTGCGCGACAATCCCGAAGCCGTTTCCCGCATCCGCACCTTCCGGGATGAAACCCGGACGGACAAGCGCGTGCTGCTTCTGACCGTCCGCGTCCTCAATCCGTCCGCACTGGACGGCTGGACGCCGGTCTGTCTGGAAGGACACCCCGCACACTTGGCGTCCGACGCGGCGCGGACATGGACGCAAAACCCCACCGTCCGGCACGCAAACGATCTTGCCTTGCATGTCATCACGGCGGACGCGGACGTGGACGCCGGGCACGCCCTGACGGTCCTTCGCCTGTTGGTCCTGCCGGACCTGTCTGAACTCAGCCCGAACTGGGCCGCCATGTTCGCGCCGAAGCCTGCACCCGTGCGCCACCCCGATGCGACGGAGGATCACCATGGGTAGCGTTCTTCCTGACGTCGGCGTCCCCCTCCCCGTAAAGCGTAAGCCGACTGTGGGCCTTCCGTTTATCACACCAATGTGGTCTCCGGCTCCCCAGCACATTCTTGAGGCCAACAGCTTCTTTCATAGCTTCCCCGGCTTGGAATACTACGCTCGCCAAGTCTCTCCCGGGGCGACGTTGGACATTTACGACTGGGGTAGTCCTCTCATCATTTCGTCTGTCCCTTTCGACCGAAAAAGGCCACGGCGACACCATAATGCTGGGCCCGCCCCGGGCGAGAACATGATCGTCGTTGTGCGAAATCCGTGGATGCCCATCCCGAAAGGCTCAAAACTGCCCCCGACGGAACGGCGCTTTGGGGATCCGTCCAACAAAGCGCCAACCTACGCTACCTTGGTCGTACTCCAGGCCACGGCTCAGTGCCTGAAAGACAAAGGCTACCTCCACCCGCGCACTTGGAAAGATCGGGATCGCCTTGGGCGTTACCTCGTTGAAGCGGCCTTGGTTGCGGGGCAACAGGGTCTGTCGCTGCACCAGTTCCTGACCCAACCAAGTCTCGCGAACAAACCGCGTCGATGATTGACGGGGCTAGAACCCCCGTTTGTGCAGCGCAATAACCCAGCGGGTCCAGCGGCCCTGTGCCGCTGGATCATCCGGATTGGCGGTCAGGTCACGCAGCGTCCGCAGGAAGCAAAGCTGGTCCTCCGGCCGGGAAAGCGCGGCGAACATGCGCCGGACCTGCGGCGGCGCCTGCCGGATGACCGACGCCAGTTCGGCAATTTCGTCCTGACTTTCAGGCGTCTTGCGAGGACGCCCCGGCCGTCCGGGCAATCGGTCCCGCACCTGCGGCGGGGCTTTTGTCCGATCCGGCATGGCCCGCCTGCCGGTGCGGCCGTCCGGACCGTCCGGTGCCGAAGCGCGCCATTGCGGAGCGGACCGCGCTGGACCTAGCCCGCCCTGCGCCGCGTCCACGTCCACGTCCGCCCCGGTTTCGCCCGGCGGACGCGCCAAGCCAAACCCAAGCGCCCGGGCGTGCGCCTCGCCCCCTGCACGCAGGGCGGCCTTGAGGGCACGCCCCTGCTTGGTCCGCCCGTCCGGGTTCCCCAGCCGGACCCAGACCATCGCCCGGTCGGCAGCCATGATCCGCCGGGGCAGTTCCGTCCGCAGCGCCCGCGTCCACGCCGCCGCGTCCGTCCGGTCGATCTGCGTCCGCTTGAACCGCCATTGCAGCCAGTCCCGGACGGCAGGCATGAGCGTGCCCACGTCCACGCCCGCGCCGGACGCGGACGCGAGGAACGCCCCTTCCCATTCCCCCAGGTCGATTGTCGATCCCGGCAGGGACGGGTTCTTCCGCCACGCCCATGTCAGCGCGTTCCGTGCCCGACGGGCTTCGGCCCGTGCCAGTTCGGCCGCGCTGATCTTGCCCGTCGTCATTTCGCGGCGTTTGGTTTCAAGGTGCGCGCGGGCAGCAAGCGGCCCGGCGTGTTTCAGGCAGCGACCGTTTCCCTCACTGATCGGTGATTGCTTGCACGGGCCGCCGGTCTTGGTCCGTGCCCCGCAAATTTGAGCGAGCGGACCACCGCGCCGGTAGAGCGGCGCGATTGACAGAAAGTTATCGGCTTGGGCCTGACTTCTGAAACCCCGGCTTGTCACGGCAGACACCTTATGGCTGACAAAACAGACATGAGTGTTACACTATAACGCTCACTCACCGATTGCGCGAACGGATTTTGAAGGGCATCAATGGGATGCGGCAAGTTCAAGGGCGGTTCGTGGACACGGTTTCGGAATTCATCTCGCGCTGGAAGGCATCAGGCGGCAGCGAGCGCGCCAACTTCCAGCAGTTCGCAATCGAGTTGACACGCCTGCTAGGGGTCGAGGCCCCCAAACCTGCATCCGAGGACGGGCAGAACGACGATTACAGGTTCGAGCGCCCGGTGAAGTTCATTCACACCGCTGCGCAGACGCACGGGTTCATCGACCTTTACCGCCGCCACCGCTTCGTGATGGAGGCCAAGCAAGGCACGGGGCGGTCTGCGGCGGCGGACCCCGGCCAACTGTCGCTTCTCGCCACCGAACCCGGCGTCCAGCGCCAAGGACACGGCGTCCGGGGCAGTCGCCGCTGGGACGACACGATGCTGCGCGCCCGCAATCAGGCGGACGGCTACGCCCGTGCCGTGGCACGCGAAGATGGCTGGCCGCCGTTCCTGCTGGTCGTGGACGTCGGCCATGTGATCGAAGTCTTTGCCGACTTCTCCGGGCAAGGGCAGGGCTACACCCAATTCCCGGACGGGAACCGCTACCGGATCACGCTGGATGATCTGCGGCATGAGTCTGTCCGGACGCGTCTGGTTGCGATCTGGAACGATCCGCACAGTCTGGACCCTTCGCGGATCAGCGCACAGGTCACGCGCCGGGTTGCCGGGCATCTGGCCGAACTCGGGAAGTCCTTTGAAGGTCAGGGCCACAAATCCGAGGACGTCGCGCGCTTTCTGATGCGCGCCCTGTTCACGATGTTTGCCGAGGACGTCCGGTTGATCCCGGCAGGCGCCTTCACCGACCTGCTGAGAAAGCTGCGTGGCCACCCCGAACACGCGGCCCCTGCCCTTCAAAGCCTCTGGACAACGATGAACACGGGCGGGTTCTCTCCCGCCCTGATGTGCGACCTGATGCGGTTCAACGGTGGGCTGTTCAAGGATGCAACGGCTCTGCCGCTGTCGGAAATCCAGCTTTCGCTTCTGATCCAAGCCGCAGAACACGACTGGCGCGAAGTGGAACCGGCCATTTTCGGCACGCTGCTGGAACGCGCGCTGGACAAGCGCCAGCGGCACAAGCTGGGCGCGCATTACACGCCGCGCGCCTATGTCGAACGGCTTGTCGTGCCCACCATCATGGAACCGCTGCGGGCCGACTGGCGCGATGTGCAGGCCGCCGCCCTGACCCTTGCCAATCAGGGCCGTCTGGACGAGGCCCGCGAAACCGTCCGCGCCTTCCACACCCACCTGTGCGAAATCCGCGTGCTGGACCCGGCCTGCGGATCGGGCAACTTCCTCTATGTCGCCCTTGAACTGATGAAACGGCTAGAGGGCGAAGTGACCGCCCTTCTGCACGATCTGGGTGAGGAACAGACCGCCCTTGCCCTCGCCGGGCACACGGTGGACCCTCACCAATTCCTCGGGCTGGAACTGAATCCCTGGGCCGCTGCCGTGGCCGAACTGGTGCTGTGGATCGGCTACCTGCAATGGCATTTCCGCACACACGGCAAGGCATCCCCCGCCGAACCGGTGCTGCGCGATTTCCGCAATATCGAAAACCGCGACGCGGTGCTGACCTATCAGGACACGCGCGCCCGGCTGGACGCGTCCGGCGCGCCTGTCACCCGGTGGGATGGCATCACCACCACCCGGCACCCCGTCACGGGCGAGGCTGTGCCTGACCCTGCGGCGCGGGTGGCGGTGCTGGATTACGTCAAGCCCGTCCCGGCCAAATGGCCCGAGGCCGATTTCATCATCGGCAATCCGCCCTTCATCGGGGCCAGCCGGATGCGCGACGCCCTTGGCGATGGCTATGCCGAGGCGCTTTGGGCCGCTTACCCGAAAATGCCGCAAAGTGCGGATTTCGTGATGTTCTGGTGGGAAAAGGCGGCGCTGGCCGCGCGGGGCTACAAGCCCGCGTCCGACAAGGCCCGCGCCAAGGGGGCGCGGCGCTTTGGCTTCATCACCACCAATTCCCTGCGGCAGACCTTCAACCGCAAGGTTCTGGAACCCCACCTGTCAGACCCGAAAACACCGCTGTCGCTGGTCTTTGCCATTCCCGATCACCCTTGGGTGGATGCGGGCGATGGCGCGGCGGTGCGCATCGCCATGACCGTGGCCAAGGCAGGCAAGGACAACGGCCGACTGTTGACCATTGCCGAGGAACGCAAGGGCGAAAGCGAGGATGAGGGGCGCCCCGTGACCTTCACCATGGAAAAGGGCCGGATTTTCGCTGATCTGCGGATCGGGGCGGATGTGGCGGGCGCAGTGGCCCTGCGGGCGAATGAGGGGATTTGCTCACCGGGGGTGAAGCTGCATGGCGCGGGCTTCATCGTTACCCCGGCAGAGGCTGCGGCCTTGGGCCTTGGCATCGTGCCAGGGCTGGAAAAACACATCCGCGCCTATCGCAATGGCCGCGACCTGACGGCGACATCCCGCGATGTGATGGTGATTGATCTGTTCGGGCTGACCGAGGCCGAGGTGCGCAACCGCTTTCCGGCGGTGTATCAGCATGTTCTGGACAAGGTGAAGCCCGAGCGTGACCAGAACAACCGCGACACCTACAAACGGAATTGGTGGATACACGGTGAGCCGCGCAAGGATTTGCGCCCCGCACTGGAAGGTCTGCCCCGCTACATCGCCACGGTCGAAACCACGAAGCATCGGGTTTTTCAGTTTCTGGATGAATCCGTTTTGCCCGATAATATGCTGATCGCCATGGGTCTTGATGATGCGGCAGCGCTGGCGGTGCTGTCGTCGCGCTTCCATGTCACTTGGGCGCTCAAGGCAGGTGGAACGCTTGAAGATAGGCCGCGCTATAACAAGACGCTTTGCATCGACCCCTTCCCCTTCCCCGATCCGACCGAGGATCAGAAAGCCCGTCTGCGCTCCTTGGGCGAACAGCTTGATGCACACCGCAAGGCGCAGCAAGCCGCGCATCCGAAACTGACCCTGACCGCCATGTATAACGTGCTGGAAAAACTGCGCGC
The DNA here is from genome assembly GCF_004799285.1 of Aliigemmobacter aestuarii. Lineage (GTDB taxonomy): Bacteria > Pseudomonadota > Alphaproteobacteria > Rhodobacterales > Rhodobacteraceae > Aliigemmobacter > Aliigemmobacter aestuarii. The sequence continues at coordinate 361,272 of NZ_SSND01000004.1, read as the reverse complement.
GGGCGAACGGATCGAAGGGAAGGACCGCGAAACTTATGACCAAGGCTTGATCGGCATCCTGCGCGACCTGCACGACCAGATCGACAGGGCGGTGGCCGAAGCCTACGGCTGGCCTGCCGACCTGTCCGACGACGAAATCCTGCACCGTCTGGTGGACCTGAACCGCGAGCGCGCGGCCGAGGAAGCGCGCGGGCTGGTCCGCTGGCTGCGCCCCGAATACCAGAACCCGGCAGGGCGCGCCGTCGCCGCCAAAGGCGAACAGACCGCGATGGACATTGGCCCCAAGGACAAGGCCGAGAAAGCCCCGTGGCCCAAGACCCTGCCCGAACAGATCGCCGCCGTCCGCGCCGCCCTGTCCGATCTGGGCGAAGCCACCCCCGAACAGGTCGCCCGCCAATTCCAACGCGCCCGCGCCGGTTCCGTCCAACCCCTTCTGGAAAGCCTTACAGCCTTGGGCCAAGCCCGAGTGATGAAGGAAGGCCGGTTCGCGATATGAAAAAGAAGAAAAGTGATGCGTGGGTAAACAACCTTACAAGCGAACAACGGTTAGGCTTGGCTCGGGAAAAAGTGAAAGCGCTGATAGGTCAGCTCGATGAGCTTATTGCGGTAAAATGGACCAACAAGCACATCATTTACTCGAAAACATTAAGTAACCTTATCCCAAAGTCTTATGCGGCAAACGCATTCAATCAACTTCAAAATTCGCTACACAAGTATGCGATTATTAGAACAATGGCCATTTGGGATAGCCCAGCGAAAGATCGAAACAGCGTTCCAACCGTCAAAAGCCTGCTGGACCATCCAGACGTTCAAAAGCTTCTCCTGACTGAGATTTTTAAATACCATTCCACTCTTGCACAACCAAACACAACTACACGATTTCCAATCCCCACCGAACTTAATGCGTTACTCTCGGAAAGGTGGAAAATTGAGCGGGTAGAGATAGCAAAGCAAGCTGTTGCTGTCGCCAAGAGAGAGCTTCGAAGTGCCCTGCGTGCCACACAGTGCGTTGAAAGATCAGGAACCTATGAGTCCGTTACACGCTTTCGGCATCAACGGATCGCCCACAACCTGTCTAGTATTTCCAAAGAAGCGTCTGAATTGGGATTACCCAAGTTGCGATATGGAGATGAGAACAAACTGCTTTCAATTGGCGCTCGCATCATAGTCTGCCTTCATCGCTCAGTGAATGAATCTGATTTTGCTTTTCAGATGTTAGACAAGAACTGGAAAAACTGCACGGCAGAATTGTGGGATAATTGCACGTTCTCAATACCAAGCACCGGCACGAAGTTCATGAAGCGATAAAAGCCATGATACAACCACGAACCGTGGTGGCTTTCTCGGATTTCGACCCTTGAGGCGCTAAGACCACCCAACGACGTGGCGAGAAAAGTTCAGAAAATCGCCGCTTTGTGCGCCCGTGGGGTAAAGAAAAACCTCGCCCGCGCCGGGGCAGGCCGGGGGGTGGGGTCGCGGTCGGTCCGGGGCGGACGTGGACGCGGACCGGCGTCCGCCACGCTGGACGCGGACAGGACGTCCGCGCCGGACGTGCGGCCGTGGACGGCGGGTCCACGTCCGAGGCGCGTCCGGGTCCACCGGCACGGGGCGGCACGTCCGGGACGCGGCTGCGGTATATTCGTCCGGGTTCCTTCCCGGTCTGGCAGCATCGCAGGTCCAGAGACGCGCCCCCCTGCCGGGGGATCATGTCCAGACAAATCCCGCGCCGGACGCGGACAGGCGTCCGGGGTTTGTCAGGTCCGCCGCGCTGGACATGGACGGCAGACGCAGACAGGCGCACGCGCGCTGGACGTGGATGCGGACGGGGACACAGGGCCAGCCGCTAAAGCCACCGAAGCCGGATGCGTCAACCTGTCACAGTATCGTGATTGAGGCGGTCCGCTTCCCGGGCAGGAGGCGATCCGCAAAGCACCGGACAGTCTAGTGCCCATTTAGTGCCCGCACAGCAGTCAATCCAAATTATCCAATAACATCAATGGATTTTGGCGGACAGTGAGGGATTCGAACCCTCGAGACGGTTCCCCGCCTACACACTTTCCAGGCGTGCGCCTTCGACCACTCGGCCAACTGTCCGTCCGCGGGTGTTTAGCCTGCCTTGTCGGGCGGGCGCAAGGGGCGGAATGCGGCGGGCGCGGGATTTCCCTTGCCGGTTCAGTCGGAAAGCTGGATCACCACGCGGCGGTTCTGGCGGCCCTTCTTTTCGATCCGGGCGATCTCGACCTGGCCGATCTCGGCGGTGCGGGCCACATGCGTCCCGCCGCAGGGCTGCAGGTCGATCTGGCGCGGGCCTTCGCCGATCCGGACCAGCCGGACACGGCCCTGCCCCGTTGGCGGCCGGACCGACATCGTCTTGACCAGCCCCGGATTGGCCAGCAGATCGGCGTCGGTGATCCAGTCCTCGGTCACCGGCAGGTCACGCTCGATGAGCGCGTTGAGCCTCTCTGCAAGAAGGACAGGATCGTCGGGCGGGTCGGGCATGTCGAAATCGAGCCGGCCGCGTTCGGCGCCGATCTGCCCGCCGGTGACCGGAAGCGGGATGACGACCGACAGAAGGTGCAGCGCGGTGTGGACCCGCATGTGGCGATGGCGCCTGTCCCAGTCCAGCACCTGACGCACCCCGGCGCCGATCGCGGGCATCGCGGCAGGCTCGGCGGGCACCAGCGCCACCTGCCCCGCCTCGGCCTTGACCGTCGTCGCGATGGCGATCCGCCCGCCGTTCCAGTGCAGCACGCCGCTGTCGCCGGGCTGCCCGCCCCCCATCGGGTAGAACACCGAACGGTCCAGCACGATGCCGCCCTCGGGCGTGTGGGCGATCACCCGCGCCTCTGCCTCGCGCAGGTAGGGATCTTCCCGGAAAAGCAGGTCTGTGGCGGTCATCGGCTGTCTCCGTCGTCCGTGTCGTCCTCGCGGCTCCAGGGCTCGCCCGATCCGTCCTCGCGGTCCTGCAAGGCCTTGGGAAGCGGTTTCGGATCAAAGACGATCTTGGTCGGATCGGCGACGGGGGGGGCCGCCGGCGGCCGGGCCTCGGGTTCCGCCTTGTCCTGCGGCCCGGATGAGGCGGACGGCCCCCCTGCGGCCTGCCCTGCCCCCTTGCCCTGCCCCGGCGCGCCTTTCGTGGTCGCCTGCAGATGGCTGAAGGCCTCGGCGATGGCCTCGGGATTGCGGAACCACACATCGCGCTGCGAGAAGGGCATCTCGATACCTTCCTCCTTGAACAGCCGCGCGATCTCGTGGTTCATTTCGCTGCGCACGGACATTGTGAAGTTCACGTCGCGCAGGATTGCGCGGATCTCGAAGTTCAGCGCATCGGCCCCAAATCCCACGAAGGCCACCATCGGCGGCGGGTCCAGCACGACAAGGGGATGCGCCTCGGCCACCTTGCGCAGCACCGCCTCGACCTTGCGGGTGTCGGACCCGTAATCCACACCGATGGCAAGGATCAGCCGTCCGGTCAGGTTGAACCGGGTCATGTTGGTAACCTGGCCCGACACAAGGTCGGCATTGGGCACGATCACGTCCGAACGGTCGAAGGTTTGGATCCGGGTCGACCGGACCGAGATGGATTTCACCACCCCCTGGACGCCGCCCACCTCGATCCAGTCGCCTTCGGACACCGGCCGTTCGATCAGAAGAATGATGCCCGACACGAAGTTCGACACGATGTTCTGAAGGCCAAAGCCGATGCCGACCGAAAGCGCACCGGCGACGATGGCAAGGCCCGAAAGGTCGATCCCGGCGGCATTGATCGCGACGAGGGCCGACAGGAAGATCCCGATATAGCCCACCCCGGAGGAAACCGCGTTCTGCCCGCCCTGATCCATCCGCGTCTTGGGCAGGATCGAGGTCTTGAGCGCCCCCTGGAACACCCGCGTCAGCATGTAGCCAATGGCGAAGATGACGGCGAAGTACAGGAAATCGGTGGGCGAGATCCGGGTGGAGCCCATCTGGAACCCCTCGCGGAACCGCGTCCAGAGTTCGGTCAGGTCCGCCCATCGTGCGCCCCAGATCAGAGCGAAGACCGGGATCGTGGCGATGGTCAGCACAAAGCTGGCCAGCGTCGGCACCAGCGCCTGGCGCGCGGCCTCCTCGTCGCCGGCGAACAACGTGTAAAGGTCAACCAGCAGCCTTTGCAGGATGAACAGCACCCCGATGAAGGCCAGCGAAATGAGCGCGGGCAGGATCATCGCCTCGGCCGCCGAGACATAGCCGATCAGCGTCAGCAGCGGCCCGACGATGCCGATGATGACCGCCGCCCGGCCGACGAAACCGACCAGTTTGTTGCGGAAATTCGTGGGTTCGTCCGGCGCGGTGTCGTTCAGGACGTGCCGGCGCAAGAGCTTGCCGAAGCGGAACAGAAGGACGGCGCCGGCCAAGAGGATCGGCATACTTGCCACCGCCCGCGCGGCTTCGCTGATCTCGACACCGGAAATCACGGTTTCCAGCATGCCCGCGGCCACGAACACGGCCCCGCTCAGCAGGCTCAGGAAACGGCCTTCGTTGCGTCCGGCTTCCGTCAGCCGCAGGATGCCGCGTTCGGCTTCGGTCCGCGGAAAGACCCGCAGACCCAACCAGCGCGAAAAGAAGATGATGAAGCCGAGGAACGGCAGGATCGACAGGAACAAAAGGCCACTCTCGCCGATCATCCCGGTCGAACTGAAGGCCATCGACAGAAGCAGAACGCCGACCGTCGGCACGATGATCTGCCCGAGCGAGGCCAGAAGCGCCCAGATCTCGCGCCCCTTGACCGATGCCCGTTCCTGCCAGCGATCGACCCGTGTCTCGATCCAGTGCCGCCCGCGCCACATCAGCGCGACCCCGATCGTCAGCAGGATCAGCACCAACGGCAGGTTGTTCACCAACTCCTCGCGCGGGCCCTTCAACTGCCAGCGGACGCGCGTTTCGTCCCAGTATTTTGCAATCACCGTGCGGGCGGCGGACAGCGCCTCGGGCCAGTTCGCCGGGTTGGCCGGCGAGGGCCAGAGTTGCAACAACTGGTCGGCCTGCTGTTCGCGCTGGATGCGGTCAATTTCCTTGATCAGACCGTCGGCGCGCGTATAGGCCTCTTCCGCCTCGATGCCGGGGGCCTGAAGCCGCACAAGCTGATCGGTCAGCTTCTTGCGGCGTTCGGCGATGTCGATCGGCTCGCTTTCGCCATCGGCGGGCAGCGGCCCAAGCGCGTCGATCTGCGAACGCAGGGTCTGGATCCGGGCCGAATTGGTACTTTGCGCGACGAGGAAGGCCGCGCGCCAGTCGACAAGCTGGCTGCGCAGTTCGGTCAGCGCCTCGGGGTCCGCGCCGCGATCCGAAAGAAGGTCTTCCGCCCGTTCCGCCAGCCTCTCCCAGGCCGGATAGTCCGGTGTGTTGGACTGGTCGCTGGGGGTGATCGAGATCGACTTTTTGGGCTTGGCGGGCGCGGTTTCGGCCGCCGTCGGGGCGGGCGGCGCCGTCTCGGTGCGCGCGGCCTCTCCAGCGTCGCCGGTATCCTGTGGCAGCGCGGGCGTCCCCGCCAGCAGCAGAAGCGCTACCCCCAAGGCCGCCGGAAAGGCGGGGGTTCGCCGGGACCAAAGCCGGGATATCGCCGTCAGGACAGCCATCATGCGTCCTGGTAGACCTCGGGCAGAACCTGCGGCGCACGGTCGAGCCAGGCCGGAACCGGCAGGCCCTTTTCCTTCAGGAACAAGGGGTTGAAAAGTTTCGACTGATACCGCGTGCCGTAGTCGCAGAGAATGGTCACGATGGTGTGGCCCGGCCCCATTTCCTGCGCCATGCGGATCGCGCCCGCCACGTTCACGCCGGAAGACCCGCCAAGGCACAAACCTTCGTCGGCCAGAAGGTCAAAGACGATGGGCAGCGCCTCGGCATCGGAAATGCGCCAGCTGAAATCGGGGGTGAAACCTTCGAGGTTGGCGGTGATCCGCCCCTGCCCGATCCCTTCAGTGATCGATGATCCGGGCGATTCAAGCTTGCCCGTGGTGTAGAAGGAATGGAGCGCCGCGCCCTCGGGATCTGCGAGGCCGATCTTCACGCCCTTCGGCTGAAGCGCCATCGCCACCCCCGCCAGAGTGCCGCCCGACCCCACCGCGCAGATGAAGCCGTCGACCTTGCCGCCGGTCTGGTCCCAGATTTCCGGGCCGGTCGTCTCGATATGTGCCTGGCGGTTGGCGACGTTGTCGAACTGGTTGGCCCAGATCGCGCCATTGGGTTCGGTCCTGGCCAGTTCCTCGGCCAGACGCCCGGAATAGCGGACGTAATTGTTCGGGTTGCGGTAGGGCGCGGCGGGCACCTGCACCAGTTCCGCCCCGGCCAGGCGAAGCATGTCCTTCTTTTCCTGGCTCTGGGTTTCAGGGATCACGATCACGGTGCGGAACCCCATCGAGGCGCCCACCAGCGCCAACCCGATGCCGGTGTTGCCGGCCGTGCCCTCGACGATCGTCCCACCGGGCTTCAGCAGCCCCCGCGCCACGGCATCCCGGATGATGAAAAGCGCCGCCCGGTCCTTGACCGACTGGCCGGGGTTCATAAACTCGGCCTTGCCAAGGATCGTGCAGCCCGTCATCTCGCTGGCCTTCTTCAGCTTGATGAGAGGCGTATTGCCGATCGCCTGGGCCAGATCGTTGCAGATGCGCATGGGCGGTGTCCTTCTTCGTCGCGTCCCACAGGTGTAGGGGGCGCGCGCCCGGAACTCAAGCACCGCCGACCCGCGCCGGGGCCATCTGGCGGGGTTGTGACCCCCGATTCACGCCCCTGCCGCGGCCCGCAGACGGGGGCGTTCCCGTTCCAGCCAGAGCGCCGTCAGGATCAGCGGGGCATTCGCGATCTCGCCCGAGGCCACAAGCGCCATCATCCCCGTAAAGTCGAGCAGGTGGCCGCGGATATCCTCGGCCTCGTCGGCAAGGCCGAAGATCCCTGCGCAGCCGTCGGGAAGGTCTGTCAGGGCCACATACGAGTAAAGGAATTCGGTCTTGGCCCCCGGCGAAGGGTAGTAGTTCGCCACCGGCAGAAGCGCCCCAAGCGTCAGCCCCGCCTCTTCCACGGCCTCGCGGCGCGCCGCCTGTTCCGGGGTTTCGTCCGGATCGACCCGGCCCGCGATCGCCTCGATCTGCCAGACTTCGGCATCGCCGCGCGCAAACGGCCCGGCACGGAACTGTTCGACCAAAAGCACCCGGTCGCGCACCGGATCATAGGGCAGGACGGTGACGGCGTCGCCCGACACGAAGGCCGCCCGGTTCATGAGCGGGCCATGGCCACCATCGAACCGCCGCACCCGCAGGTCGTATTCCTCGACTGCGAAGTAATGTGCGTAAGGCGTGCGCCGCCGTTCGACCAGCGCATCGTCGGGTTGTCCCCGGCGGCGCAGCGTGGCGGGCGCGGGTTCGGTCGCGCGCAGGCGGCTGGCGCCCCTGACCAGCATCTGCCAGTAGCGCGCCGCCACCTCGGCCGCCGGACGCTGGCCCATCTGGTCCATCAGGTCCGCCGCCGTCGCCACCACGACCGCGCCCCAGTCCCGCGCCCAATCGTCCAATGACCAGGCGCCCGCCGTCCGAAACCCGGAAATCGGCAGGAAGTAGGTCAGTGCGGTTCCCGGCCCTGCGCCGGTGAGAACCGGCACGTTTCGGGTTTCATAGCCAAAGGCGCCCTCGTAGAAATCAAGCCGCGCCAGATCCTCCGCGCTGGCCCCGCGCAGAAGCAGCCCGTCGGCCACCCCGGCGTCATCCGGCACGATCAGCGGATAGGCCCCGGACGCCTCGAACAGCACCCGGTATCCGGGCAGGCGCGCGGGTTCGGTCTGCACCTCGCGGCCCAGCACAAGGCGCAGAAGCGGTGCGTGGCACAGCGTGCCATAGAAGAACAGGTCGGTCATCGTCTATGGCCAACGCCGCCCGACCCATTCGGCCACGACCCCTGCAATGACCGATCCGACGACAAGGATCACCAGCACCTCCATCCGCACCAGAAGGCCTGCATATTCCCACATCAGTTCCATCATGCCCTGAATGGCCTCGAACGGGCCGTCGTAACGCAGCTTGGTCGAGCGCAGGATCATCTCGTAGAAGGCAAATCCCAGCACCCCGAAGAAGGTGAAGGTGGCAGCGGTCTGAACCCCCGAACTGATCGCCGGGCCGTAGCCGGAACCGACCAGCCGCCCCATCACCAGCCAGCCGCTAAGCAGGCCGATCCCGACCATGACCTCGGACAGGAAGCCGGGGCTCATGCCTTCGGGCAGGCCCGGCTTCAGCGCCTCGGCCGCCAGCCATGCGATGGCAGCGAACATTACGGCAGAGACGAGTTTCGCGGCAGTGGGCATGGATGGCTCGGCCTCGGGCTGCTGGCCCTGTCAGGCGGGCCTTGTCACGGTGATTTGCGTTACGTCGCAGTTTCCGCCGTGGAACGCCCCCGCGCAAGAGGTCAGGTAGAAATTCCACATCCGCCGGAACCTTTCATCGAACCCCAGCCGGGCGATCTCGGGCCAGCGGGCGTTGAACACCTCGTGCCAGCGGCGCAGCGTCAGGCTGTAGCTTTCGCCGAATTCCAGACTGTCGCGGAACAGAAGCCCCGCCCGGTCCACCTCGCGCAGGAGCGCGCCGGGGCTAGGCAGCATCCCGCCCGGAAAGATGTATTTCTGAATGAAATCGACCGTCTTTCGGTAGGCCTCAAAGCGCTTGTCGGCCACCGTGATGATCTGGAGCGTGGCATGCCGACCGGGCTTCAGGCAGGCCTTGAGCGTGTCGAAATAGGTGGGCCAGTATTTTTCGCCCACGGCCTCGAACATCTCGATCGAGGCGATCCCGTCATAACTGCCGCGTTCGTCGCGGTAGTCCTGCAACCGGATCTCGACCAGGTCGGAAAGGCCCGCACGCGCGATGCGGTCCACGGCATAGTCATGCTGGGCGCGGCTGATCGTGAGCCCGGTGACGCGCAGCCCCCGCTTTCCGGCCGCATATTCCGCGAACCCGCCCCAGCCGCAGCCGATCTCAAGCACATGATCGCCCGGCTGCACCCCCATCCGATCGACCATCGAGGCATATTTCGCCTCTTGCGCGGCCTCCAGGCTTTCCTGCCCGGTGACGAACAGCGCCGAGGAATAGGTCATGCTGTCATCCAGCCAGAGCCGGTAGAAATCGTTCCCGAGGTCATAGTGATAGGCGATGTTCTTCTTCGATCCGCGGCGGGTGTTCGATTGCAGCCAGAACCGCATCCGTTCATAGGCGCGGACCAGCCCCATGCCGGGATAGCCGTCATAGACATCGTCATTGTCGGCATGGACCAGATCCATGAAGGCCTGAAGGTCGGGCGTGGACCAGCCGCCTTCCAGATAGGCATCGCAGAACCCCAGATCGCCTTCGCGGATCAGCCGGGCGAAGATGTCGGGATCATGCACGTCCAGTTCGGCCACCGGGCCGGGCCGCTGGCCTTCGATGCGGAACCGCCGGCCATCGGGCAGGACGAAATCCATCCGCCCCTCCTTCAGCTTGCGGGCGACCGAGAAGACCTGCCCGAAATATCGTGGCAGGTTGGTCTGACCCTTCGGCGTGGTCAGGACTTCCATTGCTGTCTCACCCCCCGGTGAATGTATTTTGTTTATTGCGTTCATCTTTCCCCAACCTTCGCGCGCACTCAAGCCTTTCGGTGTCCGGGCTTCCGGTGCCCGGCCCCGCCGATTGTATCCCCGCCGGTCACTTCCCCGCCGGTCATTTTCCCTCCGGCCGTATCCACGCCATCGCGCCGGGCATAGGCCGCAAGCGCCCGCGCCCGCCCCTGCGCCAGATCGACCACGGGCCGCGGATAACGCGCGGCGGGGTCCAGCCCCCAGGATATCGGCACGGCGTCGAAATAGGCCAGCGCCTCGGGTCCGGGGGTGCGCGACATCTCGGCGATATAGCGGCGCCGGTATTGTCCGTCGGGATCGAACTTCTCGGCCTGCGAGGCGGGGTTGAAGATGCGGAAGTATGGCGCGGCATCCGGGCCGGAACCGGCAACCCACTGCCATCCCATCGCGTTCGAGGCCGGGTCCCAGTCGGTCAGGCATTGGGCAAACCAGTCCAGCCCCACCTTCCAGTGCGTCAGCAGGTGCTTTGTCAGGTAGCTGGCGACGATCATCCGGGCGCGGTTGTGCATCGTGCCGGTCACATACATCTCGCGCAGGGCCGCATCGACAAAGGGTTCGCCTGTCATGCCCCGCCGCCAGCGTTCGGCATCGGGGTTGTCGTCGCGCCACGGAAACCGCGACCAGTCCTCGCGCCAGTTCGCTGTCGCGATATGGGGCGTGTGATACATCAGGTGCCAGGCAAAATCGCGCCAGACCAGTTCCTTGAGGAAATGTTCGGCCCCTGCCGCGCCCTCGTGATGCGCGCGCATGCCCGCATGCCAGATCAGCCGGGGGCTGATTTCGCCATAGGTCAGGTTTTCCGAAAGCCGCGAGGTCGCCTCGCGGGCGGGGAAATCGCGCGCCTCGCGATAGTCGCCAACGGATTGCGCCAGGAACCGGTCAAGCCGCGCGCGCGCCGCGACCTCGCCCACGGCCTGATGCTGGGCAACCACCGCCGCACCGCGATGCATGTCGCGGCCAAGGTGCCAGTCCTGCAACCGGTCCGACGCGGGCCAGGCCGTTGGCGGGCGCAGCGCCGCCGGCGGGGGCAGTGCCGCGCCGGCGGCGCGATCCTTCACCGCCTTCCAGAAGGGCGTGTAGACCCGGTAGAACCCGCCCTGCCCGGTTTCCACCGTCCAGGGTTCGAACAGGACATGGCCCGGATGGCTTTCCGCGATCAGCCCACGCGCCTTCAGCGCGGCCTTTACCGCGCCGTCGCGCGCCCGTGATGCCGGATCGTAAAGACGCGACCACATCACGCCCGCCGCCCCGGTTTCGGCGATCAGCCTGTCAAGCACATCTCCCGCCGGACCGCGCCGCAGGACAAGGCGGCTGCCGAGGCCTGCGATCCGCTGCGCAAAATCGTCCACGGACAAGCCGAGCCGCCAGCGTGCGGCAGCACCGGTGGCTTCGGTTTCCGGATCGAGGATGAAGACGGGAATGAGCGACCTGCCGGTCGCAACGGCGGCCGTCAGCATCGGATGATCGGCCAGCCGCAGGTCACGGCGGAACCACAGGATCAGGGGGGCGTCAGTCATCACCGTCCGTCTTTTTCAACGAATACGCCCGGTTGACCGGGGCGGATCACTTTACCCAACGTCACGTCCCGCCCTTGATGGGCCGGGCGGGGACGGCCCTACAGAACCCGGTCCAGCGCCCCGATCAGTTTCTTCACCTCGGCCTCGCTGGTGTAATGGACAAAGCTCATCCGCAGCACGCCGCGATCAAGGTCAACCCCCATCGCCTTGAGCGGCCGGACGGCATAGAAATCCCCGCCCCCTGCCATGATGCCCCGCCCGGCCAGCGCGGCGGCGACAGGTTCGGCCGGGCGGTCCAGCGCCACGGCGACAGTAGGCGCCCGCGCGCCTGCGTCGCGCGGCCCCAGAAGACGCAGGTCGTTCCGTCCGGCCAGGTAATCCAGCAGCGGCTGCAACAGCCTCACCTCTTGCCCGCGCATCAGCGCATGAACCGCGTTGTTCCGTTCCAGAGGCGTTGCATGGGTCACGCCGTGATGCTGCACGAAAAGCGCATCGATATAGTCGGCCATGCCCGCGCTGGCGGCAACCTGCGCGTGATCCGGCCCGGCGGGGGTGAAGCGCTTGTAAAGGGTGCCGCCGTTGAAATAGTGCCCCTGATTGGGCAGCGCCTCGCCCAGGGGGCGGCGGATCACCATGATCCCCTGATGCGGGCCATAGGTCTTGTAGGCGGAAAACAGATAGATGTCGCAGCCAAGCGCGGGGATGTCGGGGAAACCGTGCGGCGCATAGCTGACCCCGTCGACGCAGGTCCAGGCCCCCGCCGCCCGCGCCATCGCGCAGATCTCGACCACCGGGTTGATCTCGGCCACGACGTTGGAACAATGCGGAAAGGCCACCAGCGCGACCTTGCCATCCTCCAGAAGCGGCGCAAGGCGGGCCGGGTCAAGATGCCCGGTCTGCGGGTCGATCTTCCATTCCCGCACCTCGATGCCTTCGTCTGCCAGCCGCCGCCAGGCGCCGGAATTGGCCTCGTGGTCCTGATCGGTGACCACCACCGCACGGCCCTTCTGCCCGCGCAGGTGCTGGCGCAGGGCGTTGGCCAGCACATAGGTGTTCTGGCTGGTTGACGGCCCGAAGGACACCTCGTCCACCGCAACGCCCATCAGCGCGGCCAGTCGCGCGCGGGCCTCGTCCATCTCGGCCCCCGCCACCTCGGACACGTCATAGGGCGCATAGGGCTGGACCTTGCGATGCAGGTAAAAGCGCGTCAGGCGATCCACCACCTGACGGCAGGGGTAGGACCCACCCGCATTCTCGAAGAAGGCCTGCCCCTGATGGGCCGGGCTTTCAAAGGCCGGGAACTGGGCGCGCACGAAGGCAAGGTCCAGCTTCGGGGCGGCGATCGGGGCGTGGGGCATCTTGGTTTCCTGTGCGACGGGGCCTGATCGGGGCAAAGGGGGGATTCGCCGGAAAAAGCGGCACCCTGCCTGCCATCCGGGCCGATCCTAACCGGCGTTTGCGCGGGCGCAAGCGCCCTGACTGGCCAAATTTGATCAAATTTGCCGCCCTCATGCGGAAATGACTTGAGGGGGGCAAGTGGCTGCACTAGCTTTCCCCTGTCGTCGGCACGCGCCCCAGACGCGACCCGGCATGCCACAACGACCGCAGAGAGGTAACATGACTATTCGCAAGCACCTGATGGCCAGCGCCCTGCTGGCACTGGCCCTGCCGGCCTATGCGGCAGACCCCGACCTGATCGTCTTTGACTGGGCCGGATTCGAGGAACAGTCCCTGGTCGAGTCCTACGTCGCCAAGCACGGGCAGATGCCCACCTACGCCTTCTTCGGCGACGATGACGAGGCCTTCCAGAAAGTCGCCTCGGGCTTCAAGGCCGACGTCGTCCACCCCTGCTCGCAGATGGTGTCGAAATACCGCGATGCCGGCCTGATCGAGCCCTGGGATGTCAGCCGCATCCCGAACTTCGGTGAAATCGCCCCGCGCTTCCTGAATTCGTCGATCTTCAAGGACGACAGCGGCGTCTGGTACATCCCGACCGACTACGCCTACACCGCCGTGGCCTACAACACGAACGAGGTTCCGGCCGAGGACATCGCCTCGCTGCAGGTGTTCCACAACCCGAAATACGCCGGCCGCATCTCGCTGCCCGACAACACCGATGACGTGTGGTCTCTGGCGTTGCTGGCCACCGGCGTGACCGACTGGACCAACGTCACCGACGAACAGTTCACCGCTGCCGCCACATGGCTGCGCACCGCGCATGAAAACGTCCGCGCTTATTGGGCCGACCCGTCGGAACTGGCCCAGCTGATGGCTTCGGGCGAAGTTCTGGTCGCATGGTCGTGGAACGATTCCATCGCGCTGATGCGCGAGGAAGGCTTCCCCGTCGGCTTCCAGCGTCAGGCGACCGAAGGCGCCTCGTCCTGGTTCTGCGGCTATGTCAATGTCAAGGACGCGCCCGGCAACGAAGACAAGGCCTATGACTTCATCAACGCCTGGCTGGATCACGGCTCGGCCAAGGGTCTTCTGGACAACTTCGGCTATGCCCATTCGAACGACGCCGCGATGGCCGAAATCAGCGCCGAGGAACTCGTCGCGGCCGACGTGAACCCGATCGAGACGACGCTTCTGGCACAGACGCCGATCGACCAGGCGATGCGCGACCGCATGCTGGAAGAGTTCGAGAAGATCAAGGCTGGCTTCTGATCCACGCCGTTTCGCAAGACACGAAGGCCCGGTCGATCGACCGGGCCTTTTCCTTTCGACAGGCGGTCACGCCCCCCGCAGCGCGGCGCGTGCCCCCGTGACTGCGGCGCGCCATCAGCCTGGCGGAACCAGAACGATCTTTCCGATATGCTGCCTGGTCAGGAAAAGGCGCTGCGCGTCGGCGATCCGGTCAAGCGGGAAGGTCGCGGCCAGCAGGGGGCGGATCTCGGCCCTTTCGATGCAAGAGATGAGGTCGGGAAAGACCGGCGCATCCCATGCCGTGCAGCCGATCAGGGTTATGTCCTTCAGATACAGGGTGCGGAGATCCAGTTCGACGACCGGGCCCGCAATCGCCCCCGAGGTGGCCAGACGCCCCCCGCGCCTGAGCGTCTTCAACATCTGGCCGAACCCCGCCCCGGCCACGTTGTCGATGACGACATCCACGCTTTCCGGCCCGAGAACGGCAAGCGGATCGTCCTGCCGGTCCAGCACGGAGGCTGCGCCAAGGTCCCGGATGGCCACGCGCTTTGCATCGCTTGTGACGGCGATCACCTCTGCCCCGCGGCGCGTCAGAAGCTGGACAAGGGCAGACCCCACGCCCCCTGACGCACCGGGCACCAGAACGCGGTCGCCGCGCGTCACGCCGGCGCGCTGGATCATGTTTTCCGCCGTGCCATAGGCGCAGGGAATCGTGGCCAGTTCGGCATCGGTCCAGTCGCAATCCACGGCAAAGACCTCTGATGCAGGAACCTTCACGTATTGCGCGAAGGCCCCGTCAAGATCGGACCCGAGCCAGCGCGTCTCCATGCGGTCGCAACCCACCACGCGCATGCAGGGGCGCACCAGAACCCTGGTGCCGATACGGCCCGGATCGACGCCCGGCCCCACGGCAACCACCCGCCCGCAACAGTCCGTCCCCTGGATCAGCGGGAACGGCGTGGCCTCGTTCCACCCGCCGTCCGCGCACAAGGCATCCTCGGGGGTGCTGTCCGTGGCCTGCCTGACGGATTCGGAATACCACCCCAGCCGCGTGTTGATGTCCGTGTTGTTGACCCCCGCAGCCAGCACCGCCAGCAGCACCTCGCCCTCCCCTGGCGCAGGCACCGGAACGGGCCGGTAGTCCAGCCGGTCGTAACCGCCGGTGCCGGTGGTCACGACGGCCATCATCGTGGCATCTTTTCCTGCAGGACCGTGCAGCTGATCCATGGGAAATCCCCTTTCCTGCCATGCGTCGTGGAAAAGCCGATGGCACCGCACCATAGCGGGAAATCCTCCATCCCGCAGCGCGGAACTTTTCCACAGGCAAGGTCAGACCGGATACGACCGTCCCTTGCCCCCATCCCCGACACTTCCTATATTCGGGTCGTTCGGGTTCGCCCGGACTATGGCGATAAACGCACCTGTAATAAGCGGATCGGACCCGGGGGCGGTACCCGGCGGCTCCACCAACACTCCCTCGTTGGGGGCGGAGGGGGCCGAAACAGGATCGACGAACGTCTAAAGAGGCCAGCTTTCGCTCGGTGAGGTACCACCGTTATCGGTCCGAAAAGTACAGTTGCCAACGACAACCGTGCTCCGGTCGCTCTGGCTGCGTAAGCAGCTCGGGTAACCGAAACCTCAAGTCCTTGGGCTTTGCCGCTCAAGGCGGGGCCCGCAGGAGCCTGGCAACAGAATCCTGCATTTCCTTCCCTCCCCCCCGGTCAAACCGCTTGCGCTGGCTTCGGCTTTGCGGAACCCTTGCGTCATGATGCGCGCGCTCGTGACTGGTTTGTGCCTGATGTTGCCGGCCCTTGACGCCAAGGCCTGCGAGACGGCGCTTTTGCTGGCCATCGACGTCTCAGGCTCTATCGACGCGGGCGAATATGCCCTGCAGGTGCAGGGCCTTGCCGCCGCGCTGGAGGATCCCGAAGTGGCCGAGATCTTGCAGCGCGGGCAGGTCGCCTTGTCGGTCGTGCAATGGTCCGGGACGGGGTTGCAATCGCTCGTCGTGCCGTGGCGGCGGATGCGCACGCCCGCCGATGTGGCAGGCTTTGCCACCACCGCGCGCAGCCTGCCGCGTGCCTTCGATGGATCGGATACCGCCGTGGGCGAGGCCGTGGGTTTTGCCACGGCGCAGTTCGCGCAGGTGCCCGACTGCCGCCGCCACGTGATCGACATTTCCGGCGACGGTCCGGAAAACGCGGGTTTCACCATCGGACAGACCCGCGCGCAGGCGATCCGGCAGGGCATCGAGATCAACGCCATCGCGATCGAGGACATGGGCGTGACCACCCCGATCGCCGCCTTCTACCGGAAATGGGTCATCTCGCCCAAGGGCTTTGTCATCGTCGCGCGCGGGCTGGAGGATTACCCCCGCGCGATCCGCGAAAAGCTGATCCGCGAACTGTCAAAACCGGTGGGCTAGTCAAAGACCATTGCCGCCGCCCGGCAGTGGCTTGACCCGGTCGCGGCGGGTCGCTACCTGTTCCACGTGGGGTTTGCGAACGCCCCGTGAGGCATCGGCCCAAGACTCGCGTCCCGTAGGCTTATCGCAGGATGCCCCATGCCGAATTTCAACCAGATCGCCCCCTCCCAGTTGTTCCGCCTGATCGGCACCCCGGAAGCCCCCCGCATCCTGGATATCTGTCCGCCCGACGATTTCGCCGCGATGCCCGCCGTGATCCCGACGACGGAACGCGTCGCGCCAGAAGGGATCGCCCCCCTTCTGCCAGGGCTGGCGCATCCCGCGCTGGACCGGCTGGCTCTGATCGTGCGCGCGGCGGATACCAACCGGCCGGACCTGGCGCCGCAGGCGGCGGGGCTGCTGGCGGTTTCGGTGGGGCTGTCGCGCCAGTTCAGAAACGACATGGCCCAGCTTGAGGCGGGAATGGCGGTTTATGATGCGCTGTACCGATGGGCGCGCGATGGCTTTGACGGGGGCCACGACTGGCCCGCAGGACGCTGAACGATGATGCAGGCGCCCCCACTCTATCCCGAACTTCTGCGGGTCTTCGGCAAGATCGGCCTGCTGTCCTTTGGCGGACCGGCGGCGCAGATCGCGCTGATGCACCGGGTGCTGGTCGACGAAAAACGCTGGCTGACCGAGGCCGAATACCTGCGCGCCCTGTCCTTCTGCATGTTGCTGCCGGGACCCGAGGCGATGCAACTGGCCACCTATGCCGGGTGGAAGGCGCGCGGCACGCCGGGCGGCCTGCTGGCGGGGGCGCTGTTCGTCCTGCCCGGTGCCGCGGTGGTCCTGGCGCTGGCGATGATCTATGCCGCATGGGGCGACGTGCCGGGGGTGCAGGCCGTATTCCGGGGCGTCCAGACCGCCGTTGTCATCATCGTCATCGAGGCGCTTCTGCGAGTGGCACGACGTGCCCTGAAGGGGCGGCTGGCGATGGCAATCGCGGTACTGGCATTTCTGGCGCTTTTCGCCTTTGACACGCCCTTTCCCGTCGTGATTGCGCTGGCCGGCCTCGCCGGCGCCCTTGCGGCAAGCCGCCGACCGCCCCACGGGCCGGATGAGACCGCCGGCTTTGTGCCGGCAGGTGCGGCACAGACGGCGCGGACCGTTGCGTTGTGGGGCGGCCTCTGGCTGATCCCGCTGGCCGGACTGATCTGGCTTGAGGGCGGGCTTCTGGCCGAGATCGGGCTTTTCTTTTCGCAGCTGGCCGTCGTCACCTTTGGCGGGGCCTATGCCGTTCTGGCCTGGATGACCCAGGCGGTGGTCGAGGACAAGGGCTGGCTGACCACGGCGCAGATGATGGATGCGTTGGGTCTGGCCGAAACCACGCCCGGACCGTTGATCCTGGTCACGGAATTCGTGGGCTATCTGGCGGGGTTTGGCGCAGGCGGCGTGGCGATGGGGCTGGCCGCGGCGGTCGTGACACTGTGGATGACCTTCGTGCCCTGTTTCCTGTGGGTCTTTGCCGGGGCACCCTATGTTCAGGCCCTGACCCGCGCGCCCCGCCTGAGCGGCGCCCTGGAGGCGATCACCGCCGCCGTTGTCGGGGTGATCGGCAATCTTTCGGTCTGGTTCGCTCTGCACGTGCTGTTTTCCCGCCTGTCGGACCGGGAGTTCGGCCCGGTCACGGTGCCGGTGCCGGACCTGGCCAGCCTGCTGCCGGTTCCGGCCCTGCTGACAGTGCTGGCCGGGATCATGCTCTTGCGTCTGCATCTCGGACTGGTGGCAACGCTTGTCGCGGCGGCGGCGGTTTCGGTCGGACTGGCGGCCGTGGGGCTCTAGCCGCGGGGCAGGTTCCGCCTTCAGATTAGGCAATCCCGCCTCTTCCTTTCCGGTCCGAATCCCCTATGCTTGCGACAAAGAAGCATGGGGGGCCGATGGCGCGTTCGATCGATTATGGCACGCTGATGCATCACGCCATGCGTGGTCTGATCCGGTCCGTTCTTCAGGATGTGGCCGATAACGGCCTGCCCGGCGCGCATCACTTCTTCATCACCTTCGACACGACTCATCCCGATGTCGCCATTGCCGATTGGCTGCGGGCCCGCTATCCGCAGGAAATGACGGTCGTCATCCAGCACTGGTTCGAAAACCTGACGGTGACGGAAGACGGCTTTTCCGTCACGCTGAATTTCGGCAACTCGCCCGAACCTCTGGTGATCCCCTTCGATTCGGTGCGCACCTTTGTCGATCCTTCGGTCGAATTCGGCCTGCGCTTCGAAACGCATGATGACGACGAGGACATGGACGACGACGACGGCGATGATGACGATCCCGATGGCGACGGCGACGCGCCCGACGACCGTCCGCACCAGGCCGAGGTCGTCAGCCTCGACAAGTTCCGCAAATAGTCGGAAAAATCCGCCCCCGCGGCATCGTATACCACGGTATGCCAATTGATTTCGCACGCCCGCCGCCCTAAAGACGGCGCGTGATGCATCATGGAGGCCCGCTATGACCGCGACCCGCACCGAAACCGACAGCTTTGGCCCGCTGGAAGTTCCCGCCGACAAGTACTGGGGCGCGCAGACGCAGCGCTCGATCATCAACTTCCCGATCGGCTGGGAACGTCAGCCCGTGGCGATCATCCGCGCCCTTGGCGTGATCAAGAAGGCTTGCGCGCTGGTCAACAAGGCGCAGGGCGACATGGCGCCCGAACTGGCCGACGCCATCGCCGCCGCCGCACAGGAAGTGATCGACGGCCGGTTCGACGACAACTTCCCCCTGGTCGTCTGGCAGACCGGGTCGGGCACGCAGTCGAACATGAACGCAAACGAGGTGATCTCGAACCGCGCGATCGAGATGCTGGGCGGCGTGATGGGCTCGAAAAAGCCCGTCCATCCGAATGACCATGTGAACATGGGCCAGTCTTCGAACGACACCTTCCCCACCGCCATGCATGTGGCCATCGGCATGATGGCGCGCGACGTGCTGTTGCCGGGGCTGGAAAAGCTGCATGGCGCGCTGGTGGCGAAGTCCGAGGAATTCAAGGACATCATCAAGATCGGTCGCACCCACACGCAGGACGCCACCCCCCTGACGCTGGGACAGGAATTCTCGGGCTATGCCAAGCAGGTGGAACGCGGGATCGAGCGCGTGAAGATGTGCCTGCCGCATATCTACGAACTGGCGCAGGGCGGCACCGCCGTGGGCACCGGGCTCAATACCCGCGTCGGCTGGGATACCCGCGTGGCCGCTGAAATCGCCAATATCACCGGCCTGCCCTTCGTCACCGCGCCCAACAAGTTCGAGGCGCTGGCCGCCCATGACGCGATGGTCATGTTCTCGGGCGCGCTGAAAACGGTTGCGGCAAGCCTGTTCAAGATCGCCAATGACCTGCGCCTGCTGGGCTCTGGTCCGCGGTCGGGCCTGGGCGAGTTGATCCTGCCGGAAAACGAACCGGGCAGCTCGATCATGCCGGGCAAGGTGAACCCCACGCAGGCCGAGGCGCTGACCATGGTCTGCGCCCATGTCATGGGCAACGACGCGGCGGTCGGCTTTGCCGGCAGCCAGGGCCATTTCGAACTGAACGTCTACAACCCGATGATGTCCTACAACGTGCTGCAATCCATGCAGCTTCTGGGCGATGCGGCGGGGTCGTTCACCGATAACATGGTGGTGGGCACACAGGCCAACACGGCGCGGATCGACAAGCTGATGAAGGAATCGCTGATGCTGGTGACCGCGCTGGCGCCCACGATCGGCTATGACAATGCGACCAAGGTCGCCAAGACCGCGCACAAGAATGGCACCACCCTGAAGGAAGAGGCGATCGCGCTTGGCTTTGTCGATGCCGAGACCTTCGACCGCATCGTGCGGCCCGAAGACATGATCGGCCCGAAAGGCTGAGGCGAAAAGACCGCGATGGCCGAGATCGTCAACCTTCGCCAGAAACGCAAGGAAGCGGCCCGCAAGGCCGCTCGCGCGAAGGGTGACGAGAACGCCGCGAAGTTCGGCCGCACCAAGGCCGAACGCGACCTCGAACAGGCGCGGGCCGAGAAATCGGCCCGTGCGCTTGACAGCCACAGGCGCGAGACGGATTAACCGCGCCTTTACCATCCTTGGGGCAACCTGCCGCCAAGGAGGGTCCCGATGCACAGCTTTCCCGAATACCTGAGCCCCGACCGATGGATCGGGCATCTGTTTTCGTCGCAGGCCGCGCGCGAGGGTGGCGTGATCCGGCGCCAGGTGCGCGATGTGGAACGCTTCGTGGGGCGCGAGGCATTTTTGTCCGAAATGCGCAGACGCGGCTTTCCGGTGGTCGAAAACGCGGGGCAGTTCGTGATCTTTTACAACCGGGAACCGATCCGCCGTGTGTGTTGATCCGATTTCTTCGAAGAAATCGGGGCGGAGCCTTTAAAGGCTCCTCGCGCCGGAGTTTTCGAAAACTCCGGCTGGCTCCACCCTGAAATGCGCGCTAGCCTGGCGCCATGCCCCGCCCACCTGCCAAACATTCCCTGACGCTTCACGGCCATCGCACCAGCGTCTCGCTGGAGCCGGAGTTCTGGCAGGCCTTTCGCGACATCGCCGCCGAACGCGGGCAGACGCTGAACGCGCTGGCGGCAGAAATCGACGGATCGCGCAGCGGGGGCGAGGGGCTGGCCTCGGCGATCCGGGTCTTCGTCCTGAAACAGTTTCAGGCCAGATCGCGCTGACCCCGCGCCAGCAGGACCGCGGCAATCGCCGTTCCGGCCACCGCCATGGCGAACGAGGCCGAAAGGACAGCGGCCGTTCCGCCCGCTGCCAGAAGGGCCGCACCCACCGACGGCCCCGCCGCCGAGGACAGGATCGGGGCCACCGCCAGCGCACCCGACACCGCGCCGAACCCGCGCCGCCCCAGCAGGTCGGCGGTCAGGACCGGCTTGAGGATCGACAGAAGCCCCGCCCCCATCCCCTGACACAGCGCGAAGGCAAAGATCAGCGGCAGGGCCACCCCCGCCGCCGCCAGACAGACCGAGGCCACAAGGATCGACACCAAGGCGAACATCGTGGCCCGCGCGTTTCCGACCCGCGCCTCGTTCAGCATCAGCAGAAGGCGGCCCGACACCTGCGCCGGTCCGATGCAGGACGCGGCCACCACGGCCACGCCCGACGCGGCCCCGCGACTGGTGAAGAGTTCCAGCGCATAGGTGATCAGGATCGTATGGTTGAGCCAGATCAGCCCCCAGACGGCCGCCAGCCCCCAGAAGGCAGGTCGCCGAAGCGCCGCCGCCATCGCGCCGGGTTCGGGATCGGCCCTCCGTCGCGCCGCCGGCGATCGCCGCCTCAGCCGCACCACGGCCCAGAGGTTGACCGGCGCCACCCCCAGGGCGACCAGCACCGCAAAGCCCACAAGGCCGCCCCGGCCGCCCACGACCGCAGCCAGCGCCGCCCCGAAGGGAAAAGCCAGGGTGCCGGCAAACCCGGCCACCAGCGTCACACGGGTGATCGCCGCCCTTGCCCCCTGCCCCAGACGGCGGGTCAGGAAGGCAAAGCAGGTTTCATACATCGCCCCGGCCTGCGCCACCCCCACCAGCGCCCAAAGCGCCAGCCACTGCGCCTGGGTCTGCGCCAGCGCCATTCCCGCCATCGCGGCCCCGCCCAGAAGCGGCAGAAGGGTCAGCATTTCGCCCGCGCGGCCCCGGTCGACCAACCCGCCGGTGAAGGGCGTCAGCACCGCCGTCACCAGGAAGGCCAGCGTCGGCCCCGCCGCGAGTTCGGCCTTGGTCCAGCCGAAATCGGCCTCGAGCGCGGGAAGAAGCGCGGCGAACCCATAGTAGAGCCCGGCATAGGTCAGGGTCTGCCCGAAGGCCAGAAGCCAGACGGACAGGCCATCGCCGGGCGGATCGACTGTCACAGCCGGTAAATCTCGGTGAACTTGCCTTCCAGATAGTCCAGAAGCGGGCCCTCGTCCGGCACAAAGCCGCAGGCCCGGCGGATCACCTCGCGCGGTTCGTAAAGGCCGCCGTGGCGCTGCACCCGGTCACGCAGCCATTCGGTGGCCACCTGCGTTTCCCCCCGCCCCAGATGGTCGTCCAGGTCGGGCACATCCGCGCGCAACGCCTTGTGCAGGCATCCGGCATAGACATTGCCAAGGCTGTAGGTCGGGAAATAGCCGAACAGCCCGCAGGACCAGTGCACATCCTGCAGCATGCCATGCGCGGGCCGGTCCACCGCGACGCCGAAATCGGCGCGGAAGCGATCGTTCCAAGCCGCCTCCAGATCACGCACCGCCAGATCGCCCCGGATCAACGCGCGCTCCAGATCGAAGCGCATCATCACATGCAGGTTGTAATGCACCTCGTCGGCCTCGGTGCGGATGTATCCCGGCTGGACCCGGTTCACGGTCGCATAGAAGGCATCCGCATCGGTCACGCCGAAATCGCCGAAGCGGTCAACCATCTCGCCATGCATCCAGCCGGTGAACGCGCGCGACCGGCCGATCTGGTTTTCATAGATCCGGCTCTGGCTTTCGTGGACGCCCATCGACACGCCGTTGCCAAGGGGCGTCAGCAGGTAATCGCCGTCGATCCCCAGTTCATAGCAGGCATGACCCACCTCGTGGATGGTCGAGTAGAAGCAGTTGAACGGGTCGGTTTCCATCACCCGCGTGGTGATCCGCGCATCGTTGCCCGATCCGGAACTGAACGGATGAACGGCAAGGTCAAGCCGCCCCCGGTTCCAGTCGTATCCGAAGGCCGTGGCCAGCCGACGCGCCAGCCGCAGCTGCCCTTCGGTGCCGAAATGGCCGGAAAGCTTCGCAGGTTGCACGGACGAGGCCAGGATCGCCTCGCGCAGCTTCACCAGGCGCGGGCGCATCCGGTCGAACATCTCGGCGATGCTGTCCTGCGTGGCACCTGGTTCGTAATCGTCCAAGAGCGCGTCATAGGGATCGCCATCTTCGGCCAGGGCCACGGCCTCGTGCCGCTTGAGCCGGATCACCTCGGTCAGGGTCGGCAGGAAATCGGCGACCCGGTCATTGGCGCGCGCCTCGGCCCAGATCCCCTGCGCCAGCGACGTGACCCGCGCCAGTTCCTGCGCCAGATCTGCGGGAATCCGGCGCGTCCGGTCATAGGCCCGGCGGATATGGCGCAACTGCGCGGCGGCCACCTCGTCGGCGGCTTTGGCCAGGGCCAGCCATTCGCCGATCCGCGGATCGGTCCGGCGGGCGTGAAGGATGCCCTCCATCGCGGCCATCTCCTCGCCGCGCTGTTCGGCGGCGCCACGGGGCATCATGGTTTCCTGATCCCAGCCCAGACGGCCCGCGACCTGGGCCAGCGCCTCGGTCTGGCGCTGAAAGGCCATGAGATCGGCATAGGCGGTGTTGTTGGCGGTCATTGCGTGCCCTCGCGGATCGACCCGACCAGCGGGTATTGGGAAAGGTGACGGGCGCGCAGGATCAGCACCCACAGAAGGATCGCGCCCACCTGATGGGTGATCGCCACATGCAGATGCGCTGCGGTCAACACTGCGGCGATGCCCAGCAGAAGCTGCACCACCATCATCGCCATGACCGCACCGAAGGCGCCGCGCGTCGCCCGATGGGCCGACCTGCGGCCGCGCAGATAGACGACGATGGCGAAGGCGAACAGCAGATAGCCGGCCATGCGGTGCATGAACTGCACAAGCCCCGGGTTTTCAAAGAACGCCGCCCAGGCGGGCCCGCCGGGCACATAGAAGGCGTCTGCGGGGAAGAACTGCCCGTTCATGTCGGGCCAGGTCGGAAAGCCACGCCCTGCGTCGATGCCGGCCACCAGCGCACCCAGAAGGATCTGAAGGAAGGCGAAATGCATCAGCCCGGTGGACAGGCTGTAAAGCTTCGCCTCGCGGCTGCGGCGCGCCTGCATGAGCTGCGCCTCGCTCCGCCCCAGAAGAAGGACATACCAGGCGATGAGACCCAGGATGACGAAGGCCAGGCCCAGATGCGTGGCCAGCCGGTAGGAGGCCACATCGACCCGTTCCCCCGTCAGCCCCGAGGACACCATCCACCAGCCGATCGCGCCCTGAAGCCCGCCCAGGGCACCAAGGCCCAGAAGCCGGCCCGTCCAGCCCGCCGGAACGCGCCTTGTCGCCCAGAAGAAGACGAACCCCGCGGCCCAGACCAGACCGACGACACGGCCCAGTTGCCGGTGGCCCCATTCCCACCAGTAGATGACCTTGAAATCCTCAAGGCTCATCCCCTTGTTCTGCAACTGATATTCCGGAATCGCGCGATACTTGTCGAACTCGACGGCCCACTCTTCGACCGACATCGGCGGCAGGGCGCCCGTCACGGGGCGCCATTCGGTGATCGACAGGCCCGAATCCGTCAGCCGCGTCAGACCGCCGACTACGATCATCGACGCGACCAGCATGAAAAGGACCAGCAGCCAGCCGCGGATCGCGCCGCGCGCGCCGCCCGTGCCCTTGTCGATCACGCCGGGCGCGGGTGCCGCCGCGCGGGTGCCTTCGCCGACTTCCTCGAAAATGCTGCGCTTTCCTGCCATCTGCGGTCCCCTTTCGCGGCAGGACCCTAGGACGCGGCGCACCACCTTTCAAGGCCGGTTCGCAATCGGTCGCACCCCCCGGTGCCGGGGGGCGCCTTCGGCTCAGAACAGGAAGTCATCCGCGTCAAGCGAGGCGCGCGAGACGTCCTCGATCCTCAGGACATGCGAGCCCGCGCGGAACACGGTGTCGGAGCCGTCCTGCCGCATCCGCGCCAGCACGTCGCCGAAGTCGTCCAGACCGGCAATGCCGCTGAGGTCGATCTGGTCGTCGCCGATGTCGAAATCAGTGATCCTGTCGCTGCCCCAGCGGAACACGAAGCGGTCGGCGCCTTCGCCCCCGGTCATCACGTCATTGCCCCGCCCGCCGTTCAGCGTGTCGTTGCCTTCGTCACCGATCAGGCGGTCGGCACCACGGCCGCCGATCATCCTGTCGTCGCCCTCGCCGCCCACCAGAAGGTCGCGCCCGGTGCCGCCGTTCAGGCTGTCGTTGCCCTCGCCCGCGCGGATCGTGTCATTCCCGGCCCCGCCGAAGAAGGCGTCATTGCCGCTTTCATCGGTGAAAAGATCGTTGCCCGCATCGCCCCAGAGCCGATCCTCGCCCTTGCCGCCTATCATCGTGTCGTCGCCCGCGCCGCCATATAGGCGATCCTCGTCGTCGCCCCCTTCGACCCGGTCGCGCCCGTCCCGCCCGTAAAGCGTATCGGCCCCGTCGAACCCCAGCACCGTGTCATTGCCCTGCGACCCGAAGATCCGGTTGGCTTCCCCGTTTCCGCGATAGATCGGCATCTGATCGTTCCTTTCCCCGATGGCTGTTCCAGTCAGAGGCAAAACGATCTGCCCGCGGGTTTATTCCTTCTCGGCCAGATTTTTTTCATCGCCCTCCGCTTCGCCCTGCCGTTTCAGCTTCCAGGCGATCTGGCGCAGCATGCCGTGGAAGGTCTGCACCTCGGCCCGCGTGAGGTTCAGACGCGCCCACATGTTGCGCAGCGCAAGTTTCATTCCGGGCGCCTTTTCCGCCGGATGAAAGAACCCCGCATCCCCCAGACGCGCCTCGTAATGGTCGGCCAGCTTCTCGACCTCCAGCCGGGTCGCGAATTCGGTCCGCGCCATGACCATCACCTCGGGGGCGACATCGGCCGTCTGCCGGCGCCATTCATAGGCCAGAAGCAGCGCGCATTGCCCAAGGTTGAGCGAGGGGAAATCGGGGTTGACCGGCACGGTCACGATGGCATTGGCATGGACCAGATCCTCGTTCTCCAGCCCCGCGCGTTCGGGGCCGAACAGGAAAGCCACGCGCTTGCCTTCGGCGGCCATCGCGCGGGCCTGTTCCATCGCGCGTTCCGGCGTGACCACGGGCTTGGTCAGTTCGCGCCCGCGCGCCGTGGTGGCAAAGACATAGTCGCAATCGGCGATCGACCGGGGCACGTCCGGAAACTGCCCGGCAAGGTCCAGGATCCGCCCTGCCCCCGAAGCCATCGCCACCGCGCGCGGATTGGGCCAGCCATCGCGCGGATCGACGACGCGCATGCCCGTCAGCCCGAAATTCAGCATGGCGCGCGCGGCGGCGCCGATGTTTTCGCCCATCTGCGGGCGGACGAGGATGAAGAACGGTTGGGTCATGTCGGTCCTGCCGTGGGGATCGCGTTGCGCGCCTGATAAGCCCGCGCCTGATACGCTGGTGCAATCGGCATGACAAGGAAAGCCGCAGCCGATAGCCAAGCCCAGGAAAACGCGCTAAAGGGCGCCAAAGCCCTTGAGGAGCCGCATGATGGCAGACACCGATCGCCCGCAGATCTACCTCGTCACCCCGCCCGCGCTGGAGGTGGACACATTCGCCGACCGTCTGGCGGCGGTGCTGGACCAGGCCGAGGTCGCCTGCGTGCGCCTGGCGCTGGCCACGCGCGACGAGGATGCGATCCTGCGCGCGGGCGACGCGCTACGCGAGGTGACCCATGCCCGCGACGTGGCCATCGTGATCGAAAACCACGTGCAGATGGTCGAACGGCTGGGGCTGGACGGCGTGCATCTGACCGACGGCGCCCGTCTAGTGCGCAAGCTGCGCAAGGATCTGGGGGGCGACGCGATCATCGGCGCCTTCTGCGGAACCACACGGCACGAAGGCATGAACGCCGCCGAGGCGGGGGCGGATTACGTCGCCTTCGGGCCGGTCGGCGAAACCAGCCTCGGCACGGGCGCGCGCGCGCCGGTCGACCTCTTTCAGTGGTGGTCGGAAATGATCGAGGTGCCGGTGGTGGCCGAAGGCGCGCTGACCGCCGATCTGGTGGCCGAACTGGGCCCTGTCACCGATTTCTTCGGGATCGGCGATGAAATCTGGCGCGCCGAAGATCCGGCCGCCGCGCTGAAGGCGCTGCTTGCCCCCCTGGGCTGAGGCGGGGCTGACCGGGGCCGCGCGGGTTCACTCTCCGGCTTCGGCCAGGGGATGGGTCGTGCGGATCACCCGTTCGCAATGCAGCGCAAGCGCCTTGCGGTTCTCGAAGGCATCGACCGGCACGGGCGCGTGGTGGATCACCTCGACCCGCCCCTGACGCCCCTGCGCCAGCGTCTTCAGAAGATGCGGGCCGAATTCCATGTCGCCCCACCAGCCATAGAACCGCGGGTCCTCGCCTTCGGGCGGATGATAGATCACCGTGACCGGCTGGATATGCATCACGCGTTCCAGCCCGTGGGTATAGAAGGCGGCAAACAGCGTCGATTTGAACGGCAGGACGCGCACGGCATCGGTGCTTGTGCCTTCCGGAAAGAACAACAGCCGGTGCCCCGCGCGCAGGCGTTCCTCGAACAGGTGCTGCTGCACCTTCGCCTCGGTGCCCTTGCGGGCGATGAACACGGTTCCCGTGGCGCGCGCCAGCCAGCCGATGCCGGGCCAGCCCGCCACTTCGGATTTCGACACGAAATAGACCCGCTGCGCCGCGTTCAGCACGAAGATGTCCAGCCAC
The DNA here is from genome assembly GCF_004799285.1 of Aliigemmobacter aestuarii. Taxonomy (GTDB): domain Bacteria; phylum Pseudomonadota; class Alphaproteobacteria; order Rhodobacterales; family Rhodobacteraceae; genus Aliigemmobacter; species Aliigemmobacter aestuarii. The sequence goes on along the minus strand of NZ_SSND01000004.1, from coordinate 333,595 downwards.
GAGGCGTGGTTGGCCACAACCGCCCCATCTTCGATCATCGGCGTGCCCTCGACCTTCAGCGGCAGGCGCAGGATGCGCAGCGCAAGGCGGCAGACCGTCTGGGTGATATGCGGCGTCCAGGGACGGGCCATCCCGAAAAGCGGCTGTTCGACCAGCCGCACCAGCATGAGTATGGCCAGCCCGCCATAGGTCAGGCTGCCCAGTGTCAGGCCGCGCAGCCCGACGCGAAGCCACCCCAGCGGACCGATCCGCAAGGGGGGAACCGGCGCCTCTTTCCAGGCCTCGCCCATCGGTCAGCCCTCGGCCTTGCGGACATAGAAATCGCGGTGCCTGGCCGACATCCGCGCCGTGTCCATCACAAGGCAGACATCGGTCGTGTTGAAGGCGTGGTCGATCCACGCCCCGTCGCCCACGAAGCCCCCCAGCCGAAGATAGGCCTTGATCAGCGCGGGCGTGGCCAGCATCGCCGCCTTCCGGTCGATCCGGTCGGGCGGGATCAGCGCCATCTCCTGCCGGTGTTCGGGCCGCGCGACGACGCGCAGCGCCTCGGGCGCCAGGTGATGGGCGTGCAGATAGCTCAGCGCCTGCGCGATCGGCGCCGGGTCGGTGCCGTGGAAACTGGCCACGCCGAACAGGATCTCGATCCCGCGGTCCAGCACATATTCGGCCAGCCCGTTCCACAAAAGCATCATCGCCGCCCCACCCCGGAAATCGGGATGCACGCAGGACCGCCCCAGTTCCACCAGACGCCGCCCGGAGGCGCGCAGCGCGGTCAGGTCGTATTCCTGTTCCGAATAGAACCGCCCCGCAGCCCCCACCCTGTCGGATGGCAAAAGCCTGTAGACCCCCACCACATCCTCGCACTCTGCCGGATCGCGGGACGTGTCGACGAGGATCAGGTGATCGAACAGCGGATCGAAGGCATCCCGTTCCAGCCGGTCGTCATGGTCCACCATCGCGCCGTCGCCCCCCAGTTCCTGAACGAAAACCCGATAGCGCAGGCGCTGCGCGGCCCGCAGGTCGCGCGCATCGCGCGCAAGGCGCAGGGTCAGGCGCGAGGTGTCGGCGATCATCCGGGGCGGGGTCCTTTCGGGGCTGTGGTCAACTTCTAGGAAGGCGCGGCCCGCAATGCAACCGCCACCGCCCGCGCAATCACGGGTTGCCATTTTCCAAAGGCACGCCCTATAGTTGCGTCAGCGGTCAAACACGGGTTCAAGGGCCACATGCGCCCCGTCGATCACCACCTTGCCCGCATGTTCGAAATTGATGGTGATCCGGTTGCCGATCCTCGATTGCACCTGCCCCAGCCCCCAATCCGGCTTGCCGGGGTGCCGGACGAACATTCCAGGCTCCAGTATTTCATTCATCGCATTTCCCCAAAGGTGACGCCATGCCGCCGCCCCCTGTTCCATCTCGTCCCGAAACGCCCCTGCCCGAAACGCCCCCGACCGCCACGCCTGCCGATGCGCCCGCCGATGCGCCCGACAGGGCCGACCTTGCCGCGCTTCTGGGGTCGCGCATCTGCCATGACCTTATCAGCCCGATCGGCGCCATCGGCAATGGGCTGGAACTGCTGATGTTCGAACCGGGCGGGAAAAGCCCCGAACTGGCGCTGATCGCCGAAAGCGTGGCCAGCGCGACGGCGCGGCTGCGCTTCTTCCGGATGGCCTTTGGCGATCCCGGCCAGGGCCAGCGGGTCGCGCGGGCAGATCTGCAGGCAATCCTGTCGGACATGAACGCGGGCGGGCGGCTGACGGTGGACCTTCAGGGACCGGCCGAAATGGCCCGGTCCGAGGCGCGGCTTCTGTTCCTGCTGCTGCTCTGCCTTGAAACCGCGTTGCCCTATGGCGGCCATGTCCTTCTTGACCGGGACGGAGACGGCTGGCGCATCGCCGCACACAGCGCCCGCCGCCGCGACATCGGCCCGTTCTGGGACTGGCTGTCATCGGATGGCGCCCCGGCCCCCGCCACACTCGGCCCCGCGCAGGTGCAGTTCGCGCTGGTCCGCGCCGATCTTGCCCGGACCGGGCGAAGGCTGCGCGTGACCGAAAGTGGCGGCGAGTTGCGGCTCGAGGTCTGACCCGTCAGGCCCGGCAGGTGCCGTCGCCCGTGACCAGATACTTGAAGCTGGTCAACTGCTCGGCGCCCACGGGGCCGCGCGCATGCATCTTGCCCGTGGCGATGCCGATCTCGGCGCCCATGCCGAATTCCCCTCCATCGGCGAACTGGGTCGAGGCGTTGCGCATCAGGATCGCGCTGTCCAGCCGTTCGAAAAACCGCGCCGCCGTCGCATCATTTTCCGTCAGGATGCTTTCGGTATGGTTCGATCCATAGCGCCGGATATGGGCGATCGCCCCGTCGACGCCCTCCACCAGGCGCGCCGCGATGATCATGTCAAGGAACTCGCGCCCGAAATCCTCGGGCGTGGCAGGCACCGTGCCCGGAACGCGCGCCAGATCACCTTCGGCCCGCACCTCGACCCCGGCGGCCAGCAGGTCCTCGATCAGCACGGCGCCGTGCCGGTCCCAGAAGGCGCGGTCGATCAGCAGGCATTCGGCGGCCCCGCAGATGCCGGTCCGCCGGGTCTTGGCGTTCAGCACCACGCGCCGGGCCTTTTCCGGATCCGCATCGCCATCGGCATAGACATGGCAGATGCCTTCCAGATGGGCGAAGACGGGCACCCGCGCCTCGGCCTGCACCAGCCCGACCAGCCCCTTGCCCCCGCGCGGGATGATCACGTCGATGAACCCGGTCGCCCGCAGCATTTCCGTCACCATCCCGCGGTCACGCGTCGGCACCAGCTGGATCGCGGCCTCGGGCAGCCCGGCCGCCCTGAGCCCCTCGACCATGCAGGCATGGATCGCGCCCGAGGAATGGAAACTTTCCGACCCGCCGCGCAGGATCACCGCATTGCCCGATTTGAGACACAGCGCGCCCGCGTCGGCGGTGACGTTCGGGCGGCTTTCATAGATGACGCCCACCACGCCAAGGGGCGTGGCAACCCGCTGGATGTGCAGCCCCGTGGGCCGGTCCCATTCCGCCAGCACCCGCCCAACCGGATCGGGCTGCGCCGCCACCGACCGAAGCCCCTCGCAGATCGCGGCGATCCGCGCCGGGTTCAGGGTCAGCCGGTCCATCATCGCGGGCGACAGGCCCTTTTCGCGGCCATAGTCCAGATCGCGCGCGTTGGCAGCCAGGATCCCGGCCTCATGCGCGGCCACCGCATCGGCCGCCGCCATAAGAGCCGCCGTCTTCCGCGCGGCCGGGGCAAAGGCAAGCTCCGCCGCCGCGTCGCGGGCCGCCCGGCCCATCGTCTGCATCAGATCGCCCGCCTGCCCGTCCATCGCCCTGCCTCTTTCATTCTGGCCCAAATATCCCGGGGGTCCGGGGGCAGCGCCCCGGCCTGCCCTCAGATCACCATGTCGTCGCGGTGGATCAGGGCCGCGCGGCCCTGATAGCCCAGGATGCCCTCGATCTCGGCCGATCTGTGGCCGGCGATCCTGCGCGCCTCCTCGACCGTGTAGCGCACCAGCCCCTTGCCCAGCGTCTCTCCATCGGGGCCAAGGATGGCAACCGGGTCACCCCGGCCGAAGTGGCCCGCGACCGACCGCACCCCGGCAGGCAGAAGCGACTTGCCCGCACGGAGCGCGCTGACCGCGCCCGCATCGACCGTGACCTCGCCTCTCGGCTTCATCGCGTTGATCCAGCGCTTGCGGGCCACCTGCGGATCGCCATGGGCCACGAACCAGGTGCGTGCGGCCCCCTCCGCCAGCGCCTTGAGCGGGCGCAGGACCGATCCTTCCATGATCGCCATCGCGCAGCCCCCGGCCACCGCCGTCTTGGCCGCCATCAGCTTGGTCTTCATCCCGCCCTTTGACAGGCCCGAGATCGGATCGCCCGCCATCGCCTCGATCTTGGGCGTGATCTCGTCCACCAGGTCAAAACGGATGGCTGTCGGATCCTCCTTGGGATTGGCCGAATAGAAGCCGTCGACATCCGACAGCAGGATCAACTGGTCCGCCCCCACGGTCACCGCGATCTGCGCCGCAAGCCGGTCGTTGTCGCCAAAGCGGATCTCGTCCGTCGCCACGGTGTCGTTCTCGTTCACGATCGGAACAACGCCCAGGCCCAGAAGCGTCTCCATCGTGGCGCGGCTGTTCAGATAGCGGCGGCGGTCTTCGGTATCTTCCAGCGTGACCAGAACCTGCCCCGTGGTGATCCCGTGCGGGGCCAGCACCTCTTCATAGGCGCGGGCAAGCCGGATCTGCCCGACCGCCGCGGCAGCCTGCGACTGTTCCAGCGTCAGCGCGCCATCCGGCAGGCCCAGGATCTTGCGCCCAAGCGCGATCGACCCCGAAGACACCAGCACGACATCGGCCCCGCGCACCTTCGCTTCGGCGACGTCCATCGCCAGCGCCGAAAGCCAGCCCTGTTTCAGCCCCTTCTGCCGGTCCACCAGCAGCGCCGAGCCGATCTTCACGACCAGACGGCGCGCGGAGCGCACATCGGGGGCCGTGGTCGCGGCCAGAACCGGGTTCACGGCCGCCACGGCTGCACCTCGCGGGGTTCATCGGCCTTGCGGGCCAGCATGATCTGCGCATGAAGCGCGCGCAGAACGTCCTGCACCCCCTGGCCCGTCACGCCCGAGATCACATGCACAGGCCCGCCGCTGGCCTTTTCCAGCGCCCGGCGCCGGGTTCCGGCCGTCTTGCCGTCCAGCGCGTCGACCTTGTTCATCGCCGTGACGCGGGGTTTCGCCGCCAGTTCGGGCGCATAGGCCTCAAGCTCGGTCACGATGGTGCGGTAGTCCTTGGTGATGGTGGACGATGTCCCGTCCACCAGGTGCAGCAGGACCGAGCAGCGTTCCACATGGGCCAGGAACTGGTCGCCCAAGCCCCTGCCCTCGCTTGCGCCTTCGATCAGGCCCGGAATGTCGGCCATGACGAATTCCTGCCCGTCGATCCCGACGACACCCAGGTTCGGCACCAGCGTGGTGAACGGGTAATCCGCGATCTTCGGGCGGGCGTTCGACACGGCGGCAAGGAAGGTGGATTTCCCCGCATTGGGCAGACCCACAAGGCCCGCATCCGCGATCAGCTTCAGCCTGAGCCAGATCGTGCGTTCCACCCCCGGCTGGCCCGGATTGGCCCGGCCCGGCGCGCGGTTGGTCGAGGATTTGAAATGCAGGTTGCCGAAGCCGCCGTTGCCGCCCTTGGCCAGAAGCACGCGCTGGCCCACCGTCACCAGGTCGGCGATCACGGTTTCCTCGTCCTCGTCGATCACCTCGGTGCCGACCGGCACCTTCAGGATGATGTCGTCGCCCGACTTGCCCGTGCGCTGGCTGCCCATGCCGGGCTGACCGTTCTTGGCGAAGAAATGCTGCTGATAGCGGAAGTCGATCAGCGTGTTCAGCCCTTCCACGGCCTCGGCCCAGACCGAACCGCCATTGCCGCCGTCGCCCCCGTCGGGGCCGCCGAATTCGATGAACTTCTCGCGCCGGAACGAGACGCAGCCCGCCCCGCCCCCGCCCGAGCGGATATAGACTTTGGCAAGGTCAAGGAACTTCATCTCTCAGGCTTTCTCATGGGGGGTCGCTGCCCCGATACAGGATGCGCCCGAAAGGCTCAAGCGCCACGAAGGCGGGCGCCGCCCCCTGGCCCGGCCCCGCAGCCGCGCGTCTGCCCGCCTCTGGCGCACGGGCAGGCGCCGGTCACTGGCAGGCGCGAGCACTGGCAGGCGCGAGCACTGGCAGGCGCCGGTCCGGTCAGTCCAGTTTCTTCAGGTAGGTCCACGTGGGCACCCTTGCCCCGCGCGCCACCGAATAGGTTTCCGCGTCCCCCAGATAGGTGAAGCCCGCGTTGGTCAGCACCCGCGCCGAACCGGGGTTGTCCTGGAATACCTCGGCAAAAATCGTGCGGTTGGCCTGCGGGTTCGCCTCGATCAGGGCGCGCACCGCCTCGGACGCGATGCCGAGGTTCCAGAACGCGGGTGCGACCCAATAGCCGACCTCGGACTGGCCGCGATCCATGCGCTTGAGGCTGATCACGCCCAGAACCTCAGGCAGGCCCGTTGCCGTGCCGTCCATCACCCAGATGTCCTCGTCACCCGAGGGTGCCATCGCCCGTGTGACAAAGGCCTCCGCCGCGCCGGGCGGCAATGGATGGGGAATGGATCGGGTGCCTTCTGCCACGCGGCGGTCGCCCGCGTAATGGGCAAACAGCCCCGCGTCCGACTTGCGCACCGGCCGCAGGACGAACCGCCCGGCGGCAATCTGGCCAGCCTCGGCCAGGATCAGATCAAGCGTCATGGCTTCCCCTCCTTCGAAAGCGCATGGGCGCCGGGCACTCCCGGCACCGGAAATCGTCTCCCCCGTTTCCATCGACGTGGGGGCGGGCCAGACCCTTTGCAAGGACGTTCACGGCCCGCTCACGCGGATGGAAGGCTCATCCCTGCCCGATCTTCGGGGCGGAAATGAGGAAGGGGACCGGCCTTTCAGCCGATCCCCCGTTTACAATCCGATTGTAAAGGTTCGGCTTACTCGGCTGCCTCCGCGACCGGGAGCACCGAAATGAAGGTGCGGCCCTTGAGGCCCTTGCGGAAGGTCACGCGGCCTTCGACGGTGGCAAAGATCGTGTGGTCACGACCCATGCCGACGCCTTCACCCGGGAACCAGGTGGTGCCGCGCTGGCGCACGATGATGTTGCCCGGAATGGCGGCCTGGCCACCAAACAGCTTCACGCCAAGACGGCGACCGGCCGAGTCGCGACCGTTGCGGGACGAACCGCCTGCTTTCTTGTGTGCCATGGGGGATTACTCCTCGGCTTTGGCGGCCTTGGCGGCGCGCTTGGGTTTCGCGGCGGCCTTGGCGGCCGGGGCTTCGTGGGCGGCGCGACGCGCATCGGCGGTGCCGGTGGCCGCGGCCACGCCCGACTTTTCGGCGCCCGAGGCCAGAACCTCGGTCACGCGCACCAGCGTCAGGTGCTGGCGGTGGCCCTTGGTGCGCTGCGAGCTGTGCTTGCGGCGGCGCTTGACGTAGTGGATGACCTTCTCGCCCTTGATCTGGTCGATCACTTCGGCCTGCACGGCAGCGCCCTTCACCAGCGGCGCACCCACGGTGACGGTGTCACCGCCGACCATCAGAATCTCGTTGAACTGGACTTTGTCGCCAGCATTGGCCGCAAGCTTTTCAACGCGCAGCACGTCGCCCGCCTGCACCTTGTATTGCTTGCCGCCCGTCTTGAGGACCGCGAACATGGGTCTTTCCTTTTCTCGTCTCCGCGTCCTGTGGCCCCGGCGTGTGATCCGGCGTTTCGATGCCTCGGACAGCGCGCCCGGCTAAGGGCGTCATTGAACATGAAAACCCCGGCCAGCCTCGCGACTGTCCGGAGATGCGCGCTTATCCATGAAGGGGGGCCGGGAGTCAAGCGCCCGAGGACCACTTTCTAGGGCCGTTTATCGTGCCTCTTCCCGCGCGGATCGAGGGCGCCGGACCGATCCGGGCAAACCGCCCCGCGCCCCGACCCGATGACCGCCCGGCAACCGCCCGGCGTGCCGATTTCAGCCGTCAGATATCTTCGCCCTGCATCTGACGCGCGGCGGCCCGGCCCAGATCGAAGGACATCTGCGTGAACATCTCGTCGAAGGCGGCGAACAACGCCGCGTTCAGCTTCTGCCCGGCGGGCGTTTCGGAAAAGGCATGGTAGGCGGCCAGATCGTCATCCGACAGCGGCTGATAGGCCAGCGCGAGATAGGAATAGAGCCAGTCCTCGGTGTCGGCGCGCACCTCGGGTTCCTGCGACCAGACATCGGACAGCATCTGATCCTCGGGAATGTCATCCTCCAGCGCGCCGCCCTCGGCCAGACCCTTGTAGAAGGCGAGATTGGCGTTCAGTGCGCCCGAAACGTTCGACTCGATCAGGTCGTTCGTCTCGGCAAAGGCCTGAAGCGCATCCATTCGCGGCTCGCCCCCGGCCAGCATGTCCTCGGCCATCACGCGGGCGGCCTCCTCGACCGCATCCTCCAGCAGCGCGCGCCGCGCCTCGATCTCGAGTTCGATGATCCGCGCGCCCAGATCCGATGTGAAGAATTCCGTGGCCGCAGCCGTCGCCTCGGGGTCGGCTGCCATCTCGCGCGCGAAGACCGCGTCGAAACGCGACCGCATCGTGGCCGTGTCATAGATCAGCCCGACGACCGCGCGCCATTCCGATCCGCCGCGACCGGGGAACATCTCTTCCTCGAGCGTGCCGCCATATTCGACACCCTCCTCGCGCATGATGGACATCACCTCGCCGATGCGCATGGCCTCGGCCAGCGCGGCGACCTCGGCCGGAACGGCGGGCGCCTTCACTTCGGCCTGCGCCTCTGCGGGCGTCAGGACCGGAGCCTCGGCCCGAAGCGGGGTGCCACCGGCCATGACGACCGAGCCAAGGATCAGGGCGCGCAGAAGCATGGTGAAGGAACCTTTCGTGATGCCGAAACCGGCCATGTCGATCAGCCTAACAGCTAAACGCTCCGCCCCCGCTTGCCAAGAACCGCACTTGCACGGTCGCGTGAACCCGCCGATCGGCAAGCCGGACCAACCCGGCCGGACCGGCAGAAGAGGCCGGTCGCAGTTTGCGCCGGATTTCGCCGTTTTGGGTCTTGCAAGCCCCGCGCGGGACGGCTAAATCCCCGCCACGACGACCCCTGATGCGGAGAGGTGGCAGAGTGGTCGAATGCGGCGGTCTCGAAAACCGTTGTCGGTTTGCGCCGACCCAGGGTTCGAATCCCTGTCTCTCCGCCACCATATAGCGCGTTAAATTCAAACGTTTTTCCAATCACGTAGCGTGGCGTCGTTTCCGCGACACACGAGGCGCGATGCCCCCCTTGCATGGCCTGATGCCCATAGAGACTTGAAATTGCAGGCGAAATAGTCGCCCAGAGTGACCCGAGTCTCTGTTTGGCATTTGGCGCGATACGGTTTTCAGGTGGGGTGACCTGTCACGGGATCTTTCCTCCACCATCGATGAGAGTCCGGCCCGACCTGAGGACGGACAATGAAGCGCCCGAGTTTCACGGATGAGCAGATCATCGGCACCCTTGGCGAGCAGGAGACAGGCGCGAAGTGCGCGGACCTGACACTCACGTCGCCTGCGTCATTACCGCGGCGCCCAGCCGCGAGATGGCCTCGTCGACCGTCGCGCGGGGGCAGCCGAGGTTGACGCGCATGTATCCGTGACCCTCGAGCCCGAACTTCTGCCCCTTGTCGAGCCAGAGCCGCGCGCGCGTCAGCATGAAGCGGTTGAGCGCATCGGCGTCCATTCCGAGGGCGCGGCAGTCCATCCAGGCGAGATAGAGCGAGTCCGCCGGTAGTACCCGCAGGCCGGGCCCGAGATTTTTCACCGCGCTTGCGAAGTGCGCGTGATTGGCGCGGACATAGGCGACCAGCTCGTCCACCCACGGGGCGCCATGGGTGTAGGCGGCCTCCGCCGCGACCATGCCGAGGACGTTTACCAGCGGAAACATGTTGCGATCGTACTGGCGACGGAATTCATCGCGGAGGCGCCGGTTCGGGATGAACAGATTCGCGCTTTGCAGGCCCGGCACGTTGAAGGTCTTGGATGGCGCCGTGCAGGTGATCGAGTTCTGCGCGAAGGCTTCGCTCAGGCTTGCGAAGGGGATGTGCCGCAGGGCCGGGTTCATGATCAGGTCCTGGTGGATTTCGTCGGCGATCACGAGGACGCCGTGACGCGCGCAGATCTCGCCCATGCTCCGCAGTTCCGCTTCGCTCCAGACGTTGCCGGTCGGGTTGTGCGGATTCGACAGGATGAAGATCTTCGTGTTCGGCCGGATCGCCGCTTCGAACACGGCCTCGTCATAGCGATAGCCGTCCTCGATGCGCGTCAGGGGCGCGCTGACGGGGAAGCGGCCGTTCAGGAGGACGTCGTCACGGAAATGCGCATAGACCGGCGGCTGGATCAGGACGCTGTCGCCGGGCGACGAAAAGGCCTGCACGGCGGTTTTGATCGCGGCGATGATGCCTGAGGTCTGGACGACCCACTCGGGGGCGACCTCCCAGCCGAAGCGCTTCTGCTGCCAGCCGGTGACCGCCGCGACGTAGGATTTCGAGCCACCTGCGGGGTACCCGAACACCCCGTTCTCCGCCGCTGCGACAAGCGCATCGCGAACCGGTTTCGGCGCGCGGAAATCCATGTCGGCCACCCACATCGGCAGCGGATCGGCTGCGGCCTCCTCCGGCGCCAGCATCGTGCGCACTCCGTCCCACTTCATCGAGTTCGAGCCGCGACGGTCGATGACTTCGTCAAACTGGGAAAGAACGGCTGCAGAATTCATGGCGGGCTCCGAAACAGGTTGGGGATTGTGCCTGGGGCTGAATTAGCAGAGACAATTCATGAACAGAAATGGCATGAAATCATTGCCCCATGCAGGATATTCATAATGCTTGATCGCCAGCACCTCACCATCATCCGGGAAGTCCACCGTGCCGGTAGCGTCACCGCGGCGGCGGAGAGGATGAACCTCAGTCAGTCCGCGGTCAGCCACGCCATTGCCAAGCTCGAGGACCGCCACCGGGTGAAGGTCTGGCGCAAGAAGGGGCGCGGTCTGCAGTTGACCGAGGCGGGCGCCTACCTGCTGGACCTCGCCGAGCGAATGGTTCCGGAGCTGGAACATGCCGAACGCATACTCGCCGACATCTCGCGAGGACGTCGCGGCGCGCTACGCGTCGGGATGGAGTGTCATCCCTGCGAGAAATGGCTGATGCGCGTGACGGGGCCCTATCTGCGCGACTGGCCCGACGTCGATCTGGAGGTGCGCACCGCGTTCCGGTTCGACGGAGTCGCTGCATTGCAGGCGCATGAGATCGACCTGCTTGTCACGCCTGATCCGGTGAAGCTGCCTGACCTCCACTTCAGGCCGGTCTTCGACTACGACCTCCTCCTTGCTGTCCACGAGGATCATCGGCTTGCAGGTAGAGCCTTCATCGAGCCGGAGGACCTGCTGGGCGAGGACCTGCTGACGGTTCCGGTTACGCCGGATCGGCTGGATGTCTTCTCCCGCTTCCTGGTCCCCGCGAATTGCCGCCCGGTCCGTCAGATCGGGATCGAGAGCACGGACCTGATGCTGCAGTTGGTGGCCGCGGCGCGAGGGGTGAGTGTCCTGCCCGACTGGCTGATCAGGGAAGACGCGGCGGGCATGCCGATCACCACGATCCGGATCGGCCGGGATGGGCTACACAAGAGCATCAACCTTGGCGTCCGCCAGGAGGATGCGAAGACGGACTACATCGCAGGGCTATTCCAGATCGCAGAGCGCATCAGCCCGCCGGCGACAGGTGTCGAAAGGGGCTCGGTCCCGGCGTAGCGAATATCGTCGCGGTGACGGCGTTTCTGGAACGCGATCTAATAGAAAAAATATCCATATCAATATCTTAGTCTGGATAAGGTTGGACTGCACGCCCGCGCCCTCCGCCACTTCACGCCTGAAGTTACCGGAAAATCCACGCGCCAATCGGACGGCGCGTGTTCTTCCCCACAAAGCCCCCCTACTTGGTTTTTCCAAAGGGCTTCAGCCCGCAGATCGGCGCGGCCGTGTTGTTGCCCGACCGCCCGTCGCCCGCAGGCTCAAGACACTCGGCGGCCCGCCCCCCACGAAGAGATCTGCAAAATCCGGACGTCAGAGCCGGATCGGTTCATCCTCGACCCGATCTGCCAGATGCCGGTGTGCGTGGCCCCCGCTGAGACAAGAGCCGAAGACAGAACGCCGTCTCGGCCAGGATGGTCAGCCCATAGGCCGGGGCAAAAACCGCGGACCAGTCCGGCGCGAACAGCCGCAGGCCGCTGCCCGTCAGATAGACCAGCCCGGCCACCAGAAGCCCCGCGCCGAACGCCTTGGCGAAAAGGCCCGATCGCCCGACCATCAGGCCCATGATCAGGCTGTTCACGCCGAAAAAGACAAGCCCGAGGTCGTAACCATGCGCGTGCAGGTCCAGGAAAACCAGCGCAAGCGTCGGTGTGTCGTTCAGGCCCTCGGCGCGGTTCAGCACCAGCCACGCCGTCAGCAGGGCCATGAGACTGGCCGCGATCAGCACCGTCTGGATCAGACGGAACACCATTGCCGCCAGCGCAAGACCCGGTGCCATGGCGCGAAAGATCAGATAGAGCAGGATGGCGAGGCCCGCATCGCTGAGCGCCATCACGAGATCGGCGGCGATGGCGAGGCGGAACTGGCCGGGAGAGGCGAGGATCGCGGCGGCGGTCGCGTCGGCATCGCCCAGATCGATCAGTGGCCCCCGGAGGCCAAGCTCTGCGCCGAGACCGGTCACGATGATGACAAGGTAGAGCAGCCCGGCGAGCCGCGCGTTGCGTGCCAGGCCTTGGGTGAGTGTCAGGGGGGTCACTTGGGAAGTCCTTTCTTCAATGGCCCTCAGGCGGCCTGCGCCCGGGCCTTGACCGGGCCGTTCAGGGCGACCCGCGGGAATGGGCGGTTGGCCCGCTGTCCTGCGCGGACGGACCCGAGGACGATGGCACCACCGCCTTCTTGCAAGGCCGACATGGATTGACCGGGAACCACACAACCCGGCAGGACGGCGGCCACCGGGTTCATCATGCCGAACGTCGAAACCGCGCCAGGCACGATCCTCGCGACGCCCGGAACCACAGCGCATCGGTTGCCACCGCGCCGATGAGGGCGCGCCACGCCAGCGCCGCAAGGCTGGTCACCGAGACGGCCGCCAGCGCGGGATCCATGATCACCGCGAACGGCAGCAGGATCAAGCCGCCTGTGGTCAACAGCCATGCGGTGAAGCCAAGAGGTGAAACGGGCGGTGGCCATTTCCGGCCTGGGACCGCGCCCGCAGCCGTCGACGCGGCGCCACCGGGTCCGGCTGCAACTCCGCCTGCGCCCAAGGGCGCATCGGGACCGATCGGCGGGAATGTCACGCAAAAGAACGCCCGTCACCGCAGCGGCGGCTGCCCCAGCCCGGACAGGCGCGCCGGGCCCGCCGCGCGCCGTGCGGTCGACAGGTCTGTCAGATCGCGCCCGGCGTCGGTGCGCGGGATCGCATCCAAGCCGCCCAGGATCGCCTGCGGAAAGAACCGGATTTCCTGCAATCCGGCCAATGCTGTCTTATCGCGCGCGCAAACGCCCGCTTATCTGCCCGCGTCCATCGCCAGACGCAGGCAGCGGTCCAGCCTTTCCGCCCATTCCGCGACACCCTGCGCCGTAGAGATCAGGTCATGGCGCACCTCGATCAGGAAGGCGGGAAGGCCCCGCGCGTCGCCATGGACGGGCACGGTATAATCGTCGTGGTCTATCCGGTAGGGTTCGTTGTCACCGATCACGAGCCCGCCTTCCTGTTCAAGCGCCCGCATCATCCGGCCGGCGAACTCGGTCGCCCGGGCATAGAGGATACCGGCATGCCAGGGCCGGGAAATCCCCTTGTAGACCGGCGTATAGCTGTGGACACCCACAACGAAGGTGAGTTTGCCTGCGGCAGCGCGCAGGTCCAGTCTCCGGCTGACGGCGGCCTGGAACGGGTCAAAGAATGTTTCAAGCCGCTCGGCCCGTTCGCTGGCCGCAAGGTTGCGGTTGCCCGGAATGGCCGTGGTTTCACTGGTTTCGGGGATCAGCGATGGGTTGTCGAGCGGTCGATTGCAGTCCACTACGAGCCGTGAATAGGCCGTGTGGAACAATGGCGCATCCAATCTGGCTGACAGGTCGCGCGCCAGGGACAGGGCCCCGATGTCCCATCCGATGTGGCGCAACCTTTCGGATTTCGGCAGCCCCAGATGGGCAAGCCGACGGGGAATGCGCGGCAGCGCGTGTTCGCACAACAGCAGCAGGTCCGAGGCGCCATCCGGATTGATGACGCCATAGGGCGGCGGCTCATCCAGATCCAGCAGCGGCGCAGAGGCGGTCAAGGGTCGCGTCAGCATCAGTAAACCCCGGCATAGCGACGGCAAAGTTCTGCATCATCGAGGCCAGATACGATTTCCATCTCCTTGAGCCGCATGCCCTTCCAGCATTCAAGAAAGGTCGGTGACATCCAGCCACAGACCACCCGGTCATGTTCAAGCGCGGTCAGCGCTTCCGGCAGGCTGGCCGGAAGCCGGCGGATGCCGAGGCGGGCGCGGTCTTCGGCCGACATCTCATCCGGGTCGCCCTTCACGATCGGCGGGGTGTCAAGCCCGTCGCGCACGCCCTCCAGCCCGGCCCGGATCAGCATGGCCAGGGCAAGATGCGGGCTTGCGGTCGCGTCGGCAGCGCGGAATTCCATGTTGAAGGATCGCGAAGGGTCGTGACCGGGCCGTTCCGAGGTCGGGCAGATCCGCAAGGTCGCCTCCCGGTCCTTTTCGCCAAGCGTCGTCCACGAGGCCGACCAGTGGTGCGGCTTCAGGCGCTGGTAGGAAACCGCACTGGGCGCGGCCAGCGCAGTCAGCGCCGCCATGTGCCGCACGATCCCTGCGGCAAAGGACCCAGCCTTGACGGACAGTCGCCCGGGGCGCGCGGCGTCGAATGTGACCGGGTTTCCCTCAAGGTCTGTCAACGACAGGTGAATGTGCACACCGTTGCCCACACCATCAGGGTCCGTCTTTGGGCAGAAGCTGGCCTTCCAGCCCATGGTCGCCGCCAGTTCGCGGGTGATTTCGCGGATGGTAACGGCACGGTCTGCGGCCTGCACCGCGCCAGAGGGGCCGCACACGATTTCAAACTGGTCGCGGCCATATTCCGGCAGGAAACATTCCGGCGCGCACCCCGCCGCACCGAGTGCCGCCATCAGCAATGGCCCGAACGGATCCGCGCGACGCTGCGCCGAAAGCGCGAACGACGGCGCGGCCGGCCAGCTTGCGCCAAGGATCTGGAATTCCTGCTCGAAGGCCGCGATCACACGCAGGCCCAGACGTTCCAGATCCGCGACGGCCGCCTTCAGCATCGAGCGGACGCAGCCCTCCCACGGGGTCCCGTCAAGATTGGTGATGTCGGAATGATAGAAATGCAGCGGGGTGCGCCCCCCAAGCCCCTCGATCCGCACGCCGGCTTCGGGGTCGGGCATCAGGCGCAGATCGCCCGAAGAGCCGAACGGGTTGGGGCTGGCGATTTCGTCGAACGGGGTCAGCGACAGGTTTGCCGGCACCCAGCCGACGCCCCTTGTCAGGGCGCCGGGCAGGTCGGCCGCCGCCACGGCGCGGCCCCGTGTAATGGCCGCAATATCCGTGGTGACAAACGTCACAAGCTCTTCGGCTTTCATCATGATGCGCTCATTCGCCAAGGGCCGCGATGCGGGCCAGCACGGTTTCGGTATCGGTGATCCAGCAATAGCCGCCATAGGCGCGCAATGCCGCTTCATGCCGTTCCGGCGTGTAGGTGGCACAGGCATCCTGGACGAGCGTCACCAGATAGCCTCGATCCGCGGCATCGCGAACCGCCATGTCCACGCACTGATCCGTGACGATCCCGGCGATGACAAGGAAGCGGGTGTTCAGGTTGCGCAGCACGTAATCGGCATTTGTCGAGTTGAAGAGGCCCGAAGACGTTTTCGGCAGCACCGGCTCGTTTTCCGTCGGCGCCAGCGGTGCGATGATGGCCCCTTCGGGTGCGCCCTTCGGCACATGCATGTTCGAAAGCTTGTGATCAAGTGACCGGTCGCGGCCATCCGCGGTCAGGCTTTCGATGATCGTATGGCACACATTCTCGCCGGCATTGCGGAATGCGTTGAGGATCTTCACCTGATTGGGGATGACCGTCTCGTGAACCCGCTTCATGAAATAGCTGTCTGCCGGCATCGGGTGCGTCGGGTCCATCATCGGTTCGGCCCAGATGCGCTGCATGTCCACCAGAAGAAAGGTGCAGGCACCCTTTGCATAGGGGCTGTCCCTGCGAATAGTCTGGCCGCCATATTCGATGGAAATCATGTCGCTCATGTCATTCTCCGGCTGGGTCCGCGCTGTGCGGCACTGTCTTGGGATCTTGGGCGGGCTGGTCCTCGGTGATGCCCGAATGGCGGCGCAGGGCCTCGATTTCGGCGATCCGGGCGCGCGACGTGGTAGACAGCCGTGTGGTGACCGCGGCGATCAGCGCTTCGAGCTGGGCCAGAGCGGGAACCATGGTGTCGAATGGCGATGGCCCTTCGACCGGGGCGGTCAGCACCACCTTGGCATGAGCCGTCAAAGGTGAAGCCCAAGGGTCTGTAAACAAGATCACCTGCGCCCCCCGCTCGGCAGCAGAGGTGACGAACTGGATCGTGTCGGTCTGGTAGCGGCGGTAGTCGAAGGCAATGATCAGGTCACGCCGCCCGATATCGATCAGCGAATCGACCCTGTCCGGAAGGTTGTCACTGACCATCAGGCAATCCGCACGCAGCTGGCGCATGTGCTGCCACAGCATCCCGGCAAGATACCCCGAGAAGCGCCCGCCGATGAAATGCAGCCGCAGCGCAGGATCGGTCACGAGCCGTGCGGCCATATCGAAATCGGCCGCGGGAACCATGCCCGAGGTCGTCTCCAGCATGGTGACACACGACCGCAGCACGACCTGGTAGATCTGTTCCTGCGGCACCCCGGCCGCCTTGCCCGCATCGATCATGGCAAGGGGCGAGTTCATCCGCGCCTGCACTTCCGCCAGCAAAGCCTTCTGGAAGTCAGGAAAACCGTCAAAGCCCAGACGCGTCACAAAGCGCACGACCGTCGGCCCCGACACCCCGGCGAGCGCGGCAAGCTGGGCGACGGTATTCAGACCCGCCGCCGGATAGTCCGCAAGCAAGGCGCGCGCCACCTTCAGGTCAGACGGCGTCAACTGCACGCTGCCATCGGTCAAGCGGTCACGGATCGCCATACGTTTTGTCCTCAGCCAGTCACATCCTCTGCAACGCACTATGTAACATACGATACAAACGTCAATGATTTTGATTTAAGTGAAATGATATTGACATATCGACCACGGCTACACCATGCTCTGGGAAGTGCCGGAACTTTGGCCACGTTTTGGAGGGATGATGCCGCGTATCGGGATGCAGGCCATCAAGGGCACGATCACACTCGCCCTGCCGCTGATCGCTCTGGCGATCTGTGCCGAGCTTTTCTTTCCGGCGGCCTTCGCGCGTCTGGCGACCCTGTATCTGATCTATGTAACCGCCGTTGTCGGCATGCAGATCTACAGCGGGAACTCCGGGATCATCTCGTTCGGTCACGCCGGTTTCATGGCATTGGGCGCCTATGGTTCATCGCTGCTGACGATCCAGCCTGCCATCATCTCGACCAGCCTGCCCAATCTGCCGGGATGGCTGGCGGCGATTGCCGGGGGGCAGCCGCTTTTCGTCGGGATGGCTGGCGCCTTGCTGGTTGTCGCCATTGTGGCGGCTCTGTTCGGTCTGCCGCTGGCGCGGTTGGGCGGGGCGGCGGCCTCGATCGCCACGCTGGGTTTCCTGGTCATCGTCCATGTCACGCTGGTGGCTTCGACCGACATCACCCGTGGCAGCCAGACCTTCTTCGGTGTGCCGCGGGGCGTCTCGGCCTTCCCCGCGCTCATTGTGGCAGTGACCGCCGTTGCCCTGGCCCGGACCTATCGCGGCACCAGGGGCGGGCTATCCCTTCGTGCCGCGCGCGAGGATGAAATCGCCGCGCTGGCCTGCGGCGTGAACGTCGTGCGCCAAAGGTTCGTGGCCTGGGTGTTGAGCGGTCTGGTTTCCGCATCCGCAGGTGTTCTTCTCGCCCATTTCCTTGGGGCTTTCTCGCCCAAGGATTTCTATTTCAACCTGACGTTCCTTCTGATGTCGATGCTGATCCTGGGCGGCATCTCGACAGTTTCGGGGGCGGTAGGTGGCACGGCCCTGATTGTGATCATGGTCGATCTCCTGCGCCGCCTGGAAGGCGGGGCCGAGGTCTTCGGCCTGCAATTGCCCGAGGTTTTCGGCCTGACCGACATCGGTGTCGGCCTCGTCATCCTTGCGGTGATGTATCGCCTGCGCGACGGTCTGTTCGGACTGCGCGAGGTGGATGAACGGCTTTTCCCCGAACCCGTCGTCCGGGCGAACGCTCCCCGGCAAACGCCCGTATCGGACGATGCGTTGATTTCCATCGAGGGCGTGGGCCGGCGATTTTCCGGCCTGGTGGCGCTGGAAGATGTCAGTTTCATTGTCCGTCCGGGCGTCGTGACCGGGCTGATCGGCCCGAACGGTGCGGGCAAGTCCACACTCATCAATGCCATTTCCGGGGTCGTCCCGCCCAGTTCCGGCCGCGTGCTGCTGAACGGAACGGATACCGCGCTTGTGCCGGTGAACGCGGTTCCCACGCTGGGTCTTGGCCGCACCTTCCAGAACATCCGCCTGTTTCGCAACCTGACGGTGCTGGAAAACGTCACCGTCGCCGCGGATGCCGTCGCCCGCCCTGGCGAGGACAGCCGCGCAGCCGCCATGGCTGCGCTGGCGATGGTCGGAATGCAGGACGATGCCAGCCGTCCCGCCAACTCGTTGCCCTATGGCGCCCAACGGCGGCTGGAAATCGCCCGCGCGCTTGCGCTTCGTCCGTCATTCCTGCTGCTCGACGAACCTGCGGCCGGAATGAACCCGGCCGAAACCGATGCCCTGATCGGGGTGCTGCGACAGATCCGTGCCGACCATCAGATCGGGCTTCTTGTGGTGGAACATGACCTGAAGCTGATCATGCGTCTGTGTGACCATATCGTCGTTCTCAACAAGGGGCAGATGATCGCCGAGGGAACGCCCGACGAAATCCGGGCCAATCCGGCCGTGATCGAAGCCTACATCGGCAAGCGCCGTGCTGCCGCCTGACTTTTCGTGCCAACCAACAGAGGAAGATCAACGATGAAGAAAAACAAGCTTGTGCTGCTTTCAGGCGCCTTCGCGGTGTTGGCAGCGACATCGGCGACGGCCGAGGACCTGGTCATCGGCCTTGCCACCGCCCAGACGGGCGGCCTGGCCCCCTATGACCAGCCGAACCTGGCCGGTTTGCAGATGAAGATCGACGAGATCAACGCGGCCGGGGGCATCGCCGGAAAATTCCCGATCAAGACCATCATCAAGGACACGCGGTCGGACTCGGCCCAAACCGCCCTTGTGGCGCAGGAACTGGTCGATGCCGGGGCGCAACTGATCATCACGCCCTGCGATGCCGACCCGTCGATCGCCGCCGGCATGATCACCCAGGCCGCCGGAATCCCGGCGATTTCCTTCTGCGCGACAACGCCGACACTGCCGCTTGCGGTCGGCGATTTCATGTTCTCGAACTATCCCGCCGACAATGTGCAGGCCACCATGCTGGCCGCCCATGCCGTCGAGAGCGGCTACAAGACCGCCTATATCCTGACCTCGCCCGACAGCGCCTACACCCTGAAACTGCCGCAGTATTTCGGCCAGGCGTTCACCGCCAAGGGCGGCGCCATCATGGGTGAAGGCACCTACTCGATCGGTCAGCAGGATTTCGGCGCGGAGGTGACCAAGATCGCCGCGATGGATCCCAAACCAGATGTCATCATGACTTCGGCCTACGAGCCTGACTTTCCGGCCTTCATCCGGCAACTGCGCGGGGCGGGCGTGACGACGCCGATCCTTGGTTCGGACGGAATCGACAGCCCGACGACATTCGGCCTGGGCGATCTGGTCGAAGGCGTCGTGTTCTCGACCGCCGGTCATGCCACCGCCGGCAGCCCCCTCGAAGCCTTCAACGCGAAGTGGACGGAAAAGACGGGCGCGGCCCCCGATACCATCTACATCGCGAACGGCTATGACCTTGGCAACGTCATCGAAGCCGCCGTCAGCGCCGCCGACAGCCTCGATCCTGCCGCCATCCGCGAAGGGATCGCCAATCTGGAAAACCTCCAGGGTGTGACCGGGACGATCTCTTACAAGGGCACCATGGGCATGCCGCTGCGCTCTGTCTCGCTGGTTCGGATCAAGGCCGGCGACCGGGAACTGGTCGCCCAGGGGCAGCCTGACCCGGCCGATATTCCGGCCCCGTGACCGACCTCATGGGTGGCCCGGGTCTGCCCGGGCCACCAGACCCCTCAGCATTGCAGGACCCCAATGACCGCGCCTGATGATACCCTTCTGCTGATCGAAGACCTGACCGTCAGCTACGGCGCGGTCGAGGCCGTTCGTGGCATTGACCTGACTGTCAGGCGGGGCGAAATCGTCACCCTTCTGGGTGCCAACGGGGCGGGAAAAAGCTCGACCCTGAATGCGATCGTCGGACTTGCGCCGCGCAAGGCCAGGCGGATGGAGTTTAGTGGCAGCGATCTTCAAGGTGTGCCGCCCGAGACCGTTGTCAGGCGTGGCTTGACGCTGGTTCCCGAAGGCCGCCGGGTGTTTTCGTCATTGACCGTGGACGAAAACCTGATGCTGGGCGGCGCGAAGCACGCAACACGAGGTGATCCGGCGGCGGTGAAGGCCGACATGCTGGAGCGGTTCCCCATTCTGGCCGAACGGCTGCATCAAAACGCAGGCTCGCTGTCGGGAGGCGAGCAACAGATGCTGGCCATTGCGCGCGCGCTGATGTCCTCACCCGATCTGCTGCTTCTGGATGAACCCTCTCTTGGCCTTGCGCCTCAGGTGGTGGACCAGATCTTTGACCTGATCGGCAGTCTGCGCGAACGTGGCCTGACTATCCTTCTGGTTGAACAGAACGTGGCGCAGTCGCTTGAAATCGCCGACCGCGGGTATGTCCTTGCGAATGGTCGGATCGAACTGCAGGGCAGTGCAGAAGAATTGCGCGCTTCACCGGAAATCCAAGACGCCTACCTGGGCGCTTAAGGCCAAGGACATCGCGATGGACATCTTTCTGCAGCAACTTCTGAACGCCCTCAGCCTTGGTGGGACCTATGCGCTTCTGGCGCTCGGTTTGGCCGTGGTCTTTTCGATCATCGGGCTCATAAACTTCGCCCATGGCGAACTGATGACCGTGACCGGATATGCGATCTGCTTCGCGCTGATCTGGGGCCTGCCCTTTCCCCTCGCGGTGATCGCAGGCCTTTCCGTCGCGATGGTGGCCGCCTTCCTGATGGAAAGGGTCGCCTTCCGACCCGTGCGCGGTGCATCCGGCACAACCCTTCTGCTGACCAGCTTTGCCGTCAGCGCCATCCTGCGGGTGCTGTTCCAGAACCTGATATCGGCCCGTCCCATCCCGGTTTCCATTCCCGCCTCGCTGTCCGGCGTCCTGACCGTCGGACCGCTGCACCTGGGCATGATCCAGCTGATCTCGATCATCGTGACACTGGTCATGCTTCTGGGACTTAACCTGTTTCTTCACCGCACGATGGCCGGCAGGGCGATGCGCGCGGCGGCCGAGGATTTCGCGGTGCTGCGCCTGATGGGCCTTCGCGCCAATTCGGTCGTGGCGACCGCCTTCGTGATCTCGGGCCTTCTGGCCGGGGTCGCGGGTTTGCTGTGGGTGGCACAGCGCGGCAGCGTCGATCCGCTGATGGGGGCACTGCCGGTGTTGAAAGCCTTCATCGCGGCGATCATCGGCGGACTTGGCAGCCTTTCCGGGGCCGTCGCCGGTGGCTTCCTTCTGGGCTTCATCGAGGTCATTCTGCAGGCCTATCTGCCCGAAAGCCTGCTTCCCTACCGCGATGCCTTCGCCATCCTTGTGGTCATCGCGGTCCTGTTGTTTCGCCCTCAGGGCCTTCTGGCGCGCAAGACGCTGGTCAAGCTTTGACAGGCTTGTCTGCTTGCCTTGCGGACAGGCCGTGAACGCCGGCGGGGGCTGTTGCGAAGGGGCGCGCCAGGCACGTCGCGCAAAGCCCTTGGCTTGGGCAATCCCTTCGATACCCCGGCAGGCGCAAAGCGCGAAGAACGCTTCGGACGCCTCGCACGATCTCTGTGGCAGTCGCGTCAAATGCTGGCGCGGCGCAGGTCGGGCGCGCCTCTGCCCATCGGCAGAAGGACAGGATTGCCGGGGACGATGCCCCGGCGCTTGCCCCGAAGCGCGATCCGTTCGGTTCAACCCGCAGAAACAACCCGTTTCCGCCTAAACATTTCCCCGACGACCTGCAGGCCACTGGCCAGGCGTCGTCCATATCCCGTCACGCCCGGGCCGGGAGGGGGCCACGGCCCGGAAACGGGAAGGGCGGGTGCGCCACGGTCTTTGCTCGCACCATCGCCGGGGTGCCGGCGGCGCATCCCCCCTGCCCCGCACGCCGACCGCACCGCTTACGAACCGGCCTTGATCCACACCGTCTTGAGCGCGGTGTACTTGTCGAAACTGTGGATCGACAGGTCGCGCCCGTGGCCGGATTGCTTGACCCCGCCGAAGGGCGTCATCGCGGACAGCGCATCGACCGTGTTCACCGAAACGGTGCCCACCTGCAGATTGCGCGACAGCCGCAGGGCACGGTCAATGTCACGCGTCCAGACCGAAGCCGCGAGGCCGTAGGCGGAGTCATTGGCCAGCCGCAGCGCCTCGGCCTCGTCGTCGAAGGGGATGACGGCCAGCACGGGGCCGAACACCTCGTCCCGGGCCAGTTCGCTGGCCGGATCCACCCGGTCAAAGATCGTGGGCGTGATCCAGGCGTCCGATCCGTCGCGCGTCACCCGTTCGCCGCCGCAGACAAGGCGGGCCGCAGCGTGGGCGCGTTCGATGAACCCCGCCACGCGTTCGGCATGGCCCCGGTCCACCATCGGCCCCATGTTCGTGCCCGGATCAAGCGGGTTGCCCTGCCGCACCGCCGCCGCCCGCGCGGCCAGCCGTTCGACCATCGCGTCATGCACCTCGCGATGGACCAGCAGGCGCGAATTGGCCGAACAGACCTCGCCCGCGTTGAAGAAGATGCCAAAGGCGGCCATGTCGGCGGCCCGATCCAGATCCGCGTCGGGAAAGATCAGGTTGGGCGACTTGCCGCCGGTTTCCAGCCAGACCTGCTTCATGTTCGACCGGCCGGCATAGGTTTGAAACAGCTTGCCCACCTCGGTCGATCCGGTGAAGGCGATCACGTCCACATCCGGGTGAAGGCCAAGCGCCATTCCCGCCTCGTGCCCGTATCCCGGCACCACGTTCAGCACCCCATCGGGCAACCCGGCCTCGGCCGCCAGTTCCGCAAGGCGAAGCGCCGACAGCGGCGATTGTTCGGCCGGCTTCAGCACCACGGAATTGCCGGTGGCCAGCGCGGGCGCCAGTTTCCACGTTGCCATGTCCAGCGGGAAGTTCCAGGGCACGACCGCGCCCACCACACCCAGAGGCTCGCGCCGGATCAGCGCCAGATCACCGGGGCCGGTGGGGGCGATCTCGTCATAAAGCTTGTCGACGGCTTCGGCATGCCACTGGAAGAAATGCGCCGATCCGGGGGCGTCGATGGTGCTGCTTTCGGCGATCGGCTTGCCCATGTCGAGCGTGTCGAGAAGCGCAAGTTCCGGCACGTTTTCCCGGATCAGCGCGGCAAGGCGCAACAGCACTTCCTTGCGTTCCGACGGCGACTTGCGCGACCAGCGGCCATCGTCGAACGCGGCGCGCGCGCTGGCCACGGCACGGTCCACATCGGCGGCGGTACCGCGCGCGACCTCGGTCAGGGTCTGGCCGGTGGCAGGGTTCACGGTGGCGAACCTGCCGCCCTCGGCCGCGTCGTGATATGCCCCGTCGATCCAGATGCGGTTGCGCAGCGTCAGGGCCGCAGCCCGCCCCTGCCATTCTACCAGCGTGTCGGTCATGACGTTCCTCCTGTTCGGGGGCAGGATAGGGGCCGTCATGGCAAGGGCAGATTCGGTTCTTCCGCCGCGCGGCTTAGCCTTAGCCTAATCCGGGCGCGGCGACAGGAGCGGCACCAGCAACGCGAACAGCTCTGCCTGCGAAGTGATCCCGCATCGGGCATAAAGCTGTTTGCGGAACACCTTGACCGTCTGCGCGCTGACCCCCATCCGCAGGCCGATCGACACTGTCGAATGTCCGCGCAGGATCAGAAGGGCGACCTCTGCCTGCCGGGGGGAAAGGTGGATCCCGTGCCGGTCCCGCACCGCCGCGACCAGCCGCGCCCCGGTGTCCTGCGCGGGGCCGCTTTGCGCCGAAAGCCCCTTCCAGTGCGCCTCGGCCAGGGAGGTGACGACAGGCGCGATCCGCATGACGGTTTCCACCTCGCGCGTGGTGAAAGGCTGGCCCGAGGTCGCGTCGCGGCCAAGGCAGATGTTGAAGGACAGGTCGGCCTGCGGATAGGCGACGAAGGTCAGTTCGTCCAGCAGGGTGGTCTGCTGGTAGTAGCCGCGAAAATACCGGCTGCGGTGAAAGGCATCCGGCGCGACGTCGCGCAACCGGTACGCACCCGCAGGCACCCGCTGCAGGTGAAGGTCGTGATAGGGATCCAGCAGATAGGCACCGGACAGATAGATCGTGTCCAGCTCGGCAAAGACCTGCGGGCTGTCGCAATGGCGATAGAACACGATCGGCGGGCCGCCGTCGCGATAGGCCAGGATGATGAGGTTGTCGAAGGGCACGCAGCGATGCAGCCAGCGGTGCAAGGCGCTTTCGAACCCTTTCAGCCCGACAGCGCGGATGCAATCGCCCAGGCTGGCTTCGGCGGTGTTCGGCAGGGCGTCCATCTGGCCTCGGGGGCTATACCTCTCTGGGGGTATATACCCCTTGGTTGGCGCTGTCCTAGCCTGATTTCAGGAAAACGGGGGGTATGGGTTGGGAGGCCGCCCCCGAAGCCGACAGGGAATACATGACCACAGCCGTCGACATCCGGCACGCGGTGAAGCGCTATGGCGACGTGACCGCGCTGCATGGCGTTTCGCTCGAGATCGCGGACAACGCCTTTTTCACGCTGCTTGGTCCGTCCGGCTGCGGCAAGACCACGCTGTTGCGGCTGATCGCCGGGTTCGAGGACCTGACCGAAGGCGAGATCCGGCTTTTCGGCAAGGACATCGCCCGCCTCGCGCCGAACCACCGACCGGTGAACACGGTGTTCCAGCAATACGCCCTGTTCCCGCATATGTCGGTGATCGACAACGTGGCCTTCGGGCTGAAGATGAAAGGCGTGCCTCCGGCCGAACGGCGCGACCGGGCGGGCCGGATGCTGGAGATGGTGCATCTGTCCGCCTTCGCCGACCGGCTGCCCGCGCAGCTTTCGGGCGGCCAGCAACAGCGCGTGGCGCTGGCCCGCGCGCTGGCCCCCGCGCCCCGCGTCCTGCTTCTGGACGAGCCGCTTTCGGCGCTGGATCTGAAGCTTCGGCAGGCGATGCGGGTGGAACTGAAATCGCTTCAGGAACAGACGGGCATCACCTTCATCTTCGTCACCCACGATCAGGAGGAAGCCCTGACCATGAGCGACCGCATCGCCGTGATGAGCGCGGGCCGGGTGCAGCAGGTTGGGGCCGCGCAGGACATCTACGAGGCGCCGATCAACCGTTTCGTGGCCGATTTCATTGGCGAGACGAACCTGTTGCCCGTCACCGTGGGCCAGATCGCGGCAGGCCGGGCCATGGCCGCGCTGGCCGACGGGCACCAGATTTCCTGCACCGCCCCCGAGGGCATCCGGCCCGGCGCACATCACGTCTCGATCCGGCCGGAACGGCTGCATCTGGCCCCGGCCGAAGGGGCCGATCTGGCCGCCACGGTCGAACGCGTGATCTACAAGGGCAATGACCTGCAACTGGTCGCGCGCAGCGCAAGCGGCGAAGAGCTGAACGTGCGGCTGCCCAATTCCGCCCGAACCGACATCCCCGCCCCCGGCGCCCGCGTCGGCCTGACGATAGAGGAAGGCGCCGCGCGCCTTCTGGTGGACTGATGGCGGGGCCGGTGGCGGGCAAGGGCAGCGCGGCGGGCGCGGATTATCGCGGCATCGTCGGCCCGCTGTTGCTGCCCACATGGGTGGTGATCGGCATCTTCCTTGTCATCCCCGTCGGGTTGATGGCGACCTATTCCTTTCTGACAAAGGAATTCCGCGGCGGGGTGATCTGGGATTTCACGCTGGCCGCCTATGACCAGTTCTTCCTGAACCGAGGGCTGTTCGGGGACGAGCCGCCTTCGATCGAATGGACCTATCTCGGCATCTTCTGGCGGTCGATCTGGCAGGCCGGGGTGGCCACGCTGATCTGCCTGATCGTGGGATTTCCCACCGCCTGGTTCATCGCCACGCGCCCCGAACGGACGCGACCGATCTGGCTGTTCCTGATCACCATCCCCTATTGGGTCAACCTTCTGATCCGCACCGTCAGCCTGAAATTCCTGATCCGCGAAAACGGCCCCCTGAACGAGGCGCTGATGGGCATCGGCCTGATCGACACGCCGCTGCCCCTGGTCAACACCAACCTCGCGGTGCAACTGGGGTTGTTCTACAGCTACCTGCCCTTCATGGTGCTGCCGATCTATGCCGCGGTCGAACGCTACAACTTTGCCCTGACCGAGGCCGCGCATGACCTGTACGCCAGCCGCTGGGTCACCCTGCGCGAGATCGTCATCCCGGCCGTCAAACCCGGCATCGTGGCAGGCTGCATCCTGGTCTTCGTGCCCTCGCTCGGCGCGTTTTTGGCACCCGACCTTCTGGGCGGGGCCAAGACCTTCATGATCGGCAGTCTGATCGACGAACAGTTCAAGGGCAGCCAGGGCAACTGGCCCTTCGGCGCGGCGGCAGCGATGATCCTGATGACGCTGGTGATGCTGGTCCTGATCCTTTACGCCCGCGCCGCGGCCCGGTCGGAGGCACGCTGATGGACCTGCGCCGCTATCCCGGGTTCCTGGCCGTCACCATCGCCTGCCTGGTGATCCTTTACGCGCCATTGATCGTGGTCACGATCTACAGCTTCAACGGGTCCACCTCGATCACCACCTGGGGCGGGTTCTCGTGGCGCTGGTATGCCGATGTGTTCACCGGGCCCGAGGCGCCACGCTTCAAGGCCGCCGCCTGGAACTCGCTGACCATCGCGCTGATCGCGGCCACGACCGCCACGGCGATCGCCACGGCGGCGGCGCTGGCCATGGTGCGGGGCGGGCGCTTTCGCGGCAAGCAGGCGACCTTCGCGCTGATCAACCTGCCGCTGATGGTGCCCGAGATCGTCATCGCCGTGGCCACGCTGATCTTTTTTGCCACGATCGGGCTGACCACCGGCTATCTGACCATCGTCATCGCCCACATCACCTTTTGCATCCCCTTCGCCTATCTGCCGATCGCGGCGCGCATGCAGGGGATCGAGGCGCATTACGAACAGGCAGCCCGCGACCTTTACGCGACCCGCTGGCAGGCGTTCCGGCTGATCCTGCTGCCCTTGATGGTGCCGGGGATCATCTCGGGCTACCTGTTGGCCTTCATCATCTCGCTGGATGATTTCATCATCACGAATTTCGTGAAGGGCGCGGGCATGGAAACCCTGCCCACCGCGATCTTCGGATCGGTGAAACAGGGAATCAAGCCCAACATCATGGCCATTTCCACGATTATGCTGGCGCTTTCGGCCCTGATCGTCACGCTGTCGTATTTCATCAACCGAAGCGGGCAGAAGGCCCGCGCCTGACCACCCCCAACAAGGAGAGACCCATGAAGAAACTGATCCTGTCCTCCACCGCCCTGGCCCTCCTGGCCGGCGCGGCCCATGCCGAGGGAAAGCTTTCGGTCTATCACTGGTTCGAGTACATCCCGCAGGAACTGGTGGACAAGTTCACCGCCGAGACGGGCATCGAGGTGACAATCGACACCTACGATTCGAACGAGGCGATGCTGGCCAGCCTGAAGGCCGGCAAGATGGGCCAGTATGACGTGGCCGTGCCGGGCGACTATATGGTGGAAATCATGGCCGGCGAAGGGCTGCTTGACAGCTTCGCCCCGGCGGATCTGCCGAACTTCGGCAACATCGCCCCGCAATGGCTGGACGTGCCCTTCGATCCGGGCCGCAAATCCTCGATCCCCTATCAGTGGGGCTCGACCGCGTTTTCGGTGAACCGCGACGTCTATCAGGGCGACATCAACACCCTGGCGATGATCTTCGACCCGCCCGAGGAACTGCGCGGCAAGATCAACGTGCTCGACAGCCAGGGCGAGGTGCTGGCACTGGCCTCGATCTACATGGGCATCCCGCAATGCAACACGGATCGCGAACAGCTCAAGGCGTTGAACGACATGCTGATCAACGCCAAACAGCACTGGGCCTCGTTCGGCTCTGACACGGCCAAGGACGTGCTTGTCTCGGGAGATGCGGCGGCAGGCATGATCTACAACGGCTTTTCCGCCAAGGCCCGCGCCGAGGGGGCGAATGTCGAGTACGCCTATCCCAAGGAAGGTTTCGTCGTCTGGATGGACAATGTCGTTCTGCTGAAAGACGCGCCCAACCGTGACAACGCCCTGAAATTCATGAACTTCCTTCTTGACCCGGAAAACGCCGCCGCCGTCACGAACTATGCCGCCTATACCGCGGGCGTGACCGGGGTGGAACCGTTCCTGGATGACGCGATCAAGAACAGCCCCGAAAACAACCCGCCCGCCGATGCGCCCGCGGGATCGTTCATCGCTGTCTGCGACGAGGAAACCCAGAAACTTTACGACGCGATCTGGACCAACCTGAAGAAGTGAGCCGATCAGCGGGGGGGCGGCGTGCCCGCCCCCCCTTCCCCTCGGTTCTGACGCCCGCCGGGCGAAGGAGGACGCATGCCTTTCATTCTGGCACAAATATCCTGCGGGGGTCCGGGGCTGCAAAACCCCCGGCGCTTGCCGTGAGGATCGCGCTCTGGCAGGGGCCTTCGCCCGCGGGGAACGTGGCAGCGGGCGTCGCGGCGCTCGTCCCGATGATCCGCGCGGCCGGGGCCGCGGGGGCCAGCGTGCTGGTCGCCCCCGAAGTCTGGCTGCCCGGCTACAACCATGGCCAGGTCGCGCAAAAGGCCCTTGCCGCCACCGCCCCCGCACTGGATGAACTGGCGGCGGCCTGCCGCGCAGCGGGCTGCGGCCTTGTTCTGGGCTATGCCGAAGCGGCCGACGGTGCCGTCTGGAATTCGGCGGTCTTTCTGGACGCCGCCGGGGCGCGCGTTGCCAACTACCGCAAGATCCAGCTCTACGGCCCGCGTGAACGCGCTCTCTATCGCGCCGGTGATGCTTATGTGACCTTCGACCTGGACGGTCGGCGGGCCGCGCTTCTGATCTGTTACGACATCGAATTCGCACCCCATGTGGCAGCATTGGCCGCGCAGGGCGTGGATCTGATCCTTGTTCCCACCGCCAACATGGCCCCCTTCACCCATGTGGTGCGCGCCACTGTCCCCGCCATGGCCGCGAATTACGGCCTGTCCATCGCCTATGCCAATTACTGCGGGTCCGAGGGCGACCTGACCTATGTCGGCGGCAGCCTGATCGCCGGCCCGCACGGAGAGGTGCTGGCCCAGGCGGGGGATCATCCCGCCCTTCTGGTCGCCGACCTTCCGCCGCGCGATCCCGCGCGCCTGTCCACCCAGCTGCAAGACTTCCGCAAGGTGCAAGATGCCCCGTGATCCGCGTTACGATATCCTGTTCGAGCCTGTCCGCATCGGCCCCAAGGTGGCGAAGAACCGCTTCTTCCAGGTGCCCCATTGCAACGGCGGCGGCTATCGCGACCCGTCCGCCGTGGCCGAGATGCGGCGCGTGAAGGCCGAAGGCGGCTGGGGCGTGATCTTCACCGAACAGGTAGAGATCCATCACACCTCCGAAATCACCCCCTTCATCGAACTGCACCTCTGGGACGACCGCGACATCCCCGCGCTGGCCCGCATGTCGGAGGCGATGAAAAGCCACGGCGCCCTGGCCGGCATCGAACTGGCCTATTCCGGGATCAACGGCCCCAACCTTTACAGCCGCGAGGTGCCATTGGCCGTCAGCGGCGGACCGATCCTGACCTTCACATCAGACCCGGTGCAGGCCCGCACGATGGACCGCGAAGACATCCGCGACCTGCGCCGCTGGTTCCGCAACGCCTTTGTCCGCAGCCAGCGCGCGGGCTTCGACATCGTCTGCCTTTACGGCGCGCATGGCTTTGGCATCCTTCAGCATTTCCTGTCGCGCGCCACCAACCACCGGACCGACGAATACGGCGGCAGCCTGGAAAACCGCGCGCGGTTCGTCCGCGAGGTGATCGAGGAGGGCCGCGAGGCGACGAAGGGCGAAATGGCCATATCGCTGCGCCTGTCGCTGCACGAGGCGGGCAAGATGGGCTTTTCCAACGCCGAGGTGCGCGATTTCATCGAAATGCACGGCGACTTGCCCGATCTGTGGGATCTGGCCCATGGCACATGGGAACAGTGTTCCGGCACCTCGCGGTTCAAGCCCGAGGGCGCGCAGGAAGATCTGGTCAAGGGGATCAAGGATCTGACGCCGCGCCCGGTGGTGGGGGTCGGGCGATTTACCTCGGCCGATGCGATGGTGCGCCAGGTGAAATCCGGCATCCTCGATTTCATTGGCGCGGCGCGGCCCTCCATCGCCGATCCGTTCCTGCCGAAAAAGATCGAGGAAGGCCGCTTCGAGGACATCCGCGAATGCATCGGCTGCAACATCTGCGTCTCGGGCGACATGACGCAGGGCATCAGCCGCTGCACGCAGAACCCCGCCTTCATGGAGGAATGGCGCAAGGGCTGGCACCCCGAACGCGCCCGGCCCAAGGGCGCGTCGGACAGCGTGCTGATCGTGGGCGCAGGCCCCGCGGGGCTGGAAGCCGCCCGTGTCCTGGGTCAGCGCGGCTATCGCGTGGCCCTGGCCGAGGCGGGCACGTCACTGGGTGGACGGGTCACGCGGGAACGCGCGCTGCCGGGCCTTGCGGCCTGGGGCCGGGTCGCCGACTACCGGACGGGACAGATCGCGCCGATGCCCAATGTCGAGGTCTATTTCGACAGCCGCCTGACGGCAGAGGACATCCTCGGCATGGGGTTTGACCATGTTGCGATCGCCACGGGCGCCACATGGCGGCGCGATGCGGTGGCGCGCCATCACCTGTTCCCGATCCCGACCGATCCCGCGATGCCCGTCCTTACCCCCGACGACCTGATGGCGGATGGCGGCCCCTCGGGTGGGTGTGTGGTGATCTATGACGACGATCATTTCTACATGGGGTCGGTTCTGGCCGAACTGCTGATCGCGCGCGGCTGCGAGGTGCATGTCGTCACCCCCGCCACCAAGGTCGCGGAATGGACGGAAAACACGCTGGAACAGGGCATCATCCAGGCCCGCCTGATGGAGGCCGGCGTGCACCTGCACCTGTCCCGGGCGCCCGTCGCCATCGGCGCGCGGGCCGTCACCCTGGCCTGCACCTGGACCGGACGCGAAGCCGACCTGCCCGCCGATGCGGTGCTGATGGTCACCAGCCGCACGCCGGACGACGGCCTTTACCTGGACCTGAAGGCGCGCGACTGGCGGGGTGCCGGCATCCGCAGCCTGAAGGTGATCGGCGACGCCGCCGCCCCTGGTCCCATCGCCTGGGCCACCTATTCCGGGCGCCGCTATGCCGAAGAGATGGACGCCGAGGACATCGGCGACGCGCTTCCCTTCCGGCGCGAGATCGCGGAACTTCTGTGACCTCGGTCGGACGGTTGGCCGTAGGCCGCGTGACTTGCGGCCGTGCGTCGCGGTCAGCGGCCGTCGCGGCCGGACCGGGCGCCCGGTCTGGCCCGCGCCTTCAGCGATCCGCCAGATAGTCGGCCGAGACATAGCCCGTCATGCCGGGCGCATCGGCAAGCGACACGCGGCACCAGAGCTGGCCCGATTCCGTCACGCAATCGCGCCGGATCACTTCGGTGCCGTCGGGCAGGCCAAGCAGCACCCTGAACCCGAGGCCCGGCCCCGCCCGCAGCTTCAGAAGGTCATCGGGCCCGGCACGTTCCACCACCGTGCGGTTGCCCGGCGCACCAACGCAACCGGCAGAAAGCGTGAGGCACAGGAGTGCGACGACAGTTCGGACCATGATGGCAACCTCGTTCCTTCGACTTGCCTTTTGCCCTGTTGCGCGGGCCAAGGCAATTCCGGGCGCGCGATTTCTGCGTCGTCCGGGCCTGTCGCCGCCGGGATGGCGCGGCAAGATGGCCAATCATTCCTGACCAGACAGCTGCATGCGCCGGATGGCCAGCCAGCTGGCCAGCGCCATCGCCCCCGCCGTCGACAGGCAAAGGGGAAGCCCCCCGATCTGATAGCTGAGGCCGGACAGAAGCGTGCCGGTCAGCCTCCCCGCCGCATTGGCCATGTAGTAGAACCCCACATCCCGCGTGATCCGTTCGGCCGATCCGAAGGCGAGGATCAGGTAGGAATGGACCGAGGAATTGACCGCGAAGACGAAGCCGAACAGCAGCAGGCCCGCAATCAGCGTGGCGGTCAGCCAGGGGGCGGGGCCACCCGCCAGCCATGCCGCCCCGGCCAGAAGGAAGGGGATCGGCACCAGAAGCCCCGCCCAGAGGACGGCCTTTCGCGTCGTTTCGGCCAAGGGCTGGCCCTTCGCGCCCAGAAGGCGTGGGGCGACGGCCTGCACCGCGCCATAGGCGATGATCCAGAGCGCGAGGAAACCGCCGATCAGGAAGAAGGCCTCGCGCCGCCCTTCGGCGGTGCCGTCGGACAGGATCGCCTGGAAATAGACCGGGATGCCCACCACGAACCAGACGTCGCGCGCGCCGAAAAGGAACATCCGGGCGAGGGAGAGCCGGTTCACCCGCGCATCCTTCGACCTCCAGCCCCGCCATGCCTCGTCGGCCTTCATGCGGCCCGGAAGGC
Source organism: Aliigemmobacter aestuarii (assembly GCF_004799285.1). Taxonomy (GTDB): domain Bacteria; phylum Pseudomonadota; class Alphaproteobacteria; order Rhodobacterales; family Rhodobacteraceae; genus Aliigemmobacter; species Aliigemmobacter aestuarii. The sequence continues at coordinate 300,961 of NZ_SSND01000004.1, read as the reverse complement.
CTGCGGGCAGGAACAGGACGACGGTGGCAAGGATCGCCGCCAGCACCGCCGCCATGCCCCAGACGGCCGCCTGGAACCCCGCCAGCGCCAGAAGTGCTGCACCAAGGAAAAAGCCCGCGCCCTTCACCGCGTTCTTCGATCCGGTCAGCAGCGCGACCCAGCGGAACAGGCCGCCGTCCTCTGCTGGCGCCAGCAGCTTCACGGCGGATTTCGACGACATCTTGGCCAGGTCCTTGGCCACGCCCGACACCCCTTGCACCGCCATCACGAAGGTGACCGAGGCGGCGATACCCCAGGAGGGGTCAAGCGCTGCCAGCGCGGCCAACGCGCCGATCTGCAGGGCCAGCCCGCCGTAAAGCGTGGCGGCAAGGCCGAACCGGGCGGCCAGCCACCCCGCCGCAAGGTTCGTGACGATGCCGGCGACTTCATACAGAAGGAACAGCCAGGCCAGTTGGACCGGCGAAAAGCCGAGGCTGTTGAAGTGCAAGAGCACCAGCATCCTGAGCGCGCCGTCCGACAGCATGAAGGCCCAGTAGGCCGCCGTGACGGCGGCATAGGCGCGGAACGGGTTCAAGGCGGTCATCGGGCGGTCCTTTGGCCGGCGAAGAGGCGGGGGGCTGTCTGCCCCCCGCACCCCCCGAGGGTATTTCGATCAGGTTGAAGCGGATCAGAGACCTTGTGCGACCATCCGCGCGATATCGGCGAGGCGACAGGCATAGCCCCATTCGTTGTCATACCAGGCGTAGATCTTCACCTGCGTGCCGTTGATGACCATGGTGGAGGGGCCATCGACGATCGAGGAGCGCGGATCGTTGGTGAAGTCGCAGGACACCAGCGGCCGCGTCTCATAGCCGAGGATGCCCTTCAACGGGCCTTCGGCGGCGGCGGCGAAAAGCGCGTTGACCTCCTGGGCCGTGGTCGCCCGTTCCACCTCGAAGACGCAATCGGTGAGGGAGGCGTTCAAGAGCGGCACGCGCACCGCATGGCCGTTCAGCCGGCCCTTGAGTTCGGGATAGATCAGCGTGATCGCGGTGGCCGATCCCGTTGTCGTCGGGATCAGGTTCATCAGGGCCGAGCGCGCGCGGCGCATGTCCTTGGCGGGGCGGTCCACGATGGTCTGGGTGTTCGTCACGTCATGGATCGTGGTGATCGACCCGTGCCGGATGCCAAGCGCCTCGTGGATCACCTTGACCACCGGGGCGAGGCAGTTCGTCGTGCAGGAGGCCGCCGTGACCAGCGCCTGAGACCCGTCGTAGAGGTGATGGTTCACCCCGTAGACGAGGTTCAGCGCGCCGCCATCCTTGACCGGGGCGCTGACGACCACCTTCTTCACCCCGGCGGCGTAATAGGGCGCGACCTTGGCGGCGGTCTTGAAGACGCCCGTGCAGTCGATGACCAGATCGACGCCCAGGTCCGCGAGTGGCAGCGCCTCGATGGTCTTCTCATGGCAAAGCCGGATGGCGCGGTCATCCAGCACCAACGCGCCTTCGCCTGCGGCGACAGGCGTGCGCCAGCGGCCGTGGACAGAGTCGAACTCCATCAAGAGCGCGTGCTGTTCGGCGTCGCCAGCGGGGTCGTTCAGAAGGACGATCTCGCCGCCGCTGCCTGCGTCGATCAGGTCGCGCAGGACGAGTTTTCCGATGCGGCCAAGGCCGTTCAGGGCAATGCGTGGCATGGGATCAACCTTTCTCGACCGTGAATGCGTCAAGGCCAATGGCATCGACGCGGGACTGGAGCGACATCCGGCTGAGGCTTGCGAAGGGAAGCTCGACGAAGGCCGCGATCCGGCGGCGGAGCGCGGCATAGGTCTGGGCGAAGACCAGCGCCCTTTCGGCATCCGTGCAGGTGGCCTTGACTGGGTCGGGCAGACCCCAGTGGCCGGTGATCGGCTGGCCGGGCCAGGGCGGGCATTCCTCGGCCGCGGCCGTGTCGCAGACGGTGAAGACGAAATCCATGACGATGCCGCCCGGCTGCTGGAATTCGGAAATATGCTTGGACCGCAGGCCGGAGGTGTCGTGCCCGTTGCGCCGCAGCACGTCCAGCGCGAAGGGGTTCAACGCCGTGTTGGGGCGGGTGCCCGCCGAAAACGCCTGAAACCGGCACTTGCCCAGATCGCGCAGAAGCGCCTCGGCAAAGATCGAGCGGGCGGAATTGCCCGAACAGATGAAGAGCACGGCGAAATCGGTATCGGGGGGGGTCGGGTCCATTTGGGCGCTGTCCTTCGGGGCCGATAGCAAGGGGGCAAGAAGATCGGGCCGGGCGCGGCCCACGTCGAGCGCGAGATAGCCGATCAGGCCCTCGGTCGCGTCAAGATCAACGGCGTAGAACAGCGACCGCCCCTGCCGCCGGACGCCGACAAGGCCCGAAGCGGTCAGGTCGGCCAGATGATGCGACAGGGTGTTCTGCTTCAGGCCAAGCGCCTCGGCGATCTCGGTCGGGCGCACGCCTTGCGGGGCGAAGCGCATCAAGAGGCGAAACACGGCCAGCCGGCCGGGATGGCCGAGCGTGGCAAAGGCATGGGCGGCGCGATTCTGTTCCATATTTCCAGTACTACGGAAATATAAACGCCGGTCCAGTGAAGGTTTGATGACAGCCCCCCCCTTGAAACGCCCCCCTGCAAACGGCCGCCACGGCAAAGGCCCACGGCAACCTCCCCCGGTCGCCCGGCGGGGCAGCGGCGGCCGGATGGTTTAAGGCCCGCCCCGGCGGTCGGGGTGGGCCTGTTGCGGTGAAACGGGGGACCGGCGCGCGCGCCCTACCAGCGGCGTTCGAACTTCCGGCGCAGGATGATCGCGGTCACGTTCATGATCACGAGGAAGACCAGAAGCACGATGATCGCGCCGCTTGACCGTTCGATGAAGGCCGGGTCGGACCGGCTGGCCCAGGAATAAACCTGCACCGGCAGGGCGGTCGCGGGATCGAAGAAGCCCTCGACCGGGGGCGCGGGGTAGTTGTCGACGAAGGCCACCATCCCGATCAGCAGAAGCGGCGCGGTTTCGCCAAGCGCCGAGGCGAGGCCCAGGATGGTGCCGGTCAGGATGCCCGGCGCGGCCAGCGGCAGGACGTGATGGAACACCGTCTGCATCTTCGAGGCCCCGACACCGAGCGCCGCATCCCGGATCGACGGCGGCACCGCCCGGATCGCCGCGCGCGAGGCGATGATGATCGTGGGCAGCGTCATCAGGCTCAGGACCAGCGCGCCCACGACGGGCGAGGATTGCGGGAACTTCGCAAAGTTGATGAAGACCGCGAGGCCAAGGATGCCGAAGACGATAGAGGGCACCGCGGCGAGGTTCGAGATGTTCACCTCGATGATGTCGGTAAGCCGGTTCTTCGGCGCGAATTCCTCGAGATAGATGCTGGCCGCGACGCCCACGGGAACGCAGATCACGATCACCAGCAGCATCATGTACGCCGATCCGATGATCGCCACGCCAAGGCCTGCGGCCTCGGGCCGCTGGTCGGAGGCGTCGGGCGAGGTCAGGAAACCAAGGTTGAAGCCGGTCTTCAGGATGCCCGCGTCCTGCAGGCGGTCGGCCAGGTCCAGCATGGCGGGACTGATCTGCGCGTCACGTTCGGCGGTTGCCCGCGTCACCCGCCCCTTCAGATAGCCGTCGATCCGCCCCGAGGCGAGCACGGTCATCACCTGTGTCGTTCCGACAAGCGCGGTATCGGCCAGCACCTCGGCGCGCAGCACGCCCGGCGCGTCCTTCGAGATCAGTTCTGCAATCTCCTTGTCCGAGACGCCTTCGGTGGAAATCTGCCGCGCCTCGAGTTCGGCGCGGAAGGCCCCGGCCAGGACGCGACCATAGCCGATCGTCGTGACCTTGGTCATCTCGGCGCGGTCGCGGTTTCCGGCCGGGTCCAGCACCTCGGGGGCAAGCGTGACCGGAAAGGTCAGCTTGGCCTGCTTGAACGCGCTGACACCGTCGCTGAAGATCGTCCAGAGCATGATCGCCAGCACGCCGAGGCTGAGCGTGATCGCAAACAGCCCGTAGAAGCGGAACCGCGCCTCGGCGGCGTTGCGGCGGCGCATCTCGGCCCCGCCCGAATAGATGGATTTCACCGGGCGCGTGGGGTTCACGGGGGTGGCGGGGATATCGGTCATTCGTATTGCTCGCGGTATTTGCGCACGATGAAGAGGGCCAGGACATTCAGACCCAGCGTGATCACGAACAGCGTGATCCCAAGGGCGAAGGCCACGAGCGTTTCGGGGCTGGCGAAATCGGTATCGCCGGTCAGCTGGCCGACGATCTTGACCGTCATGGTCGTCATCGCGTCGAACGGGTTGAGTGACAGCTTGGCCGCGGCCCCTGCCCCCATCGTCACGATCATCGTCTCGCCGATGGCGCGGCTGGCGGCCAGCAGGACGGCGCCCACGATCCCCGGCAGCGCGGCGGGCAGGATCACCTGCCGGACCGTTTCGGATTTCGTGGCGCCCAGGCCATAGCTGCCGTCACGCATCGCCTGCGGGACGGAATTGATGATGTCATCGGCCAGGGACGAGATGAAGGGGATGTTGAGTATCCCGATCACGATCCCCGCCGTCATCACCGACGAACCGGAATTCCCCAGCCCGAAGGGTTCGGCGAAATAGTCGCGCAGGAACGGTCCCACGGTGACAAGCGCAAACAGGCCGAAGACCACCGTCGGGATGCCCGCGATCACCTCGATCAGCGGCTTGATGATGGACCGGGTCCGCGCCGAGGCGTATTCGGCCAGATAAATCGCCGTGAACAGGCCAAGCGGGACCGCGACGACCATCGCCACGAACGAGATGTAAAGCGTGCCCCACAGAAGCGGGATGAAGCCCAGTTCCGACCCTCCCCGGAAATTCGGGCTCCACGTCAGGCCAAAGAAGAAATCCGCCGCGGGATACTGGCGGAAGAAGTTCACGCTTTCCGACAGCATCGACCAGATGATGCCCACCGTGGTCAGGATCGCGATCGAGGAGGCGGTGATCAGGATGCCCAGGGTCACCGCCTCGACCCGGTTGCGCGCGCGGAAATCGGCCCGCGTCACCGACAGCGCATAGCCAAGCCCCGCCAGCGCCGCGGCGATGGTGATGATGCCGCGCCAGAAGATGGCCGTGGCGAAACCCGTGCGATAGGCCTGCGCGGCCTGAAGCGTCTCGGGTTTCACATCGGACCCGAGCGCGACGCCGACCTCGGCCAGGCGGGCGCGGAGGTCGGTCAGTTCGGCGCGGATCGTGCCGGCCGCGTCTTCGGTCATGGTGCCTGCCAGGACGGCCGCATCAAGGCCCGTGGCCACCCGGCGCACATCGGCCATCGCAAGCGTGCGCGCGGTGTCGTCGGCGACGACCTCGGCGGGCAGGTAGGGCAGAACCTGGCGTTCCAGCACGACCGGCTGGGCGACCAGCCAGACCAGAAGCAGCCCGAAGGCCGGCATGAGCACCATCAGCGCCGCGTGCCAGCCATGATAGCCGGGCAGCGAATGCAGGCGCCGCACATCCCCCGTGACCGACGAAATCGCCCTGCCGCGCCCAAGGAAAAAGCCGGCCAGGGCGATCGCGATGATCACGAGGGTCAGAAGAAAGACGGTCATTCGGTCAACTCGCCGCTGGATGGAAGTTGCGGGGGCCCGTAGGCCCCCGCGCGATCGTCTGGATCAGTTCAGCGGGCCCATCGGGGTTTCCGCAGCCACCGCCGCCTGGGTCGCGGCCAGTTCCGGGTCGGACACCAGGCCATAGGCCGCCAGCGGGCCGTCCGGACCGGCCATGTCGTCGGACACGAAGAACTCCACATATTCCTTCAGGCCGGGGATCACGCCCAGATGCGCCTTCTTGACGTAGAAGTAGAGCGGGCGCGACACCGGGTATTCGCCCTTGGCGATCGAGTCGACCGAAGGCACCACGCCGCCCATGGTCGCCACGCGCAGCTTGTCGGTGTTGTTCTGGTAGAACGACAGGCCGAACACGCCGATGCCGTTCTTGTCGGCATCCACGCGGGCCAGCGTTTCGGTGTAGTCGCCGTCGATGTCGACCGACCGGCCGTCGGTGCGCAGGTCCATGCACAGTTCCTCGGCCTTGTCCTCGTCGCCGTTGTTGGCGGCGGCGAAGGCGGCCATCGCGCCGGTGGCCTCGCAGCCGGCGATGATCACCTTGGTGTCGAACACTTCACGCGTGCCGTGCTTGGTGCCCGGAACGAAGACCAGGATATCCTGCGGCTGGAACGCGGCGTTGACCTGATCCCACGAGGTGTTGGGGTTGTCGACCAGCGCGCCGTCCTTCAGGACCTGCTTGCCAAGCGCGGTGTAGATGTCGGCGGGGGTGAAGGCGAATTCCTGGCCGTTCACATCCGAGGCAAAGACGATCCCGTCATAGCCGATGCGAACTTCCATGACCTCGGCCACGCCATTCTGGGTGCAGAGGTCGATGTCCGACTGGCTGATGCGCGAGGACGAATTGGCGATGTCGACGGTGTTTTCACCCACGCCTTCGCACATCTTCTTGCGCCCGGCGCCCGAACCGCCGCCTTCGACGACAGGGGTCGGGAAGTCGAAATTCTCGCCGAAGGCTTCGGCGACGATGGTGGCATAGGGCAGCACCGTCGACGACCCGGTGATCTGGATCTGGTCGCGGGCGGATGCCGCGCCCGCCGAGAGGGCGGCAATGGCAAGCGCCGAGGCGGTGATGTGCAAGCTTTTCATGAGACTCTCCTGACTGTCGTTCGGCCAATCGTCTGGACCTGACGCCGGGGGTATTTCGGTTCGGTAACGGGAATATTTTGGAATTGTAAAACTTTTGCGACACCCCGGCGGCGCGGTGCGAAAAGGCGAAAAGGAAAAGCCCCCCGAGGGGACGGGGGGCCTTTTGACGAATGGGGCGTCACGCCGTGGCGGGGCGGTCAGAAATCCTTGACCAGCCGCAGCGCGTCATAGATCGCTGCATGGGTGTTGCGCGCCGAAACCGCATCGCCGATGCGGAACAGGCGGAACGCGCCATCGGCATTGCGCGACACGGCCTGCGGCCTGCCGGTTGACAGCGCGGAGTAATCCACCTCGCCCAGGTTTCGCGACAGCGGCTTGAGGTCGAAATACAGATCGTCCAGCGGCCTTGTGCCGTGATTGACGACCACCTGATCGACCACGCGTTCCCGCGTCATGTCGCCGTAATCGCTGCCGAGGACCGCGCGCAAAAGATTGCCGTCGCGCAGCACCTTCATCAGCCGCCAGGTCACCGTGAAGGTCGTGTCGCGCCGTTGCAGGCTGCGCATGTAGGGCACAAGGTTCATCGCCATGACCTCGGGCGCGAAGGCGCGGTCGGGGGTGACGATTTCCACCTTCGCCCCGGTCGCCGCGATCATGTCGGCCGCCTGAAGCCCCGCATGGTCCCCCGCATCGTCGAAGACAAGGACGTTCGTCCCCGGCTTCACGTCGCCGGAAAGGATATCCCAGGCGGAACAGACCAGGTCGTTGCCTTCGGCCAGAACGGCAGTGTGCGGCAGGCCGCCGGTTGCGATCACCACCTCGTCGGGGTTGGTGGCCAGCACCGTGTCGGTATCGGCGAAGGTGTTGAACCGGAAATCGACGCCGCGCTTTTCGCACTGTTCGAACCGCCAGCGGATGACCGAGATCATCTCGCGCCGCCGTTCCTGCAGCGCGGTCAGGCGGAGCTGTCCGCCGGGCTGGTCGGCGGCCTCGAACACGGTCACGGCATGGCCGCGTTCGGCGGCGACGCGGGCGGCCTCCATCCCGGCGGGACCGGCGCCGACGATCGTCACCCGCTTTTTCGCGGGCGCGGGCGTGATGGTCTGCGGCTGTTCCAGCTCGCGCCCGGTGGCGGGGTTGTGCAGGCAAAGCGCCATGCCGCCCTGATAGATCCGGTCAAGGCAGTAGTTCGCGCCGACGCAGGGGCGGATGTCATCCTCGCGGCCCTCGATCACCTTGCGCACCAGATGCGGGTCGGCCATGTGCGCGCGGGTCATCCCCACCATGTCGAGCTTGCCGCTGGCGATGGCATGGCGCGCGGTGGCCACATCGGGGATGCGCGCGGCGTGGAAGGTGGGAAAGCCCGTCGCGGCCCGGATCTCGCCCGCGAAATCCAGATGCGGGGCGGATTTCATGCCCTGGATCGGGATCAGGTCGGTCAGCGCGGGGTCGGTGTCGATCGCGCCGCGCACGACGTTCAGGAAATCGACCAGCCCGCTGGATTTCAGCTTGTGGGAAACCTCCATCCCCTCGGCCGCGGTCATGCCGCCCGGCAGGCACTGATCGCCGGTATAGCGCAGGCCCACGATGAAATCCTCGCCGCAGCGCGCCCGGATCGCGCGCAGCACGTCGAAGGTGAATCGCAGACGGTTGTCCAGACTGCCGCCATAGGGTTCCGGCAGGTCGTTCGTCAGCGGCGACCAGAACTGTTCCAGCAGGTGGCCATAGGCCTCAAGCTCGATCCCGTCGACGCCGGCGGCCTTCATCCGTTCGGCGGCATCGGCGAAATCGCCGATCACGCGGGTGATGTCCCAATCCTCGATCCGCTTGGGGAAGGCGCGGTGCGCGGCCTCGCGTTCGTGGCTGGGGGCCAGCACCGGCAGCCAGTCGGCCTTGTCCCACCGGGTGCGGCGGCCAAGATGTGTCAGCTGGATCATCACCGCCGCGCCGTGGTCGTGACATTCGTCGACCATCTGCTTCATCCAGCCCACGACCTCGTCCTTCCAGGCGAGGATGTTGTTGAACACCGGCGGGCTGTCCCGCGCGACCGAGGCCGATCCCGCCGTCATCGTCAGCGCGACCCCCGCCTTCGCCCGTTCGACGTGATAGGCGCGGTAGCGTTCCTTGGGCATCCCGTCCTCGGGGTAGGCCGGTTCATGGCTGGTGATCATGATCCGGTTGCGGAGCGTCAGGTGCTTGAGCTTGTAGGGTTGCAGAAGGGGATCGTTGGACATCGGGCGACTCCGGTCAGAGAAGTGGGGTCAGAAGGATGAGGTCAGAAGGACGGCCCATTGATGGCAAAAATGTTCACATGCGTCAAGTTTGAGGTCACGAGTGAACATTTCCTTGTGCCACGCGACCCAAGCGCCTAATCTGCACCCATGCAGGCAGCAGACGAACAGGACAGCGGCTGGCGCGGTTCGCCCGAACTCTGGATTCAGGCGGCCTATGAGGCGTTGATCGACCAGGGCATCGACGCGGTCAGGATCCAGACGCTGGGGGCGCGGCTGAAACTGTCGCGGACCAGCTTCTACTGGTTCTTCAAGGACCGCGCCGCGCTGCTGGCCGCGTTGGCCGACATGTGGGAACAGCGCACCACCGTCCCCATGGTGGAGGCCTGCCGCGCCTATGCCGAAACCGAGACCGAGGCGATGCTGAACCTGATCGGCTGCTTCCTTTCGGACCGGACCTTCGATTCGCGGCTGGAATTCGCGGTCAGGGGTTGGGCCTTGCAGGATGCCGCAATCCTCGACCGGCTGCGTGTTGTCGATGCGGCGCGGCTTGAGGCGCTTGGCCAGATGCTGGAACGCTGGGGGCATCCGCCGCAGGATGCCGACGTCAGGGCGCGCACCATCTATCTGGTGCAGATCGGCTATATCTCGATGCAGACGCGCGAGACGCTGGAAACCCGTCTGCAGCGCGTGCCGAACTATGTCGAGATCTACACGGGCCGCGCGCCCACCGAAAACGAAATGGCGCGCGCGCGCGCGCGGCTGGAGGCTCTGGGATGAGGATCGGGATCATCGGTGGCAAGGGCTGGATCGGCTCGTCCCTCGGACGGGCGCTGATCGAGACCGGCCAATGCCCGGCGGGCGACATCGTCATCCTGACGCGCGGCGGCGTTGCCCAAGACTATTTCGGCCATCCGGTCGCATGGGCGCGGGATGTGGCCGACCTTGTCGACCGATCCGATCTCATCGTGGTGTCGGTCCGCCCGCAGGACTGGCCGGCGCTGGCGCTGGATGCACGGGGAAAGCCGGTGATTTCGGTCATGGCGGGCGTGCCGCTGCGCGCCCTGCCCCCGCGCAGCCTGCGGGCGCTGCCCAATGCGGCGGCGGAACTCAGGCAATCCTACACGCCCTGGCTGGCAGGCCCCGACATGACCGAAACCGACCGGCAGGCGGCGGTGCGCATCCTTTCGGCGATCGGGCGCTGCGAAGAACTCGACAGCGAATCCCAGCTTGACCTGATGACCGCGACGGCCGGGGCGGGCCCGGCCTATTCGGCGCTGATGGCGCGGGCGGTGATCGATTTTCTGGTGCAGAACGGGGTGCGCCGGTCCGTGGCCGAAAACGCCGCCGAGGGCATGATCTGCGGGGCGGCGCCGCTTCTGGCGGGCCGGATGGATCAGGCCGGACAGATGGTGCAGGTCTTCGTGGACTATCGCGGCACCACGGCGGCGGGCCTTCAAACGGCGATCAGCGCAGGGTTCGAAACCGCGCTGAAGGCAGGATTGCGCGCCGCGACCGACCGCGCCGCCGAAATGGGCGAAGGGTTCTGACCCCCGCCCGGATCGCGTCACGGACAAGCCCACCGAGTGGCCCACCGACCGCCCCGAGAACCGTCTTCGGCCGGTCAGTACCACATGTCGGGCACGGCTTCCTTCCGGCGTGCCATGAAATCCAGCAGCGCCTCGTCGACAGCCTCGTCCAGCGGCGGCGCCTCGTATTCGCGCAGCAGCTTTTTCCAGCGGGCATTGGCCCGCACGGCGGAATCGAGGCCGCCCTGTTCGCTCCAGGTCTCGAAGGGCTGGTTGTCATCCAGCGCGCTGTCCCAATAGGCGGTCTCGTAATGGCGCAGCGTGTGCTGGGTGCTGAACAGGTGCTGTCCCGGGCCAAGTTCCGCCAGCGCGTCGAAAGCCAGCGTATCCTCGTTCACCTCGACCCCGTCCAGATAGGCATGAAGCGCGCCGCACATGTCGGTGTCCATCACCAGCTTTTCGTAGGACATCGACAAGAGGCCATCGAGGAAACCCGCCGAGTGAAGCACATAGTTCGCGCCCCCCTGCACAGCCGACATCATCGACATCATGCTTTGCTGCATCGCCTGCCCGTCGGGCAGTTTCGAGGTGCTGAAATTCCCCGCGCAGCGCAAGGGCAGGTTCAGCCGACGCGCCAACTGCCCCATGACAAGCGACCCGATCGCGGGTTCCGGCGTGCCGAAGGTGGGCGAACCGGACCGGAGCGACATCGACGAAAAGAAGCTGGCGAGGATCGCCGGGGCACCGGGGCGCACAAGCTGCGTCAGTGCGCAGGAGGCCAGCGACTCCGCCAGACCCTGCGCCACCATGCCCGCCGTGGTCAGGGGCGCCACCGCGCCGCCCAGCAGGAAAGGCAGGTGAATGGACCCCTGCCCTGCCGCGGCATAGGTGCGGATACCCGCGGTCGTCACGCCGTCCAGCACCAGGGGCGAGGTCGTGTTGAAGTTGCCCATGATCACGCAATGGCTGTCGACGAAATCCGCGCCGAACAGGATGCGGCACATCTCGACACTGTCCGCGGCCCGTTCCGGCGCGGTGATCGACCCCAGGAACGCCCGGTCGGAATAGCGGATATGGGCATAAACCATGTCCAGATGCCGCTTGTTCACCGGCACATCGGTCGGCTCGCACACCGTGCCGCCGGAATGGTGCAGCCAGGGTGACGACTGGCTGAGCTTCACGAAGTTGCGGAAATCCTCGATCGTGCCGTAGCGGCGGCCGCGGTCCAGATCCATCACGAAGGGCGACCCGTAGGACGGCGCAAAGACGACGTTGCGGCCACCGATCCGCACCGATCTGTCGGGGTTGCGGGCGTGCTGGGTGAATTCGGCGGGCGCGGTTTTCAGGATCTCGCGCAGCATCCCGGGTTCGAACTTCAGCCTCCAGACATCGGGGCCGATGTCCGTCACGCTGGCACCTGCCTTGCGGTAAAGCTGCATCGCCTCGGCGTCGTCGCGCAACTCGATCCCGATCTCGGCAAGGATGCGGTCGGCCGTCGCCTCGATCCGCGACAGGCTTTCCTCTGACAGGATGTCGTAGGTCGGGATGTTCCGGACGATGTAGGGCCGCTGTGCCGCTTGCCCGCCGCCCGACCGGGTTTCGCGGCGCTGCGTCCGCCCGCCACGCTGGCGCTTTCCATCCCGTGCTGCGATATCCCCATCCGGCATTGCATCCCCCGCCCAAAAAATCACGAACAAGCTAGGCTTTTCCGAATATCTCGTAACGCTGGAAAACTTTCATCAAATTGATAGACTGCACTTATGGAAACCCTGCGCAGCCTCCTGCCCTCGATCAATAGCCTTGTCGTGTTCGAAGCGGCGGGGCGACTTTCCAGCTTTACCGCCGCCGCGCGCGAAATGGGGATGACGCAGGCGGCCGTCTCCTACGCGATCCGCAGTCTTGAGGATCATCTGGGCAGCCCGCTGTTCCTGCGCGAACACCGGCGCGTGCGCCTGACCGAGGCCGGCGAAAGGTTTCACGCCGACGTGTCGATCGGCCTGTCGCACATCCAGCGTTCGGCGCAGAACCTGCGTGCGGTCGCGACCGGAAGCCATGTGACGCTGTCCTGTTCGACGGCCTTCGCGGCCTTCTGGATGGTGCCCCGCATGGCCCGGTTCCGGGCAGACCTGCCGCGCGTGGACCTGCGCATCCAGACGGCCGACCGCAATCTGGACCTCGTGGGCGAAGGCATCCCCCTGGGCATCCGGGGCGGCGATCCCGGCGACTGGCCGCAGTACCAATCCGAACCGCTTGCGCCCGAAGAGATCTTTCCGGTCTGCGGGGCGGGATACCTGGCCGGGCGCGACCGGCCCGAGGTCGCCGCCGATCTTCTGGCCCATCAGCTGATCCATCTGGAAGAACCGTTCCGTTCCGCCGCGACCTGGAAGGACTGGTTCGCCTCCGTCGGGATCGAGGGCAAGCGCGTCCCGCGCGGGCTGTCGATCAACGACTATGTTCTGGTCGTCCAGTCTGTGATCGAGGGCCAGGGCGTGGCGCTTGGCTGGCGGCACCTGGTCGAGGGGCTGGTGGCCAAGGGGGTGCTGGTGCGCCTGACCGATCACATGCTGACCACGGGGAAAGGCTTTCACGTGGTCTGGCCAAGGGATGCTGCGCTGTCGCGCGCGGCGCAGGACGTGCGCGACTGGCTTCTGGATCAGCGCCCTGGGACATCGGGCACGCCCTGAAGGCGCGCCCCGAAGGCCGCGTGCCCTGGCACCCGGTCACATCTGGTGGATGTAATGGCCCGGCGCGGACCCCAGCGACGGATAGCCCCGCGCAGCCCCCGCCTTAGGATCGCGCGCGGGAACGACGACGCCACTGTGCGCGTCCAGCCAGCGCGCCCATTCCGGCCACCATGATCCCGGTTGCGGTTCATGGTCGGCCAGCCAGCCGTCCGGGCCGCGGTAGTGCCCCCCCGCCGGGCGGTGGCCGATGCGGTAATGCCGCCCCGGGTGACCCGGCTCTGACAAGATGCCGCCGTTATGCCCGCCCTTCGTCAGAAGGAAGGTCAGATCGCAATCGGTGAACAGCGCGGTCTTGTAGACCGACCGCCACGGCGCGATGTGGTCGGCCTCGGTCGCGACCACGAACATCGGCGAGGCGATATCCTTCAGCGCGATCACCCGGCCCTCGACAGCGAACCGCCCGGCCGACAGGCGGTTTTCCAGAAAGACCCCGCGCAGGTATTCGGAATGCATCCGCGCGGGCATCCGCGTGGTGTCATTGACCCAGACGCCGATATCGGTGGGAAGGTCGGGTTCGCCCAGGTAGTAGCGCCGCACGGCGCGCGACCAGATCAGGTCCTCGGACCGGATCGCGGCAAAGGCGCCCGACATCTGCGGCCGGTCCAGATAGCCCTGCGCCCACATCATGTCTTCCAGGAAGGCGACCTGGCTTTCGTCGAGGAACAGCAAAAGCTCGCCCGCCTCGGCGAAATCGACCTGCGCCGCCATCAGCGTGACCGAAGCCAGCCGGTCGTCGTCATCGCGCGCCATCGTCGCCGCAGCGATGGCCAGAAGCGTGCCGCCCAGACAATAGCCATTCGCATGGACCTTTTCGCCCGGCACGATGGCGTTGATCACTTCAAGCGCCTCCATGACGCCCTGCTTCCGGTAATCCTCAAGCGACAGTTCGGCGCGTTCCGCCCCCGGATTGCGCCACGAGATGCAGAACACCGTGTAGCCCTGGCCGACCAGCCACCGGATGAACGAGTTGTGCTGCGACAGGTCGAGGATGTAATATTTCATGATCCATGCAGGCACGATCAGCACCGGTTCGGGCCGGACCTCGCCCGTGGTGGGCGCATACTGGATCAGCTCCATCAGGTCGTTGCGATGGACGACCTCGCCGGGGGTGGCCGCCAGCACCTTGCCCAGGGCATGGCTTTCGGGCACCGGGCGGCGTTCCTGGGTCAGCACATGGCGCAGGTCGTCGGCGTAATGCACCGCGCCCTCGAACAGGTTGCGCCCGCCCGTCCGGACCGTGCTTTCCAGGATTTCCGGATTGCCCGGCGGGAAATTCGATGGCGACACGGTATCCAGAAGCTGCCGCATCATGAACCCGGTGCGTTCGGCGTTCTGGCGGCGCAACCCGCGCAGGTTCGAGGTGGCCGCATCCCACCAGTCATGCGTCGCCAGAAACCCCTGCTGCCAGATCGAAAACGGCGCGCGATCCCACCCGCCGTGCGACCAGCGCGTGTCGTTCGGGCCGGGCTGGAAGGGCTTTGCCGGTTTCTGCCCGGTCAGGGCATCCACCGTGTATTGCGCGATCTTCATCCAGTTCGACTGCGCCCGCTCGATCAGTTCAAGCTGCCGCCCCGGCGCGCGGGCCAGATGCATGGCCCAGTCGTTCCAGGCATCGACGATCGCATGCGGCGAGATGCCCCCGGTCAGGCGCGCGATGCTGGCCATCGCGCTGCGGTCAAGGGCGGCATGGGGGTGGGGATCGGCCGTCTCGCGCACCGTGACGGTGCCGCCGTTGTCGGGCGCCTTGGGCTGCGGCAGGACGGCGGGCAGGGTCTGCGCCACCGGCGGCGTTTCCGGATTGGGGCGGCTGGCCCCCTTGACGCGGGATCGGGTGGGCTTGCGGGTCATGCGGCGGCGGCCTCCCTTTGCCTGAGAGCCGGGAATTCGGCGGGTGTGATCGTCTCGCGTTCCAGAAGAAGCCGCGCCCCGGCTTCAAGGTCGGCGTGGCAGCCTTCCAGCAGCGCCAGCGCGCGCCGGTAGGCGCTGTCCAGCAGGTCGCGCACGGCAAGGTCCACCTCGCGCGCCGTCGCCTCGGAATGATCGCGGGGGGTGAAGGCCAGCCGGTCCTCGCCCAGGTATCCGCCACGGTCCTGTTCCAGAACCGCCTGGCCCACCGTTTCGTGCATGCCGAAGCGGGTCACGATCTGGCGGGCGATGTCGGTTGCACGCACCAGATCGTCGGCGGCCCCGGTGGACACTTCGGCAAAGCGGATCTGTTCGGCGGCGCGCCCGGCCAGCAGCATCACCATGCGGTTTTCCAGCTCGCTCCGCGTGATCAGGAACCGGTCCTCGGTCGGCCGGGTCATCGTGTAGCCAAGCGCGCCGATCGTGCGCGGGATGATCGACACCTTGTGCACCGGGTCCGCCCCCGGCAGGCGCGCGGCGGCCAGCGCATGGCCCATCTCGTGCCAGGCCACGGTTTCGCGTTCGCGCGGCGTCAGCAGGCGGCCCTTGCGTTCCATCCCCGCGACCACCCGCT
Organism: Aliigemmobacter aestuarii; assembly: GCF_004799285.1. Lineage (GTDB taxonomy): Bacteria > Pseudomonadota > Alphaproteobacteria > Rhodobacterales > Rhodobacteraceae > Aliigemmobacter > Aliigemmobacter aestuarii. The sequence continues at coordinate 285,309 of NZ_SSND01000004.1, read as the reverse complement.
CCAGCGCCGAGGTCATGTCATCCAAACCGACCTTGCGGGCACCGCGCCTTGTGGCATGGATCGCCGCCTCGTTCACCAGATTTGCCAGTTCCGCCCCGGTAAAGCCGGGCGTCAGCGCGGCCACCGCATCAGGATCAAGCGCGGGATCGACCGCGATCTTGCGCAGATGCACCCGAAGGATGGCCGCGCGGCCGGATTTGTCGGGACGGCCCACCACCACCTGCCGGTCGAACCGGCCCGCCCGCATCAGCGCCGGATCGAGGATCTCGGGCCGGTTCGTGGCCGCCAGAAGCACGATGCCGTCGCGCGGGTCGAACCCGTCCAGTTCGGCCAGAAGCTGGTTCAGCGTCTGTTCCTTCTCGTCATGGCCGCTACCAAAGCCGCCGATGCCGCGACGCCGGCCCAGGGCGTCCAGCTCGTCGATGAAGATGATGCAGGGCGCGGCCTTGCGGGCCTGTTCGAACAGGTCGCGGACCCGTGCGGCCCCCACGCCCACGAACATCTCGACGAACTCGCTGCCCGAGATCGAAAAGAACGGCACCCCCGCCTCGCCGGCAATGGCGCGGGCGAACAGCGTCTTGCCCGTGCCCGGCGGCCCGGTCAGCAGGATGCCCTTGGGGATGCGTGCGCCAAGGCGGCCGAATTTCTTCGGTTCCTTCAGGAAATCGACGATCTCCTTCAGTTCGGCCTTGGCCTCGTCCACGCCCGCGACATCATCGAAGGTCACGCCCGTGTCGCGTTCGACATAGACCTTGGCGCGGGACTTGCCCACGCTCATCATCCCGCCCATGCCCTGCCGTTCGATCACCCGGCGCAAGAAGAAGCTCCACAGCGCGAAGATCAGAAGTACCGGCACGATCCAGGACAGAAGCGTGGCAAGGAAGGTGTTCTGCACCGTCCCGTCGAATTCCACCCCCGACCGTTCCAGCCGGTCGGTCAGGTCCGGCGGCACGATGTTGGTGATGAAATGGGTGTTGCCGTCGATCGGATCGGCATAGCGCCCGTCGATCTGTTCGGGCCTGACCGTGACCGAGGCGATGCGCCCGGCCTCCAGATGTTCGAGGAAGGTGCTGTAGGGGATGCGTTGCGTGACGGACGCCTGCGACAGCCACGACTGCACAACCAGAAGGCCCATGAAGGCCGCGAGGAAATACCAGAGGTGCAGTTGCTGCTTGCGGTCCATCGTCGCCTTCATCGCGGGGCGGTCAGGCCGCCAGCATTTCGGTCAGGTAGGCCACCGCCTTGGACGGTGTGGCAAGCCTTGGATAATCGGCCTCGGGGATCGGCAGCCCGAACCGTTTGTGCAGCGCCGCCACGAGGTTCAGGAAATCCATGGAATCAAGGCCGAGGTCCTCTTGCAGATGATCGTGGTCGCCGATCGCCCCCGGGTCAAGGTCGGGCGCGACCATGACGAGGTCATCGACAAAGGCCGTGCGGATGTCTGCTGGTGTCATAGGGTTTCGGGCTCCTGCAAGATCTGGTCGATGGCGGCAAGGAAGGCCGCGCCCCGTCGGCCGTCGCTGACGCGGTGATCGGCGGCAAGGCTGACGGTGATGGCAAGGCGCGGTTCGATCCGGCCGTCGCGGACCATCGGGCGGACGCGCGGCGCGCCGAAGCCCACCAGCGCCACCTGCGGCGGATAGATCACCCCGGTCAGCGCATCGACCCCGGTTTCGCCCAGGCTTGAAATGGTGATCGTGCCCTGGGTCAGTTCGCTGTTGCGCAGACGGCCCGCGCGGGTGCGCGTGACAAGGTCGCGCATCGCCTCCATGATCGCCTCCACACCTTTCTCTGCGGCATCGAGGATCGCCGGGGCGATCAGCCCGCCCCCGCGCAGGGCCACCGCCAGCCCGCAATGGACGGGGCCAGAGGGCGCATAGGGTTCGGCCTCGAACCGCCCGTTCAGCTCTGGCGCCTTGGCAAGGGCCCTGACCGTGGCGCGCACCAGAAGCGCCCCCATCAGCAGCCGCCGGTCCGGCGTCCGGCTGGCGTTGGTGGCCGCCAGCCAGTCTTGCGCGGCCTGAAGGTCGATCTCGTGCGTGAGGTAGTAATGCGGGATCTCGCGCTTGGCGCGGGTCATGGCGGCGGCGATCGCGCGGCGCATTTCGGCCATGTCCAACCTCGGCTTGCCTTTCGGCGGGGCCGCGACCGTATCCGCCACCGGGGCGGGACCAGCCGCCAGATGGCGTTCCACATCACCCAGCAACACCGCGCCTTGCGGGCCGGTGCCTGACACCGCGGCAAGGGCCAGCCCCGCCTCCGCCGCCCGTGTCCGCGCGGCGGGCGAGGCCGCCACAACACCCCCAACCGGGGCCGGTGGCACGGCGGATAGGGGCAAAACCGCCACTTCAACCGGCGCAGGCGGTTCGGTGGCAGAGGGCGGCGCAGCCGACGCGGCCGCCGGTGCTGCAGTTGGTCCTGCCGCAGGTTTCGCCACAGCCAAGGGTGCTTCGTCCTCGCCAGTGGCCAGCCGTGCCAAAGGCGCGCCCACCGGCAGGGTCTGGCCAAGGTCGGCCAGCAGTTCCGCGATCTCGCCGGTCTCGAAGATCTCGATCTCGATCGCGCCCTTCTGGGTCTCGACCACCGCCACGACATCGCCGCGCGTCACCCGGTCGCCCGGATTCACCAGCCACTGGACAAGCGTGCCCGCCTCCATGTCGGCGCCAAGCGATGGCATGGCAAAGACGCTCATCCCCGCACCCCCGGCAAGGCGCGGGCCGTGGCCACGATATCGGCCACCTGCGGCAGCGCGGCGGTTTCAAGGTGCCGGGGATAGGGCACCGGCACCTCGGCCGAACAGACCCGCGCGACCGGGGCATCCAGATGCCAGAAACAGGTTTCCTGCACCCGCGCCGCGATCTCGGCCGAAAGCGAACCGGTGCGCCAGCCTTCGTCGATCACCACCGCGCGACGCGTGCGCGCGACCGACGCCATGATCGTCTCGTCGTCCAGCGGCCGAAGCGACCGAAGGTCGATCACCTCGGCCTCGATCCCCTCGCCCGCCAGTTCGCCCGCGGCCTCCAGCGCCTTCCAAAGCGAGTTCGACCAGGCCAGCAGCGTGACATCGCGCCCCTTTCGCCGCACGACCGCGCGGTCGATGTCCACGGGACCTGCATTTTCGGCGATCTTCCCGGCCATGTTGTAGAGCATGACATGTTCGAGGATGATTACCGGATCCGGGTCCTGAAGTGCTGTCCACAGCATCCCGCGCGCGTCCTCCAGCGTCGCCGGCGCCACGACCCGCAAGCCTGGGATATGGGCAAAGAAGCTTTCCAGCGAATGGGAATGCTGCGCCGCAAGCTGCCGCCCCGCCCCCGTCGCCATCCTTATCACAAGGGGAACCCCGAACTGGCCGCCCGACATGTGGCGGATGGTGGCGGCGGTGTTCAGGATCTGGTCCAGCGCCAGAAGCGAGAAGTTGACCGTCATGATCTCGACGATCGGGCGCATGCCCGCCAGCGCCGCGCCTATCCCCGCCCCGGTAAAGCCCGATTCCGAAAGCGGCGTGTCGCGGATGCGGTCCGGCCCGAACCGGGCGAGCAGCCCCATCGACACCGCATAGCACCCGCCATAGGCGCCGATGTCCTCGCCCATCATGAAAACGCGCGGGTCCTTCTCAAGCGCCTCGGTGATGGCGGCGCGGCAGCAGTCGCGATAGGTGCTGTCGACGGCCGCGCCGGGCGCGGGCGGAACCGGCGGCGCGGGCCGGGTTTCGGCCATGACGTGGCGCTCCAGATCCTCGACCGCCTCCCAAGGGGCCTGTTCACAGGCGGCCACGGCATTGGCGAGCTGCGCCTCGACCTCGGCCTCGATGGCGGCGACCTCGTCCTGATGGATCAGGCCGTTTTCCACAAGCCAGCCCTGGAAGCGCGTGATCGGCGACCGCGCCCGCCATTCCGCCACCTCGGCCTTGCCGCGGTATTTCTCGGCGTCGAACATCGAATGGGGGCGCGTGCGATAGGTGCGACATTCCAGAAACCGCGGCCCCTCGCCCGCCCGGATCGCCTCGACCAGCCGGCGCGCCGCGGCCTCGACCGCGACCACGTCATTGCCGTCGACGCTTTCCGCGGGCATCCCGTAGCCCGCCGCGCGGGTCGTGAAATCGGTGTTCGCCTGAACCCGCGCCACAGCCGACCCCATGGCGTAAAGGTTGTTTTCAAGGACGAACAGCACCGGCAGCCGCCAGAGCGCGGCCAGGTTCATCGCTTCGTGAAACTCGCCCTCGGCCAGGGCGCCATCGCCGAAGAAACAGACCGTCACCGCGTCCTGCCCCTGCATCCGGTCGCCCAGGCCCAGACCCACCGCCAGCGGCAGCCCGCCGCCGACGATCGCATTGCCACCGTAAAGGTTGGTTTCCGCGTCGAACAGGTGCATCGACCCGCCGCGCCCGCCCGCGCATCCGGTGGCCTTGCCGTACATCTCGGCCAGCGCGGATTCCATGCTCATCCCGCGGGCCAGCGCATGGCCATGTTCGCGATAGGTCGAAACCACCCGGTCACGCGGCGCAAGCGCGGCCGAAACTCCGACCGCGACGGCCTCTTCGCCATCGTAAAGATGCAGGAACCCGCGGATCTTTTCCTGGGTGTAGAGTTCAAAGCATTTCTCTTCGAACCGGCGGATGCGGATCATGCCGCGCAACAGGTCGCGCGCATGGTCATGGCCGAGTTTCACCTTGCTCATCTGGAATCCCCCTCCAGCGTCGACAGATCGCCCTCGGGCAGGCCCAGTTCGCGGGCCCGCAAGAGGCGGCGCATGATCTTGCCCGACCGTGTGCGCGGCAGGCTTTCGCGGAACACGATTTCTCGGGGCGCAACCGCCGGACCCAGCCGCTTGCGGGCATGGCCGCGCAATTCGCGTTCCAGCGCCTCGTCGGGGGTGAACCCCGCCTTCAGCGTGACGAAGGCCTTGACCACCTCGCCCGCGGTTTCATCGGGGATACCGATCACGGCGGCTTCGGCCACGGCGGGATGTTCGATCAAGGCGCTTTCCACCTCGAACGGGCCGATCAGGTGGCCCGAGGACTTGATCAGGTCATCGGCCCGGCCGACGAACCAGAAATATCCGTCGCCGTCCCGCATCGCCAGATCGCCTGTCAGATACCAGCCGCCGACGAAGCATTTCGCATAACGTTCGGGCTGGCCCAGATAGGCGCGCATCATCGACGGCCAGCCCGGCCGCAAGGCCAGTTCGCCGATCGCGCCGTCGGGCAGTTCGGCGATGCCGTCGCCCTCGCGTCCGACGATCCCCGCCGCGATCCCCGGCAGCGGCTTTCCCATCGCACCGGGCTTGATGTCCATGTCAGGGGTGTTGGCGATCATGATGCCGCCGGTTTCGGATTGCCACCAGTTGTCATGGAACGGCAGCCCGAAGGTCTGCTGCCCCCAGATCACACATTCCGCGTTCAGCGGCTCGCCGACCGAGGCGAGGAACCGCAGGGCCGAAAAATCGCGCCCCGCCGCCGCCTCGGCACCTGCCCGCATCATCATGCGGATCGCGGTCGGCGCGGTGTACCAGACCTGCACCCTTTCGCGTTCCAGGATCGCATACCAGCGGTCCAGGTCGAATTCCGCCTCGTCCACGATCATGGTGACGCGGTTGCAGAGGGGCGAGACGATGCCATAGCTCATCCCCGTGACCCAGCCGGGATCGGCCGTGCACCAGTAGATGTCGCCCGGCCCGAGATCGAGCGCGAGCCGCCCCGTCTCGGCATGGGCGACGACGGCCTCATGCACATGGACCACGCCCTTTGGCAGGCCCGTTGTTCCGGACGTGAAATGCAAGAGCGCCATGTCCTCGGGCCGGGTCGGATGGGTGTCGAAACGGTCCGGGGCGGCGGCCATCGCCGGACCAAGGGCAACGCAGCCCTCGGGCGCCTCGTCCCCGATGATCAGCACCAGACGAAGCCCCGGCATGCTGTCGCGCCACGGGGCCACCTTGCGCGCGTAGTGGCTCGCCGTCGTGACCAGAACACTGGCCTCGCCGATTTCCATCCGCGCGCGGACCGGTTCGGGGCCGAAGGCGGCAAACAGCGGGCTGACGACCACCCCGGCCTTCATCGCGCCAAGCGTCGCGGCGTAAAGCGCGGGGACGCGCCCGGCCAGAAGAAACATCCGCTCGCCCGGCGCGATGGAATGCGCGCGCAGCACATGGGCAAAGCGCGCGGCATCGGCGGCAAGGTCGGCATAGCTCAGTTCCTGCCGTTCGCCCTCGCGCCCGAGCCAGATCAGCGCGGCCTGCGCACCGTGGCCCGCCGCGACATGGCGATCCACCGCCTCGTGCGCGATATTCAGCCCGCCGCCCGGCAGGCCATCCAGACGCGCGCGCGCCGCCACCCAACCGGTGGGCAGCGAAGTGGCATCGCGCCGCGATGCAGCCCTGGGAATGATCGCATGGGTCATCCTGGCCCTTTCCGATGATCGCTGGTCAGAGGAACGGTTACGCTCAGGCCGCCTGCGCGGGTGCCAAGGGCACGGCGCGGCGGGGCCTCACCGGAAACATGTTCCAGTTTCGACCACTCGCGCCGCCCTGACTTTGATACAGGTCATGCCGGATCGGGCGAATCATGCCCGTCCGGCGACTGCGGCCGCCCGTTTCCGGGGAAACGGGAACAGGCCGCCCGATGTCTCAGGCCACCGCGACCTCGCAGCGCGCACCGGGAAAGGCCTGCATCGCCCGGTCGATCCCGTCTTCGGGCAGCAGGCAGCAGGCCGTCGACAGGGCATCGGCAACAGCCGCTTGCGGGGCCGAGACGGACACCGTCGACCAGACCGCTGCAAGGCCCAGCGGATGCAGGATGTGGCCCGCACCGCCGGCGATCGTCGTGCCAAGGGGCGAGGATGTGGCAAGCGCAAGGTCATGCAACCGGGCCTGTCCGACACTTGCCCCATGCGGCGACAGGATCGACGCACGCCAGGGCGCACCGGTCGAAGCGGTGCCCAGCCCAAGGATCTCGCCCATGTCGATCAGGATGTTTTCCAACCCCTCGGCCCGCAGCGCATCGGCCACGCGGTCCGCCGCCCAGCCTTGCGCGATGCCGTTGAATGTCAGCGCCATCCCCGGTTCAAGGCGGATCTCGTCAGGGTCGAACCGGACCCGGTCCCAGCCCACCAGACGGCGCGCACCCGCCACATCGCCCGACCGGGCCAGCGCGGCCCAGACCGGTTGCACCGTGGGATCGAAAGCGCCCCCGGTCGCCCGATGCACGCGGTCGGCCAGATCGAACAGGGACAGCACGTCATCCGACGGGTGCGACAGACGGCCGTCCCGGTTCAATCGCGTCAGGTCCGAATCGCGATACAGCGAAAACTGGCGTTCCACGCGGTCGACCGTCGCCTCGATCCGCGCGGCCAGGCGCTGCATCCGGCCCGGCGTCACCCCGTCGAGCCGGACGGACAGCGCCCCGCCAAGCCCCCTGCCCGTCCAGACCCGCGACGCATCGCCCGGAAGGGCCGCTGACGGGGCCATCGCGGCGGCGGCGGAAATCGCAAGAAAGCGGCGGCGGGTGGAAAGGGTTCGGTCGGTCATGGCGTGGCGGACTCCGTCTGGGTGCGGGCGCGGCGTTTCAGGACAGGGCATTGCGTGGCGTCGTTCATCGTCACCTGACAGCGCAGGCACAGGACACACTCGTTGGGGTTGATCCGGCCGATCGCGTCGATCGCACCCACGGTGCATTGCGTTTCGCACAACCGGCATTCGCGTCCGCATTGCGGCCTGCGATGCAGCCAGTCGAAGATCTTGAGCTTGGCCGGAATGGCCAGCCCCGCACCAAGCGGGCAGAGATAGCGGCAGTAGAACCGTTCGATGAAAAGCCCCATGAACAGGATGGCCGCCACGAACAAAAGGAACGGCCAGGCCCGCATGAAACGCATGGAAATCGCGGTCTTGAACGGTTCAACCTCGGCCATCACCAGCGCGTCATGCATTGAATAGAAGGACAGCGCCACGATGGCCACGAACAGCGTGTACTTGATCGCCCACAGCCTTTCGTGCAGCGACTGGGGCACGGCGATCTGGCGGATGCCGAACCGGCGGGCGGCGGCGTTCATCAGTTCCTGCAAGGCGCCGAAGGGGCAAAGCCACCCGCAATAGACCCCGCGCCCCCAGAACAGCAGGCCAAGCGCGGTGAACGACCACAAAAGGAAGATCACCGGTTCGATCAGGAAGGTCTCCCAGCGGAAACCGCCAAGCAGCGAGTGCAGGAACGCAATCACCTGCACGACCGAAAGCTGCCCGTTCAGCCCCAGCCCCAGGACAAAGAAACTGACGCCCAGGAAACCCAGCCTCAGCCCCCGCCACAGGCGCGGCCGGCGAGTGATCGCCTCTTGCGCGAACAGGATGACGGCCAGCACGACCAGCATCAGTCCGACAAGAACCGTCTGCGGCCGCTTGTCTTCCCAGATCTGCCGCCACAGCGCCTCGGGTTCGGCGGTCGCCGCCCGGAAGGCATCGGGCAGCGCATAGGGCAAGGCCACGGTGAACCCCACCTCTCCGCCGCCGTCCTTGGGCCGGGTCACCTGCACCTCGATCGTGACGGGGCGCGCGGGGTCGATCGCGGGGGGAAGGGCAAAGACGCTGATCTCTTTCATCTCGGGCGCGTCGGCCAGCACAAGCTTCTTGATCGACCGGAAGGCATCGGCATCGGGTTGCCAGCGCCGATCCCCCTGCACAACCGTGATCCGTTCGAAGACGCCGGTCTTTTTCCAGTCGGTGCCGCGTGGCGAAAAGAGTCCGCTGGAGGCGATCAGCAGTGCTGAATCTCTCGGGCCGATCCCACCCATCGCGCGCCCGAATTCGAGGTTGCCAAGCAGGTTGGCCCCGACCGTCGGCGTGTCGATCACCCCGGTCCAGAGGTGCAGGAAGGGCTGATCGGACGGCGTCACCGCCACTTTCGCGCCTGCCAGCGCCTCGGCCGCCTCGGTCATCGTCACACGGGTTTCGGCCAGCGCGCCCATTGCCAGAAGCCCGGCCCAGTCGGTCACCTCAAAGGTTGTGCGATCCACCGCGCCGCCCGAAATCACCCCCCGCCCCACCGCAAGGATCCGCGCGGTGCGCAGGATGCTGTCGCGCAACACCCCGGTGGACACCGTCGCGCGGCTGATGATGTCGGGCAGGGCCGCATCGATCGCGCCCGTCGTCTCGTTGGCAAGGTCAAGACCGACGAACCCTTCGACATAAGCGGTGATATCCGCGTCCGATATGCCAAGCGTCAGCACGGGTTCATTGTGCCGCAGGAGCCGCGCGCCGATCACGCGCGCATCCGGCGAGATCGCCAGAAGCACGTCGATCGGCCGCCCGGAATAGCCGACCGATCCGGCGATTTCCCAGGTCGAACCCAGATGCGCGACAATCCGTCCATCCTTCAGGACCGTCCAGCCCGGAATGCCCTCGTCGATCCGCTGAAGCGTGAGCGGACCGGAAAGGCCGACCAGCGCCGCGACGGTTTCGCGATCCGGAGCCTCGGCCGCGACCCCCTCGGCCGAGGCGGTCCCGAAGGGCTGCAAGGACATCAGGCCCAGCAGAAGGATAAAGATAAGGCGCAGTCCGGCTGTGATCATGTGCATCGGTCCCCAGATCGGACCAGTCATAGCCGCCCACCCCGGCGTTTCCTTAACATTTATCAAGATCAGAAGATTTCCGCAGCCCGTTGCGAAAGAACCGGATTGCCGGACAATGCGAGGCCACAACCCCGCCTCGGAAACGTCCGGAACAGGCGAATTGAACGATTGATGATGCGAATTAACAAAAATCAAGGCCTCCATCTCGAGGCGCGGGCAAAAGGGCAATGGCAACTCGGATCAAAGGAGAATCAGATGCCCACCCGCCAGACCACATCCAGGACCCTGCTGTGGAGTAGCGTCGCGCTGCTTCTGGGGGGGCTGGCCGCGCCGGTATTGGCGCAGGAAAAACCCGCCGATCACGGCGATGGTCCCGCAGCCGCCTACGAACCGTCGATGACCACGCTTGGCCAGCTGCAGGTTGAGATCCCCGGCCGCAAGCCGGATGATCCGGTCATCACCGGCGAGGAATTCCAGCGCGCCACCCAGATCTATTTCGAACGCTGCGCTGGCTGCCACGGCGTGCTGCGCAAGGGTGCCACGGGCAAGCCGCTGACCACGGATATCACCCGTGAGGCGGGCTATGAATACCTGCAAAGCTTCATCACCTACGGCTCGCCGGCCGGGATGCCGAACTGGGGCACCTCGGGCGAACTGTCCGAAGCCGACGTGGACCTGATGGCCCGCTACCTGCTGATCGAACCGCCCGCGCCGCCGGAATTCGGCATGCCGGAAATGAAGGACAGCTGGAAGGTTCTGGTCGCGCCGGAAGATCGGCCGAAAGAGAAGATGAACGACATCGACATCGAGAACCTGATGTCGGTCACGCTGCGTGACGCGGGCGAGATCGCCCTGATTGATGGCAACAGCTATGAGATCAAGGAAGTCATCAAGACCGGCTACGCCGTCCACATCAGCCGCATCTCGGCTTCGGGCCGTTACCTGTTCGTGATCGGCCGCGATGCCAAGGTCACGATGATCGACCTCTGGATGGAAAAACCCGCCCCCGTGGCCGAGATCAAGGTCGGCTCTGAAGCGCGGTCGGTGGAAACCTCGAAATTCGAGGGCTGGGAAGACAAGTATGCGATCGCCGGGTCCTACTGGCCGCCGCAATACGTGATCATGGACGGCGCCACGCTGGAACCGCTCAAGATCGTATCGACCCGCGGCAACATCTATGACGAACAGACCTACCACCCGGAGCCCCGCGTGGCCTCGATCCTGTCGTCGCACTACAAGCCGGAATTCATCGTCAACGTGAAGGAAACCGGCAAGATCCTGATGGTCGACTATTCCGACCTGAAGAACCTGAAGACGACCGAAATCGAAGCCGAACGCTTCCTGCATGACGGTGGTCTGGACAGCACCCACCGCTACTTCATGGTGGCCGCCAACGCCCGCAACAAGATCGCGGTCGTGGACACCAAGGACTCCAAGCTGACGGCGCTGGTCGATACCGGCGGGGCCACGCCCCACCCGGGTCGCGGTGCGAACTTCACCCACCCGGCCTATGGTCCGGTCTGGGCGACCTCGCACCTCGGCGATGAATCGGTGGCGCTGATCGGGACCGACCCGGAAGGTCATCCGGATCAGGCCTGGAAGATCGTCGACAGCTTCTATGCCCTGGGCGGTGGTTCGCTGTTCATCAAGACCCACCCGGAATCGAAGCACCTCTACGTCGACGCGACGCTGAACCCCGATGCCGAAACCTCGTCCAGCGTGGCGGTGTTCAAGATCGACGAGATGGGCGGCGACCCGAACGTGGATCCGGAATACACCACGCTTCCGATCGGCGAATGGGCCGGCATTGCCGATGGCCAGCCGCGCGTGGTGCAGCCCGAGTTCAACAAGCAGGGCACCGAAGTGTGGTTCTCGGTCTGGAACGCGAAGGACAAGGAAAGCGCCATCGTCGTGGTTGACGACAAGACGCTGGAACTGAAGCACGTGATCAAGGACCCGCGCCTGATCACGCCGACCGGCAAGTTCAACGTCCTGAACACCCAGAAGGACATCTACTGATCGACCGGCGGGCGCCTGGAAACGGGCGCCCGCCACATCCCCCTGCGGCCTCACCACCGCCGGGCCGTCTTTGGATCACCGCGCGCCCGAAGGGCGGCGCGGTCCTTTTTTCTTCCTGGCCCCTGTCCCTGCGTGGCGCATCGGCCACGGCCCGCCCGGCAGGATCGCCAGAACATTCGGTTGACAATCATCAATCCGCGCAGGTCCGCCGGGCCGCCTGCGGCTCCGCGAAGCCTGCCGACGGGCCGTCTTGGGCATGCATCCGGGGCACAGGAAAAAAGAAAGGGTCAAATGCCATCGACCCGATCGCATCCGACCCCTGTAATTCGCCCCCTGTGCCTGAGCTTCCGCCAGAGAGGGCCGAGATTGTCCGCATGACCTGCGGCTGCTTCCGTGAGTGCTGGCGGGAAGTTTGCCGCTTCCCCGCCGATGCCGGCCTGCCCTGCCATCCGCCACAAGCGCCGGGCGGGTCAGGGACGCCTCCCCCCGGGACCCCGGCCACCGCCGCCCCATGCAGGACGCGGCCCTTGTGTGGACGGCAGGACAGTGCCCCCGGCACCTGTCGACCTTAGCAGGCCACCGCCGCAGTGAATTGATTTTTATCAATTCATTCGCAACATTCATTCACTCCGGCGCGGCCGGGCCTTGCGGCCGCCATTCCGAAACCTGGGCATCCGCCGCGACACGCTGGATTACGGTCCCCGTTTCTGTCATGTCATTCAGCGGCTTCTTCCGTCGAGTTCCCGTCTCAAATGCTTCAGCAACAACTGATCTACATCCGCCGCCTGCCGCTTTTCCGGAACATGACCTCGGGTCATTTCGAAGAGCTGATGCAGGGCGCCACGATCGCGCAGTTTTCTGCGGGCGATGTGCTGATCGAACAGGGCGCGCCAGCCGATCACCTGTTCGTGGTGATCGAGGGCGCGATCGAGATGTATGCCAAGTGGAAGGGGCGTGAATGCACGATGGGCGTGATCCGCCCGGTCGAGACCTTCATCCTGGCCGCCTGCATCAAGAACGCGCCCTTTCTGATGTCGGCGCGCGCGCTTCAACCCGCGCGAGTCGTGCTGCTGCCCGCCCCCGACCTGCGCGCGATCTTCCGCCGGGACCCGGATTTCGCGGTCACCATCATCGACGAACTGGCCGGGGATTTCAGGCGCATGGTGCGCCATGCCAAGGGGTTGAAGCTGCGCAACACCCGCGAACGGATCGCGGCCTATCTGCTGGACCAGTCGCGCCTTGTCGACAACGCCGACCAGTACCAGTTGCAGGTCGAAAAACGCCACGTCGCCTCGTTCCTGGGCATGACGCCCGAGAACCTGTCGCGCGGACTGCGGTCGCTGGTGGAGGAAGGCGTCAGCGTGACGGGGCAATCGGTGACGATCACCGACCGCGCGCGGCTTCTGGCCTTTGTCCAGCCCGACATCCTGATCGACGGCCCGGACGCCCCCGGTGGCAGTTCCGGCGTGGGCCTGCCTGGCCCGCTGACCTAGCCACCCGACCAGGCCGCCCCCGTGGCCCCGGCGCCGTCAGAGAGGCGGCCGCCCGGCACCAGAGGAACCAGCGCCCGCGCCAGATCCGCCCCCGAAAGCCGGTTCGCGATGCAGTCGGCGTAACCTGCGAGGATCGCCGCGAAATCCCCTGTCTGGGGCGAGATGCGCAGCGATGACACGCCCGCCTCGCGTAGCGCCTCGACCTGCCGGGCCATGCTGGCGATGCTTTGGCTCAGGGTCTGCACGCCGTTGACGGTCAGGAATTTCTGGCCGTCGACCGTATCGACGTCGCGCCCGTCCGGGTCATCGCCGCAGACGAACTGGCAACTGTCCTTCGCCCGGTCGTGCAGGCGCGCGTGATAGCACCGCCCCGAAATCGCCAGCGGAACGCGCCCGTGGCCCCAGACCTCGACCGCGACGCCCTCGTCGCGCGCGGCGGCGGCAAGGACGGCGATCGACGCCAGCGGCAGTTCCGGGGGCAGACAGACCCGGCGCGCGCCACGCCGCGCCAGCCAGCGCAGGGTGCCTTCGTTGTAGACATTGACCAGGGGCCCCACCCAGAATTCCCGCCCCGCCGGCAGATGGTTCAGCGCGGAAAGGTCGTTGATCTCGACCGGCAACCCCATGTCGAACAGGTCCGACGTCAGCTTGCGTTCGCGTTTCAGCGTGATCAGCGCCAGCGTGGTCAGCGCGACATCCTTGCCAGCGGCCAGAAGCGCCTCGACCGCCGGGGGGATGGCGTCCTGCCAGAAGGGCAGCCGCTTGGAACAGACAAGCTCGCCCAGAACGACGCGCGCGGCGGGACTGTCGCACAATCCGGCATGGAAGGACGACACAGCCTCGGCGGTCCAGAAGAACTGGTTCGGTCCAACGGTCAGGTCCATGACTTATCTCCAGGTCTTGGCATAGGCGCCGGTGGTCGCGGCCTGGCCTTCGGTCAGACGGGCCAGGGCGGATCGCGGCAGGGGCTGGCCTGCGGCCTGCGCCTCGACGGCGGCGCGGAAGGCGCGCACCACCTGCGCCACATAGGCCCGCGACCGCTGCCGCCCCTCGATCTTCAGCGCCCGGACACCCGCACGGGCAAGCTGCGGGATCAGGTCGGTGGCATCGAGGCTGACTGGGTCTTCAAAGATGTGGCCGGTCTGCGCGGCCCCCTTCCCGTCGGCCGAGGTGAAGCAACCCTTGCACAGCGTCGGATAGGGTGCGGGCGCGCCCTTCGGCGTGCGGTGGATGGTGAACCCGCCCAGACGTGCCGTCAGGTCGCGGCCATCGTCGGAATAGGCGACATGGCTTGCGGGCGAACAGACCCCGTTCATGTTGGGCGACTGCCCCGTGGCGTAGGACGACAGCGAACAGCGCCCCTCGGCCATCACGCAAAGCCCGCCAAAGACGAAAACCTCGGTCTCGACGTCGATCTCGCGGTTGATCGCGGCAATCTCGGCCACGGTCAGGACGCGCGGCAACACGACCCGCCTGACACCGAAGGCTTCGGCATAAAGGTTGATCGCGTCCGGGTTGGCGGCAGCGGCCTGCACCGAAAGGTGTCGGCGCAGGCCGGGGTGATGTTCGGCCGCATGGGCCAGAAGCCCGATATCGGCGAGGATCACCGCATCGGCCCCCGCCTGTTCGGCATCGGCCAGCGCGCGGTGCCACAGCGGTTCGGCCCCGGCACGCGGAAAGGTGTTGATGGCCACCAGCACCTTCGCGCCGCGCCGATGGGCGAAGGCGACCGCCTCGGCCATGTCCTCGCGCGTGAAGTTGAGCCCCGGAAAGTTCCGCGCGTTGGTTTCGTCGGCAAAGCCGCAATAGACGGCATGCGCTCCCGCCTCGACCGCCGCGCGCAAGGCCGCGGGTGTCCCTGCCGGGCAGACCAGTTCCATCATGCCAAGTCCTCCGTCCCGTCCATGCGGTGCAGCGCCAGACCGCTGATCCGTTCCGCCCGCGCCACGACCCGGCGCACCGGGGCACCGAAAGGCCCGGCCAGGGCGGCCAGTTCCTCGCTCAGGTCCAGTTCCGCGTCATCCATCGCATTGCGCAGCGCCAGCACCGCCGATGTGTCGCCCTCGACCGCCAGATCGCGCGAGAAAAACAGCGCATCACCATCTTCGGCGCCGTGCATCATCGCAAGGAACGCGGCCAGCGTTCCGGTCAGGCGCACGTCATGCGGCGGCAGGTCATGCCGGCGGCGTGCCGTCAGCCCGGCCGAGGCCGGATGCAGCAGGAAGACATGCGGCAGGTCGGTCACGTCGATCAGGAAACGCCGGTCGGCATGGTCGCCAAGCCTGCGCAGGATCACGGGGTGTTCGGCCACCATCCGGCGGGTCAGCGCGGCAAGGACACGGTTCAGCGGGAACAGCGGCAGGGGCCGCAGCGCGAGGCCTAAAAGGCCCGGCAGCACGGGAAGATCGGCGGGCATCGGCGCTCCGTTCTGGCTTGTCGGGAATGGTCTAGCAACTGCGGCCCCGGCATGGATTGATAATTGTCAAGTCACATCGCGGATCGGCCTGTTACCCGGTTGGGGACGATCAAGAGGCCATGATGCGAACCCTTCCCGTCTTTCCCGATCTGCGCGCCTTTCTTGTCTGGGCCGAGGCGCAAGGCGATCTGGCGCGGCTGGAATCCCCCGTGGACCTGCGGCACGAGATGACGGCGGTGCAGCTGGCCGCACTGCGCCGGAAGGGTCCGATCCTGCGGTTCGACGCGGCACACCGGCAGGGCAAGGCGGCCCGGATGCCGGTGATCGCCAACCTGTTCGGAACCCCTGCGCGGGTCGCGGCGGGCCTTGGGCTTGAACCCGGCGAGGTGCCAGCCTTCGGCGAGTTCCTGGCCGCCCTGCGCAGCCCCGCCCCGGTCGAGGGGATGCGCGACGCGCTGTCGCGCTGGCCGATGCTGAAGGCCGCGCTGGCCACCCGTGCCCGCGTCCTGCGCCGCGCCCCGGTGCAAGAGGTCGACGCGCCCCCCGACCTGACACTTCTGCCGGTGCAGACGCCCTGGCCGGGCGATGCCGGGCCGCTGATCACCTGGCCCGTGGTCATCACCCGCCCCGAAGGCAGCGATCCGGCGCAGCTTGCGCGCTACAACCTGGGCGTCTACCGCGCGCAGGTCCTGGACGCGGACCGGCTGATCCTGCGCTGGCTGGCGCATCGCGGGGGGGCCGCCCATCACCGAAGCTGGATGCGCTCGGGCCAGCCGATGCCCGTGGCCATCGCCCTTGGCGCCGATCCCGCGACGCTGCTGGCCGCCGCCCTGCCGCTGCCGGAAACCGTGTCGGAACTGACCTTCTCGGGTGTGCTGCGCGGCGCCCGGACCGAGGTCGCGCCCGCCCGCACCGTCCCCCTGATGGTGCCCGCCCAGGCCGAGATCGTGCTGGAAGGCTGGGTCGATCCGGCTGAAACCGCGCCCGAAGGCCCCTTCGGCGACCACACCGGATACTACAACGCGGTAGAGCCCTTCCCCGTGATGCGGATCAGCGCGATCACCCACCGACGCGATCCGCTGTACCTGACCACCGTGACCGGCAGGCCGCCCGATGAACCCTCGGTGATCGGCGAAGTGTTCAACACGCTCGCCCTGCCGGTGATCCGCGCGCAGATCCCCGAGGTGACGGACCTCTGGCTGCCGCCCGCTGCCTGTTCCTACCGCATGGCCGTGGTGCAGATCGACAAGCGCTATCCCGGCCAGGCGCGGCGGGTGATGCTGGCGCTCTGGGGGATGCTGGCGCAGTTTTCCTATACAAAGACGATCGTCGTGGTCGATCGCGACATCAACCCGCGCGACTGGGACGACATCGCCTGGGCGATGGCCACGCGGATGGACCCGGCGCGCGACGTGATGATCCTTGACGGCACGCCGATGGATTATCTCGATTTCGCCTCGCCGCGCGAAGGGCTGGCGGGAAAGCTGGGAATCGACGCGACGACCAAGATCGGGGCCGAGACCAGCCGCGAATGGGGGCAGGTCATGGCGCTTGATCCGGCGCATGAGGCGCGCGCGGCCGATATCCTGCGGGGAATCGGCCGATGACGGGGCGGGTCATCCTTGGGGTCTCGGGCGCTTCGGGCGCGGCACTGGCGCTGGATTGCGCGCGGGTGCTGTCACGGCTGGGGGCGAAGGTCGATCTGGTGCTGTCGCCGATGGCCGAACGTACGCTGGCGCTGGAAATCGGCCCCGAGGCGCGATCGACCCTGGTAGGCCTTGCCCACCGGCTGCATCCGGTGATCGACCTGGGGGCCGACATCGCCTCGGGCTCGTGCCCGGTGGCGGGGATGATCGTCGCGCCCTGTTCGATGCGCAGCCTCGCCGCCATTGCCCATGGGCTGGACGACAACCTGCTGACGCGCACCGCCAGCGTGCAGCTGAAGGAACGCCGCCCGCTGGTCCTGCTGGCGCGCGAGGCGCCGCTGACGCTGGCCCATCTGCGCAACATGACTGCCGTCACCGAAATGGGGGCGGTGGTGATGCCGCCGGTTCCCGCCTTCTACCTGCGTCCCGAGACGACGGCGCAGATCACCGCCCAGATCGCCGCTCGCGCGGTGGATCTGCTGCGCCTCGGCTTGCCGCAGGCGCAGGCCTGGACCCCAGAACCCAAAGGAAACACGCCATGACCACCGAAACCCTGCACCCCGCGATCACCCCCGCTTCCCGTGTCGGCGACATCACCGACAGCCTGCCCGGCGCGACCGAGGTCTTTCGCCGCGCGGGCATCGGGTTCTGCTGCGGCGGGGGCGAGACGATCGCCGATGCCGCAGCCCATAACGGCGCCGACCTCGCCGCGCTGATGACCGAGCTGGAAACGCTTCTGGCCCGGCAGGCGAACACCGCGCCTGACGAGACGATGGCGCTGATCGACCATATCCTTGCCCGCTTCCATGACGTGCACCGCGAAGAGCTGGAATGGCTCATCCCGCTGGCGCAGAAGGTGGAAACCGTGCACGGCGACCACGAAGAGGCCCCGCTTGGCCTGACCGAGGCGCTGATCGCGCTGGCCGACGATCTGGACAGCCACATGATGAAAGAGGAAGAGATCCTGTTCCCGATGATGAGGAC
Organism: Aliigemmobacter aestuarii; assembly: GCF_004799285.1. GTDB lineage: Bacteria > Pseudomonadota > Alphaproteobacteria > Rhodobacterales > Rhodobacteraceae > Aliigemmobacter > Aliigemmobacter aestuarii. The sequence goes on along the minus strand of NZ_SSND01000004.1, from coordinate 267,197 downwards.
GGGCGGCAACCCGATGATCCGTCACCCGATCAACGGCATGCGCCACGAACATGACGAAGCCGACCGACTGCTGCGTGCCGTGCTGAAGGTCACCCGCGACCTGGCGCTGCCGGAAGGCGCCTGCCGCAGCTGGACGGCGCTTTACACGGGTCTGGCCAAGTTCCGCGACGACCTGATGGAACACATGCGGCTTGAAAACGACGTGCTGTTTCCCCGCTACGAAGCGGCCTGAGCGCCGCGCCTTGCGCTGAGAACGGGAAAGGGCGCGGGTCGCGCCATCGCGCACAGGTGGACGACCAGGAACAGCGCCCAGCCAAGGCTCCAGAAAAGGCCCGAGGCGGCAAGCCATCCCGCCGCTGCCCCGGGCAGGCTTGCGATCGGGCGCAAGACCGCGGCCAGGGCAATCAGGGCAAAGGCTGCCATCTGCCCGGTGCCGGGCCGCAGGCCGCCGCCCGCCCGCCGCATCGCCGCGCGGGACGCGACGGCCATGATCGTGCCCCCCATCGCACCGGTCGTGATCAGGTGTTCAGCCGCCGTCATCGCAGGCCCCTCGGCCGCGAGAAGCGACAGGGCAAGCCCCGGCAGAACCCAGGCCCAGCCAATCGCCAGCATCCGGTTTGCGCCCCCTACCCCCGGCCTCAGCACAGGGCGCAGCCGGTCCGCCATGACCGCCGCGACCAGCATGAGGGCGGGCCAGCCCAGGGGCGGCCACGCCATTGCCAGGACGGCGGCGACCGGCGCGGGCCAGAGCGGCAGGCGCGGCGCAGTTGGTTCGCGTCCCTGACGCGCGGCCTCGGCGGCCAGAAAGGCGGGCAGAATCCGCCCTCCTACGGTCAGGACAAGCACGGCCATCGCCAGCACGATGCTCCTTGGCGAAACGGCACCGGCGATCACGCCCGCCTCGGCCAGCCCGGCCAGAAGCGGCAGCGCGGCCAGCGGCAGCCGCGCCCAAAGGCGCGCCGCCGCGACCGGCGCCAGCACCGCGCCCCCCAGGGCCACCTGCGCCAGAAGCGCCGGCAAGGCTTCCCAGGGCCAGATCAGCGCCGCCACCCGTCCGGCCAGGAACAGCATCCAGAGCGCGGCCAGCGGCAGGACCGGCCCGCGCCGGGTCCAGGCGGGCATGGCCGTCAGCACATAGCCCAGGATCGCTGCGCCACCGAAGCCGAACAGCCCGAGCCGCAGATGCACCAGCCGGGGGTCGTCGAAGGGCAGAAGCCACAGCCACGGAAGCGCCATGGCCAGCCCCGCCGAAATCGCGAAGAACGGCCCGGCGGGATGCCGGGCAAGGCTGCGCGCCCGTCCGGCGCCCTTGCCCGCGATGTCAGGGGTGCTGTCCTGCCCCGGCCCGATCCCCGCCATCCGGCGCTCCCGTTCCTACCTTCGCCCATCTTGCGAGGCTCGGGGCGGGGCGACTTGACTTGCGTCAATGCCGGGCCGCGAAATCGGCCCCGCCGTGGCCTAAAGTCGGCAATGCACCCGGCTTGGCGGCGTGCCGAAGCGGCGCACGAAGGATTTCGAGAAATGCGAGGTCGAGGAAAACCCGCAGGCCGCCGCGACCTCGGCAAGGCTCAGGTCGGTGCTGGCCAGAAGGTTGCGGGCATGATCCAGCCGCAGGTTCAGATAAAACCGCGCCGGCGGCTGGCCGAGGGTCGACAGGAACAGCCGTTCCACATGCCGCCGGGAATATCCCACCCGTTCGGCCAGTTCGTCCATCGACAGCGGGTCCTCGCGGTGCCGCTTCATCAGCTCCACGATCGCCGCAAGGCCCGGATTGCGCGTCTGCGCCACGGCCGAAATCGGCGAGCGCTGCGGCAGGTCGCGCCCGACCGACACGCGGCGCAGGCACATGTCAGACACCATCGCCGCGAAGGCCTCGCCATGTTCCTGCGCGATCACCTCAAGCATCATGTCGGTCGCCGCCGCCCCGCCGCCGCAGGTCAGCACGCGGTCGTCGATCTCGAACTTGTTCTCGCTGGGGTCCAGGTCGGGGAAATTCTCGCGGAAGGCGGGCTGGTTTTCCCAGTGCAGGGTAAAGCGCCGACCCTTCAGCAGCCCCGCCCGCGCCAGCGCGATCGGCCCGGTGCAAAGCCCGCCGATGCGCCCGCCGTGGCGGAAATGCCGCGTGACGGCCGACACCACGGCGCGCGCGCCCGCCGCCTCGGGCCGGTTGCCCGCGCAGACCATCAGGATCACGTCGCGGTCAAGGTCCGCCTGCGGCCCGTCCACGCCCACGCTGACGCCGCAGGAACTGATCACGGGCGCGCCATCCGCCGAACGCGTCGTCCAGTCGTAAAGCGGCCGCTGCGACAGCTGGTTGGCGATCCGGAGCGGCTCCAGCGCCGAGGCGAAGGCCAGAAGCGTGAACGAGGGGCACAGCAGAAAGGCAAAGTGCCGCGTCCGGGCCTCGCGGTTCGAGGTCTGGAAGAAGGCCGCGCCATGCGGGATCAGGGGCTGTTTTTCGACCTGCATCTTTCCGGTGTCCGACTCCCTTAGGGTCGGTTGCCGCGACAGGGTCGCGGGATGCCGCCCGACGCGCGAATCTAGCATAACCGCAAGCCGGGGCAAAGGACCGCCCGGCATGGCGGCAATCGGCACCGATGCGGCCCCCAAACGGCTCGGGCCCGCAAAAGGCTCAGGCACGCAGGGTGAACCCCCGCGCCAGATGGTTTCGGACCAGCCAGATCATCGCCAGCCCCGGCATCAGCGACAGGCACGTCATGGCCATGACCATGCCGATGTCGGTCTGGAAGCTGAACATCGCGTTGATCGCCATGGTGATCGGCTTGCCCGCCGTCACCGTCAGGATACGGGCAAAGACGACCTCGACCCAACTGAAAATGAAACAGAAGAAGGCCGCGACCCCGATCCCCGGCGCAATTTCCGGGATCAGGTGGCGGAAAAAGAACGACAGGCCCGAATGTCCGTCCAGAAAGGCGGTTTCATCCAGTTCGCGCGGCACCGCCCGGATGAAGCTTTCCATGATCCAGATCGCCACCGGCAGGTTGAACAGGCAATGGACCAGCGCGATCCCCACGGGCGAGTTCACCAGGCCGAGCTTCGAGAACAGGATGAAGATCGGCAGGGACAGCACGACCGGCGGCGTCAGGCGGAAGACCAGCATCAACAGCATGAAATGCCGGTCGCCGACAAAGCTGCAGCGCGCCAGCGCATAGGCCGCGGGCAGGCCGAGGCCGATGCTGAGGATCACGTTCAGGATGACATAGACCGCCGAGTTCGCCATCGCCGCCCGCAGGTCGGCCGAGGCAAGGACGGCGGCATAGTTCATCAGGCCCATGCTGCCTTCGGCGACGCCCTCCTTCGGCAGGGTCGCCGTCAGGCTCAGCATGAAGGCCTGCGCAAGCGGCAGCAGGATGAAGACGGCGAGAAGGACAAGGGCGGCGGCGCGGATCATGGGCGCGCGTCCTGCCGGCGCGTGGCGACGACGAAGGCCCAGACGACCGCCAGCACGATCAGCAGGTAAAGCGTGGCGCGCGCGGCGGCCTGGCCATAGGAAAAGCCCTTGATCTCTTCGCCCAGTTCGATCGACAGGAAGCGCGTGGCATCCTGCGGCCCGCCCGCGTTGATGGCGAAGGCCTCGGTATAGATCATGAAGCTGTCGACAAAGCGCAAGAGGAAGACGATCGACAGCGCGCCCGCAAGGCGGGGCAGTTCGATGAAGCGGAACAGCGCCCAACGGGAGGCGCCGTCGATCGCCGCGGCCTGCCGGAACGCGGGCGGGATCGAGGACAACGCGGCATAGGACAGCACGACGACAAGGCCCAGCCAGTGCCAGGTATCCATCACGAGGATCAATACCCATGTGTGCAGCGCGGTGAACTTGTGGTCGAACCCGACGCCGGCAAGCCACGGCCCCAGAAGTCCGGCGCGGCTGTCGATCAGGCCAAGCCAGAGCATCGGGATCATGTTCCACGGCACCACCAGCGGCAGGGCGCAAAGCATCAGCCCCCAGACCGCCCGCCGCCGGTAGTGCAGCAACAGCAGCGCCACCCCGATCCCCAGCGGAACCTGGATTGACAGCACCAGCGCGGAAAACAGCATGCTGCGGCCAAGCGAGGCAAGGAAGCGGTCCGAACCGAGGATGTCGGCGAACCATTCAAGCCCGACCCAATGCACGTCGCTCAGCGTGAAGATGTCGTGGAAGCCATAGTTGACCACCGCCAGAAGCGGCAGGACGCCGACCACCAGAAGCAGGATGACCGCAGGCAGCAACAGCAGCCATGCGCGGTTGTCATGCGGCGGCATCAAGGGCGCCCATCAGGTCTGCGACCGGCAGCGCGACGGGGTTGCCCTTCATCGACGACGATGACAGCGCATCGCGCGCCACCCGGTCATGCAGGCCGGGCGATAGGCCAAGGTCGCGCAGGCCGGGCAGACCGGCAGCGCGGGCCCATGCCGCCAGCGTTTCGGGCGCATCGGCGGCCGCGCCTCCGAGGATCGTCGCGATATGGCCGAACACCGCATCGAGCCGGTCGGCGGTCTCGCCCCCGGCCCGCGTCCGGTTGCAGCGCAGGATCGGCCCCAGAAGCGCGCCGCAGATCGCCCCGTGGGGCGCCGGACAAAGCCCGCCGATCACGCCCGCAAGGCCGTGCACCGCGCCAAGGCCCGCGTTGGCAAGGGCAATCCCGCCCGACAGGCTGACCCAGGCGAGATCGTCGCGCGCGGCCGGGTCTTCGCCCGCCATCAGCCGGTGCAGGGCCTGCAGCCCGCGCGGGATGGCGGGGGCGGTGATCGCGTCGGTGAAGGGCGTGGCCTTCGCCGAAACGAAGGGTTCGATCACCTGCGTGACGGCATCCAGCCCCGAGGCCAGCGTGACGGCGCGCGGGGTGCCGTCGGTCAGCGCCGGGTCCACGATGGCAAGCCGCGCCACCATCCGGTCATCGCGCAGGGAAACCTTGCGGCCATGTTCCGGCAGGCCGATCACGGCGTTCTTCGTGGCTTCGGCCCCGGTTCCGGAGGTCGTGGGCAACGCGATGAAGGGCAGCGGCGGGTCGGTCAGCGGCAAGGCACGGCCGACGACTTCAAGATGGTCCATCGGGCCGCCCCTGGCCGGCAGAAGGCCCGCCAGCGCCTTGCCAAGGTCAAGCGCCGCGCCGCCCCCCAGGGCCACCACCCATTCCACCCCGAAAGGCCGCGCGGTGGCCAGGGCGGCCTCCAGCATGGGCAGGTCCGGTTCACCCGGACAGGACAGCGCAAGCGTTTCGGCCCCTTCCGCCCGCAGCGCCGCGACCAGCCAGGCCGCGCGCGCGGGCGTCGCCCCGTGGACGATGATCCCGCGCGTCCCGAAGCCGCGGATCAGGCCGGGGGCGCGGGCGGCCTCGCCCCGCCCGAACAGGATGCGGGCGGGCATGGCGACGGCAAAGGGGGTCATACCGTCATCGTCGCGGCAACGGCGCGACCCCAGCGGGCGTATTTCGCGTCGCGCGTCGTCGCGTCCATCGTCGGGGTGAATCGCCGTTCCAGCGCCCAGGTCTTCTGGAATTCGTCCGGCGCGGGGCAGATCCCGGCCTTCAGGCCCGCCAGATAGGCCGCGCCAAGGGCGGTTGTCTCGGTCACGACGGGACGATCGACCGGCGCGCCGAGGATGTCCGACAGGAACTGCATCGCCCAGTCGCTGGCCGTCATCCCGCCATCGACACGCAGGATGCCTTCGGCCGCCGCCCCCCAGTCCGACCGCATCGCCTCCAGCAGGTCGCGGGTCTGGTAGCCCACGCTTTCCAGCGCCGCGCGGGCCAGTTCGGCAGGGCCGGAATTGCGGGTCAGGCCAAAGACCGCGCCCCGGCAATCGGGCCGCCAGTAGGGCGCGCCAAGGCCGGTGAAGGCCGGAACCAGAACCACATCCTGCGCGGGGTCGGCCGCATCGGCAAGCGGATGGGTTTCGCGCGCCTCGCGGATGATCTTCAGCCCGTCGCGCAGCCACTGCACGACCGCCCCCGCGATGAATATAGACCCCTCAAGCGCATAGGTCGTCTTTCCGTCCAGCCGGTAGGCGATGGTCGTCAGAAGCCGGTTTTGCGAGGGCACCATGTCGGCCCCGGTGTTCAGAAGCGCGAAACAGCCCGTGCCGTAGGTCGATTTCATCATCCCCGGCGCAAAGCAGGCCTGGCCCACGGTCGCCGCCTGCTGGTCGCCCGCGACGCCGAGGATGGGGATCTCGCGGCCGAAAAGATCGGGCCGCGTCGCGCCGAAATCGGCCGCGCAATCCTTCACCTCGGGCAGGAGCGACATCGGGATGTCCAGAAGCGCGCAGATCTCGGCATCCCAGTCGCCGGTCGCGATGTTGTAGATCAGTGTCCGCGCGGCGTTGGTCGCATCGGTGGCATGGACCCGCCCGCCGGTCAGCTTCCAGATCAGGAAGGTATCGACCGTCCCGAAGGCCAGTTCCCCCTTCCGCGCCCGGTCGCGCGCGCCCGGCACGTTGTCCAGCAGCCACTTGATCTTGGTGCCCGAGAAATAGGGATCCAGCAGAAGGCCGGTGCGCGCTGTGATCATCGGCTCGTGCCCCGCGGCCTTCAGCGCGGCGCAGGTGTCGGCGGTGCGGCGATCCTGCCAGACGATGGCGCGGTGGATCGGCTCGCCCGTGGTGCGGTCCCAGATCAGGGTGGTCTCGCGCTGGTTGGTGATGCCGATCGCGGCGATGTCGGTGGCGCGGATGCCCGCCTTCTCGATCGCGGCGCGGGCGGTGCCCGCCACGGTGGACCACAGGTCGGCGGGGTCGTGTTCCACCCAGCCGGAGGCGGGGTAATGCTGCGGGAATTCCTCTTGCGCGATGGCGCGCACCTTCAGCGAGGCGTCGAACAGGATGGCGCGCGACGAGGTGGTGCCCTGATCGATGGCGAGGATGTGGGTCATGCTGTCACCGGTCTTTCCGTCCGTGGTCGTTTCTTCTTGCCGGTGCAGACAGTCACCCGGACAGGGGCCGGGACGCAAGCGGCGATCGGGTCGGCCGCGCGGGCATCTTCACGGGAAAGAAGGAATGGGGCGGGCGCCGATCCGCGCCCGCCCCAATGTCACCGGATCAGCCCTGCTGCCAGGACTTGATCAGCTCGTCATACGAGATGGTCTCGCCGGCGGGCTTTTCGTTGTCGAGCTTGCCGACGGGCGCGCCGGGCTGGTCGATCCAGTACTGCGGGTCCTGGGGTTCGTTCAGCTTCGGCCCGATGTCGCCCTGGACACCGGCGCGTTCCAGACGCTCCAGCACCTTCTCCTGCTCTTCGCACAGCGCATCCAGCGCCTCCTGCGGGGTCTTGGCCCCCGACATGGCGTCGCCGATGTTCTGCCACCACAGCTGTGCCAGCTTCGGATAGTCCGGAACGTTGGTGCCGGTGGGCGACCACTGCACGCGGGCCGGGCTGCGGTAGAATTCCACCAGGCCGCCCAGCTTCGGCGCACGTTCGGTGAAGCTGTCATGCTGGATGGTCGACTCACGGATGAAGGTCAGGCCGACATGCGACTTCTTCACGTCGACGGTCTTCGAAGTGACGAACTGGGCGTAAAGCCATGCGGCCTGTGCCCGGTCCACCGGGGTGGACTGCATCAGCGTCCAGGAACCGGCGTCCTGATAGCCCACCTTCATGCCGTCCTGCCAGTAGGCGCCGTGCGGCGACGGGGCCATGCGCCACTTCGGCGTGCCGTCGTCGTTCATCACGGGCAGGCCTTCCTTGACCATGTCGGCGGTGAAGGCGGTGTACCAGAACATCTGCTGGGCGATGTTTCCCTGCGCCGGAACCGGACCGGCCTCGCCGAAGGTCATGCCCTGGGCTTCCGGGGGCGTGAACTTCTGCAGCCACTCGATCGCCTTGGTCACGGCATAGACCGCCGCCGCGTCGTTCGTCGCACCGCCCCGCGCCACGCAAGAGCCGACGGGCTGCGAGTTCTCGTTCACGCGGATGCCCCATTCGTCGACCGGCAGGCCGTTGGGTTCGCCCACATCCCCCATGCCGGCCATCGACATCCAGGCATCGGTATAGCGCCAGCCCAGAGAGGGGTCCTTCTTGCCATAGTCCATGTTGCCAAACACGCCCGAGGCAGGCCCGCCGGCATAGGACATGTCGCGACCGGTGAAGAATTCGGCGATGTCCTCGTAGGCGGACCAGTTCAGCGGCACGCCCAGATCATAGCCGTATTTCTCCTTGAAGTCGGCCTTGGTCTTTTCGTCGTTGAACCAGTCATAGCGGAACCAGTAGAGGTTCGCGAACTGCTGGTCAGGCAGCTGATAGACCTTGCCATCCGGGCCGGTGGTGAACTTCAGGCCGATGAAGTCGGCCATGTCGAGGTTCGGGTTGGTGACCGCCGCGCCCTCACCCGCCATCCAGTCGGTCAGGTTGCGGGCCTGCTGATAGCGCCAGTGGGTGCCGATCAGGTCGCTGTCGTTGATGTAGGCGTCATAGATGTTCTCGCCCGACTGCATCTGCGTCTGCAGCTTTTCCACCACGTCGCCTTCGCCGATCAGGTCATGGGTGACCTTGATGCCGGTGATGGCGGTGAAGGCCGGGGCCAGAACCTTGGCCTCGTATTCATGCGTGGTGATGGTTTCCGAAACGACCTTGATCTCCATCCCCGCGTAGGGCTTGGCCGCGTCGATGAACCACTGCATCTCGGCTTCCTGATCCGCACGGCTGAGCGTGGACAGATCGCCGATCTCGGCGTCGAGGAAGGCTTTCGCCGCCTCCATGTCGGCCCAGGCCGGGGCCGAGCCGAAGGCGATCAGCGCAAGCGCCATCGCGGTTGTTGTCTTTCTCAGTCTCATCGTGTTCCTCCCAGAGTGAAGTTTTCCTGTCGTTGTCCTGCCGGGGGGGACGGGTCGCCTCCGCCTCCCCCGGCGCTTTCTTGCCTTGGGTCACACCCAGCGGAACACCGCTGCGGCATAGATCAGGCAACAGATCAGCGCGCCCCAGAGAGGCGGGCCGAAGGCAAAGAGCCAGCCGACGCAAAGGAAGGCCGACCCGAGAAGGGAAATGAACAGCCGGTCGCCGCGCGTCGTCTCGATGCGAAGCACGCCGCGGCGCGGGGTTTCGGGGTAGCGGATCGCCAGCAACGTGAAGAGGATCAGCAGGCAGGCGATGCAGTAGAAGAACAGCGCGACCGGAAAGGTCCATGCCATCCATCCGCCCGGGATCATCGGCGCGAACCAGTCGAAGCTGTCTTCCTTGCGCGGAACGGCCGCAATCAGGCCGGCAAGGACGGCGGCAAGAAGCCCTGCGGTGACAAGATAGACCGTGGTCCAGCGGGTCGAGGTCATCACACCCTCCCCAGGGCAAAGCCCTTGGCGATGTAGTTGCGGACAAAGTAGATCACCAGCGCGCCGGGGATGATGGTCAGCACCCCCGCGGCGGCCAGCACGCCCCAGTCCATCCCCGAGGCGGAAACCGTGCGCGTCATGGTGGCGGCGATCGGTTTCGCGTTGACCGAGGTCAGCGTGCGCGACAGCAGCAGTTCGACCCACGAGAACATGAAGCAGAAAAAGGCCGCCACGCCGATGCCGCTGGCGATCAGGGGCATGAAGATCTTCACGAAGAACCGGCCGAAGCTGTAGCCGTCGATATAGGCGGTTTCGTCGATTTCCTTCGGCACGCCGCGCATGAAGCCCTCAAGGATCCAGACCGCCAGCGGCACGTTGAACAGGCAGTGCGCCAGCGCCACGGCGATATGCGTGTCAAACAGGCCGACCGACGAATAAAGCTGGAAGAAGGGCAGCGCGAAGACGGCGGGCGGGGCCATCCGGTTCGTCAACAACCAGAAGAACAGGTGCTTGTCCCCCATGAAGCTGTAGCGCGAAAAGGCATAGGCCGCCGGCAAGGCCACGGTGATCGAGATCACCGTGTTCATCACCACATAGATGATGGAATTCACATACCCCATGTACCAGCTGGGATCGGTGAGGATCGTGACATAGTTGCGGATCGTGAAATCGGCGGGAAACAGGGTGAAGGTCGAGGTGATCTCGGTATTGGTCTTGAAGCTCATGTTCACGAGCCAATAGATCGGGATCAGCAGGAACAGCAGGTAAAGCGTCATTACCAGGGCGGAGCCGCGCAGGCGCATGTTACTTGCCCTCCTCTTTGTCGAGATTGGTCATCACCGTGTAGAAGACCCAGCTGACCAGCAGGATCACGAGGAAGTACATGATCGAGAAGGCGGCCGCGGGCCCGAGATCGAACTGGCCGACCGCCATCTTCACCAGGTCGATCGACAGGAACGTGGTGGAATTGCCCGGTCCGCCGCCGGTAACGACGAAAGGTTCGGTGTAGATCATGAAGCTGTCCATGAACCGCAGAAGAACCGCGATCAGCAGGACACCCGCCATCTTCGGCAGCTCGATGTAGCGGAACACCGCCCAACGGCTGGCCTGATCGACGCGCGCCGCCTGATAATATGCGTTCGGGATGGATTGCAGGCCCGCATAGCACAACAGCGCCACCAGCGAGGTCCAGTGCCAGACATCCATCACGATCACCGTGATCCAGGCGTCAAGCGGGTCGTTCGTGTAGTTGTAGTCGATCCCGAGTTCCGCCAGGTAATGCCCCAGAAGCCCGATATCGACCCGCCCGAAGATCTGCCAGATGGTGCCGACGACGTTGAACGGAATGAGCAGCGGCAGGGCCATCAGGACAAGGCAGACAGAGGCCCAGAAGCCGCTCTTGGGCATGTTGAGCGCGATATAGATCCCCAGCGGCACCTCGATGGCCAGGATGATGGCCGAAAACAGGATCTGCCGGCCAAGCGCCTCGTGCAGGCGGTTCGATGTGACCATTTCCTCGAACCATTCCAGCCCGGCCCAGAAGAACTGGTTGTTGCCGAAGGTATCGTTGACCGAATAGTTGACCACCGTCATCAGCGGGATGACCGCCGAGAAGGCCACGATCACCAGCACCGGCAGGACCAGGAACCAGGCCTTGTTGTTCTGTGTCTTTTCCATCAGGCGGCCCCCCTCGTGCCGGTCGGGGCGATGCGCCAGTCATCGGCATAGACATTGATGCGTTCGGGCGCGAAGCGGACATGGGTCATGGTCGCACCCACCGGCATCCCCTCGGGCGCGATCACGTTGACCGGGGTTCCCGCGACCTCGCCGCGGATGATGCGGTGGCGGCCGACGTCCTCGACCCGGCGGATGGCGATCGGCAGGCCGCCGCCCTCGGTCAGCAGGCAGTATTCCGGGCGTATGCCGATCTGCGTGCGGCCCGCAACCGGCCCGTAGGACCCGGCCAGCGGGACGACCGCCCCGTTGACCCGCGCCGCGCCGCCGCTGATTTCGGCATCCAGCAGGTTCATCCCCGGCGAGCCGATGAAATAGCCCACGAAGGTATGCGCCGGGGTCTCGAACAGCTCTTCCGGGGTGCCCATCTGCACCACGCGCCCGTCATACATGACCACCACCTTGTCGGCGAAGGTCAGCGCCTCGGTCTGGTCATGGGTGACATAGATCATCGTGTGGCCGAATTCGCGGTGAAGCTGTTTCAGCTGCGTGCGCAATTCCCACTTCATGTGCGGGTCGATCACGGTCAGCGGTTCGTCGAAGAGGATCGCGTTCACGTCCTCGCGGACCATGCCGCGGCCAAGGCTGATCTTCTGCTTGGCATCGGCGGTCAGCCCGCGCGCCTTGCGGTCCAGCATCGCCTCCATCCCGATCATCGCCGCGATCTGGGACACGCGGGCCTTGATGTAGGCCGCGTCCTTGCCGCGGTTGCGCAGCGGAAAAGCGAGGTTGTCGCGCACCGTCATCGTGTCGTAGACGACCGGGAACTGGAACACCTGCGCGATGTTGCGTTCGGCGGTTTCGGCCTCGGTCACGTCGCGGTCGCCGAACAGCACGCGGCCCTGGCTGGGTTTCAGAAGGCCCGAGATGATGTTCAGAAGCGTGGTCTTGCCGCAGCCGGACGAGCCCAGAAGCGCATAGGCCCCGCCGTCCTGCCAGACGTGGTCCATTTCCTTCAGCGCGAAATCCTGTTCGCCGCGCGGATTGGCGTGGTAGCTGTGGGCAAGGTTTTTCAGGGTGATCTGTGCCATGGTCAGGCCGCCGCCGCATAGGCCGCGGGCGCGGCAAGCCGCCCCTCGGCATCGAAGATGTAGACATGCGCCGGATCAAGCCAGACGCTGACCTCGCCGCCCGGCGGCAGGTCGTGCACCCCGTGGACCAGCCCGACCCAGCGATCGGCGCCGTGATCGAGGTGAAGGAAGGTTTCCGATCCGGTGATCTCGCTTACGCCAAGCGTGCAGCGGAATTTCACCGCCTGCCCCGAATGGGTTTCCAGATGCAGGTGATTGGCGCGGAAGCCCGCCATGTAGCGGCCATCGGGCAGCGCGGCGAAGGCGCCGCTGGCCGGGGCTGCGGCATCGATGCCGAAGGTCATGCGCTGCCCGTCCTTCGCGCAGGGCACGAAATTCATCGGCGGATCGCTGAACACCCGCGCCGTGACCGCGTCGGCGGGCTGGCGATAGACCGTCGGTGTCGGGCCGAACTGGGTGACGCGGCCCTCCCACATGGTCGCGGTATTGCCGCCCAGAAGCAGCGCCTCTTCGGGTTCGGTCGTGGCATAGACGAAGATCGCCCCCGACTCCTCGAAGATCCGGGGGATCTCGGCGCGCAGTTCCTCGCGCAGCTTGTAGTCGAGGTTGGCCAGCGGCTCATCCAGAAGGACAAGCCCCGCACCCTTCACCAGCGCCCGCGCCAGCGCGCAACGCTGCTGCTGGCCGCCCGAAAGCTCCAGCGGCTTGCGCTGCAGCATCGGGGTCAGCTTCAGCATCTCGGCCGTCTGGCGCACCGCCCGGTCGATCTCGTCCCGGCCCTTGCCCATCAGGCGCAGGGGCGAGGCGATGTTCTCATAGACGGTCAGGCCCGGATAGTTGATGAACTGCTGATAGACCATCGCCACCTTGCGGTCCTGCACGCGCACGCCGGTCACGTCGCTGCCATCCCAGACAAGACGCCCCGTGCTGGGGGCATCCAGCCCCGCCATCAGGCGCATCAGCGATGTCTTGCCCGACAGCGTGGGGCCAAGAAGGACATTCATCGTGCCCTTCTCAAGCGTCAGCGTGGTGGGCTGGATATGCACCTGCCCCTTCACGACCCGGCTTACGGCTTGCAGTTCCAGTGCCATCCTTCCCCCTCATTCCGCGGCAGGGCTGGACGCCCCGCCGACAGCCGCACCCGACATGAACGCATCCAGCGCGGCGATCTGTTCCCCGGTCATGCGCAGGCCAAGCTTGGTGCGTCGCCAGACCACATCGGCGGCGGCCGAGGCGAATTCATGCACCATCAGCCAGCGCACCTCGGCCTCGGTCAGGGTCGCGCCGAAGTCGCGGCCAAGGTCCGCCGCCGTCCGCGCCGACCCCAGTATGGTCTCGGCCTCGGTTCCGTAGGCGCGGATCATGCGGGCCGCCCAGTAATCGCCCAGAAACGGAAAGCGGCCCTTCAGCCGTTCGGTCAGCGTGGCGACCCCGTCATGCGGGAAATCCCCGCCCGGAAGCGCGACCCGCGCCGTCCAGGGCCCCGTGGCCTGCGGAAAGAAGGGTGCCAGCCGTTCCAGCGCGCTTTCGGCCAGGCGGCGGTAGGTGGTGATCTTGCCGCCGAAGACATTCAGCAGCGGTGCCCCGTTTCCGTCCAGCGACAGCACATAATCGCGCGTCGCCGCCGTGGCAGATTTCGCCCCGTCGTTATAAAGCGGGCGCACGCCCGAATAGGTCCAGACCACATCGGCGACGGTGACGGGCCGGGCGAAATACTGGCTGGCGAAGGCCAGAAGATAGTCGCGTTCCTCGTCCGAACAGGCAGCAGCGCCGGGCGCGCCCTGGTGATCCTTGTCGGTGGTGCCGATCAGGGTGAAATCCTGTTCGTAGGGAATGGCAAAGATGATCCGGCCATCCGTTCCCTGGAAGAAATAGCAGCGGTCGTGGTCGTATAGCTTCCGCGTGACGACGTGCGACCCGCGCACCAGCCGCACCCCTTCGGAAGAATTGATGCGGGCCACGTTGCGGATCACGTCCTCGACCCAGGGACCGCCGGCATTGACCAGCGCGCGGGCGCTGTGGGTGCGCCGGCCGTCGGGGCCTTCGGTGACGACCTGCCACAGATCGCCCGCCCGCGTGGCCGAGACGACCCGCGTGCGCGTCATCACCCGCGCGCCCCGTTCCGCCGCGTCGCGGGCGTTGAGCGAGACGAGCCTTGAGTCCTCGACCCAGCAGTCGGAGTATTCATAGGCCCGCCGAAAGCGCGGCTGCAGGGGCTGCCCCGCCGGATCGCGGCTCAGGTCCAGTGTGCGTGTTGCGGGCAGGATCTTGCGCCCGCCAAGCGTGTCGTAAAGAAACAGCCCCAGCCGGATCAGCCAGGCAGGGCGGCGGCCCTTCATCCAAGGCATCAGCCGCGACAAGAGCCGCCCGGTGGGCGTGTCGCCCTCGAACCGCATGTCGGGGTGATAGGGCAGCACGAAGCGCATCGGCCACGAGATGTGCGGCATGGCGACCAGCAGGGTTTCGCGTTCCTCCAGCGCCTCGCGCACCAGGCGGAACTCGAAATACTCCAGATACCGCAGACCGCCGTGAAACAGCTTGGTCGAGGCCGACGAGGTCGCCTGCGCAAGATCGCCCTGTTCGGCAAGAACGACCGACAGGCCCCGGCCTGCGGCGTCGCGGGCGATTCCGCAGCCGTTGATCCCGCCACCGATGATGAAGAGGTCGGCCACGTCGGGCCTGGTCTTCGCTGTCACGCCAGCTTCCTCCCTGGTTGCGGCAAGGTTGAAACGAATCGTCGGCCGGGGTCAATCCGTATTTTTTCGTTTTTGCGCGCTTATCATTAAAACGAACATCTTCGCACATGCAGAAACCCAGCAACGCTTTGAAATATAGAAATAGTGCGGATTTTCGCGTGTCGCGCTTCTGGGTAGCGGCGCGGATTCCCGTGCGGTTGCAGCGGCGATTTTGCCTTGATCGGCTGGGCGGATTGCGAAATGGATGAGGGATCGACGGCGGCGGAAGGGGCCAACGATGGCGCTGAGTTTTCGGCAGAGCGAGATTCTTGAAATCGCCCGCGCGGACGGTCGCGTGGTGGTCGAGGATCTGGCACAGCGGTTCGACGTGACGCTTCAGACGATCCGCCGCGACCTGTCGGAACTGTCGGACATGGGGCATCTGGACCGCGTGCATGGCGGCGCCGTGCCACGGACCGGGGTGACGAACCTCGGCTATGACCACCGCCGCCAGATGAACGAGGCCGCGAAGGCCGCCATCGCGCGGGCCTGCGCGGCGGCGATCCCGGAAAATTCGTCGCTCATCCTCAACCTCGGCACCACGACCGAGGCCGTCGCGCGTGAACTTCTGGGCCACCGCAACATCACGGTGGTGACGAACAACATGAACGTGGCCAACACGCTGGCCGCCAATCCCGGATGCGAGATCATGGTGGCGGGCGGTGCGCTGCGCCGGTCCGATGGCGGGCTGGTCGGCGACCTGACGACGCAGTTCTTCGGGCAGTTCAAGGTCGACATCGCGGTGATCGGCGCCTCGGCGCTGGACCACGACGGCGACATCCTCGATTTCGACCTGGCCGAGGTCCGGGTGTCGAAGGCGATCATCCGTCAGGCGCGCAAGGTGTTTCTGGTCTGCGACCATTCCAAGCTGGACCGCTCGGCCCCGGCCCGCCTGGCCTCGCTGGCCGAGATCACGACGCTGTTCACCGATCGCCCCCTGCCGCCGGGGCTTGCGCAGAAATGCGCGGAATGGGGCACCACGGTGGTGGTGTCCCCGCCCGATGCCCGCAGCCCTGCCCTGCAGCCCGGCACCCCGCCTGCGCCCTGAAACCCGTTCCGCCTGTCGCGCCCGTCAAATAGCGCCCGTCAAATGGCGCCCGTCAAATGGCGCTTGTCCGGGCGTCGCCGAAGATCGGATCGTTCGCGTCACTGCTGGCCGCGGTCTCGGCCCCGGAAAAGGTGCTGCGCATCGATGCGGCGGGCGTGGACGCGATGGTCCATCAGATCAGTTTTCCAATCTCTTCGGCCGTCAGCACCTTGCCGGTCGAGACGACCTTTTCGTCCACCACCAGTCCCGGCGTCGACATCACGCCATAGGCAGCAATATCGGCAAAGTCGGTGACCTTGACGATCTCGGCATCCTTGCCAGCCGCGGCCACGGCGGCCTTGGCGTTTTCGCCCAGGGCCACGCATTTCTTGCAGCCGGATCCAAGGATCTTGATGATCATGATGCGGTCCTCTCTCAGATGAACCAGTTGGAAATCGCGTTGAAGATCAGCCCGATGGACAGGATGCCAAGCGTCACGACGCCGGTAAAGGTGACCAAAAGCGGCATCTTCACCACGCGCTTCAGCATGATGAGCGAGGGCAGCGACAGGGCGGTCACCGCCATCATGAAGGCCAGCACCGTGCCCAGGCCAACGCCCTTGCCCACCAGCGCCTCGGCAATCGGCAGGGTGCCGAAGATGTCGGCATACATGGGGATCCCCGCCAGCACCGCCACCGGGACCGACCACCACTTGTCCTGTCCCAGAAGGGCCGAAAGAACATCGGCAGGCACCCAGTTGTGGATCGCCGCCCCGATGCCGACACCGACCAGAACAAAGGGCCAGACGCGGTGGACGATTTCCACCACCTGGTCGCGCGCATAGGTCACGCGTTCACCCCGCGTCATGGCCGCGACCTCGCCGCAAACGGGGACGGTGCGGACGAACGCCGCCACCTGATCCTCCAACCCCAGGCGGCCGATGATCGTCCCGCCAAGGATCGCCACCACCAGCCCGACCCCCACATAGGCAAGGGCAATCGGCCAGCTGAAGATCGACGCCAGCAGGATCACCGAGGCCAGATCGACCAGAGGCGAAGAGATCAGGAACGAAAACGTCACCGCCAGCGGCAGGCCCGCGGCGGTGAACCCGATGAACAAGGGGATCGACGAACAGGAACAGAACGGCGTCAGCGTCCCCAGAAGCGCCGCCAGCGTGTTGGCGCCCAGACCTGACCGCCCGCCCAGCATGGCGCGCGTCCGTTCCGGCGGGAAATGGCTTTGGACATAAGAGATGGCAAAGATCAGCACCGACAGCAGGATGAAGATCTTGATCACGTCATAGACGAAGAACTGGACGGACCCGCCAAGCCGCGAGGCCGGGTCCAGCCCGATGGCCGCCACGCCCGCGCCCACCAGATCGTTGAGCCAGGTCATCCGCAGCAGTTGGTCGTTCAGCCAGCCGAACACGCTCATGCCGCCTGCTCCGTCACCATGATCCGCCGCTCCAGCGCGGCTTCGACGAGACGGATCAGGGGCGGCGACAGGTCCGGGTTGATCCGGTAGCGCACCCATTGCGCATCGCGCCGGTCCACGACCAGCCCCGCCTGCCTCAGCACCTGCATGTGCCGCGACATCCGGCTTTGGGTTGCGCCCAGCCTCCGCACAAGCTCGCAGACGCAATGTTCCGACCCGTCGGCCAAAAGGCGCATTGCCTCAAGGCGGGTTGGCTCGGCAAGGGCGGAAAGCGCGGTTACGATCATCCGGTGTGCTCCAACTCATGCGCATCAGCGCATGGGCGGAAGGCGTCCGCCCTGATCTGCGTCAAGCCGCGCCGCAGGTTCCGCCAGGGTTCGGTTGCCCCTGCCCTGCTTCGGGCCTGCCCGCGTCAGATGCGGCTGCGGATCACGCCACGGTCGGCCCGCGGGGGTGAAGGTCGTCGATGACCACGACATGGGCATGATGGGGGCCATGTTCGGCCAGATGCGGGTGGTCAGGCGGAAGGTCCGGATGGGCGTGGGCAATCACGGCCCGGTCATCGGCCGGCCAGAGTCGCAGCACGGCGGCGAGGCCCGCAGCGCCGATGGCGGCAAGGACCAGCGCCGCGGCCGAAAGCCCAGCACCCGCCCCAATCCAGCCCGCAAGCGGATAGGTCACCAGCCAGCAGGCATGGCTCAGGGCGAATTGCGCGGCGAAGACGACACCCCGGTCGGCCTCGCGTGCGGAACGGCTGATGATCCGCCCTATGGGTGTCTGTGTCAGCGAGAAGCCGAAGCCAATCATGGCCCAAAGCACGACAAGCCCCGCCAGGCTGCGCACTGGCGGCACCAGCGCCACGCCTGCAACCATCAGGACAGCGCCGCCGATCATCACCGGACGGTCGGAGAAACGATCAAGGATGCGGGGCAGAAGGAAGGCCGCCAGCATCGACCCCGCCCCAAAGCCCGCGAAGGCCAACGCCACGGATTCCTCGCCGAGCCCCAGCCGGGCCTGCACCAGCACGACAGTGTTCACATAGACCATTGCCCCCGCGGCGGCGACGGCGGCCTCCATCACCATCAACCCGCGCAGGCGCGGGGTGCGGGCATAGATGCGGATCCCCTTGGTCACGTCGGCCCAGAAACGACCGGGCTCTGCCGCCACCCGCGCAGGCAGGCGGGCGGTGACCACCAGAAGGGCCGAGGTGACGAAGCCCGCGACCGTGCCCGCGAACAGCACAGGGAAGCTGACCACTGTCAGCAGGGCCGCCGCCAGCATCGGCGAGGCAAGTTGTTCCAGGTCTTCTGCCAGCCGCAACAGCGACAGGGCGTTTGTGTAGTCATCCTCGTCCTTCAGCACGTCGGGGATGACTGCCTGAAAAGCCGGGGTGAACCCGGCCGAGGCGGCCTGAAGGAAGAATATCAACAGATAGACCTGCCAGACCTCGGTCACGAAGGGCAGGAAGGCGATGACACCCCCCCGGATCAGGTCCAGAGCGACTAGAAACGCCCGCCGCGGCAGGCGTTCGGCGATGGCCGCTGCCACAGGCGCGAGCGTCACATAGGCCACCATCTTGATCGCCAGAGCGGTGCCCAGGACCAGACCCGCATTTTCCCCTGCAAGCTGCCAGGCCAGAAGGCCAAGCGCGACAGTGGCCAGCCCCGTGCCGACCAGCGCCACGACCTGCGCGGCGAAGAGATGGCGGAACGTGGGGTTGCGCAGGGTCCCGAGCATCACAGCAGCTTTGTCAGGGCCTTGATCTCGGCCAGGTCATGCGTGCCTTCGCCGGTCAGGCAATGGTCGATATGGTCATGGATCAGCGCCCGTTTCGCCTCGGCCACCGCCCGTTCGACGGCATGGAGTTGCGTGGCGAGATCGACGCAAGGTCGGCCCTCCTCGATCATGCCGATGACGCGGCGCAGATGCCCCTCGGCGCGCTTCAGGCGTGACGCAATGGCAGGGTGGCTTGCGTGGGTGTGATCATCCGGCATGTCCCCAATCTATCCCCCCCGGGGGGATCAGGCAAGTCGCCCTACAGGGGGCAATTCCCAACAGTAAATAATACAGGCACGGAGACCGACGGTACGGCTGATCGGGTTGACCGGTTCCGCGCCATAGGGCCAAGCGGGACTGCGAATGGCTTTCTCTGCGTCGATGAAGAAGACCTTCAGCCGCCGCAGCCCTCCCTTACGGAGAAGGCAGAGGCTTTTTTTGGGTATCGCGCTCCCGCTGCAGAACCTTGGCCGTACGCTGTGGCCGCTTCAACTTGCCATGGAGGTCGACGGGCGCCTCACTCGGCTCACGGACAGATGCTTCTGGCAGCGCCTTCACCTCAGACCAGCGCACTGCGCCATTCCATCGCGTAACGCGCCAGATCGGCGTCGGCCTCCAGGTGGATCGCCGCATCATCAGTGATGCGCGATGGCGTCGTTCGGGTGACAAGCAGCGCGGCCCCTTGGCTCGTCCCGGTCGCCGACCTTGCCGCCACGACCGGGCAGTTGCTGGCCGCGCCGAGCATTGCCAGATAAGCGCGATTGCGAGCGAATGGCCCTTCGACGATGACCGGACCATCGTGACCAATGAGGTCAAGGCAGGTCGCTGTGGTAAGCGCGAGATAGAACGCGACGGCGGCGGCGCGTTTGCCCGACCCGATGGGTGGCTCTTCGACCGTCCAACGCGAGGTGCGCCCCCGATATGGGCCACAGTCATTCACAATGGCAGGCATCAGCATGATCCTGCCGGACAGGACCTCGGCCATGTCCGCCTCGATCGGTTCGACGGGCGCTCCTGCCAAGGCGAGGTCGTATTCCCGCCCGCCCATGAAACGGGCAGAGGGCACGGGCTGGCCCAATGCGTTCACATTGACCAGCGTATCGCGATCGGGGTCGAACGTCACCGCCGCGCCGCCCACCGACATGGCAATCACCCAGGTTCCGGTCGAAACCACCGAGAATGGTGCACTGCGGCCCAGCAGATACGGCAGCAGGGACGCATTGGAATCGTGGATGCCGACATGCACCGGCGTGTCCGGCGCAAGCCCCGTGCGCCTTGCGATTTCGGGCAAGATCGGCCCAAGAACATCAGCCGAGGGCCGCGCAGGGGCCAGCTTGCCATCGATCCCCAGCGTCTTGACCAGTGAAGAGAAACAGCCCTTTGTCGGGTTCCACAGATCCGTGTGACATCCAAGCGAGGTCACGTCCGTGGCGGCGACACCGGTCAGCCGGAACCCCCAGTATTGCGGATAGGTGACAATGGTCGCGGTGTGCGCCTTGAGATCCCGATCGGTTGCGAACATCCAGTGAAGCTGTGCGCCGAGGTTCAGACCCATGCCGAGACGGGGCGAACCGGTTTCCCGGAACGGCGGGCGGATCCGGTCATAGGCAGCGGCAGTTTCGTCAGGCCCTGTATGTTCATAGTCCAGCATGGGCGCGGCGAGGTTTCCGGCAGGGTCGAGCAGAACGGCCGAGGCCCCGTGCGTCGTCACCGAGATCACATCGACACCATGGTCGCGGTGAAAGTTCGCGAGCGCCTCGAGGAGGAAGTTCCAGTGTCCCTCCAGATCGAAATGCGGCCAGGGCGGCCCGGGCAGAACCCTGTTGGGTCGGGTGACCACGGCGATCTCGGACAGCGTATCGAGGTCGACCAGCGCAAGCTTGGCGTTGGTCTTGCCGATGTCGATGACCGCAACGTGTTTCCGACTTGCGATCATGGCATGTGGAAGACGGTTTCGAGCGGCACCGAAACGGGCTCGTTGTCCGGCTTCGTTTCCATGATGTCGGCCATATGCGCCCACCAGCGCTGCATGATCGGATGCGCCGGAAGTTCGTCCATCGTGTGATCGTCGATCCGCCAAAGCACGCCGAAAAGGGTGTTCGTCTCCTCGTCGAGGTGGATCGAGTAGTCGGATACCCCGGCCGCGTGGAGAAGCGCTACCAGTTCCGGCCAGATCTCGTCGTGGCGCTTGATGTACTCGGCTTTCATGCCGGGGTTCAGCCGCATCTTGAAGGCATGTTTCTGCATCAGTGCCTCCGCCACATGGTCCACAGCCGCGGCAGGGCGATCACCGCGATCAGCATCGCGCCGATGAAGATCGACATGACGATGCCGGGAACGTTGAGAAGACCCAGACCGAAGGTGACAAGTCCCATCACGAAAGCCGCGATCACCACACCGGGGATCGAGCCGGAGCCGCCGAGAATGCTGACCCCGCCCAGCACAACCATCGTCACCACCTCAAGCTCCCAGCCGACGGCGATGGACGGACGGGTAGAACCGAGACGGGAGGTGAGGCAGATCGCGGCGATGCCCGACATCAGCCCGGTGAGCAGGAACAGCGTGAACTTGACCCTTTGAACCCTGATGCCAGAGAACACGGCGCCCGTCGGGTTGTTGCCGATGGCGTAAATCGCTCGGCCAAAGTTGGTCTTGTGCAGGACGATGCCATAGATCACCGCGAGCACTGCGAAAAGGACGAGTTCAAACGACAAAACCCACCAGACATAGCCCTGACCGAAATAGGCGAAGCTTTCGGGATAGCCGCGATACGCCTGATCGCCGAGCACGATGAAGGCGATGCCACGGAACAGGCTCATTGTCCCGATGGTCACCACGATCGACGGCAGACCCAGGCGCGTGACGAGAAACCCGTTGAATGCGCCCGCGGCAAGGCCGACGCCCAGCCCGATCGCCACCAGCCCCGGGGTGCCGACACCGAGTTGCACCGCCGCACCCATGGCCGTTGAAGCAAGAGCGATGATGGAAGCGACCGAGAGGTCGATCTCGCCTGAGATGATGAGGAGCGCCATGGCAAAGGCGATCATCGCCTTCTCGGTGAAGTTGAACGTCGCGTCGCTGAGGTTCCAGGCGTTGAGGAAATAGGGCGAAGCGAAAGAGTTGGCGATGAAGATCGCAACCGCCACGCCGAGCAACAGGGTCTCCCAGCTCTTCAGCCTGCGGGCAAGCGGCGATTGCAGGCGATCGGGAACGAAATGCGAGGTGCTGTTCATGCGGCGTGCTCCGCGCTCTTGAGGATGACCCGGCCCTTGGTCTTGCTTGCCTGCGCGTTGAAGGCGATGGCGACGATGATTGCGGCGCCGGAGATGGCCATCTGCCAGAAGGGCGAAATGTCGATAACGGGGAGGGCGTTGTTGATGACGCCAAGGAACAGCGCGCCGAGCAGGGCACCGATGACCGTGCCAACCCCGCCGACAATCGAGATGCCGCCAATCACGCAGGCCGCGACAACAGTAAGCTCGAAGCCACCGGCGATGTCGACGTAGGCGACGGCGTAGCGCGATACCCAGAGATATCCGGTGAGGCCCGCCAGCGCGCCCGAAATCGTGTAAGCCCAGAACTGGGTGCGGCCGACATTGATTCCGGTGTAGACCGCTGCATGCGGGTTTCCTCCGACCGCGTAGATGGCCCGGCCCAGCGTGGTGCGGGTCATCAGCACGTAGAACGCGATCACGGCGACGATGGCGACCCAACTCAGCACCGGCAGGCCAAGAAACTGGGTCCTGGGGAAGGCCTTGAATGCAGGCGACATTTCGTGGGCGTTCACCCACTTGCCTTCGGAAAGAAGGAAAATGATGCCGCGGTAGATCGTCATCGTGCCAAGCGTCACGACGATCGGCGGGATGCTCAGCAACCACACGAGCAGTCCGTTGAACGCACCCATCAGCGTGCCAAGCAGAACGGCGACGGTCACGATAACCGGCACCGGCACACCCGGTGCCGCGACGTTGATCATTGCCACGACCATGCCGGTGAGCGCCAGATTGGCAGCCACCGAAAGGTCGATGCACTTGGTCAGAATCACCACCATCTGCCCGAGTGCGAGCAGGATGAGCGGCGAGGTATCGTTGAACACGCCCGCAAGGTTCGACGGCGCGACGAATGCCGGGAAACGGGTGGCGATCAATGCGAGCAACACCAGGATCGCGCCGAAAAGGATCGCTTCGCGGGAAGTGGCAAGGCGTTTCATCATGTCTTAGCCCTCGCTGATGCCCGCGGCGTGGCGGACGAGTGTTTCGGGGGTTCTGTCGTCGCCGCTGACCTCGGCGACGATCCGCCCCTCGCGCATCACGAGGATCCGGTCCGACATGCCGAGCACTTCGGGGATCTCGGACGAAACCATGATGACCGCGAGGCCCTCGGCGGCGAGTTCGGCCATGAACTCATGCACTGCGGCCTTGGAGCCGATATCGATGCCCTTGGTCGGCTCGTCGAGGATGATCACTTTCGGCCGCGTCGCGAGCCATTTCGCGATCACGACCTTTTGCTGGTTTCCGCCCGACAAGTTCTCGACGTTCGTATCGAGAGAGGCGGCACGCAGATCGAGGCGCTCGGTGTACTCACGGGCGAGTTTGAATTCTTCTGCGAGGCGCAGGAAGCCGCGCCTGGATGTGCGCGAGATCGAGGGAAGCGTGACGTTCTGAAAGATCGGCAGCGCGGTGATCGCCCCCTGCTTGCCACGATCTTCCGGCACATAGACGATCCCGGCCGCGACCGCATCCGCCGGCGAATGGATCAAAGTAGTCTGGCCGTCGATCCGGATTTCGCCCCTCGTGGGGCGCGTAATACCGAAAAGCGCCTGCATCAACTCTGACCGCCCCGCGCCCACGAGGCCGTAGAAACCGAGGATTTCGCCTTTCTTCAGGGAAAAGGCGATGTCTGCGAACTCGGTCGGGTGATCGTAGCCGGAAACCTCAAGAACCGTGTCCCCGAATACGGGAGTGCGGTCGGGGAAAACATGCGAGACATCGCGACCGACCATCATCTTGACCAGAGTGTCGTTGGTCACGTCGGCGATCTTGCCTTCGCCAACGAACTGGCCGTCGCGGAATACCGTGAAGTTGTCGGCGATCCGGAAGATTTCGTCGAACTTGTGGCTGATGAACAGGATCGCCTTGCCCTGCGCCTTCAACTGTTCGACAAGTGCGTAGAGTTCCTGGATTTCCTTGTGCGATAGGGCGGCTGTCGGCTCGTCCATGATCACCACGCGCGCATCGATCGAAAGCGCACGGGCGATGGCCACAAGGTGCTTGTTGGCGATGCCCAGATCCTTGAGCTTGTGGGACGGGTCGATTTCGGCGCCGATCTCGTCAAGAAGCGCACGGGCCTTGCGCATGAGTTCGGGCCAGTCGATCAGGCCGAAACGCCCGCGCGGGGCATGGCCGAGAAAGATGTTCTCGGCCACCGACAATTCGTCGAAGAGGACCGTCTCCTGATGGATCGCAGTGATCCCCGCGTCGGCGGCAGCCTGCGCGGTGGGAAACCGGGTCTCGGCGCCGTCCACCAGAATACGGCCCTCGGTGGGCTGGTAGATGCCGGTGAGGATCTTCACGACCGTGGACTTGCCGGCACCGTTCTCGCCGACCAACGCGGTGACCTGCCCGGGAAAGAGGCTGAGCGAGACGTCTGATAACGCTTTGACGCCGGGGAACGTCTTGGTGATGCCATCGAGGGCGAGGATGGGCGCGGGTTCAGTCACGGCTCGGGTCTCGCTCTGGAGCTGGGATTTCGCCAACGTGGCTTGGCCATACCACGCGGCTGACGTGGCAAACCCTGGCGCGGATGTCGTCCGCGCCAGGGTCGGGAGGAGCCGATCAGAAGATCGACTTGAACTGTTCGATGTTCGACGCGTCGTAGGTGAACGGATCCGACATCGCACCGGTGTTCGTGTCGTCCAGCGTCACGCTGCCGATCCGGCCCATCGAGATCGAGGCGCCGGGCTCTGCCTTCGCGTTCCCGGAGGCCAGTTCATGGGCGATGTAGGTCGCCGCGTAGCCGAGGTCGATCGGGTTCCAGATCGCGAAACTCTCGGTTGCACCCGACTCGACACAGCCGGCCATTTCCGACGGCAGGCCAAGGCCGGTGACGTTGACTTGGCCGATCTTGCCGGCGTCGGTCACGGCCTGGCAGGCGGCGAGGATGCCCACGGTGGTCGGCGCGATGATCGCCTTGAGGTCGGGGTAGGTCGCCATCAGGCCTTCCGCTTCGCGGTAGGACTTGTCGGACAGGTCATCGCCGTAGACGGTGGCGACAAGGTTGATGCCCGGGTAGTTCGGCAAAACGGCCTTGGCGGCTTCGATCCAGGCGTTCTGGTTGGTCGCGGTGGCGGTGGCCGAAAGGATTGCGACGTCGCCGCCATCCGGCATGTGGTCGGCAGCCAGCTTGATGATCGTGTTGCCGATGAGTTCGGTCGACGACGGGTTGAGGTGCATCATGCGGCCGTCCGGCGCCACGCCCGAGTCCCACGAGATCACGGTGATGCCACGGTCCATCGCCTTTTTCAGCGCCGGCACCAGCGCGTCGGCGTCGTTGGCCGAAACCGCAATCGCATTCACGCCCTGCGCGATCAATGCGTTGATCACCTCGATCTGCCCTTCGGCGGTGGTGTCGGTCGGGCCGGTATAGATGATCTCGGTGTTGCCGAGTTCGGCGGCAGCTTCTTCGGCGCCCTTGGCCGCGGCTTCGAAGAAGCCGATCCCAAGCGCCTTTACCACCAGCGCGACGCGCATCTCATCGGCATGCGCGGCGGTGGCGGTCATGGCGGCCATGACAGCCACGGTGGACATGATCTTTTTTTTGACACTCATTCGCTTTCTCCCTGAGTGAAAAACAAGGCGGTCAAGAGGCCGCCTCCTCCTCCTTCTGACCGGCACCGGACTGGGCGATGATCAGTTTCACATCGACCGCCTCGAGCATTTTGGCTGCGCGATCCGATATTCCTTCATCCGTGATAACCGTATCGATCCTGCTGAGCGGACAAAGGACCAGGCTAGAACGGTTTTCGAATTTCGTGCTGTCGACGAGAACCACCAGCTCGTCGGCCTGGCCGATCAGTTTCTGTTCGGCCTGGATCAGCAGCGGGTCGGCCTCCATCAGGCCCAGCGGCCCCAGCCCCTGCGCGCCCATGAACATGCGGCGGGCATAGAAATTGCGCGTCACGTCGTTTTCGAACGGGCTCAGGATGATGTTCTGTTCGCGGTAGATCACCCCGCCCGGCACCATGATCGTGTTCTTCGAATGCTTGAGAAGGTGGTCGGCGATCGGAACCGAATTGGTGAAGATCTGCATCCGGCGGCCGGCCAGCGGGTGCACCATCTGGAAGGTCGTGGTGCCGCCGTTGATGATGATCGGCTCACCGTCGCTGCAAAGATCGGCCGCGGCGCGCGCGATTGCTTGCTTTTGCTTGATCCTGAGCGTTTCGTTCACGACGAAGGTCCGGCCCGCAAGCCCGACGAACTGCGGCGGGCTGATCGCCTCTGCGCCACCATGCACCCGACGCAGCTTTTTCTGCATGTGCAATGCCGCGATGTCGCGCCGGATCGTCGCCGCAGAAACACCAGTCAGGTTCACCAGATCAGGCACGGTGACGACCGGTCGGTCCTGCACTGCCGATAGAATAAGCCTGTGGCGCTCAGATTCGTGCATTTTATCCTCCCTTGGCGACACAAACTGTAGGATCCACCCCTTTGTGTCAATCACGAATCATCATTATCAATCATTCTGCAGTGCAGCATGATTGTTTGTGATCGTTCGAGATTGACATTTGCGCGAAGTGGAAGCAGTTTGCCGTCAATCTTGAAACGCGGCGCGAGGCGCCTACTGGGAGGATCGCATGCTGAAAACCGTCAAGAACCAACCGCTGGTGAACGGCTGGGACGACGCGCGCGCGGTCAAGATGAGCGAGGCGGAAAAGCTGCTTTACCGCTCGAACCTGCTCGGCTCCGACAAGCGGATCACCAACTATGGCGGCGGCAACACTTCGGCCAAGGTGATGGAGAAGGACCCCCTCACCGGCGAGATGGTCGAGGTGCTCTGGGTCAAGGGGTCGGGCGGCGATGTCGGCTCGATCAAGATGGACGGCTTCGCGACGCTCTACATCAGCAAACTGAACGCCCTGAAAGGCGTCTATCGCGGCGTCGAGTTCGAGGACGAGATGGTGGATTACCTGCCCCATTGCACGTTCAACCTCAACCCGCGCGCCGCCTCGATCGACACGCCATTGCACGCTTACGTCCCCAAGAAACACGTCGATCACATGCATCCCGATGCCGTGATCGCCATTGCGGCGGCAAAGAACTCGCGCGAGTTGACGGCCGAAATCTACGGCCAGGAGATCGGGTGGCTGCCGTGGAAGCGCCCAGGCTACGAACTGGGGCTCTGGCTCGAGAAATTCTGCCTCGAGAACCCCGAGGCCAAAGGTGTGGTGCTGGAAAGCCATGGGTTGTTCACCTGGGCCGATGATGCGAAGGACTGCTACGAACTGACCCTCGCGGTGATCCAGAAGGCGCAGGACTGGTTTGCAGCGCAGACCGAGGGCAAACCTGCCTTTGGCGGCGCCAGGCACGAAAGCCTCGATCCCGCAGGCCGGCGCGCCGTTGCCGCCCGGCTGATGCCGGCGATCCGCGGAATGGTGTCTGGACTCCAGCACATGGTCGGCCATTTCGACGATCAGGACGCGGTTCTGGAATTCGTCAATTCGAACCGCCTTGACGCGCTTGCGGCCCTTGGCACCTCCTGCCCCGATCACTTCCTGCGCACCAAGATCCGCCCGCTGGTCGTGGCCTTCGACCCCGCGCAAGGCAATATCGACGCCGTGCTCGACGGCCTTCCGGCGCAGGTCGCGGCCTACCGCGAGGACTACAAGGCCTATTTCGAACGCTGCAAACATGACAACAGCCCGGCGCTGCGCGACCCCAACGCGGTGGTCTACCTCGTTCCCGGCGTCGGCATGATCACCTTCGCCAAGGACAAGGCGACGGCGCGGATTTCCGGAGAGTTCTACGTCAACGCGATCAACGTGATGCGCGGGGCCTCGACGGTCAGCGAATATGTCGGGCTGCCAGAGCAGGAAGCCTTCGACATCGAGTATTGGCTGCTCGAAGAGGCCAAGCTGCAGCGCATGCCAAAGCCGAAATCGCTTGCCGGTCGCATCGCGCTGGTCACGGGTGGCGCCGGAGGCATCGGCTCGGCCACGGCCGAGAAATATCTCTCCGAGGGGGCCTGCGTGATGCTCGCCGACATCAACGACGAGAGCCTGAAATCGACGTACGACACCCTCTCGCAGCGCTATGGCCGGGATGTGGTGCGCATGGTGAACATGAACGTCACCGACGAAGCCGCTGTGGCGCGGGCCTATGCAGAGATCGCGGTAGAGTTCGGCGGCGTCGACATCCTCGTTTCGAACGCCGGGATCGCGTCATCCGCCCCGGTCGAAGAGACCACGCTGGCACTTTGGAGCAGGAACATGGACATCCTGTCCACCGGCTACTTCCTTGTATCGCGCGAAGCGTTCAAGCTGCTGCGCGCGCAAGGCATCGGCGGTTCCATCGTCTTCATCGCGTCGAAGAATGGCCTCGCCGCCTCGCCCAACGCCTCGGCCTATTGCACCGCGAAGGCCTCAGAAATCCACCTCGCCCGCTGTCTGGCGCTCGAAGGGGCGGAAGCCGGCATCCGGGTTAATGTCGTCAACCCCGATGCGGTGCTACGCGGGTCCAAGATCTGGGAAGGCGAATGGCTGGAACAGCGCGCCTCGACCTACGGCACCGACAAGGGCGGCCTTGAGGAGATGTACCGCCAGCGTTCGATGCTGAAACGCTCGGTCTTCCCTGAAGACATTGCTGAAGCCGCGTATTTCTTTGCATCCGATCTGTCGGCCAAGTCCACCGGCAACATCATCAACGTCGACGCCGGCAACAAGGAAGCGTTCACCCGCTGACATTTCGGGGCGGCTCTGCGCCGCCCCTGCAATCCGCCGCCGGGAGGGCAAGATGCGGCTTGGCCAGTGCCACAACGTCCGGGATGTCCGTGAACTGGCGCCGCACCGCCTGCCGCAATCCTGTCGAACCGCGGCGGATGCCAGATCGACGGCTTCTGTCCGCCCTTCGACGGGCTCGCCGGGGTGCTCGACACCACAGCGGGCCAGAGCGAGGTGATCATGCCGTCAGGCATCCGGCGCAGTGCCCGCATCGTCAAGGCCGTCGCAATGGGCACGAAGGCGACAGGAATAGGGCGGGGGTCCTGTCTGTTCCCGCTGGCGGCCGCCGGCAAGGCCGCAGTCGAAACGATGCCGGGCCTTCTCAAGGGCGAAGTCACTCGCGGCATCCGGCCGATGGGCGCGGCCTTGATGGCAGGCCCGGGCCCCGACAACCTGCGGTTTCCCTAACCGCCTGCAAGGAGAAACGAGATGAAGAATTCCTACAATGCCGCGCGCGAGGTCTTCGCCGGCTGGGGGGTGGACACCGAGGCGGCCATTTCGGCGCTCGCGACGATCCCGATCTCGATGCATTGCTGGCAGGGCGACGATGTGGTGGGCTTCGAGAAGAAGTCCGGCACATCCGGCGGCGGCATCCAGGCCACCGGCAACCATCCGGGCCGCGCCCGCAACCCGGACGAACTGCGCGCGGACCTGGAATTCGCGTATTCGAAGATCCCCGGCAAGCACCGGCTGAACCTGCACGCGTTCTACCTTGACACCGACGAACGCCCGGACCGCGACGCGATCGAGTATCGCCATTACGCCCCGTGGGTCGACTGGGCAAAGGAGCAAGGCCTCGGTCTCGACTTCAATCCGACCTTCTTTGCCCATGCCAAGGCTGACGATAACCTGACGCTCTCGCACCCCGATGCGGGCATCCGCGCCTTCTGGATCGAGCACGGGCAGCGCACCCGCGAGATCGCGGCGCGCATCGGCGAGGCACTGGGCTCGCCTGCAGTCAACAACATCTGGGTGCCCGACGGCTACAAGGATAACCCCGTGGACCGGATGGCTGCGCGCCGCAGGCTTGAGGCATCGCTCGACACGATGCTGGCGGAAAAGCACGACAAGGCGCACATGCTCGACGCGGTGGAGTCCAAGCTTTTCGGCATCGGCGTTGAGGCCTGCACCGTCGGCAGCCATGAATTCTACATGGGCTATGCGATCAAACGCAAAACGCTCCTCTGCCTCGACATGGGCCACTTCCACCCCACCGAGAACATCGCCGACAAGCTGAGCTCGGTGGCCCTCTCGGTGGACGAACTTCTGCTGCACGTCTCTCGCCCGATGCGCTGGGACAGCGACCATGTGATCCTGCAGGACGACTCGATTTTGCAAATGGCGCAGGAACTGGTGTTCGGAGGGCTGCTCGCCCGGACCCATATCGGGCTCGATTTCTTCGACGCTACCATCAGCCGCACCGCGGCTTGGGTGATCGGCACCCGCAACATGCAAAAGGCGCTCTTGCGCGCGCTCTTGCTGCCTCAGGAAAAGTTGAAACGGGTCGAGGAAAACCTCGACTGGACCAGCCGCCTGCTCCTGACCGAAGAGGCACGCGATCTGCCTTTCGCAGCGGTCTGGGAGGAGTTTTGCGCCCGCAACGGCGTGCCCACGGGCCTTGGCCTGATCGCTGACCTCGACACCTACCAGGCATCGGTCGCGGGGAGGATCTGACTTGGCCGCCTTCACCCACCCGATCAGTTTCGTCAAGGAAGCGGCGCCTTTCATTCATCTGTGCTGGGAAATGGGCTGGAACGAGGCCAATGGTGGCAATTTCTCGTGGCGCCTGCCCACCGAGGAAATCGCCGGCCTCCTTGCGCGGCACTACCCGGAGCTTCAGCCCGGCCCCCCCGTGCCAATGCCCATCGACGAGCCCAACCTCGATGGTGAGTATTTCCTCGTCACCGGATCGGGCCAGTTCTTTCGCCACGCACTCGAACGCCCGAACCAGGTCTTTGGCATCGTCCAGATCGTGGAGGGCGGAAAGGCCTGGCGGCAGGTCTGGGGTTTCAGCTCCGGGGCCAAGCCGACCTCGGAATTCGCGACCCACCTGGTCGCCCACGCCATACGCAAGCGGATCTCGAACGGGCGCGAGCGGATGATCCTGCATGCACACCTGCCGGAGTTCATCGCGCTTTCGTTCCTTGAAGACCTCGACAGCCGGCAGCTGACCCGCGCGTTGTGGGAGAAGATGCCCGAGTGCATCGTGATCTTCCCCGACGGCGTGCGTGTGGTGCCGCTCTTGCTTCCCGGCACGGTCGAAATCGCCGAAGCCTCGGCAGTCGAGCTTGAGAAATCGCGCATCATTTCATGGAGCCATCACGGTATCTTCGTGTCCGAGGAAAACCCGGACAAGCTGTTCGGCCTCGCGGAGACGATCGAGAAAGCCGCTGCGATCCATCGTCGCGTGCTGTCGGCAGGCGGGCCAAGGCGGGCGATCTCGGATGACATCCTGCGCGAGCTGGCCACCAAGTTCGGTCACATCATGGTGGCAAAGCCGGAGTGGATCGACCGGGCGTGACCTCGACGGGTGATGGATGGGCCGGGGCGCCTGCCGGCATCGGGAAAGGGGCCCGGATCGTTGCACTTGCCGCGTGTGATCCAGCGACCGTTTCCATCTTCATCCTGGAACAGTCATAGGCGACCGCCGCCGCCCACGGACCGACGCATGCAGCCGGTTCACCTCATACCAGGACAGGCCCGAGATGGGCGAAAAAGGACGAGGGTTGCAACCCGTCCGTTTTTTTGCGGGTGACGTCTCGCACCCCAGGCAGATGACTGGAAACGCAGGCGCAGTTCCACTTTACGCCCTGGCATGGATCCGGCTTGGCGGCACGCCGTAGCGTCTGGAAAAGCACTTCGAGAAATAGGACTTCGTCTCGAACCCGCAGGCCACCGCCACTTCACCAAGGCTGAGATCGGTGCTTGCCAGAAGGTTTCTCGCATAGTCCAGCCGCAGGTTCTGATAGAAACTGCCCGGCGAAATCCCCAGCGTCAGGTTGAACAGCCGTTCCACCTGACGCCGCGAATAGCCGACACGGGCCGCGAGGTCCTCAAGCGGAAGCGGATCCTCGCGATGGCGTTTCATCAGTTCGACGATGGCAGCCAGCCCCGGATTGCGGGTCTGGGCCACTGCCGAGATGGGCGACCGCTGTGCAAGATCGCGTCCGATGGCCACACGCCGCAGGCACATCTCGGACACCATCGCGGCAAAGGCGAGCTGACCGACGCTTGGGCGCCCTATGTCGTCCGGCGGCAGCGGGCCTGCATCGGGGAAAGCCGAGAACGAAGCGACGGCCTCTTCATCTATCCGACGATCAGGAGCGAACGGCGCGATACCCAGCTGACGGACGAGCAGCAGTGGGTGAGCGCTCGGATCAAGCAGCTGGCGGAGGCGACCACATCTGGGGTTGCCCTGGTCTCGGCAGACCCGCAGCGTGCGGGGCAAACCGAGATCAAGTTCCATGAAAAGTCGCGCAGTCACATCCGCGGCTTCTTGGCGCTGCTTCGCTCTTCGATCACTTTCGCCAGGATCAAGTTGGGTCAGCGCAGCTTCACCGCTGCCTTTGCACCAAGGGCGGAATTGTGGCCATTCCCGACTGACTCAGGGCCGTCAACCTTGACCTTGCGTGTCAAACGAATTGCAATCGGGGTTCTGGCGCAAACGCAATCAGGCCGTCATGAAAGGGACCGCTCGGTTTCTGACCAGGCACTGGCGATCGCGGTGCAAGTGGCCTCCAGCTCCGTGCGGTCGGCAGACTTACAGTCCTGCTCTCCTTGTTGGAGAAGCGCATGCAGCCGCCTTGCACCAATCAGGGCGGCGACGCCGGCGGCTTCGTGCAGATGGCTAGCGCAGGTCTCGGGGTCGGCCGTCGCGGCCACCGCGGCAGCGATGCAGCGCGAGAGGTCGTGGCGCGCCTGGTCCAGCATTCGGTGCATCGAACCCTCGCCAAGCCGCGCAAGGTCGCGCATCCGGGCGTCGTCCAGCAGAACCGGGTCTGCGTCCCTGATCGGGTCCGGGACCGGGTCCGCATCGGGGGCGATGGCTGCGGCGGTGAGATCCTCCATGGTCAGGGGCTTGGTCAGCAGCCCATCGAAACCCGACGTCGGAAAGCGCGGGTCGTCGCGTGTCAGCGCGTGGGCCGTGACCGCAAGAATGCGGCTGGTGCGCGAGGCACCGTCCTCGCGGATCAGCGCGGTGGCTGTCCAACCGTCGATGCGCGGCATCGACAGGTCCATCAGCACGAGATCGTAGGCCCGTGCCCGCGCCTTGGCCACGCCTTCGGCGCCGTCGACTGCGAGGTCGACGCTGTGGCCCAGTGCCGTCAGCATCTCTTCCAGCACCATGCGGTTGGTCGGATTGTCCTCGACCACCAGCACCGACAGGGGGCGGTCGAGTTGCGTAACGGGCATGGGCGGGGGCGTGTATTGAGGTCGGGACGACTCGGCCCGTGACAGCGGCAGGCGCAGCGTAAAGGTGCTACCTTGGCCAGGGGCGCTGGTCACCGTCACATCGCCGCCCATCGCCCGCGCCAGACGGCGTGAGATCGCCAGTCCCAGCCCGGTGCCACCGACCTTGCGGCCGAAGGACGGATCGACCATCACGAAATCCTCAAAGATGCGCTTATGGTCGCAGGCGTGAATGCCGATGCCGGTGTCGCGCACGGCAAGCTCCACCATCAGTGTCCCGCCCTCGCGGGCCTGCGCCGTGGCGGTGACCGTTATCGTGCCGTCTTCGGTGAACTTGATGGCGTTCGAGATCAGGTTCTGCACGATCTGGCCCAGCCGGAACGGATCGCCGAGCACGGGCGGCAGCGGGGCGGGCAGGTCGAGGGTGATGGTGGTGCCTTGCTGGGCCGCCTGCTGCCGAAGGGGTTCGGTCAGCGAGGCCAGAAGCGCCTCGATGTCGATGGCTTCCTGCAGGATCGGTGCGCCGCCCGCCTCGATGCGCGAGATGTCGAGCACGTCGTTCACATGCCGCAGAAGCTGGCGCGAGGCGTCCTTCGCGATAGTCAGGAACCGGTCCTGCCGAGGGTTCAGCCCGTCGCGGCCGATGATGTCGAGCGCGGCCATCATACCGTTCAGCGGAGTGCGCATCTCGTGGCTCATCACCGCGATGAAATCGGTCTTGGTGCGTTCAGCCGCGGTTGCCTTGTCGCGCGCGTCGATCAGCGCGGATTGCGCAGCCCGCGCCTCGGAGATGTCGCGGAGAACACCGATGAAAATCTTGCCCGATGGCCCCTGTGCGCTGGCGATGGACAACTCCACGGGGAACTCGCCACCCGACCGCGCGCGGGCGGTCATCTCGACGCGCCCCTGATCCACGACGTGCGGCGCGCCACCGTTCCGCATCCGCTGCATGCCCGCATCGTGTGCCGCGACATGGCGTTCGGGGATGATGAGCGCAGCGAGCGGCCGGCCCAGTGCCTCGCTGCGCGGGTAGCCGAACATCCGCTCCGCGGCGGGATTGAACTCGAGGACCAGGCCATCCAGATCGACGACAACGATAGCATCGAGCGAGGTCCCTACGGTCGCCTTCTGCACGTTCGTGATCCGCAGGATTTCCCGTGCCCGGTCGGCAGCCTGGCGATTGAGGCGATGGACGATGAGCAAAAGCGAAGCGAGCAGCAGCAACAGCACGGTGCCCGCTAAGGCCGTGTTGCGTACCGCTGTAAAAAGCTCGGCGCGGCGCGCGTCCTGACGCGCCGCATTTGCGTCGATCACCCGAATTGCCATGAACCGCAGGTCCCGACGCAGGGCCTGCGTTTCATCCCTGACCAGCGCCAGACTGGCGCGAAGGCCTTCGTCATTTCCATCAATCAGGACCACGGTGCCCGACAGGTATTCGCGCAAGCGTTCGATAAGGGGCTGCGCCTCATCCACCAGCCCAAGGCGTTGCAGCATCGCTCCGCGTTCCACCGTCGCTGCGCGGCTGTAAAGCATGTCGAACCGGCGGCGCAGGTCGTCGAGTGATCCGGATGGCGTAGCAGAAGCGACAAGGATCGCGTTCTCCAGAAGCGCCGCATCAAGCTCGATTTGGGTGACGTTCCATTGCAGGTTGTCGGTCGGGGCTTCCTGAATGGCATGAAGCCGCCGAGAAAGCTCCAATGAAAGCAAGAGGATTGTCGCCGTGGCGCAGATCACCGCGAACGCAAGGAACCGTCGAAGCCCCTTAGCAGAGACCGGGTTGGGGTCGGAGGACGGGGACTTGGTCAGTCGAGAACCTCGATGCGGTCAAGTTGCCATATAGATCTTGCGTAGGTCTGTTCCGTGCGGAAAGCCGGGTCGGCGTCGTAGGGATAGACCAGCCAGATCGGGCCTTTGTCACGCACCGGCATGGGCGCACCGTTCATGAGATAGGCGACCATCGGCCCTGCGCCGGTTGCATCTGCAACAGGCACGCTGATGCGGTAGTCATTCAGCGCGGTCAACACCACCGTTCCGCCGTTGGAACCGACCGCCTGTAACAGGTCGCGCAGAAGAACCCCGCGGAAAGTGATAACGCCTTCGGTCCAGATCGTCGAGGTTGAGAATTCATGTTGCGGCAAGGTTTCGAGCAACGTCTGATCCAAGGCCAGCACGCCGTTTTCATTGGTCTTCTCGATGTTGCCGCTCACGGTCAGGATCACCCGGCCAGTAGGCGCATCGAATCCGTCCGCGCGGACGGGTGTACCTGACAGGGCTGCGGCGGTTATCGCCGCGACGACAACGTAGCGAAGCGACCAAAGACAGATGCGCCTCACAGAAGCCGGGCGGGCAACGAGATTCATGGGGCGTCCTTTCTTGCAGGCTCGCGCATCTGTAGCTCAAATCGTACGACATGTCCGGTTTCCATCGGGACAGGACGTCTACCCTTTCGGATAGCCATCAGTCAGAACAGCCCTGCCTGCTTGGCAAGCATGGCGGCATGGGTGCGGTTGCGGGCACCGATCTTGCGGTAGAGCGTCTTGACATGAAGCTTCACCGTCACTTCCTGAAGGTCGATACGCCGCGCGATTTCCTTGTTCGCCAGACCTTCGCACAGATAGCGCAGGACCTCGGTCTCGCGTTCGGTAAGTTGTGCGCCCGCCAGCGTTGCCGTTGGCGCCTCGCGCTCGGTTAGCATCTCCATCGGGGCATAGACCTCGCCAGCCACCATGAAACGCACGGCGGCGATCAGGGTGCGGGTTGACATCGTCTTGGGCAGAAAGCCCGCTGCCCCCGCCGCCAGGACCGCATCGGCCACCGAACGCGGCGCGGTGCCCGACAGGATGGCCACAGGCGTGCCGGGCCGCGCCGCCCGCATCGCTGCCAGCCCCTCCAAACCGTTCATGCCCGGCATCGTCCAGTCAAGCAGGATGACATCCAGATCGTCCGCCTGCCGGGCAAGTGCCAGCGCCTCGGCGAAATCGGCGGCGAGATCAACCATGAAGTCCGGCTCCTGACGCAGGAAGCCAGCGATGGCGTCGCGCACTAGCTGGTGGTCATCGGCAATGAGGATGCGCATGGTGAACCCTGTTTCGATAAGTAACGATGCTTCCCCTTCTTGGCACAAGAACGGCAAGCCGAGTACTGTTTTGTAGTGCCGCCATTTGAAGGCACGGGCAAGCCGCAGCTTTGCGTCAGCCGCCAAGGGATGGTTCCTCCAGAGCTGCAAGGCGGGGCAGACTATCCGACCGGATAGGCGCCTCACCCTTCCGCGCAGCCGGCCAATGCGGTTGCGAACGTACATGCTCGGAAGGGGCGCCCACCTATGCCGGCGCCTGACGGACAGGGCCGCGGGCATCCGCTAATCAGCGTCGGGTACACGTAACCGGAAGGCCCTTCCATGATCACGCTTCTCAACGCCGCCCCCGACACGGGCAACCAAGGGGTATCCGCCCTTTGCCTTTCCGCCCTGTCGGGTCTTGCCGCGCGGGCGATGGGGCCGCTGGCCGTGGCCGATCACGGTCAGGGGGTGCGGACTTCCGACTTCGGTTTTGCACAAGTACGGCGGTTCGGCCTGACGAACCATCGCCGCTACTGGCGCGGCGACAACCTTCGGACGGTGCGCAGGCTGGCGATGGTCGGCGGCTGGCCCAGCGCCTCGGCGCGGACTATCCTAGCGTCGCGCGCGGTGCTGGACGTGTCGGGCGGCGACAGCTTTACCGACCTTTACGGCCCCCGCCGGTTCCGCGCGATGGTCGAGACCAAGCGCCTGGCGCTGGACAACGGCCTGCCGCTGATCCTTCTGCCGCAAACGCTGGGTCCGTTCCGCGACCCTGCCAACCTGGCAGAGGCCACAAAGATCCTGCGCGCCGCCCAGACTGTCTGGGTGCGCGATGCCGCAAGCTTCGACTTCCTACGCGAAGTCCTCGGTACGGCCTTCGACCCGGCGCGACATGTTCTTGGCCTCGACATGGCGGTGGCGCTGCCTTGGCGCAAACCTGAATCCCTGTCGCCGAAGATGGCGGTCTGGCTGTCGCAGGCGCGCGGCTTTCCGGTGGCGGGGATGAACGTCTCAGGTCTTCTGGCGCAGGAGGCCGACCAGGCGCGCGCCGACTTCGGCCTCGCCGACCGGCATGACGCGCAGGTCTACGCTGCGGCAGAAGCTATCTTAAACTCGCATCCGCGGATGCGGCTTCTATTGGTGCCGCATGTCCACCGCGACCCGGCCGACCGCGAAAGCGACCTTGGCGCCTCGCTGACGCTGAAGACGAGGCTTGATGCTGCCTTTCCCGACCGGGTGGAGGTGCTGACCGGCAATCTTGGCGCGATGGAGCTGAAATGGGTGCTGTCGCGGCTGACTTGGTTCGCAGGCGCGCGGATGCATGCCACGATCGGCGCCTTCTCCTCGGGTACGCCGACGCTGGCCTTTGGATACTCCAACAAGGCGGCGGGCGTATTCCACCGCTGTGGCTTGGGCGACCATGTGGCCGACCTGCGGCGGCTGGATGCTCAGGCCCTGGCGCAGGCCGTGGCAGTGTCGCTTTCCGCACGTGATGCCATACGCGCCGACCTTGCCCGCCGCCTGCCCGCGCTAAGGGCCGAGGCCGAGGCGCAGATGGATGCCATCGCCGCGCAAATCGGATGCTGAGGGATGCGCCGGGGTCTTGCCACCGCGCTGGCCGGCTGGACCGTGCCGCTCGCTGCCGAAGGCGCGGCATTGGCGCGGTCGGTGCTGATCGCGCGGGCGCTCGGGGCCGAGGAGTTGGGCCGTACAATGGTGCTGGCGCTGGTGCTGCGTTTGGCCGAGATGCTGGCCGATGCCGGGGTCGAGCGGTTCCTGATGGCGCGATCGGGCGAAATCGGCGCAGCGTTACTGGCCGCGCTGCACGGAGCGGCGCTTTTGCGCGGTGTCGTTACGGCAGCGATGCTGCTGACGCTGGCGCTGCCAGCGGCGGCTCTGTTACCCGGCGCGGCGGGGGGCGCGACGCATGCCACACTGGCGCTGGTGCCGCTGGTGCGCGGGTTTGTGCATCTGGGCTACCGCCTGGAAGAACGTGAGCGCCGTCTGGGGCCACTGGTCGTAGTCGAGGGTGGCGCGGTGTTGGCGATGCTGGCCGCCGTGCCGCTGGCGCTGGCGATGGCGGGCGACCATCGTGCCATTGTGGCGATCCTTCTGGCACAGGCGTTGGCGCAAGTAGGACTCTCGCATGTCCTGGCCCGGACGGCCTGGCGCGCGGTTTTCGACCGCGCCGTGCTGGCGGAGGTTCTAGGTTTCGGCGGTCCGCTGATCCTGAACGCCGCGCTGATGTTCCTGACCTTTCAGGCCGACCGGCTGGTGGTGGCGGGCTGGTACGGCTGGGCCGAGGTGGCGCTCTATGGCGTGACCTTTCAACTGGCCATGTTGCCCGCCCAGATCACCGGGCGCGCGGCGGGCTCCCTGCTGGCGCCCCGGCTGCGGGGGCTGGCAGGTACGGCGCTGGGCGCGGCGGCGCGGGCCGCTCTGGCGGCCCACTTGGCCGGGGCGCTGGCTTTTGCGCTGGCCTTTTCCGCCCTTGCGCCGGTCGTGATCGGCCTCGCCTGGGGTCAGGCGTTCCGGCCCGACGCGGCGCTTGCCCTGCTGCTTGGCCTTGCCGCGGCCGGGCGCATCCTGCGCACGCCGCTGTCGCAACTGGCCGTCGCGCATGGCCGCACCGGGGACCCCGCCCGCGCCAACCTGTGGCGCGCGGCGGCGCTGGTCCCCGCCTGCGTCTCCGCCGCATTGGGCCTGCCGCTGCACGCCATCGCCACCACCGCCGTGCTGGGCGAAGCCGCGGCCACCGCCGCCGCGCTGTGGTTGGCGCGCGACATCCTGTTCCCCCGCCTTAGGACCCTGCCATGACCGACCCCATCACCTTCGCCGTCCAGCGCAACCTCTGCACCGGATGCGGCGCCTGTGCAGGCCTGTTCCCGCAGTCCATACACATGATCGAGGACCCGGTCCACGGTCGCAGACCCATGGTAAAGGCGACGCCCGAGGGGCACCGCGCCGCGCAGTCGGCCGCGCGTCTTTGTGCCGGAACCGGAGCCGACTTCGGTGCCTTGCCACGCCGCGACGCCATCGATCGGGCGTGGGGTCCTGTCCTGGCCGTATGGCAGGGCCATGCGATGGACCCTGAAATCCGCCATCGCGGCAGTTCGGGCGGTGCGGTCACGGCGCTGGCACTGTTTGCGCTGCAGTCGGGGCTGGCGAAGGGTGTGGCGCATATCGCGGCGCAAAAGGACGACCCGCGACGGAACGCGGCGGTCATTAGCCGGTCCCGCGAGGGTCTCTTGCGCGGCGCAGGCTCGCGTTACGCGCAGGCGAGCCCGGCCGAAGCGCTGGGCGAGATCGCGGCGGGCGCCGAGCCCGTGGCCTTCATTGGCAAGCCCTGCGACGTGGCGACCGTCAACCGTGCTACCGCCGCCGACGCAGCGCTGGCCGCGAAAATTCCCCTGACCATTGCCATCTTCTGCGCTGGAGCGCCCAACCTGCGCGCCACTGACCGCCTGTTGGCGACGCTGGGGATGCCCGAGGGTGCCATGCCCACGGCACTGCGTTATCGCGGCGAGGGCTGGCCGGGCCTGATGCAGGCGCGCTGGCGCGATGCCTCGGGCACCGAAATCACAAGTCCTGGTATCACCTATGCGAAAGGCTGGGGCGAGATCCTGCAGGCCAACCGCCGCTGGCGCTGCCGCATCTGCACCGACCACACCGGCGCATTCGCCGACATCTCGGTCGGCGACCCCTGGCATGAGGCACCCAAGGGCGAAGCGCAGGCGGGCCGGTCGCTGATCGTCGCCCGCACCCCTCGCGGCCTGCGGCTGATCCGCGACGCCGTTGCGGCGGGGGTCTTGGAGGCAAGCCCCGAAGGCCGCGATGCAATTGCCATGGCGCAGCCAAACCTTGTGGCCGCGCAAGGGGCCGTATGGGGGCGGCGTCTGGCGATGCGGATCGCCGGAATGGCCGTGCCTGCCGACCGGGGCCTGCCGCTGTTCGCGGCCTGGATGGCGCTGCCGTTGCGGGCAAAGCTGTCATCCGTAGGCGGCACGCTGCGGCGCATCTGGCGGGGGCGGCTGTGGCGGGCGGTACTGGTGCAGGAATGAAGCTGGCCGATGCCATGACCCGCGGGCGGGCCAACAAC
The DNA here is from genome assembly GCF_004799285.1 of Aliigemmobacter aestuarii. Classification (GTDB taxonomy): domain Bacteria; phylum Pseudomonadota; class Alphaproteobacteria; order Rhodobacterales; family Rhodobacteraceae; genus Aliigemmobacter; species Aliigemmobacter aestuarii. The sequence continues at coordinate 226,640 of NZ_SSND01000004.1, read as the reverse complement.
CTGCACGCTCTGCGGCTGGTGCTGGCTGTGGCAGTGGTCGTCAGCCACGCTTGGCCACTGGCCCTCGGCGCAGGAACGCTTGAGCCGCTGGAGCGGCTGACCGGCCGTTCGCTGGGTGGCGTGGCGGTGGGGCTGTTCTTCTTCCTTTCGGGCCTGCTGATCGCCGGGTCGGCGGAACGCCAGACGACGGCGGGCTTCTGGGCCGCCCGCGCGCGGCGGCTGCTGCCGGGCCTCGCCGTGGCGCTGGTGGTCACGCTGGCCTTGGCCGTAGCCACGGGGGGCCGTCCCACAGGGAGTGAGGCGCTGACCTACCTCGCTCGCGGCATCACGCTGGTCTCGCTGGAGCATCGCATCCCCGGCGCATTCGGCCATGTGGCGATGCCCGGCATCGTGAACGGTCCGCTCTGGAGCCTGTCGCACGAGGTAATGGCCTATGCGCTGTGCTGGGGTGCGGTGCGGTTGGGGCTGATGCGGCACGAGGCGGGGATTGCGGCAGTACTGGCGGCGGCGCTGGCGCTGTGGGCCGTGCAGGGGCTGCCGGAACGACTGGAAGTCTTCGCGCCGATGTTCGTGGCCTTCGTACTGGGAATGGCGGCCCATGGACTGCGCCATTACCTGCCGCTGACCCTTCCCGTGACCCTCATTCTGGCTTTGGCGGCCCCTCTGGGCTGGCCTCTGGCCATCGCGACGCTGGGACATTTGGCGCTGGTCGTGGCCTTCCGTCTGCCTGCGCATGCAATGCGGGCCGATTTGTCCTATGGCATCTACATCTACGGCTGGCCAGTGGCGCAGACGCTGGCGTATCTGATGCCGGGCCTGCCGGCGCCCATGCTGGCTGTGGCGAGCCTTGCCGCCGTCCTCCCAATAGCCTGGGCCAGCTGGACCCTTGTCGAGGCCCCCGTGCTGCGGCACCGGGCGGTTGCGTGACCCATGGCGGACCGTCGCATCCTTGGCGTGCCGGTGCCGGTGGCGCTGTTCTTCCTAGGGATGATGCTGCCCACCTCGGTCGGCGTCTCGCTGGGCGGCCTGCGCATGTCGGCCTATCGCATCGTGCTGCTGGCGATGTTCCTGCCCATGCTGCTACGGCTTCTGTCCGGACGTAACGTCAAGCCGAACATCTTCGACGCGCTGGTGCTGGGGCATTGCACGTTGGCGCTGGTGTCGCTGATCAACTGGGGCGGCCTGCAGCAGGGGATCGAGTCGGGCGGCATCTATTTCGTCGAGTTCGCAGGTGCCTGGCTGATGGGCCGCGTTTACATCCGCAGCTACGCGGACTTTCGCGCCTTTGCCCACGCCTTTGTCATCACCGTGGTCGCCATGGTCAGCTTCACCCTGCCAGAGGCGCTGACCTCGGTACATATCCTGCACGATGGCCTTGCGGCGATCAGCGGCGGGGCGCCCGCGCCGTTCATCGAGCAGCGCATGGGGCTGGAGCGCACCTTCGGCCCCTTCGACCACCCGATCCTGTATGGCGTCTTCTCGGCGGCGGCCTTTTCAATGGCCTGGTACGTGGTGGCCGAAAAGCGGCTGACGAACCTGCCCGGCATGGCGCAGGTTCTGGGTGTGGGGCTGGCCACTTTCCTGTCGGCCTCGGGCGGACCTTACCTCGTGCTGATGATGCAGGGCTTCGTCGCCGCCTGGGAGCGGCTGTTCCGTGGCATCCAGGGCCGTTGGTTGATGCTACTGGGTCTGTTCGTCCTAGTTTATCTGGGCATCGACCTGTTTTCAAACCGCACACCCTTCCACGTATTCGTCACGTATTTCACCTTCTCCACCCAGTCCGCCTACAACCGAATCCTCTTGTTCGAGTTCGGCACCGCCGAGGTCGCGCGCCATCCCCTCCTAGGCATTGGGCTTGGTGAATGGGAACGCCCAGTCTGGATGTCGGACAGCATGGATAACTTCTGGCTCTTGATCGCCATGCGCTATGGCCTTCCGGCCTGGGCGATGCTGGTGGGACTGGTACTGGGGATGGTGGTTGCGAACGCCCGTCGGCAGGGCCTGCCCGAGGCGTGGAAGCGCGCGCGGCACGCCTGGGCCTTTACCCTGTTCGGCATCGCGGTGGCGGCGGCCACCGTGCACCTGTGGAACGCTCTCTTCGTGCTGTTTCTGTTCCTGATCGGCGCCGGGGCCTGGCTGTCGGATGCACCGCTGCCAGAGCGGCGCAAAGGGATAGGCGCCGCCCCCCTTCTGCACTGCCGCGCCACCCGCCCGCGCGCACCCGTGGCGCGGCTGTTCTGATAGCCAAACATTGGATCAGCAAGGACAAAGCCAATGGATCTGACGGTCATCCTAGTCAACTGGAACACACACGAGATGCTGCGCGACTGCCTTGCCACGGTCTTCGCCGGCCAGGGCGCCCTGACGATGGAGGTCATCGTGGTCGACAACGGCTCGACCGACGAATCGCTTGCGATGCTGGCGGCCCACTTCCCGCAGGTGGGGGTCATCGCCAACGTCACCAACAGGGGTTTTGCGGCGGCCAACAATCAGGCGCTGTCTTGGGCGCGGGGTCGGCATGTTCTTCTGCTGAACACCGACACGCTGGTCCGGGGGGATGTGCTATGCGCCGCCGTGCACTGGCTGGACGCGCATCCGAAGGCGGCGGTGCTGGGGCCACGAGTACTGAACCGCGACGGGACGGTGCAGGATTCGGTCAAAGGCTGGCCGGGGTTCGGCTATCTCATGCGTCAGACGCTGGGCCTTGGTCGCAACCGCGCGCCGAATCTGGGCCTTGTGGCCGAGGCAGAGGTGCCCGCCGTTTCCGGCTGCGCAATGTTCGTCCGCCGTGCGGCGTTGGCCGAGGTAGGCGTCCTGGACGAGGCGTTCTTCTTCTACGGCGAGGAAACCGACTGGTGCCGCCGCTTTGCCGTCGCGGGCTGGGGCGTGCACTTTGCGCCCGTGGGAGAGATCGTGCATTTCGGCGGCGGCGCCGCGCGGCGGCTGGACCACCGGCGCGACGTGATGCTGACCGAAGGCACGGTGCGGCTGCACCGCAAGCATGGCGGGCTCGCCGCGGGGCTGGCCTGCTATGGGCTTCTGCTGGGCTTCAACGCCTCGCGTGCGGTGCTGTGGGCGGGCCTCGCGCTGGCGCGACGCCCCGGCGCGCGCGACCGCGCCCAGCATTTCGCAAACGTGGTGGCCGACTATCCCCGTGCCTGGCCGCAGGAGGGGCGGGCATGAAGGTCCTTCTCATCGCGCCCAATATCGATGCCTCTGACGTGGGCGAGGCCTTTGTTGCCCTGAAATGGGCGCAGGCGCTGGCCGGCCTTGTAAATCTGACGGTCCTTGCCTTCCAGCGCCCCGGCCGACCCGACCTCGCGACCCAACTGCCTGGCGTTCGCGTCGTCACTTGGCCCGAGCCCCGTTGGGCGCGGCGCAACGAAAGGCTGAACGCAATGTTGAAGCCCGCCTGGCCGGTGTTTGCCGCCCATGTCCGCCGCTGGATCGCACGCGCGTTGGTTCAGGGAGAGCACTTCGACATCGCCCACCAGCTGATGCCGCAGGCCGCCCGCTATCCCTCGCCACTACGCCACTTCGACATGCCCTATATCATTGGTCCGCTCGGCGGCGCGCTCGACACGCCGCAGGCGTTCCAGGCCGAGGCTGCTTCGGCCCCAATTTTTACCCGCCTGCGCGCGCTCGATACCTGGCGGTTCCGGCACGACCCCTGGCTGCGCGCCTCCTACAGCCGCGCAGCCTGTGTGCTGGGCGTGGCGCCCTATGTGCGGGAGGTGCTTGCCGACATCCCCTTGCAACGGTTCGAACCCGTGCTGGAACTGGGCATCGACGACCTGCCCCCGCCCGTGGCAGCGCCCGAGCGGCCCTTGCGCCTTTTGCATGTGGGCCGGGGCGTACGCACCAAAGGCTTGCGCGATGCGGTGCGCGCGTTGGCGCATCTGGCCGACCGGCCCGGCATCACGTTGACCAGCGCCGGGGCAGGCGAAGAGATCGCGCTCTGTCAGGCCGAGGCACAGGCGCTGGGCGTGGCCGAGCGCGTGACCTTCCACGGTCGCCTGCCGCGCGAGCATGTTGAGGCGCTTTACGCAAGCCACGACGTCTTCGTCTTCCCGTCCTTCCGCGAACCGGCAGGGGGCGTGCTTTACGAGGCGATGCGCCACGGCCTGCCCGTTGTCACCGCTGCGCGCGGGGGCCCGGATTTCATCGTGGACGACGATTGCGGCCTGCGCCTGCCGGTCACCACGCCCGACGCTTTTGCTTCCGCCATCGCTGGAGCGGTGCGGCGGCTGGATGATGACCCCCTGTTGCGTACCCGCCTCGGCCAGTCCGCCCGGGCAAAGGTCGCGGCCGAGGGGCTGTGGCCCGCCAAGGCGGCGCGCATGGTTGCCCTGTACGAACAACTGGCCGTGCTCCGCCGGGTGCCTGTGCTATCCGCAAGGATAGCCGAAAGACCCCAAAGCGGTCAGATGAATACCGTTTGATTGCATGTGTTTACATCACGAAGCCGATACACCGCAGGGCAGAAGAAACACCGCCCGAGGACACTGAAATGATCACCATGACCGCCCCTTTCACCGCCCGCAAGGCCGCTCGCCGCGCCGATAACACACCCCGCCCGCCCTGCGTGCTGGCCGTGGCATCGGGCGGTGGGCACTGGGTGCAGTTGATGCGCCTGCGCCCGGCCTTTGCGGGTGCCGAGGTGCATTTTGCCACCGTTGACCGCTCGGTCGCCGGAGCCGTGGCCCCTGCGCCGGTGCATGTCTATCCCGATGCCAACAAGGACACGCCCCTGCGGCTGGTCTTCGCCGCGTTGAAGCTTGCGCTGATCGTGTTGCGCGTAAGGCCCGATGTCGTGGTCTCGACCGGGGCGGCGGGCGGCTATCTGGCCATCCGTTTTGCCCGGCTGATAGGCGCCCGCACCATGTTCATCGACTCGATCGCCAACGCCCGCGACCTGTCGGTCTCGGCCCGGCTGGCCCAAAAGGCCGCCGACCTGGTGCTGAGCCAATGGCCCGCCGTCGCCCGCGCCACCGGCGCCGCCTATCGCGGCGCGGTCCTGTAAGCCCCCTCCCCCGAAAGTCACCGCCATGATCTTTGCCACCGTGGGCACGCAGTTGCCCTTTGACCGGCTATTGCTTGCGCTGGACACGTGGGCCGCGCTGCACCTCGAGGTGCCAGTGATCGCCCAGACTGGCCAGTCCTCCAAGACCTATACCCATCTGCAAACCTGCGCGCATCTGGACCAGCGCGCCTTTGCCGACACCTTCGCCGCCGCGCGGGTGGTCGTCGCGCATGCCGGGATGGGCACCATTCTGACCGCGCTCGACCTGGGCAAGCCGCTTATACTGATGCCGCGCCGCGCCGATCTGGGCGAGCATCGGAACGACCACCAGCAGGACACCGCGGCCGAGATGGCGCAGCTCTCGAACGTCACCGTGGTCCAGTCGAGCGCAGCCCTGTGCGTTGCCCTGGACCGGGCGCTGGCCGCGCCCCGTGCCGTGGGCGACGTGCCAGTCGCCGCCGAACCCAAAGCGCTGATAGAGGCGGTGCGGTCCTTCATCTGGACGGGGCTCACGCCGGAGGTGCGGCCATGATCGTCGCAACCGTCCTGGTGCCTGCATGGAACGAGGCCGCCGTCATCGGGCGCACGCTGGCGGGGCTTGCTGCAGCAGGGGAGCGGCTGCGCATTGTGGTGATCGCCAATGCCTGTACCGACGACACCGCCGCCGTTGCGCGGCAGGCGGCGCCGGGGGCGGTGGTTCTGGAAACGCCCGTGCCCGGCAAGTGCGCGGCGCTGAACTTGGGGCTGAAATATGCCGCGCTGGACCTGCCGGTGGTGGTGCTGGACGCCGACCTGCAGGTGACGGCCGACGCCGTTCTGGCCCTTGCAGCGCCTCTGGCGCAGGGCGAGGCGCTGGCAGCCTGCGGGGAGATGGAGGTCTCAACCACAGGCGCGGCGCGGTCCGTCCAGTGCTGGGCGAGGGCATGGGCGCTGAACCCTTATTTCGCGCGGGGCAAGTTCGGTGGGTTGTTCGCGCTGTCGCCGCACGGCGTCGCGCGGGTCTTTCCGCTGCCCGCCGTTACCGCCGATGACGAATATATCCGCCGCAGTTTCCTCCCCGCCGAGATCGCCCGCGTGCACGGCTGCCGCTTTGTGGCCGAAGCGCCGCGGACGCTGGCGGCGCTGGTCCGGGTGCGCAAACGGGTGCTGCGCGGCAACCAAGCGCTGACCGCCAGGCGCCCGCCGGGCGAGGGCGGTCGTGCCCTGCTGCGTGCGGCCCTGCGCCACCCGTCTCGCTGGCCCGACCTTGCCGTCTTTGCCGGTGTTGCGCTTTGGGTACGGCTGTCGCTGGCCGTGGAGCGCCGGGCCGCCGTTCCCCACTGGGACCGCGACGAGGCTACCCGCGTGCCGCGCCCCCTCACCACGCCCTGACCACGCCCTGACCTCAACCTCAACCCTATTCCTCCGAAGTGCCGACAGGACTGCCATGCCCTTATCGCCCACCCGTTTTGCCGCTCCGACCCGCCCTGTACCCGTGCAGGGCGCATTGCTCGTTCCTGCGTGGAAGCGCCTTCTTGACCTGACGCTGACCCTGCCCGGCCTGCTGGCGCTGGCACCGCTGTTCCTGGCCATCGCGCTGGCCGTGCGGCTGACCAGCCCCGGCCCGGTGTTCTTTATCCAGACCCGCATCGGCCGCGGCGGTCGGCCTTTTGGCATGATCAAGTTCCGCTCGATGTACCGCGATGCCGAGGCGCGTCGGGCAGCCCTGCTGGCACACAGCGACCGCCCGGGCCTGTGCTTCAAGGCGCGGAACGATCCCCGTGTCACGCCCGTGGGTCGCATCCTGCGGCGCCTGTCGCTGGACGAACTGCCGCAGCTTTTCAACGTGGTGGCAGGCCAGATGTCGCTTGTGGGCCCGCGCCCCGCGCTGCCCGAGGAAGTGGCGGCCTATCCGGCCCGCGCGCTTGGTCGCCTTTCCGTGCTGCCCGGTATCACCGGGCCGTGGCAGGTGTCGGGCCGGGCCGAGGTCGGTTTTGACGCGATGGTCGAGATGGACCTCGGCTATGCTCGCGACCCCAGCCTGTGGGCCGACCTGACCCTCCTTGCCCGTACACTCTCTGCCGTCGTCTCGGGGCGCGGTGCCTATTGATGCCCCAGAAATATAGCAAGGTATTTCCAGAATGACTGCGACCCTCCTCCCCGTGGCTACCAATCAGACCGGCTGGGCCCTTGCCGAAACTATGTTCGGCGAAGGTGTCACCCTGGTTTCGGCCACCTTCTCGGGCGATCCCCGCGCCGCCGGGATCTACACCAATGGCGACACGGTCTCTCCGGATGTTGTGCCATCGGCTTCCGGGGTGATCCTGTCCACGGGCTATGCCAGCCGATTCACCAATGCCACCGGCGCCGAGAACCAGACCGACTCGCGTTCGGGCCAGATGGCTGGTGTCAACGGCGATCCGGGCATGAACGCAATCGCGGGCGTGCCGACATATGACGGAGCCTTCATTGACGCGAGCTTCATCCCCGTCGGCGACACGCTGACCATGCGGCTGGTGTTCGGGTCCGAAGAGTATCTTGAATGGGTACATTCGGGCTACAATGATGCCGTCGGCATCTGGGTCAACGGGGTCAAGGTCGAACTCGCGCTGGGGGATGGTGACATCTCTATCGACAACATCAACACCGGCACCAACGCCAACCTGTTCCGCGACAATTCCACCAGCACCTTCAACACCGAGATGGACGGGCTGACGCTGGTCCTGACGCTCAAGGCGCCCGTAATTCCCGGGTCGGTCAACACCATCCGCATCGGCATCGCCGATGCAGGCGACCGCATCTACGACAGCGCTCTGCTGATCGTGGCCGACAGTGTGCAGACGGCACTCGTGGCGCAGGACGACCGGATCGGCGTCACGGCGAAGGGCGAGACAACGGTCGATCTTCTGGCGAACGACACCACTGCGCTGCGGACGGGGGTGCAGATCACCCACCTGAACGACATCGCGGTGAAGGCCGGGCAGACCGTGGCACTGCCCTCGGGCGATGCGCTGCGGCTAAACGCCAATGGCAGCGTCACGGTGCTGGCCGCAACGGCGGGTGCGGGGGTGGTTTTCTCCTATACGATTGCCGACGCTGCGGGCACGGTCGATACCGCCTTTGTCACCGTCACGCCCTCACCCGTCGACGGGACGTCAGGCGATGACGCAATGCATGTGGGTTTTTTCGATTCGCAGGGCAACACGATCGACGGCAATGACGGCCTGTCCGAGGTTATTCTGGCCTTTGGAGGCAACGACAAGGTGACGTCGGGCGCGGGCGAAGACGACATCTACGGCGGCGACGGGAATGACTTCATCCGCGCGGGCGACGCGAACGACCTGATCGACGGCGGCGCGGGCAATGACGTGCTAGACGGGCAGGCCGGCGACGACACCATGGCGGGCGGAGGAGGCGATGATGTGTACTGGATCGACAGCGCGAACGACATGGTGATCGAGCAGTCGGCCGGCGGCTACGACAAGGTGATGTCGGGCGTTTCGTACACGCTGGCCGATCCGCTCGAGGAGCTGTGGCTAAAAGAAGCTTCGACCGCCAAGACCGGTACCGGCAACGCCACGGCCAACAAGATCGTGGGCAACGCCCTTGCTAATACCCTTCAGGGCCTCGACGGAGCCGACACCCTGTTCGGCGCGGGCGGCGATGACCGACTGTTTGGCGGCAACGGCAACGACAACCTTTATGCTGGCGACGGGCGCGACCTGTTATCGGGCGGGGCGGGCAGCGACAAGCTGTTCGGCGGTGAGGACGGCGACAGCCTGTCCGGCGGGGACGGCGCCGACACGCTGGCCGCAGGGAGCGGCGGCGACACGCTGGCGGGCGAGGCGGGCAACGACCTGCTGACCGGAGGGGCAGGCAGCGACCTTTTGGTGTTTACCCCCGGTTCAGGCCGCGACACGGTCAAGTCCTTTGACCTTGGCATCGACCACATCAGCCTGACCGATGCCACGGGCGCCTCGCTGCGGGCGGTAGGCTCGATCCTGCTGCTGACCATCGATCCTGCGACCTCGGTGACATTCACCGGAGTGACCGACGCCGCGGGCTGGACACTAGATGCCCTGCTGGTCTGACGCTGGAGCAGCAGGGTGGAAGGGCAGGCACCATCCGAAAGGATAGGCAGCCTGTCCGTCCGCCCCGCGGGCTAAACCCTTGCGCGCTGCGCCCGGGCCGCCTCATCGCGTATCCCTCAACGGACCGCACGAACACATGAAGCGGCCCGGGAAACGAAACGATGCCAGACCAAACCCTTGATCCAAGCAGCCACCCTGCGGTGATGCCGCCCCGGCGGCCGACCGACGACCGGTGAAGCCATGGCCATCTCGCTTGCCGTCATGCCCCCCGCCGAGGACTACGACCCGCCGACCCCGCGCGCCGATTCTGTGCCGGTGCCCGGCCCGCTAGACATACTGGCACGCGCGATGCGCGGGCGCTGGCGACCGGCGCTGGCCGCCGGGGCCGTGCTGGCCACCGTTCTTGGCACGGCGGGCTATCTGGCCGGGGTGGAACTCTTTGCGTCCCAGGCGATACTGCGGGTTTTTCCGCAGGAATCGAACATCCTATATGCCACGGGCGACGACTCTGTCCTTAAGACCTTCGACAGCTTCGTGAAGGCCGAGACGAGCTATGTCGCCTCGCACCCGGTGATGGCGCGGGCGGTGGATACGTTGTTGCGCGAACGCCCAGACATGGCCACCGGCATGCGCGTGTCGGACCTGACGGGTTCTGTCGAGATCCGCCGCAACGACAGCCTGATCGTGCTGACCACACGCAGCCGCGAAGCCGCCTTTGCCGCCGACAAGCTGGAGGCCGTCGTCGCTGCGTACCTGTCACTGGTGCAAGAGGCCGAGGCCGCCCGTTCCGCCGTGCGCCTGTCGGAACTGCTGGCACGAGAGACCGAGCTGGCCGGGCGCGTGTCTAGCCTCACTCGTGCGCAACTGGACATCGGCGGCGAGTTCGGCATCGGCGCCATCGCGAAGGCGCATGGCGAGAAGATCGCGCAGATTGATCAGCTTGCGGGGCGCCTGTCCGAGATCGAGGCGACCATCGAAGCGCTGTCGGCCGATCAGGGCGGTGCCTCGGCCGACACTGCGGACGCCGAGATCATGCGTGCGACCCTGCTTGACCGCACCATGGCCGACATCGGGTTTGAACGTGCCAAGCTTCTGTCCCAGCTGGCCAGCCTGCGGGCGTCCTACGATGGGCGCAGCAATCTGCGCTTCGTCCAGGCCGAAAAGGAACTGATTGACCGGATCGGCGTGATCGAAGCCGCGCTTGCCGACCGGCGCGAGCAGATCCGCGTGCTGGGCCAAACCGGCGCGCTGACCGATGCCAGCGCCACGGGGGCGCCCACCAGCCTGGCCGATATCACCATGGTGCGCGACCGCATCGCCGAACAGCTGGAAACTGCCCGCGCCGAGGCGCGCGACCTGAACCGGCGGCGGATCGACCTGGAACGGGTTGAGCGCGAGATCGAAGAGGACGGCAAGCTACTGGCCGAGACGCGCCGCGCGCTGGAGGTCATCCGCCTGGAGTCCGGACGTGCCCTGCCGGGCTATGCGGTGCTGATGTCACCGCCCTCGGAACCCGCCACCCCGGCCGACGACAGCCGCAAGTTGCTGGCGGCGGGCGGTCTGGCCGGCGGCCTGGCGTTAGGACTTCTGGGGGCTCTCGGCCTTGGCTTGCGCGATCGCAGGCTGCGCTTTTCCGAGACGCTGGCGCCGGTCGCACACCGGGTGCCGGTGGTCGATGTCTCAGCCGCGGGCGACACCGATCTAAACGCCGCCGACCGGCTGCGCAACGCCTTGCAGCTTCATCCCCTCCGAACGCCGCGGTTGGTGGGCCGGGCGCCGGTCATCGCGGTGACGCGCGCCGACCATGGGCCGACGACGGCGCTTGCACGGGCGCTGGCAGAAAGCCACGCGCGCGGCCATCTGCGCACCCTGTTCGTCGAGGCCGACATCGGCGGTCGGCCCGACCTGGCCGCCCCGGCCGGCTGGAGCGACCTTCTGGCGGGAAGGCCCGTCGATCCAGTCCCGGTCGAGGGACAGGCTGACCTTTGGGAACTTCGGGCAGGCACCCTGGAAGGCGCCCGGGACCGCACCGCCACCGCTGCGATGGTACGCACGGCCATCGACCGTCTTGCCCAGAGCTTTGACGTAATTATCCTGTCGTCCGGTAGCCTTTCGGATCGTCTGGCCACACGGTTCATGCTGTCGGCCAGCGACGTGGGCGTGCTTTGCACGCGCCCCCACAACGACCGTGCTACCGTCCTCGCCCAGATCGAAACGCTCGACACGCTTCCACGAAACGGCAGCATCACAATCCTTCGCGAGGCCCTGCCGGGCGACCCGGGCCTGCGAGGGCGCACAGACCCCCAAGACACCAAACTCCCCGGGAAAGGGATCACCTCTTCGTGGCTCGGGATCGGTCGCCTCGGAGCGTCAGCGTAAGGCGGGCGGGCCCTGGAACCGGAAAAGCGGTCGAACCGGTCGGTCGTGATACACGCGTGGGGCGACTTTCTCTACAAAGTCCGCTGTAGGGCTGCTAACGGCCCGCAGGAAATCCCCGGCCCTGCCGTTCATGTCATTCACCCATACGCCCCTCGTTGTCCAAGACCAGCCGCACCGCGCGTTTACGCACTCCAGGGGAAAACTTGTTCGTCGTCTTGCTTATGATGATCAATCCTACTCAGGAGTTGGAGCCTCAGGCAAACCCGGCGCGGTTAACAGCCCCAAGCACCAAAAGCGTTATGTAACCCGATGTAAAGGAAACATGAGGAAATCAAACGCCAGGGCAGATAGCCGGGGGCATGATTGCGCCACGCGCCGCCGTCGCGTTCGGGCCTGTGCCGACTTGCCCGCGATGGCTTCCCCGATCTGATGATTTTCCGGCAATCAGACACGCCCGCGCGCGAAGGGCAGTCAGGCCGGATCGAGCGGGGCCGATCTGCCGCTCAATTGCCCTTCGGAATAGCCAAGTGGGGGAAGCGCTGGGGGGAAAAAACAAAAAAAATCCCGCAATATTTTGTTTTTAAACGAAAAATTATTTTCAAGTGGCGGAGGAGGTGGGATTCGAACCCACGGTGGAGTTTCCCCCACGTCGGTTTTCAAGACCGGTGCCTTAAACCGCTCGGCCACTCCTCCGTTGCGGATTGCATAGGGGTATCCCGGCGATTCTGAAAGGCATGGATGCCGATTTCTGCCGACGGGGCATGGCACCCTTTCCAGCCGCGCGGCTTGTCGGTATGATGCGCGCGTGTTGGCCATCCGGCCCGCCGTCGCGGCATCGTGACTGGCGCGGGTGGTTTTATGACGGTTAAAGCGCGGGCAGGAAAACACGCGCGAACAAGGGGCCAGGAATGAGACGAGCAGCGCTGCGGCACATGACCCTGATCGCATTGACGACGGGCCTTCTGGCCGCCTGCCAGGACGGGCAGAACCCCTTTGCCGGCCTTGCAAGACCCGGTGCGGGCGAAGAGGTTGCGGGCGAAGGCGGGACGCCGGCCGGGGAAACCTCGGTCCGGCTGGTGGATCGCGATGTCGAGGCGCCGGATGTCTTTCAGGTGACGGACCAGGCGCTTTGGGATGGTCGGCCGTCGCTCGGCGGCGTCTGGGTGGCCTCTCCCGATGCGGTCGATCCCGAACGGGTGATCCTGCGGAACCCGGCGAACGGCAAGTTCGTGATCGGTGCCCTGTTCCGGCGCGAACGCGAAAACCCCGGGCCGCGGCTGCAGATATCTTCGGATGCGGCGGCGGCGCTTGGGATGCTTGCGGGACAACCCGCGACGATCAACGTGACCGCCCTGCGCCGTGACGAGGCCCCGGTGACGGCCCCCGACGCAACGCGCCCGATCCTCGATGCGGCGGAAGGGGTCGAGACGACGACGCTGACCGAAACCGCCTCTGCCGCGATCGACACGGCGACCGAAGCCACGACACAGCCGGCACCGGCAGCCCCCGCAGCGCCGGCGGCCCCTCCGCCGGCCCCGGCTGCCGCCGGAGGCGAACACCGCGTGCAGATCGGCATCTTCAGTGTCGAGGCGAACGCAAAGCGGGCGGTCGACGCACTGAAGAAGGCCGGGATCAGCGCCTCGATCCGCCCCGGCAACACACAGGGCAAGGCGTTCTGGAGCGTGACCGCGACCGGCGGCGGCGACCGTGCCGCGCTTCTGGACAAGATCAAGGGCCTCGGCTTTACCGATGCCTATTTCCTCAAGGGATGAACCGGAGACTCTGACCCGATGCTGCGCAGCCTGATCGTCCTTCTGTCCCTCCTCGCTGCCCTGCCCGCGCAGGCCTTCGAGACGCGCGCGACGGCGGCCTGGGTCTATGACATGACAACGCAGACCGTGCTGATGGACAAGAACGGCGACACGCCGGTGCCGCCCGCGTCAATGTCCAAGCTGATGACGATCAACATGCTGTTCGAGGCGCTGCGTGACGGCCGGGTGCAGAAGGATACGACCTTCGGCGTCTCGGCCCGTGCGCAAGGCATGGGCGGCTCGACCATGTTCCTTCAGCAGGGCGACCGCCCGACGGTCGAGGAACTGATCCACGGGATGATCGTGAATTCCGGCAATGACGCCTGCGTGGTGGTGGCCGAAGGGCTGGCCGGGACGGAAGAGGCCTTTGCCGATCAGATGACAGCGCGGGCGCGCGCCCTGGGGATGATGAATTCCACCTTCGCCAATTCCAGCGGCTGGCCCGACCCCGGCCACCGGATGAGCATGAAGGACCTTGGCCTTCTGACCGTGCGGCTGATCCAGGAATTTCCCGAATACTATCCGGTCTTTTCCGAAACCGAATTCGATTACAAGAACCGCGCGCCGCAGAACCGGTTCAACCGCAATCCGCTTCTGAAACTGGGGATCGGGGCGGACGGTCTGAAGACGGGCCACACCTCCGAGGCCGGCTATGGCCTTGTCGGCTCGGCCCGGCAGGGCGACCGGCGGGTGATCTTCGCGATCACCGGTCTTGCCAGCGAAAAGGAGCGCGCCGAGGAATCCGAACGGATCGTCAACTGGGCCTTTCGCCAGTTCTCGATGAAGACCCTGGTCAAGGCCGGGCAGCGCGTGGCCGAAGCCGAGGTCTGGATGGGCGCGGTCCCCCGCGTCGGGCTGGTCCCGGCCGCGGACGTAAGCCGCCTCGTGCCCGCGCTGGTGCAGGACAAGGTGACCGCCGAGGTTGTCTATTCCGGGCCGCTGAACGCGCCAATCACCAAGGGCGCGCCGGTGGCGGAACTGATCCTGCACATCCCCGACCTGCCCGATGCGCGGGTGCCGCTGGTGGCCGAAGCCGATGTGGCGGCGGGTGGCTTCACGACCCGCGTGACGACGGCGGTCCAGGTGCTGATGAACCGGGTGATGCCGTCCTCCGAACCTTCGTCCTGAACGCCGGGACCGGACCGGGTGCAGGGCACGTTCATCAGCTTTGAAGGGATAGACGGTTCGGGGAAAAGCACCCAGGCCCGCCTTCTGGCCGAAGCCCTGCGCGCCGAAGGGCACGACGTGGTGCTGACCCGCGAACCCGGCGGCAGCCCCGGCGCCGAGGAGATCCGCCGCCTTGTTCTTGAAGGCGCGGTCGATCGCTGGTCGCCGGAAACCGAAATCCTTCTGTTCACCGCCGCCCGGCGCGACCATCTGGAAAAGACCATCCGCCCCGCGCTTGACCGGGGAGCGATCGTGATCACCGACCGTTTCGCCGACAGCACGCGCATCTATCAGGGCATGACGCGGGGCGACCTGCGCGGCATGGTCGATGACCTGCACGCCCGCATGATCGGCACCGAGCCTGACCTGACCCTGCTGATCGACATCGACCCGGCCGTAGGCCTGTCGCGCGCAGTGGCACGGGCGGGAAGCGAACTTCGCTTCGAGGACATGGGGCAGGACATGCAGGTGCGGATGCGCAGCGCCTTCCTTGACCTTGCGGGCGTCCACCCGGACCGCTTCGCCGTGATCGACGGGGGGCGCGCGCCCCAGGACGTCGCCGCCGACGTGCGCAGCACGCTTCGCGCGCGCCGCGGGGTCTGACCGCGATGCCCTCGGTCGTCCTGAATGATTTTCCCGAACCCGACCGGGTCGAGGGCGCGCCGCACCCGCGCGAAACCGCGCAGCTGTTCGGCCATTCCGAGGCGCAGCATCGCTTTCTCGATGCCTTCAACGCGGGACGCCTGCATCATGCCTGGCTGATCACGGGGCCGCGGGGCGTGGGCAAGGCGACGCTGGCCTGGAAGATCGCGCGTTTCCTTCTGGCCACGCCCGAGGATGACGGCGGCATGTTCGCGCCCGCTCCGCCCGTGTCGCTGGAAATCGCGCCCGATCATCCGGTCGCGCGTCGTCTGGCCAGCCTGTCGGACCCGCGGCTTTACCTGCTGCGCCGCGGCCTGAACGAAACCGAAAAGGCCCCGGCGCAGAACATTCTCGTCAAGGAAGTGCGCGAGATGAAGGCGTTCTTTTCGCTTTCGGCCGCCGATGGCGGGCGGCGCGTGGCCATCGTGGACGCCGCCGACGACATGAACCCCTCGGCCGCGAACGCGCTTCTGAAACTGCTTGAGGAACCGCCTGCGGGCGTCACCTTCCTTCTGGTCAGCCATCAGCCGTTTTCGTTGCTGCCGACGATCCGATCGCGCTGCCGCGAATTGCGTCTGCACCCCCTGTCGCCCGATGACATGGCCGCCGCCCTGTCCGCTGCCGGATCGGCGCCCGATGACCCGCGGGCCCTGGCCGAACTTGCGGGCGGGTCGGTGGGCGAGGCGCTGCGTATCCTGAACCTCGACGGGCTGAAGCTGTACCAGGGGATTGTCGGGCTGTTCGCCACGCTGCCGCAGCTCGATCGCGGGCGGGCGCTGGCCCTTGCCGAAATCGGCGCTGCGCGGGGGGCGGACCAGTCGTTCGACCTGATCCTGACGCTGATCGACCTGTTCCTTGCGCGTCTGGCCCGTGCAGGGACCATCGGGCACGCCCCCTACCCCGCCGTGGACGGCGAGGCCGAGGTGATCGCGCGCCTGTCGCCCGATCCGCGAACGGCCCGCCACTGGGCCGATCTGGCGCAGGGCCTTGGCGCGCGGGCGCGACGCGGGCGGGCGGTCAACCTTGACCCTGCCGCGCTTCTCATGGATATGGTCCTGAAGACAGAAGAGACGGCGGGCACGCTCGCCTCCGGATGACCCCGGACAACACCCGGACAGCGCCATGCCCGCAGACCACCCGCCCCAGATCGTCGACAGCCATTGCCACCTCGACTTTCCCGATTTCGACGGGGAACTGGACCAGATCATCGACCGCGCCCGCGCGGCAGGGGTGACGCGGATGGTCACCATCTGCACCCGGCGGAAGAACCTCGACCGGGTCCGGGCAATCGCCGAGGCGCATGACGGCGTGAGCTTTGCCTTCGGCATCCACCCGATGAGCGTGGCCGAGGAGCCGATGATCACGGTCGACGAACTGGTCGCCGCCGCGCGCCACCCGAAGATGGTGGGGATCGGGGAAAGCGGGCTTGATTATCACTATACCGCCGAAAGCGCCGAGGCGCAGAAAGTCTCGCTCCGGCTGCACATCGAGGCCGCGCAGGAAACCGGCCTGCCGCTGATCATCCACGCCCGCGCCGCCGACGAGGACATGGCCGCGATCCTGACCGAAGGCTATCGCGCCCGCCCCTATGACTGCGTCATGCACTGCTTTTCCTCGGGCGCGGGTCTGGCCCGTGCGGCGCTGGACCTGGGATTCTACCTGTCGATGTCAGGGATCGCCGCCTTCCCGAAAAGCCGGGAGTTGCGCGACATCTTCGCCGCCGCCCCGCTGGACCGGATCCTTCTGGAAACCGACAGCCCCTATCTGGCCCCCCCGCCACATCGCGGGCGACGGAACGAACCGGCCTACACCGCCCTGACCGCGAAAGTGGGGGCCGATCTGTTCGGCCTGTCGCTGGACGACTTCGCCCGCACGACCAGCGCCAATTTCGACCGCCTGTTCCGCAAGGCGCCCCCCGCCGCAAAGGCCGCCTGATGCTGCGCTTCACGATCCTCGGCTGCGGGTCTTCCGGCGGTGTGCCCCGCCTCGGCGGCGACTGGGGCGATTGCGACCCGACGAACCCGAAGAACCGCCGCCGCCGCTGTTCGCTTCTGGTGGAACAGATCGGCGAGGCGGGCATGACCCGCGTTCTGATCGACACCTCGCCCGACATGCGCGACCAGCTGCTGGATGCGGGCGTGGGAACGCTGGATGCGGTGGTCTATACCCATTCCCATGCCGACCACATGCACGGGATCGATGACCTGCGCCAGATCGTCTTCAACCTGCGGCGCCGGCTGCCGGTCTGGGCCGATGGCCCGACACAGGAAAGTCTGCTGAACCGGTTCGGTTACGCCTTCATCCAGCCTGCCGGGTCGCCCTATCCTCCGATCCTCGAGATCAACACGATCGACGGCCCCTTCGTGATCGAGGGCGAGGGCGGTCCGGTCCGGCTGCACCCGTTCCTCGCCGAACACGGGTCGATGGATGCGCTCGGCTTCCGGATCGGGGGGTTGGCCTATCTGCCCGACGCAGTGGAAATCCCCGCCGAAAGCTGGCCCGTGCTGGAGGGGCTTGAGGTCTTCGTGGTGGACGCCCTGCGCCGCAAACCGCATCCGACCCATGCCCACCTTGACCTTGCGCTGAAATGGATCGCCCGCGCCCGGCCCGCGCGCGCGGTGCTGACGAACATGCATCTGGATCTGGACTACGCCACGCTCGAAGCCGAACTGCCGCCGCATGTCCGCCCCGCCTTTGACGGGATGCAGATCACCCTAACCGTCCCGGCCGCGCAGGAATGAGCGCGCTTCTGAACGTCATCCTGCCGGTCTTTCTGGTGATCGGCTTCGGATGGGTGGCCGCGCGGGCGGGGAAGTTCTCTGAAAGCGCGGTCGACGGGCTGATGCGCTTTGCCCAGACCTTTGCCATCCCTTGCCTCCTGTTCAACTCCATCGCACGGCTCGACCTGTCCGAGACGCTCGACATCTCGCTCTTTGTCAGCTTCTACGCCGGGGCCTTCGCGGGCTTCGCGCTTGGCTTTCTGGGCGGACGCTTCCTGTTCGGGCGGCCCCTGACCGACAGTGTCGCCTTCGGCTTCGCCTGCATGTTCTCGAACTCACTGCTTCTGGGCCTGCCGATCACCGAACGCGCCTACGGTTCCGACGCGCTTGCCGCGAACTATGCGATCATCTCGATCCATTCGCCCCTGCTTTACGCCACCGGCATCCTGGCCATGGAACTGGCCCGCAGCCGGGGCCAGAACATCGGCGGCGCGGTGCTTGCGATGCAGGTGCTGCGCGCGATCCTGCTGCAACCGCTGGTCATCGGTATCGCGCTCGGGTTCTTCGTGAACCTGTCCGGTCTCACCGTGCCCGAAGTCGTCCAGAGCGCGCTTGACCTGATGATCCGCGCGGCCCTTCCCGCGGCGCTGTTCGGGCTTGGCGGTGTGCTCTATCGCTATCGCCCGGAGGGCGATGCCAAGGCGATTGCCTGGGTGGTTGCCGCGTCTCTTGTGGTGCATCCCGCGATCACCTACGGACTGGGCGCACATGTCCTTGGGCTGACGACCGATCAGCTGCGGTCGGCGGTGATCACGGGGGCGATGGCACCGGGGGTAAACGCCTATCTCTTTGCCCATATGTATGGCGTCGGAAAACGGGTCGTCGCCTCGGCGGTCCTGATCGGCACCGGGGCCACGATCCTGACGGCCTGGGGCTGGTTGCACCTGCTGCCATAAGGAAAGACCCCTTTTTCGTCGAAAAAGGGGTCCTGTCGATTTTTCGCAGAAAAATCAGCTCAGCGCGGGGTGACGCCGCGCAGCCGTTCGGACCGGCGGCGCAGCAGTTCGACCGTGGCCAGAAGCGCGATCGAGATGATCACCAGGATCGTCGCCACCGACAGGATCGCAGGGCTGATCTGTTCGCGGATGCCGTTCCACATCTGCCGCGGGATCGTCTGCTGGTCATGGGCCGCGACAAACAGCACGACGACCACCTCGTCGAACGAGGTGACGAAGGCAAAGAGAGCGCCCGAGATGACCCCCGGCAGGATGAGCGGCATGATCACCTTGAAGAAGGTGGTCGAGGGCGACGCACCAAGGCTTGCCGCGGCGCGGGTCAGCGAATGGTCAAAGCCCACCAGGGTCGCCGTCACCGTGATGATGACAAAGGGAATTCCCAGCGTGGCATGGGCCAGAACGATGCCCACATAGGTGCCGCTGAGACCGGTCGCCGAGTAGAAGAAGAACAGGCCCGTCGCCGTGATGATGATCGGCACGATCATGGGCGAGATCAGCACCGCCATGATCGGACGGCGCAAGGGCATTTCCGGGCGGCTCAGGCCAAGGGCGGCAAGCGTGCCGAGAACCGTGGCAACCAGCGTCGAGAAGGCCCCGATGATGATCGAGTTCTTCGCCGCGCGGATCCAGGCCGCGTTGTTCCAGGCGTCGGCCCACCAGGCCCCGTCGCGCACCGCATCGGGGTTCTGCATCCCGAAGGTCAGCAGCAGATCATACCACCGCATGCTGTATCCCGTCGGATCGAAGGTCAGCATCTTTTCGGTAAAGGTGAAATAGGGCTCGGCGTTGAAGCTGAGCGGGATCACGATCAGGATCGGCGCGATCAGGAACAGGAAGATCAGCGCGCAGATCACCAGATAGGTGTAGTGCCAGATACGCTCCAGCGGGCTTGCATAGACGGGAAGGGCCATGTCTGCTTACCCCAGCTTCAGGTTGTCGATGCCGACCAGACGGTCGTAGAGCCAGTAGAGGATCAAGACCGCGCCCAGCAGGATGGCCGCAAGCGCCGCGGCAAGCGACCAGTTCAGGCTGTCCTGCATGTGGAAGGCGATCAGGTTCGAGATCAGCTGCCCCGAGGCGCCGCCGACAAGGGCGGGCGTGATGTAGTAACCGACCGCCAGAATGAAGACCAGAAGCGCACCGGCGCCGATCCCCGGCAGGGTCTGGGGCAGATAGATGCGGCGGAAGGCCGTCCAGCTTGTCGCACCCAGGCTGCGCGCCGCGCGCACATAAGAGGGCGGGATCGGCCGCATCACCGAATAAAGCGGCAGGATCATGAACGGCAACAGGATATGCGTCATCGCGATGATCGTCCCGGTCTGGTTATAGATCATCTGGATCCGGTTCTCCTCGCTCAGAAGGCCGCCAGCGACCAGCGAGTTGTTGATCACGCCCTGCGTCTGCAAAAGCACGATCCAACTGGTCGTGCGCACCAGAAGCGAGGTCCAGAAGGGCAGCAGGACCAGGATCATCAGAAGGTTGGAATAGCGCAGCGGCAGCGTGGCCAGAAGATGCGCGACCGGGAAGGCGATCAGCAGGCAGATGCCGGTGATCAGGCCGGCCATGAAGAAGGTGCGCACGAACAGCGACACATAGATGCGGCGGTCCTCGGGGGCACGGATGATCTTGCCGTCGGCATCCCGCGCCAGGTCGACGGCGGCGAGAAAGAAGTTGCCGGAATAGGTTTTCGACACCTGGCGCATCACGCCCCACAGCGCCGGGTCGCCCCATTTCGCATCCGCAGCCAGAAGCGATTCCTTGAACGGCGCCACGAAATCCTTCGACTTCCGCGCAGACGAGGTAAACAGCGACCGCGTGCCCGGCATGTCGTAATTGACCCGTGTGCCGACCACACCGATCGTCTTGGCCGCAGACGCCGCCTGAAGATCGGCAGCCAGCGCGGCATAGGCGGCTTCGTCAGGCTCGGTGCCCGCGGGGTTTTCGGCGAACCATGCCGAAATCGCCGGCATGTTGGCAGAGAACCCGTCATTCTTGACCGATCGGTGCAGCATCTGGCCGATCGGCAGGATGAAGGTGATGACGATGAACAGGAACAACGGCAGCACCAGGAAAAGGGCACGGCGCTTGGCCCGCGATTGCGCGGTGGCCAGCGCGGCCTTGAGTGATCGGCCATCGGCGGTGGTCAGCGGTGCCGCGGCGGTGGTGGAGGTGGTGTCGGCCATTGTGGTTCCCGGTGTTGGTCGCCGCGGGGGCATCCCCCCGCGGCCGGTGTCCCGGCACGGCCCCGGCGAAGGGGCCGCGCCAACCCTGGGCCCGATTACTGGGCCAGCCAGGCGTTGAACCGTTCGTTCAGCTCGGCGTCACGGTCGACCCAGAACTCGTAGGACGACGGCAGCGCGTTGGTCAGGTTCGCGGCGGCGGTGGGCATGAAGGGGCCCATTTCCGTCTTGCCGTCCTGATAGAGGCCGACCAGCGGACCCGACGACTTACGCGCCGGACCGTAGGCGATCCACTTGGCCTGATCGGCCAGCTGCTGGGTCTGGGACGCGAAGACGATGAATTCCTTCGCCCGCTCCATGTTCGGCGCGCCCTTCGGGATCGCATAGCCGTCATATTCATAGACCTGGCCGTCGAACACCTGCTTGAACGGCTTGCCTTCGGCGACGGCGGCGGCGAAGAAGCGGCCGTTGTAGCCGGTGGTCATCACCACTTCACCATCAGCCAGAAGCTGCGGAGGCTGCGCGCCGGCTTCCCACCAGATCATGTCGTTCTTGATGGTGTCGAGCTTGGCGAATGCGCGGTCGACGCCCTCGGGGGTTTCCAGCAGGGCGTAGACTTCGCCCGCAGGCACGCCATCGGCCATCAGCGCCATTTCCAGGTTCACCTTGGCGCCCTTGCGCATGCCGCGCTTGCCCGGATACTTCGCGGTGTCGAAGAAGTCCGCGATGGTGGTCGGCGGGTTTTCCGGGAACTTCGACTCGTCGAAGGCATAGAGCGTCGAGAACACGATCGTCGCGACAAAGCACTCGGCCACGGCGCCCGGCAGGAAGTCGTCGGCCGCGGGCGTGCCATCGGCACCGGCGGGAAGGATCGCCGGGTCGATCGGTTCCAGAAGGCCTTCGTCGCACATCCGCACGGCGTCGGCATATTCCAGGTCAACCACGTCGATGGTGACGTTGCCGGCCTCGACCTGCGCCTTGATCGGGGCGGCGGGGTTGTCGGCATCAACGTTGATCACGCTCACGCCGGTCTGCGCCGTGAAGGGCTTGTGATAGGCTTCGATCTGCGAGGTCGCATAGGCCCCGCCCCACGACATGACCGAGATTTCCTCGGCCGAGGCGGCCATGGCCACGCTCGTCAGCGCAGTGGACAGGATCAGCACTTTCTTCATTCGTAGTCTCCCATGTTGAAGGGTTTTCACCTTGTTGGCCGCCCGTGGCGGCACCCCGGCCTTGCGGAAGGGGATCTCAGATCGGATCAAGCGCGCGGGCATCCTGCGGGTGCCAGCCAACCTTGATCTTCTGGCCCGCGGCCAGTCGTGTCTGGCCAAGCGTGTTGCGCATCTTCATCACGAAGTCATCCGACCCCGCGACCCGCAGCACCACGCGCAGGATATCGCCCATGTAGATCACCTCCAGCACCGTCGCATCGACGGTATGGGCGCCTTCGGGCATCATCTCGGGCTTGAACTCCACCCGCTCGGGGCGGATCGAGACCAGCGTGCGCTGGCCCTTCTGGCTGACGTTCACCGGGGTTGCGTCGATGATCTCGCCATCGTCCAGACGCACCGTGCACTTGTCACCACTGATTTCTTCGACCGTGCCCGGCAGCTTGTTATTCTCGCCGATGAACTGGGCGACAAAGCTGTTGTCGGGCCGTTCATACAGGTCGGCGGGCGGGGCAAGCTGCTGGATGCGGCCATCGTTGAACACCGCCACACGATCCGACATGGTCAGCGCCTCGCCCTGATCGTGGGTGACGTAAACCACCGTGATCCCGAGACTTTCGTGCAGGTGCTTGATTTCGAACTGCATGTGTTCGCGCAGCTGCTTGTCCAGCGCGCCAAGGGGTTCGTCCATCAGCACAAGCGAGGGGTCGAACACCAGCGCGCGGGCAAGCGCGATACGCTGCTGCTGGCCGCCCGAAAGCTGGGCGGGGCGGCGGTTGATGAAGCTTCCCATCTGGACCATGTCCAGCGCGCGCTTGATCTTGGCCTCGCGTTCGGACTTGCCAAGCCCACGGACTTCCAGCGGGAAAGACAGGTTTTCACCCACGGTCATGTGCGGGAACAGCGCGTAGTTCTGGAACACCATCCCGATGCCGCGCTTGTGCGGGGGCACCATGTTGATCGGCTGGCCGTCCAGACGGATTTCGCCATGGGTGGCGGTCTCGAACCCGGCAAGCATCATCAGGCAGGTCGTCTTGCCAGACCCCGACGGGCCAAGCATCGTCAGGAACTCGCCCTTTGGCATCGTCAGGTTCAGGTCTTTCACGACGAGCGTTTCGCCGTCATAGCTTTTCTGGACATGATCGAATTCGACAAATCGATCGGCACCGGTTTTAGCGGTCACTCCAGTCTCCCCGTGGTCCGGCAGCTCGTGCTGCGCTTGATCTTGTGTTCCGAATTAAGCGGAATGCACTATCCATTGCAACGGCCTTGTCAGGAAACGACCTGATGAGCACGCCAAAGCGACCTCCGCAGGCAGATCGACCGAAAAACGGCCGTTTCAAAGGCAGATTGTTCAAAATGCCTTTGCGTCGCCCCGGCAATTTCGTCCGATCGAGGGGGCCGGGCAGGCGCAATTGCGGCCCGCGAGCGACGCGCGTCGAATCTGTCTTGCGCTAACAACCGGGACCTTGACGCACGACCCGATCGCCCGACGTGCAAGGGCGCGAACGCGACTTGGGAAACGGTTGCTTCAGAAGGGCTGAGGGGGGTGCAGTGCCGCCGGATCAGTTGCGCCTTGCGGCTGCCAGTGGTGCGGATGAAAGGACTCGAACCTTCACGGGAGTTACCCCACAGCGACCTCAACGCTGCGCGTCTACCAATTCCGCCACATCCGCACGATCTGATCTCTGGTAGTCCGCGGCTGTTTAGCGAAGCCGCGCGGGGATGAAAAGAGGGAATCTTGCGCCCCTCGCGCGGAACGCCGGGGCGACCGAGGCCGCCCCGCCACCCGCCCCGTCCGGGGCTCAATCGCCGAAGATGACATAGGGAAGGCGCGCCACCGCCGACACCGCCGAAAGCGCCCCGGTCGACCGACCTTCATCCGGATCCGGTTGCGCTGGTGGCGCTTCGGGCGCGATGGTCGCCACAGCCTCGGGCAAGGGTTCGGCTGCGGGTTCCGCCGCGGGTTCGGCTGTGGGTTCGGCTGCGGGTTCCGCCGCGGGTTCGGCCTCGGGTATATCTGTCACCGCCGCCTCGGGCGCGGGGTCTTCGGGCGCGGGGTCTTCGGGCGCGGGGTCTTCGGGCCCGGGGTCTTCGGGCGCAGGCGTTTCGGCGGCGGGATCGGCCGGAGCTTCGACGATTGGCTCTTCTGCCGGCGGCTCTTGGGCCAGCGGCTCTTCCGCCAACGGCTCTTCGGGCACGGGAAACACCGGCAGCGCGGCGGGCGCCGGGTCGAACAGCCCGTTGATCGCAAGCGCGGCCTGAAGCACCAGTTCGTCCCGTTCGGGCATCCCCGGCACCAGCCCCGGTGCGCCGCCCAGTTCGTACCATTCCAGCGCCAGGTCGGCGCGGCGGCTGGCCCCGAAGCCCTGTGACAGGTGGTGACCCAGCAGTTCCGCATAGGCCAGTTCACCCAGCGATGAGAGGATCAGCGCGGAACCGACGGCCACCTCCATGTCGTCGCTGCCATATCCCACCCCAAGACAGATGCGCGCGGTCGCCGAAAGCTGCGCGGGGGCCATCCCGCTTTGGAGGACGAAATTGTCCACGCCGTCCAGCACCTCGGACGCGGAAGCCAGCGAAAGGGCGGCCACATGATCCTTCATCACCGGCCCGAAGGCCGCGCATTGTTCGGCGATCTGCTGCGGGGTGAAGCCGGGGACATTGCGCGCCTGCGCCTCGCCCTCGGCCATCACATGCGCACGGGTCAGACAGAACTGTTCGGCCAGCGCGCGATTCGGGTCGGTCATCGTGCCGGTCGTGACCCGGCCCCCGGCGGCTTCGGCCTCGGCCTCGACCTGAGCGCAATGCGAGGCCAGCGACACAGTAAGCCCCGAACTGCCGAACAGCGAGGGCAGCGCAGGCGCGGCGGGTTCGGGTGCTGGTTCGGGTGCCGGCGCGGGGGCGGCGGCAACCGCCGGTGCGGGCGGTTCGGCGGGCGGCTCCACCGGCGCAGGGGCCTGAGGAACCGCAGCGGCGGCCCCTGCCCCTGCGACCGCGCCGGCCGGAGGCTTGGCGAGCCCCGCCATCTCGTCGCGCTGCACGAACAGAAGCCCCCGCAACCCGCGCGGATGGGTCGCGATGATTTCGGCGACGACCGGGCCACCCGCCCGCGCCCGGTGATAGGCCGCGATCAGGATCTTGCGTTCATGGTCCGAGATGTTGCCGGTCTGCGGATAGCCAAGCGTCCTCTGGAAACGCCTGATCGCATCCCGTGTCTTGGGGCCCATCTCGCCATCGGCGGGGCCCACGGGGTATTTGAAGAATTTCAGGGCAGTCTGCACCTCGCGGTTCTTCGCCCGCTGCGCCGGCGCCGTTTCCTGCACGAGGATCGGGCCATGCATGCCCCCAATCCCTCCGGCAGGGCCATTGACCTTCCAGGCCAGGGCCGGTTCGGCGGGCAAGGCCAGGACCGAACCGAAAAGCGCCGTCGCGACAACATGCTTGACCCGATGCTTCACACGCACAATGCACCTCCCGGAAAATGGCTTATGGACCTTTGCGGTCAGGCTAACATAACTTGCCCCCCGACAAAGCCCTTTCTGGGGAAGGGGCGCAGGCAGGAACCGGCTGGATCATGGTGGAATGGACAACCCTTGAAGGGCTTTCGCCCTATGCCGAAACCCTCGCCGCGATGGAGGCGCGCGCCGCGGCCATCGCCGAGGGCCGGGCGGACGAGGCGATCTGGCTTCTGGAACACCCGCCGCTGTATACTGCGGGCACCTCGGCCCGGACCGAGGACCTGACAGACCCGAACCGCTTTCCCGTGCATGTCGCAGGCCGTGGCGGGCAATATACCTATCACGGCCCAGGCCAGCGCGTCGTCTACACGATGCTCGACCTGAACCGTCGCGGGCGGGACGTGCGCTGCTTCGTGCGCCATCTGGAAAACTGGGTGATCGACACGCTGGCCGAATTCAACATCCGGGGCGAGATCCGTCCCGGTCGGGTCGGCGTCTGGGTCACGCGCCCCGACCGCCCCGCCAATCCCGACGGCACCCCGGCCGAGGACAAGATTGCCGCCATCGGCATCAAGCTGCGCCGCTGGGTCAGCTTTCACGGCATTTCGATCAACGTGGAGCCGGACCTGTCGCATTTTTCCGGCATCGTTCCCTGTGGCATCCGCGACCACGGCGTGACCAGCCTCGTCGATCTTGGCCTGCCCGTGACGATGGCCGATCTGGACGCGGCGCTGGTGGCCACATTCCCGCGCCATTTCCCCGATGACCCTTCCGAAACCGGCAGGCCGCTTTTCGCCTGCAACGGTTGATAATTATCAATCAGCGACACACTGTCTCAGGGAATTGAATCGACTATCGCGGCCCGGTTCGCTATGAAGGCACCCAACGCGCAGCGCGCGCGTCGCCACGAACTGTAAGGGATCAAACCGATGAAACTCATCCTGTCCGCCACGGTCGCAGCTCTTGCCCTCGCCGCCCCTGCCTTCGCCTCGGGCGATGCCGCCAAGGGCGAGGCCGAGTTCAAGAAGTGCAAGGCCTGCCACATGATCGTGGCCGATGACGGCACCGAAATCCAGAAGGGCGGCAAGACCGGTCCGAACCTCTATGGCGTGATCGGCCGCCAGGTCGGTTCGGTCGCCGACTTCAAGTATGGCG
Organism: Aliigemmobacter aestuarii; assembly: GCF_004799285.1. GTDB lineage: Bacteria > Pseudomonadota > Alphaproteobacteria > Rhodobacterales > Rhodobacteraceae > Aliigemmobacter > Aliigemmobacter aestuarii. Next base: position 199,847 of record NZ_SSND01000004.1, on the reverse strand, counting down.
ACTCGATCGTCGCCGTCGGCGCGACCGGCATGGCCTGGGACGAAGCCGAACTGGCCGCCTACCTGGTCGACCCGGCCGCCTGGCTGAAGGACAAGACCGGCGACGCAGGCGCCAAGTCGAAGATGACCTTCAAGCTGGCCAAGGGCAGCGAGGACATGGCCGCCTATCTGGCCTCGGTCGCCCCGGCTGCCAGCAACTGATCGACGGCCGCGGCCATCCATCGACGCGCGGTCCGCAAGGGCCGCGCGTTCTGCTTTCCGCCTCCCCGCCCGCCTCCCCGCCTGCCTCCCTGCCACCCCGGTTCGGGGCCACGGAATTCCATCGCCCCTGCGCAAGGGGGGTGCGACAAATTATTTTGATCCAGATCAAACTCCTGCATTGCCGCCCCCGCAGAGGCATTCTAGAAACGGAATGCAATGATCGGGCGGATTCCATCCGCAACGATCCCATCGTAACGCGAACGGGAGGCAGGCATGGCCGACGCAGCCATTCATGGCCACGAACATGACGACCGCGGGTTCTTCACCCGCTGGTTCATGTCCACGAACCACAAGGATATCGGTATCCTTTATCTTTTCACCGGCGGGCTTGTCGGCCTGATCTCGGTCATTTTCACCGTCTACATGCGGCTGGAGCTGATGGAGCCCGGCGTGCAGTACATGTGCCTTGAAGGCGCGCGCTTCATCGCCTCGGGCGAGGCCTGCACCCCGAACGGACACCTCTGGAATGTGATGATCACCTATCACGGCGTCCTGATGATGTTCTTCGTCGTCATTCCGGCGATGTTCGGCGGCTTCGGCAACTATTTCATGCCGCTCCAGATCGGCGCGCCGGACATGGCCTTCCCGCGCATGAACAACCTCAGCTACTGGCTTTATGTCGCGGGCGTCTCGCTTGGCGTGGCCTCGATGCTGGCGCCGGGCGGCAACGACCAGCTTGGTTCGGGCGTGGGCTGGGTGCTTTATCCGCCGCTCTCGACCAACGAGGCGGGCTATTCGATGGACCTCGCCATCTTCGCGGTGCACCTGTCGGGTGCCTCGTCGATCCTTGGCGCGATCAACATCATCACCACCTTCCTGAACATGCGCGCGCCGGGCATGACCATGCACAAGGTCCCGCTGTTCGCCTGGTCGATCTTCGTGACCGCGTGGCTGATCCTGCTGGCCCTGCCGGTGCTGGCCGGCGCCATCACCATGCTGCTGACCGACCGGAACTTCGGCACCACCTTCTTCTCGCCCTCGGGCGGCGGTGACCCGATCCTCTATCAGCACATCCTGTGGTTCTTCGGCCATCCGGAAGTGTACATCGTGATCGTGCCTGGCTTCGGCATCGCCAGCCAGGTCATCGCGACCTTCTCGCGCAAGCCGATCTTCGGCTACCTGCCGATGGTCTATGCGATGGTGGCGATCGGCGTTCTGGGCTTCGTCGTCTGGGCGCACCACATGTACACCGTCGGCATGTCGCTGACCCAGCAGTCCTACTTCATGCTTGCCACGATGGTCATCGCGGTGCCCACCGGCATCAAGATCTTCTCGTGGATCGCGACGATGTGGGGCGGCTCGATCGAGTTCAAGACGCCGATGCTGTTCGCCATGGGCTTCCTGATCCTCTTCACGATCGGCGGCGTCACCGGCATCGTGCTGAGCCAGGCGGGCGTGGACCGTGCCTATCACGACACCTATTATGTCGTGGCTCACTTCCACTACACCATGTCGATGGGCGCGGCCTTCACCATCTTCGCCGGCATCTACTTCTGGATCGGCAAGATGTCGGGGCGCCAGTACCCGGAATTCTGGGGCAAGGTGCACTTCTGGATGTTCTTCATCGGCGTGAACATCACCTTCTTCCCGCAGCACTTCCTGGGCCGTCAGGGCATGCCGCGCCGCTACATCGACTATCCCGAGGCTTTCGCCTACTGGAACAAGATCTCGTCGATGGGTGCGATGCTGTCCTTCGCCTCGTTCCTGCTGTTCATCGGCATCGTGTTCTACACGCTGTTCGCCGGTCGCCGCGTGACCGAGAACAACTACTGGAACGAATACGCCGACACGCTGGAATGGACGCTGCCCTCGCCGCCGCCGGAACACACGTTCGAGCAGCTGCCGAAGCGTGAGGACTGGGACAAGGGCCACGCCCACTGAGGCGATCCCGAAACCCGAAGGCCCCGGAGAAATCCGGGGCCTTTTGCATTGCACGAACCGCATCCGGGCCTTGCCCTTCAACCTGAACGAAATACCCTCTGGGGGTGAATGGCCCGCAAGGGCCAGAGGGGGGCGAAGCGCCCCCTTTCCCTCGCCAACAACGACGAACCGATCCCGCACCCATGCCCTATGAATGGCTCCCCCCCCAGGACGACACCCAACGCCTGCACCTGTGGCCCTACCGTTCGCTTCCGCGAAGGGGCATGGTCTGGTTCATCGGCGCCACCGCCGGGCTTCTCCTGGTGCCGCTGTCGGCGGTGATCGGCTCGCCCGTGCTGTGGGGGCTGCTGCCCTTCCTTCTCCTGGCGCTTCTGTCGATCTGGTGGGCGCTGGAACGATCCTACCGCGATGCCGAAATCGTCGAGGACCTGACCCTGACCGCCGATCAGGTCACGCTGGTCCGCCACGGCCCGCGCGGCAAGCGGCAGGACTGGCAGGCCAACACCCATTGGGTGCAGGTCGAACGGCACGAGACCGGCGGGCCGGTCAAGCATTACCTGACCCTCAGGGGCGGACCGCGCGAAGTGGAACTGGGCGCGTTCCTGACCGAAGACGAACGCCTTGCGCTGGAATGGGACCTGCGCCAGCGCCTCCGCGCAATGCGGTGAGGCTTGGGCTGGGGCGAGGGCTGAGGCTTGAACGCGGACTGCCGCAGGATCAGGCCAGGCGGTCCTTCACCATCGGCCCCACCGCGCCGAAATCCATCTGGCCGGTGTATTTGCCCTTCAGCACCGCCATCACCTTGCCCATGTCGCGGATGCTGGTCGCCCCGGTTTCCGCGATCGCGGCGTCAATCGCGCCGCCGATCTCGTCGCCCGAAAGCTGGCGCGGCAGGAATTCCTCGATCACGGTGATTTCGGCCAGTTCCTTTTCCGCCAGTTCCAGCCGCCCCCCCTCTTCATAGGCACGGGCCGATTCCTGGCGCTGCTTCACCATCTTGCCGAGGATGGCCAGAATGTCGGCATCGGTGACCTCCACCGCCTCGCCATCGCTGCGCGAGGCGATCTCGCGGTCCTTGATCGCGGCATTGACCAGCCGCAGGGTCGAAAGCCGGTCGGCCTCCTTGGCTTTCATGGCGTCTTTCAGCGCGCTTTGCAGCCGGTCCCGCAACGTCATCGGTCATTCATCCCCATGGCTGTCCGAAGCCGCACCATACAGGATCACGGGCTGTAACACAACATGCCGCAATTCCATTAACCCATTGAAATAATTGCACAACCTTTTTGGATTCCAGCCGGATATCCGGGGTTGACCCCAGCCCCCCCTGACCGTAGGTTGCCGCCGTTTATCCTCCGGAGAGTCGCGCCATGCCACAGAACGTGAAACCCACCGCCTGCCTCGCGCTGTCCGATGGGACGGTCTTCTATGGCCACGGCTTCGGGGCGACCGGGGAAACGGTTGCCGAACTGGTGTTCAACACCGCGATGACCGGCTATCAGGAGATCATGACCGATCCCTCCTACGCGGGGCAGATCGTCACCTTTACCTTCCCGCATATCGGCAACGTCGGCGTGACCCCCGAGGATGACGAAACCGCCGATCCGGTCGCCGCCGGGATGGTGGTGAAATGGGACCCGACCGAACCGTCGAACTGGCGCGCGGTGACGGACCTTGAACTGTGGATGAAGGCCAAGGGCCGGATCGGGATCGGCGGTATCGACACCCGCCGCCTGACGCGGGCGATCCGCCAGCAGGGCGCGCCGAACGTGGCGCTGGCCCATGACCCCGACGGCAATTTCGACATCGAGGCGCTGGTGGCGAAGGCCCGCGCTTGGTCGGGCCTTGTCGGGCTTGACCTTGCGAAGGACGTGACCTGCGCGCAATCCTACCGCTGGGACGAAAAACGCTGGGCCTGGCCCGAGGGCTACAGCCGCCGCGAGGGGCCCGGACTGCGCGTCGTCGCCGTCGATTACGGCGCCAAGCGCAACATCCTGCGCTGCCTTGCCAGCGCGGGGTGCGAGGTGACGGTGCTGCCTGCCACCGCCACCGCCGAAGAGGTTCTGGCCCACAATCCCGAAGGCGTGTTCCTGTCGAACGGTCCCGGCGACCCGGCCGCGACCGGCACCTATGCCGTGCCGATGATCCGCGACGTGCTGAAGGCCGATGTGCCGCTGTTCGGCATCTGCCTTGGCCACCAGATGCTGGCGCTGGCCTTGGGCGCGAAGACGGTGAAGATGGGCCACGGCCACCATGGCGCGAACCACCCGGTGAAGGACGTGGAAACCGGCAAGGTGGAAATCACCTCGATGAACCACGGTTTCACCGTCGATGCCCAGACCCTGCCCGCAGGCGTGAAGGAAACCCATGTCTCGCTGTTCGACGGCACGAATTGCGGGATCCGGGTCGAAGGCAAGCCCGTCTTCTCGGTCCAGTATCACCCCGAGGCGAGCCCCGGCCCGCAGGACAGCTATTACCTGTTCGACCGCTTCGCCGAAGCGATGCGCGCCCGTCGCGCCGCAGGCTGACGGACGCCGGGAAAATGCACGCGCCGCTGACGGCTTAACCGGGTCTTAACCCGCCCTTAACCTTTGCGCGGCGAGCATCGGCTGTCCTTTCCGGGCGGCTGTCATGACCCTGCAAAACCACGACTTTTTGCCACGCCATCCGTTGGCCCCGGCCGCTGCCGGTGCGGGCCAACGGGTGGCCATGCGCGACGCGGCGCCGTCCGGGTTGCCATCGACGCACACCCCGGCTCCGCACGGGGGGGATCAGGCGCTGGCCCGCACGCTTCTGAATGACGAGGGGTTGCCCGCAGATCGTGTCCTTCCCCTTCTGGAAACGGCGCGCAGCACCGGTCAGCCGCTGGCCGATCTCGTGCTGGCCGCGCAGGCCGTGCCAGAGGCCGCGCTGGCACGCGCCCATGCGCGTCTGACCGGCTGGACGGTGATCGACCCGACCATGGATCGGCCCGATGCCCGGCTGATCGACAGGATCGGCGCAGCGCGATGCCTGGCCGATGGCGTGCTGCCGTGGCGTTCGATCGGCGGCGTCACGTTCGTCGCGGTCGCCCATCCGCGCCGGTTCGACACCCTGCTCCCGATGCTTGAGGCCGGTCTGGGCCCGGTCCGCCCGTTGCTGGCCACCGAAGGCGATATCGAACGCGCCCTGCTTGCGCTGCGTGGCAAGGCGCTTGACCGCGCCGCCCGAACCTCGGTCGCCCCGGCCGAAAGCTGCCGCGACTGGGGCGGCTTGCGGCTATGGTCCGTGCTGACGGGGCTGGCGGCGGCGCTGCTGGCCAGCCTCATTCTCTTTCCACTGGCCCTTCTGTGGCTCGCGACTGCCTGGGCCATTGCCACGCTCGCGCTTGCCACAATGCTGCGCGCGGCAGCGGCCTTCGCCGCCCTTCGGCGACAGCCCCCCGACCCGCCGCCCCCCGCCATCGCGCGCCTGCCGGTGGTTTCGGTCATGGTCGCGCTCTACCACGAGGCCGACATCGCCCCCCGCCTTGTCCGCCGTCTGGGGCGGATCGACTATCCGTCAGACCTTCTGGATATCCTTCTGGTCGTCGAAGAGGATGACCATGTGACCCGCGCGGCCCTGCGCCGGGCACAACTGCCGGCAACGATGCGTGTCATCGTGGTACCCGATGGCGGGCTGAAGACGAAGCCGCGCGCGCTGAACCATGCGCTGGCCGCTTGCCGGGGCAGCCTCGTGGGCATCTACGATGCCGAGGATGCCCCCGCCCCCGACCAGATCACGCGCGTCGTCGAACGGTTCCATGCCCGACCGGAACGGGTGGCCTGCCTGCAGGGGGTGCTGGATTTCTACAACCCGCACACCAACTGGCTGTCGCGTTGCTTCACCATCGACTATGCGATGTGGTTCCGCATCATCCTGCCCGGGATGGAACGGCTGGGCCTTGCCATCCCGCTGGGTGGCACGACCGTCTTCTTTCGCCGCCACATCCTGGAACAGCTGGGCGCCTGGGATGCCCATAACGTGACCGAGGATGCCGACCTTGGCATGCGGCTTGCCCGTCACGGCTACCGGACCGAGGTGATCGCCTCCACCACGATGGAAGAGGCCAACTGCCGCACCATCCCCTGGATCCGGCAAAGGTCGCGCTGGCTGAAGGGCTACATGATGACCTATGCGGTGCACATGCGCCGCCCGCGGCAGTTGCTGCACCAGTTGGGCTGGCGCAAGTTCCTGGGATTCCAGATCTTCTTTGCCACGACGCTGTCGCAGTTCCTGCTGGCGCCGGTGCTGTGGTCATTCTGGGCGGTGCCGCTGGGGTTGCCGCATCCTGTCGCGGGGCAGCTGCCACCTGCGCTGCAACTGGCGACCTTCACGGTCTTCCTGTCGACCGAAGCGGTGCTTCTGGCCGTGGGGGTGATGGCGCTGCGGCTGACGCCGAACCGCATCAACCCGCTCTGGGTGCCGATGCTGCACCTCTATTTCCCGCTTGGGGCGCTGGCCTCGTACAAGGCGGCCTGGGAACTGGTCACCCGGCCCTTCTGGTGGGACAAGACGCATCACGGCCTGTTCGACCCCGCCGAACCCGCGCCGCCGGGTCAAACCTGATCCACCGCAACGTCCCCTGGGCGCGCCTTATCGCGTCCGCAATTCGCCCGCATCCACCCGCAGGCGCGTCTCGAACGCTTTCGAGATGTGGTTCTTCAACGCCGTATAGGCCGCGTCGCCATCATGTGCCTCGATCGCGCGCACGATCTGGTCATGTTCATCCATCGCCACCTCGTCCCGCCCTTCGGCCGCGAAGGATGTGGTGGCCATCAGCGCCATCGACCTGTGAACAAGGTCAAGCTGCTGGATCAGAAACCGGTTGTGCGAGGCCAGATGGATCTGCCGGTGAAACCGCTTGTTCGCCCGGCTCATCGCGCGCGGGTCCCCCCCGACCATCGCCCGATCCTCGTTCACCATCGACCGCAGAACGCGGATTTCCTCGTCCGTGGCATGGCGCGCGGCCAGACGCGCGGCCAGCCCCTCAAGCTCGGTCCGGACGATGTAAAGCTCGGCCAGCTGGTTGTGATCCAGCGACGCCACGATCAGGCTGCGCCCGTCGCGCGTCAGCATCGACTGTGTTTCCAGACGCTGCAGCGCCTCGCGAACGGGGGTGCGCGACACGCCGAACCGTTCGGCCAGTTCAGATTCCACCAGCCTGTCGCCGGGCTTGTAATCCCCGCCCTCGATCGCCTCGAGGATCAGCGTATAGGCGTCCTTCTGCACCGGCCCGGCCCTTTCATACGTCAGAACTGCGCGACACTATCCATCGTTCCGCGAAAGGATCAACCCTGCCCGTTGCCGCGCGGGCAAAAGCGCATTACCTCTGCCGCATGCCAGCAGATCAGTTCTCGCACGTCGCCTATTGGGTCTTCGACCTCGACAACACGCTTTACCCGCCCTCGGCGCGGCTTTTCGACCAGATCGAAAAGCGCATGACCGCCTGGGTGATGGAGGCGCTGAAGGTCGATCGCGCCCGGGCCGATCATCTTCGCCGCCACTACTGGGAAACCTATGGCACGACGCTTGCCGGACTGATGGCAGAACATGGTGTCGATCCGGGGCCATACCTGACCGACGTGCATGACATCGACTTTTCCGCCCTGCGGCCGGATGCCGAACTGGCCGCGCGGATCCGCGCCCTGCCGGGTCGGCGCATCGTCTATACCAACGGCTGCGAACCCTATGCCCGCCGCGTGATCGAGGCGCGCGGCCTGTCGGGGCTGTTCGATGCCGTCTATGGGGTCGAACACGCAGGTTTCCGCCCGAAACCGGAACGCGCGGCGTTCGAAACGGTCTTTGCCGCCGACGGGCTGGATCCGGTCCGCGCCGCCATGTTCGAGGATGACCCGCGCAACCTTGCCGCCCCGCATGAAATGGGCATGCGCACCGTTCATGTCGCCCCCGACCCGCATCACGCACCGCACATCCACCATCATACAGATGACCTTGGTCACTTTCTGTCGTGCCTGACATCCTGAGCCGGACCGCGAAAGCCGGACTGCGTGAGATTGTCGCACTGCGGCAACCTGCCCGATAGTCAGGACGCGCCCGCGCCGCCAAGTGAGGGGCGAAGCGAACAGGAGTTTCCCATGACCATGACCGATACCGCCGCGTCTGCGGCGTCCACCCATGCCGCGCCCGCCTCGACCCGGGGCGCCAACCTGATCCTTGCGCTGGTGGCGCTGGCGGTCGTGGTTCTGGCGCTGGCGGTCAAGACCTTCGGCGTTGTCGCCCTGACGATGGTCGCGCTGGCGGCCGTGCCGGTGGTCTTCTTCTTCCTCATCGCCGTCTCGCAGCTCTGACAGGTCGCGTTCGGTCAACGGGCGCCCGGTACGCGCCCGTTGACCGGCCGAGCCCCCCAAGGACCGAATGTCGGTTGGACCTTCCCGCCGTTCCGCCCTACATTCGGGCAAAGGACCGAAGAGGCGGATCATGGGCCACAGCGAAACCGACATCCTGATTTCCGGCGGCGGCGTGGCGGGCCTGTCCGCTGCCGCCGCCTTCGGTTCGGCGGGGTTTCGCGTCATCTGCGTCGACCCGGCCCCGCCGGTGACGGCGGAATCGGATACGGGCGCCGACCTGCGCACGACCGCTTTCCTGCAACCGTCGATCCCGGTGCTTCAGGCGGCCGGGCTCTGGACCCGGCTGGAACCCCATGCCGCCGCGCTCCAGGTCATGCGCATCATCGATGCAGGCGGGAAGATCGCAGAGCCGCGCATCACCAAGGATTTCGACGCCTCCGACATCTCGGACCAGCCTTTCGGCTGGAACCTGCCCAACTGGCTGCTCCGGCGCGAAATGGTTGCGCGGCTGGAAGACCTGCCCAACGTCACCTTCCGCCCCGGAACCGCCACGACCGGCGTGCTGACCCGCGACACCGAGGCGCGCGTCACCCTGTCGGATGGCGGCAGCGTCACCGCGCGCCTGCTGATCGCCGCCGATGGCCGCGGATCGGCAGTGCGGCAGGCGCTTGGCATCGGGGTGAAGACCTATCGCTACGGTCAGAAGGCGCTGGCCTTCGCCACCACCCACCCGATCCCGCATCAGAACGTCTCGACCGAGATCCATCGCTCGGGCGGGCCCTTCACCCTGGTCCCGCTGCCCGACCGCGACGGCCTGCCCTCTTCGGCCATCGTCTGGATGGAACGCGGCCCCGAGGTGGCGCGCCTTGCCGCCCGTCCGGTCCCGGAATTCGAGGCCGCGATGAACGAACGCTCCTGCGGCATCCTCGGCCCGCTGACGCTGGTCAGCCGCCGCAGCGTCTGGCCCATCATCAGCCAGATCGCCGACCGGATGACCGGCCAGCGCACCGCGCTCATGGCCGAGGCCGCACATGTGGTTCCGCCCATCGGCGCGCAGGGCCTGAACATGAGCCTTGCGGACCTGCGCGTGCTTCTGGATCTGGCGACCGAGGCTCCGCACCTGATCGGCGAGACGGCGATGCTCGACCGCTATCACCGCGCCCGCCATCTTGAGGTGAAGGCCCGCGTCACGGGCATCGACCTTCTGAACCGGGCCTCGATGATGGGGGCGCAACCGCTGCGCGACCTGCGGGCGGCGGGGCTGAACGCGCTCTATTCCCTTGCGCCGGTGCGCAAGACGCTGATGCGCGCGGGCCTCGGCGTGCGGTAAGAAAAAGGGGCGCCATCCCGGCGCCCCGTCCTGCCACATCCGGGCCGTCGCCCCCCGGAAGCGCCTACAGCACCCGGTCCAGCACTGCACCAAGGCGGGCGACCGTGCCGTCCACGTCCTTCAGCTTGTCCAGACCGAACAGCCCCAGCCGGAAGGTCCGGAACTCTGCCCCCTCGCCCACCTGCAACGGCACGCCCGCCGCGATCTGCATGCCTTCGGCGAGGAACTTCTTTCCGTTCTGGATGTCGGGATCGTCGGTATAGCTGACCACCACGCCCGGTGCGGCGAACCCCTCCGCCGCAACCGACCGGATGCCCTTTTCGGCCAGCATCGCGCGCACCCGGCGCCCCAGGTCCCATTGCGCGGCCTTCGCCGCCTCGAACCCCATCGCGCGCGTCTCGTCCAGCGCGTCGCGGAACCCCAGAAGCGCATCCGTCGGCATCGTCGCATGATAGGCGTGCCCGCCACCCTCATAGGCCGCCATGATCGCGCGCCATTTCTTCAAATCCAGCGCGAAGCTGTTCGAGGCGGTGGCCTCAAGCCGTTCCACCCCCCGCGCCGAAAGCATCACCACCCCGGCCGAGGGCGAGGCCGACCATCCCTTCTGCGGCGCCGAGATCAGCACATCGACGCCGGTCGCGGCCATGTCCACCCAGACGCAGCCCGAGGCGATGCAATCCAGCACCATCAGCGCACCCACCTCATGCGCGGCCGCCGCCATCGCGGCGATGTAGTCATCCGGCAGGATCAGGCCCGCGCTGGTTTCCACATGCGGGGCAAAGACCGCATCGGGCTTCACCTCGCGGATCCTCGCCACCACCTCATCGATCGGCGGCGGTGCGTAGGGCGCGCGCGCATCGTTGCCGGCCTGCCGGGCCATCACCACCGTCGTCTCGCGGGCGAACCCGCCCGCATCGAAAATCTGCGTCCAGCGATAGGAAAACCAGCCGTTCCGCACGATCAGCGCCGATCCTTGCCCGAACTGGCGTGCGACCGCCTCCATCGCATAGGAGCCACCGCCCGGCACCAGCGCCACCGCCTCGGCCCGGTAAACCTCGCGCAGCCCCTCGGACAGGTCGCGCATCACCTTCTGGAAACGCTTGGACATGTGGTTCAGCGAACGGTCGGTGAACACCACCGAAAATTCCTGCAACCCGTCCGGGTCGACATGAGCATGGGGCAAACGGGTCATCGGTCATCCTCCTCGGTCGAAGCCAGACCATCGCCCGAAACCGCGCGACCGGCAAGGGCCTGCGCCCGGACGTCGCGGGGAAAAGGGGGCGCTGCCCCCTCGCGCCTTGCGGCCTTCACCCCCGGGATATTTGAGCCAAAGTGAAACAAGTTTGACTCAAACTGCTTTCAACCTGACGAAAATATCCTCGGGGGGTGAATTTGGCGCAGCCAAAGATGGGGGCAGACAGCCCCCCTCACCCGATGGGACCCGGGCGCGGCTCTTCGGTCAGAAGCACGTTAGCCTCGACCTGGCCCACGCCCGGCAGGGTCATGATCCGCCGCCGCAGCACGCGTTCGAAATCCGCGATGTCGCGCGCGACGACGCGCAGTCGGTAATCGAACAGGCCCAGGACATGCTGAACGACCTGCACTTCGGGGATGGCGGTGACCGCGCGTTCGAAATCCTCAAGGCTGACCCGGCCCTTGGTGGCCAGCTTCACGCCCAGAAAGACCGTCACGCCGAAGCCAAGCGCCGCGCGGTCCACCTCGACCCGCTGCCCCGCCAGCACGCCCGCCTCTTCCAGCCGGCGGATGCGGCGCCAGGCCTGCGGCTGGCTGATCCCGTGCCTGCGGCCCAGTTCCCCGGCCGAAAGCGTGCCGTCACGGGCGAGCGCCCGCAGGAAGGCGCGGTCGATGTCGTCAAGGTCGATCATAGTGGCAGGGCGCTTTCATCCTTGATCGTGGCCACCAGCATCAGCGCCTCGATGTCGGCGATATGCGGCAGGGTCAGGATGCGGTGGCGATAGATTTCCTGATAATCGCGCATGTCACGGGCGATCACGTTCAGCCGCACGTCGACGCGGCCAAGAAAGGTCTCGATCGCCACCACCTCGGGTACGGCGCGCGCGGCGTCGATGAATTCATCGAAGGCCCGCGGATTGGTCTTGTCGAGGCTGAAGCGCAGCGAGACCTCAACCTCGTATCCAAGCGCCCGCCAGTCGATCCGCGCCCCCTGGGTGCGGATGATGCCCCCGGCGCGCAGCCTGTCGAGCCGCCGCCAGCAGGTGGCCTGCGTGACCCCGGCTCGATCTGCCAGCGCGGCCGTGCCAAGCGCAGGATCGGCCAGCAGGTGGCGCAGGATGCGGCGGTCGGTATCGTCAATCTGCATGTATCTTTCACATTATGAACTTTCAATGAATGATACTTTCCATATTTCCGCATAAACGTCAAAGATTGCACGATCATTGACGCGAAAATCCCTATCCTGCCCGTCATCAGCAAGGAAAGGAGCGCCCGATGCGCGTCTATTACGATCGCGATTGCGATATCAACCTCATCAAGGACAAGAAGGTCGCCATTCTGGGCTACGGCAGCCAGGGCCATGCCCACGCGCTTAACCTGCGCGACTCGGGCGCCAAGAACCTGGTCGTTGCCCTGCGTCCGGGCAGCCCCTCGGCCAAGAAGGCCGAAGCCGAAGGCCTCAAGGTCATGGGCATCGCCGAAGCCGCCGCCTGGTGCGACCTGATCATGTTCACCATGCCCGACGAACTGCAGGCCGAAACCTACAAGAAATACGTCCATGACAACCTGCGCGAAGGCTCGGCGATTGCCTTTGCCCACGGCCTGAACGTGCATTTCGGCCTGATCGAGCCGAAGCCCGGCGTCGATGTCATCATGATGGCGCCCAAGGGCCCCGGCCACACCGTGCGCGGCGAATACGTCAAGGGCGGCGGCGTGCCCTGCCTCGTGGCCGTGCATCAGGACGCGACCGGTAAGGCGATGGAAATCGGGCTGTCGTACTGCTCGGCCATCGGTGGCGGCCGTTCGGGCATCATCGAGACCAACTTCCGCCAGGAATGCGAAACCGACCTGTTTGGCGAGCAGGCCGTTCTGTGCGGCGGCCTTGTGGAACTGATCCGCATGGGCTTTGAAACGCTGGTCGAAGCGGGCTACGAGCCCGAGATGGCCTATTTCGAATGCCTCCACGAGGTGAAGCTGATCGTCGACCTGATCTACGAAGGCGGCATCGCGAACATGAACTACTCGATCTCGAACACTGCCGAATATGGCGAGTATGTCTCGGGCCCGCGCATCCTGCCCTATGACGAGACCAAGGCGCGGATGAAGGCGGTTCTGACCGACATCCAGACCGGCAAGTTCGTGCGCGACTTCATGCAGGAAAACGCCGTGGGCCAGCCCTTCTTCAAGGCGACCCGTCGGATCAATGACGAACACCAGATCGAACAGGTCGGTGCCAAACTGCGTGCGATGATGCCCTGGATCGCCAAGGGCAAGATGGTGGACAAGGCGCGCAACTGATCCGCCTTCGCGAAACAAGGAAAGGGCGCGCCGGTTGCGCGCCCTTTTCGCTGTCGGTGCCTTGTGATTTTTCGATCTATCCACAGGCAGAAATGTCTTGGATGGCAAACTGATCGCATGAATTCCAACAATTCTGCCCAGATGGACCGGATGCCCCAGCCCACGCGAAATGACTGGCTTTCGATCCTTGCCCTCGGGCTGATCTGGGGCGGGACGTTCATGGTCATCTCGGTCGCGCTGCGCGGTTACGGGCCGCTGACCGTGGCCTGCGCCCGCACCACGCTTGGCGCCGTGTCGCTGGTGCTGCTGGCGGTTGCGATGCGCCGGACCCTGCCCCGCTGGTCCGCGGCGCTGGCGGCCCATGTCGCCGTGATCGGCGCGCTGTCCACGGCGCTGCCCTTCTTCCTGATTTCCTGGGGCCAGCAATCCGTGCCCTCGGCCTTTGCCGGCCTGTCGATGGCGGCGGTGCCGTTGTTCGTGCTGCCCCTGGCACATGTCTTTCTGCCGGATGACCGGTTGACGCCCCGGCGGGCAGCTGGCTTTTCGCTGGGGTTCGCGGGGGCGGCGATGCTGATCGGGCCGGCCGCCCTGCAGGGCCTTTCCGCGGGCCTTCCGCAACTGGCCTGCGTGGCGGCGGCGCTTTGCTATGCGATTTCCGGCATCCTGACGCGGCGCTGCCCGCCGATCGACCCGATCGTTCTGGCGGCGGCGACGCTGCTGGTGGGGGCGGTGATCCTTGTTCCGGCCATGATCCTGGTCGAGGGGGTGCCGGAACCGGCGCGTCCCGATGCGATGCTGGCCATAGTGGCGCTTGGCCTGATCCCCACCGCATTGGCGGCCCTTCTGCGCGTGACGGTGATCCGCAGCGCGGGGCCGTCCTTCATGACGCTGACGAATTACCAGGTGCCGCTGTGGTCGGTCCTGTTCGGGGTCGTCTTCCTGAAGGAAAGCCTGCCGTTGCAGTTCTTTGCCGCGCTGGCGCTGATCCTGGGCGGGCTGGCGGTGTCGCAGCGCCGCTAGGCGGCCGCTTCCACCGCGGCCACGATCCCGTCGACCTCGGCGCGCAGCAACCCTTCATCCTCGCATTCCGCCATCACCCGGATCAGCGGTTCGGTTCCCGACTTGCGGATCAGAAGCCGCCCCTTTCCGGCAAGGCGGGCTTCGGCCTCGGCGATGCGCGCCTTGACCTGTGCGTCGGAAAGCGGCTGTCTTTCAGCGCTGTAGCGGACGTTCTTCAGAAGCTGCGGCACGGTTTCGAACACCCGTGACAGGTCGCTTGCGGGCTTTCCGGTGCGTGCCATCTCGGCGAGGAACTGCAAGCCGGCGATCAGACCGTCGCCGGTGGTGGCGTAATCGGTCATCACGATATGACCCGATTGTTCGCCACCCAGGTTGAAGCCGCCTTCGCGCATCGCCTCGACGACATAGCGGTCGCCGACCGCTGTCCGCACCAGACGCAGCCCACGCCCTTGCAGGAACCGTTCGAGCCCGAGGTTCGACATCACCGTGGCAACCAACGCACCACCCGCCAGCCGCCCCTCGTCGGCCCAGCGGGCCGCCAGAAGCGCCATGATCTGGTCGCCGTCGGCCACCTTGCCCGCCTCGTCGATGATCATCACCCGGTCGGCGTCGCCATCAAGGCAGATGCCGACATGCGCGCCATGGGCGACCACGGCCTCGGCCGCGGTTTCGGGATGCGTCGATCCGCAGCGGTCGTTGATGTTGGTGCCGTTGGGCGCCACACCGACCGGAATGACCTCGGCCCCAAGTTCCCAAAGCACTTCGGGCGCGGCGCGATAGGCGGCACCGTTCGCGCAATCGATCACCACCTTCAGCCCGTCAAGCCGCAGCCCGGCCGGAAAGGTCGTCTTGACGAATTCCTGATAGCGTCCGCGCCCGTCGTCGATCCGCTTTGCCCGCCCGATGTTCTGCGGTTGGGCGGGCTGGATATCCTGCGCGACCAGCGCCTCGATCTCGGCCTCGGCCTCGTCCGACAGCTTGAAACCGTCGGGGCCAAAGAACTTGATGCCGTTGTCGTGGTGCGGGTTGTGGCTGGCCGAGATCATCACCCCCACGTCGGCGCGCATCGACCGGGTCAGGAACCCCACAGCGGGCGTCGGAACCGGACCAAGCAGCAGCACGTTCAGCCCCGTCGAAGTGAACCCGGCGGTCAGCGCGTTTTCCAGCATGTAGCCCGAAAGCCGCGTGTCCTTGCCGATCACAACCCGGTGGCCGGGGCTGCCGTCCCGGCGGAAGAACCGGCCCGCGGCCGCGCCCAGCTTCAGCGCCATTTCGGCGGTCATCGGATAGTCGTTCGCCCGTCCGCGAACCCCGTCGGTGCCAAACAGCTTGCGACTCATGCGCCCTCTCCCGTTACCGAACGCCACAGGGCCAGCGCCTGCCGCGTCTCCCACACATCATGCACGCGCAACACCTGCGCCCCCTGCGCGACCCCGGCCAGCGCAACCGCGACGGACCCGGGCGCGCGCCGGTCGGCCTGCGCCTCGCCGCCGATGGTGCCGATGAATTTCTTGCGGCTCACGCCCAGAAGGACCGGGCAACCCAGCCCGTGAAACAGCGACAGCCCCCGGATCAGGTCAAGGTTGTGCGCCAGTGTCTTGCCAAAGCCGATACCGGGATCGACCATGATCCGGTCGCGGGAGATGCCCGACGCCTCGGCCACGCCGATGCGCGCCTCGAGGTGGTCATAGACGTCCAGCAGAACGTCGTCATACTGCGGATCGTCCTGCATCGTCTGCGGCGTGCCGATCATGTGCATCAGGCAGACCGGGGCGCCGGTTGCGGCCACCACGCCCGGAAGCCCCGGATCGAAGGTGAAGGCCGACACATCGTTGACGATGTCCGCGCCTGCCCCCAACGCCGCCCGCGCCACCGCGGCCTTGCGCGTGTCGATGGAGATCCGCGTGGCAATCCTGCCCGCGCGCAGCGCCGCGATCACCGGGGCGGTGCGCGCGATTTCCTCGTCCACCGGCACCTCGACCGATCCGGGCCGCGTGCTTTCGCCGCCGATGTCGATGATCTCGGCGCCCGCGCCCGCCATCATCCGCCCCTGCGTCAGCGCCGCCTCGGGGGCGAGGAACAGCCCGCCGTCGGAAAAGCTGTCAGGCGTGACGTTGAGGATGCCCATCAGGCGGGGGCGGTCCATCGTCAGACCGGCCAAGGGCGCCCGCGACGCGGTCAGCCGGTCAAGCGTCTCGGGGGGAAGATCCGAGGCGGGGATCACCGGGCCGGGGCGGGCAGCGCCGCGTTCCAGCACCTCGACCCGGTCGAACCAGCACCAGCCCCCGGCAAGAGCATGGGCACCGGCGGGCCGGGCGGGATCGGTCATGGCGATGGGGCGGTAATATGTCATGGCCACCGGATTAGGCCCCGGCGCGGCGGCTGGCAAGCCCGGCCTCTCAGGCGCGTTCGGCCTTTACGCGGCTTCCTGCCGGGATCGCAACATCGCCGTGAACGATGAAGCCCTCGGCGGCCGTCATCTCGGCCAGCCACAGGGCCAGCGCCACGGGTTCGCGCGAGTGGGGGCCGTCAACCGCATCCAGCACCAGCTTGGAAGGCGCCCAGACGATGGTGCGCCCGTGCTTCATCGCCCAGTCGATCTCGGTCCTTGTGGCCACGACCACGCAGCGGTCATCCCGCGCGGCCAGCGTCCAGGCGTTCTGTTCGATGGCCAGAAGGTCGATCCGGCGCTGCGTGGGCTTGTGCCCGGTCTGCGGGCGCGGCATGTCCGGCAGGCCGACCGTCAGGATCATCGGCAGCCCGCGCGCCTGCCAGGCATCCAGCCGGGCCGACAGGTCAGGCGCGGCAATCGCGGCATTGTCCAGAAAGATCACCAAGGGGTGCAGCGCCTGCATGTCGCCCGCCGCATCAACCGCGCGCAACGGCGCTTCGGCCCGGCTGCGGACGATTTCCACGCCAAGCGCCCCCGGCCCGCGATCCAGCTTTTCGACGCGGACAAAGACGCGCATCGCCTGCGGTTCGGACAGGACGCGTTCGGCCACCCGTTCGGCAAGGGTTTCCAGCAGGTTCAGCCGTTCCTCGGCCAGTTCGGCGGCAATCGCTTCGGTGATCCGGTCGTAGGACAGGATCCTGTCCACGTCATCCTCAAGCGGCGCGGGATGCGGACGCACCTCGACCACCACATTGAAGCGCAGGCGCTGCGTACGACCCCGTTCCTGCTGGAAGGCGCCGATGTCGGCCTCGACCACGTGGTCACGCAAGGAAATCCGGTCGCGGGGATCGGCGCTGGCCGAAGCGGCGGCGCGCTCTTCGGGATGGGCAAAGGCAAGGCGGATGTCGCTGGTCATTCTGCCCCCTTCGGGCCGGTCGTGTCGGCGGGCAGATTACCCTGCCCGGCCCCTGCCCCTTAGCGCGAAGCCGAAGCCCCGCGCAAGTAAAGCGACATCTTCTGCATGGCTCTTTGTTGCCTGCCTTGGCGACGGGGCGCGCAAATGCCCCTGCCGCCCCCGGCGGTCAGGTACCCGCGCCGGGCTGGCGATAGAACAGATGCGCGCCGATTTCGGCCGTGCGCGGAAACTTGCGCGCCCAGCCCGGCCGGACATTCCGGGTGTGGAAATGGGTCGCCCCTTCGGTCAGCGCACGCGGCGCCCCGTCGATCATCAGCCGGGCAATCTTGCCCGCCTGCGCCCAGGCGGCCTTTTCGCGGATCCGGTCGGGGTGGCGGTCGCAGGTGAAGGAAAACTGGCACCCCTTCCGGCCACCCTGATGCACCACGCCGCAGATCGTCGAGGGATAGCGCGGGCTTTGCACCCGGTTCAGGATCACCTCGGCCACGGCGAACTGGCCCTTCACGCTTTCGCCTCGGGCCTCGAAGTAAAGCGCCTTGGCCAGGCACTCCCACTCCGTATCGCCGCTGGCGACCGGCATCCCCGCAAGGAAGGACCGGGAATAGCTGATTTCGGGCACGCGGGTGGCCGATGCCTTGACAGGCTTCAGCCCGCCCTTTGTCGCGGTCCCGCCGCCGAAGAGGCTGGCAAGGCCGGCCCCCTTGCGGGTCCCCGACGCCACCAGCGGCGCGGCGGCACCCTGCACGAGGGGGGATGCCGCATCGGGCACCATCCGGTTGTTGGACTGGCTCACCGTGACTTCGGCGAAGGCCGCGCCCCCGAAGGTCAGTCCCGCCAGAAGGGCGGTGACCCAGGTCAGTCGCAAGCACATTGGGCGTATTTCCCGGTCTGTTTCAGTCAGGTAGTCGGGGACAAAACCCTTCCCCAATTCGTAACAGCGGGGCGCAGTAGTCGAAAAAACTCTGGGAGTCTATATACTGTGGCAAAATTGCAACTACGAATCGCCTTCAGTTCGGCGGAATGTCGCCCAACTGACGCCTCATTTTCGTGCGCAAGCCACACAAGCGCATGGAATCGTTCAGTGTTTCCGAATCGGATCCAATAGCGCCAGATGGGCCGCCGCCAGCCGCGCAAGCGGCACGCGGTAGGGCGAACACGAAACGTAGTCGAAACCCGCACGACGGCAGAAGGCGATTGATTCGGGGTTCCCGCCGTGTTCGCCGCAGATCGAAAGCGTCAGGTCATCGCGTGTCTGACGCCCCCGGTCCGCCCCGATCAGCAAAAGCTCCCCAACCCCGTCGACATCCAGCGTGTGGAACGGATCCTCGGGGAAGACACCGCGCTGGACATAGGTGTTCATGAAGCGCCCGGCGTCGTCGCGCGACAGGCCATAGGTCATCTGCGTCAGGTCGTTCGTCCCGAAGGACAGGAAGGATGCATGCTGCGCGATCTCGCCCGCGCGAAGCGCGGCCCGCGGCGTTTCCACCATGACCCCCAGCCGATAGTCGAAATCCCGGCCTGTCTTGGTGCGCACCGTCGCCGCCACCGACTCGATCCGCGTCTTCACCAGTTCGACCTCGCGCCGCGCCGACACCAGCGGGATCATGATCTCGGGCACGACCGGATCGGCGCGGCGCCCGATTTCGACCGTCGCCTCGAAGATCGCCTGCGCCTGCATGTCGTAGATTTCCGGCAGGACCACGCCCAACCGGACGCCCCGCATGCCCAGCATCGGGTTGAACTCGGCCAGCGCCTCGGCCCGCCGGGTCACTTCCGAAAGCGGCCGGTCCAGCGCCTCGGCCAGTTCGCGCAACCCCTCGCGGCTGTGCGGCAGGAATTCGTGCAGCGGCGGGTCGAACAGCCGGATGCAGACCGGAAGCCCCTGCATGATGTCGAAAAGCTGAACGAAATCCGCGCGCTGCATCGGCAGAAGCCGCGTCAGCGCCGCCGCCCGGTCGGCCGGGGTGTCGGCGAAGATCATCTCGCGCATGACGATCAGGCGGTCGCTGTCAAAGAACATGTGTTCCGTCCGGCAAAGACCGATCCCCTGCGCCGAGAAATCGCGCGCGGTCTTGGCATCGGCAGGCGTGTCGGCATTGGCGCGGATGCCGATGTCGCGCACCGCGTCGGCCCAGCCCAGAAGCTTGTGGAAGGTGGCGTCAAGCGCGGGCGGCAGCATGTCGGCGGCCCCCACCAGCGCCTCACCGCTGGTGCCGTCGACGGTGATCGTGTCACCCTCGCGGAAGATGCGCCCGTCCGGCACGCGCAGCGTCTTGTCGCGCGGGTCAAGCCGCAGGTCGGAACAGCCGACGATGCAAGGCAGGCCAAGGCCCCGCCCGATCACCGCCGCATGGCTGGTCATGCCGCCCCGCTCGGTCAGCACGCCCACGGCCGAATGCATCCCGCGGATATCCTCGGGCGTGGTTTCGCGCCTCACAAGGATGCAGGGCTCCCCCCGCGACGCGCTGGCCTGCGCCGCCTGGCTGGAAAAGACGATCCGCCCCGTGGCGGCCCCCGGACTAGCGGCGATGCCGCGCACGAAGACGTCGCGCGGCCCGCGCGGATCGACCTGAGGATGCAAAAGCTCGGACAGCGCGCGGGGTTCCACCCGCAACACCGCCTCGTTGCGGTCGATGATCCCGTCATCGGCCAGCGCGACCGCCACCCGCAGCGTCGCGCGCGACGACCGCGCCACCTTGACCGCGTCCAGCACCGAAAGCCGGCCATCCTCGATCGTGAACTCGATCTGCATCTCCTCGCGCAGCCTGTCGCGGCAGGCGCGGCCGTGGCGCAGAAGCTCGGCAAACAGATCGGGCGCGATATCCTCAAGCGAGGGCCCCCTCGGATCGCGCGTCAGATACATCGCCTCGGTCCGCTTCAGCGCGTCGCGCCCCTGGCTCTGCCCCAGATAGCGGCCGGTCACCTGCGGCTGCCCCGTCACCGGGTCGATGAACTGGACGACACCGGAGCCCGAGATGCCCTGCCCGATCCCCTGTGCCATCTGCTGCACGACAAGCCCCAGCGCCGCATCCTCGGGCGCGCCCTTGGCCTGCCGCAAGAGCCGCGCCGTCGTGCCTTCCCAGGCGCGGGCCATCGACCGCAGCACCTCGGCCAACTGGCGCGCCGGATCCTCGGGGAAATCCTCGTCCATCTCGTCGCGATAGGCCCTGAGCGCCTCGCGCAGCGCCCCCGGCCCGGCGTCAAGCCCCTCGAACATGTCGGGATCGAGCCGTGCCACATGCACCGCATAGCCCTGCACGAAACGCAGGAACAGCTCATCCGCCGCCGCCTGCCCCTGGGTTTCCACCAGCCGGGCGTGGCGGGCATGGTTCAGCCCGATGTTCAGCACCGTGGCCGGCCCGCCCCAATCGGGGTTGACCGGGCTCGGCCGGACCGAAATCAGCGGCCCCTCGCCGAAATGGGCAAGGATCGCCTCGCAATGCACCGGGGTTCCCGCCGCGATCGCCCGCACCGTCGACGAGGGCAGCGCCACCGTGCGCGGCACCGGCAGGTCAAGACGGATCAGTCGCTGAAGGCATTTCGCGCGCCAGCCATGCGTTTCGGTCCGGATCGCGGCCGAGGGCGTAATTTCCGAAAAATCGGTGAGAGGCTGTTGTTTCTGCACTGCGGCACCCTTGATTTCGCCTGCAGAATAGACGGATCGGCCCGTCACGCAAGCGTTACCATCGGCAGCGGGGGGCTGCCTGCCCCCCGCACCCCCCGGGGGTATTTTCAGTCAGGTTGACAGGGGAACGGGCATCCCTTCAACCTGATCCCAATACCCTGCGGGGGTCCGGGGGTGCAAAACCCCCGGCCCGGCCTCTCAGCCCTCGATCCGGGTCAGGTCGGCGACCTGTCCGCAGATCGCGCGGATGCGGTGCAGAAGGTTCAGTCGGTTGCGGCGGATCACGGGGTTGTCGGTGTTTATCTGCACCGCCGTGAAGAAGGCGTCGATGGGCGCGCGAAGCGCGGCCATGGCCGCCATGGCCGTGGCGAAATCCTCTGCCCCCATGGCTGGGGCGATGGCCGCCTCGGCCGCGTCGAGGGCGGCGAAGAGCGCGGTTTCCTCGGGCCCTTCGGCGAATTTCGGATCGGCGCCGAAGGAATATTCGACGCCATCCTTGGCCTCGGCCTGGGTCAGGATGTTGTTCGCGCGCTTGAAGCCTTGCAGCAGGTTCTCGCCGTCATCGGTTTTCAGGAAGGCGGCCAGCGCCTCGGCCCGCTTGACCAGAAGCGTCAGGTCGTCATTCCCCGGCATGGCGAGGCAGGCGTCGATCACATCGCGCCGGATGCCCTGATCGCGCAGGTAGACCTTGAGGCGGTCGTGGAAGAAGGCGAGGAGGTCTAGGTTGGTATCGCGCTGCCAGTTGTCAGGCAAAAGCGTAATATCCCGGTCCCTTGCTATCGCTGGCAAATGGGGAACCTGAGCCGATGCGAGCTTGGAATACAGTTCCAACCTCACCCCATTCCCCAAGACCAACCGAATAACCCCCAGCGCCGCACGGCGCAGCGCGTAGGGGTCCTTCGACCCTGTGGGTTTCTCGTCGATCGCCCAGAACCCGGTCAGCGTGTCGATCTTGTCGGCCAGCGCCACGGCCACCGCCACGGGATCGGTCGGCACGTCGTCGGAGGGGCCAAGCGGCTGGTAATGCGCCTTGCAGGCATCGGCCACGGCCTCGGGCAGGCCCGCGGCGCGGGCATAGTAGCCGCCCATCGTGCCCTGAAGTTCGGGGAACTCCCCCACCATCGCCGATTGCAGGTCGGCCTTGACCACGCGCGCGGCCTCGGCCGCCAGATCGGGCGAGGCGCCGACCACGGGCGCGATCTCGCGCGCCAGCGCCTCGATCCGGCGGATGCGGTCGGCCTGCGAGCCCAGCTTGTTGTGGAAGGTCACGTTGGCCAGCCCCGCGGCCATGCCTTCCAGCCCCTGCGCCTTTACGGTGCGGAGGTCATTTTCCCAGAAGAAGCGCGCATCCGAAAGGCGGGCAGCCAGCACCTTGGCGTTACCCTTGATGATCGTCTCGCCGTGGTCAGCGGTTTCGCGGTTCGCGACGGTGACGAAGCCTTCGATCCTGCCCGTCTTGGGGTTCTTCACCGAAAAGAACTTCTGATGCTCGCGCATCGAGGTTTGCAGCACCTCGGGCGGCAGATGCAGGAAATCCTCGCCGATCCGGCCCATCAGGACGACCGGCCATTCGACCAGCCCGGCAACCTCGGCCAGAAGGCCCGCGTCCGGCACGACCTCAAGCCCGAGGGCAAAGGCCTGCTGGGTCGCGGCGTTCCAGATCGCCGCCTCGCGCTCGGCGGCGTCCAGCACGACATGGGCGCGGGCAAGCCTGGCGCGGTAGTCATCGAAGGACGACACGGGGAAGCGGCCCGGCGACATGAAGCGGTGGCCTTCGGTGGTGTTGCCGGCCACGATCCCGTCGACCGTCAGCGGCACGATGCTGCTGCCCGCCTCGTCGGCCAGCAGGCAGAGGATCGAATGGAGCGGCCGCACCCAGCGAAGCGACCCCGATCCCCAGCGCATCGACTTGGGCCAGGGGAAATCGCGGATGGCGGCTTCCAGCACCTCGGCCACGATGTCGGCGGCCGGGCGGCCGGGCCGTTCGATGACGGCAAAGAACACCTCGGCCTTCTTGTCGGAGCGGCGTTCCAGCCGGTCGAGCGTGAGGCCCGTCGACCGCAGGAAGCCCTCGATCGCCTGGGCGGGCGCATCGGTGCGCGGGCCCTTGCGTTCCTCGCGCACGGGGCGCGAGGTGGCGTCCAGCCCCTCGACCGACAGGGTCAGCCGGCGGGGCGTGGAAAAGGCGCCGGCGCTGGCATAGGTGAGGCCCGCGGCGACAAGGCCGTCGGTCACGAGTTTCCGCAGGTCCTCGCGCGCGCGGGCCTGCATCCGGGCCGGGATTTCCTCGGAGAAGAGTTCGATCAGAAGGTCGGGCATGTCACTCCTCCAGGGTGCCGTTCAGCTGGTGCCAGGCATAGGCGCGGCCGTCGCCGAAGACGGCCACGACCCGGTCGACACCGTCGGCGATTTCACGTTCGGACAGGAAGGCGATCGCCTCGCCCCGTTCGAGGGCTGCGCCGATTTCCACTGCATCGAAACAGGCGAACCAGCCGGGCGCGACCAGCGGCACAGGGTCATCATAGACGCGGTAGGTTTCGGTCAGCATCGCCTGGGTAAGGGGCGTGGTAAAGCAGGCCCGGAACCGCAGCGGCGAAGAGGTGGCGTCGATGCCTTCGATATTCTCGACCACGATCACCTCGGGGGCGTCGCGATCGAGGGGCACAAGGCGGATTTCCTCGCCCGGTGTGAAGGCCGCGGGTTCATAGAAGGCATAGACCTGCAACCAGTATATGGCGATCCCCGCCACAAGCGCGCTCAGCACGATGAAAACTCCGACAATCTTGCCGCTCACGCCGCATCCTCCGCCGACCGACCGGCTTCGGTGGTGACGAAGGCATCGGCGCATTTCTTCGCCAGGGCACGGACGCGTCCGATATAGGCCTGACGTTCGGTGACCGAGATCACGCCGCGCGCGTCCAAGAGGTTGAACAGGTGGCTGGCCTTGATGCACTGGTCATAGGCGGGATGGGCCATCACGATGTATTTACCGGTCTTCGGATCAACCGAAGGCTGCGCAAGCAGCCGGTCGCACTCTGCCTCGGCATCCTCGAAATGGCGCAACAGCATCTCGGTCGTGGCGCCGTCGAAGTTGTGGCGGCTGTATTCCTCTTCCGTCTGGCGGAAGATGTCGCCGTATTTCAGCGGGATCGGCGCGTCCGGATCGTTGAAGGGCATGTCCATGACATGGTCGATCCCCAGCACATACATCGCTAGCCGTTCGAGGCCATAGGTCAACTCACCCGAGACGGGACGGCAATCATGCCCGCCGACCTGCTGGAAATAGGTGAACTGGCTGACTTCCATCCCGTCGCACCAGACTTCCCAGCCAAGGCCCCAGGCGCCGAGCGTGGGGCTTTCCCAGTCATCCTCGACAAAGCGGATGTCATGCAGGTCGGTGTCGATGCCGATGGCGCGCAAGGACCCAAGATAGAGGTCCTGAAGGTCCGGCGGCGAGGGTTTGATCAGCACCTGATACTGATAGTAGTGCTGAAGCCGGTTCGGGTTTTCGCCATAGCGCCCGTCGGTCGGGCGGCGCGAGGGCTGGACATAGGCCGCAGCCCAGGGTTTGGACCCGAGCGCGCGCAGGGTGGTGGCCGGGTGGAAGGTGCCCGCGCCGACTTCCATGTCATAGGGCTGCAGCACGGCACAACCCTTCGATCCCCAATAGGTCATCAACCGCAGGATGATTTCCTGGAAACTCCGAGGCAGGTCTGATCTGGCCGTCATGCGCGAACCCCTTGAAAAGCGCCCTCTCCATAGGCAGAAGGCGGAAAAGGGTCAATGCGGCGATGGGGGGAGGCGTGCAGTTTCGGCGTGCATCACCCCCCTGTCCCGACTAGGGTCGTCGGGTCCGGAGCCGAAAACGCATATCGGGGATATCTTTGACGATGAAATACATGGTGATGCTGGTGGCGCTTGTTACCGCGATGGTCCTGGCCCGTCCCGTGGCCGCACAGGACGCCGCCGCGCCGGGTCAGGTCTGGTTGCAGATCGAAGCCCAGCCCACGCTGCGCGAGGCCGAGGACCGCGCCCGAGCCTACGGTCAATCCTTCCCCAATGTCGCGGGTTTCCGGCTGTCTTCGGGCTGGTACGCCATCGTGCTTGGCCCCTATGGCGCGGGTGAGGCGCAGATGCGGCTGCGCGACCTGCGCTCCGCCGGGCTTGTGCCGGGGGACAGTTACATCGCCGAGGGCAACAGCTTCCGCGACAGGTTCTGGCCCGTGGGCGAAGCGGGCGCTGCGGCGGCTGTAGAACCGGCGCCGCTGCCGGAACCGGTGGAGGAAACGACGCTGCCCGACGGCACGGCAGAGGCCGCGCCGCCCCCCCCCGAAACACCCGCCGAACCCGCGCCCCCCGTGTTCGTCGACGAAACCCCGGCCGAGGCGCGCCGTTCCGAAGGCCAGCTTGACCGGCCCGCGCGCGAGGCGTTGCAGACCGCCCTGCAATGGTTCGGCTATTACGACGCCGCGATCGACGGCGCCTTCGGACCGGGCACGCGCAAGTCGATGGCCGCCTGGCAGGCCGAAAACGGCTTTGACGCCTCGGGCGTGCTGACCACCTTCCAGCGCGAGACGCTGCTGGCCGCCTACGATCTGGCACAGAAGGAACTGGGTTTGCAGACCCTGCGCGAAGAAGAGGCCGGGATCGAGATCACCCTGCCCACGGCGCTGGTCGCGTTCGACCATTACGAACCGCCCTTCGTGCATTTCACCCAGAAGGACGGGTCGGGCGTATCGGTCCTGCTGATCAGCCAGCCGGGCGATCAGGCCACGCTTTATGGTCTTTACGACGTGCTTCAGACGCTGGCGATCATGCCGGTCGAGGGCGAACGCGAGCGCCGCGAACGCAGCTTCACCATGACCGGGCGGAACGGCAGCATTCAAAGCCACGCCTTCGCGGAACTGTCGCGCGGGCTGATCAAGGGGTATATCCTGTCCTACCCCGTGGCCGATGCAGACCGCATGGCGCGGGTGCTGAAGGCGATGCAGACCTCCTTTGCCCCCTTCGGCGACCGCGCGATGGATCCCGGCCTTGTGCCCATGTCCGAAGCGACGAAACGCGGCCTGATGGCCGGGCTCGAGGTGCGTCGGCCGATCCGGTCGCGGTCGGGCTTCTTCGTTGACGGCTCGGGCGCGGTGCTGACCACGACCGAGGCGGTTCAGGGCTGCGGAAGGCTTACGATCGAACTTGACCACGACGCGACCGTCGCGGTCGAGGATGCCGCCCTTGGCCTTGCGCTGGTCAGGCCGTCCGCACCGCTCGCGCCGCAGGCGGTGGCCGCGTTCCGCCAGGACGCGCCCCGGATCGGCGGCGAGATCGCCGTGGCGGGATACAGCTATGAAGATCAGCTGCCCTCGCCCGCGTTGACCTTCGGCCGGTTCGAGGACGTGACGGGCCTGAACGGCGAAACCGATGTCTCACGCCTTGCGCTGGCAGCGTTGCCCGGCGACGCGGGTGGCCCGGTGCTGGACGAATCCGGCGCGGTGATCGGGCTCTTGAAGCCCGCCGCGCCCGATGGCACGCGCCAGTTGCCGCCCGATGTGTCCTTCGCCGTCCCCTCCGACCGCATCCTGGGGATGCTTCAGGGGGCTGGCCTCACCGGCGGCGTGGCGCAAGCCGGCGGCGCGATGGCGCCCGAGGACCTGACGCGCCTTGCCACGCGGATGACCGTTCTGGTGTCCTGCTGGGAATGACCGCAGGCCGGGCCGCCCTTACCCACGGCGGCCCGCCGTCCCTGTCCCGTCACACCCGCCAGAAGCGGGGCAGGAACAGGACATAGACCGACAAAAGCTCCAGCCGGCCGACCAGCATCCCGGCGATCATCAGCCACTTGGCGCTTTCGGGAAAGCCCATCACCGCGCCCGTCGCCCCCACCTCGGGGCCAAAGACCGGCCCCACGTTGGCGATCGCGGTCCATGCCGCGGTGATCGCCGTCTTGGGGGCAAGCCCGGTCAGGGACAAGGCCACGCAGAGCACCCCGAAGCTGAGGATGAACAGCGTGAAGAACACGACCACCGAGTTGATCACGTCGTCGCCGACGGTCCGGCCCTCGTAACGCACCGCGACGGTGGCGTTGGGGCTGTGCAGGCGGCGGATCTGAACGCGGATCGCCTCGAACAGGATCAGGTAGCGGAACACCTTGACCGAACAGCCGGTCGATGAGGTGCAGCCCCCGATCAGCCCCACGACGATCAGCACGACGAAGGGGAACGGCCCCCATGACGACAGGTCGACCGAGGCAAGGCCCGTGCCCGAGAAGGTGGAAACCACGTTGAACAGCGACTCACGCAAGACGGGTTCCACCGAACCGCCGATATGGACCAGTTCGTAAAGGGCGACGGCCAGGGTGGCATAGGCTGTCCAGCGCAGATAGGCCCGCACCTGCGGGTCGCGCCAAAGGGGCGCATACTGCCCCTGCATCACCTGAACGAAACGGATGAAGGGCAGCGAGGCCAGGATCATGAACACCACCGCCGCATATTCCGGCGCGCCGACAAAGGCCCCGAAGCTGCGGTCATAGCTGGAAAAACCGCCCGTGGACACGGTGGTCAGGGCATGCATCACCGCATCGAACCCGTTCATCCCGAGCGCGAAGAACGTCACCGCGCAGGCCACCGTCAGGGCAAGGTAGATCTGGATCAGCGCGGTCGAGATATCCAGCGCACGGGGCAGGATCTTGCCCAGCGTGTCGAACCCTTCCGAACGGAAAAACTGCATCCCGCCGACCTTCATGACCGGCAGGAAGATCATCGCAACGATGACGATCCCCAGCCCGCCCAGCCATTGCAACATCCCCCGCCACAGGTTCGCGCCGCGCGGCAGACCGTCAAGCCCCGCGATCACCGTCGTGCCGGTCGTGGTCATCCCCGAAACGGATTCGAACAGCGCATCCACCGGATCAAGCCCCGGCGCCCCAAGGATCAGCGGCAGCGCACCGAAGGCCGGAAGCGCGACCCAGACCCCGGTCGTCAGGATGAAGGACTGTTGCAGCGTCAGGCCCCGCACGGTTGCATTTGCGCAGGCCAGTGCCAGAACCCCGCCCGAGGTCGCCGTGATGATCGCGGCCTCCAGCATCGCGCGCCAGTTGGGGTCGCCGGAAAACTGATCCAGCGCCATGGGGAACAGCATCAACGCCCCCAAGGCGACAAGCAAGAGGCCGATGATGTAGCCAACGGGGCGAAGGTCGATCATGGGCGAAGGCTTGGCCCGGCAAGGCGCGGCTGTCAACGCCGAAGGCTCGTCCCTGTCAATTGCGCCAGAACGCTGGCAGCAGGATCACCAGGAAGGACAGCAGCGACAGGCGCCCGGTCAGCATCGCAATGGACAGCGCCCATTTCGCTGTCTCGGGAAAGTCGATGAAGGTCCCCGTCGGAGCCACCAGCGGGCCAAATCCGTAACCGATGTTCCCAAGCGATGCCCAGACCGCGAAGATCGAGGATTCCAGATCGACCCCGGTGAACGAGACGGCGACCGTGCACAGGCCGAAGACCACGACATAGGCGGATATGAACAGGATCAGCCCGTTGATCGTGTCCATGTCGACCGACCGACCGCCATAGCGGATCGGGGACAGCCGGTCGGGAAACGGGATCGAACGGATCGCCGACCCGATCGCGGCGGCGGCGATCTGCACCCGGAACACGCTCAGCGCCCCGGTGCTGGACCCCGAACACCCGCCGACGAACCCCACGGCGAAGGCTACGGCCAATGCAAACCCGCCCCAACTGGCGAAACTGCCGGAAAAGAACCCCGTGCCCGTGAAGATCGACACGATGTTGAACAGGGCGTCGCGAAAGACGTCTTCGAACTCGCCCCCCGCGACGGCCTTGCGCCACAATGTGCACGCCATCACGGCGACGGCCATCCAGACCAGAAAGGCGCGAACCTGCACATCCCGCCAGATCGGTCGGGGGGACCCACCGCGCGACAGTTCGATGTAGCGGACATAGGGCAATGCCCCGAGGATCATGAACAGGGCACCGGCATATTCGCCTGCGCCGGGGTACTTTCCGAAACTGGCATCACTGGCCGAAAACCCTCCGGTCGAAATCGACGCCATCGCGTGGACCGCCGCATCCAGAGGTGTCATCCCGGCCGCAAGATAACAGGCCGCAGCCGCCACCGTCAGCCATGCATAGACCTGGAACAGGCTTCGCGCGATATCCGAGGCGCGTGGCAGAACCTTGCCGAACGTGTCGAACCCTTCGGACCGGAAGAACTGCATCCCGCCGATGCGCATCACGGGCAGAAAGATCATGGCCAGGAACGCAACGCCAAGCCCGCCGGTCCAGTTCAGCATCCCGCGCCACAGGTTCATGGCAACCGGATAGCCTTCCAACCCGACGATGACGGTTGCCCCGGTCGTGGTCACACCCGAAGCGGCCTCGAAATACCCGTCGGTGAAGGACAGTTGCGGAGCGCCAAGAATAAAGGGCAAGGCCCCGAACAGCGGCATCAACAGCCAGATCCCAAGGGTCAGCAGTGTGGCCGAGCGGAAATCAAGCGCGCGCCCCAGGGCGTTTCGTGTCGCAAGAACCACCATCCCGCCGGTTCCGGCCGTGACACCGGCCGACAGCAGATACGCCCCCGCATCCTGATCCTCTGTAAAGATGAGGTCTACCAAAGCCGGAACCAGCATCAGGATCCCGAAGACCACAAGAAGACGACCGAGAATATAAGCGACGCTGCGCAAGTCGATCATGATGCGCGAACCGATCCACGTTTCGACCGGTTGCGTCAAGATCAATACGGCGAATCGTGGCGTGACGCGATCTGCCGCCCCGCAACGCGCTGCGCGCCGGAAGCCAGCCGGCCCTCAGCGCCGCCCGGATATCAGCCGACGTGAAACAGCGTGGCGAACAGGCGCGGGTCAAGGCTTTCGCTGGCGAAGGTCGCGCCTTCGGTCAGCACCGACACGGCATCGTGGCTGTGCAGGCTTTCCTGATGGCTGGCCACAACCCGGAAATCGCCCACCCGAGGATCGGCCAGCAGCTGTTCGGCAAAGCTGCGCGCGGCATCCTCGACGAAGATCGGGTTCGCCGCGTTCAGTTCGGCGAAGGCCTGTTCGTCCTCGCGCTTGACCATGACCTGGGTTTCCGTCGGGACGGCGCGGCGGGCGATGTCGATCAGATCCTCGAACCACAGGCAGGGGCCATCCTCGGCCACCACCGAAATCCGCGCGACCGAGCGCTGCGAATGGGGCGTTGCCAGTTGCCCGCGCGTCCGCCGGGCATGTTCCGACAATTCCAGCGAACAGGGGCAGGTCGAGGAGTAGACGTAATCGAGGTGCATGATCCGCTTGCGCACCCCGGCCACGTCCACCAGTTCCAGCGCGATGTCGTAATACTGCCAGCCCGACAGCCCCGACCGCAGCGACGACACCTTCACCGGGAAGGAGAACCGCATCTGGATGCGCGCATCGAAGCTGTCCAGATCGCGCTTGTAGTCCTCAAGCGCGTGTTCGATCACCTCGAAGCTGAAATCGCGTTCGGCATGGGCATAGAAGGACCGCATGATGCGGCTCATGTTGATGCCCTTCTTTTCGGCCTCCAGCGACACGGTGCCGGTCACGCTGGTTTCCAGCGTCAGGTCGCCGTTATCCCGCGTGTGGTAGCGGATCGGCAGGCGGAAATTCGAAATTCCCACATGCTGGATCTGGGTCTTTGCCCCGCGGATCAGGCTGGCCGGGCCGTTCTGCAGATCGGGCAGCGTGTCCTTGTAGGCGGCATCGGCCCGGAAATCGGCGGGATAGACGGTGCTGAGGTCCGGATAGCCATCCCCGATCAAGGCCCGCGCCGCAGGATCAAGCGCCAGCATCTCGGCATCCGTCGCCTTGCCGGCCCAACGGCGGATCAGGGCCAGAGCCGCCTCGACATCCTCGGCAGCGGGCTTGCGATCCATCTCGGGGGTGTGGATGTTCATCTGGATGTCCTTTCGGTTCCGGCAGGGGGGTGCCCCGGCCTTCAATGTCAACAGGATATACGGACGGCCCTTCCGCCCGGATCAGTTCACCGCAGCATTATCGCTGCTTGCCCCAAAAAGATAGGGGCCCGATGCGACGAATGAAAGACGAGGCGCGACGAATCCGGCACCGCCCGCCCCCGCGCCTCAAACCGCATCCAGCCCGCGCCGCAGGTCGGCAATCAGGTCGCCCGCGTCCTCCAGCCCGACCGAAAGCCGGATCAGCCCCGGCGTGATCCCCAGCGCCACCTTCTGGTCGTCGGGAAGGCGCTGGTGCGTGGTCGTCGCCGGGTGGGTCGCGATGGATTTCGCATCGCCCAGATTGTTCGAGATCTTGATGATCTCCAGCGCGTTCATGAAGCGGAAGGCCGCCTCCTTGCCGCCCCGGATCTCGAAGGCCACCATCGTGCCGCCCGACCCCATCTGCGCCTCGGCCAGCGCCGCCTGCGGATGGCTGGCAAGACCCGGAAAGATCACCCGCGACAGGCGCGCGTCGCCTTCCAGCGCACGGGCCACCTGAAGGGCGCTGTCGGCCATCGCCCGGCACCGCAGGTCCAGCGTCACCATCCCGTTCAGCATGATCCAGGCGGTGAACGGGCTCATCGACCCGCCGGTGTGCTTCATGTAGGGTTCCACCGTCTTGCGGATGTACGCCGTCGTGCCGCAGATCACGCCACCAAGCGCGCGGCCCTGACCGTCGATGTGCTTGGTCGTGGAATAGACCACGACATCGGCCCCCAGTTCGACCGCGCGCGAAAAGACCGGCGTGGAAAAGACATTGTCCACGATCACCAGCGCGCCCGCCGCATGGGCGATGTCCGACACGGAGCGGATGTCGACCAGTTCCAGCGTGGGGTTCGACATGGACTCGAAGAACACCGCCTTCGTAACCCCCGGCCGGACCGCTGCGCGCCACTGATCAAGGTTGGCGCCATCGACGAATGTCACCTCGACGCCGAAGCGAGTCAGGATTTCCTCGAGGATGTAAAGGCACGACCCGAACAGCGCGCGGGCGCTGACGACATGATCGCCGGCCCTGAGCATCGACACCAGCGCCCCGTTGACGGCGGCCATGCCGCTGGCGGTGGCGAAGGCGTCCTCGGTGCCTTCCAGCGCGGCGATCCGTTCCTCGAACATGCGCGTCGTGGGGTTGCCGTAGCGGGCATAGATGAATTCGTCCTCGCCCGCCTTGACGAACCGCGCCTCGGCGGCCTCGGCCGAAGGGTAGGCGAAGCCCTGGGTCAGGAAGATCGCCTCGGCCATCTCGCCATACTGGCTGCGGCGACTGCCTTCGTGCACCAGCGTCGTGCGCGTCTTCCAGTTCCTGTCCGTCATCGTCCGCGCCCCTTCGCGCATGAAAAAAACCCCGAAACCGCCAAGGCCTCGGGGTCGTGTCGATCCCTGTCCTCTTTAGCGGCTTGTTTAACGTGGCCCGCAATCCGGTTACAAAGCGCCACGTTGCGCGGCATACGCCCACGGCGCGGGCGCGTCAACCGGCGACGGCGGCGGGGGATGGCCTGTCGATCCTCACCCATGCGCCCTTGCGCCACCGTGTGCCTTTCCGGGTGCGCCCACGCCGCCCAAGGGCTAGACTTCCTCTTGATCCCTTCCCCCCTGCCCCTGCGAGCCCTGCCGCCATGATCACCGATGTCGAGGACTTCTTCGCCAGGGGCTGCGGCCGGTGCGACCGGTTCGACACGCCCGCCTGTTCCGCGCGCCACTGGGCCGACGGCCTTGCCGCCCTGCGCGCGATCTGCCTGTCGGCGGGGCTGGCCGAGCATGTGAAATGGGGACATCCCTGCTATGTCCACGCTGGCCGCAACATCGCCATCATCGGCGCCTTCCGTGCCGATTTCCGCCTGACCTTCTTCAATGCCGCGCTGCTGCGCGACCCTGAGGGCGTGCTGCAACGCCAGGGCCCCAACACGCGCCATCCCGACGCGATCCGCTTTACCGCAGCGGCCGAGGTTGCCCGCCTTGCGCCAGGGATCCTGCGCCTTCTGGCCGAGGCGAAGGGCCATGCCGAAGCCGGGATCACAGTGCCGAAGGACAGCGCCGAACCGGACCTTCCCGAAGAACTGGTCGAGGCGCTGAACGCCGACCCGGACCTTGCCGAGGCCTTCCGGGCGCTCACCCCCGGACGCCGGAAAAGCCATGTCCTTCAGATCGCGGCCGGCAAGGCCGCCGCGACACGCCGCAATCGCATCGCCCGCCTGCGCCCGAAGATCCTGGCGGGCAAGGGTGCCGGTGAATACTGACCGCGCGGGGCCCGGAGCGCCCCGCCTCATCCGGTTGCGGCGACCGTCACACCGGGCGGAACGGTGCGTCGCAGGGCGTATCCTGCGAAAAGAGGTTGACCCAGGCGGCCCCCTCGCGCCGCCACAGCGAACTGACCCACATCCGCTCCCACGCCGCGCCGCCGGGCCTTGTGTATTCCGCCCGATAGCACAGCAGGCCCAACCCCTCGGCCAGCGGCAGCGCGCGCGCCTCTTCCAGCCGGTACCGGGCCACCGTCGGCCCGCCCGCGAGTTGCGCCACATGTTCGGCGCGCCCGGCGTAACCGTCCGGATAGAGCCCGACAAAGGAAGGGGACAGCAGTGCCTGATCGGCCGCCGCATCGCCCGAGGTCAGCGCCGCCCAGACACGGTGCTCCTGCGCCAGCAACGTCTTCAGCAATGCATCCGGCATCCTGCCCCCATTTCTGCCCCCCGTCCTTTGCCCCGTGTTTGCGGTTGCACCCGGCCGCATCTGCGCCATTCTGCACCAAAGCGAAGGAGACCGCCATGACCACCCCGATCGACCTTTACTACTGGCCCACGCCGAACGGCTGGAAGATCACCATTGCACTGGCTGAACTGGGCCTGCCCTACCGGCTTCATCTTGTCGATATCGGCGCGGGCGCGCAGTTCGCCCCCGATTTCCTGAAGATCAGCCCGAACAACCGCATGCCCGCCATCGTCGATCCCGAAGGCCCCGATGGCGCGCCGGTGTCGATCTTCGAATCCGGTGCGATCCTGCAATACCTCGCGCGCAAGACCGGCAGGCTTTACGGCGCGACGGAACGCGACCGGATCGAGGTGGACCAGTGGCTGATGTGGCAGATGGGGGGCGTCGGTCCGATGGCGGGACAGGCGCATCACTTCCTGCACTATGCCCCCGACCTGGACCCGCCGCAGGTCCTGCCCTATGCGCAGAACCGCTACCGGGCCGAGGTGGGGCGGCTTTACGGCGTGCTGGACCGGCGCCTTGCCGACCGGGCCTTCGTGGCGGGCGATTTCCTGTCGATCGCCGACATCGCGATCTGGCCCTGGGCGATCCTGTGGGAACGCCAGGAACAGACGCTGGAGGACAAGCCGCATTTCGCCCGCTGGCTGGACGCGCTTGGCCAGCGCCCGGCCTTCATCGAAGGCAGGGCCGTCGCCGCCGACCGCAGGCAGGCCAAGACCGACCGCAACGCGCAGACGATCCTGTTCCGGCAGAAGTGACAGACCGCGCCGCGATTGTTCTGCGAACAATCGGGAATCTTGATTTTTCGCAGAAAAATCGGGTCACTCGTCCGTGCCGGTGCCGTATTTCTGGAACAGGCGGCTTTGCAGCATCAGGAAGGCGAACATCGCGACGGGCAGGCCGAAGGTCTTGAAGTTCACCCAGGCGTCGGTCGACATCAGCCGCCAGACGCCCTCGTTCGCTGCGGCCAGCGCCAGGAAGAACAGGGTGAATCGCTTGGTCAGGATCATCCAGCCTTCCTCGGCCATCGGCAGGTGTTCGCCCAGGACGGCCTTCAGCCAGGATTGCCCGCGCATCAGGCCCAGCCCAAGAAGCCCCGCGAACAAGAGATAGATCATCGTGGGCTTCATCTTGAAGAACCGCTCGTCATTCAGCCAGACCGACAGCCCGCCGAAGACCGTGACCAGGACGACTGTTGCGACCTGCATCTTCGACAGACGGCCGGTCAGCCGCCACATGGCCAGCGTGGTCAGGATCATCAGCGGCACGAAGGCCGCTGTGACCAGGATGAAGCCCGAATATTCGGTGCCGCCGATGGTGAAGACCCGGTCCTTCAGCCGCACATAGCCCACGAAGAAGGCGATGATCGGGCCGTATTCCAGCGCCGCCCTGACCCAGCCGTTGACCTTCTTTTCCGCCTTTTCCGTCATCGCCCTACCCTGCCATTTCCACGATCACGGCGCCCGCCGCGATCAGCGCCATCAGCGCCAGTTGCACCCTGCCCACGCGCTCGCCCAGGACCAGCCAGCCGATCAGCGCGGCAAAGACGGTCGAGGTTTCGCGCAGCACCGCCGCCTCGCCCACCTTGTCCAGCCTTGTGGCCAGCATCACCGACCCGAAAGAGAAATAGGCGACGAAGGCGCCGATGACACCCCTTCTTATCAGCGCGGGCCATTCCACCCCGGGCAGCGCCATCCAGCGGCGCAGCGTCAGGAGCGGAAAGAGGATGCCGTCGA
Organism: Aliigemmobacter aestuarii; assembly: GCF_004799285.1. Lineage (GTDB taxonomy): Bacteria > Pseudomonadota > Alphaproteobacteria > Rhodobacterales > Rhodobacteraceae > Aliigemmobacter > Aliigemmobacter aestuarii. The sequence goes on along the minus strand of NZ_SSND01000004.1, from coordinate 164,179 downwards.
TCAGGAAAAGCCAGGCCAGGAAGGTGAACGGATCGGCGGTGGCACGGATCCCGTAGGCGTCATAGGTCGTGTAGCCCGCGACGAAGGCCCCCGTCGCCACCGCCAGCCAGAGCGCGGGGATAAGGCTGTGGCGGTCCACCGTCACATGGGCAAGGTTCCAGGCCGCCAGCCCGAAGATGCCCGCCACCAGAACCGCAAGCCCCATCCACTGCCCCGCCGTGAAATGTTCCCCGAAGACAAGCCCCGCTGCCGCCACCGCGAAAAGCGGCCCGGTGCCGCGCACCACGGGATAGACCACGGTGAAGGCGCCCCGCGAATAGGTCATCGCCTGAAGGACCTTGTAGGCGGAGTGGATGACGAAGGCCCCGGCGAAGATCGGCCACATGTGCGGTTCGGGCCAGGGCACGACGAACAGCGCGAAGGGCGCGGCGATCAGCGCATAGCTGCCGTCGATCGCCGCCCGGCTGATCCAGGGATCGTGCCGTCCCTTCTGCAGCGCGCCGAACAGCGCATGCAGGAAGGCCGCCATCAGCGCGAGGCCAAGCGCAAGCTGATGGCCGTCCTCGGTACCTTCGAGCGAGATCAGCCAATCGCTCATCCGGCGAGGCCGCGGCAGGGGGCTGTCTGCCCCCCGCACCCCCCGAGGATATTTCCGCCAGAATGAATCAAGGCCGGGATCACCCGTCCAGACCGACCAGCGCGCGGGCGAAATCCTGAGGATCGAAGGGGGCGAGATCGTCGATCTGTTCGCCCACCCCGATCGCATGGATCGGCAGGCCGAACTTGTCGGCCAGCGCCACCAGCACGCCGCCCTTGGCGGTGCCGTCAAGCTTGGTCATCACCAGGCCGGTCACATCGGCCAGCTTGCGGAAGGTCTCGACCTGGCTGATGGCGTTCTGCCCGGTGGTGGCGTCGAGCACCAGAAGCGTGTTGTGCGGCGCGTCCGGGTCCTTCTTGCGGATCACGCGAACGATCTTGGCCAGTTCCTCCATCAGGTCGGCGCGGTTCTGAAGCCGGCCGGCCGTGTCGATCATCAGCAGGTCGGCGCCGTCGGCCTGGGCGCGGGTCAGGGCGTCGAAGGCAAGGCTGGCGGGGTCCGATCCTTCCGGGGCGGTCATCACCGGGACGCCTGCGCGCTGGCCCCAGACCTGAAGCTGTTCGACGGCCGCGGCGCGGAACGTGTCGCCCGCCGCGATCACCACCGATTTCCCGGCGGCGCGGAACTGGCTTGCGAGCTTGCCGATCGTCGTCGTCTTGCCCGAACCGTTCACGCCCACGATCAGCACGACCTGCGGGCGCTTGGGATAGATCGGCATCGGGCGGGCGACCGGTTCCATGATCCGCGCCACCTCGTCGGCCAGCGCCTTGCGGATCTCGGTCGCGGTGACCTTGCGGCCCATCCGCCCCTCGGCCAGGTTCGCCGCGACCCGGAGCGCGGTGTCGACGCCCATGTCGGCCTGAATCAGCAGTTCCTCGAGGCTTTCGAGCATCGCGTCGTCCATGACGCGGCGCGGCTCATCGGCGCGGGGTGCCGGTTTGGCGGCATCCTCGCCCTTGCCGAAGAGACGGCCCAGAAGGCCGGGGCGCGCGGGTTCGAGGGCGGGTTCGGGTGCCGGTGCGGGCGCAGGTGCGGGCGGGCGTGCCGCCGGGGCGGCCCCGGTTTCCGGCGCAGCCTGGGCTTCGGGAACAGGTGCCGGGGGCGCGGGCGTTTCCGGCTGCGGCGCCAGTTCGGACGGGGCGGCCACTGGCGGGAGCTCGGACGGGGGCGCGGACGGGGGCGCGGACGGGGGCGCGGACGGGGGTGCGGGCGGGGGCGGGGGCGCGGCGGTCTCGGGCAACCGCTCCGCTTCGGCCGGGGCGTCTGCCGGGGCTTCGGCCACGATGGCGTCGAGTCCCTCGGTGATCTTGTCCGAAGACCGGAACATCCGGTCGCGCAGTTTCTTGAAGAAAGACATGGCTTCTCCGGTCGGCGCCGCGTTTGGATGGGGCTTTGGTCGGGCGGGGCTTTCCCCTCCCCTAGCCAATTCGGGCAGGCGAGGGAAGGCCCGACGGGCCGGGGTCAGCCGAGCGCAGGGCTTCCGGCGAGGATCGCGGCCTGTCCGGACCAGTAGACGGGCCACAGCGCCACCGACAGGGCCGCGCGCAATCGCGGGCGGCGCGCGACAAAGATCGCGACGGCGAGCAAGAGGTCCGAGACCACGAACAGCACAGCCCCGCCGACCGCGAGCCCTGGCGAAAGGCCAAGCGCGGCCCAGAGCATCAGGCAGATCAGCGCGACATAGGCGCGCACCGGCCACAGAAGCACCCCCGTGTGACGGGCCAGCCAGAATTCGGTCGAAAGGCCAAGCGCCACGACCGCGAGCGTCGCCGCCCAGCCTGGACCGTCGGCAAACCCGCCGGACGCGGCGAGGAACATCGCAGCATAGGCCAGGTGGCCGATGCCGAAGGCCGCCATGCCGGCAAGGAACGCCCGCTCGCCCGGACGCGACAGGAACCAGTCGCCAAGGGCCCCGAAACCTGCGCCGACCAGCGCCGGCACCGGGCTGCCGATCGCCACGCCCCAAAGCACGAGACACGCGACCGACCCGGTCTTGATGGCCGATCGCAGGTGCGATTCATCAGGCGAGACCCGCCAGGTCCAGACAAGGCCATAGGCCAGCATCAGCGCGGCGGCCACCCAGAGTGCGGGATGATCGAGGTGCGGCACCGTGCGGTTCTTCCTTTTTCTTTCGGGGGCTGGCCCCGTGCGGGCGTCATGCTAATCTGCATTGCCATGCGATACCAGTTGCCCCGCCGTTTGCCGCCCCTTGTCCTCCGCTCGCCGATGGCGCTGTTTGCCGTCGCATCGCTGACCCCGCTGCCCCTGCTTGTGGCCGGGGTCCTCTGGGGCGGGCCCTGGGTTCTGGGCGGGCTTGTCTATGTCGGCCTCTTCGCGCTGCTGATGGATCAGGCGATCCCCCATGTCGCGCCCGACGCGCCCGAGGGGGCCGAGTTTCCGGTCGCCGATGCGCTGCTGGTCCTGCTTGGCCTTGCGCATCTGGCGGCCTTTCCGCTGGCGGTCTGGGGCATAGCGGGCGACAGCGGCCTGACTGGCGGGGAACGCGTGGCGCTGTTCTTCGGCTGGGGGATGTTCTTTGGCCAGATCTCGAACCCGATGGCGCATGAACTGATCCACCGGGGGGACAGGTGGCTGTTCCGGCTGGGAATGGCCGTCTATACCTCGATGCTGTTCGGCCACCACACGAGCGCCCATCGGCACGTCCACCACCGCCATGCCGCGACCGATGCCGACCCGAATTCGGCGCGCCGGGGGGAAAGCTTCTGGCGGTTCCTGCCGCGCGCCTGGATCGGATCGTTCCGGGCGGGCCTCGGGGCAGAGAACGCGCTGCGGGCGAAGGGCGCGCGGGGCCTGCATCCTTACGCGATCTACATCGGCGGCGGTCTGGCGGCGCTGGCGCTTGGCGCTGTGCTGGCCGGCGGGGCGGGTGTGCTGGCCTGGGCGGGGCTGGCGCTTTATGCCTCGTCGCAACTGATGCTGTCGGATTATGTCCAGCATTACGGTCTGCGCCGGGCCATGCTGCCCAATGGCAAGCCCGAACCCGTCGACGACCGCCATTCCTGGAACGCGCCGCACTGGTTCACCTCGGGGATGATGCTGAACGCGCCGCGCCATTCCGACCATCACGCGCATCCAGCGCGTCCCTATCCCGCGCTGCGCCTGCCGCCACCCGACCGCGCGCCCTGGCTGCCCTATCCCTTGCCGTTCTGCGCCGGCGTGGCGCTGATCCCGCCCTTGTGGCGGCGGATGATGCACCCGCGCCTGAAGCGGTGGGAAACGAAAGCGTGAGGCGGGACGGGCTTCCGTTCGGCGCAGGATTGCGGCACCCTTGCCCGAGACAAGAAGCGGAGACGCCCGTGCTACGCCCGATCCCGGTCCTGATGTCGCTTGCGCTGTCGGCGGTCTTGCTGGCGCCCCTTCCCGCAACGGCGACGGGCGCGGAAACGCCGCTGACCGCCGAGGAATTCGAGGCCCAGGTGACCGGGAAGACGATCACCTATGCCTCGGGCGGGATGGTCTATGGCGCCGAGGAATACCAGCCGGGGCGCAGGGTGCGCTGGTCCTTCGCGGGCGGCGAATGCCAGGAGGGTATCTGGTACCCCGAGGACCGGTTCATCTGCTTTGTCTACCGCGAGAACCCCGTGCCGCAATGCTGGACCTTCTTCCGCGAGGGCGATGGCCTGCGCGCGCTGTTCAACGACACGCCCGGCGATACCGAACTGACCGAGGTGCACCGGACCGACCGGCCGCTGGTCTGTGCCGGGCCGGACGTTGGCGTATGAGGATCGTCCGCCATGCGACCCGGCCCGCGCTTACGGCGCTTGTGGCGCTGCTGCCGGGTGCTGCATGGGCCGAGGACCGCCCCGCCCTGTCCGCCGAGGCCTTCGAAGCGCTGACCGAGGGCCGCATCATGGATCATTTCGAGGCGGGCGGCCGCTATGGCGCCGAGGAATACCTGCCCGGACGCCGCGTGATCTGGCAGGATGCCGAAGGCTGCATGACAGGCCGGTGGTTCGAGGCGGGCGGGCTGATCTGCTTTGTCTATGACGGGCAGGAGGGCAGCTGGTGCTGGACCTATCACCCCGACGCGGAGGGCTTGACCGCACGGCTCGATGGCGACCCGGCCGCACGGCCGATCCTGCTGCGGCCATCCGCCCTGCCCCTCAGCTGCCCGCAGGAAAGCCCGCTGTCCTGACAATCGTCCCGACCCGCCGCGCCCCCCGGAGATGCCGTTTGGGGCACCACGCAGGGTGTCAGAACAGGCTGCCCTGATCCGGGCCTCCGCCGCCGTCGGACTTGCGGGACCGCCCCGCCGGGGGCGCAGCCCCCTTGACCGGAACCGCTGCCACGCGCCCATCGGCGAATTCGATGTCCAGCGCCACGGCCCGCGCAGCCCCCGCCGCCGAAGTCACGACCGCGCCATCGGCCCGCACCACGGCAAAGCCGCGTTTCAGCGTTTCGGCATGGCCCAGCGTCTGGCGCGTCCGGTCCAGCGCCGCAAGCCGCTGCGACAGCACCTGAAGCCGCGCCCGTGGTGCCGCGTCAAGCCGTGCCTCAAGCGTGGCAAGCCTTTGCCGGCCTTCGCGGGCGATCCGCGCCTGATCCCCGATCAGCCGGGCCAGCGCCGGGGCCAGCCGCGAGGCCCATTTGTCGAACCGGGCATGGGCGTGATCGGTCCGCCTCTGGACTGCGGACTCCAGCCGCGCAAGGCGCGCGGTCACCGCCTCGCGCCGCCGGTCCAGATAGCCTGCCAGCGTTTCGGGGCGAAGCCGCCCCGCCACCGCCTCGAACCCCGAACGCTTGCGCGCCGCCATCAGCCCCAGCGCGCCCGCCAGCCGCCCCTCGGCCGCATCGAGCCTTTGCCGCGCCGTACCCGTCAGCGACTCGGGGCGGGGCAGAGCCCGCGCGAGGTCGCGCATCCGCTGGCCGCGCAACTGGAATCCGCGCGCCAGCGCCTGGCTCAACCGCGCGCCGAGGGCATCGTTCGTGGCCAGAAGTTCCAGCCGGACCGGAACCGCAAGTTCCGCCGCCGCCGTGGGCGTGGGCGCGCGCAGGTCGGCGGCGAAGTCGATCAGCGTGGTGTCGGTTTCATGCCCGACTGCCGAAATCAGCGGGATCGGGCTGGCCGCCGCCGCCCGCACCACGATTTCCTCGTTGAAGCCCCACAGATCCTCCATCGACCCGCCGCCGCGCGCCACGATCAGCACGTCGGGCCGCGGAATCGGCCCGCCCGGTTCAATCGCGTTGAAGCCCCGGATGGCGGCCGCCACTTCGGGGGCGCATTTCTCGCCCTGAACGGCCACGGGCCAGATCAGAACATGGCGCGGGAAACGGTCGCGCAGGCGATGCAGGATGTCGCGGATCACCGCGCCCGAGGGCGAGGTGACAACCCCGATCACGCCCGGCAGGTAGGGGATGGGTTTCTTGCGCGCCGGATCGAACAGCCCTTCGGCCTGCAGCGCGGCACGGCGCTTTTCCAGCATCGCCATCAGCGCGCCCGCACCTGCGGGGGCCACATCCTCGACGATCAGCTGATACTTGGACTGCCCCGGAAAGGTGGTCATCCGGCCGGTGGCGACGACCTCCATCCCCTCTTCGGGGCGGACCTGCATCCGCGCCACCTGCCCTTTCCACGATACGGCGGCGATCACCGCGCGGTCATCCTTCAGGTCGAAATAGAGATGCCCGGACGAGGGCCGCGACACGCGCCCGACCTCGCCACGCACGCGGACTAGGCCGAATTCGCCCTCGATCACCCTCTTCACCGCCCCGGACAATTCCGAAACGGTGTATTCGGGCTGGTTGCCCGGCGCGGGCGCTGTGTCTTCGAAGATGTCCATCGGGCCTCCCTCAGCCCGTTCAGGATAGGAGGACGCGGACACGAGGGAAAGAGACGGAGTTTTGAAAACTCCGTCTCTGAGCCTTGGAAGGCTCAGGCCCGATTTCTTCGCAGAAATCGGTGCCGGGTGCTTGTCAGGAAGCCCCCCCCACCCTATCAGGCGACGCAATCCAACCGGACGCAGGGGGCGGCAGATGAACATCCTCATTCTGGGAAGCGGCGGACGCGAACACAGTCTTGCCTGGGCCGTTGCCCAGAACCCCAAATGCGACCGGCTCATCGTCGCACCGGGCAACGCCGGGATCGCGGCGCTCTGCGAGGTGGCCGATATCGACATCCTCGACCGGCGCGAGGTCGTCACCTTCTGCGAGGAGAACGCGATCGACTTCGTCATCGTCGGCCCAGAAGCGCCGCTGGCCGCCGGCGTGGCGGACGCGACACGCGGCGCCGGCATCCTGACCTTCGGCCCCTCGGCCGAGGCGGCCCGGCTTGAGGCCTCGAAAGCCTTTACCAAGGAAATCTGCGATGCCTGCGGCGCGCCCACGGCGGGATATGCCCGATTTACCGATGCCGCCGCGGCGCGGGCCCATGTGCAGGCCCATGGAGCGCCCCTTGTCATCAAGGCCGACGGGCTGGCCGCAGGCAAGGGTGTGATCATGGGCATGACCGAGTCCGAAGCCCTGGCCGGGATCGACGAGATCTTCGGCGGCGCCTTCGGTGCGGCCGGCGCCGAGGTGGTGATCGAGGAATTCATGGAGGGCGAGGAGGCCAGCTTCTTCATCCTGTCGGACGGCGAAAGCGCCCTGCCCGTCGGCACCGCGCAGGACCACAAGCGCGTGGGCGATGGCGACACCGGGCCGAACACCGGCGGGATGGGCGCCTATTCCCCTGCCCCGGTCCTGACCGAGGCGATCCAGCGCCAGGTCATGGACGAGATCGTGATGCCCACGATCCGCGCGATGGCACGGCGCGGCACGCCCTATCAGGGGGTGCTTTATGCCGGGCTGATGATCAAGGACGCGCGCGCGCGGCTGGTCGAATACAACTGCCGCTTCGGCGATCCGGAATGTCAGGTCCTGATGATGCGCCTTGGCGCTCAGGCGCTGGACCTGATGCTTGCCTGCGCCGAAGGCCGTCTGGGTCAGATGCAGGTCAACTGGGCCGACGATCACGCGCTGACCGTGGTCCTGGCCGCCAAGGGCTATCCCGGCACCCCTTTGAAGGGGACCGAGATCCGGGGCCTCGACACCCTGCCCGAGGACAGTTCCAACATGGTCTTTCACGCCGGAACCCGGTCCGAGGGCGGGCGCATCCTCGCCACTGGCGGGCGCGTCCTGAACGTCACGGCGCGCGGCGCGACCCTGGCCGAGGCACAGGCCCGCGCCTATGCGATGGTCGACGCGATCGACTGGCCCGAAGGCTTCTGCCGCCGCGACATCGGCTGGCGCGCGCTGTAGGCAGGCGCGGTTTCATCGCAAGAACCCCCAACAGGCGCCGTCCCGCTTTCGGAAAAGCCTGTGATGCTTGACAGGTTTCTGGTTTGGCCTGATCGTCACCGTGACGGCGAGGCCAGTCTATCCGCCCGCCGGTTGGTTATTGTTCGTATCGTGCGGAGACGAGTTCCATGTCTGCATTTCCCGCTACCCTTCCCTCTGTCGATCTGCTGATCAACTCCACCACCGAATTCGGCCAGGAGTTCTTTTCCGGATCGCAGAAATCGACCGTTACCGCGCTGGCCGACGGTCGGTTTCTGGTCACCTTCATTGACATTGGTGACCTCAGCGACCCCAATTTCCTAAATATCAGGGTGCGCATCTTCAACGCGGATGGCACCGCCGCTGGCCCTGATTTCGTGGCCAACACGACGTTGGCGGGCGGGCAAGATTTTCCGGCCGCAACCGCGTTGTCCGATGGCGGGTTCATCCTGACATGGCGCGATCAGAACAACCTGCCGGGCATTGACCCCTTGGGCGGGATACGCGGGCAGCGCTTTGATGCCGATGGCGCGGCCGTGGGGGCGGAATTCATCATCCCGGATGTGCGCACAGACATTCAGACGCTGCCCTCTGTCGAGGTGCTGAGCAATGGCAACCTTGTCTATGTATGGCAACATAACGGGGCCGGGACCGATGATGATTCCATCGGCATCCGCGCCCGGATCGTCACCCTGACAGGAAGTGTCATCAAGGCCGATTTCCAGGTCAACAATTTTACCGACGACAGTCAGAATGGCCCCCAGGTTGTGGCCCTGCGCGATGGCGGCTTCATGGTGGCCTTCGCGGATCGCTCCATCAACTCAGGCCCCGGCGACAGCGAGATTTCCGTTCGGTTCTTTCAAAACGACGGCACGCCGGTGGCCAGCCAGTTTCGGGTCAACACCACGACGGCGGGTCAGCAGGTAAGGGCACAGGCCGCCCAACTGGAGAACGGCAATATCGTCGTCACCTGGCTTGATACGACCACTTTCGACCTCGTCGGCCGGATCATCACAACGAACGGCACGCCGGTCACAGACGAATTCGCGATCAATACCACCACCTTCGGCTCCCAGCTTGGCGTCAAGGTGACCGCCCTGCAAGATGGTCACTTCATGGCCGTCTGGGGGGATGACGGCGTGGGCGACGGCAGCGACGGCGCGGTGCGTGGGCAGATCTTTTCCGCGACCGGGCAAAAGGTGGGGGGCGAGGTCATCCTGAACTCGATCACCACCGGCACGCAGAACAACCCCAGCGTTGCCACATTGTCCGACGGTCGGGTGATGGTCGTCTGGATGGATCAGTCCAATACCGCGCCCGATACCTCTGTCACTGCGATCCGGGGCAAGATCATCGACACCCGCACCGCGGCTGTTGACCTGACCGGCACCGCGCTGGACGATGACTGGTTCGGCACAAGGTTCAACGACACGATGGCGGGCGGCGCGGGCAATGACACGCTGCGCGGCGATGGCGGCAACGACCTGCTGGATGGCGGCAGCGGGGCCGACAGCCTGCTGGGCGGCGCGGGCGACGACACCTTCATCGTGGACAATGCGGGCGACCGGGTGATCGAGACGGCGAATTCCGGCGTTGACCGGGTGCTGGCGGCGCTCTCCTGGACGCTGGGTGCCGATCTGGAGACCCTGACGCTGACCGGCAGCGGCAACCTGAACGGCACGGGCAACGGGCTGGACAACCGGATTTCCGGCAACGCCGGGCAGAACCGCCTTTCGGGCGGCGGCGGGCAGGATACGCTGACCGGGGGTGGCGGTGCTGACACGCTGGTCGGGGGTGCCGGCAACGACGACCTGCGTGGTGGCGGCGGGGCCGACCTTCTGCGCGGGCAGGCCGGAAACGACCGGCTGTCCGGCAGAGTTGGTGCCGACCGGCTGGAGGGTGGCGGAGGCCGCGACAGGCTGGATGGCGGCGGCGGCAACGATCGGCTGAAGGGCAATGCGGGGCGCGATGACCTGAACGGCGGCGCGGGCCGTGACCGGCTGGACGGCGGCGGTGGCCGCGACAGGCTGGACGGTGGCGGCGGTAATGACGTGCTGATCGGCGGTGCCCTTGGCGACACCATGACCGGGGGCGCGGGACGGGACACGTTCCTGTTCCAGTCCCGCGCCGAAACCGGCAGCGGCGCCGCGCGCGATGTCATCACCGACTTCCGGTCGGGCATCGACAGGATCGACCTGTCGGGCGTCCTGAACGGCGGCGAGTTCATCGGCAACGCCGCATTTTCCGGCGAGGCCGGACAGCTGCGCTATCGCCCGGGCGATGCCACGCTTTACGGCGACATCAACGGCGACGGTCGTGCGGATTTCCAGATCCGCCTGGCCAACGCCCCCGCAATCTCGGAAGCCGACTTCATCTTCTGATCCCGCCCGCGGCCTGACGGCTTTTCCGATCCGGGCCGACGGCGGGCGGGCGGGACTGTATCACGATCCCTCTTCACGGATGGGTCGAATCAGACCAATATCGGCTGGATTTTTCAGCCTCGCGGGGGGGTGCATTTGCCCCCGCAGTCACATTGTATGGAGTGGTTTCCGTGACGTTAACGTTCTTTACGCCCGATTTCGGCATCAACACCCTTACCACCGGCAATCAGTACAACCAATCGGTCGCGGCCCTGTCGGATGGCCGTTTCATCGTGGTCTGGATGACCTATGACGGAACGGTGGACGGGTCTGGCACCTCGATCCGCGGACAGATCTTCCTTGCCGACGGATCGCGATCCGGGGTCGAGTTCCAGGTGAACACGACCACGACGAACGACCAGTCGCTGCCGACGGTCACTGCGCTTGCCAACGGCGGTTTCTTCGTGGCTTGGGGCGATTACAGCGCATCGCCCGACGATACATCGGAAGACGCGTTGCGCGGCCAGTTCTTTGATGCGAACGGCACGATGATCGGCCCGGAACGGCTGATCCCGCAGTTCACCGATGGCTACCAGAGCTTCAGCCAGGCGACACGGCTGGCCAATGGCAACATCGCGGTTGTCTGGGAACACGACGGGATCGGTGAAATGCCGGAGGATCCCGAGGCCGGCATCCGGGTGCGCATCATCCGGCCCGACGGCACCTTCGCCAGCGCCGATCTGGGGGTGAATACGGCTACGTTCGATAACCAGTATGACCCAAGGATCACGGCACTGGCCGATGGCGGGTTCTTCATCGTCTGGCGGGACTTCAGCGCCACCGCCCCGGACACGAACGGACAGGCGGTGCGTGGCCAGCGGTTCGACGCGGACGGCACCAGGGTCGGCCCCGAGCAGGTCATCAACCAGGTCATCGTGGGCGCTCAATCGCATCCGGATGTCGGCGAACTGGCCGATGGCCGCATGATCGTGGTCTTTCAGGATGGCAGCGGCACCGGCGGCGACACATCCCCCGCGGCGATCAAGGGAAGGTTCCTTGGCGCCGACGGAACCCCCACCGGAAACGAGATCCTGATCAACACGACCACGGAAGGGAGCCAGGTCTTCCCGCGTGTCATCCCCCTTCTGGACGGCGGGTTCTTCGTCGCCTGGGTCGACTTCAGCAATGCCGGCACCGACCTGACGCCCGGCCTGATCACCGGCCAGCGGTTTGACGCGAATGGCGCGAAGGTCGGCCCGGAGACCCGGTTGAACACCCTCACCGATGGTTTCCAGAGTGGAATCGAACTTGCCCTGCTGGCAGATGGCCGGATCGTCGTCACCTGGGACACAAGCGCCCCGACGCCGGACGATCCGGACGGCTATTCCATGCGGGCACGCATCATCGACCCGCGGACCTCGGCGGTGGACCTGACCGGAACCGACCTCGCGGACGACTGGTACGGCACGCTGTTCAACGACACGATGGCGGGCGGCGCGGGCAACGACACGCTGCGCGGCGAGGGCGGCAACGACCTGCTGGATGGCGGCAGCGGCGCCGACAGCCTGCTGGGCGGCGCGGGCGACGACACTTTCGTGGTGGACAGCACCGGCGACCAGGTGATCGAAGCCGTGGGCGCGGGCACAGATACGGTGCGCAGTTCCGCCAGCCACACCTTGGGCGCGCATGTGGAAAACCTCGTCCTGACGGGCAGCGCGGATCTGAACGGCACAGGCAACGCGCTTGGCAACCGCCTGGGCGGCAACGCGGGTGAAAACCGGCTGGCCGGTGGAACGGGCAATGACACCCTGCTGGGCCGCGCCGGCGATGACCGCCTGATTGGCGGCACAGGCAAGGACCTTGTCCGCGCGGGCCGCGGCGACGACCGGGTTTCGGGCAACGGCGGGCGCGATGTCCTGAACGGCGAGGCCGGGCGCGACCGGATCGCTGGCGGCGGCGGAAATGACCTGCTGTCGGGGGGTGCGCAGAACGACACGCTTCTTGGCGGCAGCGGCAACGATCGCATGTTCGGCGGCACCGGACGCGACCGGTTGCTGGGTCTCGACGGGCGCGACCGGCTGGAAGGTGACGGCGACAATGATGTGCTGATCGGCGGCCGGGGCGCCGACACGATGTCGGGCGGTGCCGGGGCGGATGTGTTCCTGTTCCGCAGCGCCGCCGAGGTCGGCAGGATCGCCGGGCGCGACGTGATCACCGATTTCCGGTCGGGCATCGACAGGATCGACCTGTCGCGCGTGATGCCGGACGGCACCTTCATCGGCAACGCGGCCTTTTCCGGAAGCGCCGGTGAACTGCGCTATGGTGCGTCCGACGCCACCCTCTACGGCGACATCGACGGAGACGGGAATGATGATTTCCAGATCCGCCTGTCGGGCGCGCCGTCGATCACTTCGAACGATTTCATCTTCTGAGGCGTCGCACGCCACCCTGATCGGCCTTTCCGCCGTGCAAGAAAGCGGGCCTTCCGCCGCCAGAACCGGCGAAGGGTCCGCTATGGTCGGGTTTTTCTTTCAATTTTCCCGATTGCGCCACATGATGCACCATGCGCTTTCGGGGCAAGGGTCGGGGTGACGGATCGCCCCCGCCCGCCCGCTGTCATGAGTGGACCAGATGACGATCACCTTCTCGTCGCCCGAGATCCTGGTGAATGGTGCGATTGCAGGCGACCAGAACCTGCCCTCGGTCGCGGCGCTGGCCGACGGGCGCTTCATCGTGGTCTGGGAAACCTCGGACGCCTCGATCGATGGCTCTCTTCAGGCGATCCGTGGCCAGATCTTTCATGCCGACGGGTCGCGGGCGGGGGCGGAATTCCTGATCAACACCACCACCGCGCAGGGCCAGCGCAGCCCTTCCGTGACAGCCCTGCGGGATGGCGGGTTCGTCGTCTCGTGGGTCGATGACAGCGCCACCCTGACCGACCCGACCGACCGCGACCTGCGCAGCCAGGTGTTCACCCCCGCCGGCGGGCGGATCGGCGCCGAACTGACGATCCCCTTCTACACCGCAGGCTCACAGGCCGCCGTCGACATGGCCACGCTTGCGGACGGACGGATCGTGATGGTCTGGGAACATGCCGGGCCGGACGATCCGGATGACGACTATTCCAACGGACTGCGCATGCGGGTCGTGAACGCAGACGGCACAGCCGCCACGGCGGACCTGCCGGTCAACGGGATCTACTTCGGCAACCAGGACCGGCCGCGTGTCACCGCGCTTCCGGATGGCGGCTGGTTCGTGGTCTGGCAGGACGACAGCGGCCTGACCGGCGATCTGAGCGGGCAGGCCATTCACGGCCGCCGCTTTTCCGCCAACGGCACCGCCCTGGCGCCGGAAATCCTGATCAACGCCACGACCGCCAATTCGCAGATGTCTCCGGCAGTGACGGCATTGCGCGACGGCCGGATCGTCGTTGTCTGGGACGACATCAGCGGCACGGGCGGCGATGCCCAGGGCAGCGGCATCAAGGCGCGCATCCTGTCGGCAGGGGGCACAGCAGAAGGAACCGAGATCCTTGTGAACACGACGACCGCAGGCAGCCAGACACGCGCCTCGGTCACGGCTCTGGCCGACGGCGGGTTCCTTGTGGCCTGGGTCGATGTGAACGGGCGACAGGGTTCGGGCGATGTGATCGTGGCGCAGGCCTTTGCCGCCGACGGAACACGGATCGGCGCGGAAACGGTCATCAACACGGGCACTGCCGGGGCGCAGCTGAACCCGATCGCGCGCACGCTGGCCGACGGACGTGTGGTCATCACCTGGGAAGATTTCAGCCAGTCGCCTGACGATCCTTCGGGCTGGGCCGTCCGCGCCCGCATCGTCGATCCCCGGGAATCCGGCATCGACCTTGCGGGAACCGCGCGGGGGGATGACTGGTTCGGAACCGGCTTTGCCGACCGCCTGCGGGGCGCGGGCGGCAATGACACGCTGCGCGGGGCGGCGGGCAATGACCTGATCGATGGCGGGTCGGGCGCGGACCGGATGATCGGCGGCGCGGGAAACGACACCTACCGTGTGGAAAACACCCAGGACCGGGTGATCGAAAGCGCCGGTGAAGGGCGCGACTTGGTGCGGGCCTCGGTCAGCCACAGGCTTGCCGCCCATGTGGAAAACCTGGTGCTGGCCGGCGATGGCGCGTTGAACGGCACGGGCAACGCACTGGCCAACCGCATGACGGGCGGGACGGGCGACAACCGCCTGAACGGTGCCGCGGGAAACGACGTGCTGCGCGGCGGGGCGGGACGGGACGTGATCCTTGGCGGTCTCGGGCGTGACACCCTGTCGGGCGACCGGGGCCACGACCGGCTTGCAGGCGCGGGCGGTGCGGACCGTCTGACGGGCGGCGACGGCAACGACACGCTTCGGGGCGGCGCGCGGGACGATGTCCTGATCGGAGGCAAAGGGCGCGACCGGCTGCAAGGCGACGCCGGACGCGACCTGATGATCGGGGACCGGGGCGCCGACAGGATGACGGGCGGCGCGGGGGCCGATACCTTCCAGTTCCGCACCCTCGCCGAAACCGGGCGCGGCGCGGCGCGGGACGTCATCACCGACTTCCGACCGGGCGAGGACAGGATCGACCTGTCGCGCCTTCTGCGGGACGGGGAATTCATCGCCGCCCGCGCCTTCACCGACACGGCAGGCGAGGTGCGCTACAGCGACGGGATCCTTCAGGGCGATATCGACGGCGACGGGGGCGACGATTTCCAGATCAGGCTGACGGGCCGCCCCGCGATCTCGGCGGACGACATCCTCTTCTGACGATCTTCAGGGCCGGTGGGCAACGGCCAAGACCTTGATGGGAAAACGGTTCGGGCCTAGGGTGGCGCCGTTGCGGGGGCCTTGTGCAGGCCCGGACCCCGAGGAGTAGCGAGTGACCATTGTCCTTTCACCTGCCGAGATCATCATTCCCGTTTCGCGCTTTCTGGGCCAGTACAGCCCGCAACTGATCCCGCTGGCCAATGGCAATTTGCTGGTGTCCTGGGCGGACGGATCGGGGCGCGACCTGGACGGCAATATCCTGTCGGGTTCCGGCTATACGCGCCGCGCACGCATTCTTGACGAGAACGGCAATGCCGTCACCGGCGAATTCGAGCTGCACGACACGGCTTTTTTTCCGCACCCGATTGCAGGCATCACGACACTGGCCCGGGCGGATGGCGGGTTCATGACGCTGACGGCCTTCACCGGGCCGCTGACCGTCACGCATTACGGCCCGACCGGCCAACCAACGGGGCAGACGGCGACGATCGGGTTCAGCCCGGCGGGCGCGGGGCTTGCCCAGACGACGCAGTTCATCTCGGACGATCGGCGCGTGGTGCTGATGGGCTCACAAGAGGCGATCGGCACCTGGAACGGCAACGAAGGCAGCATCGGCCATGACCTTTACCTTCAGATCGCGGGCCTGAACGGAACCACACAGGGCGGGCTGATCCCGCTGGGGTTCGACATCACGAACTCGCCCTATGAATGGCAGCTTCTGGACCTGCGCGGCGATCAGGCGGTTCTGATGCATGAGGTCACGAACGGCTTCGGCCTGCATGACATCCTGGTCGCGCGCCCCGGCCAGTCGGCACCGACCCTGCTTGCCCGGCATGACCTGATCGATCCCGAAGACCCTTACAGATACGAGCCCCTGCAGTTTTCGCATGAAACGCCCGACGGCCATTTCGTGATGACGCGTGTGAAACTGCTGGTCGATTTTCCCGAAGGCGGTGGGTTCGTCATCCGCGAGGAACATGTCGAGGTGCTGCAATTCCACGGCCAGACCGGCGGGCTGATGGCGCGGCGGACGGTCTACACCTCGGACACGCCGGGCGGATATGCGGGTTCGGTCCGGACGCTGGAGCTGGACAACGGGCAATTCCTGCTTCTGTACCAGGATACCGCCTATCTGGACGGCGTGCTGGTCAATGCCGACCTCAGCCGGAACGGCGCCCCGGTCGAGATGACGCTGGATACCGGGGCGCTCAGGATGCAGACGCAGGTGGTGCGCCTGGCCGATGGCCGGGTGGCCCTGGCCTGGGATTACGACGTGAGCCCGACCTGGGACCCGGTGCTGCGCTTCGTCACCATCACCCGGGACGGCCATGATTACCTGGTTGCCGATCCGGCCGGGGGGCGGATCGAAGGCATGGCAGGCAATGATACCCTTCTGGGCGGGGTCGGCACCGACACCCTGGTCGGCGGCGCCGGAAACGACCGGTTCATCGTGAATTCCCTTGCCGACCGGATCGTGGAAACCGCCGGCGGCGGCCGGGATGCCATCGCCTCGGCCGCGATCAGCCTCGACCTGAACCGCTATCCCCATGTCGAGGACGCGGGCCTTCTGGGCAACGCGGCGCTGAATGTCTTCGGAAACGCTGGGGCGAACGCCCTGGCCGGAAACGCGGGTGCCAACCGGATCGACGGCCGCGGCGGCGCCGACACGATGACCGGCGGCGCGGGGAACGACATCTATGTCCTCGATCGTCCCACCGACCGGGTGATCGAAGCGGCGGGCGGCGGATCAGACCGCGTCGTCACCGGCGCCTTCTCGATCAACCTCGGCAGCTTCCGGCATGTCGAGAACGCGGGGCTTGCAGGCACTGCCGCGCTGCGCCTGAAGGGCACGGCCGGCGACAACGCGCTTTCGGGGAATGGCGGCGCAAACCTGATCGAAGGGCTGGCCGGACGCGACCGCCTGAACGGCGCGGCCGGTGGCGACACGCTGGCAGGCGGGCGCGGGGCCGATACCCTTTCCGGCGGACGGGGGGCCGACGACTTCGTCTTCGGGAATGCCACCGCGGCGCGGGGCGACCGCATCACCGACTTCCGCCACCTGGTCGACGATATCGACCTGTCCGCCTTCATGCGCGGCGCCAGCTTCATCGGCGCCAACCGTTTTTCCGGCGATGCCGCCGAATTGCGCTATGACCGGGGAGCGGGACGGCTTTCGGGCGATGCGGACGGCGACGGGCGCGCCGACTGGTCCCTGACGCTTGCCAACAAGCCCTTGCTGACCGTCGAGGATTTCGTTTTGTGAACCCGGCCCGACCGGGCGCCGACCGAAAACGCCGCAGGGCCGCATCGCCGCTTGCATCCCCCCCCGCTTCTGCTAATCAGCACGCGGTTTTTCCAGCCTGGGAACGGGGACAGCGCCATGCCGCTTCTGGTGATGAAATTCGGGGGCACCTCTGTGGCCGATCTGGCCCGCATCGAGAATGCGGCGGCCAAGGTCAAGCGCGAGGTGGAACGCGGCTATGACGTGATCGTCATCGTCAGCGCCATGTCGGGAAAGACGAACGAGCTTGTCGGCTGGGTCGAAGGCACATCGAAGCTGTATGACGCCCGCGAATACGATGCGGTCGTGGCCTCGGGCGAGAATGTGACGGCGGGCCTGATGGCGCTGCGGCTGCAGGAAATGGGCGTGCCCGCGCGCAGCTGGCAGGGCTGGCAGGTGCCGATCAACACCACTTCGGCGCATGGCTCGGCCCGCTTCGTTTCGATCCCGCGCGAGAACATCGACGCGAAATTCGCCGAAGGCTTCAAGGTGGCGGTCGTCGCGGGCTTTCAGGGTGTCTCGGCCGAGGGCCGGATCACCACGCTCGGCCGGGGCGGTTCGGATACCACCGCCGTGGCTTTCGCCGCCGCCTTCGGCGCGGAACGCTGCGACATCTACACCGATGTCGATGGCGTCTACACCACCGACCCGCGCGTCAGCTCGAAGGCGCGCAAGATGGACAAGATCGCCTTTGAAGAGATGCTGGAACTGGCAT
This sequence comes from Aliigemmobacter aestuarii, assembly GCF_004799285.1. GTDB lineage: Bacteria > Pseudomonadota > Alphaproteobacteria > Rhodobacterales > Rhodobacteraceae > Aliigemmobacter > Aliigemmobacter aestuarii. The sequence goes on along the minus strand of NZ_SSND01000004.1, from coordinate 146,171 downwards.
CCCTTGGCGCGAAGGTCCTGCAAACCCGTTCGGTCGAACTGGCGATGCGCTACAAGGTGCGCCTGCGCGTCCTGTCCTCGTTCGAGGAAACCGACGAAACCTCCGGAACCCTGGTCTGCGACGAGGAAGAAATCATGGAATCGAAAGTCGTCTCTGGTGTCGCCTTCTCGCGCGACGAGGCCAAGATCACCCTCTTCACCATCGAGGACCGTCCGGGCGTGGCCTCGGCGATCTTCGGCCCGCTGGCCGATGCGGGCGTGAACGTGGACATGATCGTCCAGAACATCAGCGAAAAGGACTATGACGAGGCCCACCCCGGCGCCGTCACCGACATGACCTTCTCCTGCCCGATCAACCAGGTGGACCGCGCCAAGAAGGCGATGGAAGACGCCATGGCGGCGGGCCTGATCAAATATGACGAGCTGATCATCGACACCGATGTCGCCAAGGTTTCGGTCGTCGGCATCGGCATGCGCAGCCACGCGGGCGTCGCCGCCCGGATGTTCAAGGCGCTGTCGGCCGAGGGGATCAACATCAAGGTGATCTCGACGTCGGAAATCAAGATCTCGGTTCTGATCGACCGCAAGTACATGGAACTCGCCGTCCAGGCCCTGCACGACGCCTTCGACCTCGACAAGGCCTGACCGACCGCCCCGCCCCGCCAGAACCCCCGCCCGACCGGCGGGGGTTTTCGTTTGGCCGTCGTCACCGGGTTGATCCGGCGGGAAAGGGGCGAGCGTGGGCGATCAGCCGGGGGTTCGGGCAAGGGGGTGCCGGAGGTGCCCGATATTTGCGCAACTGCCGGATGAACCGCTTCTATGCCTTCCCTATCCTCGCGGGCTTGCGCTATGCAGGGGGCAGCACAGCACGAGGCCAGAATGCCCGAACGCACCGAAAGCGAAAGCCGCAAGCTTCTGCGCCGCTTGCGCGACGTTCTTGCCGAATCCGGCAGGGGACAGGAACGGCTTGACCGGATCACCCATCTGATCGCTGATTCGATCGGGACCGAGGTCTGTTCGATCTATCTTTTTCGTGACGAGGACACGCTGGAACTTTGCGCGACCGAGGGGCTGAAGAAGGCCTCGGTCCACAAGACGCGGCTGAAGCTGGGCGAGGGTCTGGTTGGCCGCGTGGCGCGCACGGCCTCGCCCGTCAACACCGCCGACGCACCGAACGAGAAGGGTTTCCGCTTCATGCCGGAAACCGGCGAGGAGATCTATTCCAGCTTCCTCGGCGTGCCGATCCAGCGCGTGGGCGAACGGCTGGGCGTGCTGGTGGTGCAATCGAAGATCGCCCGCCAATATTCCGACGACGAGGTCTATGCACTGGAAGTCGTGGCGATGGTGCTGGCCGAGATGACAGAGCTTGGCGCCTTCGTGGGCGAAGGCGACGGCCCCGGCCTTCTGCACAAGCAGCCCGTGATGTTCCGCGGCAACACCGGCCAGGAAGGTGCGGCGGAAGGCCATGTCTGGCTGCACGAGCCCCGTGTGGTCATCACCAACCCCGTGGCCGACGACCCGCTGACCGAGATCGAGCGCATCCGCGACGCGGTGGGGCAATTGCGCGTGTCGGTCGACGATCTTCTGGCGGTCAGCAGCCTTGGCCCCGAACAGAAGCAGGTGCTGGAAGCCTACCGGATGTTCGCCCATTCGCGCGGCTGGCTGCGCCGGATGGAAGAGGACATCCAGCGCGGCCTTTCCGCCGAGGCGGCGGTGGAAAAGGAACAATCCGCCGCGCGGGCGCGGCTGGAACAGGTGCCTGACGCATACCTGCGCGACCGCCTCCACGATCTGGACGACCTGTCGAACCGGCTTTTGCGCATCCTGACCGGTCAGGGCGCCGACACCGGCGCGCAGATGCCTGACGACCCGGTGCTGGTCGCGCGCAACATCGGGCCGGCCGAACTTCTGGATTATGGTCGCAAGCTGCGCGGCGTGGTGCTTGAGGAAGGATCGGTCGGCAGCCATGCCGCGATCGTGGCCCGCGCGCTGGCCATTCCGCTGGTGATCCGGGCCGACCGGATCACAACCGAGGCGCTGAACGGCGACCACATCCTGGTGGACGGCGACCAGGGGATCGCCCACCTGCGGCCCGAGGAAACCGTCGCCCGCGCCTTCCGTGACAAGATCGCGATGCAGACCGAGGCGCAAAAGCGCTATGCGAGCCTTCGCGGCCTGCCCGCGCAATCGCGCTGCGGGCGGATCACCTCGCTGCACATGAATGCGGGCCTGATGGCCGACCTGCCCTCGCTCGAAGGGTCCGGCGCCGAGGGCGTCGGCCTGTTCCGGACCGAATTGCAGTTCCTGATCCGCAACCGCATGCCCAAGCGCGAGGAACTGGCGCAGATCTATGCCCGCGTGATGGATGCGGCCTCGGGCCGGCGCGTGGCCTTCCGCACTCTCGACATCGGCTCGGACAAGGTGCTGCCCTATCTCAAGCCACAGGATGAACCGAACCCGGCAATGGGCTGGCGGGCGATCCGCGTGGGGCTCGACAAGCCGGGCGTGCTGCGCATGCAGTTGCAGGCGCTGATCCGCGCGGCCAAGGGGCGGCCCTTGACGGTGATGTTCCCCTTCATCGCCGAGGCCCATGAATTCGCCGAGGCGCGCAGTTACCTTCTGCGCGAGATCCATCGCGAGAAAAGCCTGGGCTACCCCACGCCCGAACAGCTGGAGATCGGGGCGATGCTGGAAACCCCCAGCCTTGCCTTTGCGCCGCAGTCCTTCTTTGACGCGGTGGATTTCGTGTCTCTGGGGGGCAACGACCTGAAGCAGTTCTTCTTCGCCGCCGACCGCGAGAACGAACGCGTCCGGCGGCGCTATGACAGCCTGAGCGGTGCGTTCCTGTCGTTCCTGTCGCAGGTCGTGGCGCGTTGCGATGCATCGGGCAAGCCCCTGTCCTTCTGCGGCGAGGATGCGGGCCGCCCGATCGAGGCGATCACTTTCGCGGCCCTCGGCATCCGCACGCTTTCGATGCGACCCGCCTCCATCGGGCCGGTCAAGACGCTTCTGCGCCGGGTGGATCTGGACGCCTTGGGCGCAGAGATCCGCAGCGGCCTGGCGGCGGGTGAGGAAAGCCTGCGGCCGCGCGTGATGGACTGGCTGGCGACCCAGCCCGAATAGCGCGCCCTGCCCCCCGATGGCCTTCAGGGCAGGCGCGGGTCAGCGGGCGCGGGTCAGCGGGCGTGATGCCGCGGCCTTGCGGAACGCAGCCAGCACCGGCCCGTCGCCATGCGCGGCGGCGAGGCGGAGAAGGCCGAAGCGGATTCCCGCCATTTCCCGGTAATAGGCGAGAAAGGCGGCGTTCAGCGTCGCCCCGGCGGCAGCGCCAAGGACCGGCACCGCCTGCGCGGCAAGTTTCTGGCCAAGGATGGCGGCGATGCGGGGGGCAAGCGTCTGGATCAGCTTGTTCAGGGCCGGTCCGGTGACGGAAAGCCGGGCCCCCAGAAAGGCGGTGTTGACCCCGTCATCCTCGGCCAGCGGGCTGCCCGAGGCAAAGACGTTCAGGATCTCGGCGCGGATGTCGGGCGCGTCGGGATCGAACCCGGCGGCGACGGCCTCGCGCCGCAGGGCGTGCAGGATCACGGTCACGGTCACGGGCAATTCGGCCAGCGATGTCGCCAGCCCCCCGGCGCCCCCCGCCGCACCTGCCGCCATCACCACTGCCAGCGGCGCCTGGCGCCCGGCATCGGGAAGTCGCCCGCCCGCCGCGCCGGCCAGATCGAAGCCCTGTTCCAGCGCCCTGACGACCAGCCCTTCCGAGGCCTCGCGCAGCGGCTCGGGCAGCTTGCGCATCTGGCCCTCGATCTGCCCGCCGAAGCGGTTGAGGATGGCCATCACCGGGCCGTTCGCGCGGCGGTAGCGCTTTGCCAGCGCCGCGATTTCGACCTCGACCAGTTCAAAGGGAACAAGCGTGTTTTCCATGCCCTCGACATGGGATGCCGCGGGCCGCAGCGCAAGAACTGCGCCGCCGATGGCTATGGCAAGCGCCTTGCCCGCCGGACGCGTCCGCAAAGCCCCCTGCGGCAGGCGCGGGGCTCTGCGGTCAGCCGCGCGCCTTCGTGACCGGGCCGGTGACCCCTTCCCAGGCGCCCCTCACCAGTTCCAGCCCGAGAACGCGGTCTGGGTTGGTGGGCGGTGGCATCTGCACGCCCGAAAGCTTCGTGAACCCGAAGCGCCGGTAATAAGGCGCATCCCCCACCAGAAGCACACGCTTCCATCCCAGTTTTCGCGCCTCGGCCAGGCTTTCGTTGATCAAAAGCCCGCCCAGCCCCTCGCCCTGGCGGGTCGGGTGCACGGCCACGGGACCGAGAAGCAGCACATGATGGCCACCCACCTCGGCGGGCCAGTAGCGGATCGCCGCCACCAGCGCGCCTGTTTCGTCGCGCAGGACAAGGCACAGAGGCGCAACCGTCGCCACGCCATCACGCAGCCTGTAGGACGACAGGGCCGTGCGTCCGGGGGCAAAGCACAGGTCGTAAAGCGCCTCGACCTCCCACCAGTCGGCCTCGGTCTCTTCCTCCAGCTGATACAAGCACCTGCCTCCCGAATCTGCTGGAAACGCGGGTAACATGACCATAAGTCAGGGGCAAACCCCTGTTGGAGCCGTCATGTTCTACCGCCCTGCCGATGGCCACGGCCTGCCCCACAACCCATTCAACGCGATCGTCGCGCCCCGGCCGATCGGCTGGATCTCCACTCGCGGGCCGACGGGCGACAACCTTGCCCCCTATTCCTTCTTCAACGCCGTAGCCTATGTGCCACCGCAGGTCATGTTCGCCTCGACCGGGGTGAAGGACAGCCTGACGAACATCCGCGCAACGGGCGTCTTCGCCGTGAATGTCGTGGGCGCGGCACAGATCGCCGAGATGAACGCCAGTTCCGCCGCCGTCGCCCCCGAGGTGGACGAATTCGCCCTGTCGAAGGCCGAACGGGCCGAATGCGAAACGATCCCCTGCCCCCGCGTCGCGAACGCGCCCGCCACGCTTGAATGCCGGATGACCCAGATCGTGGAGCTTCAGGGTAAGGGCAACTTCCTTGTGCTGGGCGAGGTTGTCGGCATCCATCTGCGCGACGAATGCATCAGGAACGGGCGGTTCGACGTCCGGATCTGGCAACCCGTGGGCCGTCTGGGCTATCGCGATTACTGCACCGTCAGCGAGGTCTGGGAATTGCAGCGCCCCGGCGAAGGCTGACGGCAACCCGCACCCGCGCCGCGCAAAGGCCACCCCTGCCCACCGAGTGACGCAGATGTTTCCACATCGCGCCCGATCGGGAAACAATCGGATTTACGCAGGCCGGTCATGCGGTTATCTGCGAAGTCATGGACGTCATCGCACTTGTCGGCATCATTGCCGCGCTTTTCATCGTGATCAGCCTGACAGAGCCGGTCGCAGACTGGCTGCGGCTGCCCTATACGGTGGTGCTTGCGATCCTGGGGACGCTCATCGGCAGCATTGCGGCCTATCTTGCCGGACAGGGCCGCACGGTGGCCGAGCTTGGCCCGGCCGTTGACGGGTTCGAATTCAGCATCCGCGCCAATGTGTTCCTTTACGTGCTGCTGCCCACGCTTCTGTTCCAGGTCTCGTTGGGGCTGAACCTGCGGCGCATGGCCGAGGATTGGGTGCCCATCCTGGTGATGGCCGTTGTCGCGGTGGTGGTGGCGACCTTCGCCATCGGGTTCGCGCTGCAACCCTTCACCTCGCTGTCGCTGGTGGCCTGCCTTCTGCTTGGCTCCATCGTGGCCACGACCGATCCTTCGGCGGTCGTCTCGATCTTCCGCAACATCGCGGCGCCACAGCGCCTGACCCGCATCGTCGAGGGCGAAAGCCTCTTGAACGACGCGGCGGCCATCGCGCTTTTCGGCTTCTTCCTGACCTTCGTGATGCTGGGTGTGCCCAACCCGACGTTGAAGGATGCTCTTGTGGGATTTCCCACGCTGATCCTTGGCGGTCTTGCGACCGGCTGGGTTCTGGCCCGCATCTGCCTTGTCGGGCTTGCCTGGCTCGACCGGTTTCCGCTGGCGCAGATCTCGCTCAGCGTGGCTCTGCCCTATGTCACCTATCTGGTTGCCGATCAGATCCTTGGCGTATCGGGCGTGATCGCGGTGGTCATGGCGGGAATGACGCTGAATTTCCTGGGCCCCGGCCGCCTGTCGCCCACGAACTGGACCAACCTGCGCGAGGTCTGGGACGTTCTGGCGCACTGGGCGGGGGCGCTGATCTTCCTTCTGGCTGCCCTTCTGGTGCCGGGCCTGCTGGCCGATGTGCGCTGGCACGACCTGTTCCTGATCGCGATCGTGGTGGTCGCGGCGCTGGTCTCGCGGCTGTTCATGCTTTACGCGGTGCTGCCCCTGCTGACGGCGCTGCGACTGTCGCCCCGGGTGGACAGGCCCTACCGGATCGCGATCCTATGGGGGGGCTTGCGCGGGGCAGTGACCCTGGCGCTGGCACTGGCGGTGTCTGAGAACTTCCGCGTGCCACCGGACGTGAAGCGCGAGGTGGGCATCCTTGCCACCGGCTTCACGCTGTTCACGCTGCTGGTGCAGGGAACCACCCTGCGTCGGGTCATTTCGTTCCTCGGTCTGGACAGGCTCGCCCCGATCGACCGTGCGCTGTCCAGCCAGGTGATCGCCGTCGCGCTTCAGAACGTGCGCGAGGAGGTGGCCGAAACCGCCCGCAACCACGAACTGACGCGCGAGATCGTCCGGTCCGAGGCGAAGCGCTTTGCCGAACGGCTGGACAGCGCCGTGGAGAAGGCCGAAGCCGCCGACGACATCCCCGACCGCGACCGCATCACGTTGGGTCTTGTCGCACTGGCGGGGCGCGAACGCGACATGATCATCGAAGCCTTCCGCGAACAGCTGATCTCGGCGCGGTTGGCCGAACAGATGCTGTCGGACGCCGACCGGCTGATCGAACGCACGCGCGCCGGCGGGCGCGAGGAATACCGCGCCTCGGGCCGTCTGAGCCTTGCGCAGGGGCGCGGCTACCGGCTTGCCAACCGGTTGCACCACAGGTTGCGCCTGTCAGGGATGCTGGCCCGCCTGACCGCGGACCGGTTCGAGATCCTGCTGAACCAGCGGCTGATCCTGCGCGATCTGCACGGCTATATCGACGGCAAGATCCGCCGCATCCACGGCCGGCGCGTCGCCGACCTGCTGCACGAGCTTTTGAAACGGCGCGAGGATGAAACCCAGTCGGCGCTGGAAGGGCTGCGCCTGCAATACCCCGGCTATGCCGAAGAAATCGAACGCCGCTTCCTGCGCCGGACCTCGCTGCGGCTGGAGGAACGCGAATATGACGTGCTTTACGCCGATGGGCTGATCGGCAAGGAGCTTCACACCACGCTCAAGCAGGAACTGGCCGAAAGCCGCAAGCTGGCCGAGGTGCGCCCGCGTCTGGACCTTGCCGTCCAGAAGACCGAACTGGTGCGCCAGTTCCCGCTGTTTGCCGACATGGACGAGGACAGCCGCAAGAAGCTCGCCCGTGCGCTGCGCACCCGCTATGTCCAGCCCGGCGAGGTGCTGATGCGCAAGGGCGACGTCCCGCGCGAGGTCTGCTTCATCGCCTCGGGCGCGATCGAGTTCGAAACGGCGGGGCAGAAATACCGTCTGGGCCGGGGCGAGATGTTCGGCCAGCTTTCGCTGCTGATCCGTCAGACCCGCCGGACCCATGCCACGGCGATCACTCATTCGACCCTTCTGACGCTGGACGAGGCGCGTTTCCGCCGCCTGCTGAAGCGCAACGAGGAGGTCCGCAACGCCGTGCTGCGAAGCGCTGAAAAGCGCGGCCTTGACCCGAAGGCGCTACAGTTCTGACAGACGGGACCGGGGCGGCGGGTCATCGAAAGGGTGCGCATCACCCTTGGCGCCGCCGCGCATCAACGTGCCGACCATGACAGCATGACCGAGGCCGGTTCCGGCCAGCCGGTTTGATGCATGTCAACCAAACTGCACAATACGTCACTATACTACGGTGAAATCGCATCAGGATCAGCACGGATGCCAGTTGACCAGTATCAGACGGTAAAAGAGGTCGCCGATCGGCTGAAGGTCGCCGAGGCGACCGTACGGCATTGGATCAAGTCGGGCGAATTGCGGGCCATCGACATCGGCAAGGGCTGGCGCATCGCCGATGCCGATCTGGGCCGTTTCCTGACCCGGCACGAAACAACACCACGGGAAGACGCCAAGGGCAGCCCGCGAAAGGAAAGATGATGACAGTGATGACGTCGTTCGGCGAGGTGGCGCTGCTGCTGGCCATGGCCGCGGGGATCGGCCTGTTCGGCACGCTTTTGCGCCAGCCGCTGATCGTAAGCTTCATCGCCGTCGGCCTGATCGCCGGGCCTTCGGCGCTCGATGTGGTTCATTCCGATGCGCAGATCGACCTTCTGTCGGAACTGGGCATTGCTGTCCTGCTGTTCCTTGTCGGGATCAAGCTTGACGTGAAGCTGATACGCTCGCTGGGCGCGGTGTCGGTGATGACGGGGATGGGCCAGGTCCTGTTCACCGCATTCTTCGGCTACCTGATCGGCCTTGCGGTGGGGCTTGGCCATGTGACCGGCCTTTATGTGGCCGTGGCGCTGACCTTCTCGTCGACCATCATCATCGTGAAGCTGTTGTCGGACAAGCGCGAGATCGACGCGCTGCACGGGCAGATCGCCCTGGGGTTCCTTATCGTTCAGGACCTGTTCGTGGTCATGGCGATGATCGTCCTGTCGGCAATCGGCATCGGCACCAGTGACGAGGCGACGCATGGCGGCGGATCGGTGCTGTCGGTGCTGGCGTCCGGCGTGGCGATGGTGGCGGCGGTGATCCTCTTTGTCCGCTATGTGGCAAACCCGCTGACCGAACGGCTGGCCCGGGCGCCCGAACTGCTGGTGATCTTCGCCATCGCGCTGGCCGCTATGTTCGCGGCCATCGGCGATCTCGTGGGGCTTGGCAAAGAGGTGGGCGGGCTTCTGGCGGGCGTGGCCCTTGCCTCGACCGCCTATCGCGAGACGATCGCCGCCCGGCTTGCCCCCTTGCGGGATTTCCTGCTGCTGTTCTTCTTCATCGCGCTTGGCGCGACGCTGGACCTGTCGCTTCTGGGCTCGCATGTGACGGGTGCGGTGATCTTTTCGCTGTTCGTGCTGATCGGCAACCCGCTCATCGTCCTGGCGATCATGGGGGCGATGGGCTATCGCAAGCGGACCGGGTTCCTGGCCGGCCTGACGGTGGCCCAGATCAGCGAGTTCTCGTTGATCTTCGTGGCAATGGGGGTGTCGCTGGGCCATGTCACCGATGACGCGCTCGGCCTGGTGACGATGGTCGGCCTCGTGACGATCGCGGCATCGACCTACATGATCACCTTCTCGCATCACCTTTATGCGCTGTTCGAGCCCTGGCTTGGCATCTTCGAACGCAAGGGCACGCCGCGCGAACCCTCCGAGGCGGGCAGCCACACCATCAGCAGCTTTCAGGTCATCATCTTTGGTCTCGGCCGGTTCGGCACGGCGATCGGCATCCGGCTCAGGAAACGGGGGGTGCGCGTGCTGGGGGTAGATTTCAACCCGCTGGCCGTGCGGCGCTGGCGCGAACTGGGGCTGGAGGCGGAATTCGGCGATGCGACCGATGCCGAATTCGTGGCCGAACTGCCGTTGCGCGGGGTGGTATGGCTGGTTTCCACCGTGCCCATCCATCCGACCGGCCTCAGCCACGAAGACGCCCGGCGGACCCTGATCCAGCTTGCGCGCACCGCGGGTTTCACGGGCCGGATAGCGGCCGCTTCGCACAGCCCCCACGATACCGAAATGATGTTCGGATCGGGCGCAGACATGGTGCTTGAACCCTTCCAGGACGCAGCCGACCGCGCGGTCGAACTGTTGTGCGGCGCCGAAGAGGAAGAACGCACGGAAATTCCCGAAATCGCCACGGAAGGCCGGATGACGGCCTGATCCGGGGTCATGACCGAAAGGAGAATGGCATGGACAGACTTGCGGGCAAGACCGCCATCATCACCGGGGGGGCCGTGGGCATCGGTCGCGCCTGTGCCGAACGGATGGCGGGCGAAGGCGCGAAAGTGGCGATCTTCGATGTGCTGGCCGACGAGGGCCGGGCACTGGCCGATGCGCTGACCGAAGCGGGGCATGAGGCCGCATTCTGGCCGGTTGACGTGACCGACGAGGCGGCGGTGAAAACCGCCATCGACGAGACCGCCGCACGGTTCGGCGGGCTGAATGTGCTGGTGAACAATGCCGGGATCTCGGGCGCGCCCAAACCCACCGACCAGGTGACCGAGGCCGAATGGGACCGCGTGCAGGCCGTGAACGTCAAGGGAGTCTTCTTTGGCACGAAACACGCGATTCCACATCTGCGCGCGGCGGGCGGCGGGTCCATCGTGAACCTTTCGTCCATCGCCGGGTTGATCGGCGTGGGCGGGGTTTCGCCCTATCACGCCTCGAAGGGCGCGGTGCGGCTGATGACGAAGAACGACGCCATCACCTATGCGCCGGAACGGATCCGGGTGAATTCGATCCATCCCGGCTATATCTGGACGCCGATGGTGGAAAACCACCTGCGCGCCACCTCGGATGACCTCGAAGCCGCCAAGGCCGCCGCCGGTTCGGTCCACCCCTTGGGCCACATGGGCGAACCCGACGACATCGCCTGGGCGGTGGTCTGGCTGGCCTCGGACGAGGCGAAGTTCGTGACCGGCGCCGAGATCGCGATCGACGGCGGCTATACGGCCCGGTGACGTCAGATGCTGGCTGGGATCGGAATCACGGCAGGGGTGTGTCTTGGCGCGGTTGCCGCGACCGCGGCCTATGTCCACCATCGCGACCAGGCGAGGATGCGCGCGGTCTGGACCGGAATCGAGGCGCTTCGCGATGACGATCCGCCCGCCTACGATCCGGCAATGGTGGCGGGTCTGCCCGCCGTGGCACAGCGATACTTTGCCCGCGCCATAGCGCCCGGCACGCCGCTGCACCGGATCGTGCGGCTGACGATGGAGGGCCGCTTCATCATGAACGGCAACGGAATGCCCATGGCGGCCCGCCAGATCCTTGCGCCCCCGGCGACCGGCTTCGTCTGGCAGGCACGGATCGGCGCGGGTCTGATGCGCTTTGCCGGATCGGACGGCTACCGCCGCCGTGACGGGGCCGAGGAAAGCTGGACGAAGTTCTGGCTGCATGGCCTGATCCCGCTTGCCCGGATCGGCGGCACGTCCGACCATGCCCGCGCGGCGGCGACGCGGGCGATGCTGGAATCCGTCTGGGTTCCGGCGGCGCTTTTGCCGCAATACGGGGCCGAATGGCGCGAAACCGGGCCGGACAGCGCCGAGGTGCGGTTTGCAGACGCACCCGACCTGCCGCCGATGCACCTGACCTTCGACGCCGCGGGCGACCTGGCCGAGATATGGGCGCCGCGCTGGACCGATGCGAACCCCGAAAAGACCTATCGTTGGCAACCTTTCGGCGGCCGGATGATCGAGACGGGGGTCGTCGCGGGATTCCGCATCCCGACGCGGGTGGAGCTTGCCAATCTGTGGGGCACGCCGGACGCAGCGCCCTTTTTCCTGGCCCGGATCACCGACGCCGTTTTCGGCCCCGACGGACCATGGCCATGATCCATGATCCGCATGCCAGACCTGCCGTCGACTGCCTTGAGGCCCTCGAAGCCGGACCGGACGGGCTGAGCGCGGAAGAAGCCGCGCGCCGGCTGGCCGAACATGGCCCGAACCGTCTGGCCGAGGTGCGGGCGCGCGGGCCGGTCCTGCGCTTTTTCGCGCAGTTCCACAACGTGCTGATCTATGTGCTGCTGGTCGCCGCCATCGTGACGGCGGCGCTTCAGCACTGGGTCGATACCTGCGTGATCCTTGCAGTCGTGCTGGCGAACGCGATGATCGGCTTCATCCAGGAAGGCAAGGCCGAGGCGGCGATGTCCGCCATTCGGGACATGCTGGCGCCGCGTGCGAGCGTGTTGCGGGACGGGCGACGCATCACGGTGGACAGCGTGTCGCTTGTTCCGGGCGACATCGTGCTGATCGAAGCGGGCGACAAGGTGCCCGCCGACCTGCGCCTGCTGGACGCCCGCGGGCTGGCCGCGCAAGAGGCCATCCTGACAGGTGAGTCGGTGCCGGTGGAGAAGGGCGTGGCCCCTGCCCCCGTCGACGCGCCCCTGGGCGACCGCCGGTCGATGCTGTGGTCGGGAACGCTGGTCACGCAGGGAGCCGCGCGCGGCCTTGTCACCGCCACCGGGCAGGCGACCGAGATCGGACGTATCGGCGGGCTTCTGGCGGGCGTCGAACAGTTGACGACCCCCCTTGTCGCGCAGATGGACCATTTCGCGCGCTGGCTGTCGTTCCTCATCCTGCTTGCGGGCGCGCTCTTGCTGGCCTGGGGCTATTTCGTCGGCCATCACGACTTTTCCGAAATGTTCATGACCGTCGTCGCGATCGCGGTGTCGGCCATTCCCGAAGGCCTGCCTGCGGTGATGACGATCACGCTTGCGATCGGCGTGCAGGCGATGGCGCGCCGCAACGCCATCGTGCGCCGCCTGCCCGCGATCGAGGCGATCGGTTCGGTTTCGGTGATCTGCACCGACAAGACCGGGACCCTGACGCGGAACGAAATGGTCGTCACCGCCGTCGAAACGCCCGCAGGCCGTTTCACGGTGACGGGCGAGGGCTATGCCCCGGTCGGCGAAATCATGCCCGAGGCCGATCTGGGCGCCATCGCCCGCGCGGCGGCACTGTGCAACGATGCCGCGCTGCATGACCGTTCGGGGCACTGGACGGTCGAGGGCGACCCGATGGAGGGGGCGCTTCTGGCCTTTGCCGGAAAGGCCGCGGGCGATCTGGAGGCCCGGCGGCTGGACGCGATCCCCTTCGACAGCCGCCACCGGTTCATGGCCGTGCTCACCGAAGGGGCATCGGGTCGCGTGACCCATGTGAAAGGCGCCCCCGAACGGGTGCTGCGGATGTGCGCCGACATCGACCTTGACCGCTGGCACGACCGGGCCGAGGCGATGGCACGGCAGGGGCTGCGCGTGCTGGCGCTGGCCGGGCGGGACGAAACAGGCGACCGGATCGACGAAGCCGCGCTGGAAGGCGGGCTGACCTTTCTTGGTCTTGTCGGTCTGATCGACCCGCCCCGCCCCGAAGCGATCGAGGCGGTGGCCGAATGTCGCGCCGCGGGCATCCGCGTCAAGATGATCACCGGCGATCATGCCGGGACCGCCGCCGCCATCGCAGCCCGGATCGGTTTGCAGAACACCGCGCGGGTCCTGACCGGCGCCGACATCGACAAGCTCGACGACGCCCAGCTGGCGCTTGAGGTAACGGATGTCGACATCTTCGCCCGCACCAGCCCCGAGGACAAGCTGCGCCTTGTCACTGCCCTGCAGGCGGGCGGGCGTTCGGTCGCGATGACGGGGGACGGCGTCAACGACGCCCCCGCCCTCAAACGCGCCGACGCGGGCATCGCCATGGGCCTGAAAGGATCGGAAGCCGCAAAGGAGGCCGCCGACCTTGTTCTGGCCGACGACAACTTCGCCACCATCGCCGCGGCGGTGCGCGAGGGGCGGACGGTCTATGACAACCTCAAGAAGGTCATCAGCTGGACCCTTCCCACCAACGCAGGCGAGTCGATGGTGCTGATCGTGGCGCTTCTGGCCGGAATGGCGCTGCCGATGACGGCGGTGCAGATCCTGTGGGTCAATCTCATCACCGGGATCACACTGGGCGTCGCGCTGGCCTTCGAGCCGACCGAGCCGGGCACCATGGCCCACCCGCCGCGCCCGCGCCATGCGCCGATCCTGTCGGGCGAACTGGTCTGGCATGTGGTGCTGGTGGCGCTGCTGTTCCTGGCGGCCGTCTTCGGCATGTTCAGCTATGCGCTGGATCGCGGCTATCCGCTGGCTCTGGCGCAGACGATCGCGATGAACACGCTTGTGGTGCTTGAGATCTTTCACCTCTTCTTCATCCGCAACATCCACGGCACCTCGCTCACCTGGGCGGCGGCGCGGGGAACGCGGGTGGTCTGGACCGTGGTGATCGTCATCACCGCCGCGCAGTTCGCCGTCACCTACCTGCCGACGATGCAGGGGGTTCTGGGCACATATCCCGTGCCCTTCCGCGACGGCCTGCTGATCGTGGCCGTGGGCGCGGCATTCTTCGCGCTGATCGAGATCGAAAAACAGATCCGGCTGGGGCTGCGGCGATAGCCACACCCCGAAAACCCGATCCGCCGCGCAACCCCTTGGAAAGGCGCGGCGATGCGTCCCTTTCGCCGGGCGGCGCCCCCCTTCCCCGGTGCGCCATTCCGGTCTATCCTCGCCCCCAGAACCCCAGCCCCCCGAACTCCAGCCCCCGTCAAAACCCGGAGAAAGACCCATGCAGACCATGATCGGCGTCATCGGCGGCTCCGGTGTCTATCAGATCGACGGGCTTGAAGGCGCGTCCTGGGTCCGGGTCAAGACGCCCTGGGGCAAGCCCTCGGACGAGATCCTCGTGGGTCGGCTGTCGGGCGTGCCGATGGCCTTTCTGCCGCGTCACGGGCGGGGGCATGTCCATTCGCCCTCGTCCATCCCGTTCCGCGCCAACATCGACGCGCTGAAACGGCTGGGCTGCACCGATGTGGTGGCGGTCTCGGCCGTGGGAAGCCTGCGCGCCGATTACGCGCCGGGCGATTTCGTGATCGTGGATCAGTACATCGACCGCACCTTCGCGCGCGAGAAATCCTTCTTTGGCCCGGGCTGCGTGGGGCATGTGAGCCTGGCCCATCCGACCTGCCCGCGGCTTTCCGCGGCGGCGGCCGGGGCCGCACGGGCGGCGGGCGTGCGTGTGCACGAGGGCGGCACCTATCTTGCGATGGAGGGGCCACAGTTTTCCACCCTCGCCGAAAGCCGCCTTTACCGGCAATGGGGGGCCGATGTGATCGGCATGACTGGCATGCCCGAGGCCAAACTCGCCCGCGAGGCCGAGCTTTGCTATGCTTCGGTCGCGATGGTGACGGATTTCGACTGCTGGCATCCGGGACACGAGGCGGTGGACGTGGCCGCCGTCATCGCCACGCTGACCGCGAACGCAGGCGCCGCGCGGGCGCTGGTGGCGGGCCTGCCGGGGCTTCTGGGCGGCGTCCGCACCCCCTGCCCCCACGGCTGCGACCGCGCCTTGGAATACGCCCTGATGACCGCGCCGGACAAACGGGATGCAGAGGTTCTGGCGAGGCTCGACGCGGTGGCGGGGCGGGTGTTGTGAGGGGGGATGGGCGAAGGTTTGGGGGGGAAGCGGACGTAGGCTGCCTTTTGCACAGAGGTTCGCACTGCGGACGGTGCGGACAATCGCCCCAGAAGGGCCGCGACCGACCGAGGGTGGGCGCTTCACCGTCTGTGGCCTGGCGCTTTATTGTGCCAGACACATCGAACGGCTGAACCCGCAGCACCGTCGCAATCGCGCCCGCCCTGGGGGGCGGTCGGGCGCGGCCCGGGCCGCTTGCGCGGCTGTTCCGGGCAAAGGTCGACGATTTTTTTCCGTATTGCGTGACGCCGCTAGGGGCCGGTTTGGGCCGATAGCCGCCCTTCGCTGCACTATGCACCAAGGGCTGACTCTCCCCCTTGCCTCCCCACCCGCAGATGCTAACCATACCGCACACACAAACCGGGGCACCCCATGGCCAAGACCGTCAAGGATTACATCCGCACCATCGTCGATTTCCCGCACGAGGGGATCCTGTTTCGCGATGTGACCACGCTGTTTGCCGATCCGCGCGGGTTCCGGATGTGTGTGGATCAACTGCTCGCGCCTTATGCCGGGATGCGGATCGACAAGGTTGTGGGGCTTGAGGCGCGGGGGTTCATCCTGGGCGGCGCGGTGGCGCATCAGCTGTCCACCGGGTTCGTCCCGATCCGCAAGAAGGGCAAGCTGCCGGGCCAGACGATTTCGCAGGCCTATACGCTGGAATATGGCGAGGCGGTGGTCGAGGTGCATGACGATGCGATGGCGCCGGGCGAAAAGGTGCTGGTGGTCGATGACCTGCTGGCCACCGGCGGCACCGCCGAGGCCGGGATCAAGCTGATCGAGCGGCTGGGGGCCGAAGTGGTGGGCTGCGCCTTTGTCGTCGACCTGCCCGATCTGGGCGGACGCCGGCGGCTGGAGGCGATGGGGATGGAGGTGCATGCGCTCTGCGCCTTCGAGGGGCTTTGAGCCGCGCGCCGTGACCCCCTTTGTCATTTACCCTTCCGAAAGGGAATCGGCCTAATCATGGCGATGTCGGGCCTCACCCCGGTCCGGCAATCACGGCTGCTTGCACCACACGTGACCACCCTCAACCCCACCCCGCCGGCCCGGCCGGCGGGGTTTTCCCTTTCCGGCGACGCCCCGCGCGCCGGTTGCGTCGGTTCCGGCTCTGGCCTTCGGGCGCGCGGCGCGCTATGGGCTGGCGAAAGCAAACCGGAGCAAGACGCATGACCGATCAGCGGACCGATTACAGCGATGCCGTCTCTTCGATCGAAGAGATCATCGACGATGCCCGCAACGGGCGGATGTTCATCCTTGTCGATCACGAGGACCGCGAGAATGAGGGCGACCTGATCATCCCGGCGCAGATGTGCACCCCGGCCGCGATCAACTTCATGGCGACGCATGGCCGCGGGCTGATCTGCCTTGCGATGACCGCGCAGCGGATCGACCAGCTGGGCCTCGGCCTGATGAGCCCGAAGAATTCCAGCCGCCACGAAACCGCCTTCACCCTGTCGATCGAGGCGCGCGAGGGGGTTACCACGGGCATTTCCGCCCATGATCGCGCGCGCAGCGTTTCGGTCGCGATCGACCCGACCAAGGGCCCGCAGGACATCGCGACGCCGGGCCACGTCTTTCCGCTGCGCGCCCGCGACGGCGGCGTTCTGGTTCGCGCCGGCCATACCGAGGCCGCAGTCGACATCAGCCGCCTTGCCGGGCTGAACCCGTCGGGCGTGATCTGCGAGGTCATGAACGAAGACGGCACGATGGCCCGCCTGCCCGACCTGATCGGCTTTGCCCAGAAGCACGGGCTGAAGATCGGCACGATTTCCGACCTGATCGCCTATCGCCGCCGCCATGACAACCTGGTGAAGGAAAAGGCGGTCAAGCACGTCAGCTCGGCCCATGGCGGCGACTGGCTGATGCGCATTTTCGCGGATGAAACCCAGGGTGCCGAACATGTCGTCCTGACCAAGGGCGACCTGACCGGGGCCGAACCGGTTCTGGTGCGGGTCCACTCGCTCAACCCGATGGAAGACGTGCTGGGTATTGGCGGCGCGGGCGAGCTGCCGTCCGCCATGCGCCTGATCGCCGCCGAAGGGCGCGGCGTGGTGGTCCTGCTCAGGGACACGACCATGAAGATGGTCGAGCCCGGCGAACATTCGCCCCAGACGCTGCGCAACTATGGCCTTGGCGCGCAGATCCTGTCTGCGCTCGGGCTGTCGAACATCACGCTGGTCACGAATTCGAAGGCGCCTCGCATCGTCGGGCTGGATGCCTACGGCCTGACCATCGCGGGTACGCGCCCGATTTCCGAAGGGTGACAGACATGGCCGGACACGAAACCCACCACACCTTGCCGTTGCCCCGGTTCGACAAGCCGGTGAAGCTTTTGGTCGTGGTCGCCCCCTATTACAAGGACATCGCCGACAACCTGGTCGAAGGCGCGATGGCCACGGCCACGACCTGCGGCGCCTCGGTCGAGATCGTCGAGGTGCCCGGCGCGCTGGAAATCCCGTCGGCCATCGCGCTGGCCGAACGCATGTCGAACTATGACGGCTATGTCGCCCTTGGCTGCGTGATCCGGGGCGAGACCACGCATTACGACACCGTCTGCAACGACAGCAGCCGCGGGATTACCCTTCTGGGGCTGCAGGGGGCCTGCATCGGCAACGGCATCCTGACGGTGGAAAACCGCGCCCAGGCCGAGGTGCGCGCCGATCCTCAGGGCCAGAACAAGGGCGGCGGGGCCGCCGCTGCCGCGCTGCACCTGATCGCGCTTGCGCGCCGCTGGTCGGGCGAACGCAAGGGCATTGGTTTCCGCGCGCCCGAAGGGGCCTTCCGCGCATGACCCAGACGCCGAAGAAGCAGATGAAATCCGCCTCCCGCCTTTACGCGGTTCAGGCGCTTTTCCAGATGGAATCGAGCGGCCAGACGATCGAGGCGGTCTGCCGCGAATTCGAAACCCATCGGTTCGGGGCCACCTATGACGAAGGGGAATTCGTCGAAGGCGATGTGGATCATTTCCGCAAGCTGGTGGCAGAGGCGGTCAACTGGCAGGCCCTGATCGACCAAATGACCGACCGCGCGCTGGTCGCGAAATGGCCGATCGACCGGATCGACCCGGTGTTGCGGGCACTTTTCCGCGCGGCCGGCGCCGAAATGACCAAGACGGAAACGCCCCCGAAGGTGGTGATCACCGAATTCGTGGACGTGGCCAAGGCCTTCTTCCCCGACGGGAAAGAGCCGAAATTCGTCAATGCGGTGCTGGACCACATGGCGCATGAGGCCAAACCCGAAGCGTTTTGACGGCTCACGGCGTCGTGATAGCCTTTCTTCCAAGGAAACGGGTGCGGCCTGCGTCACACCTGAAACCGCAAGGAAATTGCGCAAGGAGATTGCCATGTCGAAACCGCTTCTGACCGTCGCCCTTTCGCTGTCGCTCGTCGGGATGTCCTGCACCCAGGCCGCATCGGACCCGACCGTTCCGCCGGAATATCTTGCGCCGGAATGGATGCTGGTCGCGATCGACGGCCAGGCCTTCGGGGCGCGCGCCACGATCGATTTTTCCGAACCCGGCCGGGTTACCGGTGAGGCCCCCTGCAACCGCTGGTTCGCCGGTCAGCCGGGCACCCTTCCCGACCTGAAGATCACCGGCATCGGCGCGACACGGATGGCCTGCCCCGACCTGGGGGCGGAGCAGGCCTTTTTCGAAGCACTCGAGCAGATGACGCGGGCCGAGATCACCGGGCCGGTCAACATGACGTTGACCGGCGAAAAGGGCGGGACAATGGAATTCGTGCGCCCGCTGAACTGATCGGCGTTCGGCGGAAACCCCCGGCTGCGACCAATTGGAACTGGACGAATTTCCGGGACCCGCTACCTTGAAGCAAAGCGAAGGGGGATTCCGCCATGCCGAAACTCGTCCGGATGTACATCGTCAACGTGCTGATCGGCTTTGCCGTCGCGGCGGCCTTTGTCGTGATGCTGGTCTGGGCCGACGTCGCGGGCCTGCGGCACCTGATCCTTGAAACCGAAAAGGGCTGGCTGGCTGGCTTCCTTCTGTTCTTCTCGAACGGGATCATCTTTGCCGGCGTGCAGTTCGGCATCGCGGTGATGCGGATGGCCGAACCCGAGGACGGGCCGAAGGGTGGCACCCGCGCGCCTGTCGTGCGGATGGAACCGGTTCACGTCCGGGCCGCCGCGCCCGTTGCCCGTTCCGCGGCTCGGCGCCGCTGATCCTGGCGCCAGCGTTTTGTCATTGCCCCGACGGCGCGTGGCGCCTTACACCGGGTCATGGACATTGCCCTGATCCGCACTTTTCTGCAGGTCGCCGCGACCGGGTCTTTCGGGGGTGCGGCGGATCGGCTGTTCGTCACCCAATCCGCTGTCAGCCTGCGCATCCAGCGCCTTGAGGATCAGCTGGGCCGCAGCCTGTTCACCCGGTCCAAGACCGGCGCCGAGCTGACGGCGGCCGGACGCGCCTTTGAACCCCATGCCCTGCGCCTGATCCAGACATGGGAACGCGCACGCCAGCAGGTCGCCATTCCCGAAGGCTTTACCGGCGCGCTGACGTTGGGGGCGCAATATTCGCTATGGCCGCGGCTGGGGTTCCGTCTGATCGACGGGCTGCAACGCGACATGCCGCACCTGTCGATCCGGGCCGAACTGGGCATGCCCGACCGCCTGACTGGCCTTCTCGCCGAAGGCAGCGTTCAGCTGGCCCTGATGTATACCCCCACCCTGCGGCCCGGCCTGCGCGTCGAACCGCTGTTGGAGGAAGACCTGGTCATGGTCGCCTCATGGCCTGAACCGGACCTGTCGCAGATTGCCGGGCGCTATGCCTTTGTCGACTGGGGCCCTGAATTCGTGACCTGGCACACCGCGCGTTTGCCCGCGCTGACCAATCCGGGGCTGACGCTGGCACTGGGGGCGCTGTCGGCCGAGTTCATCTCGCGTCGCGAGTTTGCCGCCTACATTCCCGCGCGCAGCGCCCTGCGCTATGTCGAGGCAGGCCTGCTGCATCTGGTCGAGGATGCGCCCGACTTTCCCTATCCCGCCTATTCCGTCTGGCGCGAGGACTTGCCATCGGACATTGCCGATGCCGCGCAATTGGTGCTGTCGCAGGTCGTCGCGGCGATCGACGAGGACGTTCACGACCTGGTCGAGGGCGAGGAGGAAGGTGGGGGCGAAGGTGGGGAGGAGGATCGGCAAGTTCCCGCCGAAGGATAAGAGTAATTCTCATATGATCTGCAATTATTTTGAATTTTTCAAATAGGAACAATGTTCATACGTTCCTCGCGTTGACCCAGCGGGCATGAGGCCCGGTGAACGAACGCTGCAAAGGAACCCGTATTATGAAGAATGCACGTCACATTGTCGGCCTTTCCGCTGCCCTGATCGCCCTTGGCACCACGGCCTTCGCCCAGACCGACCTGACCGGCACCGAGGCCGTCGATGACCGCATCGACGACATCACCGAAGCGGTGACCGATGATCTGGATCGCGCCAACGACGCCAGCCGTTTTGCCTTTCCCGAATTCCGTCCGGGCCTCTCGGGCAGCGCCTCGGTCGGCTATACCGGCAAGACCGGAAACACCGACAGCCAGGAATTCTCACTGGGCGCACGCATCCGCCACGCACAAGGCAACTTTGTCCAGAACATCGGCGTTGCGCTGGATTTCACCGAATCCGCCGGCCGCAAGACCAAGGAAGACGTCTTTGGTGTCTATGACGCCAACTACTACTTCAACGACCAGGTCTATGGCTTTGTGCTGGGTCGGGTAAAGACCGACGGGCTGGCCGCCACGGCGGGCGATGTCCAGAAGGACGCATTCCTGGGCTTTGGTCCGGGCTACCGGGTGCTCAACACGCCCGACATGGCCTGGCGGGTGCAGTCCGGCGTGGGCATCAGCTATCTGGAAGACGGGCTTGGCGCCTCGACCAGCGAAACCGGCTATATCGCCTCGTCTCGCTTCTTCTGGAAGTTCAACGACAACATCTTTGCCACCAATGACACGGATATCCTGAAGTCGGATACCGCGCTGCGGGTGAACAACGATCTGGGCGTGAATTTCAAGATGACCGACGCCTTCTCGACCCGGGTCAGCTATCTGACCGAATACAACGACAGCCGTGCCATCCGCACCGACAACAAGCTGGGCGTGTCGCTGGTCTACGGGTTCTGACCGACGGCTGACCCCGCGATCTTTTTCACCAACTGGGGCGCGGGCAACCGCGCCCTTTTTTCCTGCCGCAAGGGGGGGTGTGGCGGGCCCGCAGCGACCGTGGGTGTCATGGTTTTCCCGAGAGCCAGAGGTCTCAGGTGGGCGCCAGGTAGCAGGACCAGGATCCTGCCAGAGCCAGCCCCCGTTCGCTTGCTTATCGGCCACTGGAAAAGAGACCCGCACGCGAAGAGCAGAACCCGCCAGAAAACAACATAGGTGGCCCGACGGGGCAGGACAAGACACAGACCGCCCGCCCCTTCCAAGGGCGCGGCCTGCCTTGCGGATCGCGAATGGTCCGGGGTTATTCCGCCGCCATCTCGGGCCGGGCCGGGCCAAGGGCCGGGGCCTTGCCACCCTCGCCCGCGGCGGGACCGACCGGACGGGCCGCGCCTTCGACCGGGCGTTCGACGGGGGCCACCGCAGGGGCTACCGCAGGCGCGGGCGCATCGCCGGGCGACACGGTGGGCACCACCGGCGCGGCGGCATGCCCCTCGACCGGCGCGGTCTGCACTGCCGCGGCCTGGGCGCGGCGGAACACCAGCATGTTCTGGAAGCTCGTCGTCTTGCCGGTCAGGCCCACGCGTTCCTCGCAGGGCAGCGTGTCGGCCCGCAGGTATTCCCAGCCATCGGCCCCCATCTCGTTCATCAGATGGGTCAGGGCCAGCGCAAAGCGGTCGCCCGTCGTCTTGGCGCCCCTGGCCTTTTCGCCCTTCCTCGGCGCCGGAACGACCCTGTATTCAAACCGCTGCATCGCTGCCCCCAACCCGGAAAACCTGCCACACTATAGCCGGAAGCCCGGCCAAGGCCAAGTTTTGGCAGGAAAATCCGGGCGGGTCGGTGAAAACCTGCCACAGCCTGCCTGCCCGCCACAGCATCTGGTGGGATGAAAAAGGGCCACCCGCTACGGGTGGCCCTTCGATGTGCCCAGGGTGCAGCGTCCGCCGGGATCAGAGCCCCAGTTTCCGCGTCACAAGGTCGTTGACCGCCGCCGGGTTGGCCTTGCCGCCGGTCGCCTTCATCACCTGCCCCACGAACCAGCCCGCCAGCTTGGGGTTCTGTTTCGCCTTTTCCACCTGCGCGGGGTTGTCCGCGATGATCTGGTCCACCGCCGCCTCGATCGCGCCGGTGTCGGTGACCTGCTTCATGCCGCGCGCCTCGACGATCTCGCGCGGGTCACCGCCTTCGGTATAAAGGATCTCGAACAGGTCCTTGGCGATCTTGCCCGAAATCGTGCCATCGCCGAGCAGGTCCAGAAGCCCGCCCAGTTGCGCCGCCGAAACCGGGCTTTCGGCGATGGAATGGCCCTCCTTGTTCAGCCGCCCGAACAGTTCGTTGATGACCCAGTTGGCAGCGATCTTGCCGTCGCGCCCCTTGGCCACCTCGTCGAAGAAATGCGCGGCATCCAGTTCGGCGGTCAGCACGTTCGCGTCATAATCCGTCAGCCCGTAATCGGCCATGAAGCGGGCCTTCTTGGCATCCGGCAGTTCGGGCATCCGCGCGGCGATGTCATCGACCCAGGCCTGTTCGATTTCCAGCGGCAGCAGGTCGGGGCACGGGAAATAGCGGTAGTCATGCGCCTCTTCCTTCGACCGCATCGACCGCGTCTCGCCCTTGTCGGGGTCATAGAGGCGGGTTTCCTGCACCACCGTGCCGCCGTCTTCCAGAATGGCGATCTGACGGCGCGCCTCATAGTCGATGGCGGCCTGGATGAACCGCATGGAGTTCATGTTCTTGATCTCGCAGCGCGTGCCCAGATGGCCGAAATCCTGCGTCGCCTGATAGCGTTCGTAATCACCCGGACGGCAGACCGACACGTTCACGTCAGCGCGCAGGTTGCCATGCTGCATGTCGCCGTCGCAGGTGCCGAGGTAACGCAGGATCTGGCGCAGCTTGGCGACATAGGCCGCCGCTTCCTCGGGGCCGCGGATGTCAGGGCGGCTGACGATTTCCATCAGCGCCACGCCCGTGCGGTTGAAATCGACGAACGAATTGTTCGGGTCCATGTCGTGGATCGACTTGCCCGCGTCCTGCTCCAGATGGATGCGTTCGATCCGGACACGCCGGGCGACGCCGGGGCCCATTTCCACGATCACCTCGCCCTCGCCCACGATGGGGTGGTAAAGCTGGCTGATCTGATAGCCCTGCGGCAGGTCGGGGTAGAAATAATTCTTGCGGTCGAAGGCGGAAAACAGGTTGATCCGCGCCTTCAGGCCAATGCCCGTCCGCACCGCCTGTTCGACGCAGAATTCGTTGATGACGGGCAGCATGCCAGGCATGGCCGCATCCACGAAAGAGACGTTCGAATTCGGCTCGGCCCCGACGGCGGTCGAGGCGCCGGAAAACAGCTTGGCGTTCGAGGACACCTGCGCGTGAATCTCCATCCCGATCACCAGTTCCCAGTCGTGCTTGGCGCCGGCGATCACCTTGGCCTTGGGTGCTTCATAGGTCAGGTCGAGCATGGATTTCCCCTATCGCAATCGCGCCCTTCTTAGGGTCCGGGGCGCGTCTGGGCAAGGGGGAGGACGGCAGGCCGACCGGCCAACTCCCGCCGATCGGGCGGTCGAATCTGATCAAAAGCTTGCCACAGGGCGAATCAGAGGGCAAAACTGCCGCCCGTAACCTCGGGGGAGGCTTCGGAATGTCTGTAGTCCGTGCCGCGGCTGTTGCCGCAACCATCGCACTTGTTTCCGGCTGCGTCGCATCCGGGCCATCGGCATCGACCGGTGGCGGTTCGGGTGCAATGTCGTTCCTGTCGGGCAAGAAGCTTGCCCCCGACACGTCGCCGGTTCCCCCGATGCGATGGGACCACCATCCCGAGGCCGAGGAATGGACGGAAGAGGCCCTGATCGCCGTCGCCGCGAAGGACCCCGTCTTTGCCCAGACCGTTCCGGCCGATGTGCAGGCCTGGTGCCCCGGCTATGCCAAGGCCGACATCGAGGACCGCCGCGCCTTCTGGGTGGGCATGTTCTCGGCGCTGGCGAAGCATGAAAGCACGTGGAACCCGCGCGCCTCGGGCGGTGGCGGCAAGTGGATCGGGCTGACCCAGATCGACCCGCGCAGCGCCCGGAACTACGGCTGCGACACGCACAGCGTCGAGGGGCTGAAGGATGGCGAGGCGAACCTGCGCTGCGCGATCCAGATCGCCTCGGTCCAGGTGCCGAAGGACAACATGGTGGTGGGCAACGGCAAGCGTGGGCTTGGCCGGGACTGGGCCCCCTTCCGCAGCGCCTCGAAGCGCGAGGACATGCGCGTCTGGATCAGCCAGCAGCCCTATTGCCAGCCCGATGAAAAGCCGGGCCGCAAGGCCCCGGTCGTCGTTTCGGCCAAGAACGGCCTCTGACGCCTACCGGACGCGGAACGCGCGGGCGATTTCCTCGACCGCGTCGCGCTGCTTGTCCGACATTCCCCCACGGTTGGCCCCCGCCACGTCCTTCAGCACGCTCATCAGGGGCGTGATCGCACCGGTGTCCATGCGATAGAGCCTGCGGGACAGGCGCGTGATCGCGGGCTCCGCGCCGCCGCATTCGGTGACAAGCCAGCGCCCAATGATCAGCGCCTCGTCTGCCTTGTCCTTTGCCATGTCGAGCCGCGATTGCAGCGAGATGGCCAGGGCATCCTGTTGTTCCGCCGAGGGCAGCCCTCCCAGTTCCATGAAGGCCATGCCCGCACCGGCAATGGCGAGGCCGGTATCCTCGATGCTTTCGACCGGATGGATGTTCGCGCGGCGGCGGAACCCGAAACGGCGTGCGGCCGAAAGCACGTCGCCCGCCATGTCGGCCAGCTCCTGCGCCCCCTGCGCGGCCTGCCGCGCGCGGTTGATCCAGAACCACGCCCCGGCCAGAACCACCAGAAGACCGATCAGATACGGCATGTCACCCCTCACCAGCGGACCGTCACGGGGGGATGCTATGCCCAGGGCCGGCGCGGCGTCAATCTGAACGCCCCGCGCGGTGGCGCGGGCGTCACCCGCAGCAGCCGCCCTACCCCATCAGCCGCGCGGCCATTTCGCCGAGGTCGCGGCTCAGCCCCGGCGAGGCGAGGATGCGCGCCAGCTGGTCCCGAATCATGCCCTGCCGGTCCGCGTCATAGCGCGGCCAGGTCTCGAAGGCGGTGGACATGCGCGCGGCGGTCTGCGGATTGGCCGGATCGAGCCGGATCAGCCAGTCGGCGACAAAGCGGTAGGCGGCGCCGCTTTCGTGATGGAACCCGGCATGATTGGCCGAAAGCGCCCCGATGACGGCGCGGAACCGGTTGGGGTTCTTCCAGTCGAAGGCCGGATGCGCAACCAGCCGTTCGGCAACGGCGGCGGCATCCCCCGGCGCGGCATGGGCGACCTGAAGCGCGAACCACTTGTCCATCACCAGACGGTCGCCGCCCCATCGCGCCTCGAAGGCGGCAAGCTCTGCCTGCCCGCGCCCTGCCTCCAGCAGGCTGGCCAGCGCCGCGATCCCGTCGGTCATGTTGCCCGCTTCGGCAAAGCGGCGCGCCGCCGCCTCGCCCCCGTCAAGTCGGGTCTGAAGCGCAAGCAGCTGGTTGCCAAGCGCCCGCCGCCCTGCCGCCTCGGGATCGGGGGAATAGGGGCCGGGCGGCACAAGCGCCGCGATCATCCCCGGCAGGTCGGCCCCAAGCGTTTCGGCCAGGGCCAGCGCCAGCCTGCGGCGGGCGGCATGGATCCGGGCCGGGTCGGGCACATGGCCTGCCGCATGCAGGGTCTGGGCGATGTCATCCTCGGAGGGCAGGCGCAGGCAAAGCGCCCGGAACGCCGGGTCAAGGCTGCCGTCGCGGGCCACGGCGGCCATCGCCTGCGTCCAGCGCGTGCCGGGCCCGGCATCGGTCGCGGCCATCCGCACGAGGATGTCCTTGGCCAGTGCGCGGCCCGCTTCCCATTTGTTGAACGGATCGGTGTCATGCTGCAGCAGGAACGCGCGATCCTCGGCGGTCCGGTCGTGGTCGAGGATCACCGGCGCGGAAAAGCCGCGCAGGATCGACGGGACCGGCCGCGCGCCAAGCCCCTCGAAGCGGAAGCTCTGCACAGGCCCGGTCAGTTCCAGCACCTGCGTCGGCACGACCTCGTCGCCGTTCGGGTTCAGCAGCCCCACCGCGACCGGGATCACCTTGGCCCCCTTCTCGGGCTGGCCGGGCGTGGGCGGGTTCACCTGCGCCAGCGTGAGCGTATAGGTGCCGCCCGCCTCGCCCCCGTTCCAGGCCTCGAAAACCTTCACCGTCGGCGTTCCCGCCTCGGTATACCAGCGCTTGAACTGTGCAAGGTCGCGGCCCGTCGCATCCTCGAACACCTTCAGCCAGTCCTCGATCGTCGCCGCCTGCCCGTCGTGGCGGTCGAAATAGAGGTCGAGCGCGCGCCCGTAGCCGTCATCGCCCACAAGGCGCTTGAGCATGCCGATGACCTCGGCGCCCTTCTCGTAGACGGTGGCGGTATAGAAGTTGTTGATCTCGACATAGCTGTCGGGCCGCACCGGATGGGCCAGCGGGCCGCCATCCTCGCGGAACTGGCGGGCGCGCAGCAGGATCACGTCCTCGATCCGCTTGACCGCATGGCCGCGCATGTCGCCGGAAAACTGCTGATCGCGGAACACGGTCAGCCCCTCCTTCAGGCAAAGCTGGAACCAGTCGCGGCAGGTGATCCGGTTGCCTGTCCAGTTGTGAAAATACTCATGCGCGATGATTGCCTCGATCCGGTCGAAATCGTCATCGGTGGCGGTTTCGGGACTGGCCAGGACGAACTTGGAGTTGAAGATGTTCAGCCCCTTGTTCTCCATCGCGCCCATGTTGAAATCATCGACCGCGACGATGTTGAACACGTCCAGATCGTATTCGCGGCCATAGGTTTCCTCGTCCCAGGCCATCGACCGCTTCAGCGCGCCCATGGCGAAGGCGCAGCGGTCCTCGTCGCCCGGACGGACCCAGATGTTCAGCGCCACGTCGCGACCGGACCTTGTGGCGAAACGGTCGGAATGGGCGCGCAGGTCCCCCGCGACCAGCGCGAACAGATACGAGGGCTTCGGCCAGGGATCATCCCATTCCGCCCATCCCGGACCCTGCGCCACAGGGTTGCCGTTCGACAGAAGCACTGGCATATCGCCTTCGATCCGGACGCGGAAGGGCGCCATGACATCGGGCCGGTCGGGGTAGAAGGTGATCTTGCGGAAGCCTTCGGCCTCGCACTGGGTGCAGTACATGCCCCGCGACATGTAAAGCCCTTCCAGCGCGGTGTTACCCTCGGGCGCGATCTCGACCTCGGTTTCCAGGGTGAAGGTGCCGCCTGGCAGATCGCCCGCCGGGATGGTGAGGCCTGTTGCATCGGGCTGGCAGGCCAGCGGGCGGCCATCGACCGCGAGCCGGATCAGCCGCAGCCCCTCGCCATCCAGCCGCAGGTCGTGGCGGCCGGGGCGTACGGGATTCGGCGCCATATTCAGCCGGGCAATCACCCGTGTGGCCTTCGGGTCCAGCCGGAAAGTCAGATCGACCCGGTCCACCAGATGGGTGAAGGGCTGATAGTCGGCCAGATGGATCGGCTGGGCGGTGTCGGGCATGGCGAACTCCTTCTTTCCGCGCAGGGTATCGCGCCCGAAGGCAGGCGCAAGGCAAGCCGTGCCCCGCAAGGACGGGCTTTACGAATCCGTGGCAGGCGCTAGATAAATGTTCCATGAATGTTCTTCTCTGGCTCAAACGCGACCTGCGCCTGACGGACCACCCCGCCCTGACCCTCGCGTCGGGACTGGGGCCGGTTCTTCCCCTCTATGTGGTCGAGCCGGAGTATTGGACGGGCGCCGATGCCTCGGCCCGGCAATGGGCCTTCACCGCGGAAACGCTGGCGGCCTTGCGGGCGGACTTCGCCGCGCTTGGCGTGCCTCTGGTCGTCCGGGTCGGCGATGCCGTCGAGGTGATCGCCCGGCTGGCGCGCACCCACAGCATCGGCCAGATCGTCAGCCACGAGGAAACCGGCACCCTGTGGACCTTTGCCCGCGACCGGCGCATGGCCGCCTGGGCGCGGCAGGCCGGGATCGAATGGACGGAACTGCCGCAGACCGGGGTCGTCCGCCGCCTGAAGGACCGGACGGGATGGGCCGCCCGGCGCGATGCCTTCATGGCCGAACCGCCCCTGCCCGTGCCGAACCTTTCGCCGGTCGAGGGGGTGGAGCCGGGGCCGATCCCGGACACGCGCGCGCTGCGCCTTGCGCATGATCCCTGCCCGCACCGGCAGGGCGGCGGGCGCGCCCTGGCGCTGACAACGCTGGAAGGGTTCCTGAACCAGCGCGCCACCGGCTACCGCAGCGGCATGTCTTCGCCCCTGACCGCCGAACGCGGCTGTTCCCGCCTGTCACCCCATCTGGCCATTGGCGCGATCTCGGCCCGCGAGGTCGAGACGGCGCTGCGCGACCGGATGGCACAGAAGCCTGGCCCCGGCTGGGCCGCCAACCTGAACAGCTTTGCCTCGCGACTGGCCTGGCGCGACCACTTCACGCAAAAGCTGGAAGACGCCCCCGACATGGAACGCCGGGCGCTGCACCGGGCGGCTGACCGGCTCAGGGTGTCCGACGCAACACGGCTGGAGGCGTTCCGGACGGGCGAGACGGGCCTGCCCTTCGTCGATGCCTGCCTGCGCTATCTGGCCGCGACCGGCTGGATCAACTTCCGCATGCGCGCGATGCTGACCTCGGTCGGCTGCTACCAGTTCTGGCTGGACTGGCGCGACGTGGGCGGGCATCTGGCGCACCGCTTCACCGATTACGACCCCGGCATCCACTGGCCGCAGGTGCAGATGCAGGCGGGCGTCACGGGGATCAACCGGCTGAGGATCTATAACCCCGTGAAGCAGGGGCTGGATCAGGACCCTGCCGGCGCCTTCACCCGCCGCTGGCTGCCGGAACTGGCCGAGGTGCCCGATGCCTTCCTGCACAGCCCCTGGAAATGGTCCGGCGCGGGGCGAATCCTCGGACGGCGCTATCCCGAGCCCGTCGTCGACCCGGCGGCCGCGGCCCGCGCGGCGCGGCAGGCCCTGGCCGATCTTCGGCGCGCGCCCGGATTTGCCGAAGCGGCAGGCGCGATCCTGTCGCGCCACGCAAGCCCGAAGGATCGCCCCGCCCGCTTCGTCAATGACCGCGCCCCGGCCCGCCCCCGTCCGGCCCCGCCCGGCCAGCTTTCGCTGGAGCTTTGAGGGCCATGCCGCGTGGCGTCAAAAAGACCGACCTGCCCGAAAAGGTCTGTGTGGCCTGCGGCCGCCCCTTCACCTGGCGCCGGAAATGGGCGCGGGTCTGGGACGAGGTGCGATACTGTTCCGACCGCTGCCGATCCCTGCGCGGCACATCCGGCGGCGAGGCGAAAGGCGGCAGGTCCGGGGAACCACCCCGCAAGACCCGCCGGGACAGGTGACACGGAAAGAGGGGCGATCGGGTCAGCCAAGCCCGCGCGCATAGTCCTCAAGCTGCGCCGCGACCATGCCCCAGCCGTCGTGGAAACCCATGTCGGCATGTTGCCGGGCGGCCTCGGCCGACCGGTGCCGGACCACGGCGGTATAGCGGGTGCGCCCCTGCCCCAGGTCCTCGAACGTCAGGATCGCGGTCATGAACGGATCGGGCGCGGGTTTCCAGCCTTCGGTGTAGGTGTCCGTGAACACCAGCCGTTCCTCGGGCACCACCTCAAGATAGACACCGCGGTTTTCCATGATGTTGCCGTCGACGTCGAAGGTGGTTTCGCAGGCGCCCCCCACCCGCAGGTCGATCCGGCAATCGGTGACCCGGTGGGGTTTCGGCACGAACCAGGGTTTCAGGTGTTCGGGCGTGGTCCAGCACATCCACAGGATGCCTCTGGGAACCGCCATGTCGCGGGTGAGGATCAGATCAAGATCCGGGTCATGGTCGATCAGCCATCCGGGCGGGGTCATGTGCGGGCCTCCTTCATCAGCGCGAGGGCATAGGATTCAAGCCGGTCGGTCCGCGCCTCCCATTCGGTGCGCTGCGC
Organism: Aliigemmobacter aestuarii; assembly: GCF_004799285.1. Classification (GTDB taxonomy): domain Bacteria; phylum Pseudomonadota; class Alphaproteobacteria; order Rhodobacterales; family Rhodobacteraceae; genus Aliigemmobacter; species Aliigemmobacter aestuarii. The sequence goes on along the minus strand of NZ_SSND01000004.1, from coordinate 115,745 downwards.
CCCGAGCCAGCCTTCGGCCACGGCCAGCGGCGCCGGATGCAGGCGGCAGATGCGGGTCCGGCCCTGCTTTTCGGTGACCACCAGCGCGGCCTCTTCCAGACAGGCGAGGTGCTTCAACACCGTAGGAAGGCTCAGCCCCGTGGGCCGGGCCAGCGCCGTGACCGGCAGCGGCCGCTGTGCAAGCGCCGCCACGATCGCGCGACGCGTCGGGTCGGACAGCGCGTGGAAGACGCGGGACAGGTCGGGATCATGCTTAGCCATTTGGCAAAGTATTTACGAAACCGCGCCGAAGGCAACGGAAAGATCGCCCGCCCACCTGCGCCCTGTCAGGCCATTGTTCGGATATGCCGACAGGTGCTTTCCGGTATTTCCGAAAAAGGTTCATGCGGATTTGTTGCCGGGGGCGGGAAAGCGGCTTATCTGTGTGCCATTGCATACATAAGACGAAAGGACGCGCCATGGCCGAGCGGATCGACAGGAACGGGTTGCAGGTTGATCGACAGTTGGCGGCGTTTGTCGAAGAGGCCGCGCTGCCCGGAACGGGCGTGACGGCCCCGGCCTTCTGGCAGGGGTTTGCCGCGATGCTGGCAGATCTGGCGCCGAAGAACCGGGCGCTTCTGGCCAAGCGCGACGCGCTTCAGGCCAAGATCGACGGTTGGCATGTGGCCCACCGCCGCCAGCCGCACGACCATCTGGCCTACAAGGCGTTTCTTGAGGAAATCGGGTATCTTCTGCCCGAAGGGCCCGATTTCAGGATCGACACGGCCAATGTCGACCCCGAGATCGCCACCGTGCCCGGCCCGCAGCTGGTGGTGCCGATCACCAACGCCCGCTATGCGCTGAACGCGGCCAATGCCCGCTGGGGCAGCCTTTACGATACGCTTTACGGCACCGACGCGATGGGATCGGCCCCGCCCAAGGGCGGATATGACCGTGGCCGCGGCGCGCGGGTCGTGGCGCGCGCGCGGGTCTTCCTGGACGAGGCCTTTCCGATCGCCGGGGCATCGCATGCCGATGTCCGGCGCTATTACGTAAAGGACGGCCAGCTTCTGGTTGACGATCTGCCCCTGGTCGATCCGTCGAAATTCGCCGGCTACCGCGGCAATCCGAAGGCCCCGGATGCGATCCTGCTGCGCAATCACGGGCTGCATGTGGAACTGGTTTTCGACCGCGCCCATTTCATCGGCGCGCGCGACCAGGCGCTTCTGGCCGATGTGCGGCTGGAAAGCGCGCTGTCGGCGATCATGGATTGCGAGGATTCGGTCGCCTGCGTGGACGCCGAGGACAAGGTGCAGGCCTATTCCAACTGGCTGGGCCTGATGAAGGGCGACCTTGAGGACCGGTTCCAGAAGGGCGGCCAGACGGTGACGCGCCGCTTGAACCCCGACCGCGAATTCACCGCCCCCGATGGCGGCCCCTTGGTCCTGAAGGGGCGCGCACTGATGTGGATCCGCAATGTCGGCCACCTGATGACGAACCCGGCAATCCTTCTGCCCGACGGCTCGGAAGTGCCCGAAGGGCTGATGGACGCGGCCATCACCACGCTGATCGCGATCCATGACCTGAAGAAGGATGGCGGCACGCGGAACTCGCATCACGGGTCCGTCTATGTGGTCAAGCCCAAGATGCACGGGCCAGAGGAAGTGGCCTTCGCCGACGAGATCTTCACCCGCGTCGAGGCTTTCCTCGGCCTGCCGCAATACACGGTGAAACTGGGTGTGATGGACGAGGAACGGCGCACCTCGGTCAACCTCAAGGAATGTATCCGCGCCGCGCGTCACCGGGTGGCCTTCATCAACACGGGCTTCCTGGACCGGACCGGCGACGAGATCCACACCAGCATGGAAGCCGGGCCCTTCAGCCGGAAGGATTTCATCAAGCGCAAGGCCTGGATCACCGGATACGAAAACCAGAACGTCGACATCGGGCTTGAATGTGGCCTGTCGGGGCGGGCGCAGATCGGCAAGGGGATGTGGGCCATGCCCGACATGATGGCCGCGATGCTGGACGAAAAGATCGCCCATCCGCGCGCGGGCGCGAATTGCGCCTGGGTGCCCTCGCCCACGGCGGCCACCCTGCATGCGCTGCATTACCACAAGGTCGACGTGATGGCGGTGCAGGCGAAACTGGCCAAGGGCGGGCGGCGCGCGCATGTCGACACGCTGCTTGATATCCCGCTGGCCGCGTTCAAGCGGTGGTCGCCCGAACAGATCGCGCGCGAGGTGGAAAACAACTGCCAGGGGATCCTTGGCTATGTCGTGCGCTGGATCGATCAGGGCGTGGGCTGTTCCAAGGTGCCCGACATCAACGATGTGGGCCTGATGGAAGACCGCGCGACCTGCCGCATCTCGGCCCAGCATGTGGCGAACTGGCTGCATCACGGGGTGGTCGATGCGCAGACGGTGATGGCATCCCTGCGCAAGATGGCCGAGGTCGTGGATCGCCAGAACGCCGAGGATCCTTTCTATACGCCGATGGCGCCGGGGTTCGACGGCATCGCCTTCCGTGCGGCGACCGACCTGATCTTCAAGGGGCGGGAACAGCCGGCCGGCTATACAGAACCCCTGCTGCACAAGTACCGGCTGGAAAAGAAGGCGGGGGCGTAAGCGCCTAACGGGGATCACCGGGCGGGGGGCGCCTTCGCGCACCCTTGCCCGATGTTCACTTTTGGTTCATGTTTGCGACATGAACCACGCCGACCTGCCTGTCGAAACGCTTCCCCCCCTGCCTGGCCAGCGCCTGCAACGCGGCGTCTGCCGGATGTTGCGCGATTTCGATTTCGTCTGCGTCGAGGAACTGGTGCCCGCACCCGGCCTGAGGGTCGATGTGATGGCCCTGGGCCCGAAGGGCGAGATCTGGATCGTGGAATGCAAGTCGGGTGTCGCCGACTACCGGTCGGACCACAAGTGGCAGGGCTATCTGGACTGGTGCGACCGGTTCTTCTGGGCGGTCGACACCGCCTTTCCCGCCGATCTCCTGCCGGCCGATACCGGACTGATCATCGCCGATGCCTGGGGGGGCGAGATCCTGTCGATGGGGCCGCAAAGCCCGCTTGCGCCCGCGCGGCGCAAGGTGATGGTGCAGAAATTCGCGCGCCATGCCGCCAGCCGGTTGCAAAGCCTGCGCGATCCGGGCGTCAGCGCCCTTTCTTCGGTCTAGCGCCGCCCTTGGTCCCGTCGGCCATGCCGCGCGCGGCCTCGGCGGCGGCGCGCAGTTCCTCGGCGATTTCTTCCGCTTCCTCGGGGTCGAAATCCAGCGGCAGTTCGATCCCGCCCTCGGCCTCGACATAGATGCGGACCATGCCCGCCGAGGTCGGCCCGATCTGAAGATTGGCGGAAATGTCGCTTTCCTTGTTGATGCCCATCGTGCTGGCCCCCCACGTTTTCCGGGCCGCCGGCAAAGTCCGGCCCGTCCGTCATGTCGCGGGGCCTAAGGCGAAACCGGCCCTGACGCAAGGGGGCTGATTCCCCGGCGGGGCGGCAGGGGGTTGATTCTCCGCCCCCGCCCGCGTCAGATGCGGCGATGGAACCGACCGAACCCATCGTCATTGACGATCTGAAGATCGGCGACGCGGGCTGGATCATCGCCCGCCATGCCGAAATCTATGCCGCCGAGGAAGGCTATGACATCACCTTCGAAGGGTTGGTGGCGGGCATCCTTTCCGACTTCCTGCGCACCCGTAACCCGGCGCGCGAACGCGCCTTCATCGCCCGGCGGGGGCAGGAACGGCTTGGCTGCATCTTCTGCGTCCGCCAGTCGGACGAGGTGGCGAAACTGCGCCTCTTTCTTGTGGAACCCGCCGCGCGCGGCACCGGACTTGGCCGTCGCCTGCTGGAGGACTGCATGGAATTCGCCCGCCGGGCCGGATATCGCCGGATGGTGTTGTGGACGCATGAAAGCCACCGCGCGGCCTGCGAGCTTTACCGGCGCATCGGATGGCGGATGGTGTCATCCGCACCGGCGCGTGATTTCGGGCAGGACGTGATCGACCAGCACTGGGAGATCGACCTCTGATCGTGCAAGACGGGCTTGCAATCGCGGCGCGGGGGGGCTAAATCGCCCCCGTGTGCAGCCTTAGCTCAGTTGGTTAGAGCACCAGATTGTGGATCTGGGGGTCCCCCGTTCGAGCCGGGGAGGCTGTACCATCAAATAAAGGGCTTAGGCGGAAACGCCCAAGCCCTTTTTTCTTTCCGGGCTACCACCGGGCTACCACCGAAGGCCGATTTCAGGGGGAAAACACGCGGCCGCGATATGGATTCTCTGCCCCTCGCCCCGCCAGCGGTATAGAGCCGTCGCGCCAGGTTTCGCACCTTGGCCACGATCAAGCGGGGGCGCGGGGAAGGCGGCTGGCCTCACGAGCCCGGCTTGGCGGCGCTGGCCCGACGGTATTCCTCGATCTTGGCCTCCATCTGCGCGGACCGCGGAGGGTCAAAGTGCCAGTAGTCGAACCATTTGCGCCGGTCCGGCCCGATCTTCTGGACCACGGTCAGGCGGGCATCCGAGGTGTCGACCGTCAGATGCGCATAGTTCGTCTTCATGAATTCGATCACCGCGCCCACCATGGGCCAGGCACGATCGTCCAGAACCATGATGCCCCCGGTCACCAGCATCAGGTCGATATAGAAGACCTCGATCAGGGTCGCATCGAACTTGTGCGAGGCGTCGATCATGGCATAGTCGTAGCGCTTGCCAGCCGCCAGCAGGCGCGGAAGGACGACATGTGACATTTCCTCGTGGAAATCGAGTGCACATGCGCTGTCAGCCAGGGCCTTGCGGAGCGCGTTCAGCCCTCGGTCGCCGAAGCCGCTGGACTGGTAGGGATCCATGATGTCGTAGGCGGCCAGGGTCGGACGGGCGGCCAAGGCAAAGGTCGTGGCCGAAGCGCCACTCCCCAGCCCGACCTCGATCGCCCGGCGCGGTGATATCGCCCGTGTCAGTCCATAGAGGAATGGAACAGCCGCCCGGTCAATGCTGTTCTTGGCAAAGGTGGTGCCGATCAGGTCGGCATGATCCGTGGGCATGTCATCCCAGCCGGTGGCCCGCGCCAGGCCGAGGATTTCTTCGAGGGTCTTCGACATTCGGTGCTCCTTGTCCAGAGGCCTGCCCGGGCACGCGACGGCGACCTGCCCAACACATACCCTTTTCGCACGATCCTTCAACTCGTGATGCTCCATCCTACTCAGGAGTTGGAGCCTCCGGCAAACCCGGCGCGGTTCATCTTGCCTTGGGCGGACGCGGGCTTATGGTCATGCCTCCCACGAGTTCGAGGATTCGCATGACCGACGCCGCCCCGCAGACCAGCACCCAGATCGCCGCCCAGATCGCCGCCCGCATTGCCCGCAGCATCGCCACGGAAATCGGGGCCAGCCCGGCGCAGGTGGGCGCGGCCGTGGGCCTGCTGGACGAAGGCGCGACGGTTCCCTTCATCGCGCGCTACCGCAAGGAGGTGACGGGCGGCCTTGACGACACGCAGTTGCGCACGCTGGCCGATCGCCTGACCTATCTGCGCGAGATGGAGGCGCGGCGCGCGACGATCGCGGCATCCATCTCCGAACAGGGCAAGATGACGGATGATCTGGCCCGCGCGATCGCGGGGGCCTCGACCAAGGCGGAACTCGAAGACCTCTACCTTCCTTACAAGCCCAAACGCCGCACCCGCGCGATGATCGCGCGCGAAAACGGTCTTGGCCCGCTGGCCGAGGCGATCCTTGCCGACCGCGCCGCCGATCCCGCGACCCTGGCCGCAGGTTACGTCACCGAGACCGTGCCCGATGCCAAGGCCGCATTGGAAGGCGCGCGCGACATCATCGCCGAAGGGCTGGCCGAAAACGCCGATCTTCTGGGCCGCCTGCGCGATCACATGCGCAAGGCGGGCCGGCTCACCGCAAAAGTGGTCGAGGGCAAAGAGGCCGAGGGCGCGAAATTCGCGGACTACTTCGACCATGCCGAAGCCTATGGCACCGCCCCCAGCCACCGGGTGCTGGCCATGCTGCGCGGCCGGAACGAAGGCGTCCTGTCGGTTGACCTTGCGATCGACGCGGACGCGCCGCGCGGCGAAAGCCCCGCCGAACGGGCCTGCGGTGCCGCCCTTCAGGCGGGCGGCGCGGGCAAGGGCGACCAGTGGCTGCGTGAGGCGGCAAGCTGGGCCTGGCGCGTGAAGATCCGCACCTCGCTGACGCTGGACCTGATGGCCGACCTGCGCGACCGCGCCGAAGCCGAGGCGATCGCCGTCTTTGCCCGCAACCTGAAGGACCTGCTTCTGGCCGCGCCGGCGGGCGGCAAGGCCACGATGGGGCTGGACCCGGGCATCCGGACGGGGGTGAAGGTCGCGGTGGTCGATGCCACGGGCAAGGTTCTGGCGACCGATACCGTCTATCCGTTCCAGCCCAAGAACGACCTGCGCGGCGCACAGGTGGCGCTTGCCCGCCTGATCGGGCAGCACGGCGTGAAGCTGATCGCCATCGGCAACGGCACCGCCAGCCGCGAGACGGAAAAGATGGTGGCCGACCTTTTGGCCCACCTGCCCGCAGGCGCGGAAAAACCCGTCAAGGTGATCGTGAGCGAGGCCGGCGCCTCGGTCTATTCGGCGTCGGAAACCGCCGCGCGCGAGTTTCCCGATCTGGATGTTTCCCTGCGTGGCGCGGTCAGCATCGCGCGCCGCCTGCAGGACCCGCTGGCCGAACTGGTGAAGATCGAGCCGAAATCCATCGGCGTCGGCCAGTATCAGCATGACGTCGACCAGCACCGGCTGGCGAAATCGCTGGATGCGGTGGTCGAGGATGCGGTGAACGCCGTGGGTGTGGACCTGAACACCGCCTCGGCGCCGCTTCTGGCGCGGGTGTCGGGCGTGGGCCCCGGTCTGGCCGAGGCGATCGTGGCGCATCGTGATGCCAACGGGCCGTTCGCCACGCGGCGCGAGTTGCTGAAGGTCGCGCGGCTTGGCCCCAAGGCCTTTGAACAGGCGGCGGGCTTCCTGCGGATCTCCGGCGGGAAAGAGCCGCTGGATGCCTCGTCCGTCCACCCCGAAGCCTATGACGTGGCCCGGCGTATCGTTGCGGCCAGCGGGCGGGACATCCGGTCGCTGATGGGCGATACCGCCACCCTGCAACGGCTGGACCCGCGCCAGTTCATCGACGACCGCTTCGGCCTGCCCACCGTGCGCGACATCCTGGCCGAACTGGAAAAACCGGGCCGCGACCCGCGCCCCAGCTTCAGGACCGCCACCTTCGCCGAAGGCGTGAACGAGATCACCGACCTGAAGCCCGGCATGATGCTGGAAGGCACGGTGACGAATGTCGCGGCCTTCGGCGCCTTCGTCGACATCGGCGTGCATCAGGATGGCCTTGTCCATGTCAGCCAGCTTGCCGACCGTTTCGTTTCGAACCCGCATGACGTGGTGAAGGCGGGCGACGTGGTGAAGGTGCGCGTGGTCGAGGTCGACGTGCCCCGCAAGCGCATCGGGCTTTCGATGAAATCCGACACCTCCGCCGCGCGCGAGACGGCGCGCGACCGCGCCGCCACCCCGAAGCCCGAAACGGGCCGTCGCGGCGCGGCAGGCCCGATGACGGCAAAGCCGAAAACCGGCAATGCGGGCGGCGCTTCGAACCCGTTCGCCGATGCGCTCAAGGGCAAGTGGGGGCGCTGAACCGCTTCTGACGCGGCAGCATCGGCGGAAATCCGTTCGCGCGCACGCCCTTCCGGCAAAGGATCGCCGACCGGCCGCAGCCCCCCGGACGCGTCGGTTGCGCGCAACCCCAAGCTGTGATTCCGTCCGGCACGGTCAGGCAGTCCTGCAGTCGCGATGTGGCGCGTCTGGCCACCTTTCCCGCTGCCGGACGGTCCGGTGTGGGATACGTTTCCTGGTGTCCTGTTCACATTTTCGCCCGTATTCCGCGCTAAGCTGACCGTCAGGCAACGCGCACCTGCCTGCAACGAGGGGTTTCATGGCCCGGCTTCCGCTTTCCCGACTGATCGCCGGCCTTCGGGCCGATCCCGGCCTGCGTGCGAATGTTTCCGATCGCGACTTCCGCGAGGGGATCGAGGCGGCCCAACTGTTGAACCGCGTGCTGATCCGGATCATCGAACAGACCGGCGTGAACCGTGACGGCGTGCTGACGGCAGGCGACATGCGCACGATTTCGGATGCGCTGTGGGAACGCCGGAACGCCGCGCTCTGGCGGGATTTCTACATCGGCCACGGCAATGACGAGGGCGATCAGGAAACCGGTTATCACAACCTGCAGAATGACGGCGGGCGGCTGGAATTCATGGGCCGGAACTTTGCCGATACCGTGGCCGACGCGATCTATCACTACGGCTTTCGCATCCAGAACGGGCGCTATTACAACGAGGACGGCAACGACAACGAACGCGCCGCTGATGTGGCGGGCTGGCTGAACTATTTCCTGAACGGCCGCACGATGGTCTATGGCAGCGACGCGGCCGAGGAACTGGTGGGCCGGTCCTACAGCAACGTCTTTGCCGCCGCGCGCAACGAAACCTACATCGCCGGGGGCGGGGCCGACAGTGTCTGGGCCGATCTTGGCAACGACCTGATCCTTCTGGGCGCGGGCAATGACCTTGCCGGAGGCGGCGACGGAAGGGACAAGATACGCGGCGCGGGCGGCAATGACCGCATCTGGGGCGAAAGCGGGGCCGACCGGATCCGGGGCGGTGGCGGCGACGACAGCCTGGGCGGCGGGACCGGCAACGATGCGATGTGGGGCGATGCCGGGGCCGACACGCTGCACGGCGACGAAGGGGCAGACCGGATCGCAGGCGGGTTGGGCAACGACCTTGTCTATGGCGGCGACGGAAACGACCGGATCCGCGGACAGGCCGGGAACGACAGCCTGATCGGCAGCGACGGGGCCGACAGCCTTTCCGGCGGGGATGGCCGCGACTCTTTGTACGGCGGCGAAGGGCCGGACCGGCTGGACGGGGGCGCGGGCGCGGATGGCATCTACCTTTGGGAAGACCGCGCCGCCGCCGATACGCTGGTCTTCACACCCGGAGACAGCGGCAGGACCAACGGCACGATCGACCTTGTCGAGGGGTTCGTGCCCGGACAGGACCGGATCGACCTGACCGCCTTCGGCGCCATGCGGATCACCGACCTGACCCACACGGGGAACGGCCGCGCCTCGGCCTTCTTTGACGGCACCCACCTGAGGATCGACCGCAACGGGGACGGGGCGACCGACATGATGGTCGAATTCACATGGGTCGATGATCTGCGGGCCTCGGATTTCATCCTGGCCTGAACCCTGCGCCGCGGGATTCGGCCCCTGTCAGGGAACCCCCGTCAGGCAGTTCCCACAGGCAACCCCGTCAGGCGGCCGAACCGCCCACCGTCAGCCCGCCGATCATCAGCGTCGGCTGGCCCACGCCCACCGGCACCCACTGACCGGCCTTGCCGCAGTTGCCGATGCCCGGGTCCATCCGCATGTCATTGCCGATAGCGCGGATCTGCTTCAGCGCGGTCGCCCCGTCGCCGATCAGCGTCGCGCCCTTGACCGGCGCGCCCACGCGGCCGTTCTGCACCCGATAAGCCTCGGTGCAGCTGAATACGAACTTGCCGTTGGTGATGTCCACCTGACCGCCACCGAAGCCCACGGCATAGATCCCGTCCTTCAGGTCCGCCAGGATCGCCGCCGGATCGGCATCGCCACCCAGCATGTAGGTGTTCGTCATCCGCGGCATCGGGATATGGGCAAAGCTTTCGCGCCGTCCGTTGCCGGTCGCCGCCACCCCCATGAGGCGCGCGTTCTGGCGATCCTGCATGTAGCCCACAAGGATCCCGTCCTCGATCAGCACGTTCCGCCCCGAGGGCGTGCCCTCGTCGTCCACGCTGATCGATCCGCGCCGGTCGGGGATCGTGCCGTCATCCAGCACCGTCACGCCCGGCGCCGCGATCCGCTGGCCCATCAGCCCGGCAAAGGCCGACGTTTGCTTGCGGTTGAAGTCACCCTCCAGCCCGTGACCGATCGCCTCGTGCAAAAGGATGCCGGGCCAGCCGGGGCCAAGGACCACATCCATCACGCCTGCGGGCGCGGGCACGGCCTGAAGGTTCACCAGCGCGACACGCAGCGCCTCGCGCGCGGCGTCCTGCCAGAACGCGGGTTCCATCAGCGCGGCCAGGCCAAAGCGCCCCCCCCCGCCATGCCCGCCGCTTTCCCGCCGCCCGTCCTGTTCCACGATGACCGAGACATTGAGCCGCGCCATCGGCCGCACATCGGCCAGGCGCAGGCCTTCGGGGCGCAGGATTTCCACCTCCTGCAACCCGGCGCTGAGCGTGGCCGACACCTGGACCACGCGCGGATCCAGCGCGCGGGTGAAGGCGTCGATTTCGCGCAGCAGGTCGATCTTGCCAGCGAAGGAGGCATCGAGCATCGGATCGGCATCGGTATAAAGCCGCAGATTCGTGCCCTTCGGCGGCGGGGCCAGAACGCCGCCGCCGTCACCCACCGCAAGGCGCGCCGTTTCGGCGGCGCGGCGCAACGCGCGTTCGCTGATCTCGGTGGAATGGGCGTAGCCCGCGACCTCGCCTTTCACCGCACGCAGGCCGAACCCTTCGGATGCATCGTAGCTGGCCGTCTTCACGCGACCGTCGTCCAGCACCAGGGCTTCGGACCGGCGGCGCTCCAGGAACAGTTCGCCATCCTCGGCCCCAAGGGTGGCCTCGCGCAGGATTTTCAGCGCTGTCGCCTCATCCAGCGAAGACTCGAAAGGGCGGAAAGCTGTTTCTGCCATGCAGCATGTCCTTGATCTAGGTCAAACGGCGCCACTATGCCGCAACGGTTTCGCTTGTCGTCCGACGCCTAATATGGTTTCAACGGCACTGGAAACAATGGGATTCTGCCTCCTTGCGGGGCGGGGCTGATAAAGTGGCGCAAAACGCCGCACATCGTACGGGAAACGGACATGCGACATCTAGGCACTCTCACCGCGGCAGCGGCGGCGCTCATGGGCGGTGCGGCTTTCGGTCAATCGCTCGAAGTGGTTGGCGCCCCCATCGAAAAGGGGCATGACTTCCAGCCTGCGGCGACGGAACTCGCCCGCGAGCTTCAGGATCTTGACCACATGATCCTGATCATCATCACGGTGATCTCGATCTTCGTCGCGGCGCTGATGATCTATTCGATCGTCCGCTTCAACCGCCGCGCCAACCCCACCCCGGCCCGGTTCACGCACAACTCGCCGCTGGAAATCACCTGGACCGTGATCCCGATCCTGATCCTGGTGTTCATCGGCTCGTTCTCGCTGCCGGTGCTGTTCAAGCAGCAGGAAATCCCCGCCGCCGACATCACCATCAAGGTGACGGGCTACCAGTGGTACTGGGGCTATGAATACGTGGGCGAGGACGTGGCCTTCGATTCCTTCCTTCTGGCGAAGGAAGATCTGGCTGCCAACGGCTATGACGAAAGCCTCTACCTGCTGGCGACCGATACCGCCGTCGTCGTGCCCACCGGCAAGACCATCGTGATGCAGGTGACCGCCGCCGACGTGATCCACGCCTGGACCATTCCGGCCTTCGGCGTGAAGCAGGACGCGGTGCCGGGCCGTCTGGCGCAGCTGTGGTTCAACGTCGAACAGGAAGGCATCTTCTTCGGCCAGTGTTCGGAGCTTTGCGGCAAGGACCATGCCTACATGCCGATTACGGTCAAGGCGGTGTCGCCCGAGGTCTATGACCAGTGGCTCGCCGCCGCCAAGGAAGGCAATTACGAACTGGCCAACGCCCTGACCGCGCCGGGCGCGACGCAGACGATCCAGCTCGCACAGTCGAACTGATCCTCTTTTCACGATACTTGCGGGGGCGCGGCTACCGCGCCCCTGAAAGCCACCCTACGGGAGCCATCGGATGAGCGACATCCGCGCCTACGAGCAGACTGGAGACGCCGGATTCGGCGATTACGTGCAGCTTCTGAAGCCGCGCGTCATGTCGCTGGTCGTCTTCACCGCGCTGGTGGGACTTTATGTCGCACCCGTTTCGCTGCACCCGCTCGAAGCCTTCGCCGCGATCCTGTTCATCGCGCTTGGCGCTGGGGCGTCGGGCGCGCTGAACATGTGGTGGGACGCCGACATCGACGTGGTGATGCGCCGCACCTCGAACCGTCCGATCCCTTCGGGTCGCGTCCAGCCGGGCGAGGCACTGGGGCTGGGTCTGGCCCTGTCGGGGATTTCGGTCGTGATGCTGGCGCTGGCCACCAACGTGCTGGCCGCGGCCCTTCTGGCCTTCACCATCTTCTTCTATGCCGTCATCTATTCGATGTGGCTGAAGCGTTCGACCCCGCAGAACATCGTCATCGGGGGCGCGGCCGGGGCCTTCCCGCCCATGATCGGCTGGGTTGCCGCGACCGGCAGCATCACGATCGAGGCGGTGCTGATGTTCCTCTTGATCTTCATGTGGACGCCGCCGCATTTCTGGGCGTTGGCGCTCTTCATGAACTCGGATTACGAAAAGGCGGGCGTGCCGATGCTGACCGTGACGCATGGTCGCCGGGTCACCCGCAACCACATCCTCGTTTACACGGTCGCGCTGGTGCCCTTCGCGCTGGCCACCGCGTTCACGTCGATCGGCGGGCCGGTCTATCTGGCGGTGGCGGTCGCGCTGAACGCCGTCTTCCTCTGGGGCGCCTGGGGCATCTGGCGCCGCGACGAAGAGGCCGCACAGGCCGACCGCTACGCGGTGGAAAAGAAGTTCTTCCGCTTCTCGCTGCTTTATCTCTTCGGTCATTTCCTTGCCCTGCTGGCGGAAATGGCGCTGGTGCCGTTCGGGCTGGGGGGCTGGTAACATGGCCTTTCGCGAACAGCACGAAATGCACAAGCGCCGCTTCGGGCGCAATCTTGGCGTCGGGCTGCTGCTGGTCGGCTTCGTGGCGCTCGTCTTCGGGCTGACCGTGGTCAAGGTCCAGCGCGGCGATCCCATGCAGGGCTTCGACCACGTCATGCGCCCCGAGATGGTCCCTGCCACGCCGTCCGGCGCCCCCGCATCACCGGAGGCCTCGCAATGAACAACACAGGTAAAACCGCCGCGAAACTGGTCGCCGTCGTCGTGACGATGGGATCGCTTTCCTTCGCCGCCGTGCCCTTCTACGACTGGTTCTGCCGCGTCACCGGCTTTGGCGGCACGACGTCGGTGGCCGCCTCGGCGCCCGACGTGATCCTGGAACGCACCGTCAAGGTCAGCTTCGACGCCTCGCGCGAGGCGGGGATGCCCTGGGAATTCAAGCCGCAGCAGGTGTCGATGGACATCCGCATCGGCGAAACCGGTCTTGCCTTCTACGAGGCCTATAACCCCACCGACGAACCGGTCGCGGGCACCGCCAGCTTCAACGTATTTCCATATGCGGCCGGCGGCTATTTCACCAAGATAGACTGCTTCTGCTTTGAACAGCAGGTGCTGCAACCGGGCGAACGGGTGACGATGCCCGTCACCTTCTATGTCGATCCGGAAATCGTGAACGACCGCGAAGGTAAGTTCGTGAAGGAAATCACCCTTTCCTACACCTTCCACCGCACCGAACTTCCCGCCGAGCAGGCCGCGCTTGACGCGACCCCGAAGGCGGCCATGAACTGACAAGAAACGAGGGAACCGAGGACCATGGCACACGCAAAGAACCACGATTACCACATTCTTCCACCGTCGATCTGGCCCTTCCTCGGGGCTGTCGGCGCCTTCCTGATGCTGTTCGGCGCCACGATCTGGATGCACGGCTCGGGCCCCTGGCTGGGCCTGATCGGCTTCGCGCTGGTGCTTTACGTCATGTATGCCTGGTGGGCGGATGTCGTGCATGAAGGCCAGACCGGCGACCACACCCCCGTGGTGCGGATCGGCCTGCGCTATGGCTTCATCCTGTTCATCATGTCCGAGGTGATGTTCTTCTCGGCCTGGTTCTGGACCTTCTTCAAGCACGCGCTCTACCCGATGAACCCCGACGGGACGAGCCCGCTGGTCGATGGCCCCTGGCCGCCGGCGGGGATCGAAACCTTCGACCCCTGGCACCTGCCGCTGATCAACACGCTGATCCTGCTGTGTTCGGGCGCGGCCGCGACCTGGGCCCACCACGCTCTTGCGCATGAAAACAACCGCAAGGACCTGATCAACGGCCTGGCGCTGGCGATCCTGCTGGGCTTCATCTTCACGCTGCTTCAGGCCTACGAATACAGCCACGCCGCTTTCGGCTTTGCCGGCAACATCTATGGCGCGTCCTTCTTCATGGCGACGGGCTTCCACGGCTTCCACGTCATCATCGGGACGATCTTCCTGGCGGTCTGCCTGTTCCGCGCGATGAAGGGGCATTTCACCCCCGAACAGCATGTCGGCTTCGAGGCCGCCGCCTGGTACTGGCACTTCGTCGACGTCGTCTGGCTGTTCCTGTTCGCTGCCATCTACGTCTGGGGTCAGTGACGCCCCTCCGGGTCGCCGGGCATCCGGCGGCCTGCCGTTTCCTCGGGCAAGCGCGGGCCGCAAGGCGCGCGCTTTTCCTTTGCCAAAGGCACCACCCATGACCCGACGCATGATCCCCTTCCTTCTGTTCGGCCTTCTGGGCGCCGCGATCCTGATCGGGCTTGGCACCTGGCAGATGCAGCGACTGGAATGGAAGCGCGGCATCCTCGACCAGATCGACGCCCGCATCGGCGCAGCCCCCGTCGCGCTGCCCGCCACTCCCGACCCGGCGCAAGACACCTTCCTGCCCGTGACGGCCTCGGGCCGCTTCACCGGCGAAGGGATCGAGGTGCTGGTGAGCCGCAAGCAGATCGGGGCGGGCGTGCGCGTGATCCAGGTGCTGCAAACCGACGACGGCCGCCGCATCCTGGTGGATCGCGGGTTCGTCCCCGAGGCCCGGCGCAAGGACCCGCGCAGCGCCACGACCGCGACCGTCACCGGCAACCTGCACTGGCCCGACGAGGTGGACAGCTACACCCCCGACCCCGACCTGGGGCGGAACCTGTGGTTTGCCCGCGACGTGCCCGCGATGGCCACCGCCCTGAACAGCGAACCCGTCCTGATCATCGCCCGCAGCGAGACGGGCGACGGCATCGAACCCATGCCGGTCGATTCCTCGGGCATCCCCAACGACCACTTGAACTATGCGATCACCTGGTATTCGCTCGCCGTCGTCTGGCTGGGGATGACAGCGCTGTATCTCTGGCGTATCAGACAGCGGAACCACTGAGAGACAGGGGCACCATGCGCTATATCTCGACCCGGGGTCAGGCCCCGGCGCTGACCTTCGGCGAAGCGATGATGACGGGCCTTGCCCGCGACGGCGGACTTTATGTTCCCGAAACCGTGCCGCAGATGTCGAAGGCCGAGATCGCCGCCCTGGCCGGCCTGTCCTATGAGGACATCGCCTACCGCGTGATGCGCCCCTACATCGGCGACACCTTCACCGATGACGAATTCCGCGGACTGATCGCCAAGGCCTATGCCGGTTTCGGCCATGCCGCGCGCGCGCCGCTTGTCCAGCTTGGCCCGAACCACTTCCTGCTGGAGCTGTTCCACGGCCCGACGCTGGCCTTCAAGGACTTCGCCATGCAGCTGATCGGCCAGCTGATGCAGGCGGCGCTTGCAAAGACCGGCGAACGGATCACCATCGTCGGCGCCACCTCGGGCGATACCGGATCGGCCGCGATCGAGGCATTCAAGGGCCTGTCGAACGTGGATGTGTTCATCCTGTTCCCGCATGGCCGCGTCAGCGAGGTGCAGCGCCGCCAGATGACCACCCCGGCCGAGGCGAACGTGCACGCATTGGCCATCGACGGCAGCTTCGATGACGCGCAGGCGCGGCTGAAGGACATGTTCAACGATTTCGCCTTCCGCGATCGTGTGCGGCTGGCAGGCGTGAACAGCATCAACTGGGCGCGGGTTCTGGCGCAGGTCGTCTATTATTTCTCCTCCGCCGTCAGCCTGGGCGCGCCGCATCGCACTGTCAGCTTCACGGTGCCAACCGGCAATTTCGGCGATATCTTCGCGGGCTACATCGCCCGGCAGATGGGTCTGCCGATCGACCGGCTGGTGGTCGCCACCAACCAGAATGACATCCTGCACCGCGCCCTGTCGGGGGGCGAATACCGCACCGACGGGGTCAAGCCCTCGATCAGCCCGTCGATGGACATCCAGGTCTCGTCGAACTTCGAACGCGCGTTGTTCGATGCCTATGGGCGCGACGGGGCGGCCATCGCGCAACTGATGGACGAGCTGAAGACCGGCGGCTTCTCGATCAGCCAGGGCGCCTTGCAGACCCTGCGCGAAATCTTCTCCTCCGGTCGCTGTTCGGAAGACGAGACGCTGGCCACCATCACCCGCCTGCGCGACCAGACGGGCGAGGTTCTGTGCCCGCACAGCGCCGTGGGCGTGAAGGTGGCCGAGGGCCATCTGGGCGCGACCCCGATGATCACGCTGGCCACCGCCCATCCGGCGAAATTCCCCGACGCGGTGGAACGGGCCACCGGCCTGCGCCCTGCCCTGCCGGCGCGCATGGCCGATCTGTTCGACCGATCGGAACGGGTCAGCCGGGTGCCCAATGACCTTGAGGCGCTGAAGGCGCTGGTGCTGGAAAGGACCGGGCATTGACCGTCCGCATCCACACCCTTCCCAACGGCTTGCGCATCGTGACCGAGACGATGGCCCGGATGAAATCGGCCTCGGTCGGGATCTGGATCGCGGCGGGCGGGCGGCATGAACGCCCCGAACAGAACGGGATCGCGCATTTTCTGGAACACATGGCGTTCAAGGGCACGAAAACCCGGACGCCGCTTCAGATCGCCGAAGAGATCGAGGATGTCGGCGGCTACATCAACGCCTACACATCGAAGGAAACCACCGCCTATTACGCGCGGGTGCTGTCCGATGACGTGGCGCTGGCAATCGACGTGATTTCCGACATCGTGCTGAACCCGATCTTCGACCCGAAAGAAATCGAGGTGGAACGCCACGTGATCCTTCAGGAAATCGGTCAGGCGCTGGATACGCCCGACGATATCATCTTTGACTGGCTGACCGAGGTTTCCTATCCCGATCAATCTTTCGGGCGCACGATCCTTGGTCTTTCCGACCGCGTATCGGCATTTGAACGGGACGATTTCCTGCGGTTCGTTGGCGAACATTACGGCCCCGACCAGATGATCCTTTCGGCGGCGGGCGGCGTGGACCATGACGCCATCGTGGCCCAGGCGACCGCGATCTTCGGCGGGCTGGCCCCTGTGGGCCGCCGCGCCGTCGAACCCGCCCGCTTTGCGCCGGGCGAGCGACGCGAGGTGAAGGACCTGGAACAGGTGCATTTCGCAATGGCCTTCGAGGCGCCCGGCTATCGCGATGACGCGGTCTTTACCGCGCAGGTCTATTCGATGGCGATGGGGGGCGGGATGTCCTCGCGCTTGTTCCAGAAGATCCGCGAGGAACGGGGCCTGTGCTATTCGATCTTCGCCCAGTCCGCGGCCTATGCCGATACCGGGCAGATCACCGTCTATGCGGGGACCTCCGAGGACGAGATCGCCGATCTGACGCATCTGACCGCGGACGAGATGAAGCGCGCCGCATCCGACATGACCGAGGCCGAGGTTGCCCGCGCCCGCGCGCAACTGAAGGCGGGGCTTCTGATGGGTCTGGAAAGCCCGTCGTCGCGCGCCGAACGGAACGCCCGGCTTCTGGCGATCTGGGACCGGATCCCGGATGTCGATGAAACCGTGGGCAAGATCGACGCGGTGACGACCGGCGCGGTGCGCGACTTCGGCGCGGGGCTGACCATCGCCCCGGCGGCGCTGGCGCTGTATGGCCCGGTCGGGGCAGCGCCCGATGTGGAAACCATCCGCAAGCGGCTTGCCGCCTGATGCTGGGCCTGAAGCGCAAGCTGAGGGTCGAGACGGAAAGGATGACCCTGCGCCTGCCCATCCACGCCGATTACGTGCAGTGGATGAGCCTGCGCCAGCAAAGCGCCGCTTTCCTCACCCCGTGGGAACCGGTCTGGTCGCATGACCACCTGTCGCGCAAGGCCTTCACCAACCGGGTCTACTGGGCCAACCGCGCCTGGTCGCAGGGCACCGCCATGCCGCTGATGATGTTCCGGCGCGATGACATGGTGCTGCTTGGCGCGATCACGCTGGACAACATCCGCCGCGGCCCGGTTCAGGCGGGCACCCTGGGGTATTGGGTGGGCGCACAGCACGCCCGTCAGGGCTACATGCGCGAGGCGATCCGCGCCGTGGTGCATCATGCCTTCACCATGCTTGACCTGAGCCGGATCGAGGCCGCCTGCCTGCCGGAAAACGCGGCCTCGCGCGGGGTGCTGGAAAAATCGGGCTTCAAGTACGAAGGCGTGGCGCAGGCCTATCTTCAGATCAACGGGCGCTGGCGCAACCATGTGCTTTACGCCAACCTCCGGGGCGACCGGCGCGGCCGGACCGAGATCGGCATGGCCTGACCGGCCCCGACCACCGCTTGCCGCCGATCACTTTCCGCCGATCACTTTCCGTCGAACAGGTCTCCTCGCGCTTTCCGATTTGCGCAGGCGCGCTATCCTTCCCGTCAAGGAGGATTGCCGATGCTGCGTTTCGCCCTTGCCCTTTGCCTGACCGCGCTGCCCGCGATGGCGCAGGACCGTATCCCCAGCCATTGCATCGCGCTGGCCAGGGACATCGACCGCGTGATCCCCGCCGCCTACATGGACCCGCTGGACGAAGATCACGTTCGCATCCGCTATCTCGACCATGCAAGCTTCGCGATCCGCACCACCGGCGGGGTGACGGTCGTCACCGATTACCAGGGATATATCGGGCCGACGGATTTCGTGCCCGATGTGGTCACGATGAACAACGCCCATCGGACCCACTGGACCGACCGGCCCGATCCGCGCATTCCCCATGTCCTTCAGGGCTGGGACGATCTGGGCGGGGCGGCCGAGCACCGGCTGGATCTAGGCGAGATGCTGATCCGCAACGTGCCCACCGACGTGCGCCGGTTCGGGGCGGTGCGGCCCGACGGCAATTCGATCTTCATCTTCGAGGCGGCGGGGCTTTGCATCGGCCATCTGGGCCACCTGCATCACATCCCCGACGACAACCAGTTTGCCGCAATCGGGCGGCTTGATGTGGTGATGGTGCCGGTCGACGGCGGCTATACGATGGATGTGGCCGCGATGGCCGATGTGGTGCGCAGGCTGCGGTCGTCGATCGTGATGCCGATGCACTGGTTTTCCGGCGCCTCGCTCGACATCTTCCTTGCCGACATGAGCGGCGAGTTCGAGGTCGTCCGCACGGGCCTTTCGGAAATCGACCTGTCCCTTCAGAAACTGCCCTCGCGCCCCACGATCATGGTGCTGGAGCCCGAGTGGTTGCCCTGAACGTCGGCGCGGTTTACGGATCGACCGGAAACCGGAGCACCCGACGATGCTGAACCCTGCCGATGCCGCCTTTCTTGACCGCCTCCGCGCGATCTTGCCCGAAGGCACGCTGCGCACACCCGAAAGCCGCCATCTGGAAGAACCGCGCGGCCGCTGGCACGGGATCGCGGGGGCGGTGGCCTGCCCGGCCACGACCGGCGAGGTCGCCACCATCGTCCGGGCCGCAGCCGAGGCGCGGGTGGGCATCGTGCCGCTTGGCGGCGGCACCGGGCTTGTCGGCGGGCAGGTGATGCCCGATGGCCCGCTGCCGCTGATCCTGTCGCTGGAACGGATGACCCGCATCCGCGAGGTGCTGCCACGCGAAAACGTGCTGATCGCCGAAGCCGGTGCGATCCTGGCCGATATCCAGGCCGCAGCCGAAGGCGTGAACCGGCTGTTCCCGCTGGCGCTGGCCTCGGACGGGTCCTGCCGGATCGGCGGCAATCTGGCGGCCAATGCGGGCGGCGTTAATGTGCTGCGCTATGGCAACGCTCGTGACCTGTGCCTGGGGCTTGAGGCGGTGCTGCCCGACGGCAGCATCTGGCACGGGCTGAGACGGCTGCGGAAGGACAACACCGGCTACGACCTGCGCAACCTGCTGATAGGCTCGGAAGGCACGCTGGGGATCATCACCGCCGCGACCCTGCGCCTGTTTCCCCGCCCGGCGGGACAGGGAACGGCGCTGTTTGTCGTGCCCTCGCCCTCGGCCGCGCTGGACCTTCTGGCGCTGACCCAGGATCACCTGCCCGGCCTTGTGTCGGCCTTCGAGCTGATCGCGCGCCAGGGCCTTGAATTCCTGTCGGAAACCATGCCGCAGGTGCGCCATCCCCTGGCCGATCCGCCGGACTGGATGGTGCTGATCGACCTCGGCCTGCCCACTGGTCTGGACCCCGCCGAAGCGCTTGAGGCGCTGTTCGTCGCCGGCGCCGAGGCGGGTCTGGTCACCGACGGGGTGATCGCCCAGAACGAGGCGCAGCGGCACGATTTCTGGACCCTGCGCGAAAGCCTGCCCGAGGCGAACCGGCACATCGGCGCGGTGTCCTCGCATGATATCTCGCTGCCGCTGTCGGAAATCCCGGCCTTCATCGACAGGGCGGGCCCCGCGCTGGCCCGGTTGGGCGAATGGCGGATAAACTGCTTTGGCCACCTGGGCGACGGCAACCTGCATTACAACGTCTTTCCCGCGCGCGGCCAGAGCCGGGCCGACCACGAGGGCGCGCGCGACGCGATCAAGACCTGCGTGCATGATCTGGTGCACGAAATGGGCGGATCGGTCAGCGCCGAACACGGCATCGGGCGGCTGAAGGTCAAGGATCTGGAAACCTACGGCGATCCGGCGAAACTCGCCGCCATGCGGGCGATCAAGGATGCGCTTGACCCGTTGGGGATCATGAACCCCGGCGCAGTGCTGCGTCAGGCGAAATAGCGTTCGGCGGGCAGCCAGGCGGCTAGGCGGGCGGCGGCGGCCCATTCGCCTTCAAGCCCGTGATCCCCGACAAGGACCACCTGATCCGAGGGCAACCGGCCAAGCGCCGCGCGCAGCACCGCACGCGCCTCGCCCCATTGCGCAAGAGGCGCCGGGGCGGGGTGGGCCGTGTCAAGTGCGCCTTCGGCCTGCGCCAGCACCCGGTCGCGCGACAGCCTGCCCTGCACCAGCGCCACGCGCCCGCAGGACGTCAGCGAAGCCAGCTTTTCCCGGCGCGCGCAGGGCATGGGCTGACCGTCGCGCAGCATCCGCAAGGCATTGGTGGAAAAGAGAAAGGCCACGATGTCATGCCCTGTGGTGGCCCGTACCCCGGCATAGGTCCGGTAATCAAGCCCCAGTTCCGCAGCCCGCCGAACGCGCAGGCGGACCACCTCGACCGGCAGGGTCGGCAACAGGCTGGCCCGCGCCGCGCTCCAGCAATGCCGCCGCCAGCTTGTGCCCGGCTCCATCGTCGGGCCGCCGTTATGGCCGGGGCCGATGCCAGCCATCACGACCAGTCCCTGAGCCGCGCGACATAGCGCGCCATCGTATCGACCTCGAGGTTGACGCGATCCCCCACCGCGACGCCGCCCCATGTGGTGGCCTTCCGGGTATGCGGGATGAAGTTGATGCCGAAATCGCAGCCATCGACCTCGTTCACGGTCAGCGATGTGCCGTTCAGCGCGACAGACCCTTTCGGCGCGATGAAACGGGCCAGCGCCTCGGGCGCGCGGAAGGTCACGCGCAGGCTGTCGCCCTCGGGGGTCAGGCGCACCACCTCGGCCACACCGTCGACATGGCCCGAAACGATATGCCCGCCCAGTTCGTCGCCCACCTTCAGCGCGCGTTCCAGGTTGATCTGCTTGCCCTTGTGCCAGCCGCCGATGTTCGTCTTGGCCACGCTTTCGGCGCTGATCTGGACGTCGAACCAGTTCATCGGCTCGCGCCCCAGGGCGATCACCGTCAGGCAGACGCCGTCACAGGCGATCGAGGCGCCGATGTCGATTCCCTCCACGTCGTAATGCGTGCCGATCCGGGCGCGCAGGTCGCCCGTCTGCTCCAGCTCCAGCACCTCGCCGATGTCCGTCACGATCCCGGTGAACATCGCCCGTCTCCTTCGTCCGTCAGCCCCGCATCCGTCCCCCGAGGTAGCCCGCCCGGCCCCCGCGTGCAAGCCGGGCGCGGCTAGGGTTGCCGCATTTCCGCCCTTCTTGGCAGGTATTGACGGGGTCGTGTGGGTTTTCCCCTTTCTTCGCGGGGGGCCGCTCTGCTAGTCGGGTGCGGGCAAACGGGTGTGGGTATGCGTCTTTCGGGTGAGGATCGCCGGTTCCTTTTTCTGCAAGGTCCGCATGGGCCGTTCTTCCACCGGCTGGGCCGGATGGTCGAAGCCTCGGGCGCGCAGGTCTGGCGCGTCGGCTTCAATCGCGGCGACCGCGCCTTCTGGCCCACCAGCCGCAGCTTCATCCCCTATCGCGGCACGCCCGAGGCATGGCCCGACACCTTCCGCGACCTGATCCGCGACTACCGGATCACCGACGTCGTACTTTACGGCGACACGCGGCCGATCCATGCCCATGCGGTGACCATCGCACGCGAGGCGGGGCTGACCGTGCATGTCTTCGAGGAAGGCTATCTGCGCCCCCACTGGGTGACATACGAACGCGGCGGATCGAACGGCCATTCGCGCCTGATGTCGCTGTCCGTCAGCCAGATGCAGGCGGCGCTCGCGCAGTCCGACATCGACCTGCCCGATGCGCCCGCCCGCTGGGGCGACATGCGCCAGCACATGTTCTATGGCGCGCTCTATCACTGGTTCGTGCTGACCGGGTTCTGGGATTACCGCAACTTCCGCCCGCATCGGGCGCTGACCGTCCGGCAGGAATTCCTGCTGTATTGCCGCAGGCTTGCGCTTTTGCCGCTGCATATCGTCGAACGGATGATCGCCACCTTCCGCATCAGGCATGGCGGTTTTCCCTATCACCTGTGCCTTCTGCAACTGGAACATGACGCAAGTTTCCGCATGCATTCGCCGTTTTCCAGCATGACGGAATTCCTGGCGCTCGTGATCGAGGGCTTCGCCCGCGGGGCCGCGCCACATCACCATCTGGTGTTCAAGGCGCATCCGCTGGAAGACGGGCGCGCGCCGCTGGCCCGCGAGATCCGCCGCCTGGCGCGCCAGCATGGCGTTTCGGCACGTGTCCATTTCGTCAGGGGCGGCAAGCTGGCCCAGCTTCTGAACCATGCGCGCAGCGCCGTCACCGTGAATTCCACCGCCGGCCAGCAGGTGCTTTGGCGCGGGCTTCCGCTGAAATGTTTCGGTGCCGCGGTCTATGCCAAGCCGGAATTCGTCTCGACCCAGCCGCTGCACGACTTCTTCGCGCAGCCCACCCGGCCCGACAGCCGCGCCTACCGCGACTATCGCCATTACCTGCTGGAAACCTCGCAGGTGCCGGGGGGGTTCTATTCCTCAAAGGGGCGGCGCGCGCTGCTGCGGCAGGTCGTCGACATGATGCTGGCGCCCGAAGATCCCTATGACGCGCTGACATCGGGCAACGCGGCACCACGGCAACAGTTGCGTCTGGTGAACTGACCGCGAAACGCCGTGCTGGCATTTTCCTGCCTCTTTCGATAGGTTTGCACAAAAAACTTGAGGCAGTATCCAGTAAAGGAGCCCGAGCAGTGGTTTTTTCGGCATCAAGAGGGGCCAAGGCATTGGCCCTTGTCGCGCTTGTGGGCATGGTCGCGGGCTGCGGTCTGCCCCGCCCCGGCCCGAACAAGAAGGAAATCTTCGCAGGCTCGGTACTGAACGAGGGCGATGCCTTCATTGTGACGGTGAACAACCGTGTGACCCAGGCCACCTCGGTCATCCCCGCCTTCGGCTTCGGATCCGATTTCCGCAATGCGGGCGTGGTCGGGTCTGACACGATCTCTGCCGGCGATATCCTTGCGCTGACCGTGTTCGAGAACGTCAAGGACGACCCGCTACTGGGCAATACCGGCCAGCGCGTGAGCCTGCTGGATCAGGTGCAGGTCGATGGTCAGGGCTTCATTTTCGTGCCCTACGCCGGGCGGATCAAGGCCGCGGGCCAGACCCCCGAAGGCCTGCGCCAGGCGATCACCCGCAAGCTCGACACGCAGACGCCCGACCCGCAGGTGACGGTGCAGCGCGTGGCGGGCGACGGATCGTCGGTTTCGATCTCGGGCGCGGTCAACGGCCAGGGCGTCTATCCGATCGAACGGCCGACGCGCACGCTTTCGGCCATGCTGGCCAAGGCGGGCGGGATCGCCATCGAACCCGATGTTGCCATCGTGCGCGTGACGCGGGGCGGCAAGACCGGCAAGGTCTGGCTGCGCGACCTTTACGAAAATCCGGGGCTCGACATCGCGCTGCGCAACGGCGACCGCATCACGGTCGAGCGTGACAACCGCGCCTTTACCGCGCTTGGCGCCACCGGCACACAGAACCGCGTACCCTTCGAGACGCAGACCCTGTCGGCGATCGAGGCCATCGCCCAGGTCGGCGGCCTGTCGGCGGTGACCGCGGACCCGACCGGCGTCTTCGTCTTCCGCAACGAACCCGCCGAAATCGCAAATGCCGTTCTGGGCCGCAACGACCTGATCGGCGATCAGCGCATGGTCTATGTGCTGGACCTGACCCAACCCACCGGCATGTTCGAGGCACGCGATTTCGTGATCCGTGACGGCGATACCGTCTATGTGACCGAAGCGCCCTATGTGCAGTGGCAACGCACCATCAGCGCGATCACCGGCACCACTGGCGCCGCCTCGTCACTGGGCAGCGTCGGGTCGGGCGGCTGAGGCGGGATTGACCGAGGCGCGCGCGCATTCCGAAGCCGCCGGGGCCATTCCCCGGCGGCTTTACCATTTCAACGCAGGGTTCCTGCGACAGCGGCGGCTGCGCGAGATCCTGGCCGCGGCGGGCCATTCCCTGCATCTGGGCAAGCCCCGGCCGGGCGACGGCATCGTTGTCTGGGGCCGGTCGCCCTATGCCCGCCGGGGCGAGGCGATGGCCGCCCGGACAGGCCTGCCCCTGATCCGGGTCGAGGATGCGTTCCTCCGCTCGGTCCGACCGGGGCGGATGGGGGGTGCGGGGCCGCTCGGTCTTTTGATCGACCCGTTCGGGGTTCATTTCGATGCGACCGCGCCGTCGCTGATCGAACATCACCTGATGACCGATCCCTTGGACAATTCCGACTTGCTCACAAGGGCGCGTGACGGAATCGCGCGTCTTCAGGCTTCTGACCTTTCAAAATACAATATTCATGAGGCCACGCCCCCCCTTCCCCCGGCGGGCTATGTGCTGGTCATCGACCAGACGCGGGGCGATGCTTCGATCCGCCATTCGGGGGCCGATGCCACGACCTTTGCCCGGATGCTGACCGAGGCGCGGCTGGATCACCCACGCGCCCGGATCGTCATCAAGACACATCCGGAAACCGCACTGGGCCTGCGGGGGGGGCATTTCGGGCAGGCCGATTGCGACGACCGGACCACGCTTTGCGCCGACCCGGTTTCGCCCTGGCGGCTACTGGAAGGGGCGATCGCGGTCTATGTCGTGTCGTCGCAAATGGGGTTCGAGGCGATCCTCGCCGGGCACAGGCCGCGCGTCTTCGGCCAGCCGTTCTATGCGGGATGGGGGCTGACCGAGGATGAACAACCCATCCCGCGCCGCACGCGGCAATTGACGCGGGCGCAGCTGTTCGCGGGGGCGATGATCCTTGCGCCCACCTGGTACGATCCGTGCCGGGGCCGGCTGTGCAGCTTCGAGGAAGCGGTCGATCAGCTTGAGGCAGAGGTGCGCGCCTTCCGCGAGGACCGCCAGGGCCATGTCGCCCTTGGCATGCGGCTGTGGAAACGCCCCCACCTGCAGGACTTCTTCGGGCGGGAAAGGGCGCTGCGCTTTGCCGACAGTGCGGAACGCGCGATGCGGTTGGCCGCGGCCGACGGGCGTTCCCTGATGGTCTGGGCCGGACGGGAACCGCCGGGCCTGCCCCCTGCCACCGCCGTCCGGCGGGTCGAGGACGGGTTTCTCAGGTCGCGCGGGCTGGGGGCCGGTCTGGTGCCGCCCCTGTCGCTGGTCGCCGACGATCTGGGCATCTATTACGACCCGTCCCGCCCCAGCCGGCTTGAGGCGCTGATCGCCGCGGCCCCGCCACCGGGTGGCGTCGCGCGGGCCGAAAGGCTGCGGGCGCGCATCGTCGCGGCAGGGGTGACGAAATACAACCTGCGCGACCAGGCCCCGCCCGCCGATCCGGGGGAAATGGTGCCCGTGCTGCTGGCAGAACCGCCGCCCGATCGCGACAGGGCAGCCGCCTGCGACGGGCGCCTGCGCCTCCTCGTGCCCGGGCAGGTGGAGGATGACGCCTCCATCCGGTTGGGGGGGGGCGAGATCCGCACGAACCTTGGCCTTCTGCGACGCGCGCGCGCGGCCCATCCCGAGGCGCTGATCACCTACAAGCCGCATCCCGATGTCGAGGCGGGCCTGAGGCCGGGAACGATCGCCGAGGCCGACTTGCGCGGTCTTGCCGATCATGTCGCGCATCAGGCCGATCCGCTGGCGCTTCTGGCCCGGACAGACGAGGTCTGGACCATGACATCGCTTCTGGGTTTCGAGGCCCTCTTGCGGGGCATTCCGGTGACCTGCCTTGGCGCGCCCTTTTATGCCGGCTGGGGCCTGACGCGCGATCTGGGGCCGGTGCCCGAACGGCGCCTGCGTGCGCCCGACGGCCATCCGCTGCCGCGCCCGCCGCTTGCGCAGCTGGTCCATGCGGCGCTGATCGCCTATCCGCGCTACCGCGACCCGCAGAGCGGCCTGCCCTGCCCGCCCGAGGTGATCGTGGACCGACTGGCCGGCGGCCCCCTGCCCCGGCGCGGCCTCGCAAACCGCCTTCTGGCCAAGGCACAGGGCGCGCTGGCCGCCCATGCCTGGCTGTGGCGGCGCTGATCAGTAGATATAGCGGATCTGTTCGCTCCAATAACGTTCCATCCGCTTCAGCGCGCTGTTGATATCCTCGACCCCCGTCGCATCGACAAGGCCCCGCTTTTCGATACCGGCGGCATGGCGGGCGAAAAGCTCGGCCACCTGGCCGCGCACCCTGCGGCCCTTTTCCGTCAGCCGCACCCTGACCGATCGCCGGTCGATTTCCGACCGCTGGTGATGCATGAAGCCGAGTTCCACCAGCTTCTTGAGGTTGTAGCTGACGTTCGAGCCCTGATAGTAGCCGCGCGACTTCAGCTCGCCCGCCGTCACCTCGTTCTCGCCCACGTTGAACAGCAGTAGCGCCTGCACCGGGTTGATCTCGAGGATCTGCAGGCGTTCGAATTCATCCTTGATGACATCCAGAAGCAGCCTGTGCAGCCGTTCAAGTAGCGACAGTGTTTCCAGATATCCCAGCATGAAGGCCTTTTGCGACCCGTCGAGCACGGGGGAATGGATGGTCATTCCGAAACTCCACCAATGTTGCGTCTGGTGGGGAATTTCGCGCACGAAAAGGAAACATTCCGTAAACTGTTGGCAAATTCTCGGAAAAATCGGCGCGTGGGTCTGCCCCTGCCGCGCCTCAACAGCGCCTCAGCCGCGCCTTAGCCGCGTTCAAGCCGCGCGCGGGCGAAGGCGCCGATCTCGGTGATCAGCCCGGCAAAGCGGTCAGGCGCGGGCACCTGCCCCAGAACCCAGGGCAGGATATCCTGATCGTTTTCAAGAAGAAGCGCGTCGAAAAGGTCCAGCCGGTCGGGCGACAGGCCTTCCAGATGCGCATCCGCCCAGGGGCCAAAGACCAGATCCATCTCCTTGGTCCCGCGCCGCCAGGCGCGCATCCGCATCCGTTTCAGACGCGCTTCCGGGGTTTCGGTCATTCAACTTCCTCACGCAGCAAGGCCCGCAGACGTTTTTCCATCTGCCCCATGTCCTTGACAAGAACAAGCATCTGCGCGCGCATCCGCGACAGATCGGCCAGTGCGCGGCGTGCGTCATCTGAAAGGACGGTGGGCGCAGCCGGGCCTTCGAGCCCTTCGCCTTCGCCGGTCAGAAGCCAGCGGATCGACACGTTCAGAAGACCCGCCATCATCTGAAGCCGGTTCGCGCGGGGCTCCGACATGTCGTCCTCCCAGGCCTGGATCGTCTTCAGCTTCACGCCCAGGCGACGCGCCAGCCCTTCCTGCGACAGGCCCTGCGCCTCGCGGGCGCCGGCCAGCCTGTCTCCGAAGGTTGCGGTCTTTTCACTGAACCAACTCTGGTCAGGGGTTCCCGTCATCTCGCCTCTCCTTGTCCGATATCGCTTGATCGCGTTTCAGGCGCACCCTAAGACACCGAGGCCCGGATTTCAAACCGATGCCCCCCGAACCCCTCTGGAGCATGCGCCATGGCCTTCCTTTCCGATACACTTGCCCGCGTGAAACCCTCGCCCACGATCGCCGTCACCACCAAGGCGGCCGAACTGAAGGCGGCGGGGCGCGACGTGATCGGCCTTGGCGCGGGGGAGCCCGATTTCGACACGCCGCAGAACATCAAGGACGCGGCGAAACGGGCAATCGACGAGGGCCGGACGAAATACACCGCCGTAGATGGCATCCCGGAACTGAAGCGCGCGATCTGCGACAAGTTCCAGCGCGAGAACGGGCTGACCTATCAGCCGAACCAGATCACCGTGGGCACCGGCGGCAAGCAGATCCTCTACAATGCGCTGATGGCGACCTGCAATCCGGGCGACGAAGTGATCATCCCCGCGCCCTATTGGGTGTCTTACCCCGATATGGTGCTGCTGGCGGGGGGCACGCCGGTGATTGTGACCGCCACGCTGGAAAACGCCTTCAAGATCACCCCGGCAGAGCTTGAGGCGGCGATCACCCCGCGCACCAAATGGTTCATCTTCAACTCGCCTTCGAACCCCACCGGCGCGGGCTATACCTGGGACGAGTTGCGCGCGCTGACCGATGTGCTGATGCGCCACCCGCATGTCTGGGTGATGACGGACGACATGTATGAACATCTTGTCTTCGACGATTTCGAATTCTGCACCCCCGCACAGGTGGAACCCGGCCTTTACGACCGCACGCTGACCTGCAACGGGGTCAGCAAATCCTATGCGATGACCGGATGGCGCATCGGCTATGCGGGGGGGCCTGTGCATCTGATCAAGGCGATGGCGACGATCCAGTCGCAATCCACCTCGAACCCCTGTTCGGTCAGCCAGTATGCCGCGCTCGAGGCGCTGACCGGGCCGCAGGAATTCCTGACCGCGAACAAGGCCCTGTTCCAGCGCCGCCGCGATCTGGTCCTTTCGATGCTGAATGCCACCCCCGGCATCCAGTGCCCGACGCCCGAGGGGGCCTTCTACGTCTATCCCGATATCGCAGGCTGCATCGGCAAGACCAGCGCAGGCGGCGCGAAGATCACCGATGACGAGGCCTTTGCATCGGCCCTGCTGGAAGAGACCGGCGTCGCGGTGGTGTTCGGCGCGGCCTTCGGCCTGTCGCCCAACTTCCGCATCAGCTATGCCACCTCGGACAAGGCGCTGGAAGAGGCCTGCCGCCGCATCCAGACCTTCTGCGCAGGCCTGACCTGAACGCCCGGCATGGCCGGGGGCCAGATTAAGGCCCGCGGTCAGGCCGGGGGCAAACATTCCTTTGGCGCCCGGCGGGGTTCTGCTACAGTGCGTGGCAACAACGGGCAGCAGACGGGACAGCATGACAGGCGATCTTCCGGACTATTACTTCCGGATCCGTGACAACGGGGCGGCGGTTTTTCGTGTGGACACGGAAAACCGGCAGCGCCGCATCGACATGGAAGAGATCGCCATGGTCAACGTCAAGAACGGCAACATCAAGCCGCATGGCGATTACCAGCTGACGGACAGCGACCTGTCGGTGATCCGCGACTGGCTGGACAGGCGACAGTCGATGCTGGCACGGCGCGACATCGACGACATCTTCCGCACCATCGACCACCTGAACCTGACCGCGCATTGGGCGCAGACCCGCGCCGAAGAGGAGGCGCTGGAGGAAGTGACCGATGCGCTGCTGCTGGCGATGCACGACCTGCGGTCGGTCCTGGTGCGCAAGAAGGCGGAACGGCTGATGCGGCAGGCCGAGGCCGAGGGAAAGGCCGGTCAGGACGCGGCGGAATAGGCCGGGGCAGTCTCGGGTGCCGGCGCCCTGCGCCAGAAGCGCGCCATCAGGCTTGCTGCGGCGCAGGCCAGCCCCACCACCAGGCCAAGCCACAGCCCCGCCGGACCAAGACCCAGCGGGAAGGCCAGCGCATAGCTGACGGGGATGCCGATCAGCCAGTAGCTGATCGCGGCATAGATCATCGGCACCCGCGTGTCCTGCACCCCGGCCAGAAGGCCAAGCGCCATCACCTGCGCGGCGTCGGCCAGCTGGAACAGCGCCGCGCAGGCCAGAAGCGTCGTCCCGATCGCGAGGATCGCCGCGCGGTCCGGGTCGGCATCGTCCAGGAACACCGCGATCATCGGTTCGGGCAGCAGCAGGAACAGCAGGACCGTGACCCCCGCGAAGGCAAGCGACATCACGATCGCCACCTTTGCCCCCAGCCGCAGCCCTGCCGCATCGCCCGCACCATAGGCGCGGCCGGTCAGCACCGTGACTGCGTTGGACAGCCCGACATGGACCATGAACGTCAGTGCCGTGATCTCGAGCGCGATGCCATGGGCGGCCAGTTCCACCGTGCCGATCCAGCCCATCATCAGCGCCGAGGCGTGGAACAGCCCGCTTTCCGCAAGCCCTGTCAGCGCCATCGGCGCGCCAAGGCGGAAGACCTGGGCAAAGGCCGGCCAGTCGGCGCGCCAGAAGCGCACGAACAGCTGGAAGCGTCTGAGGCTGGGCAGCAGGGCGGCATAGGCACACAGGATGACCACGCTGAAGACCTGCACCGCGACCGTGGCGACGGCCGATCCCAGGACACCCAGTTCCGGCGCGCCCCAGTTGCCGAAGATCAGCGCCCAGTTCAGCGCCGCGTTCACGAAGACGGCCGCCACCGTCACCCACAGCACGACCTGCGTCCGCCCCATCGCGGCCAGATAGCTTTTCAGCACCATGACCCATAGCGCCGGGATCATCCCCAGCCCTGCGATCCTGAGGTAATCGCTGGCCAGCGCCGCCACATCCGGCTTTTGGCCAAGCGCCAGCAGGACGGGCGCCGACCACCAGAACAGCGGATAGCAGATCACCCCGAACATCGCCGATTGCCAAAGCCCCATCCGGGTGACGCGGCGCACCTGAACGTCGTCGTCCTGGCCATGCGCCGTGGCAACCAGCGGCAACACCGCCTTGGCCGAACCCGAACCCAGGATGAAGACCACAAAGAAGGTCGACGCGCCCAGAACCCCCGCCGCAAGCGGCAGGACCCCATACCAGCCCAGCATGATCGTGTCCGTCACATGCAGGCCGAACTGGGCCAGATGGCTGCCGATCAGCGGCAGCCCCAGGACCAGAATGGCCCTGGCGTGATGGGGGGATGTGTTCGCGGTCATGGCCAAGCCATAGCCCGCCCCGATGAAAGCGGCAAGACAGCCCCGGCAGGCCTGCCGCCTTTCGGACGCGGCGGTTCAGATCGCGGTCATCAGCATCCGTGCCGCGACCAGCGCCACCACCGCGCCGACAGCCAGTTCGAGGACCGGCAGGGCGCGTGCCACGCTGCGGCCCGGAAGCGCGGCAAGCGCGCCCTCGCGCGCCCAGACCGCCATCGCCGCGACCGCGACAGTGACCGTCGCCGTGCCCAGCCCCATCGCGAAGGTGCCAAGGATACCCGCCCCCGCGATGCCCATCTTCCACGTCAGGATCAGCAGGAACAACGCCCCCGAGCAGGGCCGGATGGCGATACCGGCGATCAGCGCCAGAACCGCCCGCAGGTCGGTTGCGCGTTCGACCTCGACCAAGGTAGGCGCATGGGCATGGCCGCAGCCGCAAGGCTCGTTATGGTCGTCGTCGTGGTCGTGGCCGTGGTCGTGGTGGTGATGGGCGTGGTGGTGATTGGCCGGCTCGGGATGTGGGGGGTGGTGATGCGCAGCGTCGTGCGCGGCAACCTGCCGCGAGATCCCGCGCCCGCCGCGCCAGACAAGCCAAAGCCCGATGCCCAGGATCGCCAGCGTCCCCACCGGGTCCAGCACGGTTTCGGCCATCCCCTCGACATGCTGGCGCGTCCAGCCCAGAAGGGCGATGAACCCGTAGACCAGCGCCACGGCGACCGCCGCCTGCGCCAGCGACGACAGAAGCGCGATCGCCGCAAGACGGCCCAGGGCCACGCGCCGCGCCATGCCGTAGCCACCGATCAGCATCTTGCCATGCCCCGGCCCCGCGGCGTGAAAGAAGCCATATCCGAAGGCCACCGCCAGCAGCGCCAAGACCGCGCCGGGATCACCCGCGCGGATCGCCCGCACGGCCCCTGCCATCTGGTTCTGGACGCTGCGCTGGCTGTCGGCGACCCAGGACGACAGCGGCGCGGTCAGGCCAAGCGCCCAGACCGTGCCAAGGACCAGCGCCACCGCCAGCCCCGCCAGCAGAAGGCCACGCATCACGGCGCCGGACATGTGATCCGCACCTCTTCGGCATAGGCCGCGCCGATCGCGGGGAATTCGGCATCCTCGCCCGCGTATTCCTCAAGCGCCTGCGCGAGGATGGCGTCGGCGGCGGCCCGGTCGGGTTCATAGATCACCGCCTCGCAGCCTTCGGGCGGGCTGCCTGTCAGCGTCGTGGCCTTTGCGATCACATAGCTGGTGTAGAACCCCGGATCATAGACCTGCACCACCAGCGGCGCGGTCATCGCGACGGGCGTCTCGAACCGGCGCAAATGCGTGGAAATCAGTCGGCCGCCTTCGTAACGGGCCGAAGATTCGGCCGGGCGCGACAGGGCCAGCGGCGTCTCGCCCGACAGCGCATAGGTATCACCCGGGAAATCCGCATCCCATTCCATGTCAAAGCCGTTGATGGCTGCGTTTTCCGCCTCGGTCAGCACACCATCCATGTCGGGGTCGAGCCCCTGTTCCTCGATCACCACAAGCGAGAAGAGCTCGTCATAGGCCCATTCGATGCGCAGCGCCTCTGCCTGGCCGCCGGCGTCAAAGATCACCTCGACCCCGGCATCGATGAAGACATGAGGATGCGACAGGGCAGGCTTCGCCGAAAGCATCGCCACGCCCGCCATTGCCAAGCCAAAGGCCCGCAGTCCCTTTCGCATCCTGACCGTCATCCCTGTCCGCGAAGCCCCCTCATCGCGCCTGTCGGCCCGGACCCTAGCGCATCCGTGTCCTTCCGGCCAATCACGGCTTTTCCGCCACGAAGTCGATCAGCGCCGATTTGCCGACATGGCCGGTGCCCTCGGCGATCTCGCGATCCTCGTCGCGCGCCACAAGCACGCGCCAACCGGGGAAATCCGCGCGCAGCGCGTCGAGGGTATAGAGGTTTTCCACCGCCCGCGGGCCGCCGGTGCCATAGCCGATCTGACGTGGGGCATAGCCGTGCAGGAAAACGCGCCCGCACGGTCGCAGGCCGCGCGCGATCCCCTTGTGGATCGCCTCACGCAGCGCGGGGGCGGCGAACTGGATGAAGATCCCCACGACCGCATCCCAGGGTCCGGCGTCCCAGTCCCAGTCGGCGATGTCGGCCTGCCGGGAATCCACCGTGACGTCCCGTGCCCGTGCCAGCGCGCGCGCCTTTTCCAGCGCCACGCCCGAGGCTTCCATCGCGGTCACGCGAAACCCCTGCCCCGCAAGCCAGACGGAATTGCGCCCTTCGCCATCGGCCAGGGAAAGGACACGCCCGCCCGCCGGGATCAGCCCGGCATGGGCCGGCAGGAACGCGACCGGGTCCGTTCCGAACAGATAACCGGGCCCCGCAAACCGTTCATCCCACATCGCACGCCCCCTCGCACCGCCATCCGCCCCTATCTGGGGTGGCGGCGGCGCGAAGGCAAGCGTTCTGGACGGTGTCGGGCCGGGCCAAGCCGGGCGGGATCAGCGCCCCTTGCGGATATCGGGATGCAACGCCGTATCAAGGATATGGGTCGCCCCCCGGATCACCTGCGCGGCACCGCCCACGATCAGCGGATCGACCTCGCCGATCACCGACCAGTCCTTGCCGGGATAGTCGATCGAGGACAGGAAATGCCGCATGCAGTTCAGCCGCGCGCGCTTCTTGTCGTTGGACTTGACGATGGTCCAGGGCGCATCGGCGGTGTCGGTGTAGAAGAACATCGCCTCTTTCGCCTCGGTATAGTCGTCCCACTTGTCGAGGCTGGCCTTGTCGATGGGGGACAGTTTCCACATCTTCAGGGGGTCCGTCTCGCGCGCGGTGAAGCGGCGGCGCTGTTCATCGCGCGTGACCGAGAACCAGTATTTGTAAAGTCTTATTCCCGACCGGACGAGCATCCGTTCGATCTCGGGCGCCTCGCGCATGAATTCCATGTATTCCGCGGGCGTACAGAAGCCCATCACCCGCTCGACCCCGGCGCGGTTGTACCAGGACCGGTCGAAGAAGACGATCTCGCCCGCGGTTGGAAGATGCTCGATATAGCGCTGGAAGAACCATTCGCCCTTTTCCTTCTCGGTGGGCTTGGTCAGCGCGACGACGCGCGCATAGCGCGGGTTCAGGTGTTCCATGAACCGCTTGATCGTGCCGCCCTTGCCTGCCGCATCGCGGCCTTCCATCAGGATCACGAATTTCTGGCCAGTGTCCTGCGCCCAGATCTGCACCTTCAGCAGTTCGGCCTGAAGCCGGGCCTTTTCCGTTTCGTATTCCTTGCGGCCCATCGGCCGGGCATAGGGGTAGCGTCCGGATTCGAAAGCCTCACGGATGGTGTTTGAATCGACGGCCGGATATTTCTGCGGCCCCTTCCGGCCAGCCTTGGGCTGGACTGCAGGTTCGGCGGCGGGTTCGGCCACGGGTTCGGCGGAGGGCTTGACCGGCGCGGTCGCGGCGTTCGACGAAGGCTCAAGGACATCGGCCCCGACCGCCGCAGCCTCCAACACTTCCGCATCGCCCCCTTTGGACAGACCTTCCTTGTTCGGCGCCTGGTCGTTCATGCAGCGTCTCCTCTTTCCTGACTGACCCTGCAATCATACGACATTCTGCCGCAGCCCGCCTTGATCCGGGTCAAAATCGGGCGCATCGGAAGGGCAGGAAACGGGCCGTGACGGCGCGTCGAAGCGGGGCGCTGCAGGTGAAAGGGGCGGCGCAGCCCCAGCCGACGCCGCCCCTCCAGGGGACTTTCTACAGGTGATGAAAATGTCTTTTCTTTCAACAAACGCTCGCAGAGGAAACGTCGTATCCCCTCTCTAGCCGCGGCATCAGGCGCGCGCATACCCCGAATGGGGTAGAGGCGGAAAAAACCCGATCGGCGGCAGGACTTTCTAGTTGCGCCCCGGCAGCAGCGGACGCAGCCGGTCAAGCGCGGTCTGCCATTCGGCGAAGAACAGCAACTGCCCCGTCCCCGGCAGGAAGGTGACGTCAAGCGCGGGGAAGTCACCCATCAGTTCGCGGATCGTCAGCATGGGCGTCTGCGGGTCCTGATCGCCCTGAAGCAGGACGACCGGCACGGCGGCGGCCCGCACCAGATCCGACCAGTCGCGTTCGCTGTCGATGCACTCGGCGGTAAAGGCCTCGTGCGCCGACCATTTGCGCGTCATGCAGACATCCGATCCAAGCAGGATCGCCTCGCGCACCTCGGGCTGGGCGAAGGCCTGCATGTCGGCGGGCGAGCCGCCGTTCACCTGTGTGAAGAAGGCCTCTTTCCCAAGCCGGCGGGCCAGCGAAAACCCGGCCTTGACCATGAAGGGCAGGACGCGCGGCGCATAGCGGGCATTGGCCAGGATGAACCGCTGCCACTTGTCCATGCGATCGTATTGCGCGGCGGTGCGCAGCGGCAGCTGCGCCGCGCATCCCACGATGCCGCTGACCAGCCCGGGGCGCATCTGCGACAGCTTCAGCGCAAAGCGCAGATCGGCGCCCATGCAGATCACTGCCACGCGGGACAGGCCCAGATGATCCAGCACTGCGGCATAATCGCGGCTGCACGCGGTCAGTCGCTCGGCCCCGCGGGGATGCGGATCAGTCCGGCCATAACCGGCCCGGACCGGCACGATCACCCGCAGGCCTTGCGCCACCGCCGCACGCTCTGCCGGCACGGGCCAGCGGATCAGGCCGTAATCCATGTGCATGAACAGGACAGGCACCCCGTCCGGAGCGCCGAATTCGATCCATTCCAGCCGCCGCCCGTCGCCCAGGCGCATCTCGCGGAAGGGGACGGGTTCCAGTGCGCCGTCGCCGCGTCGGCCATCGGCGGCGACGGCCGGGATCAGCGCCACATCCATCAGCCCCAGGACCACCCGCACCAGTTCGGACTGGCTGTGGGTCTCGGTCTTGGACAGGATCGAGCGCAACTGCGTCCGCACCGTCTCGACCGACCGGCCGCGCGCCTCGGCGATGTCCTTCAGCGGCAGGCCAAGCGTGATGGCCTGCACGATCTCGACCTCGGCCATGGTCAGCCCGAATGCCTCGCGCACGATCTGCTCGAAACCCTCGGGCCAGACGAGTTCGGTCGAAAGGATCAGGGCAAGCGGCGCCGTCCGGTCGCTTTCCACCGGGCTGACCCGCACGATCACAGGCCCCCCCGTCACAAGCGAGCGGATGCGCAGCGTGATCACTTTCTCGGCCCATCCGCCCGCGACCTTCAGGATCACGTCGCGCAGCGTGGCGATGTCATCGGGATCGAAGGGCAGATCGGCAAGCGGCGCCCCTTCGTCCACCGCAAAGGCAAGCCGCGCGGCACGGTTTGCCGCGACGATCCGCGATCCGCCATCGCTGAGAAAGGCGGCGGACCGGGGGATGTCCTCCAGCACAGACCGGTATGCGCCATCCTCGCGCGTCGCCTCGAACCGGTCGAGGAATACGGTCGCCCGTGCGGTATGCGCCTCGATCTCGGGGTCTTCCAGCGGCACGGCCCGTTCCAGCGTGCCCACACGCAAGGGGCCGATGCGGCCCTCCCAGACCTCCAGCAGTTCTTCCAGCCGAATGGGGTCGAGCGCGACATCATAGAGCCGGTCGACGATTTCGGCCTTGTGATCCCTCTCGGCCAGTTGCGCCCCCGGCGGCACCCGGCCCGAGCCCCTTTCGCGCTGTTTCATGGCAAGGAACATATCCTTTCGTACAGTGCCGACAAGAGAAATGGCGGATCAGTTGACCAAGCCGCCGCATCGCTGTTGCCTGCCGCAGGACGGACGGATTATCGTGACCGGCAGAGGCCGACACGGGCCTGCATCAGGGGCCTGCATCAGGGGCCTGTATCAGGGAAGTTTCCGACATGATCACCATCTATGGCGTCTACCGGTCGCGCGCCTCGCGGCCGCTGTGGCTGTTGGGCGAAATCGGGCTGGATTTCCAGCATGTTCCGGTCATCCAGGGGTATCGCCTGCCCGATCCGGCGGCACCGGGCGTGCAGATCAACACCACCTCGGCCGCGTTTCGCGCGATCAACCCGCAGGGCCAGATTCCGGCGATGACGGATGACGACCTGACGCTGACCGAAAGCCTTGCGATCTGCCAGCATATCGCGCGCAAATACGGCGGTCGGCTGGCGCCGCAGACGCTGAACGAACAGGCGGAAACCGACCAGTGGGCGCTGTTCGCCGCAACCTCGATCGAGGGGCCGGCGCTCGAGATGCTCTATGCCCAGCCCGGCACGCCCGAGGCCGACGCGAAGATTGCCGCCTCGGTCGAGGCGCTGCAACGCCCGCTGGCGCGGCTGGACGCGCATCTGGACGGCCGGGAATGGATGGTGGATGCCCGGTTCACCGTGGCCGACGTGATGGTCGCCGAATGCCTGCGCTATGCACAGGGCAACGCGGCGCTGATGGCCGCCTTCCCGAACGCGAAGGCCTGGCTGGAACGCTGCCAGTCGCGGCCCGCGTTCAAGGAGATGTGGGAGGCGCGGCTGGCCGAACCGGCCTGACGGCGGGGCGGGAGGGAAAATTCTTCGTACGAAGAATTTTCCGGGGGGCGCTGCCCCCCGCGCCCCCGGGATATTTGGGCCAGAATGAAGGGGCCGCCGGCAGGGCCGACACCATCCCTTGCGCCCCGGCGCTGCGGATGGTCTAATCCTGCGCCAAAGCCCAACAGAACAGACTCGAGCATCCCATGGCCAATGACCTGCTTTCCGGCATGCCGGACGACTACAACGCCTCGTCGATCGAGGTGCTTGAGGGGCTGGAACCGGTCCGCATGCGGCCGGGGATGTACATCGGCGGCACCGATGAACGCGCGCTGCATCATCTGGTGGCCGAGATCCTCGACAATTCGATGGACGAGGCGGTGGCGGGCCATGCCACGCGGATCGAGGTAG
Organism: Aliigemmobacter aestuarii; assembly: GCF_004799285.1. GTDB lineage: Bacteria > Pseudomonadota > Alphaproteobacteria > Rhodobacterales > Rhodobacteraceae > Aliigemmobacter > Aliigemmobacter aestuarii. The sequence goes on along the minus strand of NZ_SSND01000004.1, from coordinate 77,530 downwards.
AACTGCACGCCGATTTCGCGATCACCATCCGCGACAACGGGCGCGGCATGCCGGTCGACCCGCATCCGAAGTTCCCCGACAAGTCCGCGCTGGAGGTGATCCTGTGCATGCTGCACGCGGGCGGCAAGTTCAACGGCAAGGCCTATCAGACCTCGGGCGGGTTGCACGGGGTGGGCGCCTCGGTCGTCAATGCGCTGTCCGACAGGATGCGGGTCGAGGTCGCGCGCAACCGCGAGCTTTTCGTGCAGGAGTTCTCGCGCGGCAAGCCGCTCGGGCCGGTGGCGAAGGTGGGCCCCGCGCCGAACCGTCGCGGCACGACCGTGACCTTCCACCCCGATGCCGAGATCTTCGGCCACCACCAGTTCAAGCCCGCCCGACTGCTGAAGATGGTGCGGTCCAAGGCCTATCTGTTCTCGGGCGTGGAAATCCGCTGGAAATCGGCGATCCCGGATGGCGACACGCCGATGGAGGCCGTCTTCCACTTCCCCGGCGGGCTTGCGGATTACCTGAGCGACACGCTGCAGAAGACCACGACCTATGCCGAAAGGCCTTTCGCCGGCAAGGTCGGCTTTCCCGACAAATACGGCGTGCCCGGATCGGTGGAATGGGCGATCAACTGGACGCCGTCGCGCGACGGGTTCATCCAGTCCTACTGCAACACCGTCCCCACGCCCGAGGGCGGCACGCATGAGGCGGGGTTCTGGTCGGCGATCCTGAAGGGCATCCGCGCCTATGGCGATCTGGTCAAGAACCGCAAGGCCGAACTGATTTCGCGCGATGACCTGCTGACGGGGGGCTGCGCGCTGGTGTCCTGTTTCATTCGCGAGCCACAGTTCGTGGGCCAGACAAAGGACCGGCTGGCCACCGAAGAGGCCGCGCGATGGGTCGAGGGCGCGGTGCGCGACCATTTCGACAACTGGCTGGCGGCGGATACGAAATCGGCCGGGGCGATCCTCGATTTCCTTGTGTTGCGGGCCGAGGAACGGCTGCGGCGCAAGCAGGAAAAGGAAACCGCCCGCAAGTCGGCGACCAAGAAACTGCGCCTGCCCGGCAAGCTGACCGACTGTTCGGCGAAATCTCGCGAAGGGACCGAGCTTTTCATCGTGGAGGGCGACAGCGCGGGGGGGTCTGCCAAGGGCGCGCGCGACCGCGAGACGCAGGCGCTTCTGCCGCTGAAGGGCAAGATCCTGAACGTGCTGGGTGCGGCCTCGAACAAGCTGGGCGACAATGCCGAGATCCGCGACATCTGCGAGGCGCTTGGCGTGGGGATGGGCACGAAGTTCAACCTCGACGACCTGCGCTATGAGAAGATCATCATCATGACCGACGCAGATGTGGACGGCGCGCATATCGCGAGCCTCCTGATGACCTTCTTCTTCACCCAGATGCGCCCCTTGATCGACAAGGGGCACCTCTACCTCGCCTGTCCGCCGCTCTACCGGCTGACACAGGGGCCGAAGCGGCTTTACGTCACCGATGACGCGGAAAAGGAATACTGGCTGGCCAAGGGGATCGGCGGCAAGGGCAAGATCGACGTGCAACGCTTCAAGGGCCTGGGCGAGATGGATGCCAAGGACCTGAAGGAAACCACGATGGACCCGAAAAGCCGCAAGCTGATCCGGGTGTCGATCGACGAGGACGCGCCGGGCGAAACCTCGGACTTGGTGGAGCGGCTGATGGGCAAGAAGCCGGAATTGCGGTTCCAGTATATCCAGGAGAATGCGCGCTTCGTGGAAGAGTTGGATGTGTGAGTGGACCCTTGTGACTTGAATTAATCCTTAACCACGATCGTCACATTCCCCTTCCCCACCGCCTGGACCGCCCGGAACAGAACCCTTGCGTTCTCGGGCGCCAGGCGGATGCAGCCGGCGCTGGCCGGGGTGCCGAGGCGCGAGACCTGCTCGGTGCCGTGGATCGCGTAATTGCCCCGAAAGAAGATCGACCAGGGCATCGGCGCGTTGTCGTAGATCGTGGAATAGTGCATCCGCACCAGCACCTGCGGGGTGAAGGTGCCGCGCGGCGTCCATTTCCCCGCCCGCGCGGTCGACACGGGCCAGTCGTGGATCGGGTGGTGATCCCACAGCACGACCATCCGCTGATCCGAGATGTCGACGACGACCCTCAGCGTTTCGGGGCTCGGCATCTCGGGCCGCGACATCTCGGCCTGGGCGTGACGGGGCAGAAGGCCCGAGAAGGCCATGAGAAGGGCCAGAACGATGGCCCGAACGGAAGCGCGCATCGCTGCATTTCCATCGCTCGGCATGGGAGGAAGGCTAACGCCACCGGACCCGCCCTGCCAAGCGGTTTTGGCCGCGGGCATGACGGCGGGGGCGCAATATGGGCGACAGTCTTGTGCCGAACCCGCCATTGACAGGACGGGAATCCTGCCATTTCCTTGAGGAATAATGTCTTTTGGCTGCGACGGCGTGCCTCGGCCCGCACGGAGCGGCGTCAGGGAGTTTGACCTATGCGCATTTTCGCCTGTGCAGAAGGCGCCTTCGGGGCAAGGCACGGGATTGCTCCGCGCGCCCCCGTTCATGACCGTGACCGGCCGGTGTCGGGTGGCGGGCCATGAGCCCCCGGCCAGCGACGCATATCCACGGGCTTGACCTGTTGCGCTTCGTCGCGGCGATGCTGGTCGTGCTGAACCATTTCGCGACCTACGCCACCGACCAGCCGGAGGTGACGATGGATCGCAGCCTGCGCGCCTACGATTATCTTGATCCCTTCGTCGGGATCGGGGCGACGGGGGTGCAGATCTTTTTTGTGATCTCGGGCTTTGTCATCGCGATGAGCGCGGCGCGGCTTTCCGGGGCCGCGGGCGCCATGCGCTTTGCGCTGGCAAGGATGACACGCATCTTGCCCGCGTTGTGGCTGTCGACCGCGATCAGCCTTGTCGCGTTGATCCTTTGCGGCTTCGATCCCGGCCCCCTGCTGGCGCGGGCGGCGCGGTCGGCGGTGCTGTCGCCGATCGGGCCCTATATCGACGGCGTGGTCTGGTCGCTGGTGGTCGAGGCGGTCTTTTACCTGCTGATCGGGCTGGCGATCCTGTGCTGGGCGCGCCTGCCGCTGGCCCGGATCGCCATTGCGCTGGGGCTGGCCAGTTCGGCCTTTCTGGCGCTGCTTCTGGCCGCAACGCTGACCGGGCACCACGGCGCGGCGGCCCTGATGGACCGTTTTCCGTTCAAGGTCTTCCTGCTGCATCACGGGGTCTTCTTCGCCATCGGGATGCTGGTCTGGCATGCGATGTCACAGCCCCTGACGCCACGCCTGCGGCTATTTCTGGGCCTGTTCACCGTCATGGGGCTGATCGAGTTGTGGCTGCTCAATCAGCCAAGCACGCCGCGGGCGATCGGGTCGATGCTGGTCTGGGCGGCGGCGATGGGGTGGCTCCTGCTGTCGATCCGGCGCCCGCTGTTCGCGTCGCGGCCGGGGCTGATGCGCTTTCTGGGCGATCTGAGCTATCCGATCTACCTCAACCACTACACCACCGGGATGGCCACGGTGTTCCTGCTGCATCAGGCGGGGGTGTCGGGCCTGCCCTCGCTGGTACTGGCCCTTGGCGTGGTGGGGCTGGCCAGCGTCGGCGTGGTCCTGGCCGAACGCAGGGTCCGCGCACGGCTTCGGCCCCTGATCTGGCCGGCGGTACCCGGACAGGCGGCGCGACCTGCACGCTGACCGGCGCGCCGACCGGTCGCCCCGCATTGCCCCCCGCCCCCGCGCGAAGTCAGCGCTTGCAGATCCGGATCTGCGGATCGAGCCGCTTGTATTCCTGGGCCGAGATCACATGAAATTCGTCGCGCCCGCCCAGATGGCGCCATTCGCGTTCGTAAAGCCGCCGCGCCTCGCCCCGCAGGAATTCGCCCATCCGCATGTCGAGCCAGTAATCCACCGCCGGGATACCGGATTTCGGCAACGTGCCGTGAAAGCCGATCCGCGCGCCGCGACCGATGCAGGCATTGGGCAGCGTGGTGAAGATCACGCAGGCCGAAAGGCATTTGCCCCGGATCTCGACCGCCTCGACCCGCGCGAGCGCCGCGCGGCGGGCGCGGTAGTCGTTGATGTTGCCACCGCCGTCATTGGCGATGACGACCGTTTCGGCCGCCACCGGTGCGGCCGTGGCAAGTGCCAGAACCGCAATGCCGATCATCCGTGCCAATCGCATTCCGTCCGTCCCCTGCGCTGCCTGACGGAAAAAACCAAACCATGCCCCCGGCGCCTTCGCAAGCACCCCGCCGGTCACGTTTGCGAGTCTCCGCCGAACCTGCTTAAGTGCGCGCATCCCGGAATGGAGAGCGCCGATGACCCCCGAAACCCTTCGCTTTGCGGCGGTGATGCTGGCCGCGGGCATCGGCATCCCGCTGCTGGCGGCGCTGAATGCCCGGCTTGGCGCGCGGATCGGATCACCCGCCGCGGCGGCGACGGTGCTGTTCGTGGTGGCGCTGTCGGCGACCTTTCTGGTGTTGCTCGCCACCGGCGGCACGCGCGCCCTCGCGTCGTTGCCGGGCCAGCCGAAGCACCTGTTTCTGGGCGGGCTTCTGGTTGCCTTCTACGTGCTGTCGGTGACCTGGGTCGCGCCCCGGTTTGGGGTGGGCAACGCGGTGTTCTTCGTGCTGCTGGGGCAGATGATCTCGGCCGCGACGATCGACCATTTCGGCCTGTTCGGCGCGATCCAGAAACAGGTGACGCTGACGCGCGCGGGCGGGATCGGCCTGATGGCGGCGGGGCTTTTCCTGATTCAGCGCGGCTGACGGGTCAGCGCGGCAGGGCGCGGATGTATTCGGCCAGTTGCACAAGGCGCAGGGGCGTCGGCGTCGGGATGCCGTCACCGGAATCGTAAAGCACCGTCTCGCCTTCCAGAAGGTCGCCGAATTCGGGCATCACGGCCTGTGCGGCGGCATCGCCCTGATAGCCGTAGATCTTGCTCATCACGCGGGCGGCGGGGAAATCCTTGCCCTGCGGCAGCCGGGTCAGGTCGGCGGGCGCCCGGGCCATCGTGGCGGCGACCGCACCTTTGCCCTTGCCATCCGCCCCGTGGCACGAGGCGCAGAACGTCGCGAAATCCTCGGCCCCGGTCGGGGTCGGTTCCTTCGGCATCGTCGCGATGCAGCCGGCCAGCGCCAGCGTCACGATCGTTCCCCCAAATGCCATGCCCCGCATGTCGGCCCTTTCCTGATGAGATGTCCAGAAAACCACGTCACCGGCACCGAAACAACCGGTCAGACGATCCGGCCCTGATCCAGCCGCACGATCCGGTCCATCCGGGCGGCAAGGTCAAGGTTATGGGTCGCGATCAGGGCCGACAAGCCGGTTTCGCGCACCAGGTCCATCAGCGCGCCGAACACCTGGTCCGAGGTCGCCGGATCGAGGTTTCCGGTGGGTTCGTCGGCCAGAAGAAGCCGCGGACCGTTGGCCAGCGCCCGGCAGAAGGCCACGCGCTGCTGTTCGCCGCCCGAAAGGGCCGCCGGCCGGTGACCGGCGCGCGGCGCAATTCCCACGCGCGCCAGAAGATCCATCGCCCGCGCCTCGGCCGCCTTGCGGGCGACGCCGTTGGCAAGCTGCGGCAGGGCGATGTTTTCCAGGGCCGTGAACTCGGGCAGCAGGTGGTGGAACTGATAGATGAACCCCACGTCGCCGCGCCGCGCCTCGGTGCGGGCGCGGTCCGACAGGCCGCCCATCTCGCGCCCCGAATGCAGCACCCGACCGCTGTCGGGCGTGTCGAGAAGCCCCGCGATGTGCAGAAGCGTGGATTTCCCGGCGCCCGATGGCGCCACCAGCGCCACGACCTCGCCCCGTGCGATGGACAGGCTTGCACCGCGCAACACGATCACCTCGGACGGCTTGCCGCGGTTGTAGCCCTTTTCGATCGCCTCCAGCGTCAGCACCGCGTCATTCATAGCGCAATGCCTCCACCGGGTTCATCCGGGCCGCGCGGCGGGCGGGAAAGATCGTGACGATAAAGGACAGGCCCAGTGACAGCGCCACGGCCGAGACCACGTCGGACAGTTGCAGCTTTGCGGGCAGGTTGTAGATGCCCCGGATCGACGGATCCCACACCCCGCCGCCCGAGACGTAGTTCACGAAGGAAAAGATCGGATCGATATAGATCGCGAAAAGGCACCCCAGCACCACGCCAAGCGCCGTTCCCACCAGCCCCGTGGACGCCCCGCAGATGAAGAAGACGCGCAGGACCGATCCTTCGGTCAGGCCCATCGTTCGCAGGATGCCGATATCGCGCCCCTTGTTCTTCACCAGCATGATCAGCCCGGAAATGATGTTCATCGACGCGATCAGGACAAGGATCGACAGGATGATGAACATCACGTTGTCCTCGATGTCGAGCGCGCGCAGGAACGATCCGGCACTGTCCCGCCAGGTCCACAAAAGCGCATGTTCGCCCGCCGCCATCGACAGGTCCACCGCGTGGCGGTCGACGGTTTCGGGGTCTTCGACCATCACCTCGATCTCGTCGGCGAAGCCCTCGCGGTTGAAATAGCTCTGCGCCTCGGCAAAGGGCATGTAGATGCGCGTCTTGTCGATGTCGTAGCGCCCGGCGGTGAAGATGTAGACGACCTCGTAGGCATTCACCCGCGGGCTGGTGCCGAAGGCGGTCTTGACCCCGTCAGGCGAAATCAGCCGGATGCGGTCGCCCACGGACAGGCCCAGGTCGCGCGCCAGCACGGACCCGATCGCCACGCCCTCGTCGAACAGGGCCAGATCGCCTTCGGCCTCGGCCCCATCGCCCACGCGGGGGATCGTGCGCAGGTCTTCGGCGCGGATGCCATAGACATCGCCGCCCGCGTTCTGCCCGTTTGCCGTGGCCATGATCTGCCCGCGCACCAGGGGCGCGGCGCGGGTCACGCCCTCGACCGCGCGGATGCGTTCGGCCACCGCGTCGAAATCGGGGAAACCGCGCAGGCGCATCCCGTTCTCGTCCAGCCGTTCCTGGGCGTAGACGGTCACATGCGCATTGGCCCCCAGGATCGTGTCGACGAATTCGGCCCGAAAGCCCGCCCGCACCGCCAGCGTCGCGATCAACGCGAAGACCGCCAGCGTGATCCCGACAAGGCTGATCAGCGTCATCACCGAAATGCCGCCCTCGGCCCGTTTCGCGCGCAGATAGCGCCAGGCGATCATCCATTCGAACGGGGCAAAGGGGGCGGTGCGGTTGGCCATGTGCGCCTTGTGGCTTGGGCGGCCGTCGCGGTCAAGCGGGGCTTACTTGGCCGGTTTCAGTTTGGCGGAACCCAGCCGCATCAGCTTGTAGACGGTCAGCTGGTTGCGGTTGATCCCGGCATGGATGCACTGGAACCCGTCCCTGTCATACCGCCGCATCGCGGTCTGGAAGGCATGGAAATGCCCCATGTAGTCCGCATCATCCACCAGATGCCCCTGAACCGGGTTGGTGATCACCAGAACGGACTGCCGCGCCAGCCGGGTGAATTCCCCGATGATCGCCATCCAGTCCTTCGGGTGGCAGTAATGTTCCAGCGCGTCGAAGCACAGCACGGTGTCAAAGCTCTTGCGTTCGAACGGATAGGGCACATGACCCGCGTCAAACAGGCGCACATCTAGGCCCAGGCTTTCGATGATCGGCTGATAGGGCCAGCGTTCGATCGTCCCGTCCCCGCGGTTCAGATGGTGGTCGTCCTTCATCTGCGTCAGGTCGACCTCGTTCACCCCGCGAAAGCGGCTGTCGGCCCCTTCCTTCCGACCGAGGAAATTGGCGAAATCGTTCCCGACCACCCGGTGCCCGAAATGGCGCAGGATTTCCAGCGTCGCGCCATGCGCGGTGGACATCTCCAGCACATCGCGCGGCGCGGCCCCCTCGACGATCAGTTCGGGCATATGCTGCAGCAGGATCGCCCAGGACCGACGGATGTTCTTGAAGCGCACGACATATTTGCGCTGCACGGTCTTCGATGTCAGTTCCAGACCTTCCGGGGTCAGGTCATAGGGTTCGGTGAATTCCTCGGGAGGGGCCTCGCCGAAGGCCGCGATCACCTCGTTCACCGACGCCTGCTTGGGCGTCTTCGTTTCAAGGAACTGCGCATAGAATTCGGCCCGCAACTCGTCGAGATAGGTCAGATAGCCGGCGTATCCGTCCTTCTGGCCTGCGGGATATTTGCGTTCGTGTTCGATAAGCTCTGCGTGGTTCAGCCGCACTGTGCCTGTCCCGTTTAAAAACTGCTCACACCCGGGTGTCATGCCGCACCCTTCGGGCCAAGGGTAATTCCTTGAATCGGCGGGACAAAGAAAAACCGCCCGGCCCGGCGGGCGAAATCCGCTCAGGTGTGTCCTGCGGGATTCACCTGACAAGGGTCTTAGCGCGACAGGATGCGGAGCCATGCCGGGCGGGGTGTCCGCCGACCGCGTCAGGGTGCGAGATACCGAAAGGCCGCCTCACCGCTCCAGGCGCGCAGCCTCTGCGACAAGGCCCGTGCCTCCGTGCGCCTCGGAGCGCGGGATCCGGTCGCCCCGACCGTGGTCATACCTGATGACGGCCCGCAACCGCCCGTGTGCGGGATGTTGCAGGACATCCAGACAGAAAATCGTCATCCGCCCGAAGATCAGGCCCTGCCGTAGCAGGCCAGACGGCGCGTCAACCGACAGGTCACGGCGACAGGGACCATGTTCGACCGATGTCACCTCATGACGCCGAACCCGCCATTCCGTGCCACGGTCGTCGATCGCGCTGATCGGGAAACGCCCCGAAAGGGCGGCGATCGTTGCGGCGCGCCTGTCATCGTCCGGCGCCCTGACGGTCAACCAGACTAGGCAGGATGTCCGAAAACGACGAGGCACAGCAGGGACAGGGCCACGCCCACCGTGAACCAGGTTGGCCGCCCCCTGCCCTTGGCGCCGCGCCTGCCCCTCGCCAAGGCGCGATGTTCAGCGGCCCGCGTAGATCGCGGCCACGCGGTCGACCGCGGCCTCGGCGCTCATTTCTTCCGAGGCGCCGGTGCGGCGGCAGGTCAGTTCCACCTTGCCCGCCGCCAGCCCGCGCGGGCCCACGGTGATCCGCCAGGGCAGGCCGATCAGGTCCATCGTGGCGAACTTGGCCCCCGCGCGTTCGTCGCGGTCGTCGTAAAGCGCCTCGAGCCCCTTTGCCGCCAGCGCCTTGTAGATGCTCTCGCAAGCCGCATCGGTCGCCCCGTCGCCCTGCTTCAGGTTCACGATCCCCACCGGGAAGGGGGTCACGCCCTCGGGCCAGATGATGCCCTTGTCATCATGGCTGGCCTCGATGATCGCCCCCAGAAGGCGCGAGACGCCGATCCCGTGGCTGCCCATCTCGACCGGCACGCGGGACCCGTCAGCGGTGACGACCGTGGCCCCCATCGCCTCGGAATACTTGGTGCCGAAATAGAAGATCTGGCCCACCTCGATCCCCCGGCCGACCTTGCGATGCGCCTCGGGGATCTGGTCGAAAACCGCCGGATCGTGGGTTTCGTCGGTGCGAGCGTAAAGGGTGGTGAATTCCTCGCAGACCGCGGCCACCTGCGCGCGGTCGTCATAGTCGATATCGCGTTGGCCCAGCTTCAGCCCGGTCACGCGGTCGTCATAGAATACCTCGGATTCGCCGGTCTGCGCCAGCACGAGGAATTCATGCGTGTTGTCGCCCCCGATCGGGCCAGAAGCCGCGCGCATCGGGATGGCGGTCAGCCCCATCCGTTCATAGGTCCGCAGGTAGCTGACCATGTGGCGGTTGTAGGCATGCAGCGCCGCGTCGCGGTCCACGTCGAAGTTGTAGCCGTCCTTCATCAGGAACTCGCGCCCGCGCATCACGCCGAACCGGGGGCGCACCTCGTCGCGGAACTTCCACTGGATGTGGTACAGCGTCAGCGGCAGGTCCTTGTAGCTGTTCACATGGGCGCGGAAGATGTCGGTGATCATCTCCTCGTTCGTCGGCCCGTAGAGCATGTCGCGGTCGTGCCGGTCCTTGATGCGCAGCATCTCCTGCCCGTAATCGTCATAGCGCCCGCTTTCGCGCCACAGGTCGGCCGGTTGCAGCGTGGGCATCAGAAGCGGGATATGCCCCGCCCGGATCTGTTCCTGATGCACGATCTCCTCGATCCGGCGCAGCACGCGGAAGCCGAGCGGCAGCCAGGAATAGATCCCCGCCGCCTGCTGCTTGATCATGCCGGCGCGCAGCATGTAGCGGTGCGAGACGATCTGCGCCTCGGCGGGGTTTTCCTTCAGGACGGGCAGGAAATAGCGGGACAGGCGCATGAAACGGACCTCTGGCATGGCGTTTGGCCGTTCCTAGCCGGAAGGCGCCGGGCTGGCAAGCGGGCCGGGTCGGGCCGGGGCACAAGGCGCGGCCGGCGGCGAGGATCACCGCCCCTCCCCCCCTTGAAACTGCGCCCCCCATGGGCGATGTCTGGTCTTTGTGTGCAAAGGGGGCGGGCATGGGCCTTCCGGTTCGGGATCAGGCGAAATACTGGGGGATCGCGGCGGCGGTTTTTCTGGCCGCGCTGTGGTTTCTGGGGGATGTGATCCTTCCCTTCATCGTCGGCGGCGCGGTGGCCTATTTCCTTGATCCGGTGGCCGACCGGCTGGAACGCGCGGGCCTTGGCCGAGCGGCGGCGACCACCGTCATCTCGCTGACCGCGCTGCTGATCGTCGTCCTGCTGATCCTCGCCGTCATCCCCACGCTTCTGAACCAGCTGACCGCGTTGGTGAACGCGGCGCCCGAGATCTTCCAGCGGCTTCAGGCCTTCCTGACCGAACAGCTTCCCGAACTCAGCGACGAAACCTCGACCATCCGGCAAAGCCTGCAGGACATCGGCCGGGTGATCCAGTCCAAGGGGGCTGAACTCGCGCAGACCCTGATCGGCTCGGCCATGGGGGTTCTGAACGCGGTGCTGTTCATCGTCGTCGTGCCGGTCGTGGCCTTCTACATGCTGCTCGACTGGGACAGGATGGTGGCCCATGTCGACGGCTGGCTGCCGCGGGACCACGCCCCCACCATCCGCCGCCTCGCGAAAGAGATCGACCGCGTGCTGGCGGCCTTCGTGCGCGGGCAGCTTTCGGTCTGCGTCGTTCTGGGCACGTTCTATGCCATCGCGCTGATGGTCGCGGGCTTGCAGTTCGGCATCGTCGTGGGCGCGATCGCGGGGGCGATCACCTTCATCCCCTATGTCGGCGCGCTGGTCGGCGGGGCGCTTGCGATGGGGCTTGCGCTGTTCCAATTCTGGGGCCCGGTCGAGGTGGACGGCGAGGTGATCCGCCAGGGCACCGACTGGGTCCGCATCGGCGTGGTGGCGGCGATCTTCGCCGCGGGCCAGTTCCTTGAGGGCAATGTCATCACCCCGCGGCTGGTGGGCAATTCGGTGGGCCTGCATCCGGTCTGGCTTTTGTTCGCGCTGTCGGCCTTCGGGTCGGTCTTTGGCTTCGTGGGCATGCTGGTGGCCGTGCCGGTGGCGGCGGCGATCGGCGTTCTGGCCCGGTTCGGGGTCGAACAATACCGCCAGAGCCTGCTTTACCGCGGCCTTTCCGGGACCGAACCGGGCGACAGTGACGAGGACGCCGCGTGAGCGGGCCCGAGCCCCGTCAGATGGCCTTCGACCTGCCCGCGCTTGATGCCTACGGGCGGGACGATTTCTTTGCCTCGCCCGCGAACCGGCTGGCGCTGGCCACCGTGGAAAACTGGGCGAACTGGCCCGACGGGCGGCTTCTGCTGACCGGTCCGGCGGGTTCCGGCAAGACGCATCTGGCCCATATCTGGGCCGCGGAAACCGGCGCCACGATCGTGCCCGGCGCAGGTCTGGCTGCGGCAAGGCTCGACGCGCTGGTCGCGGCCGGCGACGTCGCGGTGGAGGATGCCGAGGCGGTCGCGCGCGATCCGGCCGACCAGACCGCGCTGTTTCACCTGCTGAACCTGACCGCGGCACAGGGCCGCCGGGTGCTGCTGACTTCGGCCATTAGCCCGCGCGACTGGGGGCTTGGCCTGCCCGACCTGCTGAGCCGGGTGCAGGCCATGCAGGCGGCGCGGCTTGACGCGCCCGATGACGCGCTACTGTCGGCTGTTCTTGTCAAGCTTTTCGCCGACCGGCAACTGGTCGTGCCCGAAACGCTAATCCCCTATCTTCTGGCCCGGATGGAACGGTCGGTCGAAGCAGCGCGCGATCTGGTCGCGGCACTTGACGCACAATCTCTGGCCAGCCGGAAACCCGTCTCGCGGGCCATGGCGGCAAAGCTGCTGGACAAAGCGGATGATCCGGCGGAATATTAAGAAAATTCACCGCAACCTTCTGATTTTGTGACAGAAACATGACACAGGCCGACTTTCTGAATGCGCCGATGCCGAAGCCGGTCGATCTGTCCGAAGCCGATACCCATGGCCCCCACCGCTTTTTCAATCGCGAACTGAGCTGGCTGGCCTTCAACTGGCGCGTTCTGGAAGAGGCGGCAAACCCTTCGGTGCCGCTTCTGGAACGCCTGCGGTTCCTATCGATCTCGGCCACCAACCTGGACGAATTCTATACCGTCCGCGTGGCGGGCCTGCGGGCGCTGGTGCGCAACGGAAACAGTTCACTGTCCGAGGACGGCCGGAACCCGTCGGAACAGCTGCGGCTGATCCATGAGGACGCCCGGCGCCTGATGCAGACGCAGCAGACCACCTACAACCGCTTGAAGAAGGAAATGGAGACGCAGGGCATCACGATCCTGACGCGGTCCAAGCTGACGACGCGGGACCTGAAGTTCCTGGAACAGCACTTCCTCGACAAGGTGTTCCCGGTGCTGTCGCCGCTGGCGATCGACCCGGCGCACCCCTTCCCCTTCATCCCGAACACCGGCTTTTGTCTGGGTCTGGAACTGGAACGCCGGTCGGACCGGCGCAGCCTTCAGGCGCTTCTGCCGATCCCGCAGCAGATCGCCCGCTTCGTGGCCCTGCCCGCAAAAGAGGGCGAACACCGCTTCGTTCCGCTGGAAGAACTGCTGCTTCTGCATCTCGACATGCTGTTTCCCGGCTACACCGACCGGGGCCATTGCGCCTTTCGCGTGCTGCGCGACAGCGACCTTGAAGTCGAGGACGAGGCCGAGGATCTGGTGCGCGAGTTCGAGACCGCGCTGAAGCGCCGCCGTCGCGGCGAGGTGATCCGCCTGAAGATCAGCGCAGGCGCGCCCGAAGACCTGCGCGCGCTGATCATGGAAGAACTGGGCGTGACCGAGGACGAGATGGTCGAGGTCAAGGGCATGCTTGGCGTGGCCGACCTCAAGGAACTGGTGCTGTCCTCGCGCGCCGATCTGCTCTGGCCGCCCTTCAGCCCGCGCGTGCCCGAACGGGTGCAGGACCATGACGGCGACATGTTCGCGGCGATCCGCCAGAAGGACATCCTTCTGCATCATCCCTACGAAACCTTCGATCTGGTGATCCGTTTCCTGGAACAGGCGGCGCGCGATCCGAACGTGCTTGCGATCAAGCAGACGCTGTACCGCACGAGCCACGACAGCCCCGTCGTCTCGGCGCTGTGCGAGGCGGCAGAGGCCGGCAAATCCGTGACAGCCCTGGTCGAACTCAAGGCCCGCTTCGACGAGGCCGCGAACATCCGGCAGTCGCGGCGGCTGGAACGGTCGGGCGCGCATGTCGTCTATGGCTTCATCAACTACAAGACACATGCCAAGATCTCGACCGTGGTCCGCCGCGAGGGGGATGCGCTGGTGACCTATACCCATTACGGCACCGGCAATTATCACCCGATCACCGCGCGCATCTACACCGACCTGTCGTTCTTCACCTGCGATCCGGCGCTTGGCCGGGATGCCACCAAGGTGTTCAACTACCTGTCGGGCTATGTGCAGCCCGAGGGGCTGGAAAACCTTGCCATCTCGCCCATTTCGCTCAAGCCCCGGCTTCTGGAACTGATCGCGGCCGAGGCCGACCATGCCCGCGCGGGTCGTCCTGCTGAAATCTGGCTGAAGCTGAACAGCCTGATCGAGGCCGAGGTGATCGACGCGCTTTACGCCGCAAGCCAGGCGGGGGTGAAGATCAACTGCGTCGTGCGCGGGATCTGCGGGCTGCGCCCCGGCGTGAAGGGCCTTTCGGAAACCATCCGGGTGAAATCGATCGTCGGGCGGTTCCTGGAACATTCGCGCATCGTCTGTTTCGGCAACGGCCACGGCCTGCCGTCATCCGGGGCGCGGGTCTTCATGTCGTCGGCCGACTGGATGGGCCGCAACCTGACGCGCCGGGTCGAAACCCTGGTGGAGGCGCTGAACCCCACCGTCAAGGCGCAGATCCTGGATCAGATCATGGTCGCCAACCTTGCGGACGAGGCGCAAAGCTGGGTTCTGGATGCCCACGGGCAGTATCGCCGCAGCCTGACCGCCGAGGATGGTGAACTGTTCAGCTGCCACCGCTACTTCCTTGAAAATCCATCCCTTTCCGGCCGGGGAACGGCCCGCGCCAAGGACGTGCCGAAACTGGCGCGGCTGAAGGGCGGGACCGGCGCCTGACCTGCCGAACCGGTCGCGGAATCGTTGACCGGAGGCCCCGTTATCGGCATGGTCCGCTTGGACTGCCGGAGAAGACCCATGGACCACCGACCGAACACCGCCGACCACCCCGCGGATGACGGCGGACCCTTCGGGCGCCCGCTGTTCGAAGACCCCTCCGCGCGCGCCCTGTCGCGTGTCGGCGTGGTCGATGTGGGGTCGAACTCGGTGCGGATGGTGGTGTTCGACGGCGCCGCCCGCAGCCCGGCCTATTTCTACAACGAAAAGGTCATGGCGGGGCTCGGCAAGGGACTGGCCGAAACGGGCCGCCTGAACCCAGAAGGCCGCGCCCGTGCGCTTGCCGCGCTGAAACGCTTTGCGCTTCTGGCCGAGGGGATGGGAATAGCGCCCCTGACCGTCGTCGCCACCGCCGCCGTCCGCGAGGCCGTGGACGGGCCGGAATTCCAGGAACAGGTCCAGCGCGAAACGGGCCTGCGGCTGTGGGTGATCGACGGCCCGGAAGAAGCGCGACTTTCGGCGCAGGGCGTGCTTCTGGGATGGCC
Source organism: Aliigemmobacter aestuarii (assembly GCF_004799285.1). GTDB lineage: Bacteria > Pseudomonadota > Alphaproteobacteria > Rhodobacterales > Rhodobacteraceae > Aliigemmobacter > Aliigemmobacter aestuarii. The sequence goes on along the minus strand of NZ_SSND01000004.1, from coordinate 62,528 downwards.
CGATGCCAAGGGCGTGGTCTGCGACATCGGCGGCAACTCGATGGAACTGGCGCGGATCGGCGGCGGCAAGGTCGGGCGGCGGGTCACATCGCCTCTGGGGCCGTTCCGCCTGATGCAGGTCTCTGCCGATCCGAAGAAGCGGCAAGACCACATCCGCCGCCAGCTTCGCGCCCTGAACGAGGATATCCGCGCCAAGGGCGAACGCATCTACCTGGTCGGCGGCTCGTGGCGCGTGATCGCGCGGCTTGACATGGAACGGCGGAACTACCCGCTGACGGTGCTGCACGAATACCGGATGCAGCCGAAATCGCTGCTGGATACGCTCGACTGGATCGCGTCCAGCGATCTGGCGGTCCTGCGCGGGCGCACCGGCACCTCGGCCGAACGGATGGAACTGGTGCCGCTGGCCTGCGAGGTGCTGCGCGAACTGATCGATATTCTGAAACCGTCCGAGATCGACGTGTCCTCTTACGGTATCCGCGAAGGCCTGCTTTACGAACAGATGCCCGACCGGCTGCGCGCACGCGACCCGCTGATCGAGGCCGCCCGCGCGACCGAAGCCACCCAGGCCCGCGTGCCGGGGTTCGGCAAGAAACTGTTCGGCTTCATCCATCCCATCTTCAAGGGCGCCAGCGAGGAACGCCTGCGCCTGATCCGGGCCGCCTGTCTTCTGCATGACACGACCTGGCGCGCCCATCCCGACTATCGCGCCGAGGCCTGTTTCGACAATGCGACGCGGGCCAACCTGGGCGGGCTTGACCATCCGGGGCGCGTGTTCCTGGGTCTTGCGCTTCTGCACCGCTACAAGAACAGCCGCAGCGGCAGCCGGATGGAGCCGCTGTTCCGCCTGCTTTCCGAAGAGGAAATCCAGGAGGCCGAGGTTCTGGGCAAGGCGATGCGTTTCGGCGCGATGTTTTCCATCGACAAGCCCGAGACCGCCGGGGCGCTGACCTGGCAGCCGAAAAAGCGTGTCCTGGGCCTTGCGCTGACAGAACGGGGCCGGGGGCTTTTCGGCGAGGTGGCGCAGGCGCGCTTCAATTCACTGGCCGTCGCCTTGCGCGCGCAAGTCCGGATCACCGAAATGGAGGGCTAGGATGCTGCGTCTCGATCACCTGGCCGTGTCAGCCCGCACACTTGCCGAAGGCGTGGCCGCGGTGGAATTCGCCCTTGGCGTGCCGCTGGTGCCGGGGGGGCAGCATCCGCTGATGTCCACCCACAACCGGCTTCTGGGTCTGGGCGACATCTACCTTGAGGTGATCGCCCCCGATCCCGATGCCCCCGATCCGGGGCGCCCGCGCTGGTTCGACCTTGACCGGTTCGAAGGCCGGCCGCGCCTGACCAACTGGATCTGCGCCTGTGACGATCTGGCGGCCGCACTTGCCGTGGCCCCCAGGGGCTCCGGCATGATCACCGATCTGGAACGCGGTGACCTGCGCTGGCGCATGGCCATTCCGGCAGATGGACGGCTGCCTTTCGACGGCGCGTACCCGGCCCTGATCCAGTGGCTGGGAAACCAGCACCCCACCCGGCGCTTGCCCGAGGTCGAGGTGCGGCTGGAACGGCTCGAGATCGCCCACCCGCAGGCCGCAGCCCTGCGCGAGGCGCTGAAGGGCCAGTTCGACGATCCGCGCGTCGCGGTGATCGACGGTCCCGACATGGACATGCGGGCGCATTTCACAACCCCGCACGGGCCGCGCGTGCTGGAATGATCCGGCCAGCGACCGCGGCGGATATTCCCGCCATCCTCGCCATCTGGAACCCGCTCATCCGCGACACGATGGTGACCTTCAACGCGGCCGAAAAGTCGCCTGATGACCTGGCCGCGATGCTGGCCGCAAAAGAGGCCGACCGGTATCCGTTCATCGTCGCCGACAGCGGGGACGGGATCGCGGGCTTTGCGACATACGGGCAGTTTCGCGGCGGGGTCGGCTATGCCCGCGCGATGGAACACACGATCATGCTTGGCCCCGACGCCCGCGGGCGCGGGATCGGCCGCGCCCTGATGCGCGCGATCGAAGACGATGCGCGTGCGCGAGGCGCCCATTGCCTGATTGCGGGCGTTTCCGGCGGCACCCCCGAAGGCCGCGCCTTCCACGCCGCGATCGGCTTTCGCGAAGTCGCGATCGTGCCCGAGGTCGGCTGGAAGTTCGGGCGGTTCTGGGATCTTGTGCTGATGCAGAAAATCCTGACCTGACAGCCCGCGTGGCAACGGCTATGCTGCGTCCATGTCGATCTGGACCCGCATATCCGATGCGCTGAAGGCGCTGACCGCCGGCGAAGGCCTGACGGCGGTTTTCGACCGCCTGCGCAGCCCGCCGGAACGGTCCGTCGCCTTTACCATCGCCGTCATCGCGCTTGGCGCCAAGATGGCCAAGGCCGACGGGCTTGTGACCCGCGATGAGGTCACGGCCTTCCGCCGCATCTTCACCATTCACCGTGACGAAGAGGCCAATGCAGCGCGGGTCTTCAACCTGGCGCGGCAGGATGTTGCGGGCTACGAAACCTATGCCCGGCGGATTGCCGCCATGTTCGAGGGCGACCGCGAAACCCTGATGGACATCATGGAAGGGCTGTTCGCCATCGCCATCGCAGATGGCGAATACCACGAGGCCGAAGACGGCTTCCTGCGCGAGGTGGCGACGATCTTCGGGCTGCGGGAATGTTGCTTCCGGGGCCTGCGCGAACGCTATGCGCCCGACATGCCGCATGATCCCTATGACGTGCTTGACGTCGACCACGACGCGCCGATCGAAGTGATCCGCGCCGCTTGGAAAAAGGCGGTGCGCGAAAGCCACCCCGACCGGATGCAGGCGCGCGGGGTTCCGGAAGAGGCGGTGCGCCTTGCCGAAAGGCGGCTGATGGCCGTCAACCGCGCCTGGGAGGAAATCAGCCGGAAACAGGCCGCATGACCCGCGAAGGTCTGCGCATCGCGACCTACAATGTCGAATGGTTCAACGCCCTGTTCGACGATCGTGGAAAGCTTCTGGAAGACCGCGAACCATCCGCCCGCTACCAGGTGACCCGGTCGGACCAGTTGGGCGCGCTGGCCATCGTCTTTACCGCGCTCGATGCCGATGCGATCATGGTGATCGAGGCGCCCGACACCGGCAGCCGCCGCAAATCCGTGACCGCGCTGGAAAACTTCGCCGCTCATTTCCAGTTGCGCACGACCCGGGCGCTGACAGGGTTCGCCTCGGAAACCGAACAGGAAATCACCCTGCTTTACGATCCCGCGCGGATCACGGTGCGCCATGATCCCAAGGGCGATCCGATGGGAAAGGAAGGCGCGCCACGGTTCGACGGGTCGTTCCGGTTCGATCTGGATGCCGATTCCACCCCCGAAACGATCCAGTTTTCGAAACCGCCTCTTGAAATCGCAGCCACGACGGCCAGCGGCCGCAAGCTGCGCCTGATCGGCGTCCATGCCAAGTCGAAAGCCCCGCACGGCGCCCGCAACGGCGACGAAGCCAAGCGGATCGGCATTGAGAACCGCCGCAAGCAACTGGCGCAATGCGTCTGGCTGCGTCGCCGGGTCGAAACCCATCTCGATGCCGGCGACAGCCTGATCGTTCTGGGCGATTTCAATGACGGTCCCGGTCTGGACGAGTTCGAACGGCTGTTCGGCCATTCCGGAGTCGAGATCGTGATGGGCGTTGACGTTCCGCGCGACAGGCGCCTGACCGATCCCCATGCCGAGATGGCGCTGTCGCGCAAGGTGGGATTCTCGCCCACGACCGCACGATTCTACCTGGCCTCGAAAAAGCGCTATTTTGAGGCACTGCTGGATTTCGTCATGGTGTCGCCCGATCTTGCGGCGCTCGGGCCCGTCTGGCGCATCTGGCACCCGCTGGACGACCCTGATTGCTACAGGGTTCCCGAACTGCGCGAGGCGCTTCTGACCGCCTCGGACCATTTCCCGGTGACGATCGACCTGCCGCTGTAAGGCCCCTGCGCACCGCTCCGAATACGGGTTTGGCCGCGCGACCGGCACGCCGCGAACGGCGTTTTCGCAGCCCATCCGCAACCCATAGGAATCTCTGGCACAAGGGCCTATATTGAACGCATGAAACCGATTGCCCTGATCCTCATCGCGGCCCTGCCCCTTGGCGCCCTTCCGCTGTCGGCGCAGGAAACGCCCGCGCCCGCCCCGATCATCCCCGCGCCCGAGATCGCGCCCGAGGCCGCGCCCGCGCCATCGGACGACCTGGAGGAAGGCGCGGACCTGATCAAGCGGGGGGCCGAACTCTTGTTGCGCGGCCTGATGGACGAGGTCGAACCCGCCCTGAGGGACATGGAAGGCGCGCTGTCCGAGATGGAGCCCGCGCTGCGCGACCTGATGGAAATGCTGGGCGACATCCGCAACTACGAACCGCCCGTGCGCCTTCCGAACGGCGACATCCTGATCCGCCGGAAAGCCGAACCGGACACCCAGATCGAGTTGTAAGAAAAGGGGGGCTGTCTGCCCCCTCTTTGGCTTCGCCAAATTCACCCCCCGAGGATATTTCTTCCAGAATGAAAGCAATTTGACTCAAACTTGCTTCACTTTGGCGCAAATATCCTCGGGGGTGAGCCGTCGCAGGCAGCGAGGGGGACGGAAAGCCCCCTGCCCCTGCCTCAGCCGCGCGCCTCGCGGATCAGGCGCAGGATGTCGCGGGCGGCGTTCGGGATGTTGGTGCCCGGCCCGAAGATCGCCTTGACGCCTGCCTGCATCAGGAAATCGTAATCCTGCTGCGGAATGACCCCGCCGCAGATCACGATGATATCGCCCGCACCACGGTCGCGCAGCGCCTCGATCAGTTTGGGCGCAAGCGTCTTGTGGCCCGCCGCCTGGGACGAGATGCCCACCACATGCACGTCGTTGTCGATGGCATCCTGCGCCGCCTCTTCCGGGGTCTGGAACAGGGGTCCCACATCCACGTCAAAGCCGATGTCGGCGAAGGCGGTGGCGATCACCTTGGCGCCGCGGTCATGGCCGTCCTGGCCCATCTTCACCACCAGCATCCGCGGACGGCGACCTTCGGCCTCGGCGAAGGCTTCCACGTCCTTCTGGATTGCGGCGAACCCGTCGTCGCCCTCGTAGGCCGCGCCATAGACACCGGCGAGCGTCTTCACTTCGGCGCGGTGGCGACCGAACACCTTTTCCATGGCCATGCTGATCTCTCCGACTGAGGCGCGCGCGCGGGCGGCATCGACGGCCGCTTCCAGAAGATTGCCGCCCTCGGACGCGCGGCGGGTGATTTCGTCAAGCGCCGCCTGGCAGGCGGCCTCGTCACGACCGGCGCGCACCGCGTTGAGCCGCGCGATCTGCGCCTCGCGCACCTTGACGTTGTCGATGTCGAGGATGTCGATCGGGTCTTCCTTGGACAGCCGGTACTTGTTCACCCCGACGATCACATCCTCGCCCCGGTCGATGGCGGCCTGGCGGCGGGCGGCGGATTCCTCGATCCTGAGCTTGGGCATGCCCGAGGCCACGGCCTTGGTCATGCCGCCCATGGCCTCGACTTCCTCGATCAGCTTCCAGGCCTCGTCGGCCAGTTGCGCGGTCAGGCTTTCGACATAGTAGCTGCCCGCCAGCGGATCGACGACGCGGGTGACGCCGGTTTCCTCTTGCAGGATCAACTGGGTGTTGCGCGCGATCCGGGCAGAAAACTCGGTGGGCAGGGCGATCGCCTCGTCCAGCGCGTTGGTGTGCAGCGACTGCGTGCCGCCAAGGGCGGCGGCCAGCGCCTCGTATGCGGTGCGGATGACGTTGTTGTAGGGGTCCTGTTCCTGCAGGGAAACGCCCGAGGTCTGGCAATGGGTGCGCAGCATCAGGCTGCCGGGCTTCTTCGGTTCGAATTCCGACATGATCCGGTGCCACAGAAGGCGCGCGGCGCGCAGCTTCGCGGCTTCCATGAAGAAATTCATGCCGATGGCGAAGAAGAACGACAGCCGCCCCGCGAATTCGTCCACATTCATCCCGCGGGCAATGGCCGCGCGCACATATTCGCGACCGTCGGCCAGCGTGTAGGCCAGTTCCTGCACGAGGTTCGCCCCCGCCTCCTGCATGTGATAGCCGGAGATCGAGATGGAGTTGAACTTGGGCATCTCCCTGGCGGTGTATTCGATGATATCGGCCACGATCCGCATCGAGGGTTCGGGCGGATAGACATAGGTGTTCCGCACCATGAATTCCTTCAGGATGTCGTTCTGGATCGTGCCCGAAAGCTCTGGCCGCGGGACGCCCTGTTCCTCGCCGGTGACGATGAAATTGGCGAGGATCGGGATGACCGCGCCGTTCATCGTCATGGAAACGCTGACCTTTTCCAGCGGGATGCCGTCGAACAGGATCTTCATGTCGGCAACGCTGTCGATGGCGACACCAGCCTTGCCGACATCGCCCACCACGCGGGGATGGTCGCTGTCATAGCCGCGGTGGGTCGCGAGGTCGAAGGCCACCGACACGCCCTGCTGACCTGCGGCCAGTGCCTTGCGGTAGAAGGCGTTCGATTCCTCGGCGGTGGAAAAGCCTGCATATTGCCGGATCGTCCAGGGGCGGCCGGCATACATCGTGGCCCGCACCCCGCGTGTGAAGGGCGCGGCCCCCGGCACGCCGCCCATATGCGGCAGGTCCGCCGTGTCCGCAGAGGTGTACAGCGGCTTGACCGGGATCCCTTCCAGCGTGTTCCATGTCAGGCTGTCGGGGTCGCGGCCCTTCAGCTCTTTCGCGGCCAGCGCGCGCCAGGCGTTCAGGTCTTCGGTCATCGTCGTCTTCCTTTGCGTCACGCGGGCGTGGGCGACCCGCAATCCTTGCTTTGGTTTTTCGGCGCTCCGCCCCTATATCTGTCAGGACGGAGGTGCCATGAAACCGCTCTACATCCTTGTTCTTTCGGCCTTTCTGCCCCTTGCCACGATGGCTGAGGACAGCCCCGCCTTCGCCCCGGTGCCGGGGTCCGAGGTCGTGCTTGAGGATCTGATGTATCTCAAGCGTCCGGTGGTGGTCTTCGCCGACAGTCCGAACGATCCGAACTTCACCCGGCAGTTGGCGCTTCTGGAGCGGGATTTCGCCGGGCTTGAGGCGCGCGACGTGGTGCTGATCGTCGATACGGACCCGGCGGCGAAATCCGCGATCCGGCAAAAACTGCGGCCCCGCGGGTTTTCGCTGGTGCTGATGGACAAGGACCTGAAGCCGGTGATCCGCAAGCCCCTGCCCTGGGACGTGCGCGAGATCGTGGCGGCGATCGACAAGTTCCCGCTGCGCAGGCAGGAGATGCTGGAACGGCTGCCCGCCGGTCGATAGGCGGGTCGATAGGCGGGCCGAGGGTGCGCGGAACCGCGGGACGGGCAGGCGCCGCATGGCATCGCCCCCCGTCCCGTCCCTTCCCGCCGGGGGAAGGGCTGCGCGGTTTCCGGCCCCCTCGCCACCTTATTCGAACTCCATGATCACGTCGTCGACCTTCAGGCTGGCGCCCGGTGCGGCATTGATCTTCTTCACCACGCCCCTCTTTTCGGCCTTCAGGATGTTTTCCATCTTCATGGCCTCGACGGTGGCCAGCGCCTGGCCTTCCTGCACTTCCTGCCCCTCTTCGACGCTGATCTTCACGACCAGGCCCGGCATCGGGCACAGCAGGAAACGCGAGGTGTCCGGGGGCAGCTTTTCGGGCATCAGCAGGGCCAGTTCCGCCTGGCGGGGCGATTGCACCCGGGCCTTGAGGTCCGCGCCGCGCAGGCGGATGCGGAAGCCCATCGGGATCTTGCCGACCTTCATCACCAGCGGATCGCCATCGACCATGAGCCGTGCAAGAGGCTGGCCCGGCGTCCAGCCGCTTTCGACCCGGTGGCTGCTGCCATCGGCGAAGGTCACGGTCGATCCCGCCTTGTCTGCCGCGATGGTGACGGGGAAGGATTCGCCCTGAAGCGTCACCACCCAGTTGTCGCCGACCCGGCGTTCGTGGTTGTCCATCGTGCCGGAAATCTTGGTGCGGCGGATCTCGGCCACGCGGTTCATCGCCGCGACGCTGGCCGCGACCCGGCGCAGGGTCTGGGCATCAAGCGTGACGCCGTTGAAGCCTTCGGGATATTCCTCGGCGATGAAGGCGGTGGTGATGTTGCCCGAGGTGAAGCGCGGGTGATCCATCACCGCCGAGCAGAACGGCAGGTTGTGGCCGATGCCTTCCACCTCGAACGTGTCGAGCGCGAGGCGCATTTCCTCGATCGCATCCGCCCGCGTCGGCCCCCAGGTGCAGAGCTTGGCGATCATCGGGTCGTAATACATGCTGATCTCGCCGCCCTCGTAGACGCCGGTATCGTTCCGCACGATGCCGCCGCCGCTGGTCTTGCCTTCGACCGGCGGGCGATAGCGCGTAAGCCGCCCGATCGAGGGCAGGAAGTTGCGGTAGGGGTCTTCGGCGTAAAGCCGGCTTTCCATCGCCCAGCCGTTGATCTTCAGGTCCGATTGCGCGAAAGGCAGCTTTTCGCCGTTGGCGACGCGGATCATCTGTTCCACAAGATCGACGCCGGTGATCAGTTCCGTGACCGGATGTTCCACCTGCAGGCGGGTGTTCATTTCCAGGAAATAGAAGTTGCGGTTGCCGTCGACGATGAATTCCACGGTGCCCGCGCTGGTATAGCCGACGGCACGGGCCAGGGCGCAGGCCTGTTCGCCCATGGCCTTGCGTGTGGCCTCGTCAAGGAAGGGGCTGGGCGCCTCTTCGATGACCTTCTGATTGCGGCGCTGGATCGAACATTCGCGTTCGTGCAGATAGACGCAGTTGCCGTGCTTGTCGGCCAGCACCTGAATTTCGATGTGGCGCGGCTGGGTGACGAACTTCTCGATGAAGATACGGTCATCCCCGAACGAGGACGCGGCTTCGTTTTTCGAGGACTGAAAGCCCTCGGCGGCCTCCTGATCGTTCCAGGCAATCCGCATCCCCTTGCCGCCGCCGCCCGCGCTGGCCTTGATCATCACCGGATAACCGATTTCACGGCTGATCTTCACCGCCTCGTCGCTGTCGGCAATCAGGCCCATGTAGCCGGGAACGGTGGAAACCCCCGCCTCCTGCGCGATCTTCTTCGAGGTGATCTTGTCCCCCATCGCCTCGATCGCCGGGGACGGCGGGCCGACGAAGACCACGCCTTCCTTTTCCAGCGCGGCGGCGAAATTCATGTTCTCGGACAGAAAGCCATATCCGGGATGCACCGCCTCGGCCCCGGTGGCACGGATCGCCTCCATGATCTTGTCGATCACGATGTAGGATTGCGCTGCCGGGGGCGGACCGATGTGCACGGCCTCATCGGCCATCTTCACATGCAGCGCGTTGCGGTCCGCGTCGGAATAGACGGCAACCGTCTGGATACCCATCTTGCGGGCCGTCTTGATGACGCGGCAGGCGATCTCGCCCCGGTTGGCGATCAGGATCTTCTTGAACATTTCGGTCCTTCCCCTTGAACGCGCCCGTCCCCAGGCACGAAAACGAAAGGACCACCCGGGCGGTCGGCCCGGATGGTCCCTTGATTGGCGATGCGCGCGCGGTCGCCCGCGCGACGGTTCAGATCAGTAAGACGGGCAGGGCGGCAGGCCCGGCACGCCGCAGCTGGCAGCACCGGCCAGACCGCCGAGGGCCGCGCCGGCGACCATGTTCTCATCGGTCGCGTCCGCGATCGCCGCGCCGACAACGGCGCCGGTGATCCCGCGTTCGGTCTGCGTGCAGGCGGTGACGCCCACAAAAGCCGCTGCAACAAGTACAAAAGTGGAAATACGCATGGTGCTCTGCCTCCATCAGGGGATGTTATGCCCTGTGAGTTTACCCCAATCTCGGCCCCGGAAAAGCGGAAAAAGCCGCCAAGCGGCGCATCGGCAAAAACCGGCCCGACCCGCGAAGGGCCGGACCGGGAGGAAGGGGAAGGGTAACAGTTACGGCAGATCCGGGATGCGGATGGGGCCGCATTCCCGATGGCACCAGCATGGCGCACGCCCCTGTCGCGATCAAACGGGAATCCGACACGCATCTGGCGATGCGCGGATTTCTGCCTGATTGACAAGGGGTTGCGCAGAATCATGCCGTGTCGTCCTCGTCATCGTCCCAGTCATCGAAGGACAGATCGGGGGCATCACCGGCAAAGACCTCGGGGAAGGAGGCCTGCGCGCGCTTCAGGTCGATCCGCAGAAGCGCCTCATAGCTGGAAGGGTCGAACGGATCTTCGGCCGGCACGACTTCGCGACCGAAAAGCCAGGACAGGCGCCCGGCATCGAGGTTCCCGCGCTCGAACGGGTCCTCGCCGAACTGCGCCCAGAGGGCGGCCATGAAACCCTGATCGGCCATGCGGTCGGCGTACTTGCGGTCCTTGAACCGCTCGCGCTTCACAAGCTTCGTCGCCCCGTCCTTGTTGGCGCGGCGGATGGTGAACTGGAAATCCGTCCCGGGCAGGCGACCGGGAAAGCCGCGGTGCTTCAGCATGTCTGCGCCCTCCGCTGACGGATCGCGGCGGCGCGACGGACCGGCCCGCGAAGGCCGGTCCGGGCAGATGCGTCAGTTGTACTTGCCGGTGTAGGTCGGCTCGGTGGTGACGGGCGTTTCGACATAGGTCGGCTCTTCCATCTTGGGCGCGCAGGCCGAGATGAAGGCGACAAGACCGATTGCCATGGTTGCACGGACGATGTTCGACATTTTCTGCTCCTGTTCCTTTGGGGCGCGCGGATCGCGTCGCCCGGCGACAGGATAGCCGATGCCACACCCGCGGGGCAGAGGAACTTTGCCGTATCGGCAGAAATCGGCGCGCAACCGGCAAGCCTGTGATGTGATTGCAGCGTCATCAGTAGATATCCCAAACGCATTGGCCGTCGACGATGGAAAATGCCTCGAAAAACTGCGTCGCATCGGGCGCCGCTTCTCCGAAGGGCAGGGCCACATCCGAAAGCGAGATGATGATCTGGTTCGGCACGGGACCGGTCTCCGACAACCGCTGAAGCGCGTAGTTCTGGCACAGGTCCAACATGTCGGCGGCGGCGGTGTCGAAATCCACGCCCCCCCCCTCGCGCGCGATCTGCGGCGCGACAAAGCGGAAGCGCAACGTCAGCCCCTCTGGCCCCGGCGCGTTCCAGATCACATCCTGCAACGTGACAGGCTGGCCCGAGGGCACCGGAATGGTGGCATCTTCGCCCGTCAGAACGGCCGAGCCGTCCTGCTGGACGGACCAGGTCGCCAGATCGGGAAAGGGTGTGATGTCTGCGGTCATGCCGTGGCCTTCCGCAACAGGACCCGGCGCGCCTTGGGCGGGGCGTCAAGATCGGTCAGCGTGCCGAACCGCGCCAGTTTGGCGGCCTGTTCATCGGCGGTGCGTTCGCGCAGATCGAAGATTGCCGCACCGCCGGGCTTCAGCGCCCGTTCAAGAAACGGCAGATACAGATCGACCGGATAGTGGAAGCCGCAGGACAGGAAGCTGACCGCCAGATCCACGGGTTTTGCGGTTTCCGGCGCAACATCGCGCGGGTTCAGGGTTTCGATCTTCTTGGGCGAAATCCCGTTGTCTTCCAGAAGCTTGCGCGCCCGTGCGAGCGAGGAATAAGCCGCCCCTTCGGACTTGAACCCGAAATGGCGATGTTCGTTTTCCTCAAGGTCGATCAGCAGGACTTCGGCCTTCAGTGCCTTCGCGGCGAAAAGGTCGAAGAATGCATAGCCACAGCCGATATCGGCGATGCGCTTCGGCTTCAGCTCTTGCAGAAGGCTCACGATCGCACTGAATTCGGCACGGATCACCCCGGCGGCGCGGCGGGCGATGGCATCGCCCATCTCGTCCACCACCGCCGTGATCGGCCCGTCGTCGCCATCGTTCCATGCCTTGATGATCCGGCCGGATTTCGGCCGGTCATACATGACCTCGGACCGTTGCAGGATCAGGTTCAGAAGGTCGCCCCTGTCGAGACACGACAGGTCAAGCGACGTGATCGCCGCCTCGGCCGCTTCGGCCCCGATGTCGATGGCAAGTTGCATGAATACCCCCTGTTGGATGCTCGTTACAGGGGGATGTTATCGTGCTTCTTCCACGGGGTTGACAGCTTCTTGTTGCGCAGGGCCGCAAATGCCCGCGCCACGCGACGGCGGGTCGAATGGGGCATGATCACCTCGTCGATGAACCCGCGTTCAGCGGCGACAAAGGGATTGGCAAAGCGGTCTTCGTAATCCTTCGTACGGGCGGCGATCTTGTCCTTGTCGCCAAGTTCGGACCGATAGAGGATCTCGACCGCGCCCTTGGCGCCCATAACGGCGACCTCGGCGGTGGGCCAGGCATAGTTGAAATCTGCCTTCAGGTGCTTTGACGCCATCACCACATAGGCCCCGCCATAGGTCTTGCGGGTCAGGACCGTGACCTTGGGCACCGTCGCCTCGCCATAGGCGAACAGGAGTTTCGCGCCATGCTTGATGACGCCACCGTATTCCTGCGACGTTCCCGGCAGGAAGCCCGGCACATCGACCAGCGTGAGGATCGGGATCTCGAAGGCATCGCAGAACCGCACGAAACGCGCGGCCTTGCGCGAGGCGTCGATGTCCAGACAGCCCGCCAGCACCATCGGCTGGTTGGCCACCACGCCCACCGATTGCCCTTCGACACGAATGAACCCGGTGATGATGTTGGCGGCGAAATCCTTCTGGATCTCGAAGAAATCGCCCTCGTCGGCGATCTTCAGGATCAGTTCCTTCATGTCGTAGGGCTGGTTCGGATTGTCGGGAACCAGGGTATCGAGGCTGGTTTCCACCCGCGACGGATCGTCGAAGAACGGGCGGACCGGGGCCTTCTGCCGGTTGTTCAGCGGCAGGAAATCGACAAGGCGGCGCACTTCGGACAGCGCTTCGACGTCATTCTCGAACGCGCCATCGGCCACGCTGGATTTCTTCGTATGGGTCGAGGCACCGCCCAGTTCCTCGGCGGTGACAACCTCGTTCGTCACGGTCTTCACCACATCGGGGCCGGTGACGAACATGTAGCTCGAATCCTTCACCATGAAGATGAAGTCGGTCATGGCCGGCGAATAGACCGCGCCACCCGCGCAGGGGCCCATGATGACCGAAATCTGCGGCACCACGCCCGAGGCTTCGATGTTGCGCTGGAAGACCTCGCCATAGGCGGCAAGCGAGGCCACGCCTTCCTGGATGCGCGCGCCGCCGGAATCGTTCAGCCCGATCACGGGTGCGCCGTTCTGCATCGCCATGTCCATGATCTTGCAGATCTTAGCGCCATGGGTTTCCGACACGGAGCCGCCCATCACGGTGAAATCCTGGCTGAACACATAGACCATGCGGCCGTTGATCGTGCCCCAGCCGGTCACGACGCCATCGCCTGCGGGCCGGTCGGCCTCCATCCCGAAATCGGTGCAGCGATGCGCCACGAACATGTCGAATTCCTCGAACGACCCCTCGTCCAGCAGAAGCTCGATCCGTTCGCGGGCGGTCAGCTTGCCCTTGGCGTGCTGACCGTCGACCCGGCGCTGCCCGCCGCCCTGACGGGCCGTTGCACGGCGCTGTTCCAGTTGTTCCAGGATATCCTTCATGGTGTCTCCCCCCATGGATTTTGCCGGAAATTACACGTGCGAGGGCCTTGCAGGAAGGAGAATCCGGTAAATTTGCAAATTATTGGCAAGTCTTTCAACGCAAATTGCAAATCACTGTTTCAATCCGGCTGGCGGGAAACCGGAATTGGGTTTAGCAACACCCTGCAACCCTGCCCGTCCCATGGCCCTTTTCCCTTTCGGAGCGCGTGATGTCCCTGCCCGTCCCCGTGATCACCATCGGCCTGCTTCTGGCCTCGAACCTGTTCATGACATTCGCATGGTATGGTCATCTGAAGTTCAAGGCGGCCCCGCTTTACCTCGTGATCCTCGTCAGCTGGGGAATCGCCTTCTTCGAATACCTGCTGCAGGTGCCCGCGAACCGGATCGGGCACGGGCATTTCTCGGCCGCCGAACTCAAGACCATCCAGGAGGTCATCACCCTGACCGTCTTTGCCGCCTTCTCGGTGCTTTACCTGAAGGAACCGCTGCACTGGAATCACCTGCTGGGCTTCGGCTTCATCGCAATTGGTGCCTTCTTCATCTTCCACAAATGGGCCTGATGCGCAGCCCCTTGTGCGTTTCGGCCATGGACAAGGCCCCGGCGCAGGCCTAGCCCATGGGAATGTCGGAAAAACTCTTCGTCCGCTTTCTGGACAGAACCACCCCGCCCCACATCGTCACGCTGGTCCTTCTGGCGGGCCTCTCGGCGCTGACGATGAACATCTTCCTGCCCTCGCTGCCTGGCATGGCGGCCTGGTTCGATGCGCCGTATGCGCTGATGCAGCTTTCGGTGGCGCTCTACCTCGGGCTGTCGGCCGCCCTGCAGATCGTGATCGGCCCGATTTCCGACCGCTATGGCCGCCGCAAGGTCCTGATCTGGTCGCTGGTCCTGTTCCTGATCGCCACTGTGGGAACCATCGTCGCGCCGACGGCCGAGATTTTCCTGGCCTTCCGGATGGCGCAGGCCGTGGTCGCCGCCGCGATGGTGCTCAGCCGCGCGGTCGTGCGCGACATGGTGGCCGATGCCGAAGCCGCCAGCATGATCGGCTATGTCACCATGGGCATGTCGATCGTGCCGATGATCGGGCCGGTGATCGGCGGGTTCCTGGACGAATGGTTCGGCTGGCAAGCGAATTTCGCGCTACTTCTGGTCGCCGGTGGCGCGGCGCTGTGGCTGACCTGGTCCGACCTTGGCGAGACGGCGACGATCCGCAAGGTCGGGCTGATGGATCAGGTCCGGACCTATCCGCTGCTTCTGTCCTCGCAGCGGTTCTGGGGCTATGTCCTGTGCGCGGCCTTCGCCTCGGGGTCGTTCTTTGCCTATCTCGGCGGCGCGCCCTATGTCGGAACCGAGATCTTCGACCTCTCCTCGTCCGAGATCGGCGCCCTGTTCGCGCTGACCGCCGTGGGTTATGCCTTCGGCAATTTCCTGGCCGGGCGCTTTTCGGTAAGGGTCGGGATGAACCGCATGGTGCTGTTCGGCACGCTGGTGGTGACACTGGGCATGGGCCTTCTGGCGGTCCTGACGATGGGCGGCCTGCATCATCCGGTGGTCTTCTTCGGGCTGACGCTGACGATGGGCATGGGCAACGGGATGACGCTGCCCAATGCGAACGCGGGCATGCTGTCGATCCGGCCGGAACTGGCCGGCACCGCCTCGGGCCTTGGGGGGGCGATCCAGATCGGCGGCGGTGCGGGCCTTGCCGCGCTGGCGGGCATCCTGATGAAGCCGGGCGCCACGGAACTGCCCCTGGTCCTGTTGATGTTCGGCTCAGCGCTGGCCTCGCTTCTGGCGATCCTCGCGGTGATCCGGCGGGCGCGCCGCCTGGGCGTGATGTCCTGAACCGACCTTCCCGCATCCGGGCCTTGACGCGCTTTGCAAATCCGGCATTGCTTTTGCAAAGCACCGGAGACCGCGATGGCCACCCAGAAACTCTATGCAGGCGTCAAGCTGCGCGAATTGCGCGGGCGGCTGGGGCTTACGCAGAAGGCCTTTGCCGACAAGCTGTCGGTATCGCTGCCCTATCTCAACCAGATGGAAAACAACCATCGCCCTGTGTCGGCCAGCGTCGTGCTGGCCCTGGCGCAGGAATTCGGCTTCGACGTCACCGAACTGACCTCGGGCGATGCCGAACGGATCGTCTCGGACATGCGCGAGGCGCTGGCCGATCCTGTCTTTTCCTCGGCCACCACGCCCCCGGTGGCGGATCTGCGGCTGGCGGCCTCGAACGCGCCCGCCCTGGCGCGGGCCTTCCTGGAACTGCATCGCGCCTATCGCCAGACCCATGAGCGGCTGGCCTCGCTCGACGAGGCGCTCGGGCGCGAGGACGCAAGCCTGCGCCCCAGCCCCTGGGAAGAGGTGCGCGACTTCTTCCATTATTGCGACAACTACCTCGATGCGGTGGACCGGGCGGCCGAACATTTCGCCTGTCCCGGCGGGGTGCGCCGCGATCCGATGCAGGCCGCCGGCGAGACACTGGAACGGATGGGCGTGCGGCTGGCCTACAGCGATGCGCCCGCCATGCGCGCCTATGACCCCGAAAGCCGCAGCTTCACCCTGTCCACCCGCGCCAGCGGCCCAACACAGCGGTTCCAGCTTCTCTATCAGGTCGCGATCCTGACCCAGAACGATCTGCTTGAGGCCACGCTGGATTTCGCCCGCTTCGCCACGCCCGAGGCACGCGACATCGCCAAGATCGGCCTTGCCAACTATTTCGCCGGCGCGGCGCTCCTGCCCTACCGGGCCTTTCTGGACGCCGCCCGCAGCACCCGGCACGATCTGGAACGGCTGGCCGATCTGTTCGGCGCCTCGATCGAACAGGTGGCGCATCGCCTGTCGACGATGCAGCGCCCCGGTGAAAAGGGGATCCCCTTTTTCTTCGTCCGGGTCGATCAGGCCGGAACGATCACCAAGCGCCATTCGGCCACGCGCCTGCAATTCGCCCGCTTCGGCGGGGCCTGCCCGCTGTGGAACGTGCACCGGGCCTTCGAGACGCCCGGCCGTTTCCTGCGCCAGTTGGCCGAAACGCCCGACGGGGTGAAGTATTTCTGCCTCGCGCGCGATGTCTCGAAACCCGGCGGATCGTTCCACGCCCCCACGCGGCGGTATGCCATTGGCCTGGGCTGCGAGGTGCAGCACGCCGGCGCGCTGGTCTATGCCGATGGCATGGACCTGAAGGGACGGTTCGAACCCATCGGGATCAGTTGCCGGATCTGCGAACGGCGGGACTGCCACCAGAGGTCGGTTCCGCCGCTGGAACGCCGGCTGCGCGTCGATCCCGACCGCAGGGATCTTCTGCCCTACGAAATCGCGGACTGACAAGCTTGCGCCACGCGGATGGCGACCGGTGCAGGGGGCGCTGCCCCCTCGGGCCTTTGGCCCTCAGCCCCGGGATATTTGAACCAGAATGAGGCAAGTTTGACTCAAATTGCTTTAAGTCTGGCGGAAATATCCTCGGGGGGGGAATTTGCGAAGCAAAGAGGGGGGCAGACAGCCCCCCTCCTCTTGTGGTCCGAAGATCGCAGCCCGTCAGCCGCGCAGCATCCGGGCGATCTCGTCCTTCACTTGCGACCGCTGGCGGCGCAGGGCCTCTTCCTCGGCCTCGGTGAGAAGGTCCAGCCGGGTTTCGGCGCGGTGCACCTTGTCGTTCACCTCGTCATAGCTTGTCAGCAGCTTGGCGAAATGGGCGTTCGACACCTTCAGCTGATGGATCTTCTCCAGGTCGAACGGGAATTCTTCCTGAAGCGTGTGCGGCGTATTCGACATTCGCGTCTCCTTTTTCTTGTCGTTGCGCCCAAGGTTAACCGCGGGAATCACCGGTAACTTTGACAAGGGTCAATAAGGGTCAACAAAGCGGCATTTTGCGGATCGGATTTGCCGCGGCGTCACCGCTGTGCGACCGACCAGCGCGGGTTGACCCAGGGTTCCAGATTGGCAGGCGCCAGGGGGCGGCGGCCAAGGATATGGTCCGACGCCTTTTCCCCCACCATGATCGAGGGCGCGTTGAGGTTCCCGTTGGTGATGCGCGGGAAGATCGAACTGTCGGCGACGCGCAACCCTTCTACGCCGATCACCCGGTTTTCGGGATCGACGACAGCCATCGGATCGTCGCGCCGCCCCATCCGGGCGGTCCCGCAGGGGTGATAGGCGCTTTCCACATGCTCGCGGATGAAGCCGTCCAGCTCGTCGTCGCTCTGGACCGATGCGCCGGGCTGGATCTCGTGCCGCACGAAGGGCGCAAAGGCCTCTTGTCCGAAGATTTCCCGCGTCAGGCGGATGCAGGTGCGGAAATCGCGCCAATCAGACGGATCGGACATGTAGTTGAACCGGATCACCGGCGTTGCCGCGGGATCGGCGGATCTAAGCGTCACCGACCCGCGGCTGACCGACCGCATCGGCCCGACATGGGCCTGAAAGCCGTGCCCCTCGGCCGCAGCCTTGCCGTCATAGCGCACGGCCATGGGCAGGAAATGATACTGGATATCGGGGTAATCGACCCCGGCCGACGACCGGATGAAGGCACAGGCTTCGAACTGGTTCGACGCGCCAAGCCCCTTGCGGGTGAACAGCCACTGCGCCCCGATCACCGCCTTGCCCCAGAGATTCCAGTACTTGTAAAGCGTTATCGGCTGCTTCGAGGCGAATTGGAGATAAAGTTCCAGATGGTCCTGAAGGTTCGCGCCCACACCCGGACGGTCGGCCACCACGGCGATCCCGTGTTCGGCCAGATGCGCGGCCGGGCCGATCCCCGACAGCATCAGGATCTTGGGCGTGTTGATCGACGATGCAGCAATGATCACCTCGGCGCTTGCACGGATCACCTCGGTCTGGCCACCCCTCGACACCTCGACGCCCACGGCGCGGCCGTTCTCGATCACCACGCGGCGGGCGAAGGCGCGGATCACCTGAACGCCGAAACGGGCCTTCGCGGGCTTCAGATAGGCATTGGCCGCCGACCAGCGAGTCCCGTTCCAGATCGTGGCCTCCATCGGTCCGAAACCTTCCTGCTGCTGCCCGTTGTAATCGGCGGTCACCGGATAGCCGGCCTGTTCCCCCGCCTTGATGAAGGCGTCGAACAGCGGGTTCCGGCGCGGCCCGCGCGTCACATGCAGCGGCCCGTCGCTGCCGCGGAATTCCGACTGCGCGCCGTGGCTGGTTTCCATCCGCCGGAAATAGGGCAGCACGTCGGCATAGGACCAGCCCTGCGCCCCCTGATCGGCCCAGTGGTCGAAATCCTTCGCATGGCCGCGGACAAAGACCATCCCGTTGATCGAGGAAGAGCCGCCGATCACCTTGCCGCGCGGCGTGGCCAGCACCCGCCCGCCCAGATGCGGTTCGGGTTCGGTCTGAAAGCCCCAGTCGTAGATCCCCATGTTCATCGGATAGGACAGGGCGGCGGGCATCTGGATGAAGGGGCCCGCGTCCGAGCCGCCATGTTCGATGACCAGCACGCGCTTTCCGGCCTCGCCCAGACGATAGGCCATGGCGCATCCGGCTGATCCGGCGCCGACGATCACATATTCCGGGGTCATGTTCGAATCTCTTCGCAGGACAGGCAGGCGGCAAAGTGGTCGAAGGTGACATTGCCGCCGGTGACAAGGATCAGGGCGGACCGGCCGGCAAGCGGCAGGTCGCCCGCGAGGGCGGCGGCCAGCGCGACCGCACCCGAGGGTTCGAGGACAAGTTTCAACTGTTCGAAGGCCGCGCGCATCGCATGGGCCACTTGCGCATCGGTCACGACAAGGCCTGTCACACCCGCCGCGCGGGCGGCGGCGAAAGGGGCTGCGCCCGGTTGGGTGGCCTGCAGCGCATCGCAGATCGTGGCCCCGCCTCCGGTCAGGCGCAGCCGTTCCCCCTGTGCAAGCGAACGGCCCATGCCGTCATAGCCCTGCGGTTCCACCGCAAAGATCGCCGCCTCGGGCCGGGCCGCGCGCACGGCAAGCGCGACACCGCCCAAAAGCCCCCCGCCGCCGACCGGGCAGGCCACCACATCGGGCGCCTCGGCGCCCATTTCGGCCATCTGTTCCAGCGCTTCCAGCCCCGCGCCGGCCTGCCCCGCGACGATCTCGGGATCATCGAACGGATGGAGCAGCGTCAGGCCCTCATCCGCGGCAAGGCGGGCGGCAAGCGCGCTGGCGACCTCTTCGCGGGGCCGGTCGCCATGATCGGACAGGACGACACGCGCGCCGAAGGCTTCGGTCGCGCGGCGCTTCATCTCGGGCGCGTCGACCGGCATGACGATCGTCACCGGCACGCCCAGTTCCGCTCCCGCCGCCGCCAGTCCTTGCGCGAAATTGCCCGAGGAATAGGCCACCACCCCGCGCGCCGCCGCGTCCTGTGACAGCCGCGTCAACCGCCAGTAGGCCCCCCGGATCTTGAACGATCCCGCCCTTTGCAGGTTTTCCGCCTTCACGAACAGCCGCGCGGCACCACAGGCGCGCGCCAGATCGGGCGCCTCCAGAAGCGGTGTCCGGCGCGTCGCGGCCCGCGTCACCGCATAGGCCGCCGCCAGATGATCCGGCGCGGGGACGTCAGTAAGGGGCATCGACCGGCCCCATCCCGACATAGACGGACTTGACCTGCGTGTAATGTTCGACCGCCGCGCGGCCGTTCTCGCGCCCGACGCCCGACATCTTGACGCCGCCGAACGGGCCTTCGACCGGCGTCAGGTTATAGGCGTTAATCCAGCAGGTGCCCGCCTGAAGCCGTGCCACCACGCGATGCGCGCGCGTCAGATCGGCGGTGAACACGCCCGCGGCCAGCCCGAACTGGGTGTCATTGGCGCGCGCGATCACCTCGTCCTCGGTGTCGAAATCCAGAACCGCCATGACCGGCCCGAAGACCTCTTCGCAGGCCAGAGTCATGTCGTCGGTCACATCGGCAAAGGCAGTGGGCTGGATGAAATAGCCCTGCCCCTGCCCCTGCCCGGCCCGCGCGCCCCCCGTCACCAGACGCGCGCCCTGCGCCATGGCGCCCTCGACATAGGCCAGCACCTTGTCGAGTTGCGCCTGGCTGACAAGCGGCCCCATCTGGGTATCGGGGTCCAGCGGATCGCCCAGGCGGATCGCCTCGGCCCGTGCCTTCAGGCGGCGCAGGAAATCCTCCCTCACGCCCTTCTGCACGAAGACCCGCGTGCCGTTGGAACAGATCTGCCCGGTGGAATAGAAGTTCCCCAGCATGGCCGCGCCGACGGCGCTGTCCAGATCGGCATCTTCAAAGACGATCAGCGGCGACTTGCCGCCCAGTTCCATCGTCACATGGCGGATGCCCTGCGCCGCGGCGGCATAGACCTTTTGCCCCGTCGGCACAGACCCGGTCAGCGACACCTTCGCCACGCGCGGATCAGTGACAAGTGCGGCGCCCACCGCGCCACGGCCCTGCACCACGTTGAACAGGCCTGCGGGCATTCCCGCCTCGATGAAGATCTCGGCCAGTTTCAGCGCGCCAAGGGGCGTGACCTCGGACGGTTTGAAGACCATCGCATTGCCAAGCGCCAGCGCGGGCGCGGCCTTCCAGCAGGCGATCTGGCTGGGATAGTTCCAGGCACCGATCCCAACGCAAACCCCCAGCGGTTCACGGATCGTGTAGACGAAATCGCCCCCAAGCGGCACGGTTTCCCCGGTCACTGTCGGCGCAAGACCGGCAAAGAATTCAATCGCATCGGCACCCGATGGCCAGTCGGCCACGGTCGTTTCCTGAATGGGCTTGCCGGTGTCCAGCGTTTCCAGTTCCGACAGTTCGGCGTTGCGCGCGCGGATGATGTCCACCGCGCGCCGCAGGATGCGGGCCCGTTCCACCGGCCGCATCGCCCCCCAGGCGCCTTGCGCCCGCGCGGCCGAAGCCAGCGCCCGGTCGATCAGGGCGGGCGTTGCCTCGTGCAGGCGGGCGATCACCTCGCCGGTGGCGGGATAGACCACGTCGATCACCGCGCCTTCGGCATCGTCCACATAGGCCCCGTCGATGAAATGGCTGGCGATGGGTTGGGCCTTCATGCGGATTTTCCTTTCAGCGAACAGTCGAGATAGTCGAACACGGCCGCGACGGCTGCGGTGCTGTCGGGCGCGCCGTGTTTCAGCGCCTCGCGCAGGTAAAGCCCGTCGATCAGCGCGCCCATTCCGCCGGCGATGTCGGCGGACCGGTCCCCGGCCAGGGGGCGCAGGCAAACCATCAGGTTGGAATGGAGCCGCCGCTGATAGACCGCCAGAAGCCGCCGCGCCTGCGGATTGGTCTGGGCCAGCACATAGAAGTTCAGCCAGGCCCCTACCGCCTCGCGCCGGAAGTTCGCAGGCGAGAAGGAGACGCGCAAAATCGCCCGCAACCGCGCCTCGGGTCCTTCGCTGGCGGCCAGCGCCCCCCGCACCTCGGCGCCGTACAGCGTCAGGATGTGGCGCATCGCGGCCAGGAAGATTTCCTCTTTCGATCCGAAGTAGTGATGCGCCAGCGCCGAGGACATGCCCGCGCGCTTGGCGATCTGGCTTACGGTCACGTCAAGGCTGCCGGTGCGCCCGATCTCGACGATCGTGGCTTTGACCAGCGCGGCCTTTCGGATAGGCTCCATTCCGACCTTGGGCATGGCAGGTTCCCAAAAATGACTTGCCAAACCGGGGTAGCGCGAAGTTTATTGACTCGTCAATCAACAACCGCGCAATCCGATGCGATGATGCACGACGCCACAACAGGGAGCCCCTTGAACCATGCTGCGCAAAGCCCTTCTGACCTCGGCCCTTCTGGCCCTGACCACCCCCGCCTTCGCCAATTGCGACAAGGTCGTCTTCTCGGATGTGGGCTGGACCGACATCACCGCCACCACCGCCGCGACCTCGGTCGTGCTTCAGGCGCTGGGGTATGAAACCGAAACCAAACTTCTGTCGGTGCCGGTCACCTATACCGGTTTGGCCGAAGGCGATGTGGATGTCTTCCTTGGCAACTGGATGCCGACGATGGAAGCCGACATCGCCCCCTACCGCGAGGCAGGCACGGTGGAAACCGTGCGCACCAACCTTGTGGGCGCGAAATACACGCTGGCCACCAACGCCGCGGGCAAGGCCCTGGGGATCGCCGATTTCGCCGACATCGCCAAGCACAAGGACGCGCTGGAAGGCAAGATCTATGGCATCGAACCGGGCAATGACGGAAACCGGCTGATCCTCGACATGATCGGGCAGAATGCCTTTGACCTGCAGGGCTTCGAGGTGGTCGAATCCTCGGAACAGGGGATGCTGGCCGAGGTGGCCCGCGCGGGCGCCGACACGCCGATCGTGTTCCTGGGCTGGGAACCCCACCCGATGAACGCCAATTTCGAACTGACCTACCTGTCGGGCGGCGATGACTTCTTCGGCCCGAACTTCGGTGGCGCGGAAGTGGCCACGAACACCCGCAAGGGCTATGTCGCGGAATGCCCGAACACCGGCAAGCTGCTGCAGAACCTCGAATTCACGCTGGCCATGGAAAACGAGATCATGGGCGCGATCCTGAACGACGGGGCCGACCCGATGGAGGCCGCCAAGACCTGGCTTGCCGCCAATCCGGGCGTCCTGGACGCCTGGCTTGCGGGCGTGACCACGAAGGACGGCGGCGACGCGATGGCGGCCGTCAAGGGGGCGCTTGGGCTCTGATCCCTGGCCGATCCTGACCGGAGGCCGGGGGGCGCTGCCCCCCGGACCCCCAGGGATATTTTCACCAGAATGAAGGGAATCGCGCGCCAATGGACTGGCTGACGGACAACAAGATTCCGGTCGGCAAGGCGGCCAAGGTCGTCTTCGACTGGATGAAAGACCATCTGGCGCCGGTCTTCGACGCCATGGGCGCCACGATGGAGGCGCTGATCGACGCGATCCTGTGGCTTTTGCAGACGCCGCCGCCGCTGGTGATCGTGGCACTGTTCGTCGTGCTGACCTATGCGCTGCAGAAATCATGGAAGACGGCCCTTCTGGTGCTGGTGGGCTTTCTGTTCATCCTGAACCAGGGTTACTGGAAACCCACGACCGAAAGCCTGACGCTGGTCCTTTCGGCCTGTGTGGTCTGCATGGGTCTGGGAGTGCCGATCGGGATCGCGGCGGCGCACCGCCCGCGTCTTTACCAGTGGATGGTGCCGGTGCTGGACCTGATGCAGACGCTGCCGACCTTCGTCTATCTGATCCCGGCCATCGTCTTTTTCGGCATCGGCATGGTGCCGGGCCTTATCGCGACGGTCATCTTCGTTCTGCCCGCGCCGATCCGCCTGACCCACCTGGGCGTCACCTCGACGCCGCTGGCCCTGCTGGAGGCGGCGACGGCCTTTGGCGCGACGAAGCGGCAAGTCCTGTGGAAGGTGGAACTGCCCTACGCCTTTCCGCAGATCATGGCGGGGCTGAACCAGACGATCATGCTGTCGCTGTCGATGGTGGTGATCGCCGCGCTTGTCGGCGCGAACGGGCTTGGCGTGCCGGTGGTGCGGGCGCTGAACAGCGTGAACACCGCGCTCGGCTTCGAATCCGGCATCATCATCGTCGTGGTCGCGATCCTTCTGGACCGCATGCTGAGAGTGTCGCGCAAATGACCCGCATCACCGATCCCGCCGAAACCGCCGGGCTGGCCGTGCGGTTCGACAATGTCTCGATCGTGTTCGGCGATCACCCCGACCGTGCCCTTCCGCTGATGGATCAGGGCCAGAGCCGGGGCGAGATCCAGGAGGCCACGGGCCAGGTACTGGGCGTGCACGACTGTTCGCTTGATGTGGCCGAGGGCGAGATCCTGGTGCTGATGGGCCTGTCCGGTTCGGGGAAATCCACGCTGTTGCGTGCGGTCAACGGGCTGAACCCGGTGTGCCGGGGGGCGGTGCATGTCTGCGACGGCAATGGTCTGGTCGATGTGACCCATGCCGACCCGGAAACGCTGCGCCGCATCCGGCTTACACGGGTGGCCATGGTGTTTCAGCAGTTCGGCCTTCTGCCCTGGCGCACCGTGCGCGAAAACGTGGGCCTTGGCCTGGAACTGGGCGGGATGGACAAGGCCGCGCGGCGCGAACGCGTTGACCAGCAGCTGGAACTGGTGAACCTGTCGCAATGGGCCGACCGCAAGGTGGGCGAGCTTTCGGGCGGGATGCAGCAGCGCGTGGGCCTTGCGCGCGCCTTCGCGACCGAGGCGCCGATCCTTCTGATGGACGAACCCTTCAGCGCGCTTGACCCGCTGATCCGGGCCAAGCTTCAGGACGAACTGCTGGAGCTTCAGTCCACCCTGAAGCGCACCATCATCTTCGTCAGCCATGACCTGGACGAAGCCTTCAAGCTGGGTAACCGGATCGCCCTGATGGAGGGCGGGCGGATCGTGCAATGCGGCACCGCGCGCGAGATCATCGCCAACCCGGTCAGCGAATATGTGGCCGATTTCGTGGCGCATATGAACCCGCTGGGTGTTCTGACGGCGGCCGACATCATGGCCGAAGGCACAGGCACAAGCACCGGCCCCGAGGTCGGCCCGGACACGCCCGTCCGCCAGGTGATGGAGATGATCCGCGATGGCGCGACCGAGATCGCCGTGACCGAAGCGGGCCGGCCCTTGGGCCGGATCACCGCGGTCGACGTGATGGCGCGCCTGGTGAACCCGCGCGGCTGAGGGCGCGGGGCCGGAGCGCCGACCGCGCCCGCCATCTTGCGGGGTTCAATCCTTCGCGGGCGATGCCTTTGCCGAAGCCTTCCGCGTGGCGGGCTTGGCCGCCGCAGTCTTTGTCGCCGGTTTCTTTGCCGCAGGCTTTTTCGCCCCCGCTTTTTTCGGCGCAGCCTTCGCCTTGGCGGGCTTTTCCCCTGCGGCCTTGGCGGCGGGCTTCTTCGCGGTCTTGCGGCCGCCCGCCTTTCCGGCCTTCTCGGCGATCAGCACCAGCGCCTCGTCCAGCGTCACGGTTTCCGGCGCGGACCCTTTCGGGAGGGTCGCATTGACCTTTTCCCATTTCACATAGGGGCCGTACTTGCCGGGCATGACGACGACGGGCCCGCCGTCGGGGTGATCACCCAGCACGCGCAGCGGCTCTGCCGCAGCCCCGCGCCCCTTGCCGGGGCCACGCGCCGCCTTTTCGGCCAAAACCTCGACCGCGCGGTTCATGCCGATGGTGAAGACCTCCTCGACATCCGGCAGGTTGGCATAGGTCGACCCGTGCTTCACATAGGGACCGAAGCGGCCGATCGCGGCCTCGATCACCTCGCCATCATCGGGATGCGGCCCGATCCGGCGCGGCAGGTTCAACAGCATCAGCGCGCGTTCCAGCGTCAGGCTTTCGGGCGACCAGCCCTTGGGCAGGCTCGCACGGGGCGGCTTGGGGCTTTCCGCCGTGGCCTCGCCCTTCTGCACATAAGGGCCGAAGCGGCCCGCGCGCAGCGTGATCTCGACCCCGTCCTCTTCACCCAGAACCCGTCCATCGGCCGTCACGGCATCCTCGGCACCCGAGATCGGGCGGGTATAGCGGCATTCGGGATAGTTCCCGCAGCCGATGAAGGCCCCGCCCGACCGCGCGGTCTTCAGGTGCAGCCGCCCGGTTCCGCAGGTCGGACAGGCCCGCGGATCGGCCCCATCGGGGCGCGGCGGATAAAGATGGGGTGCCAGGAAATCGTCGATCTTTTCCAGCACCTCGCCGATACGCAGATCCGACGTCTCGCCGACCGCGGCCGAAAAATCGCGCCAGAACCGCGCCAGCACTTCCTTGTAATCCCGTTCGCCCGCCGAGACATCGTCAAGCTGGGCTTCCAGATCGGCGGTGAAATCGTATTCCACATAGCGGCGGAAGAAGTTCGCAAGGAAGGCCGTAACCAGCCGCCCCTTGTCCTCGGGGATCAGGCGGTTCTTGTCCTTGCGGACATATTCCCGATCCTGGATCGTCGAGATGATCGAGGCATAGGTCGAGGGGCGACCGATGCCAAGCTCTTCCATCCGCTTGACCAGCGTCGCCTCGGTGTAGCGGGGCGGAGGCTGGGTGAAATGCTGTTCGGGCAGAACGCCACGCTTTTCGGCGGCCTCGCCCTGCATGATCTGGGGCAGGCGGCCTTCGTCCTCGCCATCGTCGTCGCGGCCCTCGTCATAGACCTTGAGGAACCCGTCGAACAGCACCACCTGGCCCGTCGCGCGCAGGCCCACCTGGCCGTCGGGGCTGGTGATGTCGACCGTCGTGCGTTCCAGCCGGGCGGCGGCCATCTGGCTGGCGATGGTGCGTTTCCAGATCAGGTCATAAAGCCTGCGCTGGTCAGGGTCGGCCAGGCGCAGTTTCTCGGGTGCGGCCGACATGTCGGTGGGGCGGATGCATTCATGCGCCTCCTGCGCGTTCTTGGCCTTGTTCTTGTACATCCGGGGGCTGTCGGGCACATAACCCGGCCCGAAGCGGTCCCTGATCTCGTCCCGCGCGGCCATCACCGCCTCGGGGGCCATGTCGATGCCGTCGGTCCGCATATATGTGATGTGCCCGGCCTCATACAGGCGCTGCGCCGCCGACATCGTGGCCTTGGCGCCGAAGCCCAGCTTTCGGCTGGCCTCCTGCTGCAGGGTCGAGGTCATGAAGGGCGGCCAGGGGTTCCGGCTGGCGGGTTTCGATTCCACGCCCGAAACCGTCAATGTCCGGGAAGTGACAGCCTTGACAGCCAGTTCCGCCGCCTCGGCTGTGGGTATGTCGAACTTGTCCAGTTTCTTCCCGCCCAACACGGTCAGGCGGGCCTGATATTCCTGCCCGCGCGGGGTGGCCAGCGTGGCGGTGACGGTCCAGTATTCGCGGGCACGAAACGCCTCGATCTCCATCTCGCGTTCGACGATCAGCCGCAGGCAGACCGATTGCACCCGCCCCGCCGACTTGGCACCCGGCAGCTTGCGCCACAGGACAGGCGACAGGGTGAAGCCCACCAGATAATCCAGCGCGCGGCGCGCGAGGTAGGCCTCGACCAGGGCATCGTCCACCTCGCGGGGGGCCTTCATCGCCTCGGTCACGGCGGATTTGGTGATCGCGTTGAAGGTGACGCGACTGACCTTCTTGCCCTTCTTCAGGCTGGGGGCCAGCGCCTCTTTCAGATGCCAGGAAATCGCCTCGCCCTCGCGGTCGGGGTCGGTGGCAAGGATCAGCGTGTCGTCGGTCTTCAACGCCTCGGCGATCGCGCGGACATGCTTGCGGCTTTCCGGCGCGACCTCCCATTTCATGTCGAATTCGTTCTCGGGATCGACCGAACCATCCTTCGGAGGCAGGTCGCGGACATGGCCGTAGGATGCCAGAACCGTGTAGTCGGAGCCGAGATATTTGTTGATTGTCTTGGCCTTGGCCGGAGACTCGACGACGACGACTGCCATTGGAACCCTTTCTTCGGCCTCGTCCGGGCACGATCCGGCGAGGGTCGGCAAAATGTGGGGGAACGGGGCACAATGTCAATGGAGGCTGGAATTGGCGGGGACAAGGGCGCGTTCGCCGCAGGGAAAGGAGGCCCGGCAAGGATGCACGCGCCCCCAGAGTTCGCCCACGCCTTGCCCGGCAACTGACACGCTGTCGGCACCTGATACGGCGAAATGCCGGCACGGCCCGCCCTGCCGCCCCCGCTGTTCTTCGCCCGACTTGGCCCGCCCGACTTGGCCCGCCCGACTTGGCCCGCCCGACTTGGCCCACCCGATCTACCGCTCCCGACCTGCCGCAAGAGGCCGGCCTGCCCCAAAGCGGCGCTTGCCTGGCGCCGGCATGCCACCATGCACGCTGTTTCCTTTGGGGCCAGCCTTCCGGTGACCGGCCGCAGACGATCAGCAGCGGTTGACCGATCCGAGACCGTGCCGAAACCGCCGCGCGGGGCGACATCCAAGCCGCGCGGCAGGCCCCCTTTGGCCAACCGTCATCACCCTGCCGTTCCGGAGGCGTGCACCCAACGACGCCTACACCGCCCGCGCCAAAAGCCCGCCCGCCTGCCGGATGACCCGGCCTTCCAGCTCCAGCGTCAGAAGTTCGGGCGCGACATCCGCCGCCGGAAGCGCAAGATCGCGGATCAACTGATCCTCGGCCAGGGGCGACGGGCCGAGACGGTCAAGGATCTGCTGGTGCAACCCGGCGGTTTCCCCCAGCGGGCGGCGTTCCGGCACGGGGCCGGGCAGCGGCGGATGGTCCGGCAGGCGCGGTGCACGTTCCGCAATCGGCGAAAGGCCCATGGCCTCCACCACATCGGCCGGGCCGCGCACAAGGGTGGCCCCGTCGCGGATCAGCTGGTTGCAGCCTGCGGCGCGCGCATCGAACGGATGCCCCGGCACTGCCATCACATCGCGCCCCTGATCCCCCGCCTCGCGTGCGGTGATCAGGCTGCCCGACCGCGCCGCAGCCTCGACCACCACGACCGCACGGGCGAGGCCCGACACGATCCGGTTGCGCAGCGGGAAATGCCGCGCCTGCGGCTCGCAGCCCATCGGCTGTTCGGAAATCACCGCGCCCCGTTCGCGCAGATCGGCGGCCAGACGCGCGTTTTCCTGCGGATAGTCCACGTCCACGCCGCCGGCCTGAACGGCGACCGTTCCTGTCGGCATCGCCGCCTCATGCGCCGCCGCGTCGATCCCGCGCGCCAACCCCGAGACGACGACAAAGCCCGCCTGCGCCAGCCCCTCGGCCATCCGCCGCGCCATGCGCAGGCCCAGGGACGAGGCATTGCGCGCCCCCACCATCGCCACCATCGGGCGCGACAAAAGCTCGATGTCGCCCTGCACCCACAGGACGGGCGGCGCATCCGGCAGGTCTGCCAGAAGCCGGGGATAGGCCGCTTCCCCGTGACAGACCAACCGCGCGCCCTTCAGCCGCGCCGCCGCCATTTCATGGTCGACGACCTCGACCGGACAGGGGGCATAGTTATCCACCCCGGCGGCGCGGGCCACCTCGGGCAAGGCGGCAAGGGCAGCCGCGGCACTGCCATGTTCGGCCAGCAGCCGGTGGAAGGTCACCGCGCCGACCCGGCGCGACCGGATAAGGCGCAGCCTGTCGGCCCTGTCCGCCGCATCGAACCGTCGTGCGCTTCCTGCCAGTCGATCGTCCCGTGCCATGGCCCGCCCCTTCGCGAATCTCCTCCAAGGCTGGACCGGCGTTGGTTAACGGCAGGTAAACCCCGCCTGCACCAAGCCCCGGCGTCGGCTGGCCTGACGACATCACGGAACTGGAGCCATCCCGGCCCCGAATGACGATTGAAGCGCAGGCCGAACTTTGATCAAATGCGTGCCGATCATTCCCGCGGTCCTGCGGGACAGGAACGGAGACTTGCGATGCAGAACGCAGAAGTGGCCAAGCGCCGGGACGAGGCGATTTCCCGTGGTGTGGGCATGATGACCCAGATCTATGCCGACCGGGCGCTGAACGCCGAAGTCTGGGACATCGAAGGCAACCGCTATATCGACTTCGCTGCCGGGATCGCCGTGGTCAACACCGGCCATTGCCACCCCAGGGTGATGCAGGCCGTGGCCGACCAGATGGGCCGCTTCACCCACACCTGCCACCAGGTCATGCCCTACGAGAATTACATCCGTCTGGCCGAACGGCTGAACGACAAGGTGCCGGGCGATTTCAAGAAGAAGACGATCTTCGTGACCACCGGGGCCGAGGCCTGCGAGAACGCGGTCAAGATCGCGCGCATTGCGACGGGCCGGAACGCCGTGATCGCCTTCGGCGGCGGCTTCCACGGCCGGACGTTCATGGGCATGTCGCTGACCGGCAAGGTCGAACCCTACAAGAAAGGCTTCGGCGCGATGATGCCCGATGTCTTCCATGTGCCCTTCCCGATGGATGTGCACGGGATTTCCACCAAGGATGCGATGTCGGGGATCGAGAAGCTGTTCAAAGCCGATCTCGACCCGGCGCGCGTCGCCGCGATCATCTTCGAACCGGTGCAGGGCGAAGGCGGCTTCTATCCCGCGCCGACCGATCTGGTGAAGGCGATCCGCGCGCTCTGCGACAAGCATGGCATCGTCATGATCGCCGACGAGGTGCAGACCGGCTTCGCCCGGACGGGGAACCTTTTCGCCATGGAAGCCCATGGCGTGGCCGCGGACCTGACGACCATGGCCAAGGGCCTGGCGGGCGGCCTGCCGCTTGCGGCGGTGACCGGCCGGGCCGACCTGATGGATGCGGCCAACCCGGGCGGCCTTGGCGGCACCTATGCCGGCAACCCGCTGGGCATCGCCGCCGCCCATGCTGTGCTGGACGTGATCGAGGAGGAAGACCTTTGCGCGCGGGCCAATGAACTGGGCAGCCGACTGAAGCAAAAGCTGGAATCGCTGCGCGGCACCACGCCCGAGATCGCCGACATCCGCGGCCCGGGTTTCATGGTCGCGGTCGAATTCGCCAACCCTTCGTCGAAGGAACCCGACGCGGGCTTCACCGGACGTGTCCGGATGGAAGCGCAGAAGCGCGGCCTGATCCTGCTGACCTGCGGCGTCTACGGCAATGTGGTCCGCTTCCTCGCCCCGATCACCATTCCGGACGCGCATTTCACCGAGGCGATGGGCATCCTGGAAGACGCCATCGCGGCCGCGCAGAAAGGCTGATCCACCGGGTCTCCACGGTCGAGGAAGAGAGGGGGGCTGTCTGCCCCCCTCTTTGCTTCGCAAATTCACCCCCCGAGGGTTTTTTCGTCAGGTTGAAGGACAATTTGATTCAAATGCGCTTCAACCTGGTGAAAATACCCCGGGGGTGAGGGCCGCAAGGCCCGAGGGGGCAGAGCCCCCTTTTTGCATTGCCCGGCCCGAGAGCGGGCGTTAGACGGAAGCCGTGGAGCCAGGGGGCCGCGGGCATGGGGATCGTACTGGACGGGGTGGACTACGCGGTGATGGGGCGGCCCATCCTGCAGGGCATCTCGCTGGCGCTGGACGAACCGCGCATCGGGATCGTCGGGCGCAACGGATCGGGAAAGACCACGCTGTTGCGGCTGATTGCGGGGCTGGTCGCGCCCACGACCGGGCGGGTGGCGGTGGATGGGATCGATCCAGCCCGCGACAGGAAGGGCGTGCTTCGGC
Source organism: Aliigemmobacter aestuarii (assembly GCF_004799285.1). Lineage (GTDB taxonomy): Bacteria > Pseudomonadota > Alphaproteobacteria > Rhodobacterales > Rhodobacteraceae > Aliigemmobacter > Aliigemmobacter aestuarii. The sequence goes on along the minus strand of NZ_SSND01000004.1, from coordinate 31,035 downwards.
GTCTGGGCATCCTCTTTCAAAACCCCGATCACCAGATCCTGTTTCCGACCGTGGCCGAGGAACTGGCATTCGGCCTGCGCCAGATGGGGCAAGAGGCCCGGGCGGCGGAGGCGGCCGTGATGCGACTGCTTGAGGCGGAGGGACGCGCGCATTGGGCGGGTTCTGCGACCTCGACGCTGAGCCAGGGGCAGAAGCAATACCTGTGCCTGCAGGCGGTCCTGATGATGGAACCGGGGACGATCCTTCTGGACGAACCCTTTGCCGCGCTCGATCTGCCCACACGTGCCCGGATGGCGCGGCGGCTGTCTTCGCTTGCGCAGCGGCTGGTCACGATCAGCCATGACCCCGAGGCGGTGGTCGGGTGCGACAGGGTGATCTGGATCGAGGCGGGGCGGGTGTTTGCCGACGGGACGGCCAACGAGGTACTTCCCGCCTTTCAGGATGCGATGCAGAGACTGGGAGCCGGTGATGCTGACATTGACATCGCCGGTTGAAACGCGCCTGCATCGGCTGCCCGCAGGCGGAAAGCTGGCCGTTCTGTGCCTGTTCTCGGCCGGGCTGTTCCTGTTGCGGTCGCCCGTCTGGCTGGCGTTGTGCCTCGCCGTGGTCGCGCTTTTGCACCTTACCGGCGGGCGCGATCTGGCATGGCGCGGCCTTGGCGCGCTGCGGATCCTCTGGCCCTTCGTCGTGATCGTGACGCTCTGGCACGGCTGGACAGGTGCGCTGGTTGAGGGGACGGCGATCATCCTGCGGATGCTGGCGGCGGTGGCCGCGGCCAATCTGGTGACGATGACCACCCGCCTTTCCGACATGATCGATGTGCTGAGCCGGGTGATGCGCCCGATCGCGCCGGTGCTGCCGCCGCGAAGGCTGGCGCTGGCGGTGGCGCTGGTGATCCGTTTCGTGCCGGTCCTGTCGGCGCGGGTCGGTCAGATCGTGGATGCCCATCGCGCCCGCAGCCCCCGCCGCAGGCCGGGCTGGCGCGTCCTGGCGCCGGCGGCGCTGGCGGCGCTCGATGACGCCGACCGCGTCGCCGAGGCCTTGCGGGCGCGGGGCGGTGCGGGCTAAGGAGGGCCCGACACTGGATGGAGTCCGCCGATGGAACGCAGCCTTTCCCACATCGCCCTGTTCACGGCCCTGATCGCGGTCCTCGGGCTGGTTCCAAGGATCGACCTTGCGGCGGGCGTGCCGATCACGGCGCAGTCGCTTGGCATCATGCTGTGCGGCACGATCCTTGGCGCGCGGCGCGGGGCCCTGGCGGTTCTTCTGTTCCTGCTTCTTGTCGCGCTTGGCTTGCCGCTTCTGGCCGGTGGGCGCGGCGGCCTTGGTGTCTTTGCCTCGCCGACGGTTGGGTTCCTGCTGGGCTTTCCGGTCGCGGCCTTCGTCGCGGGCCTGATCATGGAACGCACCACTCTGGCCCCGTTCTGGGCGGCGACCGCGGGGGCCGTGATCGGCGGGATCGGCGTTCTTTACCTCTTCGGGATCACGGGGATGGCGATCATGCTGGGCAAGAGCTTTTCCGAAGCCAGCGTCCTTGCGCTGGCCTTCCTGCCGGGCGACGTGCTGAAGGCGGTTCTGGCGGGGTTGGTCACTCAGGCGGTGGCGCGGGCGCGCCCGGCCTCGCTTCTGGCGCGGGGCTGAAGCTCAGGCACCGCGCAGCACCATCGCCGCACCGATCCCCCCGGCCGAAGCGATGGCCGCAAGGCCTGTGGCACCGGGTGCGAGGTCGTGAAACAGCCGAACCGCAAGGATCGCCCCCGACGCCCCGATCGGATGGCCCCGTGCCAGCGCACCGCCGCGCGGGTTGACGATGGCCGGGTCGATGCCCGCACCTTCGACGCAGGCGATGGCCTGGACGGCATAGGCCTCCATGATCTCGGCCTGCGCAAGATGCGAGGCGCGCAGCCCGGCAGCGGCGAGGGTCTCAGCAATCGCGGGCACCGGCGCAAGGCCGGGTTGGTCCGGGGCAGCCCCCAAGGTCCGGGCGGCAAGGATCGCCGCGCGCCGGGCCCGGGGCGGGACAAGATCGTCGCGCACCAACAGGACAAAGGCGGAGGCATCGGCCGCGACGGCCGCATTGGCGGCGGTGACAGCACCCGTGACCACCGGCGCACGGGCGGCTAGGCGGGGCGTGAGAGGCCGGGTGAACCCGTCTAGCCCCATGCCTTCCAGCGGCAGGATTTCCACCGCCAGACGATCCGCCGCCGCGCGGGCCCTGGCATGGCTTTCGATCGCCCAGCCGTCGGCCCAGTCGCGCGATATGCCAAGCGACCGGCCAAGTGCGTCGGCGGCCTCGGCCATGTCGGGGTCGCGGTCGGGCCAGGGGGTGAAGGGGGGCTGCTCATAGGCCACCGGCGGCTGGCCCGGCGCGGTCGCAAGCCGGATCGGACGGCGCGACCAGCTTTCCGCGCCGCCTGCGATGACCACGCCCGCCTGACCCGAGGCGATCAGCGCCGCGCCAAGGCCGATGGCCGAAAGGCCGCCCGCGCATTGCTGGTCGATGCTGATCCCCGCCACGCGTTCGGGCAGGCCCGCCGCAAGCGCGGCGACCCGCGCGGGGTTGCCACCGCCGCCCAGGGCATTGGACAGGATCACCTCGTCCACCCGGTCCGCGGTGATTCCGGCATCGTCAAGGACGGCGCGGATCACGGGTGCGGCCAGCTCATGCGGCGCAAGCCGCGCGAAGGCGCCGCCCCGTGGCATGACGGCAGTGCGGCGCGCGGAAAGGATCGTCACCATCGAAGCTCCCTTTCAATCGCCTGCAGGTCCGTCTTGCCCGAGGGCAGCTGCGGCCAGTCCGCCTGCCACCAGCGGATCGTTCTCGGGGAAAGCATCGGCCCGAAGGCCGCCCTGAGATCGACCAGCAGCGCTGCCTCGGCGGTCGGGTCGCCCCGGATCACGGCGACAAGAACAAGGCCGCGCGCGGCGTCGGGCCTGGGCAGGACAGCCGCCTCTTCCACCCCCGGACGGGACAGAAGGAACGTCTCCATCTCTTCGGGGTGAAGCGTCTGTTCAGCGACGCGGATCGCCCGGCCGATCCGGCCGGACAGGAACAGGTATCCACCGTCCATCCGCCCAGTTTCCCCGGCGCAGACCCAGCCGTCGCGCCAGCGTGCCCCGCCCGGCTCACCGGCATAGCCAAGCGCCAGATAGGGTGACCGCGCCCAGATCGCGCCATCGGGATCCAGCGCGATCTCGACCCCCGGATAGGCCGCACCGACGGACCCGCGCGGCGTGTCTGCATCGGTCACGGTCAAAAAGCTGGTTTCGGAGGCGCCGTAGAATTCACGCTGCACGGCCGAGGGGAAAAGCAGCGCCATCCGGTCCTTGAGCGCAGGGTCCAGTTGGGCGCCGCCCACGATCAGGTGACGCAGGCCGGGGCACGGGCGCGCCGTGGCCGGAAGGCTGCGAAGTTGCGCGGGTGTGGCATAAAGATGCGTGATGTCCCTGAGGGCCAGCGCCTCGGCCTGCCGGTCGGGGCGCAGCCGGTCCAGAAGATGCGCCTCGGCCCCGAGGTGCAGCGCCTCGATTGCGGCATAAAGGGCAAGGGAATGGACAAGCCGCCCCAGAACCGCGACCCGCGCACCGGGTCCGATCCCGAAAAGGCGGGCGTTCACGTCGAATGAAGCGATCCACGAGGCCTGCGTGCGCAGGATGCGGCGCGGCGTGCCCGAGGTGCCGCCCGAAAGGGTTTCCAGAACGGGCGCCCCGGCCGGTACCCGGTCGGCACGGGGCGAAGGCGCACCGGTCGCACCGATGCGGAAGGCGGGCGATCCGATGGCAGAGCGCAGCGCGGCGACCGCGTCTGCATCGGCCAGCACCCCCCCTTCGCAGGGGCCCGCCGGGCCGAAAGCCCGCCCTGCCCCGTCGATCAGCCGCGCCGCATCGTGCCAGCGGAAGATGGCGCCGCCTGGCTGCCCTGCCCCGGTCAAGCGGATCAGCCCCGGAAGGCCGAGGACAGCGCCCGCGCCCCCTGCCCGAGGATCGACAGGTCCATCCCCACCGCCGTGAAGGTCGTGCCCCAGTCGATGCACTGGCGCGCGAAGGCAGGGTCCAGCGTCAGGATGCCCGCGGGCTTGCCTGCCGCGGTGATCCGGCGGATCGCTTCTTCGATGCGGGCCACCACGGCGGGGTGCGATGACTTGCCCGGATACCCCATCGAGGCGGCAAGGTCCGCAGGCCCGATGAACAGCGCATCAACCCCGTCAACGGCGCAGATTTCTTCGATCCGGTCGACCGAGACATCGGTTTCCACCTGAACGATCAGGCAAAGTTCCTCTTCGGCGCGGGCGGCGTAATCGGCGACCGTGCCGAACCGGCTGGCGCGCGTGGCGCCCGCCACGCCACGGATGCCGCGCGGCGGATAGCGCATGGCGCGCACCGCGGCCTCGGCCTCGGCTGCCGACTGGACATAGGGGATCAGCAGCGTCTGCGCGCCCAGATCCAGAAGCCGCTTGATCAGCACCGTGTCGTTGGCGGCGGGGCGCACCACGGGCGCCACCGGATAGGGCGCCATCGCCTGCATCATGGCCAGCGTGTCGGGCACGTCGGTCACGGCGTGTTCGGTGTCGATCACCAGCCAGTCGAAACCGGCCCCCGCCAGAAGTTCGGCCACCAGCGGGCCGGGAATGGAATTCCACAGGCCGATCTGCTGGCGCCCCTCGGCCAGCCCGCGCCTGAACAGGTTCACCGGCATGTCGGCCATCGTCATTTCCCCTTCACCAGCGTCGCCATGCGCCGCAGGGCAAGCTGATAGCCTTCGGTGCCGAAGCCCGCGATCACCCCGTCCGCCCGAAGCGAGACGTAGGAATGGTGCCGGAAGGCCTCGCGCTTGTGGACGTTGGAGATATGGACCTCAAGCACCGGGCCGTCGAAGGCGTTCAGCGCGTCGAGGATGGCCACCGACGTGTGGGTATAGGCGGCGGGGTTGATGATGACGCCCGCGCCTTCATCGCGCGCCTGGTGGATCCAGTCGACGATCTGGCCCTCGTGGTTGGACTGGTGGAAGCGGATCGACAGGCCCAGATCCTCGGCCAGGGCGGCACAGGCATCGGCCACGTCCTCCAGCGTCGCGCGGCCGTAGATTTCGGGCTGGCGCTTGCCCAGAAGGTTCAGGTTCGGGCCGTTCAGGATGAAGATGGGCTTGGTCATCGGTTCGCCTTGGTTCGGGCAGGAATGCGGGACGGCATCGCGGCCCCGTTTCGCGGTCGTCCGACCTTAGCCGAACCGGACGGCGGGGCAAGGCTTCGGGCGCGCGCGGCACGCGGAAAATCCCGCTACCGCCCCCGCGGCCCGTCCGTGCCTGTCCGACGGCAGCAACAAAAAACGCCCGGTGGCTGATCCTCCACCGGGCGCAAGATGACTGGAAAGAGCCTGTCAGGCCACCTTTTCCAGCGCCACCTCGGGGGTAACACCAAGGGCGTGACACACGTCACGCGTCAGATTGGGACGGTTCAGGGTGTAGAAGTGCAGGTCTTCCACCCCTTCCGAAATCAGCGTGTCGCACAGTTCGGTGCAAAGCGCGACCGACAGCAGGTCCTCGCGCCCGTCGCGGGCAGCGGCCGCATAGGCCTCGTCCAGCCAGGCGGGAACCTGCGCGCCGCAACGCTGTGCAAAGCGCTTCACGCCGCCGAAATTCTCGATCGGCAGGATGCCCGGAATGATCGGCGCGGTGATTCCCTCTTTCACGCAGAGATCGCGGAAGCGCAGGAAGGTTTCGGCCTCGAAGAAGAACTGCGTTATCGCGGCAGAGGCGCCCGCGTCGATCTTGCGCTTCAGCCAGCGGACATCGGCCAGTGTATCGGCGGCATCGGGATGGGGTTCGGGATAGGCGCCCACCCGCAGGGTGAAGCGACCGGTCGCGGCCAGCGCCTCGATCAGTTCGATCGAATTCGCGAAACCTTCGGGATGGGGGTTGAAGCGTGCGGCCCCTTTCGGGGCGTCGCCGCGCAGCGCCACGATCTGCGTGACACCGGCGTCGGCATAGGCATTCGCGATTTCCAGCGTCTGGGCCCGGCTGGCATCGACACAGGTCAGATGCGCGGCCACGTTCAGCCCGTAGGACTTGCCGATCGTCGTCACCGCGTCATGCGTCAGCTTGCGGGTGGTCCCGCCCGCGCCATAGGTGACCGATACGAATTCGGGCGACAGGGGCGCCAGCATCTGCACCGTTTCCCACAGCCGGAAGGACGCTTCGAGCGTCTGCGGCGGGAAGAATTCGAAACTGATGCGCGGCGTCTGGGACATGGAACTGCTCCTGTTTTCTGCCTCTCTTGTGCCGGAAAGCCGGATGTGAGACAAATTCATAATTCTCAACATCAATATGAAACTCACTCACATGCATATCGAACTGCGCCACCTCAAGACGATCCGCGCGATCCATCAGGCCGGGGGGCTGTCGCGCGCCGCCGACATCCTGAACATGACGCAAAGCGCGCTGTCGCATCAGGTGAAGGGGCTTGAGGATCAGGCCGGGGTGGAATTGTTCGTGCGCCGGTCGAAACCCATGCGCCTGACGGCCGCGGGGCAGCGGATGCTGCGGCTGGCCGACCGCATCCTGCCCGAGATCGAGGCGCTGGAAGAGGAATTCGCGGCGCTGCGGTCGGGCAAGACGGGGCGGCTGCACATCGCCATCGAATGTCATGCCTGTTTCGACTGGCTGTTCCCGGTGCTGGAACGGTTCCGCCATGCCTGGCCCGATGTGGATGTGGACATTCGCGCAGGCCTTGCCTTCGAGGCGATGCCCGCGCTTCTGCGCGAGGAAGTCGATCTGGTGATCTCGTCCGATCCGGTGAAACTCGATGGCGTCAGCTTCAACCCGCTGTTCGACTATCATCCGACCTTCGTCGCCTCGGCCCAGAACGCGCTGGCGGAAAAGGCGATGATCGAGGCCGAGGATTTCCGCGACCAGACGCTGATCGCCTATCCGGTCCCGCGCGACAAGCTGGATGTCTTCACCGAGCTTCTGACGCCCGCGCGGGTCGAGCCCCGCGCGATGCGGGGCGTCGAACTGACCGCCGTGATCCTGATGCTGGTCGGATCGAACCGGGGCGTGGCGGTCCTGCCCGACTGGGTGCTGCGCACGATCCACACCAATGCCGATTACGTCACCCGCCCGCTGGGGCCCCGGACGGTGACGAAACGCCTTTACGCCGCGACCCGGAGCGAGGACGTGAGCCAGCCCTACATGGCCCATTTCCTGCGGCTGGGGCGCAGCGAGCCCGTCAAGCTGCAGCGCGGCTGAGATGCTGGCCGGGTGGGTTCACACCCCCCGGACCCCCACCCCACCCCCCGCGGGATATGTGCGCCAGAATGAATGACGGCCGGGAGGCCTTCACAATCGCGGTTCGCGCGTGTAGGGCAACGGTTTGAACCCGAACGCCTGAAGGAGCCGCGCCATGCAGGGCAGCGCCAACCTGAACCTGATGATCAAGGCCGCCCGAAAGGCGGGCCGCAGCCTCGTGAAGGACTTCCGCGAAGTCGAGAACCTTCAGGTGTCGGCCAAGGGGCCGGGCGACTTCGTGTCGAAGGCCGACCGCGAGGCCGAGCGGATCATCAAGGAAGAACTGATGGGCGGTCGCCCGAGCTATGGCTGGCTGGGCGAGGAAACCGGCGAGACGGCGGGCGAGGACCCGACGCGGCGCTGGATCGTGGACCCGCTGGACGGGACGACGAACTTCCTGCACGGGCTGCCCCACTGGTCGGTATCGATCGCGCTGGAACACAAGGGCCAGATCGTTTCGGCCGTGATCTTCGACCCCGCCAAGGACGAGCTTTACTGGGCCGAGAAGGGCGCCGGCGCCTGGATGAACGACAAGCGCCTGCGCGTGTCGGGCCGTCGCAACATGATCGAGGCGATCTTCGCCACGGGCGTCCCTTTCGGCGGGCGCGGCACCCTGCCCGCGACGCTGCAGGATCTTGCGCGGCTGATGCCGGTCTGCGCGGGCGTGCGACGCTGGGGTTCGGCGGCGCTGGACCTCGCCTATGTGGCGGCCGGGCGCTATGACGGCTATTGGGAACGCGGCATCAACGCCTGGGACATCGCGGCGGGCATGCTGCTGGTCCGGGAGGCGGGCGGCTTCGTCTCGGGCATCCGCGAGGATGACGACCCGTTGGAGAAGGGCGCGGTCATCTGCGGCAACGAGGGCCTGTTCGAGCCCTTCCGCAAGATCATCCGGGGCGAGTGACCGCCGATGCGCCGGGTGCTGATCACGGGAAGCGCCGGGTTCATCGGGTTCCATCTGGCCAAGGCTCTGCTGGACGAAGGTTTTGTCGTCCAGGGCTATGACGGGATGACGGATTATTATGACGTGGCGCTGAAGGCGCGGCGCCATGCGATCCTGTTGCAGCACCCGAACTTCCGGGCTGATGAGGCGATGCTTGAGGATCAGGCGACGCTCGACCGGGTGGCCGATGCCTTCCGGCCGCAGGTGATCGTGCATCTGGCCGCGCAGGCGGGCGTGCGCTACAGCCTTGAAAACCCACGTGCCTATGTCGATGCGAATGTGGTGGGCACCTTCAACGTGATGGAGGTCGCGCGGCGCCACGCGGTGGAACATCTGCTGATGGCCTCGACCTCGTCGGTTTACGGCGCGAACGAGGACGTGCCCTTTGCCGAAACCGACAAGGCCGACACGCCGCTGACGATCTATGCCGCCACCAAGAAGGCAACCGAGGCGATGGGGCATGCCTATGCCCATCTGTGGAACATCCCCACGACGATGTTCCGCTTTTTCACCGTCTATGGCCCCTGGGGGCGGCCCGACATGGCGCTTTTCAGGTTCGTCGAGGCGATCCTCGATGGCCGCCCGATCGACATCTACAACCACGGCGAGATGTGGCGGGATTTCACCTATGTCACCGATCTGGTGCGGGCGATCCGCCTTCTGGTCGATACGCCCCCCGAACGCCCGGCAACCGCCGCAGACATTCCCGCAGGCGACAGCCTGTCGCCCGCAGCCCCCTGGCGGGTGGTGAACATCGGCAATTCCAGCTCCGTCCGGCTGCTGGATTTCGTCGAGGCCATCGAACAGGCCCTCGGCCGCAAGGCCATCCGCAATTACATGGACATGCAGAAGGGCGACGTGCCGCGCACCTTCGCCGATGCCACGCTGTTGCAGCGCCTGACAGGATACCGCCCGCAGACCGATGTGAAGGACGGCATCCGCGCCTTCGTGGACTGGTATCGGGATTACTACGGCCGCTGAGGATCAGCGCCGGGGCACGCGGGGGATGCGCGACTTGTGGAAGCGATAGGTCGCCTCGGGGTGGTCGGGATGGCCGCGGGTCCGCGACCAGAACCCCGCCGCGCCGCGCCGCATCCAGACCGGCAGCGCCAGGACGACCCCCGCGACAAATCCCCCCGCATGCGCCCAGTAGGCCACGCCCCCGCCATCGGTCGGCATGGTGAAACCCGACACCATCTGGAAGGCGAACCACAGGCCCAGCATCACCCAGGCGGGCACCGGGATGATCCGGATGAAGATGAAGATGATCAGCAGCACATCGACGCGCGCCTTGGGAAACAGCAGAAGATAGCCCCCCATGACCCCCGCGATCGCGCCCGACGCGCCGACCATCGGGATCTCGGACAGGGGGTCGGCCGCGAATTGCAGGAAGGCCGCGGCAAGGCCCGACAAGACGTAGAAGACGGCAAAGCCCACATGCCCCATCACGTCTTCCAGATTGTCGCCGAAGATGAACAGGAACAGCATGTTGCCGATCAGGTGCATCCAGCCGCCATGCAGGAACATGTGGCTGAGAAGGCCCGACCATCCGCCGCCCTCGGTCAGGAAGCGCGGGACAAGCCCCCAGTCGTAGAAGAAGCGGCCAAGGCTGACCTCATCCGTCAGGGTCAGGAAATAGCCCAGGAAGATCAGGACGTTCGCCACGATCAGCGCATAGGTGACAAAGGGCGTGCGGCCCGAGGGATTGTGATCGCGGATCGGGAACATGGGCGGCAGAGTTCCGCAATACCGCCGGGCCGTCAAGCGCCGAGTGGGCGCGCCCTGCTGGCCCCGGAACGGGGGATGGCCGGATCAAGCCGGATCAAGGCCGCATCGCTGGCGGGGCGGTGGCGGCACCCCGCAGCAAGTCGGCACAGGTCGCGGATATCCGGGCCAGAAAGACGGTCAGCCTTCGCCGACCGCCGCCAGAAGCTGCGCGTTCCCGCCCGAGGCGGTGGTGTCGATGCAGACATGCCGTTCCAGCGCCACATGGGCAAGGTCTGGCGTGCCGGTGATCAGTGGCAGGATCGGCCCGGGGCGCGCGGCGAGAGCGCGCGCATGGGCGCGGGCGCGGGCATCGGCGTGGCCGTCCCCGCCCCAGAGGATCGCGCCCGCAAAGCCCTGAAGCCGTGTCAGCGCCTCGGGATCAAGCCCCGGTGCTTCCACCGCGAGGCCACCCAGCTTGCGCACCAGTTCCGCCTGCGTCAGTGCCGCCGCCCGGTCGGGGCCAAGGCACAGAAGCGGTTCGCGCGGGAAGGTGGACAGCCGGTTCGATTCACCCGTCGGCCCCGGCAGGTCAAGGGTGTGGATTGGCCGCGCGATCGGGCGCAGCGCCGTCAGGGCCTTCTGTACCGCCGCCTCGTCCGCGCGGCTGCCGTCAGGGGCGCTGTGGGTGGCGGGATGCGCGGTGAAGCGCGACAGGTATTCCGGCCCGCCCGCCTTGGGCCCGGTGCCCGACAGGCCCTCGCCGCCGAAGGGCTGGCTGCCCACCACGGCGCCGATCTGGTTGCGGTTGACATAGGTGTTGCCCACGCGGATGCGGTCCACGATCTGCTGCACACGGTCGTCGATGCGGGTATGCAACCCGAAGGTCAGCCCGTAGCCGGTGGCGTTCACAGCATCCACAACGGCGTCGATCTCGTTGGCCTTGAAGGTGGCCACATGCAGGACCGGGCCGAAGATCTCGCGCTCCATCCGGTCGATGCCCGCGACCCGGATCACGGTCGGCGCGATGAAGGTGCCCGCGGCGGGGGCGGCAAGTTCCTTCAGCACCCGGCCCTCGGCGCGCGCGGCCTCGACATAGGCGCGGATGCCCGCCTGCGCCTCGGCGTCGATCACCGGCCCCACGTCGGTGGACAAGGCCCAGGGATCGCCAAGGGCCAGTTCATCCATCGCGCCATAAAGCATGGGCAGCACGTGGCCGGCGATGTCTTCCTGCAGGTAGAGGCAGCGCAGCGCGGAACAGCGCTGTCCGGCCGACTGGAAGGCCGAGGCGAGGATGTCGCGCACCGCCTGTTCGGGAAGCGCGGTCGAATCCACGATCATCGCGTTCAGCCCGCCGGTTTCGGCGATCAGCGGCGCGGACGGGTCCAGATGTTCGGCCATCGCGCGGCGGATCATCAGAGCTGTTTCGGTGGACCCTGTGAAGCAGACGCCGTTCACGCGCGGATCGCGCGTCAGCGCCGCGCCCACGGTCGGGCCATCGCCGGGAAGAAGCTGCAGCGCCGTCGCAGGCACACCCGCACGGTGCATCAGGTCCACCGCGAAGGTCGCGATCAGCGGCGTCTGTTCGGCGGGCTTGGCGATCACCGCGTTTCCGGCGGCCAGCGCCGCGGCGATCTGGCCGGTGAAGATCGCCAGCGGGAAGTTCCACGGGCTGATGCAAGTGAAGACACCGCGCGGCGGGGCGGAAAGGGTTCCGGCCCCGTCCGCGTAATAGCGCAGGAAATCCACCGCCTCGCGCAGTTCCGAAACGGCATCGGCCTGCGATTTGCCCGCCTCGCGTGCGAGAAGCGCGAAGATCGGGCCGAATTCGGCCTCGTAAAGGTCAGAAGCGCGGCGCAGCACCTCGGCCCGTTCCGCCGGGGCCGCATCCCAGACCCGCGCCGATGCCAGCGCGGTTTCGACATCCGGGGCGGCGGCGGGGATCACGTTGCCCACCGGCGCGCCCGTGGCGGGGTTGCGAATCTCGTCGCGCTGCCCCCCGGCCAGCGGCCCCGCCAGACGCGGGCGGGCGTCAAAGAGGGTGGCCGCATGGGGCGCGCGGGCGGCCTCGATCCGCGCAAGGTCCGCCTCGTCGGTCAGGTCGAACCCGGCAGAGTTGCGACGGGATCCGAACAAGCCGGGCCCGGTGACAAGCGCGGGGTTGGCGATCTGCGCCATCCCTTCCATCGCCGTCAGCGGGCAGGCCGCGACGACCTCGGCCGGCACGTCCTCGTCGACGATCTGGTTGACGAAGCTGGAATTCGCGCCGTTTTCCAGCAGGCGGCGCACCAGATAGGCCAGAAGGTCGCGATGCGCGCCCACCGGCGCATAGATGCGGCAACGCGTGCCCTGCCCGGTCAGCACCAGATCGTGCAGCCGTTCGCCCATGCCATGCAGGCGCTGGAATTCGAAGGCGCGCTTGTCCTCGGCCATGTCGAGGATCGCGGCGACGGTGTGGGCGTTGTGGGTGGCGAACTGCGGATAGATCCGGTCGGTCATCCCCAGAAGCTTGCGGGCATTGGCGATGTAGGACACATCGGTCGCCTGCTTGCGGGTGAAGACGGGAAAGCTTTCCAGCCCCAGGACCTGCGCGCGCTTCACCTCGGCATCCCAGTAGGCGCCCTTCACCAGTCGCACCATGATCTTGCGGTCAAGCCGCGTGGCCAGGTCGTAAAGCCAGTCGATCACCGCGCCCGCCCGGCGGCCATAGGCCTGCACCACCACGCCGAAGCCGTCCCACCCGCGCAGCGCCGGATCGGCCAGCACTCGTTCGATCACCTCAAGCGACAGTTGGAGCCGGTCGGCTTCCTCGGCGTCGATGTTGAAGCCAAGCCCCGCGGCCTTGGCAAGCCCCGCCAGCGCCCGGACGCGCGGCACCAGTTCATCCATCACACGGTCGCGCTTGGCGACCTCATAGCGCGGATGCAGCGCCGACAGCTTGACCGAGATGCCGGGGTTCGACCGGATGTCGCCCTTGGTCGCGGCGGCGGCGATGGCCGAGATCGCCTTGGAATAGGCCAGATGATAGCGCCGCGCGTCGGCTTCGGTGCGCGCGGCCTCGCCCAGCATGTCATAGCTGTAGGTATAGCCCTTCGCCTCAAGCTCGGTCGCGCGCTTCATCGCGGCTTCGATGGTTTCGCCCAGCACGAACTGGCGGCCCATCTCTTTCATCGCGCGCGAGACGGCGGTGCGGATCACCGGTTCGCCCAGCCGTTTGACGGCCGCGCGCAGATGGCCCACGACGCCCGGTTCGCGGTCGTCCAGCACCTTGCCTGTCAGCATGAGCGCCCAGGTGGAGGCATTGACAAGGCTCGAGGCGGACTTGCCCAGATGGCGGCCCCAGTCCGAGGGCGCGATCTTGTCCTCGATCAGCGCATCCATCGTCTCGGCGTCGGGCACCCGCAGAAGCGCTTCGGCAAGGCACATCAGCGCGATGCCTTCGTCGGTGGACAGGCCGTATTCGGCCAGGAAAACCTCCATCAGCCCAGGTTTGGCGCTGGCACGGATGCGGGCCACCAGATCGGCCCCGGCGGCGCTGATGCGGGCGCGGGCCTCGGCATCCAGCCCCGCCTCGGCGATCAGGGCGCGGACCAGCGCGGCCTCGTCCCGGAGGCTGTCATGAGAGATGATCGACCAGGCATTCGGGGCGGCGTCGCGCGGCATCGGGGTGATCCTGTGGCTGGAATCTGCGTTTCGCCCATGATACATCTGATCAGGAAGTCGTTCTTCCTGAAGATGCTTCATATGGTGGCCGTTTGCCGTGAATTTCCCAACTATCGGAGGCAAAATGGAAAGCGTAGACCTTGACCGGTTCGATCGGGCCATCCTGACCATCCTTCAGACCGAAGGCCGGATCACCGCAACCGAACTCGCCCGGCGCATCGGGCTTTCGAAATCGCCCACACAGGCGCGGCTCAAGCGGCTTGAGGAAATCGGTGTCATCACCGGATATCGCGCCCTGCTGGACCCGATCCGCATGGGCATGGCGCATGTGGCCTTCGTCGAGGTGCGGCTGTCCGACACGCGCGAGGCCGCATTGCAGGCCTTCAACCGGGCGGTGCTGACGATCCCCGAGGTGGAACAGTGCCACATGATCGCCAGCCGCTTCGACTATCTTCTGAAGGTGCGGACATCGGACATCCAGGATTACCGCCGGGTCCTTGCGGAAAAGATCAGCGCCCTGCCCCATGTGGCAGGGACATCGACCTATGTGGCGATGGAAGCCGTCAAGGAAACGGGCTGACCACCGCACGAGACGGATAGGCCGACTCGCGCCGGCGTGATAATCTCTGCTGCAATTGTGTGAATGGTAATTTGAACATCATGGCCTGTGGAGCAAAGTCATGTCTGAACCCCTTCTGATTGATGCCGACGCGCGGGTCGTGATCCGCACCCCCTTCGACATGCGCGATTTCAACCTTTCCGATCTTGGCGGGCCGACAACGGCATCGCTGATCGACAGCGACCTGGGCAAGACCGTCGCCGTCTACGGACTGGGCAACATCGCGTATTACGATGAGCTGCGGATCATGGGCCCCGGCCCGATGAGCTTTTTCCCCGTCTTCCTTGGCAGCAACATCACCGAAAGCAGTGGCACGATCACCGGCGGGGCGGTTTACGGCTTTGCCTATCACACCGGCGGGCCGGAATGGGTGAACGGCATCATGGGTTTCGTGGTTTCGGCGGTGGATGTCGCGAACGCGGCGGCAACCTCCGACCGGACGGACGACATCGCCCTGTTGCGGCAGATGCTGGCGCCCGCGAACTTCGTCCGGTTGCTGACCGACGGGCCGCTTCCGCCCGAAGGGCACTACTTCTTTGCCGGAGCGGGGAATGACACCGTGATCGGCAGTTCCTTGGGCGATACGATCCTGGGCGATGCCGGCAACGACCTGATCCGGGGCGGCACGGCGAGCGACCGGCTGATCGGCGGCCTTGGCAACGACAGGCTGCGCGGCGAGGCCGGCGCGGATGTGCTGCTGGGTCAGACCGGCGCAGACCGGATGATCGGGGGCGCGGGCAATGACGTGCTGAAAGGTGGCATCGGTCGCGACCGGCTTGAGGGGCGGCTGGGGGCAGACCTGCTCGAGGGCATGTCGGGCAGTGACACGCTTCTTGGCGGCAGCGCAAACGACCGCCTGAACGGCGGCGGCGGGAATGACACGATGACCGGCGGGGCCGGCGCGGACCGCTTCATCTACAAGGTGAACAGCGGCAGCGATGTCATCACCGATTTCGAGGACGGGGTGGACCGGATCGTGATCCGGGCGCCGGCCGATCAACTGATCGAGTTCGACCGTTTCCAGGTCGGGTCAGATGTCCGGCTCACCGGGGATGAGGTCGAGATCCTGCTGAAAAACTTCAACGTGGCCAATCTGACGGAAGACGACTTCGACATCATCGCCTTCTAGGCCGGATCAGCGCGCCGGGGTCAGTGCGGGGCCTGCGCCGGGGTCTTCGACGTGGCCACGGCGCGGACGACCTCGGCCACCTGTTGCAACTGACGCGCCAGCGGGCTTGACCGCCGCCAGACCATGCCGATGGTCCGGCTTGGCGCGGGCTTGTCGAAATGCGCGATCGACACGGGGGCCGATCCGGTTTCCACCGCCACGGCCATTTCCGGGATCAGCGTGACGCCGATCCCCGCGCCCACCATCTGCACCAGCGTCGACAGCGAACTGCCGTCCAGCAATTCGCGCGGGCGCCGGGTTTCAAGGTTGCAGAACGACAGCGCCTGATCGCGAAAGCAATGCCCCTCTTCCAGCAAGAGAAGCCGCATCTCGCGCAGTGCCTCGGGGTTGGGCACGGGCTTGCCCGCGTCCTCGGCCGGGCGGACAAGCACGAATTCCTCGGAAAACAGGGCGACCTCGGCCAGCGCGGGTTCCGACACCGGAAGCGCGACGATGGCCGTGTCCAGCCGACCCTCGGCCAGTTCGCGGATCAGGCGGTGCGTCACCGTTTCGCGCAGTTGCAGGTCAAGCTCGGGAAAGCGCCGGGTCAGATCGGCGATCAGGCGGGGCAGAAGATAGGGGCCAACGGTCGGAATCACCCCGATCCGCAACCGCCCCGAAAGCCCGCCCCGCGTCGCCCGGGCCAGATCCTGCAACTCGTCGACAGCCCGCAGGATTTCGCGTGCCCGGGCCAGAACCTCTTCGCCGAAGGCAGTCAGGCGGACCTGCCGCGCCCCCCGTTCGACCAGATCGGTACCAAGCGTCGCCTCCATCTCCTTGATCTGCATGGACAGTGCGGGCTGCGAGATGGCGCAGACCTCGGCCGCCCGCCCGAAATGCCCCTGCCGGGCAAGGGCGTCGAAATAGCGCAACTGTTTCAGGGTGAGGTTTATCATAAGGCAAAATTATCACGGCAATCAGGAGATTGGAATTCCACTGATGAACACTTTTTGTTAGAACGATTCCACATTGCCATTGCGGCAAGCCATTCACCCAGATCAGGAGAGACAGATGGACGGTAAAAACGTCAATGAACCCGGCAAGTGCCCGGTGATGCATGGGGCGCTGACCTCGACCGGCAGCAGCGTGATGGAATGGTGGCCCAATGCGCTGAACCTCGACATCCTGCATCAGCACGACACCAAGACCAACCCGCTGAAAGGGTTCGACTATCGCAAAGAGGTCAAGAAGCTGGACGTCAAGGCGCTGAAGGCCGACCTGACCGCACTGATGACCGACAGCCAGGACTGGTGGCCGGCGGACTGGGGCCATTACGGCGGCCTGATGATCCGCATGGCCTGGCACGCGGCGGGCTCGTACCGCTCGGCCGACGGGCGCGGCGGCGGCAACACCGGCAACCAGCGTTTCGCCCCGCTGAACAGCTGGCCGGACAACGCCAACCTCGACAAGGCGCGCCGTCTGCTGTGGCCGATCAAGAAGAAGTACGGCAACAAGATCAGCTGGGCCGACCTGATCCTCCTGGCCGGCAACGTCGCCTATGAATCGATGGGCTTCAAGACCTTCGGCTTCGGCTTCGGCCGCGAGGACATCTGGCATCCCGAAAAGGACGTCTACTGGGGTTCGGAAAAGGAATGGCTTGCGCCGTCCGACAACCGCTATGAGAACGTCGAGGACCCCTCGACGATGGAAAACCCGCTGGCCGCCGTGCAGATGGGCCTCATCTACGTGAACCCCGAAGGCGTGAATGGCCAGCCTGACCCGCTGAAGACCGCGCTTCAGGTGCGCGAGACCTTCGCCCGCATGGGCATGAACGACGAGGAAACCGTGGCGCTGACGGCCGGTGGCCATACCGTGGGCAAGGCCCATGGCAACGGGCGGGCCGAAAACCTCGGCCCCTCGCCCGAAGGTGCGGCGATCGACGAACAGGGCCTGGGATGGATGAACCACACGAGCCGCGGCATCGGCCGGAACACCGTGACCTCGGGCATCGAAGGCGCCTGGACCACGCACCCGACCAAGTGGGACAACGGCTATTTCGACCTGCTGCTGGGGTATGAATGGGAACTGAAGAAATCCCCCGCCGGCGCATGGCAGTGGGAGCCGGTCAACATCCGCGAAGAGGACAAGCCGGTTGACGTGGAAGACCCGTCGATCCGCTACAACCCGATCATGACCGACGCGGACATGGCGATGAAGATGGACCCGATCTACCGCGAGATCTCGGAGCGGTTCCACAAGAACCCCGACCAGTTCGACGATGCCTTCGCCCGCGCCTGGTTCAAGCTGACCCACCGCGACATGGGGCCGAAGGCGCGCTACATCGGCCCGGAAGTCCCCGGCGAAGACCTGATCTGGCAGGATCCGGTCCCGGCCGGCAGCACCGGCTATGACGTGGCGGCGGTCAAGGCGAAGATCGCAGCGGCCGGTCTGTCGGCGGCCGACATGGTCGCCACCGCCTGGGACAGCGCCCGCACCTTCCGCGGGTCGGACTTCCGCGGCGGCGCGAACGGTGCCCGCATCCGCCTTGCGCCGCAGAAGGACTGGGAAGGCAACGAACCGGCCCGGCTGGCGCGCGTCCTTGCGGCGCTGGAGCCGATCGCCGCGGCGACGGGCGCCTCGGTTGCCGATGTGATCGTGCTGGCGGGCAACCTTGGCGTCGAGATGGCGGCGAAGGCCGCGGGCTTCGACATCACGGTGCCCTTCGCCCCCGGACGCGGTGACGCGACGCAAGAGCAGACCGACGCGGAATCCTTCGACGTTCTGGAACCGGTGGCCGATGGCTTCCGCAACTGGCTGAAGAAGGATTACGTCGTGCAGCCCGAAGAGCTGCTGCTGGACCGCGCGCAGCTGATGGGCCTGACCGCCTGCGAGATGACCTGCCTTCTGGGCGGCATGCGCGTGATGGGCACCAACCACGGCGGCACGGCGCATGGCGTCTTCACCGACCGCCCCGGCGCGCTGACGAACGATTTCTTCGTCACGCTGACCGACATGGGCCTGAAGTGGGTGCCGAAGGGCCGCAACCTTTACGAGATCCAGGATCGCAAGTCCGGCGCCGTGCGCCACACCGCGACCCGTGCGGATCTGGTGTTCGGTTCGAACTCGGTCCTGCGCGCCTATGCCGAGGTCTATGCCCAGGACGACAGCCGCGAGAAGTTCGTGCAGGACTTCGTCGCCGCCTGGACCAAGGTGATGAACGCCGACCGCTTCGATCTGGCGTAAGGCACAGGGCGGGGCGGGCCCTGGTCCGCCCCACACGACACGGCGAAACCCCGGACACTGTCCGGGGTTTCGTCATTCCGGGGGGATCATTGTGAAAGGGCGCCCTGCCCCGCCTTGCCGGACGCGCCAAGCTGGCGCAGGACCAGCCGCGCGGCTTCGACCAGCGGCGCTTCGGTTTCCCCAAGCAGCTCAAGCCGGTCGAACCTTGCGGCATCCCGTGCGACAGCTTCGCGCAGCGCCCGGCCAAAGACCTGCCGCAGCTCGGTTCCGATGTTGAACTTGCACACATGCGAGGACGCCGCCAGATCGCTGCGTTCCGATGCCGGAACCCCGGAGCCGCCGTGAATGACCAGGGGCACAACCGTCATCGCCTCGATCGCGCGGATGCGGGGCAGGTCAAGCCCGTTGCCCGCGTCTTCCTGAAGGTGCAGGTTCCCGACCGAAACGGCCATCGCATCGACCCCGGTTTCCTTGGCAAAGCGCGCGGCCTCGGCCGGGTCCGTGCCCTTGGACTGCGCCCCCCGCGCATAGCCGACAAAGCCGATCTCGCCCTCGCAGGACACCCCGGCGGCATGCGCCAGACCGGCAACGGCGGCGGTCAGGTCGATGTTCTGCGACAGCGGCAGGCGCGATCCGTCGAACATCACCGAGGTGAAGCCTTCCCCGATCGCGGCGCGGCATTCCTCGATGTCGGTGCCATGATCCAGATGCGCCACCACCGGCACGCCCGCGCCTTCCCCCAGGTGCCGGAACATCGCCGCCCAGACCGCCACCGGCATATGCGCCCGCGCGCCCGGCCCCGCCTGAAGGATCACGGGCGCCTGTTCGGCCTCGGCCGCGGCGACATAGGCGCGGGCATCCTCCCACCCGAGGCAGACAAAGCCCGGCACGGCATAGCCTGACCGCAGGGCCGGTTGCAGAACCTGTGCCAGCGTGGCCCGCGTCATTTGAACTTGGCCACCATGTCCATAATCCCCGGAATGGTGTGCAGCTGCGCGGCATGGGTCGGCTGGAAATACTGTTTCAGGCTGCGCTGGTTCTGCCCGCCGAGGATGGTGAAGTAATACATCTCGTATCCCGGCAGGACGCAGCAGGGGTGATAGCCACGGTCGATCAGCACGGTCGAGCCATCCATGATGTGATAGGCATCGCCCGGTTCGTTGTCGACGCGCTGCAGCATCTGCAGGCCCGACCCATAGTCAGGCCGGAAGCGGAAATTGTAACATTCGTCGTGCCGGGTTTCCTCGGGCAGGCGGTCGGTGTCGTGCTTGTGGCTGGGAAATCCCGACCACCCCCCTGCCCCCACGGTGAAAAGCTCGCTGACCAGAAGGCGGCCCACGCGGTCATGGTAGGCCGCGCCCAGGATATGCTTGATCTTGCGGTGAGTCTTGGTGTCGTCCGACCCGTATTGCACCACGTCCAGATCACCCGCCCGCACCGCGAAGGGGCGCAGGGTTTCGGCGAACCTCGCGCCCGCGATGAAGGTTTCGGTATCGGTCAGCGCGGTGATGCGCGCGCCGGTGTCGGTGGGCACATAGACGCCTTCGGGTTCGCCATCCCAGACATCCGCGCCGCGATGGCCGATCCCGGCAAAGGCCTCGCCCGCCGTCTCGACCGTCACGGTCCCGGTCGCGGGCACGATGCAGGTTTCATACCCAGCCACGCGATAATCGAAGTGTTCTCCGGCGCGCAGGCGGATGCGGTTGAAATAGACCAGCGGCACGAGGGCGTCATCGGCATCGACGATGGGGCGGTTCTGATTGTCGAAGGGGGCGATGTGCATGGTCTCTCCTCAATCGGCATCGGGGCCGGGGTGTTCGGCAAGAAAACGGTCGAGTTCGGCGCGATCGGGCATCGCAGGCGCGCAACCCACCCGCGACACGACGATTGCGGCGGCGGCCGATCCGCGCAGCACCGCCTCGCGCAGGGGGCGGCCATCGGCAAGGGCCGCGATGAAGCCGCCAAGAAAGCTGTCGCCCGCCCCGGTCGGCTTCAGCGCCGCTGTGCGGTAGATGCCGGTTTCGAACTCGTCATCCGGCGCAAGGGTGATCGCGCCCTTCTCGCCCATCTTGTAGACGGCGATCGCCGCTCCGGCCGTGACAAGGGCGCGCGCGGCTTCCAGTCCCTTGCCGGGATCGCCCGCGAGAAAGCCGAATTCCACGTCATTGCCCACGATCACGTCACATAGCGCGGCGGCGCGCGAACAGACGTCCGAGGCGACCTGCGCCGAAGGCCAGGAATAGGGGCGATGGTCGATATCGAAGATCAGGGGCAGGCCTGCCGCGCGCGCCAGATCGAAGGCCCGGAACGCAGCGCCGCGCGAAGGTTCGGCCGCAAGCACCGTCCCGGTGGCGATCAGCGCCGAATGGGCGGAATAATCCACCGCCTCGACATCGGCGAGGGTCATCGCGAAATCCGCCGCACCATTGCGGTAGATCACCGACTGGCAATCCTCCAGCCGGGTTTCGACAAGGGCCAGCGAATTGCGCGCCTCGCCCGCAACGGCACGCACATGCCGCCGGTCGATTCCATAGCGGTCAAGCTGGTTCAGGCAGAACCGGCCAATGGCGTCATCAGACACACAGGTCACAAGCGCGGCCTGGCAACCCTGCCGCGTCAGTGCCACCGCGATATTGGCCGACGATCCGCCAAGCGCGGTGGTAAAGCGCGTGGCCTCTTCCATCCGCGCGCCGGGGGGATCGGCGTAAAGGTCCATCCCCGCCCGGCCCAGGACCAGAAAGGACCGCCCCGAAAGCCTGGCAAGACCCCCCATCACACGCCCTGCCTTTGCGCCGCGCGGCCGGACTCGACCCCGGCGCGGCTGTCACGCACGCGGGCGCTTTGCGACACCTCGGCAGTGCCGATTTCCCACCAGGCGTGGCCTCGCGTCGTCCAGCCTTCGTAGGGATCGACCTGCATCACGATGACCGTCGTTCGGTCGGCAGCCTGCGCCCGACGGAAGGCGGCAGCCAGTTCCGCCGGATTGGCGACGGTTTCGGCCAGCGCCCCCATTGCCCGCGCATGGGCTTCGAAATCCACCGGGAACGGGTCGGCCACCGTCGGGCAATCGGCGATCAGATTGTTGAAACTGTCCTGTCCGGTGTTGTTCTGCAGCTTGTTGATGACGGCGAAACCACCGTTGTCCAGCACCAGCACGATCAGCTTTTTCCCCGTCAGGACCGAGGAATAGATGTCGGAGTTCATCAGCAGGTAACTGCCGTCACCGACGAAGACGATCGTATCCCGATCAGGCTCTTGTTCGGATTGTGCAATCCGCGCGCCCCAGCCGCCGGCGATTTCATAGCCCATGCAGGAAAAGCCGAACTCCACATCCACCGTTCCGATCCCCAGCGTGCGCCAGTTCGCGGTGATCTCTGCCGGAAGCCCGCCCGCGGCGGTCACGATCCGGTCGCGCGGATGGCAAAGCGCGTTCACCGTGCCGATGGCCTGGGCATAGGAATTCGGGCGGTTTCCGGGGGCCGTGTTCGCCGCGACGTAGTCATCCCAGGCGCGCCGCTCGGCCGCCGCCCGTGCCGTCCACTCTGCAGGCGCGCGATGGCCGCCAAGCGCACGATCCAGCGCCACCAGCCCAAGCCGTGCATCCCCGACGACCGGCAGCGACAGGTGCTTGGCCGCATCATGGCGCGCCGCGTTGAGGCCGATCAGACGCGCCCCTGGCGCGAAGACCGTCCAGGATCCGGTGGTGAAATCCTGCAACCTTGTGCCGACCGCCAACACCACATCGGCGGCCCCGGCGATGGCATTGGCGCTGTCCGATCCGGTCACGCCGATCGGCCCGGCGTTCAGGGGATGGGTGGCCAGAAGGTTCGCGCGGCCGGCGATGGTTTCCACGACCGGGATGCCATGCGCCTCGGCGAAGGCGGTCAGTTCGGCCACCGCGCCGGAATACTGCACGCCACCGCCCGCAACGATCACCGGCCGCCGCGCCGCCCGCAGAAGGGCCGCCGCCTCGGCCAGATCGGCCTCGTCCGGGGTCTGCCTGCGGATGCGATGCACCCGCCGGGCGAAGAAGGCTTCGGGGTAATCCCAGGCCCAGCCCTGCACATCCTGCGGAAGGCCAAGGAAGGCGGGCCCGCAATCGGCCGGGTCCAGCATCGTGGCCAGCGCGGCGGGCAGGGATTGCAGGACCTGCGCCGGATGGGTGATCCTGTCCCAGTAGCGGCTGACGGCGCGGAAGGCGTCGTTCACCCCCAGCGTCGGATCGCCGAAATGCTCCAGTTGCTGCAGCACCGGATCGGGAAGGCGCGTCAGGAACGTATCGCCGCAAAGCATCAGCATCGGCAGGCGGTTGGCATGGGCAAGGGCCGCCGCCGTCACCAGGTTCGCCGTGCCGGGGCCCGCGCTTGCGGTGCAGAACATGAAGCGTCGCCGCAGGTGATACTTGGCATAGGCCGCCGCGGCAAATCCCATCGCCTGTTCGTTCTGCCCCCGGTAAAGCGGCATCTCGTCGCGAACCGGATAGAGCGCCTCGCCCAGGCAGGGCACGTTGCCATGGCCGAAGATGCCGAAGCCCCCGCCGCAGATGCGCGTCTCGACGCCGTCGATCTCGATGAACTGGTTCATCAGCCAGCGGACGATGGCCTGCGCCACGGTCAGCCTGATCCTTCCGTCCGAACCCGACATTCTTCCTCCCCCGCATGGCGCCCCCCGCGTTTCGACAGGAACGGGACTTGCGCGCCGTGCGGACTGAGGATACATCTTTTGCAACCGGTTGCAACCGGGTCGACGACAGGAGGCGCCAATGCGGGAAATCGGGATCGGGCTTGTCGGCGGCGGCTACATGGGCAAGGCCCATGCCGTGGCCCTGTCTGCCGTGGGCGCGGTCTTTGACACTGCCCTCAGGCCCCGGCTTGAAATGATCGCCGCCTCAAGCGCGGATTCGGCCGAAACCTATCGGCGCGCCTATGGATTTGCCCGCGCGGCGCGCGACTGGCGCGACCTCGTCGCCGATCCACGGGTCGAGGCGGTGGTGATCGCCTCGCCGCAAGCCACCCACCGCGCGATTGCCGAAGCGGCCTTTGCCGCGGGAAAGCCCGTCTTTTGCGAAAAACCGCTTGGGGCCTCGCTTGAGGATGCGCGCGCGATGGTGGCGGCGGCAGAGGCCTCGGGCCTGCCGAACATGATCGGCTTCAACTATGTGCGCACCCCCGCCACGCAGTTCGTACGCCGCCTTCTGGCCGAAGGCGCCATCGGACAGGTGACGTGGTTCCGCGGCGAACATACCGAGGATTTCCTGGCCGATCCCGCGCTGCCCGCGACATGGCGGACGACCGGGCGCGCGAATGGCTGCATGGGCGATCTGGCGCCGCATCCGATCAACTGCGCGCTGGCACTGATGGGGGATGTCGCCGAACTGTCGGCCCGGATCGAGACGATCCACACCACCCGCCCCGGCCCGCATGGCCCGGTCGCGGTGGACAATGACGACCACGCCCAGATCATGCTGCGCTTTGCCTCGGGCGTGATGGGGCATCTCTACATCAGCCGCACCGCGACCGGGCGGAAGATGGGCTATGCCTATGAAATCCACGGCACGAAGGGCGCGATCCGCTTTGACCAGGAAGACCAGAACGCGGTCTGGCTCTATCGCGCCGAAGGGCCCGAGGCCGCGCGCGGCTTCACCCGCATCCTGACCGGCCCCGCACATCCCGATTACCTCGCCTTCTGCCAGGGTCCGGGCCATGGCACCGGATATCAGGATCAGATCATCATCGAGGCGCGCGATTTCCTGACCGCGATCGAGACAGGCCGCCCGGTCTGGCCAACCTTCCGCGATGGCCTTGCCGTGGCCCAGGTGATCGAAACGGCCTTCGCCGCATCCGCCGACGGACGCTGGCACAGCGTCCTGACCACATGAGGAACACCCCGAAATGACCATCCGCATCGGCAATGCGCCCTGTTCCTGGGGCGTCGAATTCGCGGGCGATCCGCGCAACCCGCCCTGGCGTCAGGTGCTGAAGGACTGCGCCGACGCAGGATACCGCGGGATCGAGCTTGGCCCCATCGGCTACATGCCCGAAGACCCCGCGATCCTGTCCGAGGCGCTGGCCGAAAACGGGCTGGAGCTGATCGGCGGCGTGGTCTTTCGCCCGTTCCACGATCCCGCCAAATGGGACGAGGTGGTGGATGCGGCGCAGCGGACCTGCCGGGCGCTGGTCGCGCATGGTGCGCGGCATCTGGTGCTGATCGATTCGATCTCGCCCCGCCGGGCACCCACGGCGGGCCGCCCGGATGCCGCCGAACAGATGGACCTTGCCGAATGGACAGCCTTCCGCGACCGCATCGCCACGGTCGCCCGGATGGGTGCCGAGGATTACGGCCTGACCGTCGGCATCCATGCCCATGCGGCGGGCTTCATCGACTTTGAACCCGAACTGGAACGCCTCCTGGACGAGGTGGATGAAAAGATCCTGAAGATCTGTTTCGACACCGGCCATCATTCCTATGCGGGGTTCGATCCGGTGGCCTTCATGCGCCGCCATGTCGGGCGCATCTCGTACATGCATTTCAAGGATATCGACCCGGCGGTGAAGGCGGATGTGATCGCGCGCGGCACGGGTTTTTACGACGCCTGCGGGCAAGGCATCTTCTGCAATCTCGGGCAGGGCGATGTCGATTTCCCCGCAGTCCGGCAGATCCTGCTGGACGCGGGATACGAAGGCTGGTGCACGGTCGAGCAGGATTGCGACCCGACGCTGGATGTCCACCCGGTCGAGGACGCGCGCCGGAACCGCGACTATCTGAAATCCATCGGATTCTGAGGGAAAGCCATGGCCAAACTGAACTGGGGCATGATCGGCGGCGGCGAAGGCAGCCAGATCGGCCCGGCACACCGTCTTGGCGCGCAGGCTGACGGGCATTTCGCCTTTGTCGCGGGCGCGCTGGACCACCGGCCCGATGCCGGGCGCGACTATGCACAACGTCTGGGCATCGCCGCCGACCGTGCCTATGGCGACTGGCGCGAGATGCTGGAAGGCGAACGGAACCGCCCCGACCGCGTCGACCTTGTCACCGTGGCCACACCCAATTCCACCCATTTCGAGATCACCCGGGCGTTTCTAGAGGCCGGGTTCCACGTGCTGTGCGAAAAGCCCATGACAATGACGGTGGACGAGGGCGAAGAGATCGTGCGCACCGCGCGCCGGACGGGCCGCATCTGCGCGGTCAACTACTGCTATTCCGCCTATCCGATGATCCGCCAGGCCCGCGCCATGGTGCGCGCGGGCGAGGTCGGGCGCGTGCGGCTGGTCGTCACGAACTTCAGCCACGGCCACCACGGCGATGCGACGGATGCCGACAATCCCCGCGTGCGCTGGCGCTATGATCCGGCGATGGCGGGGGTCTCGGGGCAGTTCGCCGATTGCGGAATCCATGCGCTGCACATGGCAAGCTTCATCTGCGATGACGAGGTGGAACGCCTGTCCGCCGATTTCGCCTCGACCATCCCCAGCCGTGAACTGGAGGATGACGCGATGGTGAATTTCCGCATGACCGGCGGCACGGTCGGGCGGCTTTGGACATCCTCGGTCGCGATCGGCCGTCAGCACGGGTTCGACATTCAGGTCTTCGGCGAAACCGGGGGGCTTCGTTGGGCTTCGGAACAGCCGAACCAGCTGATTTATACGCCGGTCGGCGGGCGCACCCAGATCATCGAAAAGGGCGAAGGAGGGCTGCATGACGAGGCGCGGCGCCTGTCGCGCGTGGCCATCGCCCACCCAGAGGGTTTTCCGCTGGCGGTGGCGAACATCTATTGCGATCTCGCCGATGCGATCCGGGGAGAAGCGCGCGACGGGCTTCCGGGCGCGGAAAGCGGCCTGCGGTCGATGGCGGCGGTCCATGCGGCCGTGGCCTCGGCCAGGGCGGGGGGCGCATGGGTCGATGCCCGCCCGCCGATGTTCCGCTGACGGTGCGTCAGAGGGGCGGGCGCAGCGTCTGGCGGTCAATCACATCGCAGGGGAAAAGCCGGGATTCAATCGGGCAGTCGGGGGTTTCGATCGTCTTCACCACAAGGTCGATCGCCGCCTCGATGATCTGCGCCACGGGCTGGCGGATCGTCGTCAGCCCGATGTTCTGCCAGCGCGCCATTTCCATGTCGTTCAGCCCGATCAGGCCGATATCCCCGGGCACTTGCAGGCCAGCCTCGCGGATCGCGCTCAGCGCGCCGATGGCCAACAGGTCGTCGCCACAGAAATAGGCCTCGGCCGGGGTGCCGGAAAGCAGGCGCTGCATCTCGGTCCGGCCGGCATCGAAGGTGTAATCGGTCGCGTAGCTGACGCTGACGGAAATGCCGGGATGGGCCTTCAGGGCCTCAAGGAACCCCGCGGCGCGATCCTGCGTCGAACTGGCCCGTTCCGGCCCGCCCAGAAACCCCACCCGGCGGTGGCCCCGGCGGACCAGCGCATCAGCGGCCATCCGGCCGCAGACGATGTTGTCGATCCCCGCGACATGGACATCCGGCGCGGGCGAATGGCGCCCGAAGGCATGAACCACCGGAATCCCCGCCTCGCGGAACGAGGCCGAAAAACTTGGCGGCAGGGTGGAGGACGCCACGATCACGCCATCGACGGAATACTGCCTGAGCATCCGCACCGTTCCCGCCGGATCGGTCGCGGCACTGAGGTTCACCACCAGCGGCCGCAGGCCCCTGTCCTGCAAGCCCCGGGTGAACAGGTCGAACACCTCGAGGATCAGGGGATTGTGGAAGTTGTTCACGATCAGGCCGATGAGCTTGGTGCGTCCGGTCGTCAGGCTTGAGGCCAGCGCATTGGGCGCATAGCCCAGATCGCGCGCCGCCCGTTCCACCTTTTCGCGGGTTCTGGCCGAAACCGACGCGCCCGGCGTGAAGGTGCGCGACACCGCCGAACGGGACACGCCCGCGCGCTCTGCCACGTCCTTCAGGGTTACCGCCATGCCCGTTCCACCACGCCCGCTTTGACATCCCCGGCCTGAGGGCCATGCCCTCGCCACAGGGAGCCAGCCGTTGCACCGGGCCACCTTACACCGCTTCCCGACCGTGTGAAATCGCGGGTTTTCCCGGCCATCCCCGGCGATCTGCAACGGTCCCGCGTCCCCCGGCGCCAGGGCACAGGGGTCGCTGCTTGATATATATCAATCCATTTTTCGGCGATTGCGCGCACGATACCCGCCAGAGAGGATCACCGCACCCATGACCGAATTGCCCTTCGCCCGGAACACAGAAGAGATTGCCGTGCTCTATCATCGCCGCTGTCTCATGGCGACGGAGTGGATCGAAAGCCATCCCGTCGCGCTGGCAGGTCGGGCGCAGTGGCTCGACTATCGCCGCCAACTGATGGTCCTGCCGCAAAAGGCCGAGTGGCCGCAAAAGGTAAGCTGGCCCGAACCGCCCCGACAGGCCCGCCTCTGCGGCGGCACCTGCTGATCCCGGCGGCAAAAGCCCGCCGCCGCCCTCAGCGCGGGCCGTGCAGGATCCGGTAATGCGCCTCGGTGGGCTGGCAATCCGCGCCATTGATCGGCAGCATGTCCTGCGGACAGGCCGACATCGCCACCACGCAATCCATCAACGCACGAAGAACGACATGGTCGCCGGGCTTCGACAGGGGTTCGCCCCAGCTTGTCGATCCGTCCGCCGCAACCGGAATGTTCATCCACAGGTTCAGCGGGCTTGGGCATTCCGGCGCCTCAAGCCCGATCCGCCGCATCGCCGCATGCAGGTTGTCGGTGCAGTTGTCGTGGTAATCCCTGCACCCCAGAAGCCCATAGCGATAATCGTCACAGGCCGCGATCAGCGTATCGTGACGCCCGGGCGACGTATCCTCTTCGATGATCGCGATCGGCCGGCGCCGGTTCGTGATCAGCGCATCGCCCTTGCCCGGCCAAAGCTTGCCAAGCGTCGGCCGCATGTGTTCGTTCGACTAGAATTCGGTCAGGTCCTCGGCGTTGAACACCCATGTATCCACCACCTGCGACCCGTGTGTGTTGATGATCTGGATCGCGTCGCCCTTTCCAAGGCGCACCGCACGACCCCGACGCGCGGGAAGCGTGAAAACTTCGGATTCTGTCGCCATGGCTCCGGCTCCTTCCTGCTGACCGGAAGATCAAACCAGACAGGCCTTGCGCCCGCAAGACGGCCCGTCACGACCTGCGCGTCACGACCTGCCCGTCCCTACGACGGCCGAACGCCGAACGCGGAACGAGCCAAATGGATGGTGCCCGCGGCCGGACTCGAACCGGCATGGCCGAAGCCTAGGGATTTTAAGTCCCCTGTGTCTACCATTCCACCACGCGGGCGGGCGCGCGCAGCATAGCGGCCGCGGCGGCGGGGTAAAGGGATGGCAGGCGGGCGCTGCAGAACCGCTCCACGGCACCCGCATCACCGAAGCGGGAAAAATCCCGCACCCTGAAGATTTGATTTGATCTGCGGAATTTCCGACCCGCATATTCGTAGCTGCATTAGCACCAAGGTTTTACCCAAGGTTTTACGGAGTGACCCATGTTTCTTTCGCACATGAAATTCGTTTCGGTCGGCAACGGCGGACGCCTCGGAAATGGCCGGAACGACCCGCTGAATTCCAGCCAGATCATCTCGGAAACAGGCCGCTTTGTCCTGTTCGCCTCGACCTCCACCGATCTGGTGCCCAATACACCCGGCCCCCTTGGCCTGAACGACCGCAATTTCTTTGTCCGCGATCTTCAGACCGGGCAGACCACGCTGGCCAATACGTTCAGCCTTCTGCAGACGGGCCTCGCCATCACCGTGGCGCTGGCGCCGGACGGAAGCCGCATCGCCTTTCCGAACGCCGCGATCGATGTGCTGGTCGGAACCCCGGGCACCGGTTTCACCGGGGTGGCGAATGCGGGGCCCGGCCTTCTGCTGGAAACCTCGTTCGCGGCCCTGTCGCGCAACGGGCAGAAGGTGGCCGTCGCCGTGGACCGGATCGACAGTTTCGGCGGAACCCGCGGCGGCGACGAGATGGTAATCGTCGATCTTGTCTCGAACACGGTGACGCGCCCCGGCACGCCGACCGGTGAAACCTCGACCTTCGGCCCTGCGTCCCTTTCGGGGAACGGGCTGGCCATGGCCTATACCGGCTATTTCTCCAGTTCGGCCGGGGCCGAGACGAACGGGTATCAGGTGGTCCTTTATGGGACAGGCGGCGGGGCGCGGATCATCAGCCGCGCCGCGAACGGCGATCCGGGCAACGCCACCTCGCGCGAAGCCGAGATTTCCGCCGACGGGCGCTTCGTCGCCTACCGGTCCGAGGCCACGAACCTGATCAGCGGCGATCGGAACGGCGACGATGACGTGTTCCTCTATTCTGCCGCCGGCGGCAACACGCGGCTTGTGTCGGTCGATCAGGCAGGCCGCCAGTTGGACGGCGATTCCTATGGCCCCCAGATCAGCGGCAACGGCCAGTTCGTGCTGTTTTCGCATTCGGGCAATCCGGACGTGACGAAGAACGGGCTTTGGCTGTTCAACGCCGCAACCGGGAAATCGGTGCAATTGCAGGGATCCTGGAACGGCGTGACGCGGACTGGAGACAGTTTCGACGCCGGGCTGAACGTGTCGGCCTACAGCTACGACATTTCCGCCGACGGGCGGGTGATCACGGTGCATGCGACGGACGGCGACCTGCAGCCGGGGGGCGCCACCGACCGGCCCGGCACCTTCGCCCTGTCGAACCCCTTCCTGAAACCGGCCCCGTTCCTTGCGGCCTACAAGGCGGGGAACGCACAGGCGAACACACTGAACGGCTCGGGGCGCGACGACTATATCGAGAGCCGGGGCGGCGCCGATACGCTGAACGGACGGGGCGGCAACGACGACCTCTTCGGCGGGGCGGGGCGCGACCGGATCGACGGCGCGCGCGGCCATGACCGGATGTTCGGCGGAGGCGGAAACGACGCCATCAACGGAGGCGCCGGCAATGACGTGCTGAACGGCGGCGGCGGGCGCGACCGGCTGACCGGCGGCGCGGGCCCCGACGATTTCATCTTCACCCGCGGGTCGGGACGGGACGTGATCACCGATATCCGCACCACACCGGGGCTGGCCGCAGACCTGCGCGACACGATCTGGCTGGATGACCGGCTGTGGACGGGAACCCTCGGCTCCTCCGAGGTGATCCAGCGCTTCGGCACCACGATCAACGGCGACTTCGCCCTTCGGTTCGCGGGCGGCGAGACGATCCTGTTCCGCGGTGTCGACACATTCGACGACCTCTTCAACGGCGCCACGATCGAGCTGTTCTGAAACCTGCGGCCAAGGGCAGTCGCCGCAGTGCGGCGATTGACTCCGCCCGCGCCCTGCCCCACAAAACCCGTGGAGAGTTTGCAGGGGGTTTCCCATGACGAAGGTTTATCCTGACGCGCAATCCGCGTTGGACGGTCTGCTGTTTGACGGCATGACCATTGCCGCGGGGGGTTTTGGCCTTTGCGGCATTCCCGAACTGCTGATCGCGGCGATCCGGGAT
>NZ_SSND01000003.1 GCF_004799285.1 Aliigemmobacter aestuarii | reverse complement strand
CGTCTCCACCGGGCCAAGATCGTTGACCGCCACCACCTCGATGTCGGTCCGCCCCGATTCCACGATCGCCCGCAACACATTGCGCCCGATCCGACCGAACCCGTTGATTGCAACCTTGACTGCCATGTTCGCCTCCCATGTTACGAGGGCAGGGAGCCCGGCGACTCGGGCCGGGCGATGCTAGCGCTAACATCAACAGAATGGCGCAAAGATCAACCGGAACTTGGCCCGGTCAGCGCCAGAACATCAGGTAATCGAGGAAACCGGCGAATTTCCGGGCCAGAAACAGAAGAACGTCCCCGCCATTGGCAAGGACGTCCGTCAGGATCAGCGCCACGAGAACGAGGCCGAGAACAAGCGCGATACGGTCGGTCACGACCCCTCCGGTTACTGGAGGAGCCGCCCCATCGCACCGGCCACGTCGGCCATCCGGCAGGAGAAGCCCCACTCGTTGTCATACCAGGCCAGCACGCGCACGGTGCGGCT
Source organism: Aliigemmobacter aestuarii (assembly GCF_004799285.1). Lineage (GTDB taxonomy): Bacteria > Pseudomonadota > Alphaproteobacteria > Rhodobacterales > Rhodobacteraceae > Aliigemmobacter > Aliigemmobacter aestuarii. Next base: position 515,328 of record NZ_SSND01000003.1, on the reverse strand, counting down.
GCCCACGACCTTGGTCTGGTCGGGGGCGAAGATAGACGAATGCGTGGTGTGATTGAAGTCGATCGAAACTTTCGGCTCCGGATCATAGGCAAGCACCATGCCCATGTAGCCCGATGCCGCCTCGCGCACGATCTCGTTCACGTCGGCAACGGTCACGTCCTTGCCGGCCACGAAGGTCAGGTCGACGGCGCTGACGTTCGGGGTCGGCACGCGGATCGCGGTGCCGTCGAGCTTTCCCGACAGTTCGGGCAGCACCTCGCCCAGGGCCTTGGCGGCACCGGTCGAGGTCGGGATCATCGCCATCGCGGCGGCGCGGGCGCGGTAAAGGTCCTTGTGGCGGCGGTCCAGCGTGGGCTGGTCGCCGGTATAGGAATGGATCGTCGTCATGATCCCGGATTCGATGCCGATCGCATCGTTCAGAACCTTGGCCAGCGGCGCGAGGCAGTTTGTCGTGCAGGACCCGTTCGACACGACCAGATGTTCGGCCAGAAGCTGGCGGTGGTTCACGCCATAGACCACGGTCTTGTCGGCGCGCTTGGCCGGGGCCGAGACCAGAACGCGCTTGGCCCCGCGCGTCAGGTGGACGGCGGCCTTGTCACGGTCGTTGAACTTGCCGGTGCATTCCAGCACCACGTCGACGCCTTCCCAGTCCAGCTCCTCGGGGTTGTAGGTCGACATCACCCGGATCGGGCCGCGGCCGAGGTCCATCGTGCTGCCCGAGACCTTGACGGTGCCGGGGAAACGGCCATGGACGCTGTCGTATTTCAGAAGATGCGCGTTCGTTTCGATCGGGCCGGTGGCATTGATTGCCACGACCTGCACGTCGTTGCGCGCGCTTTCCGCGATATGGGCCAGCGTGCAGCGGCCGATGCGTCCGAACCCATTGATGCCGATGGTGATGGTCATGTGTCCCGCGTCCTCGTGGTCTGAGTCCCTAGGCAGATACTCCTTGCGAGGGCTTGGGCAAAGTCCAAAAGCGACGACATTTCATCATGTTAGCGCAAAACAGGGATGATTGCGCTAACGGTTGCGCGAACAGGCCCGCGCCACCGCGCCGCCGGGGATCGGGGAGAGGTGCTGCGGTTTTCCCGCTTGCGATGCACCGGCAGGTCGTTACCTATTGGGACCGTGTCCCCGGAACGGAGTATGCGATGAGCGGATTGCTTGCCTTGCTGGATGATGTTGCCGCCATCGCCAAGGTGGCCGCAGCCTCGGTCGACGACATCGCAGGGGCCGCGGCGAAGGCTGGCGCCAAGGCCGCAGGCGTGGTGATCGACGACGCGGCGGTAACGCCGAAATACGTGCACGGCTTCTCGGCCGACCGCGAGTTGCCGATCATCTGGCGGATCGCAAAGGGCTCGGTCTTCAACAAGCTCGTCATCCTTTTGCCGGGGCTTCTGGCGCTGAACGCGTTCCTGCCGCAAGCGATCACGCCGCTTCTGATGCTGGGCGGCTGCTATCTGTGTTTCGAGGGGGCGGAGAAGGTGTTTCACGCGCTTTTCCCCCATGCCGATCATGTCGTCGAGGCCGACATGTCGACCGGCGATCCGGTTCATCTGGAAGAGGAAAAGGTTTCCGGGGCGATCAAGACCGATTTCATCCTCTCGGCCGAGATCATGACGATCTCGCTTGCCGCGATCGAGGCGTCGAGCCTGTGGAAGGACGCGGCGACGCTGGCCGTGGTCGGGCTTCTGATCACGGCGGTCGTCTATGGTGCGGTCGCGATGATCGTGAAGATGGATGATGTGGGGCTGCACATGGCGCGGGAAGCGCGCAGCGGCGCCGGGCGGGCACTGGGGCGCGGGCTGGTGACGGGGATGCCGAAACTGATGTGGTTTCTGTCCACTGTCGGCACGCTGGCCATGCTCTGGGTCGGCGGCAACATCGTGGTCCATGGCCTGCACGAGTTGGGCTTCCATGAACCCTATGCCACCATCCACGATCTGGCCGAAGCCGCCGCGCATGCCCTGGCCGCGGCGCCGGGGCTTGCGGGCTGGACCGTCACGGCGACGCTGGACGGGGTGTTTGGTCTGGTTCTGGGCCTGGTGCTGATCCCGGTCGCAACCCGCGTGATCGGCCCGCTGATCGCCGCCGCCACCGGCGGAAGGGCGACGCATTGAGACGGAAAAGGGGGGCTGTATGCCCCCCCTCTTTGGCTTCGCCAAATTCACCCCCCGAGGGTATTTTCGCCAGGTTGAAAGACAATTTCAGCCAAACTTGCTTCACCTTGGCGCAAAGATCCCGGGTGTGAGCCATTGTAGGTAGCGAGGGGGCAGCGCCCCCTCGGCCCGGTTCCGGATCAGAGCAGCGCCTTGGCCTTGGCCACCGTCGCCTCGGCGGTGATGCCGAATTCCCGGAACAGCCGGTCATAGGGGGCCGAGGCCCCGAAGGAGGACATGCCCACGAAATCGGCCTTCGCCTCGCGGCCGCGTTCGCCGAGAAGCCAGCGGTCCCAGCCCTGGCGCACGCCCGCCTCGATGGCGATCCGCACCGGCCCGGCGGGCAGCACCTTCTTGCGCCAGGCTTCGTCCTGTTGGGCGAACAGCTCCATAGAGGGCATCGAGACGACGCGCGTGCCGATCCCTTCCGCCTGCAGCATCTCGCGGGCCTTCAGCGCGATCTCGACCTCCGATCCGGTGGCCATCAGGATCACCTGGCGCTTGCCCTCGGCCTCGGCCAGGACATAGGCGCCGCGCGCGACCATGTTCTGCGCGGTATGGGTCTTGCGCACGGCGGGCAGGTTCTGGCGCGACAGGGCCAGCACGGTGGGCGTCGATGTCTGCGTCAGTGCCACTTCCCAGGCCTCGGCCACCTCGACCAGATCGGCGGGACGGATGACCAGCGTGTTCGGCGTCGCGCGGCTGATCGCCAGATGTTCGACCGGCTGGTGCGTCGGTCCGTCCTCGCCCAGGCCGATCGAATCGTGGGTCATCACATAGACGACCGGCACGCCCATCAGGGCCGACAGCCGCATCGAGGGGCGGGCATAATCGGTGAAGGCCATGAAGGTGCCCGAATAGGGGCGCACGCCGCCATGCAGCGCCATGCCGTTCATGGCCGCGGCCATACCATGTTCGCGGATCCCCCAATAGACGTAGCGCCCCTTGCGGTTGTCCACGTCGAACACGCCCAGGTCGGCGGTCTTGGTGTTGTTCGACCCGGTCAGGTCGGCCGATCCGGCGATGGTTTCCGGCATGATCGGGTTGACCACGGCGAGGACCTTTTCGCTGGCCGAACGGGTGGCGAGCTTGGGCGCATCGGCCGCGGCCTGCTTTTTCAGCGCGCGGATGGCGCCTGCGAGTTTTGCCGGGGCCTCGCCCGCGAAGATGCGCGCGAATTCCGCCTGTTTCGCGGGGGAAAGCGTGGCAAGCCGGGCTTCCCAGGCTTCGCGGGTGGCACGGCCCCGCGCGCCGATCGCGGCCCAGGCCGCGCGCACGTCGGCGGGGATCTCGAACGGCCCGTGATCCCAGCCATAGGCGGCGCGGGTATCGGCGATCAGCTTCGCATCGGTCAGCGCGCCGTGGCCTTTCGACGTGTCCTGCGCGCTGGAGCCAAGCGCGATATGCGTGGCGCAGGCCACCATTGCCGGGCGCGGGCTGGCCTTTGCGGCGGTGATCGCGCGGTCGATGTCGACGGGGTCATGGCCATCGCATTCGAACACGTCCCATCCGCTGGCGGCAAAGCGCGCCTTCTGGTCGGTGATGTCCGACAGGCTGACCTTGCCGTCGATGGTGATGCCGTTGTTGTCCCACAGGACGATCAGGCGCGACAGCTTGTGACGGCCGGCGATGCCGATCGCCTCCTGGCTGACGCCCTCCATCAGGCAGCCGTCACCGGCGATGACATAGGTGAAATGGTCCATCACCTTGGCGCCCCAGCGGGCGCGCAGCGATTCCTCGGCCATGGCGAAACCGACCGCATTGGCGATGCCCTGACCCAGCGGGCCGGTGGTGGTTTCCACGCCGTCGGCATGGCCATATTCGGGATGGCCCGCCGTGATCGCGCCCCATTGGCGGAAGTTGCGGATCTGATCGAGCGTCATGTCGGCATAGCCGGTCAGGTGAAGCAGCGAATAGATCAGCATCGAGCCATGCCCCGCCGACAGGATGAACCGGTCGCGGTTGGGCCATTTCGGGACGGTCGGATCGAAGTTCAGGTGCTTCTCGAAAAGGACGGTGGCCACGTCGGCCATGCCCATCGGCATGCCGGAATGGCCCGAATTCGCCGCCGCCACCGCATCCAGCGTCAGGACGCGGATCGCGCAGGCTTTCTTCCAGTGGTCGGGGTGCTGGGTTCTCAGGGTCTGGATATCCACGGGCCTTGGTCCTTCGCTGTTCAAAAAGCCGTTGCCCCGGGTCAATAGCAGCCTTGCGGGCAAGATCAAGCACGCCCCGTAACCTCTTGGACGGAAAGGGGGGCGCAATCGGCACAGGCTTTGGTTTATGATTGCCGGAAACAAGCCGCAAAACGATTCGCGCGGACAGCGCGCGCCAGACGTTGCGGCAAGCCACAGTGACGTTGACGAAGGGGCAAGGGACATGAGCGAACTCGCCGAACTTGAGCGGCGCATCACCGTTGCGCTGGAACGGATCGGGCGGGGCCTCGACCGGCTTCCCGCGGCGGCGACGGCCGGGGCGGCGCCTGCCGCCGGAACACCGGCGCCCTCTGCGGATGCCGCGGCCGAGATCGCCCGCCTGACCGAGGCGCTCGAGGCCGAACGGATCGCCAATGCGCAACTGACCGAACGGCTCAAGGCGGTGAAGGAACGGGACGCGCAGGCCGCACAGGCGCTCGAATCGCGGGTCGAGACGATGACGCGCCAGCTGGATGTCCAGGGGATCGAGTTGCAGCGGATGCGCAAGACGGCGATTGCGCTGCGCGAACAGATGCGTGCCCTGCGCGAGGCGGCGCTGGCGAACATGGCAGATGCGCACATGATCAACAAGTCGATGCTGGCCGAACTTGAATCACTGCGCGCGACGCGGATCACCGAGACGGCAGAGCTTGATGAAATCCTGGCCGAACTCGGCCCCCTGGTCGCGGAAGAGGTGCAGGATGCCTGATCTGGAAATCACCATCGGCGGCAAGAGCTTTCAGGTCGCTTGCCAGGAGGGCGAGGAACATTTCCTGCGCGCCGCGGCAAAGCTTCTGGACGACGAGGCGCAGCCCCTGATCGCGCAACTGGGCCGTCTGCCGGAATCGCGGATGCTGCTGATGGCGGGGCTCATGCTGGCCGACCGCACCGCCGCGCTGGATGACGAAATTCGCGTCCTGCGCGAACGTCTTTCCGAACTGGAAGGCCGCCCCGCACCGGAACCCGCCCGTGTCGAGGTGCCGGTGATCCCGCCGCAGGTGACCGAGACGATGGCCGAGATCGCCGCAAGGGCCGAGGCGCTGGCCGCCCGACTGGAAGAGGCCGGGCGCTGACGGGCCGCCCTTTTCCGGACTGAGAAACCAGAAGGCCGGCAAGGGATCGCCCTGCCGGCCTTTTCAATTGCAGCCCGCCGCGGGCAGGGCGCCCCGATCAAGGCGCCCTGGTCAGGCGTTCGCTTCGCGGATCTTGTCGGCGGCGTCCTTGTCATAGGTGATGCCCTTGGCGTCGAACAGCGCGTCAAGCTCGCCCGAAAGCGTCATCTCGGTGACGATGTCGCAGCCACCGACGAATTCGCCCTTGACGTAAAGCTGCGGGATCGTCGGCCATTCCGAGAAATCCTTGATCCCCTGCCGGATCTCGGGATCGGCCAGCACGTTCACATCGGTGAAATTGACACCCATGTAATTCAGCACACCCGCCACGCGGGAGGAAAACCCGCATTGCGGCATCATCTTGGTGCCCTTCATGTACAGCACCACGTCGTTCTTTTCGATCGTCTCGCGGATCTGGTCCTGCGCGCTCATCTCGTTCCGTCCTGTCATCGGGCCTGCGGGTCGCAGGCGGTTAGTCGGGCGCCTTGGTGGTCAGCGCCAGCGCATGCAATTCTCCGTTGGCGCCGTCCATCTTGCCCTTGAGGCTGGCATAGACGGCGCGCTGCTGCTGCACGCGGTTCATCCCCTTGAAGCTTTCGTCGATCACCTCGGCGGCCCAATGGTTCCCGTCGCCCGCCAGATCGGTGATGGTGATCTTCGCGTTCGGGAATGCCTCGCGGATCAACGCCTCGATATCCTTGCCTTCCATCGGCATCGCGGTCTCCTTCGTCATTGCGGCTGAATCTAAGCCGCAGCCCGGTTGCCTGCAAGCGCCCGGCCCTCATTCTGGCGGAAATATCCTCGGGGGGTGAATTTGCCGGAGGCAAAGAGGGGGGCAGACAGCCCCCCTTCATATCCCTGTCCGGCAGGATTGGCCGGTCCGCCGGTCATTCCACCGCGGCGGCAAAGGCGGTGCGGTAGGTCCGCGACAGATCCGCCAGGGGCGCCTCGTCGCCGCCCATGCGCACGACCGTGCCGCCGAACTGCCCGACCAGCGCCAAGGGCACGCCCGCAGCGGCGGCTGCCTTCTGCAAGGGCGCCAGATCGCGGGTTTCGACGGCAACCAGATAACGCGCCTGATCCTCGCCGAACAGGAACGGGATCGCGTCTGCGTCGATGGTCACGCCAAGGCCCGCGCCCTCCGCCATTTCGAAGGCGGCCAGCGCCAGCCCGCCGTCGCCAAGGTCGGTCGCAGCCCGGACCAGGCCGCGGTTGGCGCGCAGGAATTCGCCGTGCTTCCGCTCGACCGCCAGATCGACCGGCGGCGCATCGCCCGCCTCGATCCCGAAGGCCTCGGCCAGAAGCGCGGACTGGCCCAGATGGCCGGCCGTCGATCCGATCACCACCGCCAGATCGCCCGAGACGGGGCGACCGGCAATCACACCGGCCACGTCGTCGATCAGGCCGACCGCGCCGATGGTGGGCGTCGGCAGGATCGCCTTGCCATCGGTTTCGTTATAAAGCGACACATTCCCCGACACGATCGGCATGTCGAGCGCGGCGACGGCCGCCCCGATGCCTTTGATCGCGCCGACGAACTGGCCCATGATCTCGGGCTTTTCGGGGTTGCCGAAGTTCAGGTTGTCGGTCGTGGCCAGGGGCCGCGCGCCCACGGCGGTCAGGTTGCGGTAGGCCTCGGCCACCGCCTGCTTGCCGCCCTCGAAGGGGTTCGCCTTCACATAGCGCGGGGTCACGTCCGAGGTGAAGGCCAGGGCCTTCTTGGTGCCGTGCACGCGCACCACGCCCGCCGGAAGGCCGGGGGTGACGACCGTATCGGCGCCCACCTGGCAGTCATACTGTTCATAGACCCAGGCCTTGTGGGCATAGGTCGGGCTTTCGATCAGCGCGCGCAGGGCGGCGATGGGGGCGATGGCCGGAACCTCGCCCAGGGGCGCGGGCGCGGGCGTTTCCACCCAGGGCCGGTCATATTCGGGCGCGCTGGACGAAAGTTTCGACAGCGGCAGGTCGGCCTTCACCTCGTTGCCATGAAGGATCAGGAACCGGTCCTCGGGGATCGTCTCGCCGACGATGGCGAAATCCAGATCCCATTTCTCGAAGATCGCCCGCGCCTCGGCCTCCTTTTCCGGCTTCAGCACCATGAGCATCCGCTCTTGGCTTTCCGACAGCATCATCTCGTAGGCGGTCATCGCCGCCTCGCGCTGCGGGACATTGTCCAGCGTCAGCCGGATGCCAAGCCCGCCCTTGTCGCCCATCTCGACCGCCGAACAGGTCAGGCCGGCGGCGCCCATGTCCTGGATCGAGATCACCGCGCCCGAGGCCATGAGCTCAAGGCAGGCTTCCAGCAGGCGCTTTTCGGTGAAGGGGTCACCCACCTGCACCGTGGGGCGCTTTTCCTCGATCGTGTCGTCGAATTCGGCCGAGGCCATCGTGGCCCCGCCCACGCCGTCGCGGCCGGTCTTGGCGCCCAGATAGACCACGGGCATGCCCACGCCCGATGCGGCGGAATAGAAGATCGCATCCGTTTCGGCCAGCCCGGCGGCAAAGGCGTTCACAAGGCAGTTGCCGTTATAGGCGCGGTGGAACCGCACCTCGCCGCCCACCGTCGGCACGCCGAAGGCATTGCCATAGGCGCCGATCCCTTCGACCACGCCTTTCACCAGATGCGAGGTCTTGGGGTGCGAGGGTTCGCCGAAGGACAGCGCGTTCATCGCCGCGATCGGGCGCGCGCCCATGGTGAAGACATCGCGCAGGATGCCGCCCACGCCCGTCGCCGCACCCTGATGGGGTTCGATGTAGGAGGGGTGGTTGTGGCTTTCCATCTTGAAGATGACGGCCTGGCCGTCGCCGATATCGACCACGCCCGCATTCTCGCCTGGCCCGCAGATCACCTGCGGCCCCTTGGTCGGCAGGGTGCGCAGCCATTTCTTCGACGACTTGTAGGAACAGTGTTCGTTCCACATCGCCGAAAAGATGCCAAGCTCGGTGAAGGTCGGTTCGCGCCCGATGATCTCGAGGATGCGCTGGTATTCGTCCGGCTTCAGACCGTGCGCGGCAATCAGGTCTGGCGTGATTTCGGGCTCGTGCATCCTGTCCCCCATCGGTGGCTGGCTTGCCGCGACCCTTTAGGCGAAGCAGGGCAAAAGGGGAAGGGCAAAGCGTAGCGCATGCGCACCCTGCCCGGGAATCGCGCAACCTGCCGCCGGATCGGGCTAACCCTTTTCAGGGCGGCGGAAATCCGGGCAGGAAGGTGCCGGAACGCCGAACCTTTCGGCATCCCCGCGCGGCACGAAAAAAAAGGCCGAGCAGAAGCTCGGCCCAAGTCCAACAGGGAGGTATGAAGGAGCAAGAGAAACTCGATTGCTGCCTTCGAGGTGGCATGTAGGATGCTGCGCGATTCTTAGCAAGTGTAAGAATGCCGCAGGTGCAGCATGGCCGCCATGCATGGATTGCATAGCGACCTGCGCGGTGTCGCGTGGCCTCAGGCCTGATGCCGCTTGCGATAGTCGAAGATCTCTTCGGTGACAAATTCCCGGAAGGCTGCCACGCGCTTGGATTGCCGCAATTCCTCGGGGTAAGCGAGGAAAACCGGCACCTCCTCGCTTTCCACCTCGGGCAGCACGCGCACGAGGTTCGGAAAATCCTCGATGATGTAGTCGGGCAGCACGCCGATCCCCAGATGGTTCAGCACGCCCTGAAGCACGCCGAAATAGTTGTTGACCGTCAGGGTCGAGGGGATGTCCTGCGACATGATCGTCTGGACCAGCCGCGCGCCCGCCGCCACCTGCGCGGTGCCCGCGTGCTGGCTGATCAGGCGGTGATGGCTGAAATCCTCGATCGTCCGGGGCGTCCCGTTCTCTTCCAGGTATTCGGGACTGGCATAAAGCCGCATCCGGATGTTCATCAGCCGCTTGCGGATCAGGTCCGCCTGGCTTGGCTCCTTCATGCGGATGGCGACATCGGCCTCGCGCATCGGCAGATCCAGCACCCGTTCTTCCAGCATCAGGTCGATCTTGAGCGCGGGATACTTCTTGTAAAGTCGCCCGAGCCTCGGTGCCAGCCACAGCGTGCCGAAGCCCGTCGTCGTGGTGACGCGCAGCTCGCCGAACACCTCGTCCTCGCTGTCGCGGATGCGGGCCGCCGTCGCTTCCAGCCGCTTGGCCATCGCCGAGGTCGCGTCAAACAGAAGTTCGCCCTGTTCGGTCAGAATCAGCCCCCGCGCATGGCGGTGGAACAGCGTGACGTTCAGGCTGTCCTCAAGCGCGCGGATCTGCCGGCTGACCGCCGACTGGGACAGATGCAGAGTGTCGCCCGCGTGGGTCAGGCTGCCCGCGTCGGCCACTGCGTGAAATATTCTAAGTTTGTCCCAGTCCATCGCGAAACTCTTGCCACCTTGTAGAACGCTAACATGATCGATCCTAAATAGGATATTGATCTCACATGTAAATGAACCTTTTGCCCAGAATACCGCTTTGTAGGTCAGCTTTTTTGACCTAATATCGACCAAAAGCTCGGACGGCATGGGGAGGTGCAGCATGGGCAAGCAGGATGTGATCCGCGCGGATGTGACGCTTTCGGACCGCTATGACCTGGCGAAGTCACCCGTCCTGTTGAACGGCACGCAGGCGCTGGTGCGGCTGATGCTCATGCAGAAGGCACGCGACCGCGCGGCGGGGCTGAACACGGCGGGATATTGCACGGGCTATCGCGGGTCGCCCCTTGGCGCGGTCGACATGACGATGACGCGGGCGGGGCGCGAACTGGCGGCCGCCGACATCCTGTTCCAGCCGGGGTTGAACGAGGATCTGGCCGCGACCGCCGTCTGGGGCACGCAGCAGGCCGAACTGCGGGGCGAGGGGCGGTTCGATGGGGTCTTCGCGTTGTGGTATGGCAAGGGGCCGGGGGTGGACCGTTCGGGCGACGTGATGCGCCATGCCAACATGGCGGGCACATCGCCGCGGGGCGGCGTGCTGATGGCCATGGGCGACGACCATACCGGCGAAAGCTCCACCACGCTGCACCAGTCGGACTGGGCGATGGTGGATGCCTACATGCCCATCGTCAGCCCCGCGGGCGTGCAGGAGGTGCTGGATTACGGCATCTATGGCTGGGCGCTCAGCCGGTTCGCGGGCGTCTGGGTGGGGCTGAAGACGATGAAGGACACGGTCGAGGCGACAGCGGTCGTCGATGGCCGCCCCGACCGGATGCGGATCCTGCTGCCCGAGTTCCGGATGCCTGACGGCGGGCTGAACATCCGCCTTGTGGACACGCCCGTAGCGCAAGAGGCGCGGATGATCGACCACAAGCGCTTTGCCGCCGAAGCGTTCAGCCACGCGAACGGAATGGACCGCCGCGTCTGGGGCAGGCCGGGCGCAAGGATCGGCTTTGTCGCGGCGGGCAAGAACTGGCTCGACCTCACCCATGCGCTGGCGCTTCTGGGCATCGGCGCGGACGAGGCCGAACGTCTCGGGATCACCACCTACAAGGTCGGGCAGGTCTGGCCCATGGATTTCAGGGGCTTCCGCGATTGGGCCGAAGGGCTCGACCTGATCGTCGTGGTCGAGGAAAAGCGCAAGCTGATCGAGGTGCAGGCGAAAGAGGCGATCTTCAACGACCGTCGCGGCCGCCGCGTCTATGGCTGGCTGAACGACCGGGGCGAGGAACTGTTCCCGACCCGGTTCGCGCTGGACCCGATCACCATCGCCGAACGGATCGGCGGCATCCTGATCGAGGAAGGGCGCGGCACCGACGCGGTCAAGGCGGGGCTGGCCCGTCTGGCCGAGGCGCGGCGCGCCGACAATGCAAAGGACATGGCGGCGCGGCTTCCCTATTTCTGTTCGGGCTGTCCGCACAACACCTCGACCCGGTTGCCCGAAGGCAGCCGCGCCTATGCGGGCATCGGCTGTCACTACATGGTGCAGTGGATGGATCGCGACACCGTCGGGTTCACCCAGATGGGCGGCGAGGGCGCGAACTGGATCGGCGAGGCGCCGTTTTCCAAACGGCCCCATGTCTTTCAGAACCTTGGCGACGGAACCTACAACCACTCCGGGGTTCAGGCGATCCGCGCGGCGCTGGCTGCGGGCACGAACATCACCTACAAGATCCTGTTCAACGACGCCGTCGCCATGACCGGCGGGCAGGGCAACGAGGGCGGCCTGTCCGCCGATCGCATCTGCCGCGAGTTGCTGGCGATGGGGGTGGAGCATGTCTGGCTGGTCTTTGACCCGAAAGAGGATCTGGACCTGCGCCTGTTCCCCGCGAAGGTGAAGCGCGCGCCCCGGTCCGAATTGATGCGGGTTCAGGAAGAGTGCCGCGAAATCAACGGCGTATCCGCCATTGTTTACGTCCAGACCTGCGCCGCCGAAAAGCGCCGCCGCCGAAAGCGCGGCACCTTCCCCGACCCGGACAAGCGCGTGTTCATCAACACGGATGTGTGCGAGGGGTGCGGCGATTGCGGGGTGCAGTCGAACTGCGTGTCGATCGTGCCCATGGAAACCGAACTGGGCCGCAAGCGGGCCATCGACCAATCGTCCTGCAACAAGGATTTCTCATGCCTGACAGGGTTTTGCCCGTCTTTCCTGACGCTAGAGGGGGCAAGGCCGAAGAAGGCCGCGACCCGTGCGCTGGACCTGCCCGACATGCCCGCGCCCGACCTTCCCGCGATCAGGGGCACGCATAACATGGTGATCACGGGCGTCGGCGGCACGGGTGTCGTGACCGTGGGCGCCATCCTTGCCATGGCCGCGCATCTGGATGGCAAGGGCGCCGGCATGATGGAGATGGCGGGCCTTGCCCAGAAGGGGGGCGCGGTGCACATCCACTGCCGCCTCGCCAATGCGCCGGAAGACATCAGCGCCATCCGCGTCGCCGTGGGCGAGGCCGATTGCGTGATCGGTGGCGATCTGGTGGTGACGGCGGGGGCCAAGACGCTGGGTCTGATGACCACCGGCCGCACCGGCGCCGTGGTGAACGACCACGAGATCGTCACCGGAGAATTCACCCGGAATACCGAATTCCGCATTCCTTCCGACAGGTTGCGCCTGTCGCTTGAAGCGCGGCTCAAGGATCGCGTGGCATTCTTCGATGCATCGGAACTGGCGCGGGTGCTGTTGGGGGATTCGATCTATTCCAACATGATGGTCTTTGGCGCGGCCTGGCAGCGGGGCCTGATCCCGCTGACCGAAGCCGCGATCCTGCGCGCGATCGAACTGAACGGCGCGCAGGTCGAGACGAACAGCCGTGCCTTCGCGCTTGGCCGGTGGGCGGCGCTGCACCCCGATCAGGCCGCCGCGATGATCCGCCCCGAAACCCCGGCAACGGTCGATCCGGTGGCGTTCCGGGCCGATAACCTGCGCGCCTATCAGGATGCGGCGCTGGCCGCGCGGTTCACGGACCTGGTCAACCGCGCCCCTGCCGAATTGCGCGAAAGCGTCGCAAGAGGCTATCACAAGCTTCTGGCCTACAAGGATGAATACGAAGTCGCGCGGCTGCATCTGGACAGCGTGGCCAAGGCGCGCGCGGAATTCGATGGCGATTTTCGCCCCGTCTTTCACCTTGCGCCGCCGCTTCTGCCCGGACGGGACGCGGCAGGCCGGCCGAAAAAGCGTGCCTTCGGGCCCTGGATGATCCCCGTGTTCCGCGTCCTGGCGGCGTTGAAGGGCCTTCGCGGCACCTGGGCCGATCCCTTTGGGCGCACCCATGAACGCCGGATGGAACGCGCGCTGATCGCGGAATATGAGGCCGACATGGCCGAGGTCCTGCGCGAGGTGACGCCCGCGACGCTGGCTGTCGCCCGCGACCTGGCCGAACTGCCGCTGACGATCCGGGGCTTCGGCCCGGTGAAGGCCGCCAATGCGGAAAAGGCGGCACGGCGCCGGGCCGAACTGCTGGCCGCCTTCCGCGCGGGCGGCGCACCCCAGGCGATGGCGGCGGAATGATGCCGGGCGGGCGGCACTCTGTCACAAGGCCGTCATCGGATCTGGGCAGAACCGTCACGGGGCGCTAAGGGGCGTCAGCAGACGGAGTCCAGGCCATGACGCAACGCCAGATCGCCCGTGACATCACCTATGCCGGATCGGCCCGCACGCGTGGCGGCCGGGCGATGATCCGCGTGCTGGAAAACGCGACCGGCCGGCTTTCGCTGATCCGCCGCGCCGAGGGCTACGAGGCCGAGGTGGCGCAGGGCCGGTCGTTCTGGCAGGTCATGCCCGAACGCTATGGCCTTCGGCTGAACGTGGTGGACGGGGCGCTATCGGACATCCCCGCCAACGGCCCGCTCGTGGTGATCGCGAACCATCCCTTCGGCATCCTCGACGGGCTGATGATGGGCCACCTTCTGGACCAGGTGCGCGGCGATTTCCGGATCCTGGCCAACTCGGTCTTCCGCCGGGCCGAAGACCTGAACCGGGTGGTTCTGCCGATCTCTTTCGACGAGACGAAAGAGGCGGTGGCGCTGAACCTCAGGACGCGGGCCGAGGCGCTGGAGTATCTGGGGCAGGGCGGGGCGATCGGGGTCTTTCCGGGCGGCACGGTTTCGACATCGGCGCGGCCCTTTTCGCACCCGATGGATCCCGGCTGGCGCAGTTTCACCGCCCGGATGATCGCGAAATCCGGGGCAACAGTCGTGCCGGTGTTCTTTGTCGGCCACAACTCGCGCCTGTTCCAGATCGCGAGCCACCTGCATTCGACCCTGCGGCTCGGGCTTCTGATCAAGGAGTTCCGCTCGCGTCTTGGGGCGCCGGTCGACATCGTGGTCGGGCAGCCCGTTGCGGCGTCGCGGCTTGCCCCGTTCCGGTCGGACCCGAACGCGATGATGGATTATCTGCGCCGGGCCACTTACGCGCTTTCGCCCGAACCGCTTCAGTCGTATGATTACGGCTACGAATTCGAGGCGAAATACAAATCCCGGAAACAGGGACAGGGGGCAGGATGGCGGTAGGGGTCTTCGACAGTGGCCTTGGCGGGCTGACGGTGCTGGATGCGGTGGCGCGGCGCCTGCCCGACGTGCCCTTCGTCTATCTGGGCGACAATGCCCATGCGCCCTATGGCGTGCGCACCGCCGACGATATCTTCAACCTGACCTGCGCCGCGACCGAACGGCTTTGGGAGGAAGGCTGCGATCTGGTCATCCTGGCGTGCAACACCGCGAGCGCCGCCGCGCTGAAGCGGATGCAGGAAACCTGGGTGCCAGAGGGCAAGCGCGTTCTGGGTGTCTTCGTGCCGCTGATCGAGGCGCTGACCGAACGCAACTGGGGCGACAATTCCCCCCCGCGCGAGGTGGCCGTGAAACATGTGGCGCTGTTCGCCACGCCCGCAACCGTCGCCAGCCGCGCGTTCCAGCGCGAACTGGCCTTCCGCGCCATCGGCGTGGATGTCGAGGCGCAGCCCTGCGGCGGCGTGGTCGATGCCATCGAGCAGGGCGACGAAATCCTGGCCGAGGCGCTGGTGCGGTCCCATGTCGAGGCGCTGAAGCGCCGGATGCCGCATCCGCAGGCCGCCATCCTGGGCTGTACCCATTACCCATTGATGGAACATGCCTTCCAGGAGGCGCTCGGTCCGGATGTCAAGGTCTTCAGCCAGGCCAATCTGGTCGCGGAAAGTCTGGCCGATTACCTGACGCGCCGCCCCGAATTCATGGGGACGGGCATGGAGTCGAAGTTCCTCACCACGGGCGATCCGCGCGCGGTGTCGAACAAGGCCACGCAATTCCTGCGCCGCAGGATCGAGTTTCAGGCAGCATGACCGGGCGAGAGGCGGATTGGCGTGACTGGCGGGCCGCACGCATGGCGGCACTAGCCGCGCCCGATGGCTGGCTGAACCTGATCGACCGGATCGATTTGCCGCCGGGCCTCCAGACGGTCGGGGCGGCGGCTGACAACGCCCTGCAACTGTCCGCCGGTCCGGACCATCTGGGCGCGGTCGAGATCGACAGCGCGGGCGCGCGGCTGATCGACGGGGCAGGGGTTGCGCATCCCTTCCTGCCGAAAGAGGGGGCGGGGCCGCAACTGGCCGTCGCGAACCTGATCCTCGAGATCCACACGGTCGAAGGCCAGCCTGCGCTGCGGGTGCGGCAGGTAGATCACCCCGCGCGCCTGTCGCCGCCGGACATCGCCACCTTTCCCTTCGCGCCCGAATGGGTCGTCACCGCCCGGTGGGAAGCGCTGCCCGAACCCGAGGCGCGCGCAATCGACATGGTGGGGGGGCGCGGAGCCGAAGTGCGGCTGACCCATCGCGCCCGCTTCGCCCATGAGGGCGCCGAAGTCGTTCTTTTGCCGACCCACTGGAAGGACGGCAGGCCCATGTTCGTGATCCGCGATGCGACATCGGGGCGGGAAACCTATGGTGCCTCGCGGTTCCTTCTGGGCGATGTGCTGGACGACCGCACGATCCGGCTGGATTTCAACCGGCTGCACAACCCGCCCTGCGCCTTCACCGAATTCGCCATCTGCCCGCTGCCGCCGGCGGAAAACCGTCTGTTCTTCCCGATCCGGGCGGGCGAGATGAAACCCTGAGCGCCGGAGAAGGGTGAAGGCGGCGCCCGTGTCGCGCCCATTCCCCCGGCGGCTTGACTTTTCCCCTTGCAGGACAGCCCCCCGCGCCGCAAATAGGGCGCGTTCACCGGATGAGGGACAGACATGAAGAAGCGCATCGCCATTCTCGGGGCCTCGGGATACACGGGGGCCGAACTTGTCCGTCTGATCGCCACCCATCCGCACATGCAGATCGTGGCCCTGTCGGGCGACCGGAAAGCCGGCATGGCGATGGCCGAGGTCTTTCCCTTCCTGCGCCACCTTGATCTTCCCAACCTCTGCAAGATCGACGAAATCGACTTTTCCCACGTCGACCTGGCGTTCTGCGCGCTGCCGCATGCGACCTCGCAGGCGGTGATCAAGGACCTGCCGCGCGACCTCAGGATCGTGGACCTGTCGGCCGACTTCCGGCTGCGCGACCCGGCGGCCTATGAAAAGTGGTACGGCCAACCCCATGCCGCCGTCGATCTTCAGGCCGAGGCCGTCTATGGCCTGACCGAATTCTACCGCGACGACATCCGCACAGCGCGGCTTGTGGCGGGCACCGGCTGCAACGCGGCCACCGGGCAATATGCGCTTCGCCCGCTGATCGAGGCGGGGGTGATCGACCTTGACGATATCGTGATCGACCTCAAGGCGGGCGTGTCCGGCGCGGGCCGGTCGCTGAAGGAAAACCTGCTGCATGCCGAACTGTCCGAAGGCACCCATGCCTATTCCGCCGGCGGCAAGCACCGGCACCTGGGCGAGTTCGACCAGGAGTTCAGCGCGGTCGCCGGGCGGCCCGTGCTTGTGCAGTTCACGCCCCACCTGTCGCCGATGAACCGCGGCATCCTGGCCACGGTCTATGTCAAGGGCGATCCCAGGACCGTCTGGGAAACGCTGGAAGGGCGCTATGTTCTGGAACCCTTCATCAAGGTGCTGCCTTTTGGCGCACTCCCCTCGACAAGGGACATCCGCGGGTCCAACTTCTGTCACGTGGGGGTGATCGGTGACCGGATTCCCGGTCGGACCGTCATCGTCGCGGCGCTGGACAACCTGACGAAGGGATCGTCGGGGCAGGCGATCCAGAACGCCAACCTGATGCTTGGACTTGAGGAAACCGACGGGCTGATGCTGGCCCCGGTCTTCCCGTAAGGAGGCGAACATGGCCGGCTTGAAGAACCTGAAGAAGACGCGGCGGATCCAGATCATCGTGGTGGCCTTCGCCGCGCTCGCGCTGTCCACCGGTCTGATCGGCTATGCCATGCGCGACGGCATCAACTTCTTCCGCGCCCCCGCGCAGGTCGTGGCCGAACCCCCGTCCGAGGGCGAGGTGTTCCGCCTTGGCGGCCTGGTCGAGGAAGGCTCCATCGTGCGCGGACAGGGCGAAACCGTGACCTTCAACGTGACCGACGGTGCCGAGACGATCCCGGTGTCCTTCTCGGGCATCCTGCCCGACCTGTTTTCCGAAAATCAGGGCATGATCGGCACTGGCACGATGGTCGATGGCGTCTTCGTCGCCTCCGAGATCCTTGCCAAGCATGACGAAACCTACATGCCCAAGGAAGTGATGGACGCCCTGAAGGAACAGGGCGTCTACAAGGAACCCGACCAGCCGAGCGGTTGATTTCCCGCCGCTTAACCCTTTTTCCGCAGCCTGTCCCGCAACCGGAACCATGCGGGAAGGCCCATGAAAAGCGTAAGGCAACTGGCTGAGGACATCGTCACCCGCGAGGGCGGCTATGTGAACGACCCATCCGATCCGGGCGGGGCCACCAACTTCGGTGTCACCATTCACACGATGCGGCGGCTGGGGCTTGACCTGACAGGCGATGGTCGCGTGACCGAGGCGGATGTGCGCCGACTGACCCGCGCCGAGGCGGTCGACATCTTCATCCGCCACTACTTCGACCGGCCCCGCATCGCGGCGCTGCCCGACCTGCTGCACCCCCAGGTCTTCGACATGTATGTGAACGCCGGATCCAATGCGGTGCGCATCCTGCAACGGCTGCTGACCGACATGGGCTTTCCCTGCGACCCTGACGGGGTGATCGGCCCGCAGACCATCCGCGCGGCCCAGATGGCGGCCGAGGCCGCGCCCTCGCACCTGGCCGATGCCTATGCGATCGCGCGGCGGAACTGGTACTATGCCCTCGCGGACGCCCGCCCCGCCAGCCGCAGGTATGCCCGCCGGAAGGATGGCGGAAAGGGCGGCTGGATCACCCGCGCCGAGGCCTTCATGGCCGCACGCTATCACCTGACAGAGGCCCAGCATCGGGCGCGGGTGGCATCATGGGGCTGAGGGGCGGGTTGATCGGGCGCGCCCTTGGCGGGGCAGGGGGCGCGGCGGCGCTCGGGCAGGCGGCGCGCGATGTGGCCGAGGTCTTCACCCCCAATGCGACGCGGGCGATGGAACTGTCGGCCGAGGCGCGGATCGCGGCCCTCGAACAACTGGGCGCCGAATACGTCCAGGTGTCGCCGGGCTGGTTCGACCGGGCGGTAAACGGGCTGAACCGCCTGCCGCGCCCGCTTCTGGCCTTCGGCACACTGGGGCTTTTTGTCTATGCGATGGTCGACCCGCACTCCTTCGCCACGCGGATGGTCGGGCTCAACCTCGTGCCCGAGCCGCTCTGGTGGCTTCTGGGCGCCATCGTGGGCTTTTACTTCGGCGCACGCGAGGCGTTCCACTTCCGCCAGCGTCCGCCCCCGGTCGCCGCCATGCCGTCTTCGTCGCTTAAGGCCGGGGATGACGGCAACGCGGCGCTCCGCGACTGGCGGCAGGGACGGGACGGGTAGCGGAAGAAGGGGGCGCTTCCCCCTCGGGCCTTGCGGCCCTCACCCCCGGGATATTTGAGCCAGAATGAAAGCAAGTTTGCCTCAGATTCCCTTTCAACCTGGTCCAAATACCCTCGGGGGGTGAATTTGCCGCAAGGCAAAGAGGGGGGCAGACAGCCCCCCTTTCTTGGTGCCAAGGCCGGGAAAGCCCTGCGGGGAATTGACCCGACCGCGCCCCTCTGGCATGTGCCTTTGCAACGCAAAGGACATGACCCATGAACCTGTTTTCCGAAATCCGCGCGCTGGTGATTGCCCAGATCGAGGCGATGGTGGCCGAAGGGGCGCTGCCATCGGGGCTCGACCTGTCTAACGTCGCGGTGGAGCCTCCGCGCGATCCTGCGCATGGCGACATGGCCACCAACGCCGCGATGGTGCTGGCCAAACCCGCGGGCCAGCAGCCCCGCCCGCTGGCCGAGGCTCTGGCCGCGCGACTTGCGGCGGACGGGCGCATCGCCGAGGCGGGCGTTGCCGGGCCGGGCTTTCTGAACCTGCGGCTGAAGCCGGGCGTCTGGCAGGGGCTGGTGGGGGCCGTTCTTGCCGCCGGTACGGATTACGGCCGGTCCACGCTGGGGGCCGGAAAGCGCGTGAATGTCGAGTTCGTCTCGGCCAACCCGACGGGGCCGATGCATGTGGCCCATGCACGGGGCGCCGTGGTGGGCGATGCGCTGGCGGCGCTTCTGGCCTTCGCGGGCTGGGATGTGACGCGGGAATATTACATCAACGACGGGGGCGCGCAGGTCGACGTGCTGGCGCGGTCGGCCTATGAGCGCTACCGCGAGGCGCACGGGCTGGAACCCGAGATCCGCGAGGGGCTTTATCCCGGCGATTACCTGATCCCCGTGGGCGAGGCGCTCAAGGCGAAATACGGCCCGAGCCTTCTGGACAAGGGCGAAGAGGTCTGGCTGGCCGAAGTGCGCGATTTCGCGACCGACCTGATGATGGCGGTGATCCGCGAGGACCTGGCGGCGCTTGGCGTCAGGATGGATGTCTATTCCAGCGAAAAGGCGCTTTACGGCACCGGCAAGATCGAGGCGGCGATCAACGCGCTGCGCGACAAGGGGCTGATCTATGAAGGCGTGCTGGAGCCGCCGAAGGGCAAGACCCCGGACGACTGGGAGCCGCGCGAGCAGACGCTGTTCCGCTCCACTGCCTTCGGCGATGACGTGGACCGGCCGGTGAAGAAATCCGATGGCAGCTGGACCTATTTCGCCCCGGACATCGCCTATCATTATGACAAGGTCACGCGCGGCTTCGACGAACTGATCAACATCTTCGGCGCCGATCATTCGGGTTATGTCAAGCGGCTCAAGGCCGTCGTCTCGGCGCTGTCGGAAAACCGCGTGACGCTCGACATCAAGCTGATCCAGCTGGTCAAGCTGTTGAAGGGCGGCGAGATCGTCAAGATGTCGAAGCGGGCGGGCACCTTCGTCACTCTGCGGGACCTGATCGACGAGGTGGGCGCCGACGTTGTGCGCTTTGTCATGCTGACGCGCAAGAACGACATGGCGCTGGATTTCGATTTCGACAAGGTGCTGGAACAGTCCAAAGACAACCCCGTCTTCTACGTCCAGTATGCCAATGCCCGGATCAACTCGGTGCTGCGCAAGGCGCGCGAGGCGGGGATCGCGATGGATGATGCCACATTGGCGGCGGCCGACATGGGTCTTCTGTCCCATCCGGCCGAGATCGCCATGATCCAAAAGATCGCCGAATGGCCGCGTCTGGTGGAAATCGCCGCCAAGGGGAACGAGGCGCATCGCGTGGCCTTCTACCTTTACGAACTGGCCTCGGAACTGCACGGGCTGTGGAACAGGGGCAATGACGAGCCGTCCTTGCGGTTCATTCAGGACGAAAAGGCCACAACGCAGGCAAAAATTGCGCTCGCGCGTGCCGTCGGCGTTGTGATCGCATCCGGCCTGGCTATTCTGGGAGTCACCCCGGTCGAGGAAATGCGCTGACCAACAGGCGCCGCGGTCGGGTGAGGACTGGCAAGGACGACGGGGCGGAACCAACTGCCCCGCAAAGAGGCAGAGCATGGCAGACCCGAATTTCGACGACGTCGAAGATGGCTACGGCTATGGCCCGGCGGACCATCACGCGCCGCTGGCGATTTCCCCCCTTCAACGGATCATCAGCCTTGCAGGCGCGCTGACGACGGTTGCCGTCATCATCGGCGTGGGCGTCTGGGGCTACAAGATCGCCGTGCGGGACGCCAACGGCATTCCAGTGGTGCGCGCGCTGGAAGGCCCGATGCGCGTCGCGCCTCGCAACCCCGGCGGATCGGTCGCCGATCACCAGGGGCTTGCGATCAACACCATCGCGGCGGTGGGGGCGGCGGCCCCGCTGCCGGAACAGATCATGCTGGCGCCTGCGCCGGTTGCCCTGGCCGAAGAGGACGCGCCCGGCCTTGCCCCGCCCGTCGTCGTGGTCGAACCCGCCCCGGCCGAGGCGATCGTGGCCGCCGCGCCCGCGCCGTCCCTTGCGCCCGCCGATACCGATCCGGTGGCCGATGCCCTGGTTACGGCAATGGCCGGGGAACCGGGCCTGTCCGTGACCGATCCGATGGCGGAGGTGGCCGAGGCGGGACGGGCGGCAACGGATGTGCTGTCGCTGGCCGACATGCTGGCCAACGGGGCGGCGCCGCTTTCGGATCTTGCGCCCGGCGGGCCCGAGGACCTGGTGCAGGCCTCTGCCGCTGCGGTCGTGCCGGGTGGGGTCGCCCGGTCGCTTCGCCCGCTGTCGCGCCCCGCAGGGATCCAGCGCGCGGCGGCCAGCCCCGCGAATGATCCGCTTTCCGCCGCCGTCGCCGATGCGGTTGCCGGTGCCCTTGCGGGCGTCGTGACCGAGGTCGATCCCGAGACGCTGAAGAAGGGCGACCGGCTGGTCCAGCTTGGCGCCTTCGACGATGTCGAATCCGCCCGCGCCGAATGGGACAAGCTGGCCGGACGGTTCACCGAACTGATGACCGGAAAGGGCCGTGTCATCCAGTCGGCGCAATCGGGTGGGCGCACCTTCTACCGGCTGCGCGCGCATGGCTTTGACGATGAGGCCGACGCCCGGCGCTTCTGTTCCGCCCTTCTGGCGGAAGAGGCGGCCTGCATCCCCGTTGCCATCCGATGACCGCGACGAACGGCGCCACCATCTTTGGCTGCGCCGGGCCTGAACTTGGCGCGGATGAGGCGGCGTTCTTTCGCGATGCCGACCCTTGGGGGTTCATCCTTTTTGCGCGCAACGTCGAAAGCCCCGATCAGCTGCGCCGTCTGACCGATGGGCTGCGCGCGTCCGTTGGCCGTGATGCGCCTGTCTTTGTCGATCAGGAAGGCGGGCGCGTGCAGCGCCTGCGCGCGCCGCATTGGCGCGAATGGCTGCCGCCGCTGGAAATGGTCCGGCTGGCCACGGCTGGCGCGCCTTCGGGCCATGCGCGCATCGTGGCTGAACGGGCGGTCTGGCTGCGCTACCGCATCATCGCCTCGGAACTGCGGGCGGTGGGGATCGACGGGAACTGCGCGCCCTGTCTGGATGTGGCGACCGGCGCCACGCATGAGTTCCTCAAGAACCGCTGTCTGTCGGATGATCCGGCGCGCGTGGCCCGGCTGGGTCGTGCGGCGGCCAACGGGCTTTTGTCGGGCGGCGTTCTGCCGGTGGTGAAGCATATGCCGGGGCATGGCCGGGCCACGCTTGATACGCACAAGGCCCTGCCCACGGTCAGCGAAGGGGCCGAGGTTCTGGCGAGCACCGATTTCGCGCCCTTCGCCGCCCTGTCCGACATGCCGTTGGCGATGACGGCGCATATCGTCTTTTCCGCTTTCGACGCGCGCCCGGCCACGCAATCACCCGAGGTCGTGCGGCTGATCCGGGACCGGATCGGCTTTGCCGGGGTCCTGATGACGGACGACCTGAACATGGAGGCCCTGTCGGGCAGTCTTGCGCAGCGCACCGCGGCCTCGCTGGCGGCGGGGTGCGATATCGCGCTGCACTGCAAGGGCGATCTTGGGCAGATGATCGAGGTCGCCGCCGCGGCCGGACGGCTGGATACCGCCACCCAGGCGCGGGCCGATGCGGCCCTGGGCTGGCGTCGCGAGCCGGAATATGCTGACATCGTCCAACTGGAGTCCGAACTGACCGGGCTTCTGGACGGGCAGGGGCATGTCTGACGAGTGGGAACAGGCCGAAGGGGAACGGATCGGCGTCAGCGAAAGGCTGGCGGCCGAGGCGCTGATCGTCGACGTAGACGGCTTCGAGGGGCCGCTTGACCTGCTCCTGACGCTGTCGCGCACCCAGAAGGTGGACCTTCGCCGCATCTCTGTCCTGCAACTGGCCGAACAGTATCTGGGCTTTGTCGAACGCGCCAAGGCGCTCAGGATCGAACTGGCTGCCGATTACCTGGTGATGGCGGCCTGGCTTGCCTATCTGAAATCCCGGCTTCTCCTGCCCCCGGACCCGACCGAGGATGGCCCGAGCGCCGAGGATCTGGCCGCCCATCTCGCCTTTCAGCTGGAACGCCTTCAGGCCATGCGCGAGGCCGCGGCCAAGCTTATGGCGCGCGACCAGAAGGGGCGCGATTTCTTTGCCCGCGGCCTGCCCGAAGAGGTTACCCGCGCCCGCCGTGTAACCTATACCGCCACGCTTCTGGACCTGATGCGCGCCTATGCCCGCATCCGCACCAAGGATGAATTCCGCCCCTTCGTGATGGACCGCGAACATGTCTTCACGATGGAACAGGCGCTGGAACGGATGCGGGGCCTGATCGGCTATGCGGGCGGCTGGACCGACCTGCAAAGCTGGCTGCCCGAGGGATGGGACGCCACACCGATGGCGCGCCGTTCGGCCACGGCCTCGCATTTCGCGGCGGTTCTTGAAATGGCCAAGCGCGGGCAGATCGAATTGCGTCAGGGCGACACCTTCGCCCCCATCCAGATCCGCAGGAAAGAGACGGGATGACCGACGACACCATCACCGACCACGCCGGAGAGGCGACCGGACCCGAGCGGAGCCTGTTCGAGGCCCCGCCGATGGGTGAACAGGAACGCATGGTCGAGGCGATCCTGTTCGCCAGCGCCGATCCGGTCACGGTCGCCGATCTCGAGGCACGGATGCCCCATGGCTGCGACCCGGCCGAGGCGCTGGTGCATCTGCGCCGCCGCTACGAAGGGCGCGGCGTGAACCTCGTGAAGGTGGGGGATTCCTGGGCGATGCGCACCGCGCCCGACCTTGGCTTCCTGATGACGAAGGAAACCGTCGAGACACGAAAACTTTCGCGTGCGGCGATCGAGACGCTGGCGATCGTGGCCTATCACCAGCCCGTCACCCGCGCCGAGATCGAGGAAATTCGCGGCGTTGCCGTCAGCCGGGGCACGATCGACCAGCTTCTGGAACTGGAATGGATCCGCTTTGGCCGTCGTCGGATGACGCCGGGGCGCCCGGTGACCTTCGTTGTCACCGAATCCTTCCTGGATCACTTCGGGCTGGAATCCGCCCGCGACCTGCCGGGGCTGAAGGACCTGCGCGCGGCGGGCCTTCTGGACAACCGCCCGCCCCCCGGCATGCCCGGCGGCCCCGGTGAGGATGACGAGGACGAGGCCGTGACCGGCCAGAGTGAACTGTTCGAGGATTGATGCGATGGACCTAAACCGCCTGATTTCGATGATCGTGAACCGCGTGATCGGCCGTGTGGTCAACCTCGGGATTTCGAAGGGGATGGACATGGCCAGCCGCAGGGGCAAGCCGGCGGGCGACCTGACGCCGGCCGACCGTCAGCAGGCCGATGCCGCGCGCGAGGCCGCCAAACGCGCCCGCAAGGCCGCCCAGATCACCCGGCGCCTGGGGCGGTGATCCGATTGCGCGCCGTGCCGGCGCAAGACCTTTGCCTCGGCTGCGCGGCGGGCGCCGCTTGCCTCAGCGTTTCCTGGGTATTTGGGTCAGGTTGAAGGTCAGGTGCGGAAGTGCTTGGCCAGTTTCAGCCCCTGGCCCTGATAGTTCGAGGCGATGCCGGCGCCGTAAAGCGTTTCGGGGCGTTCCGCCATCCGTTCATAGACCAGCCGCCCGACGATCTGGCCGTGTTCCAGAACGAAGGGCGCCTCGTGGCAGCGCACTTCCAGCACCCCGCGCGAGCCCGCGCCGCCCGCCGCCGAATGGCCGAAGCCGGGGTCGAAGAAACCTGCGTAATGCACCCGGAATTCGCCCACCATGGCCAGATAGGGGGCCATTTCGGCGGCGTAATCGGGCGGGATCGTCACCGCCTCGCGGCTGACGAGGATGTAGAAGGCGCCTGGGTCGAGGATGATCCGCCCCTCGGTCGTGCGAATCTCTTCCCAGAAATCCGCCGCCGGGTAGTGCCCGATGCGGTCAAGGTCGATCACGCCGGCATGCGGCTTGGCGCGATAGCCGACCAGATCGCCCGTCTCGGGGCGCAGGTCGACGGAAAATCCCAGGCCTTCGGAAATCACCGCCTTGCCGGACACCAGCGGTTCGGCGGCGTTCAGCGCGCGCAACGCATCGTCGCTCAGCACCGCCTGACCCTGGCGAAAGCGGATCTGGTTCAGCCGCATGCCGGGGCGCACCAGCACCGAGAAGGACCGCGGGCAGACCTCGGCGTAAAGCGGGCCGGAATAACCCGGCGCGATCCGGTCGAATTCCACCCCGCCATCGGTGATCGTGCGGGTCAGAAGATCAAGCCGCCCGGTCGAGGACTTGGCATTCGCCACCGCCGTGACGCCTTCGGGCAGGGCCAGCCGTTCCATCAGCGGAATCACATAGACACAGCCCTTTTCCAGAACCGCGCCCTGCGTCAGGTCCACACGGTGCATTTCGAACTCGGCCAGCCGTTCGGCGACGCTGCGGCCTGCACCGGCCAGAAACGAGGCGCGCACGCGGTAGGCCACCGTTCCCAGCCTGAGGTCGAGGCTTGCGGGCTGGATCTGGCCGGGAGTGATTGCCGGATCGGCGGAAAGCGCGCCGGACCCGATCAGGCCGCGAATGGCCTGTGATGGCAGAACGCCTTGGCCCTTCATTCCATTCCCCCGCGAATGAAAACGCCCGCACCCTGATCCCAGGGGCGGGCGTTTTTCGTGATGGTCGGGCCGGCGAGATTCGAACTCGCGACCTTCCGCCCCCCAGACGGACGCGCTAACCAGGCTGCGCCACGGCCCGAACGTGGCGATACATAACCGTTTTTCGGGCGGGGGCAAGCAGGAAAGCGCATCGGCTGCGGCTTAGCTGCGGTTCTTGCCAGAACGTTCGGAAAGGGTCGAACGAAGCGCCTGCAAACGGGTGTGAAGCACCGCCAGACGGGGCGCGCGATCGGCCATCCGGTCGGCGGTCAGGCCGCGCAACCGGGTCGGGATATGGAAGGGCGCATCTTCGATCCGCGGGTCGAAGGGCACATCCGGTAGGGCCGGGGGCAGGGCGGTTGCGGGTTCCTCGCCCCCTTCGGCGGCCTCATTGCCGGCCGACAGGATCAGCGGCTGGCCCTCAGGTTCCGGTTCGCGCATGGACGCCGGTTCTGGTTCGGGCGCTTCGGGGTCGGCAGACCACGGCGCGGGCAGGTCGGCATCGGGCGCAAGTTCCGGCTGGTCATCCTCTGACGGGTCGGCGGGCCAGTGGCCGCTGTCTTCGGCCATGACGGGGGAAATGCCCGCATCCTCGGCGTCGGGACTATCGGCGGTGGCACGCGGCGCGGCGGCCTCGGCGGTCACGCGGTCGGAAAGCTGGATGATCTCGGCCTCGGTCGCCACGGCATCGGCCGGTTCGGATTGAAGTTCGATCGCTTCGACCTCGGGTTCCTCGGTCAGGCCCGCGACATGGCGGACGCCCTTTTCGCGCAGGATCTTTTGCACGCCGCGGATCGTCATGCCCTCGTCATGCAAGAGCCTTCGGATGCCCGACAGAAGCGCCACATCGGCGGGGCGGTAGTATCGCCGCCCGCCAGCCCGCTTGACCGGGCGGATCTGCGGAAAGCGGCTTTCCCAGAACCGCAGGACATGCGCCGGAATCTCCAGCAGCTCGGCCACCTCGCTGATGGTGCGGAAAGCCTCCGGCGATTTCTCCATCCCGCTCGCCCCTTCTTAGCGCTTCTTGCCGGCGGCGACGCGATCCTTCATCAGATGCGAGGGACGGAAGGACAGCACCCGGCGCGGGCTGATCGGAACCTCGTCGCCGGTTTTCGGATTGCGCCCGACTCGGGCCGATTTCGACCGCACGCTGAAGGTGCCGAAGGACGAGATCTTGACGCTCTCGCCGGCCACCAGAGCATCGGACATGTGCTGCAGAACGCTTTCCACCAGCTGCGCGGATTCATTGCGCGACAGGCCGACTTCACGAAAAACGGCCTCGCTGAGATCCATGCGAGTCAGGGTCTTGTCACTCATCTTATCCCCCCCGGGTTTTCGGGCAGGATGGGGCAGTTGATTTTTCGAGTCAATAACAACCACTTGGCGCGGGTTTTTCAGCGCACGTCAGAGCGGTTTTTCACCAGCGCAGGACAACCGCGCCCCAGGCAAGGCCGCCGCCGATCGCTTCGGTGACGATCAGGTCGCCGGTCTTGATCTGGCCCCGCGCCTTGCCCACCGACAGCGCAAGCGGGATCGACGCCGCCGAGGTGTTGCCGTGGTCCTGCACCGTCACAACGACCCGGTCCATCGGAACCTGCATCCGTTTTGCGGTGCCTTCGATGATGCGGATGTTGGCCTGATGCGGCACGATCCAGTCCACATCCGCCCCGGTCAGGCCCGCGCGATCAAGCGCGGAATGGGCGGTTTCTGCAAGTTTTTCAATGGCGTGGCGGAAAACTTCCTTGCCTTCCATGCGCAGGTGGCCGGTGGTTCCGGTCGACGTGCCGCCATCGACGTAAAGGATGTCGCGGTGGCGGCCGTCGGAATGAAGGTCGGTGGCAAGGATGCCCCGGTCCGCCGTGGTGCCCGCGCCCTCCTGCGCCTCCAGCACCAGCGCACCCGCGCCGTCGCCAAACAGCACGCAGGTGCCCCGGTCGGTCCAGTCCATCAGGCGGGAAAAGGTTTCCGCCCCGATCACCATGACCCGCCGGGCCTGGCCCGACAGAATCAGCGCGTTGGCATTCGCGAGCGCGAAGACGAATCCGGCGCAGACCGCCTGCACGTCGAAGGCAAAGCCGCGCGTCATCCCAAGCCGCGCCTGCACCATCGTCGCAGCCGACGGGAAGGTGAGGTCGGCGGTCGAGGTGGCAAGGATGATCGCGTCGATGTCGTCCGCGGTCATCCCGGCATCGGCAAGCGCCGCCTCGGCGGCACGGGTCGCAAGATCCGAGGTGTTTTCCCCTTCAGCCGCGAAATGCCGCCTCTCGATCCCCGAGCGCGTGCGAATCCATTCGTCGGATGTCTCGATGGTCTTTTCGAACTCGGAATTCGGAACCACACGTTCGGGCAGATAGTGCCCGACGCCCCTGACCACGGCGCGTATCGTCATTCGGTCTGATCCCGATTGGTTCCGTCGGGCGCATCCTGCCCCGCCCGTCCGGCGGATGCAACCCGCGCCGCAAGCCGATCCAGAAAGCCCGAACGGGCAAGTTGCGAGGCCAGGTTCACCGCCGCCGCAACCCCCGTGGCATCTGCCCCGCCATGCGATTTAACGACCGTGCCATTCAGCCCCAGGAACACGCCGCCATTCACCCGGCGCGGGTCGATCCGGCGTTGCAGCGCACGCAGCGACCGCAGCGCCAACAGCGCGCCCAGCTTGGAAATCCACGACGAGTTGAAGGTTTCCTTCAGGAAATCCGACACCAGTTTCGCGGTCCCCTCGCCGGTCTTGAGCGCGATGTTCCCGGTAAATCCGTCGGTCACGATCACATCGACGCGATCCGACGGGATGTCGCCGCCTTCGACGAAACCGACAAATTCGTAGGAACCCGCCTCGGCCGCGCCCGCGATCATGCGGTCATGGGCTTCCTTCAGTTCGGCGCGTCCCTTGTGTTCCTCGGTGCCCACGTTCAGAAGCCCCACGCGCGGCCGCGCGAGGTTCATGCCGTTGCGCGCATAGGATGCGCCCATGGCCGCGTATTGCAGAAGGTCGTCGGCATCGGCCTTGATGTCCGCGCCCACATCCAGCATCACGTTGAACCCGCCTGGGTTGCGGCTTGGCCAGAGGCAGGCGATCGCGGGGCGGTTCACGCCGGGCAGCTTGCGCAGCCGGATCATCGACACCGCCATCAGCGCGCCGGTGTTTCCGCAGGAGACGGCCACGGTCGCCTCGCCCCGCTTGACGCTTTCGATGCAGGACCACATCGAGGTGCCTTCGCCATGGCGCATCACCTGGCTTGGCTTGTCCTGCATGGTCACGACGCGCGGCGCGTGGCGCAGCTCGCAGCGACCGTTCAGCACCGGGCGCCTGTCCAGCAGGGGCGCCAGCACGGCCTCGTCGCCATGCAGGATGAAATGCAGCGTCGAATCGCGTTCGGCAGACGTGGCAAGACCGGCGACAACAGCCGCCGGTCCGTGATCTCCACCCATCGCATCAACGGAAATGACGATGCGGCTTGCACCCTGTTCAAGCGGAAGGTTGGTTCCGTTCGTCATCGGGACGCAAGCGCAGGACGCGACGCAGCTCAGGCCGCGTCTTCGTCCAGATCGACTTCCTTGGCGGTCGCGACGACTTCGCGGCTGTCATAGTGGCCGCAGGCACCGCACACGTGGTGCGGGCGCTTCAGCTCGCCGCAGTTGGGGCATTCAGCCGGATTGGAAGCAACCAGCGCATCATGCGAGCGACGCATGTTGCGACGCGAACGGGTAACTCGGTTCTGAGGGACAGCCATGTCTCAACCTCGGGTCAGTGGGGGCAGGCCCCTGTTTTTCCTTTGGGATCGGGCCGTTTCCCCATCATCGGGGCGCGTCGGATCCACGGTTCGAATGAGGCGCGGAACATACTGGGATTCTGGACCAGCGCAAGCCCCTTTGTGCAGGCGGGGCCGGGCCTGTGCCTCAACCGTCTCCGGCGCCGCCTTCGCCGCCCTCCAGCCGCGATTTCAGCGCCGCCAGCGCCGAGAAGGGGCGCAGGTCCTCGTCGCGCAGCGCCTCGACGCCGGGCGCGGCAAAGACCGCCTCGCCCAGTTCCGCGCCGGGCGCGCGCGGATACGCGGGCAGCGCCAGCGCCAGCGCCTCGACGGCAACCGCGCCCACATCGATCACTTCGGGCAGGGGTTCGGCGGTGTCATCCTCGGGCATCTCGACCTCGTCGCCCTCGGGAAAGGCGAAATCGGCCAGATAGCGGCGCGTCACGGGTTCGTCGATGCGGGTCTTCACGGGCGCCAGCGTGACGGCGCAGGGCTGTTCCACCTCGGCCTCGAGCCGGGCGTGCAGTTCGAAATCGCGACGCCCCACGGGGCGCAGTTCGCCCTTCAATCGCAGCGCATGAACCGCTGTGATTCCCAGAACCTGCGCCAGTGCGGCGCGGTCCTCGCGCGGTGGCGCCAGATCGAACCGCGTGACCTTGCGGTTGGGCAGGGCGGAAACCCGGAAGGGCAGGGCAAGCGGCAGCGGGATTGCCGTATCGGGCGTCCTG
This sequence comes from Aliigemmobacter aestuarii, assembly GCF_004799285.1. Classification (GTDB taxonomy): domain Bacteria; phylum Pseudomonadota; class Alphaproteobacteria; order Rhodobacterales; family Rhodobacteraceae; genus Aliigemmobacter; species Aliigemmobacter aestuarii. Next base: position 485,032 of record NZ_SSND01000003.1, on the reverse strand, counting down.
GGATCGGTCATCGCCTTTTCCTTTCCGTTCCGCTAAAGGGGGCGTTGCATCACCCCGGCGGGTCCTTCGCGATCCGGTTCCGGCACCGGCAGGCGACGGGGCGAACCCGCGGCCGCTGCGTTCCATTCTTGAACACAGGCCGCATCCTGCTGTAAGCCCTTAGGGGACAAGGCCCCCGACAGATCGGGTCGGGGCCGGAAATAAGGGGCTTGGCCCCGCAAGGCAAGAGGCGGCATTTGGGCCGGCAAGGGGGCAGGATGGATCTGGCGGCTGTGACGAAGACGCCGCGCGCGGCGGGACCGGGGCTCTGGCTGCATCGCCTGACGCTTCTGGCCGTGACGCTGGTTGCGCTGATTGTCATGGCGGGTTGTGCCTCGGTCTATCGCAATCACGGCTATGTGCCCACCGACACGGATCTGGAACAGGTCCAGGTCGGCGTGGACACGCGCGAGACGGTCGCCGAAAAGATCGGCCGTCCCTCGGCGGCGGGGCTTCTGAACGATGTCGGCTGGTACTATGTGCAAAGCCGGTGGGAGTTCTACGGCCCGCGCGAACCCAAAGAGATCGACCGGCAGGTCGTGGCCGTCACCTTCACCGAGTCGGGCGTGGTCGAGAACGTGGAACGCTTCGGCCTTGAACAGGGCCGCGCCGTCGTCCTGTCGCGGCGCGTGACCGACAGCAACATCAAGGGCGTGACTTTCCTGCGCCAGCTTCTGGGCAATATCGGCAACCTGCGGCCCGAGGCGCTGGAGGGGCTCTGACCCCGCCCGGGCGGCTTCAGGCATCTGTCATGCTTGCCTGACAGGGTGCGGGCGCGCATAAGTGGCGCGAGGGGGCGGCGAATGTGCCAGCCCCGCGGGGTGACGGGATGGAGCCGATCGTCAAGGGGTGCCTGCAGGCGCGGCTGGCCGAGGGGGCCGCGGATATCGACCGCGCGCAACGCCTGCGCCATCTGGCCTTCATCACCACGCGCGGCGGCACCGCCCGGCCCGACGGGCGCGATGCCGACGCCTTCGACGAAATCTGCCGCCATGTGCTGATCGAACAACATCCCGGCGGCGCGCTTCTGGGCTGCTTCCGGCTTCTGCCGCTGAACGATGGCCGGCAGATCGGGGCCAGCTATTCCGCGCAGTTCTATGACCTTGGCCGCCTGCGCGCCTTTCCGGGCAAGCTGGTCGAGATGGGGCGCTTCTGCATCCATCCCGACCATGCGGCCGATCCCGACATCCTGCGCCTTGCCTGGGGGGCCGTCACCCGGTTCGTGGACGACAACGGCATCGCGATGCTGTTCGGCTGTTCCTCGTTCGACGGGACCGATGCCGAGGGCTATCGCGATTCCCTGGCCATGCTGAAGGATCGGCATCTGGCACCGATCCGATGGCGCCCGCGCGTGAAGATGCCCGACGTCGTCCGCTATGCCCGCACGCTTGCGCGGATCACGCCCGACGCCCGCACGGCGCTGGCCGCCATGCCGCCGCTTCTGAGGACCTATCTGATGATGGGGGGCTGGGTTTCGGACCACGCGGTGATCGACCGCGACCTGAACACGCTGCATGTGTTCACCGGGCTCGAGATCAGCGCGGTCCCCCCCGCGCGCGCCCGCGCGTTGAGGGCGGTCGCAGGCTAGGAGCGGTGGCAGGCTAGACGGCGACCCGGCCGGCGGCGAAATCCTCGGTCACGGCAAGAAGCCTGTCGCGGTCGACGGCGAAATCTTCGCTGAAGCGGCGCAGTTCCGTCCTTTCGCCGGTATGGGGCGTCCAGTAGGACAGCAGGTCAAGCCCGAGAATGCGCGCCAGCGTGCCGAACCAGTTGCCGTCCGCCGCCTCGGGCGAGAAGACCACCAGTTTCGTCCCCGGCTGGCAGAACACCATATGCGCCAGCGCGGCACCCATCGGCCCCAGCACGATTTCGGCGCGCCCGAACAGGTCGCGCGACTGCGGGATGGTCAGTTCCGAGGCGCGAACGGTGATGTATCCATGCCGCTCCAGAAAGGCCGCCAGCCCCGGCTCATCCACCGGGTGCCGGTCGCCCGCATCGAGGCGCGAGACGTAAAGCTTCACCCGTTCGCCCGGCGCGGGGGCGGGGCGCAGGGCGCGCCGGAACAGATGTGCCAGTTCCGGCGCCTTGCCATGGGGGTTGATGCTCAGACCCTGCGGCACCAGCGCGTGCCGCATTCGGATTTCACGCGCATGGGTTTCAAAGACCACCTCGAACGGATGCCGGCAAAGCAGCGCCACCATTTCCCGGATCCGGGCCATCAGCGGTTCGGAGCGGATCTGGCTGATGACGATCTTGCGGAACCCCGCATCCCAGAGCCGGTCCTCGTGAAACAGGATCGGCAATTGGTCCGAGATGAAATGGCCGATGTTGTTGAAGATGCGGAAATGGAAGCCAAGGATGACGCAGTTCTCGTGGAAGGGGGCGTTCGGAACACGCGGCGACGGCGTGCCATCGAACCGGCACGGAACCTCCTTGCCCGGCCCGATCTTCCACAGGTTGCCGCCTTCGCGGATGATCCTGTCATCTCCCTCATGGGAAACGGCGCCTTCGTCGATCACCAGCCCGAAGGGCGCGCACACATCATGCTTGTCGGGATCGGCGAGATACGCGCCGGTATCCTCGCGGTAGATCTGGCGTGGATGCGTCCCCGTCGAATGGGCTGTTTCCGAAAGTGTGAGGAACCGCATCAGCCCATCCCCTTCGAAAACGCGTCAACGGCGGCGAAAAGCCTTTCCCTGTCGACCGGGAAATCGAGGGAAAACCGGATTTTCGGGCCGGTTTCTATGGTTGGCGTGTAATAGGTCAGCGTCTCAAGCCCGAAAAGCTCACCCAGTGTGTGGAACCAGCCGCCGTTGGCGTTTTCGGGCGTGAAGAACAGGACGCGCGTTCCGGGACGGCAATAGATCATGTGCCCCAGTGCCGCGCCCAGAGGCCCGACCACGATGTCGGCGGCTCCAAAGACGCGCGCTGCATCCTCGACATTCAGTTCGGAGGCCCGGACGGTCCGGAAGCCGCGATCCTCGAACGCTCGGGCAAGGTCGGGTTCGTCGAAGGGCCTGCGATCGGATGCATCCAGGCGCGAGACATAGATCGCCCGCGCCGTGGGGGCGGTGGACCCGGCCCCCAGCGATGCCCGCCGGATCAGATCCGGCAGGGCCCGCGACTTGCCCATCGGGTGGCGGCTGACGGCCTGGGGGATGAAGGCATGTTTCAGGCGGATGCGCCCGGCAAGCGGTTCGAAGACCACCTCGAAGGGCAGCTTGCTGAAGGTGGCGATCAGTTCGCGGATCCGGTCCTGCAGCATCTCCAGCCGCACAAGGCAGACCACGATGCGCCGGAAGCCCGCATCCCAAAGCTTTTGGTCCCAGTTCAGAACCGGCAGCTGGTCGGCGATGAAATGGCCGATGTTTTCGTATATCCGGTTGTGAAACCCCAGAACGATCGCGTTTTCGTGGGACACGCGATCCTCGATCGGCCGCAAGAGCCGGTCGGGAACCGGAACCTCACCCTCGCCCAGAAGCCAGACCTTGCCGCCGTCGGCCACGATCCGCTGCTGCTTGCGAAAGACGATCCCGCCATCCGCGATGACCAGACCGTGCGGCGCGGTCAGCATCATCCGCGACGGAATGGTGCGAAAGACGCCTTCCGCCTCGAAGAAGACGTTCCGGTCAAGGATCAGGTCTTTGGCTGGCGTGGCGGACAGAGGAAAGAATTGCATGAGCGAATTGCCACCAGAGCGGGAACCGTTACGGGTCTGCAGGGGCTTCTATCAACTCGGCCCCTTGCGGGCAATCGCCAACCCGCCATGTTCCCCGACCTTGCCCCAAGGCCGGATTGACGCCGCAGGGGCCGCGGCATATCTCGGGCGGATGGCACGCGCACCCCTTCTTCAGCTTTCCGGCATCTCACTGACCTTCGGGGGCAATCCCGTGTTCGACGGGCTTGATCTGGTCGTCCAGCAGGGCGACCGGGTGGCGCTTGTCGGGCGGAACGGGTCGGGCAAGTCCACGCTGATGAAGGTGATGGCCGGGCTGGTAGAGGCTGATACGGGCGAACGCGTGGTGCCGCCGGGCGTCACCGTCGGCTACATGGAACAGGACCCGGACCTGTCGGGCTTTGCCACGCTTGGCGACTATGCCGCCAGTGCCCTTGGCGCGGACCAGGCCTATCGCGTGGCGATGGTGGCCGAGGGGCTGAAATTCGCGCCAGAGACGCCGGTCGCCACGGCCTCGGGCGGGGAACGGCGGCGCGCAGCCTTGGCCAAGCTTCTGGCCGAGGCGCCGGAACTGATGCTTCTAGACGAACCGACGAACCATCTGGACATCCAGGCGATCGAATGGCTTGAGGCCGAGTTGCAGGGCACCCGCGCGGCCTTTGTCCTGATCAGCCACGACCGCGCCTTCCTCAGGGCGCTGACGCGGGCCACGCTCTGGATCGACCGGGGGCAGGTGCGCCGCCGCGAGGCGGGGTTCGAAGGGTTCGAGGACTGGCGCGACAGGATCTGGGCCGAAGAGGACGAGGCGCGCCACAAGCTCGACCGCAAGATCAAGGCCGAGGCGAAATGGGCGGTCGAGGGCATCTCGGCGCGGCGCAAGCGCAATCAGGGCCGGGTGCGGGCGCTGGCCGCGCTGCGCGACGAACGGGCCGCGCAGATCCGTCGTCAGGGCACGGCGGCGATGGAATTCGAAAGCGGCCCGGTGTCGGGCAAGCGCGTGATCGAGGCGAAGGGGCTGACGAAATCCTTCGGCGACCGGCCCATCGTCCGGGGCTTCGACCTGCGCGTGATGCGCGGTGACCGGGTGGCCTTTGTCGGGCCGAACGGGGTGGGCAAGACCACGCTGCTGAAGCTCTTGACGGGCGAGATCGCGCCGGATGCGGGCAGCGTCACGCTTGGCACCAACCTGTCGGTGGCCGTCTTCGACCAGACCCGCGCGCAGCTTGATCCCGATGCCAGCCTTTGGGAAAACCTGACCGGCGATCCGCAGATGCGCGTGTCGGGCGCATCCGATCAGGTGATGGTGCGCGGCACGCCCCGGCATGTGGTGGGCTATCTGAAGGATTTCCTGTTCGACGAACGGCAGGCCCGCGCCCCGGTGCGCAGCCTCTCGGGGGGCGAAAAGGCGCGGCTTCTTCTGGCGCGGCTGATGGCGCGGGAATCGAACCTTCTGATCCTCGACGAACCGACGAACGATCTGGATGTCGAGACGCTGGACCTGTTGCAGGACATCCTGGGCGAATATGACGGGACCGTGCTTCTGGTCAGCCACGACCGCGATTTCATCGACCGCGTGGCGACCCAGACCATCGCGATGGAAGGTGCGGGAAGGGTTACGGCCTATCCGGGGGGGTGGTCGGACTATCAGGCGCAGCGTCCGAAGGATGAAGCGGAAAAAGACGCAAGGCCAAAGGATTCTGCGGAATCCTTGAAGCCGAATGCCAAGGTGGTCGCGCCCCGCAAGCCCGATGGGCTGAGCTTCACCGAACGCAAGCGGCTCGAAGAGTTGCCCGCGTTGATCGAAAGGCTGGAGGCTGAAATCGGCAAGCTGTCCGACCTGCTGGCCTCGCCCGACCTGTTCACGAAGGAACCCGTGAAGTTCCGCAAGGCGTCCGAGATGCTGGCCGAACGGCAGGCCGCGCTCATCTCGGCCGAAGAGGAATGGCTGACGCTGGAAGAGCGCGCCGGATGAGGCCGGGGCCCCTGGACGGCATCCGCGTGGTCGAGATTGCGGGGCTCGGCCCCACGCCCTTTGCCGCGATGACGCTGGCGGACATGGGGGCCGATGTGATCCGCATCGACCGGCCCGGCGCGGGCCATATCTTTGGCCTGAGAAACGACATCCTGAACCGGGGGCGGCCCTGCCTGCGCCTGGATCTGAAGGCACCCGACGGGCTGGCCGTGGCGCGGCGCCTGATCGCCCGCGCCGATGTGGTGATCGAGGGGATGCGGCCGGGGGTGATGGAACGGCTGGGGCTTGGCCCCGGCGATTTTCCCGATCATCCCCGGCTGGTCTATGGACGGATGACGGGCTGGGGGCAAAGCGGCCCGCTGGCGCAGGCGGCGGGCCATGACATCACCTATCTGGCGCTGACGGGCGCGCTTCATGGCATCGGGCCGGAAGGCCGCCCGGTGCCGCCGCTGAACCTTCTGGGGGATTTCGGCGGCGGCGGGATCTATCTGGCCTTCGGGATCGTCGCCGCGCTGTTTGCGGCGGCGCGCACCGGGCGCGGGCAGGTGGTGGATGCGGCGATCACCGACGGGGTGGCGCATCTTTCCGCGATGATCCACGCGATGCGCAACGAGGGCCAGTGGCAGGACCGACGCGAGGCCAACATCCTTGACGGGGCCGCGCCCTTCTACACCTGCTACGCCTGCGCCTGCGGCGGGCATCTGGCGGTCGGTGCGATCGAGCCGAAGTTCTGGCAGGCGCTGCTTGCGGGGCTGGGGCTTGATCCGGCCGCGCTTCCCGACCGGGACGACCCGGCCAACTGGCCCGCGCTGCGCGACCGCCTGGCGGCGGTGATCGCGGGGCAGGGGCGGGATCACTGGGCGGCGGTCTTTGCCGGAACCGATGCCTGCGCCGTGCCCGTCCTGACGCTGGACGAGGCCACGCGCCATCCCCACAACCTTGCACGCGGCACCTTCGTCGCGGGGCCGGAAGGGCCGGAACCCGCCCCCGCGCCGCGGCTTTCGGAAACGCCGGGGCAGGCCGGGGAACAGTTGGCCGGGATCACAGCAGACGAGGCCCTGTCCCGCTGGGGTGCCTGAGCCTGACGCCCGCGCCCCTCAGCGCATCCTGAGCGCACCGTCAAGGCGGATTACCTCGCCGTTCAGATAGCCGCATTCCACGATGAACCGTGCCAGTGCGGCGAATTCCTCGGGCCGGCCAAGCCGTTTGGGAAACGTAACCTCGGCCGCGAGCCCGTCCTGCACCTCTTGCGGCAGCCCCTTCAGCATCGGGGTTTCCATGATCCCCGGCGCAATCGCGCAGACCCGCACGGCCTGTGCCGCAAGATCCCGCGCCATCGGCAGCGTCATGCCCGCAATCCCCGCCTTCGAGGCGGCATAGGCCGCCTGTCCCTTCTGCCCGTCGAAGGCCGCGATCGAGGCGGTGTTGACGATCACGCCCCTCTCGCCGTCCTGCGGATCGTTCCCGGCCATCTCGGCTGCGGCCAGTCGCGCCACGTTGAAGGTTCCCACAAGGTTGATGTCGATCGTGCGGCGGAAGGTTTCCAGCCGGTGCGGCCCGTCGCGCCCGACGGTGCGCTCGCCCGTGGCGATGCCCGCGCAGTTCACGGCCACGTTGATCCCCCCCATCGCCGCCTTCGCCGCGGCAAGTCCCGCCGCGACCGAGGCTTCGTCGGTCACGTCCACGGCATGGAAGCTTGCCCCGATCTCGGCCGCAAGGGCCGCGCCGCGCTCCGCGTCCCGGTCGAACAGCGCAACCTCTGCCCCCGCCGCGCGAAACCCGCGCGCAGTGGCGGCGCCAAGCCCCGAGGCCCCGCCGGTGATGATCGCCTTCACGCTACCGATCCGCATTGCATCCCCTCCGCTGAACTGAACGTTCGTTCAGATAAACGCGGCGGGCGCCGCCTGTCCAGCGGCTTCGGGGTCAGAGCAGGTCGCCGATCACCTCGGCCACGCAGATCACATCCTCGCGCGTGCAGTCGAACTGGCCCACCTGCACCCGGATCACATAGCGCCCCCGGTGACGCGTCTGTGTCAGGTAGACCCGGCCATCGTCATTGATCCGCGCCAGAAGGTCCGCGGTCGCCTCTTCGGTGGGCAACGCGAAGGTGAACAGGGACAGGCTGGGTTCGGTCACGATCTCGACCCCGGGCAGGGCGGCAAGCGCATCGCGCAGCTCTCCGGCCCAGGCCACATGGTTGCGGATGCGCGCGCGCAGGCCCTCAAGCCCGTAGGCGCGCATCAGGAACCACAGCTTCAACGCACGGAACCTGCGGCCCAGGGGGACGGTCCATTCGTTGTAATTGGTGATCTCTTCCTGGCCCGCGGTTTCCAGATAGACGGGCCGCAGCCCAAGCGTGCGGATCTGCGGGCCCGGATCGCGAAGGAACTGCACCGCGCAGTCAAACTGCGCACCAAGCCATTTGTGCGGGTTGAAGACGATGCTGTCGGCGCCGTCGATCCCCTCCCACAGCGCGCGGAACTCGGGGCAGATCATGGCCGACCCGGCCCAGGCGGCATCGACATGGACGGGCAAGCCGAAGGTGCGGGCGACCTCGATCGAATCGGCGATCCGGTCGAAGGCCCCGACCGAGGTGCCGCCTGCACAAAGGATCACCCCGGCGGGCTTCAGCCCGGCGTCCAGATCGGCACGGATCGCGTCCGCCAGAGCGCCGGGTTTCATCGCGTTCCGCCCGTCGGTCGCGATCTTGACCAGATTGTCCTGGCCGATCCCGGAAAGGCGCGCGGCCTTGTCCACGCTGGAATGGGTTTCCGCACTTGCATAAAGCCGCAGGACCGGGCCACCCGACAGCCCTTTCGACAGCCCCTCGAACCCGAGGGCGGCTTCGCGCATGGTCAGCACCGCTGAAAGTGTCGCGGTCGTGGCGCTGTCATGAATCGTGCCCCTGAACCCCTCGGCAAGGCCGAGCGCCTGCCTTAGCCAGTCGATCATCACCGTCTCGATCTCGGTCACGGCAGGCGAGGTCTGCCAGATCATGCCCTGCGCGGCGATCGCGTTGGCCAGCTGTTCGGCCAGCATCGAGGCGGGCGCGGCATTGGCCGGGAAATAGGCGAAGAAGCGGGGGTGCTGCCAATGGGTCATGCCAGGCGGCACGATCCGGGTGAAGTCATCCCAGATCCTCTCCATCGGTTCGGCGCCGTCCGGGGGGGAGGCCGGCAGATGCGCGGCCACGGCCCCCGGCACCAGCGGGGCGCGCACCGGCCGGTCGCGCAGCTCCCGGTGATAGTCATGCGCCCAGTCGGCGGCGCGCTTCGACCAATGGCGCAGGTCGTCGTGATCCATGGCTGGCCCTCCACCGCTGTTCCCGATCCCGCATACAGGCTGAGGGCGGCCACCGGAAGGGGGCGCGGCCCGGAGGGGGCAGGCAGCCCCCCTTTCCTGACGCGATTTCCCCTTGGCGCGCGGTGGGTTCGGCGCTATGCATGCCGGCATGACGAAATTGCGCAACACCCTGATCTGCTGCATTACCCGCTGACCCTGGGTCGCGCGGGTGCGTCGTCTTTTCCGATCGAGGAAACAGCCGGACCCCGCGCGGGAAATGCCGCCTGCCGCATGGGACCGGAAAGATGGTTGAAATCCGCCTGACGAACACCAGGACCCGCCGCAAGGAGGTCTTCACCCCGATCGACCCCGCCAATGTGCGGATGTATGTCTGCGGGCCCACCGTCTATGACCGCGCCCATATCGGCAACGCCCGGCCCGTGGTGGTCTTCGACACGCTCTTTCGCCTGCTGCGCCATGTCTATGGCGCGGATCACGTGACCTATGTGCGCAACTTCACCGACGTCGACGACAAGATCAACGCCGAGGCGCAGCGCCGCAGGGCCGCAGGCCGCCCCGGCACGCTGGAGGAGCTGATCCGCGAACGGACCGAGGAAACCATCGCCTGGTATCACGCCGACATGGATGCCCTCGGCGCCTTGCGCCCGACGATGGAACCGCGCGCGACCGAATATATCGGAGCGATGATCGCGATGATTTCCGACCTGATCGGGAAGGGGCATGCCTATGCCGCCGATGGCCATGTGCTGTTCCGGGTAAGGTCCTACCGGGACTACGGCGCGTTGTCGGGCCGGTCGGTTGACGACATGATCGCGGGGGCGCGGGTCGAGGTCGCACCCTTCAAGGAAGACCCGATGGATTTCGTGCTGTGGAAACCGTCGGATGCCGACCTGCCGGGCTGGGACAGCCCCTGGGGCCGCGGGCGGCCCGGCTGGCACATCGAATGTTCGGCCATGAGCCACGAATTGCTGGGGGCAACCTTCGACATCCATGGCGGCGGGATCGACCTTCAGTTCCCCCACCACGAGAACGAGATCGCGCAAAGCTGCTGCGCCCATCCCGAGGCGGGCTTTGCCCGCGTCTGGATGCACAACGAGATGCTGCAGGTCGAGGGCAAGAAGATGTCGAAGTCGCTCGGCAACTTCTTCACCGTGCGCGACCTTCTGGATCAGGGATACCCCGGCGAGGTGATCCGCATGGTCTATCTCGGTACGCATTATTCGAAACCCATGGACTGGACGGCAGAGAAGGCCGCGCAGGCCGAGGCCACGTTGCGGAAATGGCGGGGGCTTGTGGCGGACGCGAAGGCCGCGCCGGAGCCGTCACCATCGGTGATCGAGGCGCTTTCGGACGATCTGAACACGGCCGGCGCCATTGCCGCGCTGCATGCGCTGGCGGGCGCGGGCGATGCCGCTGGTCTGAAGGCCTCGGCGGCACTGCTTGGCCTGCTGGAGGACGGGATGGGGGATTGGGTCAGAGAACTTGAAATCCTTGAATGGCTGGTTGAAGGCGAAGATGCGCGGCCAGTAATCGAAATGACTATTGAGAAAATTGCCAAAGCTAGATCTGAAAAAGACTATTCGACAGCCGACTCACTCAAGAGCGCCTTGGCAGAAGCGGGGGTGACCTTGTCGTTTGATCGAGATGGCGGCGTCACCTACAAGCGTGCCAAGAAACTTGATCTGTCGAAGCTGGAGGGTCTGCAATGACCCGCGAGCGGCTCTATCTCTTCGACACTACGCTGCGCGACGGGCAGCAGACGCAGGGCGTCCAGTTCTCGACCGCCGAAAAGCGCCAGATCGCGCTGGCGCTGGATGCGCTTGGCGTCGATCACATCGAGGGCGGCTGGCCCGGCGCGAACCCCACCGACAGCGAGTTCTTCGCCGATGCCCCCGCCACCCGCGCCACGATGACCGCCTTCGGCATGACAAAGCGGGCAGGCCGGTCGGCCGAGAACGATGACGTCCTCGCCGCCGTTCTCGACGCAGCCACCCCTGCTGTCTGCCTCGTCGGCAAGACGCATGATTTCCACGTCACCACAGCGCTCGGGATCACGCTCGAGGAAAATCTCGAGTCCATCCGCGCGTCCATCCGCCATCTGGGCGTGAAGGGGCGCGAGGCGCTGTTTGACGCCGAACATTTCTTCGACGGCTACAAGGCCAACCCCGGTTATGCGCTGGATTGCCTGCGCGCGGCGCTTGAGGAAGGCGCGCGCTGGATCGTCCTGTGCGACACGAACGGCGGCACGCTTCCCGCCGAGGTCGGCCGCATCACGGCCGAGGTGATCGCGGCGGGCATTCCGGGCGACCGGCTGGGCATCCATTGCCATGACGATACCGGCAACGCCGTGGCCAATTCGCTGGCCGCGGTCGAGGCGGGCGCGCGGCAGGTCCAGGGCACGTTGAACGGGCTTGGCGAACGCTGCGGGAATGCGAACCTGACCACGCTGATCCCCACGCTGCTTCTGAAGGAACCCTATGCCAGCCGGTTCGAGACGGGCGTGACCCGCGACGCCCTGCGCGGGCTTCTGCGCACCAGCCGGATGCTGGATGACATCCTGAACCGCGTGCCCCTGCGCAGCGCGCCCTATGTCGGCGCCTCGGCCTTCGCGCACAAGGCGGGGCTTCATGCCAGCGCGATCCTGAAGGACCCGGCGACCTACGAACACATCGACCCCGCCCTTGTCGGCAATGACCGGGTCATCCCGATGTCCAACCAGGCGGGGCTGTCGAACCTGCGCGCGCGCCTGTCGGCGGCGGGGATCGGGGTGGAGGCGAACGACCCGCGGCTCGCCACGATCCTGGGCGAGATCAAGACGCGCGAGGACCAGGGCTATGCCTATGACGGGGCGCAGGCCAGTTTCGAGCTTCTGGCCCGCGGCGCGCTTGGGCTGAACCCGACCTTCTTCGAGGTCAAGCGCTATCGCGTCACGGTCGAGCGACGCAAGAACAAGTACAACCGCATGGTCAGCCTCTCCGAGGCGGTCGTCGTGGTGAAGGTGGGCGAGGTCAAGACGCTGTCGGTTTCCGAAAGCATGGATGAAACCGGCACCGACCGTGGCCCGGTCAACGCGCTGGCCCGCGCGCTGGCCAAGGACCTTGGGCCCTATCAGGCCTGCATCGACGACATGAAACTGGTTGATTTCAAGGTCCGCATCACCAATGGCGGCACCGATGCCGTGACCCGCGTCATCATCGACAGCGAGGACGGGCAGGGGCGGCGCTGGTCCACGGTGGGGGTGTCTGCCAACATCGTCGATGCCTCGTTCGAGGCGCTTCTGGACGCGATCCAGTGGAAGCTGATCCGCGACGTGAAGGTGCCGCTGGCATGAGCGAGGCCCTCGCCGCGATCTATGCTCCGCTCGACCGGCTGGCGCCGGGCAGCCCCGCCACCGTGGCGCGCGCCCTTTCGATCGCCGGAACCGGCCCCGCGGCGCGGGTGCTGGATGCGGGTTGCGGCACGGGCGCGGATGTTCCGGCCCTGCTGGCGGCCGAGGGTGTGGGCGAGGTCGTGGCGATGGACATGATCCCCGCCTTCACCGAACGCCTGTCGGCGCGGATCGCCGACCCGCGCCTGACCGTTCTTGCGGGCGACATGACGGCCCCGCCCGGATCGTTCGACCTGATCTGGGCGATGGGGGCGGCCTATGCGCCGGGCATGGATGCGGCGCTTTCGGCCTGGCGTGGGCATCTTCGGCCCGGCGGGCGGGTGGCGCTGTCCGATCTGGTCTGGCGCGTCGCCGCGCCTTCGACCGAGGCGCGCGCCTTCTGGGCCGAGGATTATCCGGCAATCGGCGATGCGTCGGCCTTTGCCGCCCGGATCGCGGGGGCGGGTTTTCGCGTGCTGGGTCAGTTCTGGCAGGATGCGGGCGATTGGTCGGCCTATTACGAGCCGCTGGCCCGTCGGCTGGACGAGATCGCGCCCGGCGATCCGGCGATGGACGAGGCGGTTGCGGCCATCCGGCGCGAGATTGCCCTTTGGCGGGCGCATGGGGACGATTACGGCTATCTTCTGGCGGTGATCGAGGCCGCCTGACTGCGCGCCCCCGGGACCTACCGGGCCCGGCGTTGATGGCGCCACCGCTGGCCGGTTTCGCCGCGCCCGGTGCGGATGACGCCCAAGTCCCGCAATGGTGATGGCTTGGCCTTGGCAAATCCGGCCGGCGTGATATCTGCGGCGGATGGACCACGATCCCGCCCTTGCCCCGTCTCCGTCCCTTGTTGAACCCCTTGTCGCGCCCTGTGCCGCCCTTGTCGAAAAGGGTGACCCTGATCGGTTTCGTGCGCTGATGGTGGCCCCGCTGGCCGCCCGGCTGCGGCTCTTCCCGCTTTTCGCCTTCAATCTTGAGGTCGCGCGCGCGCCTTGGGCCAGTCGCGAACCGATGATTGCCGAGATGCGGTTGCAGTTCTGGCGCGACGTTGTGGACGAGGCGGGTCAGGGCCGTGCCCGTGCGCATGAGGTGGCTGCCCCGTTGGCCCATCTGATCCGCGACCATGCGCTTCCACTGGATGTGCTGGATCGTCTGGTGGCCGCGCGGCAGTGGGATATCTACCGCGATCCCTTTGCGGATCAGGCCGCCCTTGACGCCTATCTGGAGGACACCGGCGCCGGGCTGATGTGGGCCGCGTGCAAGGCGCTTGGCGCGCCGGATGCGGCCGAGGGGGCGGTGCGGGCTGCAGGCTGGGCCGCCGGTCTGGCCGGGTTCCTGCGCGCGTTTCCCGAGCTTGAGGCGCGGGGGCGCGTGCCCCTTGTCGATGGCCGCCCCGAGGCTGTCGCGGCACTGGCCCGGCGCGGACTGGCGGCCTGGGCGCGCGCCCATGCGGGGCGCCCGCCGGCCGTCTGCGCGCCGGCGCTGCGGACCGCCTGGCAGACGCCCGCGATCCTGCGCACGGCGATGCGCGACCCGGCGCGGGTTGCCGGCGATGCGCTTGCGCCGTCGGAATTCGCCCGCCGCTGGGGTCTTCTGTGGCGCGCGGCCTCGGGCGGCTGGTGAAAGGGTGCGGGGCGGCCCGGCGGCGCCGCGTGGAAAAACCTCATGCGCTGCATGAGGGTCGCCCGGCAAGGCGATGCCCCAAAATGGAAAACCGCTTTTGGTGATTACTGCCGCAGCTCGCCAGGCCGCATCGCCAGCCAGATCAGCGCCGCGCCCGCGGCGATCAGGAACGGCAGCATCGCAAGGTTGACCGCCTGCCAGCCCGCCTCGACCGACCCGCCGGAACAGTTCATCAGCCCGCCCGACGAAAACGAGGCCATCGTCACGCCGCCGAAGACGATCAGATCGTTCATGCCCTGCATGCGGCCGCGTTCATGCGGCTCGTGCGCGCCCGCCAGCATCGTCGTCGCGCCGACAAATCCGAAATTCCAGCCGATCCCCAGAAGGATCAGGGCGATATAGAAATTCTCGAGTTCGACACCCGCCATCGCCACCGCGCCCGAGGCGGCAAGGATCACCAGACCCAGGGCCACGACCTTGCGCACGCCGAACCAGGCGATGATATGGCCGGTCACGAACGAGGGCGCATACATCGCCAGAACATGCGCCGTCACCACATTCGCGGCGTCCCCCGTCTCGAACCCGCAGCCGACGACAGCCAGGGGCGACGAGGTCATCACCAGGTTCATCAGCGCGTAAGAGACGGTCGCGCAGATCACCGCCACGGCGATCACCGGGGTGCTGATCAGTTCCATCCGGCTGCGGCCGCGCGCATCGCCCGCCCGAGGCGGCTGCGGCTTGGGTATGTCCAGCGCCGCGAACAGGAACACGCCAAGGGCATTCAGCAGGATCACGGCCAGATATGTCCCAAGGAAGGTGACGACGAACATCTCGGCCGTGACCTTCACCAGTTGCGGTCCCAGGATCGCCGACAGAAGCCCGCCTGCCATCACCCAGGAAATTGCCTTGGGCCGGAAATCGTCAGACGCGGTATCGGCTGCGGCAAAGCGGTAGAAACCCTGCGCGCTCATGTACATCCCGGTGAAAAGCGCGCCCAGGACGAACAGCGGGAAGGACGCGATGTAAAGCGCATAGGCCCCGATCGCCGCGCCAAGCGCGCCGCCCGCCGCACCGACGACAAAGCCCGCGCGCCGCCCGTGCCGCTGCATCAGCGCCGAAAGCGGTGCCGCCGACAGCATTGACCCGATCACCGTGGTCGAGATCGGCAGGGTGGCCCAGCAGGGGTTCGACGCAAGGGATTGCCCCGCCAGCCCCGCGATGGTGAAGATCATCGGCATCTGCGCGCCCAGAATCGCCTGCGCGGCCACGAGGACCAGGACATTGCGTTTCGCCAGCGCGTCGTTCGGAGTGTATGCGGCTTGGGTCATGCCGCATGGGTATGGCGGCGCCGCGCAGGACGCAAGCGGCTTTGATCAAACGCGGCGATCCGTCCGCATGGATGGCAGGAAAGGCACCGACGATGACCGCAGGCAGCACGGGGCGCATCATTGACGGGCCCGAGGATTTGGCCGAAGGGGTGGCATGGCTGGCGGCGCGCTGCCCGCGCATGGCCAGTGCGCTGGACCAGGTCGGCCCGCTGCCGCTGCGCCGATCGCCCGAGGGATTCGCCCAGCTTTTGTCGGCCATCGTCAGCCAGCAGGTTTCGGTCGCGTCGGCCAATGCGATCTGGGGGCGGCTGGAGTCCGCCGGAATGACCGCGCCCGAGCGGGTATCGGCGGCGGCCGAGGATGACCTGCGCGCGCTTGGCCTGTCGCGGCAGAAGGCGCGCTATGCCCGTGCGCTGGCCGGGGCGGGAATCGACTTTGCCGCACTTGGTGCCATGCCCGACGAGTCGGTGATCGCCGAACTGGTCCGCGTGCCCGGGATCGGGCGCTGGACGGCCGAAATCTATGCGATGTTCAGCCTTGGCCGGGCCGATGTCTTTGCCGCCAATGACCTTGCCTTGCAGGAATCGGCGCGGCTTCTTTACGGGCTTGCAGAACGTCCGGGCGAACGCGCGCTGCGCGAGATGGCCGGGGATTGGTCGCCGTGGCGGGCAGTTGCGGCGCGCACGCTTTGGGCCTACTACCGCCTGGCCAAACAGCGGGAGGGCATCCGGTGACGCGGGAGTTGAACTTCGGTCGGCGTGCGCCGAAATCGGGGCAGGCGAAAAGCATGGTCGTCTTCGTGCACGGCTATGGCGCGGACGGGGCCGATCTGCTGGGGCTGGCCGATCCGCTGGCGCCGCATCTGCCCGATACGGTCTTTCTGGCCCCCGACGCGCCCGAGAACTGCGCCGGCAACCCGTTCGGATATCAGTGGTTTCCGATTCCCTGGCTTGACGGGTCATCGGAAGAGGCAGCGCGCCAGGGTCTTGTGCGCGCGGCCGAAGATCTGAACGCCTTTCTGGATGCCCGCCTGGCCGACGAAGGGCTTGAACCCGATTCGCTGGCGCTGGTCGGGTTTTCGCAGGGCACGATGATCAGCCTGCATATCGCGCCCCGTCGCGACCGGGCGATTGCCGGGGTGGTGGCCTTTTCGGGCCGCCTTCTGGCGCCGGAAACGCTTGCCGCCGAAGCGCGGGTGAAGCCGCCCGTGCTGTTGATCCACGGCGATGCCGATCCGGTCGTGCCGTTCCAGGACATGTCGCTGGCGGGCAACGCCCTGGTCGGGGCGGGGTTTGAAACCTATGGCCATGTCATGCAGGGCACGGGCCACGGCATCGCGCCCGACGGGCTGTCGGTTGCGCTGTCCTTCCTGAAGGAACGGCTGCCCGCCTGATCCGTCACAGCCCCGTCACATCCCCGTGTCAGGCATGGGCCACCGCATATTGCGGGGCTTGCCTGATGCATCACGCGATATATAGTCGTGGGCAACCGGGGCGGGGCTCCCCGTCCTGGTCTGTGGCAAGCAGGCGGGACGAAAGCGGAGTCTTCGGGTATGGACGGCGATTTCAGGCAGACATTCGTGCGGGAACCGGCGGGGCTGAAACAGTATCCCGCGCTGGTGTTGAATGCCGATTACCGCCCGCTTTCATATTACCCGCTGTCGCTCTGGCCCTGGCAGGAGGCGATCAAGGCGGCCTTCCTCGACCGGGTGCAGATCGTGGCCGAATACGATCAGGTCGTGCGAAGCCAGCGGGCCGAGTTCCGGATACCCTCGGTCGTGGTGCTGAAGGATTTCGTCAAACCCCAGAAGCGCGTGGCCTTCACGCGCTTCAATCTTTTTCTGAGGGACGAATTCTGCTGCCAGTACTGCGGTTCGAAGGGCGACCTGACCTTCGATCATGTCGTGCCCCGGTCACGCGGGGGCATTACCAGCTGGGAAAACGTCGTGGCGGCCTGTTCGCCCTGCAACCTGAAGAAGGCGAACAAGACGCTCCGGCAGTCCGGGATGGTGCTTGCCCGCGTACCCCGGCAGCCCCTGCCGGAAGAGATGCTGGCCCATGGTCGCCGCTTCCCGCCGAACCACCTGCACGAAAGCTGGATGGATTTCCTGTATTGGGACACGGAACTGGAAGCCTGATCGCACAGGTCCGCCGCGCCCTCGCCGCCACACCCGGACATCAGAGTTTTGCCGCGCCTGCGAGAGGGTGCTAGACTCGCCCGCCGACGGGGTTTAGAAGGGCCCTGCGTTAGCGCTAACGGCGCTGCCACAGAAGGAGCCGCACCCATGGTCTCGCGCGTCATTCCGGTCGATCCCTTCGATCTGGTCGTCTTCGGTGCAACCGGCGACCTTGCCCGCCGCAAGATCCTGCCCGGTCTCTATCGCCGGTTCTGGGCCGGGCAGATGCCCGCCGACAGCGCGATCATCGGCGCGGCCCGGTCCGAAATGACGGTCGAAGCCTTCCGCGCGGTGGTGCGCGAGGCGATCGACGAACATGTCAGCGCCGAAAAGCGGGACGCCGCCACTATCGATGCCTTCCTCGACCGTGTCGACTATGTCACCATCGACGCGAAGGGCGAGGCCGGCTGGCCCAGCCTCAAGGCCGAGATGCGCAAGGGCATGGTCCGCGCCTTCTATTTCTCGGTCGCCCCGTCGCTGTTCGGCGACCTGGCCGAACGGCTCCACAAGCACGGCATCGCCGATGCGCAATCGCGCATCGTGGTGGAAAAGCCCTTCGGCCATGATCTGGACAGCGCGCGCGCCCTGAACGCCACCCTCGCGCGGCATTTCGACGAACATCAGATCTACCGGATCGACCATTACCTGGGCAAGGAAACGGTCCAGAACCTGATGGCGGTCCGCTTCGCCAACATCCTGTTCGAGCCGCTTTGGAATGCGCAATACGTCGACCACGTGCAGATCACGGTGGCCGAAACCGTCAGCGTCGAGGGGCGGGGCGCCTATTACGACAGGTCGGGCGCTATGCGGGACATGGTGCAGAACCACATCATGCAGCTTCTCTGCCTGATCGCGATGGAGCCGCCCTATCACTTCGATCCCGATGCGGTGCGCGACGAAAAGCTCAAGGTGATCCGCGCGCTTGATCCCGTGCAGCCGCAGGACATCGTGCGCGGGCAGTATCGCGCGGGCGGCGGTCAGGCGGGCTATGTCGATCATTCCGAAAACCCCGACAGCACCACCGAAAGCTATATCGCGCTGAAGGTCCATGTCTCGAACTGGCGCTGGAAGGGCACGCCCTTCTACCTGCGCACGGGCAAGCGGCTGCGCGCCCGCGCCTCCGAGATCGCCATCACCTTCAAGGAACCGCCCCATTCCATCTTCGACGATGAAAAGGGCTGGCGTGAAAATGTGCTGGTGATCCGGCTTCAGCCCGACGAAGGCATGAACCTGAAGGTGATGATCAAGGAACCCGGTCCGGGCGGGATGCGCCTGGTGCAGGTGCCGCTGGACATGTCCTTCGCCGAAGCCCTGGGCGAGAACGGCACCGACATTCCCGATGCCTACGAACGGCTGATCATGGATGTGATCCGGGGCAACCAGACCCTGTTCATGCGCGGAGACGAGGTAGAGGCCGCCTGGGCCTGGACCGATCCGGTGATCCGCGGCTGGGAAGACCGCGGCGACCGCCCGCAGGGATATGATCCGGGCTCGTCCGGCCCCGAAGATGCCTTGATGCTGATGCACAGGGACGGGCGCCGCTGGCGCGAGATTCGCGACTGACAGGGCGCCAGGGGGAACAAAGGACGATGCAGCAGATCTGGACCGCACTGGCCGAGAACAACCGCACCACCGAAGGCCGGCGGATCGCCGATCTTTTGGCCGACCCCGGCCGGATGGAGGATTTTTCGGTCGCCGACGGGGGGCTGTTTTTCGATTTCGCGAAGACGAACATCGACCGGGGCGCGCTGTCGCTCCTGCTGGATCTGGCCGGGGCCTCGGGCCTTGCCGACCGGCGCGAGGCGATGTTCTCGGGCGCGCGGATCAACGAAACCGAAGACCGCGCCGTTCTGCACACCGCGCTGCGCAACCTCGGCGGATCGGTCATCGTCGAGGGGCAGGACGTGATGCCCGGCGTCCGCGCGGTGCATGCGCGCATGTCGGCCTTTGCCCGTGACGTGCGCGAGGGGCGGTTCCGGGGGCAGGGCGGGGCGATCACCGATGTGGTCAACATCGGCATCGGCGGGTCCGACCTCGGCCCGGCGATGGCGACACTTGCGCTTGCCCCCTTCCACGACGGGCCGCGCTGCCATTTCGTCTCGAACGTCGATGGCGCGCATATCGCCGACACGCTGAAGGGGCTCGATCCGGAAACGACCCTGGTCATCGTCGCCTCCAAGACCTTCACGACCATCGAGACGATGACCAATGCCGAAACCGCGAAACGCTGGATGGCGACGCGCGTGGACGATCCGGCGGCGCAGTTCGCCGCCGTCTCGACCGCGCTTGATCGAACGGCGGCCTTCGGCATCGACCCGTCCCGCGTCTTCGGCTTCGAGGACTGGGTCGGCGGGCGCTATTCGATGTGGGGGCCGATCGGCCTTGCGCTGATGATCGCGGTCGGGCCGGACGATTTCGACGCCTTCCTCGCCGGCGGGGCTGCGATGGATGCCCATTTCCGCAGCGCGCCTGCCGCGCGGAACCTGCCCGTCCTGCTGGCCCTGGTGGGGATCTGGCACAATCAGGTGCAGGGCCATGCCACCCGCGCCGTCCTGCCCTATGACCAGCGCCTCGCCCGGCTTCCGGCCTATCTGCAACAGCTCGAGATGGAATCGAACGGCAAGCGCGTGGCGATGGATGGCCAGGACCTCGCGCTCCATTCCGGCCCCGTGGTCTGGGGCGAACCGGGCACCAATGGACAGCATGCCTTCTATCAGCTGATCCACCAGGGCACCCGGATCGTGCCTTGCGAATTCATCGTCGCGCGAGAGGGGCACGAGCCCGATCTGGCCCACCAGCACCAGCTTCTGGTCGCGAACTGCCTTGCGCAATCCGAGGCGCTGATGCGCGGCCGCAGCCTTGACGAGGCGCGCGCGGCGATGGCCCGGAAGGGGCTTGCCGGGGACGAACTGGAAAGGCAGGCCCGCCACCGGGTGTTTCCCGGCAATCGGCCCTCGACCACCCTGGTCATTCCGAAACTGACGCCCTTCACCCTTGGCCAGATCATCGCGCTTTACGAACACCGCGTCTTTGTCGAAGGGGTGATCCTGGGGATCAACTCCTATGACCAGTGGGGGGTGGAACTGGGCAAGGAACTGGCGCTGGCCGTGCAGCCGATCCTCGCAGGGACGGCGCCCGCGACCGGCAAGGACGCCTCGACCCGCGCGCTGATCGCCCGTCTTGCGCCGTGATCTTGTGCGCCGTGATCTTGTGCCGTGATTGGGCCTTTGAGGGGGCTCTGCCCCCTCGGGCCTGCGGCCCTCACCCCCGGGATATTTCGACCAAAGTGAAACCAGTTTGATTCAAATTGTCTTTCAACCTGGCGAAAATACCCTCGGGGGGTGAATTTGGCGCAGCCAAAGAGGGGGGCAGACAGCCCCCCTCTCTTTTTTTCGAAACGCCGGTTACTTCAGTGCCGCGGTGACTATCACCTCGACCTTGTAGTCGGGTGCCGCCAGCCGGGCCTCGCCGGTGGCGCGGGCGGGTGTGTGGCCCTGGGGCACCCAGGCATCCCAGACGGCGTTCATCTCGGCAAAGCTGGCGATGTCGGCCAGCCAGATCTGTGCCGACAGGATCCGCGTCTTGTCGGTGCCGGCCGCGGCCAGGATCCGGTCGACCTCGGCCAGGCACTGGCGGGTCTGGTCGGCCACGCTGTCGCCGGGATTGCCGACCTGGCCTGCAAGCCAGACGATGCCATTGTAGCAGACCGCCTCGCTCATGCGGGGGCCGGTGCCGATACGCTTGATTTCGGACATGGGTTTCTCCTCTTTGGTCCGGACCTGTTTCAGTATCCGAAGGCTTCGTAATCGGGGGCGTAGAGCGTCTCGATCCGGGCGCGCTGCGCGGGCGTCACGGCCGTGCGCGCCGCACCCGAGACGTTGTGGCGTTCAGCCAGAAGATGCGCGGGCGGGAAATCCGGCGCGCCGCCCTCGGCAAAGATGCGGCGGATGTCGGCCTCGTAGCTTTCCACCCGTCCGACCGCGTCAAAGCGGATGTCCTTCCAGGCGACATTGTCCACCTGAAGCCGCCAGTGGCTGTCGGTGCGCAGGCGGTCAATCTCGAACGTGTGGGCGACATAGTCGAGGAAGACATCGAAGTTGTAGTCTTCCCCGCGGGCCGGGTCATAGCCATGCGCCTTCATCGGCCCCATGTGCTTGTGCCGGGCGATGTTCTTCTGATCGACAAAGAAGTTGCGGAAGGCCGAATGGGCGCGCGTTTCGGGGTGGCGGACGAAGGTGAACAGATAGGCCATGTGCGCCTCGAACACCGGGCGGATGTCGGGCCAGCGATAGCGCGCGGCATAGATGCCCTTGTCGGCGCGGTGGACATTGCCGGGATAGGTCTCGCCGAGGTTGCCATAGGCATAAAGAAGTTGCGTCGTCTGCGTGCAGGCGCATTTCTGGTTCCGCAGGAACAGGAAGCGCTTGTCATGGCTGAGGATCAGGTTGCGCAGCGGCCCGCGCATGTGCAGCGGTTCGCGTTCCAGTTCCATCAGCACCCGGTAGCGCGGAAAGAACGGCGCCAGCAGCCGGTTGACCAGCGTGTTGTTCGTGTCCGGGGCAAGGTATACGGGTTTGTCCATCCTCGGTCCGCCTGGCTTCATGCTGTGGTCCCGCCCTTCTGGCAATGAATGCGCCCCGGCGCAAGCGCCACGCGTCGTTCAGGATCGGGGGATGGAGCGGGTGAAGGGAATCGAACCCTCGTCTTCAGCTTGGGAAGCTGCGGCTCTACCATTGAGCTACACCCGCATGCGCCTTGAGGTAAGCGATGGGTCGCGCGGCGTCAAGCGGTGAAAAACCGGGGCGCGCGGGCCAGCGTATCGGCGTCCTCCAGCACATCCCCGGGCTGGTCCCCAAGCCCGTTCAGCACCCCGCGCCAGGTCATCCCCAGAAAGCCCGCGGTCCGTTCCATCGCCGCCTCAAGAGGTGCCACGACGCCCGGATCGGCATCCGCGCGCACGGTGATCAGCCACAGGTTCTTGCCCCGGATCCAGTCGGCAAAGTCGAATCCCGGCACTTCGAGCCAGTTCGACCAGTGGTCGAGCAGAAGCTTTGCCGGGGCGGGCAGGGCATACCAGTAGACCGGCGCCACGAAGACGATGTCGGTCGCGGGCCGCAGGCTGCGGGCGATCTCGCCAAGCCGTCCGTCGGGCGGGGGCACCTCTTCGCCGCGCAGGTCGCGGAAGGGCGGCAGGGCGGGCGTGGTCAGGTCGATCCAGTCCTGCCGCACCGCATCGGGCAGGGCGTCGGCGGCACGATAGGCCAGCCGTTCGGTATTGCCGTTTGGCCGACCGCCAGAAACCAGGAATACAAAGCGCCGTGTCATGACAAACCTCATCCGACGCGCTGACAAGATCACTTCCCGAAGGAAAAGCAAAGGGGGGCAACGCCCCCCTTCGATCCTACGGCACATTCGGCGCGGGCCTCAGCCCCGGCGGCGGCGGCGGCCACCCTCGGCCCCGGACCCTGCGGTGTTGAAGCTGACTTCGGGCAAGGACGCCACGCCGGCCAGATGCGGGAACGGATCGGTCGCGTGTGGGATGGCGTTGGCGTTGACGAAATGTTCCTGGAAGCGCGGCTCGATCGCGGTTTCGATCTTGTGGATCTGGTGCACGGTCGTCTCGATCTGGTCGCGCGCCGCCACGTTGCAAAGCGCGATCCGCGCGCCGGTGCCGGCGGCATTGCCCGCACTGGTCACCTTGTCCAGCGCCGCGTCGGGGATCATCCCCAGCACCATCGCGTGTTTCGGGCTGATATGGGCGCCGAAGGCCCCTGCCAGAGTGACCCGGTCAACGGTGTCGACTCCCATCTCGTCCATCAAGAGCCGCGCGCCCGCATAAAGCGCGGATTTCGCAAGCTGGATGGCGCGGATGTCGCCCTGCGTCACCATGATGCGCGGGCCGCCCTCGGCGCTGCCGTCATGCAGCACATAGGAATGGGTGCGCCCTTCGGCCACGCAGCGCGCGGTGCCGGTCTGGTCGGGGCCGCCGATCAGGCCGCCCGGATCGACGAGGCCCGCCATGCGCATTTCGGCCACGGCCTCGATGATGCCCGAACCGCAGATGCCGGTGATGCCGCTTGTCGCGGTTGCGGCGCCAAAGCCCGGATCGTCCGACCACAGGTCGGACCCGATCACGCGGAAGCGGGGTTCCTTGGTGACGGGGTCGATTTCCACCCGTTCGATCGCGCCCGGGGCGGCGCGCTGGCCCGAACTGATCTGCGCTCCTTCGAAGGCCGGCCCGGTGGGCGAGGAACAGGCCAGAACGCGGGTCTTGTTGCCCAGAAGGATCTCGGCATTGGTGCCCACATCGACGATCAGCACCATGTCCTCGGACTTGCCCGGTTCTTCCGACAGGGCCACGGCGGCAGCATCCGCGCCCACATGACCCGCGATGCAGGGCAACACATAGACCCGCGCGGCGCGGTTCACGTTGCCAAGGCCAAGGTCACGCGCCTCCAGCGACAGGCTGCCCGAGGTGGCCAGCGCAAAGGGCGCCTGGCCAAGTTCCACCGGGTCGATCCCCAGCAGGAGGTGATGCATCACGGGATTGCAGACAAAGACGATCTCGTAGATCGCGCCCACATGCACCTCGGCCTCGGCCGCGATGGACAGCGACAGGTTGTCGATCGCCTCTCGCACGGCGTTGGTCATCTCCTGATCGCCGCCGGGGTTCATCATCGCATAGCTGACCCGGCTCATCAGATCCTCGCCAAAGCGGATCTGCGGGTTCATCACGCCGGACGACGCCAGCACGCGCCCGTCCTTCAGGTCGCACAGATGTGCGGCGATGGTGGTTGACCCGAGGTCGATCGCCAGCCCGTAGATCCCGCCTTCGTGAAAGCCCGGCCAGATGTCCAGGATCGTGTGGCGCGCATCGTGGTTGCCCTTGTGCAGGGCGACGGTCACCTTCCATTCGCCCTTGCGCAGGGTCGTTTGCAGGCGGCGCAGCAGATGCAGGTCGGCCTCGACATCCTCGATCTGCCACTGGTCGCGGAGCGCGATGGCCAGGCGTTCGAAATCGCCGGTGGGTTCATGCATGTCGGGTTCGGCGACCTCGACATAGAAAAGCCGGGTGGCCGGGTCCATTTCGATCACCCGTTCGGTGGCCGACTTCCGGATCACCTGCTTGTGCACCTGGCTTTCGGGCGGCACGTCGATCACCACGTCGCCCATGACCTTGGCCTGACATCCCAGCCTGCGGCCATCGATCATGCCGCGCTTGGACTTGTAGCGTTCCTCGACCGCGTTCCATTCGCTGAGCGCATCCGCATCGACTGTCACGCCATGCTTGGGAAATTCGCCGTAGCCGGGCGTGATCTGGCATTTCGAACAGATGCCGCGCCCGCCGCAGACGCTGTCCAGGTCGACGCCCAGTTGCCGTGCCGCCGTCAGGACCGGGGTTCCCAGCGGGAACCGCCCCCTCTTGCCCGAGGGGGTAAAGATCACGAGTGCATCGTCTTCGGTCATGCGGTCAGGCTCCGGGTGTCTTGCAGTGCGGCACCCGCGGCGACGGTCGCTGCGGGGGTGTCTTCGGTTTCGTGGCAGAAGCGATAGGCGATATGCTCGAAGGAGTCGGTGTTGAAGACGTAAAACCAGCGCATTCCGGTCAGGGCAAGGGGGATGCCGTGAACTGCGTGTCCGGGAATGTACAGTGCAACGCCGGGGGCAAGCCTGTGCGTCTCGCCTTCGATCATCACCTCGCCCTCGCCCTCAAGGCCGAAATAGATTTCGGGCTCGGCATGGGAGTGCAATGCGAAATGTTCGCCGGGCGCGATTTCGGCCACGCCGCAGACGAAGCCCTCGGTGCCGGTCAGCGCACCCGAAATCAGCGTGCGCCAATGCAATGTGCCACGTGCCGGGTCGCCCCAGGCTTCGTCCGCGCGGTCGTCCACCGCCACACGACGTGCTGCGCTCATCTCTGTCTCCGACTGCTCGCTGATCAGCAGTTCTAGGGCGCGGTGCGGGCGCTGCAATGTCTGTTTGCGGCAGAATCTGGTCTTCAACCGGCGAAGGCGGCGCCGGGCAGGCCGTCACCACCCGTCAAAGCCAGAAATCGTCGAACAGGATCTTGTCGCCGGTGCCGAAGGTCAGCACGAACCCGTCGCGCCCGTTCTGCCCGGTCATTCCGCGCGGAAGGTCGTCAAGGTCGATCGTGCGGCCCCCGATGATCAAGCGGTCCTGCATCTGATTGAAATCCTCGATCACGCTGCGCGTATCCGAACGGGTGCCGAAGCCCTTGAAGACAAACGTGTCACGGTCGGCCCCGCCGGTCAGGACATGGCCCGCCCGCGACAGGTCGGCGACCAGCGTGTCGCGCCCGGCGCCGCCCGCCATCATGGTGCGGTCCAGTGCCGACACCAGGCGGTCCTGCCCGCCGTCCCCCATGAGCGTATCGGCGCCCGGCCCGGCAAGAAGGCGGTCGTTGCCTGCGCCCCCCGACAGCCGGTCGCGCCCGGATCCGGCCTGCAGAAGGTCGTTGCCATTCCCGCCCGAAAGCCGATCACCACCCTCGCCGCCCAGCAGGCGGTCGTGGTCGCCCCCGCCATCCAGCGTATCGCGCCCCGCCCCGCCCGACAGAAGGTCGCGCCCGGTGCCCCCGTTCAGGCGATCATCGCCATTCTGTCCGTAAAGCCGGTCATTGCCCGCGCCGCCGTAAAGCCGGTCGGTGCCGCCCGATCCGTTCAGCCGGTCCGCCCCGCTGCCGCCATCCATCCGGTTGTTGCCGGCCCCGCCGATCAGTAGGTCACGTCCGGCCCCGCCCAGAAGATGCGTGGCGCCGCCGCCTGCGACCAGCCGGTCGTCGCCGCTGTCGCCTGACAGGGTGTCCGACCGCAGCCCGCTTTCGATCGTGTCGTTGCCGCCCAGGCCCTCGATCCGCCGCGCCTGGCCCTCGAATCGCATGCCGCTGAAATCCTCGAAGCCTGCCGCGATCCTTTCGCTGGCGCTTGTGCCCTGGACCCAGCCCGCGCGCCCCGTGAATTCGACCGATGCCGCACCGAAGGTGGCGCGGGCATCAAGGATCACCGTCCGGCTGCCGTCGGCATGGCGGATCACCACATCATCGACCGCGGCGCCGTTCACGGCATCGAACCGCAGGCGTGCGGCGATGTCGGTCCAGCTGTCATAGCCGCGCCCCAGATAGACGCGGTCACCCTGTCCGGTCTTCAGGTCGGTGATCAGGTCACTGCCCTGCGCGGCATCGAAGCGATCCATCCCGGCGCCACCTTCCAGCGTGTCGTCCCCCGCGCCCCCGCGCAGCAGATCGTTGCCGGTGCCGCCGAACAGCAGGTCGCGGTTTCCGCCGCCCGCCAGTGCATCGTCGCCCCATTGCCCGAACAGGAAATCCTCGTAGCCCGCGCCGGTCAGGCGGTCCTGTCCGCTGCCGCCGTAAAGAAAGTTGTTGGCCCCCGCGTTCCCGATCAGTCGATCGTTTCCGCCTTGTCCGAAGGCGGTTCCCACAAGCCGGGGGATGTCGAAATACTGGCCCGCCTTCCAGTCGGCCTCATAGGCCTCGTTGCGCAGCCGCGCGGTGAAGGTCCGCGCCCAGACGGTTTCATCGCCGGCATGGGCCGCCGCCTCGCCGCCAAGGGAAAAGGCATTCAGCGCGAAGGCATAGGAATGTTGATGCAGAAGCCGCAGGTTGGTGCCCGGATCGATCACCACGAGGTTCGACGCGCCCGCCTCTGCGGCCGAGAACCATGTCACCCCGATCCCGCGGGTGGCGAACCATTCCAGTGTGCGGGCGAATGCGGTGACTTCGGACGTCGGGTGCGAGAAGTCGTTGATCAGCGCCCCGGCGAGGTTGGTTTCGGTCAGCAGGATGTCATCCGATCCCAGGACGCTGAAGGCATCCTCGTAGGCGCGGATCAGCGCGGCGGGGTCGGTGATGTCGGGGCCGGTGTGCCAGCCCGGATAAAGATGTGCCGCCCAGACCAGATCCTCGCCCGCCGCGGCGCGCAGGTATTGCAGCGCCGACCGGGTGCCGACGGCATGTTCGGCAAGTTCCTCGAACCGCGCCGAATAGCCCCAGCCGGGGATCAGGATCTTGCCCTCGGCGCGGGCGTCCACAAAGCGCGCGGCCTCGGCCATGTGGCGGGCGAAAAGGTCCACGAACCGCGCCTCGGCGGCCTCCTTCATCCCGCGGGGGGCCATCACCACGGCATTCTGGTAGGCGGCCGGTTCGTTGGCCAGCTCATACCCCCAGACCTGCGACTTGATCCCGGCATGGGTGTCCAGCCAGTCCATCATCTTGTCCCAGGACCGCATCATCCGGTCATGCGCCTCGCCATCCAGCGCGGCGTAAAGCTGGTCTTCAGTCATGCCCGAGCGGCCCAGTTCCTGAAGCCCGCCGTCGGTATAGGCGAAGATCAGCTTGAAACCCTGCTGGACCGCCGCCGCGATGAAGCGTTCGTAAAGCGGATGCAGCGCGCCGTTCTCGTCGAAGGCAAAGTCGTTGAAGCTGAGCCGGAGCGTGTTGACCTGGGGAAGGGCGATCCGCAACCCGCGGGCAAAGCCTTCGGGGTCGCCGTCCATGCCGGTCGGGATGAGCTGCTGGGTTCCCTGCCACATGTAATGGCGGGAGTTTGCCGCCAGATTGGCGTCATAGGTGCCAGCAGCCTGATCCAGCGCGATCTGAGGTTCGGCCAGAAACAGGACGTGCACGGCATTGATCTGGGTCGTCACACTCATCCGTCTTCCAGGAACTCAACCTTCGCCCATTGCGGGTGTCCTAGGGGTGATCCATGCGGATTCTGTGGGGTGCGGATGGCAAAAATGGGGCGTGAACAACGGATTGGCCAAAAAAAAAGAACCGGGCTGAACGGCCCGGTTCCTGCAATCCTGCGCGGCGTGCGGATCAGGCGCGGTTGCGTCCGCCCCGGCGGCCACGGCTGGCCGAAGACACCGCGGCGGAGGCTTCGGCGAAGCTCTGGCCCGCTTCGACCGCCTCGACCACCTTGGCGAAACGGATCCATTCGCCGCCGTTCGCATCGTGGTTCATCAGGAAGTTGGCGGCGCGGATCGCCTCCATTTCCTGAAGCCGCACGGGGTTCATGATCGCGCTGGTCATGCCCGCGCCGATCGCCATCGGCAGGAAGGCCGCGTTGATGCCGTGACGGTGCGGCAGGCCGAACGAGATGTTCGAGGCGCCGCAGGTCGTGTTCACGCCCAGTTCGTCGCGCAGGCGGCGGACGAGGGTGAACACCTGCTGGCCCGCGCTGGCCATCGCGCCGACCGGCATCACCAGCGGGTCAACCACGATGTCATGTGCCGGGATGCCGTGATCTGCGGCGCGCTCGACGATCTTCTTGGCCACCGCAAAGCGGACATCCGGATCGGGCGAGATGCCGGTGTCGTCGTTCGAGATCGCCACGACTGGCACATTGTATTTCTTGACCAGCGGCAGCACCAGTTCCAGCCGCTCTTCCTCGCCCGTGACCGAGTTCAAAAGCGGGCGACCCTCGCAGGCGGAAAGCCCGGCCTCAAGCGCTGCGGGAACCGAGCTGTCGATGCACAGCGGCACGTCAACCACGCCCTGCACGATTTCGATCAGCTGGCGCATCAGCGGCGGTTCGACAAAGTTGTTGTCGGCATAGCGCGGGTCTTCGGCCATCTTGTTGGTGAAGACCGCGCCCGAGTTGATGTCGAGAACGGTGGCGCCGCAGGCGACCTGCTCCAGCGCGTCTTTGATCACGGTGTCGAAATTCCCGGCCTCAAGCTCGGCGGCCAGCTTCTTGCGGCCTGTCGGGTTGATCCGTTCGCCGATCACGCAGAAGGGTTCGTCAAAACCGATGACGACGGTCTTGGTTTTGGATTCGATCACTGTCCGGGTCATGGTCTTTTCCTTATGCGTGGTTGGCCGGAACACCCGAGGCCCCACCATTTTCGGTGGCCCAGGTGGCGTTTGTCTTGATCCCGCCGAGCGGGAAGAAATGCACCGCCTCGATCCCGAAATCGGGGTTGGCGGCCTTGTGGGCGGCCAGTTCGGCGACGAATTCGGTCGGCTCGTAGGGCAGCAAGAGCTTGGTCACGTCCATCGCCCGCTTTTGCAGCACCCTGAGCGAGGGGCCGACGCCGCAGGCGATGGCGAACTTGATCAGCGTCTGAAGCTTCGCCGGACCGGCCACGCCGATATGCACCGGCAGCCCGATTCCTTCGGCCTGAAGCCGGTTCACCCAGTCGATCACCGGTTTCGCCTCGAAGCAGAACTGCGTGGCCATCGCCATCTTCGCATCGGTGCGTTCGGCAAAGGCCGATTTCCAGCGGGCGGCTTCCATCACCATCCGGTCGGACCCGTCCGGGTCGATGTCGCGGTTGCCTTCGGGGTGGCCCGCCACATGGAGCCGTTCGAACCCGTCGAAGGCGCCCGATTCCAGAAGCTGCATCGAGGTCTGATACTCACCCACCGGCTGCGCCACGCCACCGGCCAGGATCAACCCCTGCTTCACATCTGCCTCGCCCTTGTAACGGGCGACCCAGTCCTGAAGCGTGGCGCGGTCCTTGATGATGCGCGCCGGGAAATGCGGCATGACCGGAAAGCCCTCGGCATTCAGGCGCCGGGCGGTCGCGACCATGTCCTCGATCGGGGTGCCGTCAATATGGGCGATGTAGACCCGCGTGCCTGCGGGCAGGATGTCGCGGAAGTTTTCCACCTTTTCGGCGGTTCGCGGCATCACCTCGATCGAGAATCCCTTGAGGAAGGTCTCGACCTCGGGGCGGGTGCCATTGTCGGCGGTGGTCGTCGCCTCGCGGCGGAAATTGAAAAGCGCCATGTCAGGCCTCCTCGGGAAGATTGCGGGGCAGGGGGCTCAAGCCCGTCCCTCGGCATTGATCAGCGCCTTAAGCCGCGCCGTGTCATATTCCGCCTCAAGACGCGCGGCCTCGTTCCGGGCGACCTCGTCGGGGTCGCCGTCCACCTCGTAGGGCGGTGCCTTGCGCCATTCGGCAAGATAGCTGTCGGTATCGCGCGCGCCAACCTTCATCGCGCAGCGGTCGATCGCCTGTTCGAAGCGTTCGCTCAACTGCACCTTCGACCCGCGCCGCCCCTTGCCCACGATCACCTGTGCAGGAATATCGCGCCAGTAAACGATCGTAACCTCGGGCATCGCTGATTCCCTCCTGCTGTCCGTGACCCCGTTCTAAGCGCCGCATCGCGACTGTCAGTGTCGGTTTTCGACATGGTGCGATTGCGTTGCGACGCGGGCCCTTTTAGGCGACCGGCGGCGGAAATGCCCGCCAAAATTTTTCATGTGCTTGATGAGGAACGTGCAATCGGGCGCAGCGACCGCGCGCATCGGCTTGTATTCGGCAAGGTCGCAAACCGACGTGGCGCTTGCGCGAGTACGGGGTTCACACTACCTTGGAACCAACCACACATGGAGGGCGACAGATGACGCCCGAGCGTCCCGAGGGGAAGGACGCGATCCCGGGCGTTGAAGGTGCCGCAGCCGTGCCGCCCCCGGTTGAACCGTCCGTTTCCCCTGAAGCCGGGACCGGCCAGCTTTACGCTGCGCTGGATCTTGGCACCAACAGCTGCCGGATGCTGATCGCCCAGCCGAAGGGCAGTCAGTTTCAGGTGATCGACAGTTTTTCCAAGACCGTGCAACTGGGCATCGGTCTTGAAGCGTCTGGCCGTCTGAGCCGCGCGTCAATGGCGCGCACGGTACAAGCGCTGCGGATCTGCCGAAAGAAGATCGACAAGCACGGCGTGACGCGGATGCGGATCGTGGCGACCGAGGCCTGCCGCCGGGCGCGCAACACCCGTGATCTGGTCCGCCAGGTGCGGCGGGAAACCGGTCTGACGCTGGAAGTGATCGCACCCGAGGAAGAGGCGCGGCTGGCCGTCATCTCTTGCGCGCCGCTGGTGTCGGCCAAAACCGAACAGCTTCTGGTGATCGACATCGGCGGCGGATCGACCGAACTTGTATGGATCGACCTGTCGGATGTGCCCCCGACCGAACGCCGCCGCGCGATCATGGGGATGCATGCGGGCTTTCCGCCGCGGGGCGAGGGGCCGCAGGCCCGGGTTGTGGACTGGATTTCCGTGCCGCTTGGCGTGGCCACCCTGCGCGACCAGTTCATCGACGTCGAGGATGACGCCGCGCGCTTTGCGCTGATGAGCTGGTATTTCGAGGAAAACCTTTCCAGTTTTTCGCCCTACAACGCCGAACACCCGCGCGAAGGGTTCCAGATCATCGGCACCTCGGGCACGGTGACGACGGTGGCGGCCTCGTTCCTGGGGCTCAAGCGCTATGACCGGAACAAGGTTGACGGCCTGCGCATGACTTCGGACCAGATCGACACGGTGATCCGGGAATACCTGGCGCTTGGGCCCGAAGGGCGCCGCACCGACCCGCGCATCGGGCGCGACCGGCACGCGCTGATCATGTCGGGGGCGGCCATCCTTCAGGCGCTGATGCGCGTCTGGCCCACCGACCAGCTTTCGGTGGCCGACCGGGGCCTGCGCGAGGGGCTTTTGTATGCACAGATGAACGCCGACGGCGTTCTGGAAGATGGACCGATCGGATGACCAAGGGACCGGCAAAGACCAACACCTCGGGGCGCGGGCAGCGCGAATTGCGGGTGCGGGTGAAGACCGCCAAGGGGCGCAAGCTTTCGTCGACGCTGTGGCTGGAACGGCAGTTGAACGACCCCTATGTGCAGCGCGCCAGGAAAGAGGGCTATCGCGGCCGCGCGGCCTACAAGATCCTGGAACTGGATGACAGATACGGCTTCCTGAAACCGGGCGCGCGCGTCGTCGATCTGGGCTGTGCGCCGGGCGGGTGGTGCCAGGTCGCGGTGGAGCGGGTGAACGCCCTGGGGCAGAACCCGAAGAAGCCTGTCGGAACCGTTCTGGGCGTGGACCTGCAGGAGGTGGAGCCGATCTCGGGGGCCGAGATCCACCAGCTTGATTTTCTGGCCGACGATGCGGACGAAAAGGTGAAGACCTGGCTTGGCGGGCGGGCCGATGTGGTGATGTCCGACATGGCGGCGGCGGCCTCGGGCCACAAGGGCACCGATCACCTGCGCATCATCGCGCTGGTCGAGGCGGCGCTCGCCTTCGCCTTCGACGTGCTGGAAGACGGCGGCACCTTCGTGGCGAAGGTTCTGGCCGGCGGGGCCGAGAACGAGATGCAGGCGCTGCTCAAGCGCAACTTCCGCAAGGTCGCCAATGTGAAGCCGCCCGCCAGCCGGTCTGACAGTTCCGAAAAGTTCGTGGTGGCGATGGGGTTCCGCGGGCGCGAACAGTCCGGGGACGGGGCCGCCGATCAGGACGAATGACCCGCCCGTTCAGAGGGTGGCACGGCGGATTGATCGCCGAGTTGAAACAATCCGTCGGGTTTGTTTCGGTTTCGTGACCAATGACAAAGGCGCCCGAAGGCGCCTTTGTTTACGAATTCCTAACGATCGGACGATCAGCCGCCCCAGCTGCGCACCGGGCCGCAATCCATGTGGACGAAGTTCGACCGCGAATACTTGCCCACGCCGCCCGAGGCGCAAGAGGCGGCGGCGCGTGCCATCTGGCTGACCGAACGCGATTTCAGCCGCAGGTCGGCTGCCTGGCCCTTGAGGTGCAGCGAGTTCTTGGCGACGCCGCTCGATTGCGACCGCAGCATCGCGTTGGTCTTCGGGCTGCGATAGCCCGACAGCATCATGTAGGGTTCGGAAACATCCATCAGCCGATGCGCGGCGGCCATGATGTCGATCGTGCGGGTGTCGATCTTGACGGTGTCACCCGTCCGCCAGTCGCGCATGAAGTGATTGATTTCCTTCATCACTTCCGGAATGTACTTGCCTTCGATCCAGTAGATCGTGTCGATGCTTTCGCCGGTGCGGCCCGAATACATGCGGATGCGGCGGATGTCGCCTGCACCGCGCAGAAGACCGAAGGCGTTGGAATAGCTGGGCGCCGCGATGACTGCTGTGGCCGCAAAGGCCGAAAGAAGCCCGCGCCGCGTCATTCCCGAAAGCTTCGTATCCGTCATGATATTTGCCTGTCCCGTACCGTCTTTCCTGCGTGTTTCCGCAGGCTGCTCTGTCACTTCATCCCCAAGTGCAGGAAATGTATGCCACATCTCGAATCGCAACCCAAGCGCTGATTGTTTCGCTTCGGGCATTTCAAGGGAGATCGGCAAAAATTTGCTGAAAGCGGGTAATCCGGCGACAATCCATCGGCCATTTCTGGCCTGTTGCGGAAATGCGACAATCCGGAGGCTGGCAAAGGCGTGAATAGACAGGCCGCCCCAAATCGGGAAAACCTGAACAAAATCATCCCTGCCAGGATTTCGACCCGTTATGAATCGCCTGTTTCGTGCCCAAAGACTTTCCCCGAAACTTTTCTGCGCTGCCGCGTTCCTGTCGGCGACCGTCCTTTCCTCGCCGGTTTCGGCCCAGCTTGATCCTTTCGTTCAGGCCGTGGCCATCGCCGCATCCGAAAATGACGTGATTTCCGCCTTCTATCGTGACCGCAACTATGCGCCGGTCTGGACGGGCGAGGGCGATGCCGCGCGGCGCAATGCGCTTTTGTCGGTCCTGGCCCATGCGTCCGATCACGGGCTGCCCGAACAGATGTTCGACCCCGCGCCGCTGGTGCAGGCCTTCCACGATGCCCAGACCGAAGGCGACCGCGGGCGGCTTGAGATCCGGCTGACCGAGGTGTTCCTGGCCTATGCGCGGGCGATGCAGTCCGGTGTCCTGAACCCCCGGAAGATCGACGTGAACATGGTCCGCGAGGTGCGCGAGACCGATCCCGCCGCGATGCTGGCGGGGATCGTCTCGTCCGAGCCGGGCGCCTTCCTGCACGGGCTTGCGCCGAACGCGCCGGAGTATGCCCAGCTGGTCAAGGCCAAGATCGGGCTGGACCGCACCATCGCCGCCGGCGGCTGGGGGCCGCGCGTGCCCGCAACCACGCTGCGCCCGGGCCAATCGGGCGATGCGGTGATCGCGCTGCGCGACCGCCTGATGCGGATGGGCTACCTCGGCCGGTCCTTCAGCGCGGATTACGACGCGGCACTTCAGCGCGCGGTTCAGGATTTCCAGATCGACCACGGGCTTGACCCGGACGGCATCGCCAGCGAATCCACCCTGGCCGAGATCAACGTCTCTGCCGAGGATCGCCTGAAATCCGTCCTCGTCGCGCTGGAACGCCAGCGCTGGATGGATTTCGACAAGGGCGACCGGCACATCTGGGTCAACCTGACCGATTTTTCCGCAAAGATCATCGACCACGGCAAGGTGACCTTCGCCACCCGGTCGGTGATCGGCAAGAACACCCCCGACCAGCGCACGCCCGAATTCTCGGACGTGATGGAATACATGGTCATCAACCCGTCCTGGAACGTGCCGCGGTCGATCACGGTGAAGGAATACCTGCCCCTGATGAAGCGCAATCCGGGCGCGGCGGGGCATCTGAAGCTGATCGACAGCCGGGGCAGGGTGGTCAACCGGTCGGCGGTGAATTTCGCCAGCTACAACGAACGGAACTTCCCCTATTCGATGCGCCAGCCGCCATCGGATTCCAACGCGCTCGGGCTGGTGAAGTTCATGTTCCCCAACCCCTACAACATCTACCTGCACGACACGCCGTCGAAGTCGCTCTTCGACCATGAGGTGCGCGCCTTCAGCCACGGCTGTGTGCGCCTCGGCCAGCCGTTCGAATTCGCCTATGCCCTTCTTGCGGCGCAGACCGAGGACCCGAAAGGCCTGTTCCACGGGCATCTGAACACGGGGCAGGAAACCACGGTGCGGCTGGATGACCCGGTGCCGGTGCATCTGGTCTATTTTACGGCCTATCCCACGGCAAAGGGGCGCATCAGCTATCGGCGCGACGTCTACGGGCGTGATGCGACGATCTTTGACGCGCTGCAATCCGCCGGGGTGGCGCTGACGCGGGTTGATGGCTAAATCAGGGGCGGGTGGCCACCGTCGCCCGCCGCTGGAGTTGCCCCGATGTCTTCGCATACGATCCGCGCCATTGCCACGGCCCTGGGGGCCGAAGCCGATGGCGACCTTGACCTGACGGTGCGCCGCGCCGCCGAACCGGCGATGGCCGGGCCGGATGATCTGGCGCTGGCGATGGACCCGAAATATGCCGAAGGCCTGGCAAGGGGCGCGGCGCGGGCGGCGATCCTCTGGGCGGGGGCCGACTGGCGCGGCATGGGCCTCAGGGCGGTGATCTTCGCGCCCCGGTCGCGTTATGCGATGTCGGGGCTGACCCGGCTGATGGACCCCGGCCCCGACATCGCCCCGGGCATCCACCCGATGACGGTGATCGACCCTTCGGCCACGATCGGCGAGGGCGCGGCGATCGGCCCCTTCGTGACGATCGGCGCCGGTGTCCGCATCGGGGCTCGCGCCCGTATCGCGGCGCATGCCTCGATCGCAGAGGGCGCGGTCATCGGCGAGGATGCGCTGATCCTTCAGGGTGCGCGGATCGGGGCGCGTGTCAGCATCGGCGACCGCTTCATCTGCCAGCCCGGCGCGGTGATCGGGGCGGACGGGTTCTCATTCGTGACGCCGGAACGGTCTGGGGTTGAGGAGATTCGCTCAACACTTGGAAAACGCGACGAAATCCGACAGCAAAGCTGGACGCGGATTCACTCGCTCGGGGCGGTTTCCATCGGTGATGATGTCGAGATCGGCGCCAACAGCTGCATCGACCGGGGCACGATCCGCGACACGTCGATCGGATCGGGCACGAAGCTGGATAACCTCGTCCATATCGGCCACAACGTCCAGGTCGGGCGCGATTGCCTGCTGTGCGGGCAGGTGGGCATCGCCGGTTCGTCGCGGATCGGCGACCGCGTGGTGATGGGCGGCCAGTGCGGGGTGAACGATAACATCTTCGTGGGCGATGATGTGATCGCGGGCGGCGCCACCAAGATATTCACCAATGCGCCGGCCGGGCGGGTTCTGCTGGGCTATCCTGCGGTGAAGATGGAAACGCATGTCGAGATGCAGAAGGCGCTGCGCCGTCTTCCCCGCCTTGCCGCCACCGTGGCCGAGCTTCAGAAAGCTGTTTCAAAAACAGGGCAGAGTGACTAAATCGGGAACGGTCCTGCATTCGGAGGGCAAGATGGCAGAAAGCGTTCAGGAAAAGGTGATCCGGATCATCGCCGAACAGGCGGTTCTGGACGTGTCCGACGTCCATCCGCACAGCACCCTTCAGGAACTCGGGATCGACAGCCTCGGGCTGGTCGAGTCCATCTTTGCCATCGAAGAGGCTTTCGACATCTCGGTGCCGTTCAACGCCAACGAGCCGGGGAAAAGCGATTTCGACATCTCGTCGGTCGCCGCGATCGTTGCCGCGGTCGAAGGTCTGGTGGCCCAGAAGGCCGCATGAGGCGCGTCGTCATCACCGGGGCGGGCACGATCAACCCGCTGGCGCATGATGTGCCCGGCACGTTTGCCGCCTTTCGTGAAGGCCGCTGCGGGATCGGCCCGCTGGACATCCGCGACAAGGACCGGCTGGCGATCCAGATTGGCGCGCAGGTCAAGGGATGGGAGGCGGAGGCCCATTTCAATCGCCAGCAGATCACCCTTTACGACCGTTTCACCCAGTTCGCGCTGATTGCTGCGAAACAGGCGGTGGAGCAGTCCGGGCTGAACTTCGACGGCCATCTGGGATACGAGGCGGGGGCCGTTCTGGGCACGGCGGGCGGTGGCCTGATCACCTCGGACGAAAATTTCCGCACCGTCTATGAGGAAGGCAAGAATCGCGTTCATCCCTTCGTCGTGCCCAAACTGATGAACAACGCAGCCGCCAGCCACCTGTCGATGGAATGGAACCTGCGCGGCCCGACGTTTTCGGTCGCGACGGCCTGCGCCAGTGCCAACCACGCAATGGGGCTGGCCTTCCAGATGGTGCGCTCGGGCGCAGCACGCGCCATGCTGACCGGCGGGTCCGAGGCCATGCTGTGCTTTGGCGGGATCAAGGCCTGGGAGGGGCTGCGGGTGATGTCGCGCGATTCCTGCCGCCCGTTTTCCGCCAACCGGTCCGGCATGGTCCAGGGCGAGGGCGCGGCGGTTTTCGTCTTCGAGGAATACGAACACGCCCGCAAGCGCGGCGCGCAGATCCTGGCCGAGGTTGCAGGTTTTGCCATGACGGCCGACGCGGGCGATATCGTCACACCCTCGTCGCAGGGGGGCGAACGCGCGATGACCGGTGCCTTGCGCGATGCGCGGCTCAACCCCGAGGACGTGGGATACATAAACGCCCACGGCACCGGGACGGCGGCCAATGACAAGGCGGAATGTGCCGCCGTGGCCCACGCCTTTGGCCAGCATGCCGATCGGTTGATGATCTCGTCCACCAAATCCATGCATGGCCACCTGATCGGTGGCACCGGCGCGGTGGAGCTTCTGGCCTGCCTGATGGCGCTGAAGGACGGCGTGATCGCGCCCACCATCGGATACGAGGAACCCGACCCGGAATGCGCGCTGGACGTGGTGCCGAACGTGGCGCGCGAGGCGCGGGTGACGGCCTGCCTGTCGAACGCCTTCGCATTCGGCGGGCTGAATGCCGTGATCGCGTTGAAGGCAGTCTGATCCGGGGTACCTGCCCGAACTTCAGGAACGGCGCGCAAATATCCGGTTTTAAAATGAAAACGCCGCGCGAAAGGTGTCGCGCGGCGTCCATTCCGTTTCCGGCGATCAGTTGCCGCCCGATGCCTGCTTGGCATTGGCCGCGTTCACCGCGTCGTATCCGGCGGTGAAGCCGGTCAGCGACACTTCCAGCGTCACCTTCTGATCCGGCGCCACGACCGGCACGATGGTCAGCTTCGCGACATTGCCGCGCTTGAAGCTGTCCACCTCGGCCGAGGTCAGGCCGATCCGCGCCACGCAGCCTTCGCGCGTGCAGAAGGTGAAGGGATAGGCCTTCGCCTGGCCTGCATCGACCTGCATGACGAGGTTTTCCGTCAGCAGCGTTTCCAGCGGTGCGATGATCGTCGCACCGGCCGTCGGGCCGCCTTCCGCCTGCGGCAGGCCGAAGAGGCTGATTTCAGCCACGGGATTGCCGCTGGGGTCCTTCAGAAGCTGGTAAAGCTGGCACGGGTCGGACCCGTCCTCGGTCTTGACGCAGCGCTGCTGCCAGGCGCCGTGTTCGGACGCCACATAGACCGAACCCGGCCCGTCCTGCGCCGGAACCGGCTGGCCGTCGGCGCCGACTTCCTGACCGGTGGAAAACCCGCCCGTCGCAAATCCCGTTCCGCCTTCGGCGGGCGCTTCGGCGGCAGGTGCGTCGGTCGCGGGGGCTTCGGGCGCGGCGGTCTCTTGCGCCGATGCGGCGCTGGCGGCGGCGAGGACAAGGGCCAGGGAAACGGCTTTGGAGAGGTCTTTCATAGACAGTCCTGTATTCTGAAATCCATTGGCCAGCGGCATAGCATGGCCCGACGGCGGAGTCAGGGGGCAATTCATCCCGCCGGGTTCCGGGAAAGGCGAAAAGATGCCGACGGAAGTCACGGATCGCAAAAGAAAAAGGGCCGCAAGGGCGGCCCTTTTTCAGCGGTAATTTTTGCTCCCTGTCGGACTGGCCGACTTCATTGTTGGTGACGCTAAGGCCCTTTGGCCCATCCGTCAACACGAATCTGTCGTCGCCTCCAAACCCGACCAAAGGGTCAAAAAAATGGCCGCGCCTTTGCCGCGCGGCCAGTCTGACAGGGAGGAAGTCACCCCCATCAGGCCGCAGATTTGCGCCATCCGGGAGCAGATGAAGACTGGCACACGACGGTTAACAATGTATTTTCGGCGTGAACGATTGACGGGAAGGGTGAGCGGTATGGATCAGGACAGCATCTTCGTCGGAGGTGGCGGCGAGGGATATGCGACGCCCCAGCGGCTGTTGCTGAAATACGGGAACCGGCACGGTCTGGTGGCGGGCGCCACAGGCACCGGCAAGACGGTCACCCTGCAGATCCTCGCCGAAGGCTTTTCCTCTGCCGGCGTTCCGGTCTTCCTGTCGGATGTGAAGGGCGACCTGTCGGGCATCGCGGCCTCGGGTTCGGCCACGCACAAGCTGCATGAACCCTTCATGAAGCGCGCGGCGACGATCGGGCTTGATCTGCAGTATTCCGCCTTTCCCGTGACATTCTGGGATCTTTTCGGCGAACAGGGGCATCCGATCCGCGCGACCGTTGCGGAAATGGGGCCGCTCCTGCTGTCGCGCCTTCTGGAACTGACCGAGCCGCAGGAAGGGGTGCTGAACGTCGCCTTCCGGCTGGCCGACGAAGAGGAACTGCCGCTTCTGGACCTGAAGGACCTGCAGGCGATGTTGGTCTTCATCTCCGAGAATGCCACCGAAATCTCGGCCCGCTACGGGCTGGTGTCGACCTCGTCCATCGGGGCGATCCAGCGGCGGCTTCTGGTTCTGGAAAACCAGGGCGGCGCGGGCCTGTTCGGGGAACCCGCGCTGGATCTGGCGGACCTGATGACACGCGATGCCGACGGGCGCGGGCGGATCAACATCCTGGCCGCCGACAAGCTGATGGCCAGCCCCCGGCTTTACGCCACCTTCCTGTTGTGGCTGCTGTCGGAACTGTTCGAGGAGCTGCCCGAGGTGGGCGATCCCGACAAGCCCAAGCTCGTGTTCTTCTTCGACGAGGCGCATCTTCTGTTCGATGACGCGCCAAAGGCCTTGGTCAGCAAGGTCGAACAGGTGGCGCGCCTGATCCGGTCGAAGGGGGTCGGCGTCTATTTCATCACCCAGAACCCGGCGGACGTGCCGGAAAACATCCTTGGCCAGCTTGGCAACCGGGTGCAGCATGCCCTGCGCGCCTTCACCGCCAAGGACCAGAAGGATCTGCGCATGGCCGCGCAGACCTATCGCGACAATCCCCGCTTCGCGACCGAGGACGCGATCCGCGAGGTCGGGACGGGCGAGGCGGTGACCTCGTTCCTCGAGGCGAAGGGCATCCCCTCGATGGTCGAACGCACGCTGATCCGTCCGCCATCCTCGCAGCTTGGCCCGATCGATGCGGCAACGCGTGCGGCGGTGATCGCGGGCTCGCCTCTGAAGGGCAAGTATGACACGCCGCTGGATCGCGACAGCGCCTTTGAACGGCTGAAGGCCCGGTCCGAGGCCGCCGCGCGCGAGGCGGCCGAGGCGGGGGCGGGCGGATCGGGCGATCTGGCCTTCAATCCCGACCTGCGGCTGGATGCAGACGATTTCAAGCGCGCGCGCCGCTACGATGCCGACACCCCGGCCAGCTCGCGGCGCAGCACTTCGGGCAAGTCTTCGTCGCGGTCCGATTCGGTTTCGGACGCCTTCATGAAAAGCTTCGCCCGGCAGATCGGGACGAAGTCGGGGCAGGCCGTGGTGCGGGGAATTCTGGGTGGTCTGTTCAAGCGCCGCTGATCGGCCCTGATCCGGCGGAAGTCCGCGCAGGCGGGCGACGGACTCGCGGGTTATTGCCCAAAAATTGCCTCATGTTCTGCAGTGGGTGGACCGAGTTCCGCCCCATTTGGCAAGTAGTGTCCAATCGCGGGTTCCAATCGGGCCCCTTTCGGACAAACGGGTGATGGGGAACAGTATGGCGATTTCTGCTGCAGAACAGTACATGCTTGAAGTGCTCAACCGGGCGCGGCTCGATCCGGCGGCCGAGGCCGCACGTCAGGGCACGTCGCTGAATGCAGGGCTGCCGAACGGTCAGTTCGGACCGATCTCGGGCGCGCCCCAGCAGGTACTGGCCGTGGTTGATACCCTCGATCGTTCTGCGACCAACCATTCGCAATGGATGGCCTCGACCGGACGGTTCAGTCACGTCGGAGAGAACAACTCTCTGTGGGACGACCGGATGATTTCTGCGGGCTACCGGCTGGACAGCTATGGTTGGCGGACGGGCGAAAACCTGGCGATGGCCTCTGGCTTTGGCTCGGGAACGGAATCCGTCATCAATACCCATTTCAGGACCCTCTGGAACAGTGCGCTGCACCGGTCTAACATGATGGGCGGCACCGATACGGTGAACGGGGGCACGTTCAACTACCGCGAGATCGGGATTTCCGAAGTGGCGCGCGGCGGCAATGACTATGTCACGCTCAACTTCGCCTATGCCGCCAGAAAGGCCTATGTGACCGGGGTGGTCTATGAGGACCGCAACGGCAACAAGTTCTACAACATCGGCGAAGGCGATGGCGGCGTGCGGTTCCGCGTGGGTGGCGCCGCCGACCAGAGCGAGGACGCGGGCGGCTATGCCGTGGCCGTCTCGACGGGCGGCTGGCAGCGGGTGGACATCACCGGCGCGGACATGCCCGGTGCGGTCCGGGTCAACATGGGGCAGGGCAACGTCAAGCTCGATGTGGTGAATGGCAACCAGCTGTTCATCGCGGGCGATGCGCAGCTTCTGGACGGGTTCAGCAAGGCGCGGCTTCTGGGCCGGGCCGACTATGACCTGACTGGCAACGGGGCCAAGAACACGCTTGTCGGCAACAAGGGCGGCAACGTGTTGAAGGGCGGCGGCGGGAACGATGCCCTGAAGGGCAACTCCGGCAATGACGTGCTGTCAGGCAACGCCGGGCGCGACGTCCTGTTCGGCGGCGCCGGCCGCGACCGTGTGCATGGCGGCGACGGAAACGACATCCTGCGCGGCAACGGCGGTGCGGACAGGTTCATCTTCCGCGCGGGCGATGACCGCGATGTGGTCAAGGATTTCCGCGCCGGTCAGGGCGACAAGCTACGCCTGGATGACAACCTGTGGTCGGGCGGGTTGACCAAGGCGCAGGTCGTGAACCGCTTTGCCGATGTGGTCAATGGCGATGTGGTCTTTGACTTCGGGGCAGACGAGCTGACGCTCGACGGCATCAGCAGCCTGCGCGGGCTGGCCAACGCGATCGAGATCTTCTGAGCCGCTCCGGTCTGGGGGGCAGGGTCCGGCCGTCACAGCGGCCGGATCTTCAGTTTCGTCAGGCGGTTCTCGCGCCGGGTGACGACCTCGAACCGGAATCCGTGATAGCTGAACACCTGGCCTTCGTTCGGGATGGTCTGCGCCTCGTGGATCACCAGACCGGCGATCGTGTTCGCCTCGTCATCGGGCAGCGACCAGTCCATCGCGCGGTTCAGGTCGCGGATCGTCATCGCCCCGTCAACGATGTAATCGCCCGACTCCTCGCGCTTCAGCGCGCTTTCCTTTTCGACCACGTCGAATTCGTCGCGGATCTCGCCAACGATTTCCTCGATGATGTCCTCCAGCGTGATCAGGCCGCGCAGGGTGCCGTATTCGTCCACCACCAGCGCGAAATGGGTGCGCCGTTTCAGGAACTGGCGCATCTGTTCGTCAAGCGGCGTGGTTTCGGGCACGAAATAGGGCTTCATCGCCACCTTGAGGATGTCGAGATCCCGGATCGACGACAGGTTGCCGGTATCCCCGCGCACAAGGCGGTCGACCTCGCGCAGCAGATCCTTGGCATGGACGACGCCCAGGATGTTCTCGTCCGTTCCCCGGAACACCGGAAGCCGGGTATGCGGCGAGGCCAGCGCCTGGGTGATGATCTCGTCCGGGGTCTTGTCGGCATCGATCATCTCGATCTCGCGGCGGTGGCGCATGACCTCTTCGACGGTGCGGTCCGACAGGTCCAGCGCGCCCAGAAGCCTGTCGCGGTCTTCCTTTTCCACCGCGCCTTCGGAATGGCCCAGAGCGATGGCGCCCATGATCTCTTCGCGCAGGGCAAGGATATGGCTTTCCGGGTCGGTCTTGACGCCGACGATGGCCAGCAGACCGCGCACCAGCGCGCGGACGACCATGACAACCGGGGAAAACACCAGGATCAGGACCCGGATGATCGGCGCGACACGGGTCGCCACGGCTTCGGGATAGGTGATCGCCACGGTCTTTGGCAGCACTTCGCCGAAGACAAGAACCATCGCAGTCATCACCAGCGTGGCCAGCGCCACGCCGCTGTCGCCGAAGACCCGCGTCAGCAGGGCGGTCGCCAGCGAGGCCGACAGGATGTTGACGATGTTGTTGCCCAGAAGCAGCGCGCCGATCATGCGTTCGCTGTCCTCGGTCACTTCCATCGCCCGTTCGGCGCCTCTGGAGCCCCGGTCGGCCTGCG
Organism: Aliigemmobacter aestuarii; assembly: GCF_004799285.1. Taxonomy (GTDB): domain Bacteria; phylum Pseudomonadota; class Alphaproteobacteria; order Rhodobacterales; family Rhodobacteraceae; genus Aliigemmobacter; species Aliigemmobacter aestuarii. The sequence goes on along the minus strand of NZ_SSND01000003.1, from coordinate 441,499 downwards.
CCTTGAGCTTGGCGCGGCTGGAGGCCGTCAGCGCGGTTTCCGAACCGGAAAAGAAGGCCGACAGGACCAGCAGGCACAGGATGGCGGCTGCGGTCACCCAGAAGGCAAGGTCAAGGCTCGACGTCACTGTATCGTCCATGGTGCTTTCGGTGTGTTGTGATCGGTCCGTTATGGCGAAAGGCAGCGCCTGCCGCAATGGCGGTCAGGTCTTGCGCCCCTTGCGGGCAAGGGGGTGGTGTTCCAGCACCAGCGCCTTCAGGTGTTCGTCCAGGACATGGGTGTAGATTTCCGTGGTGGCGACATCGGCATGGCCCAGAAGCGTCTGGATTACGCGCAGATCCGCGCCCCCGGCCAGCAGATGGGTGGCAAAGGCGTGGCGCAGCGTGTGCGGTGTGACCTTGGCGGGCGATACCCCGGCCAGAACGGCGATCTGCTTGATCAGCACATAGAAATGGTGCCGCGTCAGGTGGCCATCGGCCCCGCGCCCCGGAAACAGGAACCGCGACACCGGCTTGCCCACCTTGCGCGCGGCCTCGTCCTCGGCCCCGCGCCGTGCCAGCCAGTCGGCCAGCGCCTCGCGGGCGGGGGCGGAAAGGGGCACCATGCGTTCCTTGCCGCCCTTGCCGCGCACAAGGATCATCCGCGGATCGCCCCGCACGGCAGCCATCGGGAGGGTGACAAGTTCGGTCACTCGCATCCCCGTGGCATAGAGCATCTCGACCAGGCAGCGGTTGCGCATCTGGTCGGCCGAGGACCGGCCGGTATCGCGGGCGGCCTCCAGCAGGCGGTCCACCTCGGCGATATCCAGCGTGACCGGCAACCGTGCGACCTTGCCCGGCCCCTTCAGGCGCAGCGCCGGATTGTCCTCGCGCCAGCCTTCTTCCTGGGCAAAGCGGAACATCTGCCGGATCGACGACAGCCGCCGGGCGCGGGTGGCCTTCGACAGGCCCTCGGCCTCGCAATGGACAAGGTAATCCTCCACCGCCTTGCGGTCCGCCCCGGCAAAATCGGTCCCGCGCGAGGCAAGCCAGGCGGCGAAATCCTGAAGATCACGCCCATAGGCCAGTTGCGTATTGCGCGCAGCATCCTGTTCGGCCGCCGCCGAGGCCAGGAAATCCGAAATCCAGCGGTCGGAAAGGGCGCCCATCCTCAGCCCCGGCGTTCCAGCAGCAGAAGTTCAAGCGCGGTACGCCGCGCCGCGTCCTCAAGCCCGATGTGGCGCAGGATCGACAGCCCTTCCGACACCCCCCGAAGGTCACCCCGGACGCCGTTGCCGATCCGGTCGATCGCCAGCAGGATCGTCTCGCCCAGCCGGGATTCCGCCAGCAGCGCCTCGGCCTCGGGCGGCGGGGCAGGGCGCAGGAAGGCGGGGGCGATGGCGCGCGCCATGCTGTCGGGCGGGGTGATCCCCTGCAACTGGCCACGCGCCAGCCCCGCAAGGAAGGTTTCGGTCAGGTCCGAGGGCTTGTGGGTATTGGCGGCGCGTTCGTAGTGCGGCGACAAAAGTGCGATGCGGAAGGCCAGGGCCGCGGTCTCGCCGGTCAGGGGCAGGCGGATCAGATCTTCGGCGAAAAGGCCGGCGAAGGCGGTTTCAAGCTCTGCCTCTTCCATGCGCGCCCAGGCATCGGGCAGGGTGCGCGCCACCGCGCCCGGATCGGCGGCACGCAGCGCCGTGTCGAACCGCTGGAACGCCTCCACCCGGTCCCAGACGCCGCCCGATGCCGCCGGAAGCCGTTCGGTATAGACGCCCAGAAGCGTATTCGGGGTCAGCGCCCCGGCCCGCGTCAACCGTTCGGCCGCCTCGATCTGCGCCTTCCATCCGGCACGATCCGTCAGTTCGGCATTGGCGAAGGCCACCGGCAATGACGTGGTGGGCAGCGTCTCGCCGATCGCATCGTAAAGGCGCCAGATCAGCGGCGTCGGCCGCGACGGCGGCAGCAAGGGCGCCTCGCCGTCATAGGCCTCGGGGTCAAGGAAGCGCGACAGAAGTTCCTCTTCCTGCCGGTCGATCTGCCCCAGGGCCTGCGCCGTCCTGAGCGTCAGCGCAGCGGCGGTCCAGTCGCCCGCGCGCGCAAGGCAGAAGATCCGCGCCGGGAAGGTGGGCGCCAGGTTCGGGGCGGTGCGCATCGTTTCGCAGGCGCGATCCTCGGTCCCGGTCAGAAGCGCCACGTCGAACTGGCGGCGGAAGAGGTCCACCGTCACGCTGTTTGTGGCCTCGATCAGGGCGGCGGCCTGATCCAGCGCGCCCATGGCCAGAAGCCGGTCGATCCGCGCCAGAAGCAGGATGCCGCGACCACCCGCGTCGGGGGGCGCCTCGGCCTCGGCCAGAAGCAGCGTGACCATGAGCGACTGAAGCGTGGGCAGGATGTCGGCCCGATCCGCGCTGATCGCGGCGGCGATCTCTTCGGTGGCGCCAAGACCCCACAGGTTGCGCGGCAGCCCGGACCGGTCCGAGGACAAAAGCCCTACCGCATCGGGCGCGGGCGCGCCCAGAACCGTAACCGCCACATCGGCCGGAACCGCCCCGGTCGTGACCTCGGGTTCCTCGACCGCGTCGGGCGAGGGGCCTGCCGGAAGGCTTGCCGCCTGAGGCGCGGCCGTTACCGATTGTGACAGCCAGTCGATTGCCGACATGGGCGCGTCCTGCGCCAGAGCGGGCGACAGGGACAGACCCATTGCCGCCGCCGCCAGAACCAGCCGCCTTGCGCGGGCGTCAATTCCCATCCAGCACCACCGGCTTGGTGACCTCGGTCTGCGGCGGCGTCAGATTGCCCAGATAGGCAAAGGCCACGAGGCCCAGAAAGGCGATGATCGCCAGAACCAGCAAAGCCTTGATCAAACGTCCTATCATGGTGCCCCGTCTTTCCGTCTGCCCGTTTCTTGCCCGGTCTCTGCCGGGAGTGGCGTCGATTATATATGGCATTTTCGGCAAGTTCACGCCATTGAGGGGCGAAAGATCGTGAACAGGCGGGGCATTGCCCGCCGGAAATCAGGGGAATTGGCCGCTGTGCCTCGGTACCGGTTGAAAAAGACCGTCGCGCTGGTCGGCATGATGGGCGCGGGCAAGACGGCGGTGGGCACGCAACTGGCCCGTATCCTGCACGTTCCCTTCCTTGATTCGGACGAAGAGATCGAACGCGCGGCACAGCGCACCATCGCCGAAATCTTCGAACGCGACGGCGAACCGTTCTTCCGCGCGCGCGAATCCGAGGTTCTGGCGCGGCTTGTGCAAGGGCCGCCCTGCGTGCTGTCCACGGGGGGCGGCGCCTTCCTGTCGGAACAGAACCGCCGGGTGATTTCGGAAAGCGGCGTGTCGGTCTGGCTTTCGGCCAGCGTCGATCTCTTGTGGAACCGGGTCCGGCACAAGACGACGCGGCCGCTTTTGCGCACGCCTAACCCGCGCGAAACCCTGCGCGAGCTCTGCGAAAAGCGCACGCCCTTCTACCGGCAGGCCGATCTTTCGGTGGAAAGCGAGCCGTCGATATCGATCGAACAGATGGCCGAGAAAGTGATCGAGGCGCTGGTGACGCGCCCGGATGTTCTGGAAAGGATCGGCGGATGATGGTCGAGGATGTGCGCGTCAATCTGGGCGACCGCAGCTATACCGTGCGGATCGGCGCGGGACTGATCGACAGGGCAGGGGCCGAGCTTTCGCCCCTGCTGCGGCGCCGGCGCGTGGCGATCCTGACCGATGAGACGGTGGCGGGTCTGCATCTGGCGCGGCTTCAGGCGGCGCTGGCCCGCGAGGGGATCGCCTCCGAGGCGCTGGCCCTGCCGCCGGGCGAAGCGACGAAGGGCTGGCAGGGCTTCACCCGGTCGGTCGAGTGGCTTCTGGAACAAAAGGTAGAACGGCGCGATCTGGTCGTCGCCTTCGGGGGCGGGGTGATTGGCGATCTGGCGGGCTTTGCCGCCGCCGTCCTGCGCCGGGGCGTGCGTTTTGCGCAGATCCCGACGACGCTTCTGGCGCAGGTCGACAGTTCGGTGGGCGGCAAGACCGGCATCAACACCGCGCAGGGCAAGAACCTTGTCGGCGCCTTCCACCAGCCAAGCCTTGTCCTCGCCGATATCGACGTTCTGGGCACGCTGGCCGCGCGCGACTTTCTGGCGGGCTATGGCGAGGTCGTAAAATACGGGCTTCTGGGGGATGCGGCGTTCTTCGACTGGCTCGAGGCGAACGGCCCCGCGCTGGCGGCGGGCGGCAGCGCCTTGCGCCAGCAGGCGGTGCTGCGGTCGGTCCAGATGAAGGCCGACATCGTGGAACGTGACGAGACCGAGGAAGGGGATCGCGCGCTGCTGAACCTTGGCCATACCTTCTGTCACGCGCTGGAAAAGGCCACCGGCTATTCCGAACGGCTGCTGCATGGCGAGGGCGTGGCGATCGGCTGTGCGCTGGCCTTCGAGCTGAGCCAGCGTCTGGGGCTTTGTTCGCAAGAATCCCCCAGCCGGGTCAGGGCGCATCTGCGGGCGATGGGGATGAAAGTGGACCTGGCCGACATTCCCGGCGATCTGCCCGATGCCGAAACCCTGCTGTCCTACATGGCGCAGGACAAGAAGGTGGTTGACGGGCGCCTTCGCTTCATCCTCGCGCGCGGGATCGGACAGGCCTTCGTCGCCGATGACGTACCGCCCGATACGGTGCTGCGGCTGCTGCGCGACGCGGGGGCGTAAGGCAGGCCGCCGCTCAGGCCCAGGGCGAGGCCGTGGCGAGCGGTGCGGGGGGCAGGTCGCGAAAGAACGCGGCCAGACGTTCGGGCGGCGCACGGCTGTCCAGAAACAGGTCAAGAAACCCCTCCAGCCGTCCCATTCCGTAAAGTGTCCACATCAACAGGTGATCGCCGCTGCCCCGCAGCGGGATCGTCAGGCTGTCGATGCTGGCGGCGACCGAACGCACGGTTTCGCTGTCGTCCGCATGCAGTTCGGGATGAAGCAGGATCGTCTGGCAACGTGTTCGACGGTTGCAGTCGCAGATCGGGTCATGGGCATGTTTCGGCGCGGTGCCCTTCAGGATGCGAAGCGTGTCGTCGATCCGGCGGCCCCCCACCGAAATCGCCCGTGGCAGGCCCGCCAGAATCCCGAAGCGGATCGCGGGCAACCCGCCGCTGCTGACCCCGAGCGCGATCACCTCGCGATAGCGTCCCATGATCGGGGCCAGCGCATCGGGCAGTTCCGAAAGCCCCGTGCGCCCGTCGAAGGTGCCGCTTCGGAACTGGTTGTGATCGGGGTCGAGCAGCGTCAGAAGGTCGGTGTCGGCGGGCAGCGATTGCAGCAGGATCGACAGCGGCATCATCAACCGGAACGCCCGCCCGGTGAAGCCCACAAGAAGCCGCCTCGCGCGCCTGCGACGACAGTAAAGGCGCGCCGACGGAAAATGCGCCGCAAGACGGATATCGGGGATCTGCCGGGCGTCCTGCAGGGCGCGATAGGCGGGCGATGCCAGCAGCGCCGCCTTCAGGCTTTCGTTGTCTGACGCAAGGATGGCGCGCGACACCTCGGCATAGCCCATCGGAGTCAGATCGGTGTCGAAGGCGGCGATCAGCCGCCGCGCCGAAGCCGGGATCGACCGGGACATCATCCGGATGGATCAACCCGGCACGGGGCGGGCCAGCAGGTCTTCCAGCGCGGCCACCACTTCGGACAGGGTCTTTGACCTGAAAATGACCTCGGGCTGGATCTCGATCTCCAGCGTCTCTTCCAGGGCCATGATGATCTCGTAGGTGGATAGGCTGTCGAGATCGAGCTGCGACAGGATCAGGTCGGCATCGCCATGGGCGGCCGCGGCGAACTGCGGCTTGTCATAAAGGCCGCATGTCGTATCAAGGGCGCTCAGAACCGCCTTGCGCACATCCATATGGGGGCGTGCCTTTCTGTGTCAGGGACGTATGATCGGAAACCCGGCGCCCGGTCTGGCGGGGCATTACCTTGCAGGCAGTGAATACGACCGGCATGTCGAAGACGTCACTGTTCGCCTTCCGGTAGGCCGTGACCTTCAGGCCAAAGCCGCAGCCGTTTACAAGATCGGTCATGATCCGGCAAAAATCCAGCGCCATCGGCCGTCCGAGGCAAAGATGCCGGCCCGCGCCGAAGAAGCGCAGCCTGTCGGCCTCGGTCCCGTTATTGAAGCCGTCCAGCCCGCATTCCACCTGCTGGCCGGCTGAAACCGGGCACCCCGCAACCACCTTGTCGATCGTGGCGATGCGCCCGATCATCGGCACCCCGGTGTCGGTCGGGATCGCAGGCATCGGATTGCGGTCCAGCCGCCCCCCGTCAAGTCGCGACAGGTGCCGGTGCAAAGACTGTCCGAACGTTCCCAGAAGGCCGTCATAGCCCATCCACCACTGCCCCACGCGAATGGCGAGGCTGCGCGGGCCGTCATCGGGAAACCGGGCCTCCGCCTCGGCCAACTGCGCCCGGATCGCGGCGTCAAGCCGCCGCCGCGCGGCCACCCCCATGTTCGAGCTGAACAGGGACAGGACAGGGTCGATGCCGCTGGCCCTGCGTCGGAGGCCGGTGAAGGGCTCCAGGAAATCGGCGGTCGCCTCCTGCAGAAACGGCATCAGGTCGATCTCGGGCCCGGTGGCGATCACGTGGCGGTCAAAGCGCGCGCGGATTGCGGCCTCCGCGCGCCGGGTCTTCAAGGTGCGATCGCGGTTCAGAAAGGCTGCCGTATCGCGCCGCAGGTCGGCATGCTCCTGACCTGTCGACCAAAGCGGCAGGTGCGACATCACGGTGACGGTGGCGGAAAGGTCAATGCCCAGGCGGTCGGCCAGTTCGGCGACAAAGCGCACATGGGGCGTTTCGGCAAAATCCTCGTCGGCCAGGATTTCGGCCGCCGGAGGCCCGGAAAAACGTCGCATCGCGGCGGGTCTGATATCCATCTTTGCCAATTGCCTTGCCGGTTCTCCAGGAATGCGGACCGGACACACTGGCAGATCGACCGGGGCTCGCACGCGGGCGCAGCATTCCGTGAAGGGCCGTCACGGTCAACCGGTTTCCGGTCGCGGGCCGGGTGCTGCCTTGACACTGGCCGAAGGGGGAAAGCCGGCCCGCCGGAGAAAGGCAGGGCGGAGAAAGCGGCAGGGGGTAAAGGGGCAGGGCGGCGCCAGTGGCCGCCCCGCCCGAAGGATCAGGCAAACAGGAAATCGTCCGCGGTCAGGTCCGAGGCCTGGACATCCTTCACCTCGATGAAGCCGCCGGAATGGAAGACCCGGACATCGTCGCCGCGCTGGCGGATCGTCAGGTCATCGAAGGACTGCACGCCGCCGGTGAAGACGATCAGGTCGAGCCCGTCTTCGAAATCCACGATCCGGTCGCGCCCTGCGCCGGGGGCAAAGACGAAATGATCGGCCCCGTCACCGCCATCCAGCCGGTCACGCCCGTTGCCGCCGGTGATCGTGTCGTTGCCTTCGCCGCCGAAGATCCGGTCGCGGCCATTGCCGCCCGACAGGACGTCATCGCCGGCACCGCCCAGCAGGACGTCCCAGCCGCGGCCGCCGACCATGGAGTCGTCGCCCCACTGGCCCCAGACACGGTCGTTGCCCGCGTTGCCTGCGCAGGTGTCGGCCCCCGCGCCGCCCTCGATGCTGTCCGACCCGGCGCCGCCCTCGATGCTGTCGTCGCCGCGCTGGCCGTCGATGCTGTCACGTCCGCGCCCGCCGCGGGCATGGTCGCGCCCGTCGCCGCAGCTGATGTCGTCATCGTCATCCGACCCGAAGCGGTCGTCAAAGCCCCGTCCGCCGCGGCCGCCGCGGTCGTCATCGGGTTCGACGCGGGTGATCGTGCCGTCGGGCAGGATATATTCCTCGATCCCCTCAAGGTAGATGCCGGGATCGTCCGTGGGCGTCAGCGTCACACGCTCGATATAGCCCCGCTCGACGTCGACCTTGGTGATCGTGCCATCGGGATTGACGGTATAGGTTTCATCGGCCTCGATCGGCTCCCACTCCCAGACGCCGTCGTCATATTCCTCGACCCGGGTGACGGTGCCGTTCGTGATCGTGATGCGATAAAGATCGTCAGACATGGTACCTCCAATTGCTCGTGCAAGACCCATCTTCGCCGCGAACGACCGATGGGAAATCCCGCCGAGGGTATAAGCCCGGGGTTCTATACCGCAGGTTTACGGCAGAAATTTGCCGCAATCCCTTGGGTCAGGCGAAGTAATCCTCATCCACGCTCTGGATGGTGTATGTGGCACGAACCCGGACGCCGACACCGTGCTTCAACATCAGTGCGGCCAGTTGCTGACCCTCGATCAGGACGATCCGCTGTTGCACGCGCTGAACGTAGTCCCGAGCTTCCCTGGAAAAATCCGACGTTGTGACAAAGACACCTTTGGTTGCCCCCTCGCCGCTCAACGACCCGACGAAACGCTGGATGTCCGGGCGGCTCACCTTGTTGTCCGGAGCGTAACGCTTCGCCTGGATGTACACAGCGTCCAAACCCAGGGCGTCTTCGAAGATGATGCCGTCAATTCCGCCGTCCCCTGCCGTCTTGGTGAGGTGTCCGTTTGCCAGGTTCCCATTTCCAAACCCCATCGCCCCCAGAAGATCCAGGATCACCCGTTCAAACCGCTGAGGGCTAAGGTCGTACAGCATCCCCAAGAGTTCGTCCCGCAGGGCAGACTCGAGAAGTCTGTTAGCCGCTTCCATCGCGTCTTCAGGTGTCTGATTGTCGTCAATCCGAACGGCTTCCGGAACGTGGCCAACGCCTTCGCCATGACCTGATGCAGATGTCCTCCAAGCGGTGAACGACCCGAACTGGTCCAGAAATTTGTTGTCTATCGTCGCTGGGTTCTTTGCGAGGACTTCCCGGCCAAGTGCGGTGATCACATGCAGGTTGCGCTTGGGCGACTCCAGCAGACCGGCTTTGGACAGATAGGTTCTTGCCCAGTGAGTCCTGCTTTGGAGCACCGTGACCCGTCCACTGGGCAAGAGTTCCTCGGCCTCCTCGTCGGTGATGGCGAGCTGGTGTTTGATCGCTGGCAGGCACTCGGCGACGTTCTTGGCACCGTCCGCAAAGAGCTTCAGAACAGGAAGCATAAGCGTTTCGTAATCGGGAATGGCCATGGAACGGTCCTACGCGGTCTGCGGAAGCATCCTACCGAACCCAAACCCGCGGTCAACGATTGGGGCACCCCTTGGGGCAACAGCAAGAGGGCGCCTGTCCGGAACCCATTGGATCGATTGGCACCTTGAACCGAGTGAGAGATTGGCTGGGGCGCCAGGATTCGAACCTGGGAATGGCGGTACCAAAAACCGCTGCCTTACCACTTGGCGACGCCCCAACCGTGGGCGGGTATCTACCGAACCGCGCCGGAGGCTGCAAGAGGCTTTTCGCGGAAAAATCCGCAGGCTATGGCAGGGCATGGAAACCTTTGATGTCATCGTTCTGGGGGCAGGGGCGGCGGGGATGTTCGCCGCGATCGAGGCGGGCCGCAGGGGCCGCCGCGTGCTGCTTCTGGACCACGCCCGAAACCCCGGCGAGAAGATCCGCATCTCGGGCGGCGGGCGGTGCAACTTCACCAACCTGCACATCGCGCCCGAACGCTTCCTGTCGCGGAACCCGCGTTTCGCGCTGTCGGCGCTGAAACGCTTCACGCAATGGGATTTCATCGCCCGCGTCGATGCGGCCGGAATCGCCTGGCATGAAAAGACGCTGGGGCAGTTGTTCTGCGACGGCTCGGCGAAAGAGATCATCGCCATGCTTCTTGCCGATCTCCATGCGGCGGGCGTGGAACTGGGCCTGTCCACCACGATCGACAGCTGGGCGAAGGGGGCGGGCGGCTTCCGCATCGGCACCTCGCGCGGGACGATCGCGGCGCAATCCCTGATCGTGGCGACCGGCGGCAAGTCCATTCCGAAGATGGGCGCCACGGGAATCGGCTATCGCATCGCCGAGGATTTCGGCCTGCGCGTCACCGAAACGCGGCCCGCGCTGGTGCCGCTGACCTTCGCCGAACAGGATCTGGCGGCGTTGAAGCCGCTTGCGGGCATCGCGGTCGAGGGGCGCGCGACGGCCAATGGCACCAGCTTCGACGAGGCGATCCTCTTTACCCACCGTGGCCTGTCGGGGCCTGCGATCCTTCAGGTCAGTTCCTACTGGCGCGAAGGCTGCGAGGTGGTTGTGGATCTCATGCGCGGGCGCGATGCCGCCACGGCGCTGCGCGAGATGCGGGGGCAGGCGGGCCGCGTGGCGATCCGCACCGCGTTGGCGCGGATGATGCCGGAACGTCTGGCGCGCCATGTCGAGACGATGTCGGGCCTGACCGGCAACCTGGCCGATCAGTCGAACGCGCGGATCGAGGCGCTGGCCGGGCTGATCCACGGCTGGCATCTGCGGCCCGTGGGGACCGAAGGCTACCGGACAGCCGAGGTGACGCTGGGTGGCGTGGAAACCGACGACCTTGACGCGCGCACGATGGAGGCACGCAAGGTGCCGGGGCTGTTTTTCGTGGGCGAGGTCGTCGATGTGACAGGGTGGCTTGGCGGGTACAATTTCCAATGGGCCTGGTCGTCAGGCTGGGCGGCCGGCCAGGTTGCGTGAAGACTGGGCAAAATGCCGATAATCAATATTATGTAATATAAGGTGACGCTTTGGCCGGGGAAAACCGCGCTGACCGGGCCGTTGCCTCGTGGCACAGACAAGATCGCCAGGTCATTCCGACACATTCAAATCTTGAAATGTAACGAGCCAGCCCTTACACCCTGTGCCATCTGGCACGACAGGACGACAGGATGCTGCGCCGTTACTTTCCGATCCTTACATGGGGCGCGGCCTATGACCGTGCGGCGCTGACCAGCGACCTGATTGCCGCAGTGATCGTGACGATCATGCTGATCCCGCAATCGCTGGCCTATGCGCTTCTGGCCGGGCTGCCGGCCGAGGTCGGGCTTTACGCCTCGATCGCACCCTTGATCCTTTACGCGGTCTTCGGGACGTCGCGCGCGCTGGCGGTTGGCCCGGTGGCGGTCGCCTCGCTGATGACGGCGGCGGCGGTCGGACAGTTCACCAGCCAGGGCACGCCGGAATATTACGGCGCGGCCATCGCGCTGGCCTTCCTGTCCGGGCTGATTCTCTTGGGGATGGGTATCCTGCGCCTTGGGTTCATCGCCAATTTCCTGAGCCATCCGGTCATCTCGGGCTTTATCTCGGCCTCGGGTATCATCATTGCCACAAGCCAGATCCCGCATCTCCTGGGCATCTCGGCCTCGGGCCACAACCTTCTGGAACTTTTACATAATATAATTGACGGCCTTGGCGGTGTCTCGATCGCTACCATGCTGATCGGCTTGCCGGCGGCGGCTTTCTTGCACTGGTCGCGGACGCGCATGAAGGGCTGGTTGAAGGCGCGAGGCTGGCAGGATCGCGCGGCAGGCACCATCGCGCGCACGGCGCCGGTCATGGCGGTCTTCGCGACCACCCTAGTCACCTTTCTCTTCGGGCTGGACGGATGGGGCGTGGCCATCGTGGGCGACATCCCCTCGGGCCTGCCGGTGCCCACTCTGCCGCCCTTCGATCCGGGCCTCTGGGCGACCATCGCTGTGCCTGCGGCGCTGATTTCCATCGTGGGCTATGTCGAAAGCATCTCGGTTGCGCAGACACTGGCCGCGAAAAGGCGCCAACGCATTGATCCGGATCAGGAATTGGTGGCACTTGGTGCCGCCAATGTCGGTTCGGCCGTCTCGGGCGGGTTTCCGGTGACCGGGGGATTTGCGCGATCGGTCGTCAATTTCGACGCGGGGGCCGAAACCCCCGCCGCCGGGGCCTTCACCGCCGTGGGCATGGCTTTGGCGACGGTCTTCCTGACCCCCCTGCTCCACTACCTGCCCAAGGCCACCCTTGCAGCGACAATCATCGTCGCGGTGCTGTCCCTGGTCGATCTGGGCGCGCTGCGGCGCACCTGGGCCTACAGCCGGATCGACTTTGCCGCGATGGCCGCGACGATCCTCGTCACCCTCGGCGCCGGGGTCGAGGCGGGGATCTCGGCGGGCGTGCTCTTGTCGCTGGTTCTGCATCTGTGGCGCACGTCGCGCCCGCATGTGGCGATCGTGGGCCAGGTCCCCGGAACCGAACATTTCCGCAATGTGGAGCGACACGCAGTTGTCACGGCACCTGATGTTCTGTCCATAAGGGTCGACGAATCCCTGTATTTTCCGAATGCCCGATTCCTCGAGGATACGGTCTATGGCCATGTCGCGGCCAATCCTGCGATCCGCCATGTGGTGCTGATGTTCCCGGCGGTGAATGCGGTGGATTCCTCGGCCCTGGAAAGCCTCGAGGCGATCAACGCGCGGCTGAAGGACAGCGGCGTATCCCTGCATCTGACCGAGGTGAAGGGGCCGGTGATGGACCGGCTGAAGCGCAGCCATTTCCTGCAGGATCTGACCGGCCGGGTGTTCCTGACCCAGTATGACGCGCTGCGCCATCTGGCCCCCGACCTGACCGCGCGCACGCTTGCCGCCTGCCGGCGCGAGACGCAAAGGAACGGCGGGCAGGCCTGATCCCGTTCATACTGGCTCGAATATCCGCGGGGGTCCGGGGGCAGCCAGCCCCCAGCCCTCGCCGCACCTAGACCACGCCCAGTTCGCGGAATGGCCGCCCGGCAATGACGCGGTCGATCGAAAGGTCGGTCATGTCGATCGACCGCCAGCCGCCGGTCAACAGATGTTCGGCGATGGCGCGCCCCGCCGCCGGGGCCTGTTGCAGCCCGTGGCCGGAAAAGCCGTTGATGAAATAAAGGTTCGGCCTGTCCGGATGCGGGCCCAGGATCGCGTTTTGGTCCAGGCTGTTGTATTCGTAATGACCGACCCAGTGGCGGATCACCTTGACCGCATCGAACCCCGGCGCGCGGTGCCAGAGCTGTTCCCAGATCACCTCTTCAAACAGATGCAGATCGGGCTCGAAATCGTTGAAATCGCACGGCCCGTCATCCTGCGGAACGGTCGCGGTGATCCATTGCCCATGTTCGGGCCGCAGATAGAACCCATGGTCGATCAACAGCGGCGCGTCCGGGTGGCGCGCGTTCGGGGCGTCGATCACGAAGACGGTGCGCTTGCGGGGTTCAACGGGCAGGTCAAGGCCCGCCATCCGCGCCACCACGGCAGCCCGCGGCCCTGCGGCGTTCACCACCGCACCACAGGGGATGCGGCCGCCCTGCCCCAGCACCGCAGCCGTGACGCGCCCGCCCTCGACCTCCAGCGCCGTGACCTCGTCCTTGACGAAGGTCGCGCCGCGGTTGCGCGCGGCTTCGCGGAACCCCTGCACAAGGCCCATGTTGTCGAACCAGCCCTCGTCCCGCGGGCCGAAGGACCCGGCCACCAGATCATCGGTGTTCATCCAGGGAAAGCGTTCGGACAGCGCCTCGGGGCCAAGGATTTCGGTCGCGGCGCCAAGGCCGCGCTGCATCTCGGCCAGATCCTCCATCAACCGCGCCTTTTCCGGGTTCGAGGTCACGAAAAGATAGCCGTTTTCCTTCAGGCCCAGGTTGGCCACGGCCGGATCAAGCCCAAGGCGTTCCGGAAAGTTCCGTATGAAATCAACGCCAAAGCGCGACATTTTCACGTTGATCGCGGTCGAGAACTGGCTGCGGACCGAGGCCACGGACAGCGCCGTGGACGAGGTCGCATAGCTGGGATCACGCTCGGCGACCGTGACCTTCAGGCCGGGGTGCATCTCGACCAGCCAATAGGCAGTCGCCGCCCCCATCACAGCACCGCCCACGATCACCACATCCTGCCGTTCCAATGCCCGTCTCCTTAGGGGTCTGATTCCCAATCCCGCTTGCGGCCTCGACAAGACACCCGGAGGTTGGGTAAGACAAGAGAGGGATGAGCAACAGGGACGTGTGGCGCGCGCGCCGGCGCGGGCCGTCTGCGGGATAGTGACAATGCAACATGACGTTCTGCCACTTCTGGGGCGGATCGCGGAAGCGTCGTCCGTCGACGCGGCTTTTGATCTGGCCTTGGGGATGTTTCGCGGACATGGGTTTTCGCGCGTCAACTACGGCCTGACGCGGTTCCGCACGGAACGGTCGATCGGCGACCCGGATGATGCGCTGTTCCTGTCCTCCTGTCCGCCGGAATACACCAAGCTTTACTTTTCGGACGGTTTCTACATGCGGACGCCGCTGTTCCGCTGGGTATCGACCAATGTCGGCGCCTGCACCTGGCGGTGGGTTCAGGAGGCGCTCGAGGCGGGCACCCTTCCCCCCACCGAGGCCGAGGCCGTGCTGCAGAACCAACGGATCGGCGTCATCGCCGGGGTCAGCATCAGCTTTCCCGGCACCTCGAACCGCTCGAAAGCGGCGCTTGGCCTGATCGCCGATCCGGGAATGACCCATGATGATGTGGACCGCGTCTGGGACGGCCATCGCGACGCGATCCTGGCCGTTGCGCACATGATGCACCTCAAGATCCTCCAGCTGCCGCTGGTGACGCGCCGCCGCCCGCTGACGGACCGCCAGCGCGAGGTGCTGGGATGGGTGGCGGACGGAAAGACCACGCAGGACATCGCCCTGATCATGGGGGTTTCCACCGCGATGGTGGAAAAGCACCTGCGCCTTGCACGCGAGGCGCTGGATGTGGAAACCACGGCCCAGGCGGTGGCCAAGGGCACGCTGCTGAACTCGATCTTCGCCCGCCCGTCCTGAACCTGCGGTCCGGTTTTTACCGTCAGGTAAGGAATCCCTGACTTACCCTGCGTCAAGTGCATGTGCATCCTGAGCGTGTTCCGTGAGTGGTGGCTTCGGCCAGTGGAACACGCAGGGGGGTGGGCTGCATTTTCAGTCCGCCCTTCTGCACCCTTCCCTCCCCGCGCTTCCCGGGGCGGGAGGGGAACAACCTCCGGCGGGGAAATTGTCCGCCCCGAAGTGCCGGGAAAGCCTTGCGATCGTGCCTCATCCCCAGTGTTACGTCGCAAAAACCGAACGGGGCGCCGTCTGGCGCCCCGTTCGAACGCGGTCTGGCCGATACTCCGACGGGCGTCATCCGCAAGAAGGGCGCAAGCGCCCGCGCGACGATGAAAAAGGGCGGCCCGAAGGCCGCCCCCGTCATTCCGTTCCGGTGAAGGACCGGATCAGCCCTGGACCATCTTCGCCACTTCGGCGGCGAAGTCGTCTTCCTTCTTCTCGACGCCCTCGCCCACCATGACGCGGGCAAAGCCGGTGATCTCGACGCCGGCATCGGCCGCAGCCTGGGCCACGGTGACATCGGGGTTGATCACGAACTGCTGGCCAAGCAGCGTGTTCTCGGCAAGGAACTTCTTCATCCGGCCGGGGATGATGTTGTTGTGGATCACCTGTTCGGGCTTGGGCTTGGCCGAACTTGCGTTCTCTTCCAGCGCCTTGGCGGTCTGCACCGCCAGTTCGCGTTCCACCAGCGCCGGGTCCAGCGTGGCTTCGGACAGCGACAGCGGCGAGGTCGCGGCGATGTGCATCGCGAACTGCTTGCCGATTTCCTGCGCCTTGTCGGCCGGACCGTTCAGCGCGACCAGCACGCCGATCTTGCCCATGCCTTCGGTGGCGGCATTGTGGACATACGAGACGACGGTGTCGCCTTCCAGCGCGTGCATGCGGCGCAGGGTCATGTTTTCGCCGATGCGGGCGATGGCGTTCTGCAGGACGCTTTCGACCGGCTCGCCGTTCAGGTGGGTCGCTTTCAGCACCTCGACCGAATTGGCGGTATCCAGCGCAACGCGGGTGATGTCACGCACCAGCGCCTGGAAATCGGCGTTCTTGGCCACGAAGTCGGTTTCCGAGTTGATCTCGACCGCGACGCCGCGACCGGCCTTCACGGCCACGCCAACGAGGCCTTCGGCGGCCACGCGGTCGGCCTTCTTGGCGGCCTTCGCCAGGCCCTTAGTGCGCAGCCAGTCCACGGCGGCTTCCATGTCGCCGTTGGTTTCGGTCAGCGCCTTCTTGGCGTCCATCATGCCTGCGCCGGTCGATTCACGCAGTTCCTTCACCATTTGCGCGGTGATCGTCATGTCTCATCTCCTTGAACGGGACGGGGCCCGGCAGGATTACCCCCGCCGGGCAACAGCAGTGCGACGGCGGGGCCTCAGCCCTCGACGGCCTCTTCTTCCGGAGCGACTTCGAGCGCGCCCAGGTCGACGCCGGCGGCACCCATCTGCGCCGACATGCCGTCCAGCGCCGCACGGGCGACCAGATCGCAGTAAAGCGCGATGGCGCGGGCCGCGTCATCGTTGCCGGGGATCACGTAATCCACGCCCTTGGGCGAGCAGTTGGTGTCGACCACGGCCACGACCGGGATGCCCAGCTTCTTGGCTTCGGCGATGGCGAGGTCTTCCTTGCCCACGTCGATGATGAAGATCAGGTCCGGCAGGCCGCCCATCTCACGGATGCCGCCAAGGCTGGCCTGAAGCTTGGCCTGCTCGCGTTCCATGTTCAGCCGTTCTTTCTTGGTCAGGCCTTCTGCACCCGAGGCCAGCAGTTCGTCGAACTGCTTCAGGCGCTGGATCGACTGCGACACGGTCTTCCAGTTGGTCAGCGTGCCACCCAGCCAGCGGTGGTTCATGTAGTACTGCGCGCATTTCTCGGCGGCTTCGGCGACGGGCTTCTGCGCCTGACGCTTGGTTCCGACGAACAGGATGCGGCCGCCCTTGGCGACGGTGTCGCGCACGACCTTCAGCGCCTGGTCCAGCATCGGGACGGTCTGCGTCAGGTCGAGGATGTGAATGCCGTTGCGGTCGCCGTAGATGTACTCTGCCATCTTCGGGTTCCAGCGCTGCGTCTGGTGGCCGTAGTGAACGCCAGCTTCAAGCAGCTGACGCATGGAAAACTCGGGGAGCGCCATGTCCATTTCCTTTCCGGTTTGCGCCTCGGCGGATGTTCTCAGGGTTTCCCCCAACCGGTGGACCGCCGGGGATTTCTCCCCCGGAAGGCCCGCATCCGCCTGTGAAGTGGCGCGCATGTAGCTGCAACCGGCGGCCTTGGCAAGTCCAAACCCGGCAGGGCGCGGTCTTCCGCACGCAGGATTCCGGGGTTTTCCCGCAAAATAGGGTCGGGAAGCGTTCCTTTGGGGTCCGCGTTCGCTGTTCCCCGCGTTCGCTGTCCAATGACCCGACACCCCCGCTTGCGCGGGGCTGCGGCTTGGGCGACAAGGGCGGAATGAACGCAGCGCCCGACATCCTCTGCATCGGTTCCGTCCTCTGGGACATCATCGGCCGTTCGCCCGTGGCCATGCGGCTTGGGTCGGATGTGCCCGGCCGCATCACGCGCCTGCCCGGCGGGGTGGCGATGAACATCGCCATGACGCTGGCCCGCTTCGGGATGCGTCCGGCGCTTCTTTCGGTCGTCGGGCGCGATCCGGCGGGCGAGGAACTGACCGCCGCCTGCGCCCGGTTGGGGCTGATCACCGATCATCTCTACCGTTCCGACGATCTGCCGACCGACCAGTACACCGCCATCGAGGGGGCAAACGGCCTGATCGCGGCGATCGCCGATGCCCATTCCCTGGAAGTCGCGGGCGACCGCATCCTGCGCCCCCTCTCGGACGGAAGCCTTGGCGCGCCCGGCGCGCCCTGGGAGGGGCTGATCGCGCTGGACGGCAACCTGACGACCCGGCTTCTGGCCGACATCGCCGCCTCGCCGCTGTTTTCGATGGCCGACCTGCGGGTGGCCCCCGCGAGCCCCGGCAAGGCCGACCGGCTTTCGGTCCTGATGACCCATCCGCGCGCCACGCTCTATGTCAATCTGGAAGAGGCGGGCATCCTTGCCCGGCGCAGCTTTCGCGACGCGTCCGAGGCCGCGCATGCCCTGCTTGAACGCGGCGCGGCACGGGTTCTTGTCACCAATGGCGGGAAGGAATGTGCCGAGGGCACGCGCGGTGGCGGCGTGATCGCGGACAGCCCGCCGCCGGTTCTGGTGACGCGCGTCACCGGCGCGGGCGATACGTTCATGGCCGCCCATATCGCCGCCGAACGGCAGGGCGCAGGCCGCAGCGCCGCACTATCCTTGGCCCTTCAGGCCGCCGCAACCTATGTTTCCGGAGAGATCGGCGCATGAGCCTTCCCGCCAACCTTCCCGCCAACCTTCCCGCCAACCTTCCCCTCGTCCTGTCGCCCGAAGTGGCCGCCGCCCGTGCCGCGAGCCGCCCTGTCGTGGCGCTGGAATCGACCATCATCACCCACGGCATGCCCTTCCCACAAAATGTGGAAACCGCCCGCCGGGTCGAGGCCGAGGTGCGCGCGGGCGGCGCGGTGCCGGCCACGATCGCGGTGATGGGCGGGCAGATCCTGATCGGGCTGACGGACGGGCAGCTTGACGACCTGGGCCGGGCAAGGGATGTGCGGAAACTATCGCGCGCCGATCTTGCGGCCTGCCTTGTCACAGGCGAAACGGGCGCGACCACGGTCGCCGCAACCATGATCTGCGCGCATCTCGCCGGGATCGGCGTCTTTGCCACGGGCGGGATCGGCGGCGTGCATCGCGGGGCCGAAAGCTCGTTCGACATCTCGGCCGACCTTCAGGAACTGGCGGCAACCCCTGTCACCGTTGTCGCCGCCGGGGCAAAGGCGATCCTCGACCTGCCCAAGACGCTGGAGGTTCTGGAAACCCTGGGTGTGCCGGTGATCGCCGTCGGACAGGACGATTTCCCCGCCTTCTGGTCGCGTGCATCGGGCCTGCCCGCGCCCCTGCGGATGGACGATCCGGCGACCATCGCCGCCGCGCACGCGATGCGCGCCCGACTTGGCCTGCCCGGCGGGCAACTGGTGGCCAACCCGATCCCGACCGAGGCGGAAATCCAGCGCGAGGTGATCCTGCCGGTGATCGAGGCCGCGCTTGCCGAAGCCGCCGCCCATGGGATCGCCGCAAAGGGTGTCACCCCTTTCCTTCTGCAGCGCATCTTCGAATTGACCGGGGGGCGATCGCTCGACTCCAACATCGCGCTTGTGTTGAACAACGCGCGCCTTGCCGCGCGGATCGCGGCGGCCCTTGCGGACATGGTCGCGGATACGGGCGCGGACATGGGCGCGGACACGGCTGCAGACTGAGGGAAAGACCCCGCGAATTAACCCGCGCGGGCAGGCCCATTCCCATTGTTAAGCGACAGGGCGCCACATAGATTGCGCGCATCACAAGGATGCGCCATGACCGAAGACCCCCTTCACCCCCACCCGCACCGCAAGCGAGGTCTTCTCGGCTGGCTGCGCGCAAGCTTTCTGACGGGGCTTGTCGTCGTCCTGCCGATCGGTCTGACGATCTATCTGATCTGGACGGTGACGGGCTGGATCGACAGCTGGATCCTGCCGCTTTTACCGGAACAGATCCAGCCGCCCAAGCTGTTGCAGCAACTTCTGTGCGACCCGCCCGACGACAGCCTGATCCCGAACCCCCTGGCCGATCCGCCGCCCTTCTGGTGCCAGCCCGAAGGCTTCAACATCCGTGGCATCGGGGTGATCGTGTTTCTGGTCTTCACCGTTGTCGTCGGCTGGATCGCGCGCGGCCTGCTGGGCCGGTCGCTGCTGTCCTGGGCCGAGGGGCTGGTCGACCGGATGCCGGTCGTCCGGTCGATCTACAACGGCCTGAAGCAGATCGCCGAAACGGTCTTTGCCCAGACCGACACCAATTTCGAAAAGGCCTGCCTTGTCGAATACCCGAAGGAAAACATCTGGGCGATCGGCTTCGTCTCGACCAAGGCCAAGGGCGAACTTTCCACCAAGCTCGCCGGGCATGGCGAAATCCTGTCGGTCTTCGTGCCCACCACCCCGAACCCCACGTCGGGCTTCCTGCTTTATGTCCCGGCCAAGGACGTGATCATGCTCGACCTGAAGATCGAGGATGCGGCAAAGCTCATCATCTCGGCCGGTCTGGTCTATCCCAACCCGAAGGACCCGACGCAACCCCCCGAAGGCGGCCGCGCCGGACGCTGATCAAAGCGCGGTCCAGCCGCCGTCCACGCTGATCGTGGTGCCGGTGATCTGGTCTGCCGCGGGGCTGGAAAGGAACACGCAGGTTCCGCCGATCTGTTCGGTGGTGGCGAACTGGCGCGAGGGCTGGCGCAGCAGCATCACCTCGCGGATCACCGTCTCGCGGTCCATCCCGTGCACCTTCATCTGGTCGGGAATTTGCGCCTCGACCAGGGGCGTCAGCACATAGCCGGGGCAGATCGCGTTGCAGGTGATCCCCTGCCCGGCCGTTTCCAGCGCGATCGTCTTCGACAGGCCGACAACGCCGTGCTTGGCCGCGATATAGGCCGACTTGAAGGGCGAGGCGGTCAGCCCGTGGGCCGAGGCGATGTTGATCACCCTGCCCCATCCCTTCGCCCGCATCCCCGGTAGGGCGGCGGCGGCGGTGTGAAAGGCCGAACTCAGGTTGATCGCAAGGATCAGGTTCCACTTGTCCACCGGGAATTCGTCCACCGGGGCGACATGCTGGATGCCCGCGTTGTTCACCAGGATGTCGCAGGCGCCCGCCTTTTCGATCAGCGCGCGGCAGTCCGCGCCGTCGGACATGTCGGCGCGGATATAGCGGGCCTCGACGCCGAATTCGGTGGCGATGCCTGCGGCCAGCGCATGATCCTCATCCCGGTCGGTGAAGCTGTTCAGCACCACATCGGCCCCGGCCCGCGCCAGTTCGCGCGCCACCCCCAGCCCGATCCCGGAATTCGATCCGGTCACGACCGCCGTCTTGCCCTTCAAGCTCATCGCCTGCTCCTGTCCTGAAAACCGCCGCGAGATTAGCCAAGCCCGCCCCGCTTGGCCACATGCTGCGCTGCGGCTTGATGCCCAATTCACGGCGCAGAACAAAAAAAACGCCGGCGCGAGGCCGGCGTTCAGTCGTTGAGGCAGGTTTCATACAGGCAAGAAACCTATCGAGCAGTGCTTCTCTTATACGCCGTAAGTTGCCGGTGGCCAAGTTAAAAGTTTGAATTGGCCGTCACGCGCGTTTAGGCTGCGCCACAAGGAAATATGCCATCGAGGGGCGTTGCCAGAATGAAGAATATCCGTTTCCGAACTCTTTGGTCCGTCCCGGCCGCCGTTTTTGCCCTGCATCTGGCGAATCCCGCCTGGGCAGAGCCGGCGCATGGCATAGCTATGTATGGTGATCCGGCGCTCCCACCGGATTTTGTGTCGCTACCCTATGCCAATCCCGATGCGCCCAAGGGCGGAAGGATCGTCTTTGGCGAGGCCGGCAGTTTCGATTCGCTCAATCCCTTCATCCTCAAGGGCAATGCCCCCGCGGGCCTTTCCGCCCTCACGGTCGAGACGCTGATGGGCCGGTCTTATGACGAACCCTTCACCCTTTACGGCCTTCTCGCCGAATCGGTGGATACCGATGACGGGCGCACCTTCGTGGAATTCACGCTTCGCGAAAATGCGCGGTTCTCGGACGGCTCGCCGGTGACGGTCGAGGATGTGATGTGGTCCTTCGAGACCCTCGGCACGATCGGGTCGCCCCGCTATCATGGCGCCTGGAAGAAGGTCGCCGGCATGGAACAGACCGGCGACCGGTCGGTGCGCTTCACCTTCAACGTCGAGGACCGCGAACTGCCGCTGATCCTTGGCCTCAGGCCGATCCTGAAGAAGGCGCAGTGGGAGGGCAAGGCCTTCGACGAATCCTCGCTTGAGGCGCCGGTCGGTTCGGGGCCCTATGTGGTGGGCACCTTCGAGGCGGGCCGCTACATCACCTATGTCAGAAACCCCGACTGGTGGGGCAAGGACCTGCCCTTCAATCGCGGGCTGCACAATTTCGACGAGGTGCGCTACGACTATTTCGGCGATGCCGGCGTCATCTTCGAGGCCTTCAAGGCGGGCGAAATCTCAAGCTACCGTGAATCCAACGCCGCGAAATGGGACACGAACTATTCCTTCCCGGCGGTGGCCGCGGGCGATGTGGTGAAATCCGAAATCCCCCATCAACGCCCCTCGGGGATCGAGGGGCTGGTGTTCAACACCCGCCGCGCGATGTTTGCCGACTGGCGCGTGCGCGAGGCGCTGACGCTGGCCTTCAACTTCGAACTGATCAACCAGACCGTCACCGGCGGCAGCCAGCCGCGGATCCGGTCCTACTATTCCAACTCGGTCCTCGGTATGGAACCGGGCGCGCCCGCCACGGGGCTGGAACTGGACCTCTTGCAGCCCTTCGCCGCCGACCTGCCGCCCGGCACGATCGAGGGCTATGCCCTGCCTGTCTCGGACGGCACCGAGGCCAATCGCGGCAACATCCGCAAGGCGACGGCGCTTCTGGAAGAGGCGGGATGGAGCGTTCAGGACGGTGTGCTGAAGAACGCCGCGGGCGAAACCTTCACCTTCGACATCCTGTTCCAGAACGGCCAGGACGAGATGATCTCGATCGCGTCGATCTATGTCGAGGCGCTGAAACGGCTCGGGATCGCGGCGACCATCACCACGGTCGACAGCGCCCAGTACAAGGAACGCACCAACGCCTATGACTTTGACATGACCCATTACATCCGGTCCCTGTCACTGTCGCCGGGCAACGAACAGAACCTCTACTGGGGCGCGCAGGGCGTGACGGAACCGGGCACGCGGAACTGGATGGGCATGAATTCCCCCGCGGCGCAGGCGGCGATCGACCGGATGCTGACGTCGCGCTCGCGCGAGGATTTCATTGCGGCGACGCGCGCGCTTGACCGGGTGCTGACGGCCGGGCGCTATGTGATCCCGATCTGGTATGCCGACAGGTCGCGCCTTGCGCATCGCAAGGAATTGAAGTTCCCGCAGCGTTTGCCCATCTATGGTGACTGGATCGGGTTCCAGCCGGACGTCTGGTGGCAGGAACCCTGAGGCAAAAAAAGAAACGGGCAGGACAATGCGGAAAACAGGCAAATGGATTCTACTGGGGGCGGCGCTGCTCGCCCTTTCGGGCTGCGCGACGGTGGACGGCATCGGGCGCGACATTTCGGGCGGGGCGAACCGGGTGGCCGGCTGGTTCGGCTGATCCCCGCGATGGCGTGCGGTGCCACAACCGGATGAAGGGGGCTTTGCCCCCTCACCGCCTGCGGCGGCTCACCCCCAGGATATTTGCGCCAAAGTGAAGCAAGTTTGGCTCAAATTGCTTTCAACCTGACGAAAATATCCTCGGGGGGTGAATTTGGCGAAGCCAAAGAGGGGGGCAGACAGCCCCCCTTCCCTTCCTTTGCGGCCCGCGTACGGACCGGCCCCGCATTCGGAGCGGCCCCCGTCTTCGGTCCGGCCCGCCTTCAGACCAGGGATGTGACCCAGAGGATCGTGGCATCGTCCTCGCTGACGGAAACCACATTGTGCCCCATGGTGGCGTCGTAATAGGCGCTGTCGCCCCGCCGCAGGTCCACGGGTTCATAAAATTCGGTGTAAAGCCGCACGATGCCGGTCAGGACAAAGAGGAATTCCTCGCCGTCATGGCGCACCCAGCCGTCGAATTCCGCGATGTCGCGTGCGCGGATCGTGGCGCGGTAGGGCAGCATCCGCTTGCTTCGCAGCGAGGGTGCGAGAAGTTCGTGTTCGTAGGTCGCGGTGGCATGGGCCGCGCCGTCCCCCGTCCGGGTGATCGCCATCCGCCCGTTCACCTGCGCCTGCGATGGCGGTGTGAACAGCTGCGGAACCGAAATCTTCAGCCCCTCGGCCAGTTTCTTCAACGCCTCATAGGTGGGCGACATCTGGCCGTTCTCGATCTTCGACAGGGTCGACCGTGCCAGCCCCGCCTGCCGCGCGGCCTGGTCAAGCGTCCAGCCGCGCGCCTTGCGCAACTCGCGGACCCGTTCGGCGAGATTGAGCGGGGCCACTTCGGCCTCGCCTCCACCCTCGCGGGCGATACGAATGATGGACTTCGGATCGGTCACGGTCATGGCCTATGCCATAGGCCAGCTTGCCCCGCCTTGCAACGCCCCGTTGGCGGGGATAGCAGGGGGCATGCGTTCCGAATTCGCCTCTGCCCCCTGGCCCTCCTGCCCTGCCCCGTTCAACCTTGCCGCGCATGTGCTGGCCAGGGCCGGGGCGCGGGCCGACCGCAGCGCCTTGCAGGTGGTCCGGCCCACGGGCGCCGAAAGATGGAGCTACGCCCGGCTCGAGGCCGCTGTGCGGGGCACCGGCACGGGGTTCGGGCGCATGGGCCTTGCGCCCGGCGCACGGATCCTGATGCGGCTTGGCAATACGCCCGACTTCCCCGTGGTCTATCTTGCCGCCCTTGCGGCGGGTTTCGTGCCCGTGCCGACCTCGCCCCTTCTGACCGGGCCCGAGATCATGCGCATGGCGGCGGTTGTTGCGCCCGATCTGATCGTGGCCGGGCCCGACATCGCGCTGCCCGATCCGCTGACCTGCCCGGTTCTGCCATCGGACCGGCTGGCCGACATGGCCGCGCTTCCGCCCTGCGACTATGACATGGGCAGTCCGGACCGGCTGGCCTATGTGGTCTTCACCTCGGGCACCTCGGGGCGGCCGCAAGCCGTGGCCCATGCCCACCGCGCGATCTGGGCGCGGGGGATGATGCATCAGGGCTGGTACGGCCTGACCGAAGACGACCGGCTACTGCACGCAGGGGCGTTCAACTGGACCTTCACGCTGGGGACCGGGCTGCTCGATCCCTGGACCGTGGGGGCCACGGCCCTGATCCCCGCGCCGGGTGTCACGCCCGCGCAGATCCCGCATCTGGCGCGGCGCTTCGATGCGACGATCCTTGCAGGGGCGCCGGGCGTCTTCCGCCAGATGCTGCGCGAAGGGATGCCGCCCCTGCCCCGCCTGCGCCATGCGCTGGTTGCGGGCGAACGCCTGCCCGAGGCCCTGCGTGACGACTGGGTCGCCGCGACAGGCACGCCGATGCACGAGTCGCTTGGCATGTCGGAATGTTCGACCTTCATTTCCGGCAGCCCCGCGCGGCCCGCGCCCAGGGGGGCCACCGGCCACCCGCAACCCGGCCGGCATGTGGCAATCCTCGGCCCCGACGGGGCGCCCGTGCCCATCGGGGAAACCGGCGAGCTTGCCATCGCGCGAAGCGATCCGGGGCTTTTCCTGGAATACATCGGCGATCCTGCTGCCACCGCCGCCCGTTTCCGGGGCGACTGGTTCCTGACCGGCGACATGGCCCGTGCCGATGCCGGGGGGGCGATCACCTATCTGGGGCGCGATGACGACATGATGAACGCG
Source organism: Aliigemmobacter aestuarii (assembly GCF_004799285.1). GTDB lineage: Bacteria > Pseudomonadota > Alphaproteobacteria > Rhodobacterales > Rhodobacteraceae > Aliigemmobacter > Aliigemmobacter aestuarii. The sequence goes on along the minus strand of NZ_SSND01000003.1, from coordinate 416,398 downwards.
GGCGGCTTCCGCGTCTCGCCGACCGAGGTGGAGGCTGCCTTCGCCGATTGCCCGGGCGTCGCGGAATGTGCCGCCGTCGAGGTCGAGGTGCGCGCGGATGTGCGGGTGATCGGCCTTTTCTACACCGGTCCGCAGCCGCTGGACGAGGCCGCCCTGGTCGCCCATGCGCAGGCTCGTCTGGCCCGCTACAAGGCACCCCGGCTCTACCGCCATCTCGATGCCCTGCCCCGGGGCGCGAACAACAAGCTGAACCGGCGCGCGCTGCGCGCCCTTGGTGCAGGAGACAGCGCATGATCCGCCTTGATGTCATTTCCGATCCGGTTTGCCCCTGGTGCTATATCGGCAAGGCCAACCTGGACCGCGCACTGGAATCCCATCCCGACCATCCCTTCGCGACCGAATGGCATCCGTTCCAGCTGAACCCCGACATGCCGCAGGGCGGAATGGATCGCGCGGCCTATCTCGAAGCCAAGTTCGGCGGCAAGGCAAAGGCCGTGGAAATCTATGCGCGGGTCGAACAGGCAGCGCGCGCGGCGGGGCTGGAGATCGACTTTGCCAACATCCCGCGCATCCCCAACACGCTGGACGCGCATCGCCTGATCCACTGGGCGGGGCTGGAGGGGCGGCAGACGCCGGTGGTATCGGCGCTGTTCCGCGCCTATTGGCGCGAGGGGCGCGACATCGGCGAGGCCGGGACGCTGGCCGATATCGGCGAGGCTTGCGGGCTGGACCGGGCGATGATCGCGCGGCTTCTGGCTTCGGATGCCGATGCCGCGATGATTTCCGAACGCGATGCACATGCCCGCGCGCGCGGCGTGACAGGCGTTCCGACCTTCATCCTGGCAGACCGCTATGTGGTGACCGGCGCGCAGCCGCCCGAGCTTTGGGCGCAGGTGATCGCAGACATCGCCGCACAATCGCAGGACGCGCAGGACCCGCAAGGCTGATCCGTGGGCCAGGTCGAGGAAACGGACGGAAAGCCATGACATCGCAGGAAAAACGCCTTTCCTTCGTGGAATTCGTCGCGATGATCGCGATGCTTTTCGCCACCATCGCCTTTTCGATCGACGCGATGCTGCCCGCCCTGCCCGAGATCGCCCGGGAACTGAGCGCCGAGGCCCCCAACCGGGCACAGCTGATCCTGACGTCCTTCGTCCTCGGCATGGGGCTTGGCACCTTCATCGCGGGGCCGCTTTCGGACACGTTCGGGCGGCGGCGTGTGATCGTCGCGGGGGCCGTGCTTTACTGTATCGGGGCCTTTGCGGCCTATGTCTCGTCCGGGCTCGAGGCGGTGCTGGTGGCGCGTCTGGTTCAGGGGATCGGCGCGGCCGGTCCGCGCGTTGTGTCGCTGGCGCTTGTGCGCGACCTCTACAAGGGGCGCGAGATGGCCCGCGTCGTCAGCTTTGCGATGATGGTCTTTTCGCTGGTTCCGGCGATTGCGCCCCTTCTGGGCAGCGTGATCATCGCGGGCTTTGGCTGGCGGTCGATCTTTCTGGCCTTCATCGCCTTTGCCCTGATCGGCTCGGGCTGGCTCTGGTTCCGTCAGCCCGAAACCCTGCCGCCCGAGGCGCGCCGCCCGCTGAACGCGGGCGCGCTCTGGTCGGCGCTGCGCGAGGTTCTGACCCACCGCACCGTGCTTTATGCGGTGTCCGTCCAGACGCTTTGCTTCGGCGCGCTTTTCGCGACCCTGTCATCGACCCAGCCCCTGTTCGACGAAACCTTCGGCCGGGGCGGCGAATTCCCGCTGTGGTTTGCGCTGATCGCGGTGGTTTCAGGTTCGGCAAGCCTGGTGAACGCGGCGCTTGTGGTGCGTCTGGGGATGCGTCGGATGGTGGCGGTCACGCTGGTTGTGCAACTGGCGCTGTCGGCGGCCTTCGCGGTGTTCTGGCTGTCGGGCAGCGGGGATATGCCCGGCAGCACCCTGCCCTTCGCGCTTTACATCGGCTGGACGATCAGCGTCTTCTTCATGGCCGGGCTGACGCTTGGCAACCTGAACGCCATCGCGCTTGAGCCGATGGGCCATGTCGCGGGCATGGCGGCCTCGGCCACCGGGGCGATTGCTACCGTCCTGTCGGTCGTGATCGCCGCGCCGATCGGTCTGATGTTCGACGGAACGCCCGTGCCGCTGGCCGCCTCGATCGCAATTCTTTGCGCGGCCGGTGTTGCGCTGATGCAGCGGATGCCGCGCAGCTAGACGTCCGGATTCCGGAGTGTCCATGCGCGATTGACACGCCCTTGCAGAAGGCGCAACCGTGGGCCGGCGAGTGGTTTTCCGGCATGAGGTAAGTGGTGACAACGACGGTGTTGAGCGGGTTCCGGTTCGATTACGATGGCCAGAATTTCCCGGTGGCGATTTCCCCTTCCACGATGACGGTGGTCACGACCGAGGGCTTCACGGCGCGGTTCCGGGTCGTGGGTTTCACACCCGGCGAGCCGCTCGACGTGGCCCTCGAACCCGCCAGCGGTTCGCTTCTGCAACTGCGCACATCTGGCAGCGGCATCACACCCGCGACCACTGTCTACATGGGCACGGTGGAATGGGGTGCGGACAAGCAGACCCAGCTTGTGATCTTCAACTTCTGGGACGGTCGGGACGAGACCGACTGGGAATTCAGCGCCGTCATCGGCGGCGATCCCCTTCCGCGGTTCACGGGAATCGAGTCCTTCACCAATTGGCTTCTGACCGTGCGCGACATCGGCCCCGAGACCGGCGCCCTGCGACCGGGCGTGCCCTTCCGCCTTCAGGATCTGGATGCCTTCGACCGCAGCACCGAGGATGACGTGCTGATCGGGAACCCCTTGTTCGACGACTGGTCCGAGGTGCCGCTTTCCACCGGGCGGGGAAATGACAGCGTCGTCGGCACCGCGCAGAATGAAGAGTTCCTTCTGGGCAGCGGCAATGACACGGGCCGGGGCGGCGCGGGCACGGACCGCATCCTTGGCCAGGACGGCAACGATCTGGTCATGGGTGGTTCGCAGGGCGATACCCTTTTGGGCGGGGCCGGGCGCGACCGGATGAAGGGCCAGGCCGGCGATGACATCCTTTCGGGCGGGGCCGACACTGACCGGCTAAACGGCGGGCTTGGAAACGACCGGCTGATCGGCCTTGGCGGCAATGACAATCTGCGCGGCGCCCAGGGACGCGACCGGCTGAACGGCGGCGCCGGGAACGACACGCTGGACGGCGGCACCGGGGATGACCGGATGACCGGCGGCGCCGGGGCGGATGAGTTCGTCTATGCGATGGGTGGCCGGCGCGACCGGATCGCCGATTTCGCGGATGACGAAGATGTGCTGCGCATCGCGGGCCATGGCGATGATTCCGGTACGGTCCTGTCCTTCACGACGGACACGGCCACCGGCGTGGTGTTCGATTTCGGTAACGGCGACGTGCTGACCGTTCTGGGCATCACGCGCGCGGAATTGCGCGACGACCTGATCGTGTTATGACCCTGGCAGAATGACAGCCTGAAACGACGGGGACAAGAATGACGACCTACATCCTTCGAGGCATCCATGCCACATATGACGGCGATCTGGATTTCTACGTCGGGGTGGCGGAACTGCGGATCGTCGCCACGTCGAACTACAAATTCCGCTACGAGATTACCGGGCCGGATGACGAGGATTTCAACGAGGTCGACCTGCGCCCGGCCAACGGGATGGATTATGCCACCTACCTCAACGGGCAACGCCTTGGTCCGAACGTTCTGACCTCGGTTGCACTGGGCAGCTTCTCCTGGACCGGTGGAAATTCCGCCATGATCCTCGAGCTTGAAAAGTTCGGCCGGAACACGCCAACGGGGGAATCCTGGCTGTTTCAGTTCGCCGGCGACGCCGTTCCCGCGATCACCTCGACCCCCCAGTTGCGCGCCTTCATCGATTCGATCACCGGCGTCAGCCCGACCTTCCCCGGCGGACCGGCTCCGGGCGAGGCGATCGACCCGCGTGACCTTACGGCCTTCTTGCGGGTGACCGAGGATGATGTCTTCGCACTCTCGGCCGATGGTCCGGACCTTGTCATGACCGGCATCGGGCGCGACCGCGTGACCGGGTCCGGCGTGGGCGACAACGTCAACCTTGGCGCCGGCAATGATTTTGCCGTTGGCCGGGGCGGGAATGACACGCTCAATGGCGGGGTCGGAAACGACAGCCTGCGCGGCGATCTTGGCGCGGACCGGCTCAACGGTCTGGGAGGGGCGGACCGCCTCGATGGCGGGCGCGGCGCGGATGTCCTGCGGGGCGGGAACGGCGCGGACAGTTTCGTCTTTCTGGCGTCCTATGGGAACGACCGGGTGCTGGATTTCCAGAACGACATCGACGTGCTGGCGATCGACGATGTGGCGGGCAGTGTGCGCTACGTCCTGTCGCGGGGCACGAACATCACCGGTGGTGTGCGGTTCGACTTCGGCGATGGCGATGTGCTGACCGTGCTCGGGGCGACCAAGGCGCAGCTCGCGGACGACATCATCCTGATCTGAAGCGGATCCCCCGGGGCAAGCGATCGGGGGCCGCCAGCCCCCCTTTTCACTTGCCTGGCTTCACGATCTTTTCCGCCAGTGCCTTGGCGATGGCGAAGGCACCCTTGATCCGGTCGCCTTCCGTCTTCCAGTCGCGCGCAAGGATGATCTTGTTGTCCTTCACCCGCGCGCCCGTCTCGGCATGGATGAATTCCACGAGCCCCGCAGGATTGGCGAACTTGTCATTGTGGAACTGAACCGTCGCGCCCTTCGGCCCGGCATCCAGCCGCGAGATCCCGGCGCGCTTGCATATCGCCTTGATCCGGACGACCAGCATCAGCGTGTTGACCTCGCGCGGCAGCGGGCCGAAGCGGTCGATCAGCTCGGCGGCGAAGCCTTCAAGCTCCACCTTGGTGGCAAGGCCCGACAACCGGCGGTAAAGGCCAAGCCGCACGTCCAGATCGGGCACGTACTCTTCGGGGATCAGGACGGGCACGCCCAGGTTGATCTGCGGCGCCCACTGGTCGTCCATCGGCGCCAGGCCCTGCAATTCGCCCGATTTGATCCGCGCGATCGTCTCTTCCAGCATCTGCTGGTACAGCTCGTAGCCCACTTCCCTGATATGGCCCGACTGTTCCTCGCCCAGAAGGTTGCCCGCGCCGCGCAGGTCAAGGTCGTGGCTGGCCAGGTTGAAGCCCGCGCCAAGGCTGTCGAGGCTGGCCAGAAGCCGCAGGCGTTTCTGCGCGCCGGAGGTCAGCGGCGCACGCGGCTTGGTCGTCAGATAGCAATAGGCGCGGGTCTTGGCGCGCCCGACCCTGCCCCGGATCTGGTAAAGCTGAGATAGGCCGAACATGTCGGCCCGATGCACGATCATCGTGTTGGCCGTGGGGATGTCCAGACCGGATTCGACGATCGTCGTCGCCAGCAGAACATCGTATTTGCCGTCGTAGAAGGCGTTCATCCGTTCGTCCAGATCGCCCGCCGCAAGCTGGCCATGCGCCACGATGAACGTGACCTCGGGCACATGGGTGCGCAGGAAATCCTCGATCTCGGGCAGGTCGGCGATGCGGGGCACGACAAAGAACGACTGCCCGCCCCGGTAATGTTCGCGCAGCAGCGCCTCGCGCAGCGTGACGGTGTCGAACTCTGACACATAGGTGCGGATCGCCAGGCGGTCGACCGGAGGGGTTGCGATGATCGAAAGGTCGCGCACGCCCGTCAGCGACAGTTGCAGCGTGCGCGGAATGGGCGTTGCCGTCAGGGTCAACACATGCACCTCGGACCGCATCTCTTTCAGGCGTTCCTTGTGGGCCACGCCGAAATGCTGTTCCTCGTCGATCACCAGAAGGCCGAGCGATTTGAACCGGATCCCCTTGGCCAAAAGCGCGTGGGTGCCGACGCAGATGTCCACGGACCCGTCCGCGAGGCCCTCGCGCGTCTTCGCGGCCTCTCCGGCGGATACGAAGCGCGACAGCGGCCGCACGGTGATCGGAAAGCCACGGAAACGTTCGGCAAAGCTGCGGTAATGCTGTCGTGCAAGCAGCGTCGTCGGGCAGACCACCGCCACCTGCATGCCCGCCAGAGCGGCGACAAAGGCCGCGCGCATCGCCACCTCGGTCTTGCCAAAGCCCACGTCGCCGACAATCAGCCGGTCCATCGGGCTGCCCTTTTCCAGATCGGCGATCACGTCGGAAATGGCGGCAAGCTGGTCATCGGTTTCCTGATAGGGAAACCGGGCCGAAAACGCCTCCCACATCGAATGGGGCGCCTCAAGGATCGGCGCATGGCGCAGGGCACGTTCCGCCGCGATCCGCATCAGGCGGTCGGCGATTTCCTTGATCCGCTCTTTCAGCCGCGCCTTCTTGGCCTGCCAGGCGCCACCGCCCAGCTTGTCGAGAAGCCCCTCCTCATGCCCGTAGCGCGACAGAAGTTCGATGTTCTCGACCGGCAGGTAAAGCTTTGCACCCTCGGCATATTCCAGCGCCAGACATTCATGCGGCGCGCCAAGCGCGGTGATCGTCTCAAGCCCCAGATAGCGCCCGACCCCATGTTCGACATGCACCACCAGGTCGCCGGGCGATAGCGTGCCGACCTCTTGCAGGAAATTTTCGGCCTTGCGTTTCTTGCGGGGCTTGGCCACCAGACGGTCGCCCAGAACATCCTGTTCGGAAATCACCGAAAGGCCCGGTGCGGTGAACCCCGCCTCCAGCGGCCAGACGATCAGGTAAAGCCCGCCCTTCGCTTGCGGCAGGTCGCGGAAATCGGCAATCGGCGTCGCGGCGGTCAGCCCCTGATCTTCCAGAAGCCCTTTTAGACGTTCGCGCGCGCCCTCGGACCAGCTGGCAATCACCACCGGGCCGCTTTCGCGCAAGCTGCGAACATGATCGGCCAATGCACCGAAAAGGCTTATGTTTTCCACCTGCCGTTCGGGCGCGAAGTTGCGCCCGATCCGCCCGCCCGCATCCAGAACGCCCGGCCCCGGTGATTGCGCCAGGGGCGAAAGCTGGATCATCCGCTGGCTGGCGCTCGCCGCCTCCCATGCGGCATCGTCAAGGTAAAGCAGGCCCGGTGCCGCGGGCTTGTAGACCGTGTCCATCCGGCCCTTGGCCAACATCGCGTCGCGCCGGGCGTCATACTGGTCGGCGATCCCTTCCCACCGCGAAAGCCGGGCGGGCGTGACCTGATCGTCCAGCATGACCGCGGCCTCGGGCAGATAGTCGAACAGGGTTTCCAGCCGGTCGTGGAAGAACGGCAGCCAATGTTCCATCCCCTGATGCTTGCGTCCGGCGCTGACCGCCTCATAGAGCGGGTCGTCGGTTCCCGCCGCGCCGAACTCGATCCGGTAGGTCTGGCGGAAGCGGGTGATCGCCGCCTCGTCAAGGATCACCTCGGACACCGGCGCCAGTTCCACCACCGAAAGCCGTTCGGTCGTCCGCTGCGTTTCCGGATCGAACCGCCGCGCCCCGTCCAGCACGTCGCCGAAGAAATCCAGCCGCACCGGCCCGCCCGGACCCGGCGGATAGATGTCGACGATCCCGCCCCGGATCGCGTAATCCCCCGGTTCGGTCACCGTGGACACAAGTGAAAACCCCATCCGCGCAAGGAACGCCTTCAGCGCCCCTTCGTCCACCCGGTGCCCCACCCGCGCGGTGAAGGAAGCGGCGCGCAGGACGTCGCGCGCGGGCATCTTCTGGATCGCGGCATTGAGCGTGGTCAGCAGGATGAACGGCCCCGGCACCCCGTGCGCCAGAGCGGCCAGCGTCGCCATGCGGCGCGCCGAAATCTCGGGGTTGGGCGACACCCGGTCATAGGGCAGGCAGTCCCATGCCGGCAGGTCCAGCACCACGGCCCCCGGCGCCATCACCGCCAACGCGCCCCGCATCGCCTCCATCCGCTTGTCGTCGCGCGCGATGTGGATCACCGGCCGCCCGCGTTCGGCCTCGCGGGCCACCAGGCGGGCGTCAAAGCCTTCGGGCGCGCCGCCCAGGATGATGCGTTCGCCTGCCATGCCGTCCTCAGAACACGCCGATCTGAAGGTTCTGGAACATCCCCCAGAGCGAGGTCAGCAGGATCGAGATCATGCCGATCCCCTGGATCGTCATCCGGTGCCAGATCAGGCGGCGGTGCAGCGCCTCGCCGGTGGTGCCTTCGCCACGGATCCGGTGCGCTGCCCGCAGGCTCAGCGCGCTGACGATCGACATCGGGAACAAGAGGCAGAACACCGCCTGCGCGAATTCCACGTCATACCAGAACCCCAGGATCACCAGCATCGTCAGAAGGAAGCCCACGAACCAGGCGATCCAGAGGCCCGCGATCTGGCCGATCACATCCATCCGGTTCGCGTTGATCCGCACCAGCATCTCCAGATCCTCCTGCGCCTGTCCGCCATGGCGGCGGGCGCGGGTGATCATGTCATAGGGCACACCCAGGACCCAGTGGCTCGCCATCGACCACATGACCGCAAGCGCGATCCAGAACCACAGGTTCGAGAAGGATCGCAGGTCGATCAGTTCGTAGACGAATTCATACCACTGCAAGGCGCGGCCTTTCCGGATTTGGCGCGGTCATGGTCGGGATCGGGGCTCAGCGGCAATCCCACCCTTGAGATGCGGCCTTTTCCATGTCAGGCAATACGGAAAATCGCAAGGGCCAATGGGCCCTGATCGCCCCTGGCCCTGACGGGCCGAAGCCCGGAGAAGCCATGCGCCCGATCCAAGCCGCCTACCCCGCCGCCCGCTTTCGCCGCGTCCGCCGCACGGATGCGCTGCGCAGGCTGACCCAGGAACACACGCTGTCGGTCAATGACCTGATCTGGCCGGTCTTCGTGCGGGACGGCGACGGCGTGACCGAACCGGTGGCCTCGATGCCCGGCGTGAACCGGCTGTCGATCGACAATGTGGTGCGCGCCGCCGAACGGGCCGCGGGCCTTGGAATTCCCGCGATCTGTCTTTTCCCCTACACCGATCCGGCGAAGAAGACCGAAGCCTGCGAAGAGGCTTGGAACCCCGAAAACCTGGCCAACCGCGCGATCCGCGCGATCAAGGCCGCGGTGCCCGAGATCGCGGTGATGACCGACGTGGCGCTTGATCCCTACAATGCCAATGGCCATGACGGGATCGTGCGCGACGGCGTGATCCTGAACGACGAGACGGTCGAGGCGCTGGTCCGGATGAGCCTTGCCCAGGCCGAGGCGGGCGCCGATATCCTCGGCCCCTCCGACATGATGGACGGCCGGATCGGCGCGATGCGCGCGGCGCTTGAATCGGCGGGCCACAAGGATGTGACGATCATGTCCTATTCGGCGAAATACGCCTCGGCCTTCTATGGCCCGTTCCGCGATGCTGTCGGCGCATCGGGCGCGCTCAAGGGTGACAAGAAGACCTATCAGATGAACGCGGCGAATTCCGACGAGGCGCTGCGCCTGATCGAACGCGACCTGCGCGAGGGCGCCGACATGGTGATGGTGAAACCCGGAATGCCCTATCTGGACATCTGTCAGCGGGTGAAATCCACCTTCGGCGTGCCGACCTATGCCTATCAGGTCTCGGGCGAATACGCGATGATCAAGGCCGCCGCCCAGAACGGCTGGATCGACGGCGAAAAGGTCATGCTGGAAAGCCTGATGGCCTTCCGCCGGGCAGGCTGCGACGGGGTGCTGACCTATTTCGCCCCCGAGGTCGCGACCATCCTCGGGGCGCGGGGCTGAGGCGGGGTTTCGCGCAAAGCCGCGGCCCTGCACATACTAGCGGATGACAGGCGCGCAAATCCGGTCTATATCTTGTGGCAGAGGGGCCGGCAGAGCCCCGCTTGAGGCGTGAAGAGGGCAAGACCATGACCAGGCTCCGTTCGGCAGCAGTATCCAGACGTACATTCATCGCAACCGGCGGCGCATCGCTGGCGGTGCTGGCGGGGTGCGGCAATGGCGTGGGAAGTCGCGGCGGCTCCACGATCGACGCCCGCGTCGATGCGACACGGAACTTCCTGTTCCGGACCTATCCGGGCACGCAGGAACTGGCACAGAAAGCCTTCGGCGTGCTTTACATGCCGCTGGTGACAGAGGCCGGTTTCGGTATCGGCGGCGGCTACGGCCGCGGCGCGCTGCGCATCAACGACGTGACGGTGGATTACTATTCCGCCGCGCGTGCCACGATCGGCATCCAGATCGGCGCGCAGCAATATGCACATGCGCTGTTCTTCATGACCGAAGCCGCGCTGACGGAATTCCGCCGGTCCTCAGGCTGGGCGGCGGGCGCGGACGTGCGCTATGCAACACCCGAACAGGGGGCCAGCCTCGGCAAGGAAACGACCGAGATCGAACCCGTGATCGCGCTGGTCTTCGGCCAGGCCGGGCTGATCGCCGGGGCGACGCTGGCGGGCGTCAAGTACACCCGCATCATCCCCTGATACGGGCCCTTGACCGGGCCCTTCAACCTGACCGAAATACCCCGGGGGTCCGGGGGCAGCGCCCCCGGCCCGGTTCCATTCAGCGCGGCAGCCGGCGGATCAGGCTCGATGTGTCGTTCCGTCCGCCGCCCATGGCCTGCACTTCCTTGTAGAACTGATCGACAAGGGCGGTCACGGGCAGGCTGGCCCCGATCTCGTCGGCGGTCTTCAGGCAGATGCCCAGATCCTTGCGCATCCAGTCCACCGCAAAACCGAAATCGAACTGGTCGGTAAGCATCGTCTTGTGGCGGTTGGCCATCTGCCAGCTTCCGGCGGCGCCCTGGCTGATCACCTCGACCACCGCCTCACCGTCCATGCCCGCCTTTTTGCCGAAGGCCAGCGCCTCGGCCAGCCCCTGAACGAGGCCCGCGATGCAGATCTGGTTCATCATCTTGGCGATCTGGCCCGCACCGCTGTCGCCCAGGCGGCGGCAGATCCGGGCATAGGCGGCCATGACGGGTTCGGCCCTGGCGTAATCCGCCTCGGCGCCACCGCACATGATCGACAGGACGCCGTTTTCCGCCCCGGCCTGCCCGCCCGACACCGGCGCGTCGACAAAACCCAGCCCCATCCCCGAAGCCACGGCCGACAGCTCGCGCGTCACCTGCGCCGAAACCGTGGTGTGATCGACAAAGACCGCACCCTTGGCCATTCCGGCGAAGGCCCCGTCCGCCCCGGTGCAGACCGACCGCAGGTCATCGTCATTGCCGACGCAGGCCATGATGAACTCGGCGCCCTCGGCCGCCGCGCGCGGCGTGGCCGCATGTGCGCCGCCATGCTTGGCAACCCAGGCCTCTGCCTTCGCGGGCGACCGGTTGTAGACCGTCACCTGATGCCCCTTGGCGGCCAGATGCCCCGCCATCGGAAACCCCATTACCCCGAGCCCCAGAAATGCCACCTTTGCCATTCGCTCCGTCTCCCTGCGATTGCTCATCCATGCGGGATAGACTAGGTAACCACTTGCCCCCCGAGGTCAAGCACAGGTCCCTTGATGTTCTTGCTGTTCCGTTGGCTCCTGCGCCTTTTCACCGCCGCGATCGTGCTGGCGGTGCTGGCGCTGGCCATCGTCTATGTGTTCCTGTCGCGCTCCCTGCCCGATTATGCCGAGGAATTCGCGCTGAACGGCGTGACCGCCCCGGTCGAGATCGTCCGCACCAATGCCAATGTCCCGCATATCTTCGGCCAGACCGATGCCGACGTGTTCTTTGCCCTCGGCTTCGCCCATGCGCAGGACCGGCTCTGGCAGATGACGCTTCTGCGGCGGACGGTGCAGGGCCGCCTTTCGGAGGTTTTCGGCAACCGCACCTTGCAGATCGACGAACTGATGCGGCGGCTCGATCTGTACAATCTGGCGCTGACCTCGGCCGATGTGCAGGACGAATACACCAAGACCGCGCTCGATGCCTATGCGCGCGGGGTGAACGCCTGGATCGGGCAGGTGAACGAAGGCGCGCGGGGGCGCGGCGCACCGGAATTCTTCTTCTTCACCAACGAGATCGCGGCATGGCAACCGGCGGATTCGCTGGCCATCATCAAGCTGATGGCGCTTCAGCTTTCCGGTCATGTCGAGGCCGAGGTGCTGCGCGCCCGGGTTTCGCTGCTGCTGTCGGATGCGCGGCTGGCCGATATCCTGCCCGATGCCCCCGGCGCGGGCGTGGCGGCGCTGCCGGATTACGCAAGCCTCGTGCCGGGCGTTCCGGCCTCCACCCTGCCCTTGCAGCGGGCGGGGCTGGATGGTCCGCTGTCGCCGGTCAAGCCCCTGGCCCAGGCCGGCGCCTCGAACGCCTGGGCGGCCGCGCCGAACCGGGCGGCGGCGGCCGGTTCGCTTCTGGCCAATGATCCGCATCTTGGCTTCACCGCGCCCGCGATCTGGTACCTCGCGCGGCTGGAACTGCAATCGGGCGGCGTCATCGGCGGCACCATTCCGGGGATGCCCGTGATCCTTCTGGGCCGGTCCGAGGCGCTTGGCTGGGGGCTGACATCCTCGTATCTGGACGACCAGGACATCTTCATCGAAGAGGTGAATCCCGAAAACCCCGAGGAATACCGCACGCCCGACGGCTGGAAACCCTTCGTCACGCGCCGGTCGATCATCGAGGTGAAGGACGCCGACCCGCTGACCATCACCCTGCGCTGGACCGACAACGGCCCGGTCCTGCCCGGCACCCATTACGACCTTGCCTCGGTCACACCCGCGGGGCATGTCACCGCGCTGTCCTGGACGGCGCTTTCGGGGGCCGATACCTCGATGACCTCGGCGATGCGGCTGATGCGGGCGAAATCGGTGGCCGAGGCGATCGAGGCGGGGCGGCTGTTCATGGCGCCGTCGCAGAACCTGATGCTGGCCGATCAGTCGGGTGTCGCCCTGCAGACCATCGGCGCCATGCCCGCCCGCGACCCCCGCCACCAGAGCCAGGGCCGGATGCCAAGCCCCGGCTGGCTGGCCGAGAACCGCTGGCAGGGTACCCTGCCCTATGACCGGAACCCGCGGTTTGAGAACCCGACCTCGGGCATCCTGGGAAACACCAACAACAAGATCGTGAACCGCCCCTTCCCCGACCATGTCAGCCACCTGTGGGGCGACACGCAGCGCATCCAGCGCTGGCTGACGCTGATGCAGACGCGCGAGGTGCATACCCGCGAAAGCTTCATCGAGGCGCAGCTTGATACCGTGTCCTTCACCGCGCGCAGCCTGCTGCCCCTGATCGGGGCGGACCTGTGGTTCACCGGCGAACCCGCAGCCGAGGGCACGCCGGAACGCCTTCGCCAGCGCGCGCTGGAGCTTTTGGCGGAATGGAACGGCGAGATGAACGAACATCTGCCCGAACCGCTGATCTACATGGCGTGGCTTCGCGCGCTGAATGACCGGCTGATGCGCGACGAGATCGGCCCTCTCGCCGACGAGTTCACCCATACCGACCCGGTCTTGGTGGAACGGGTGTTCCGCAACGTCGATGGCGCGGGCGTCTGGTGCGACGTGATCCAGTCCTCGCCCATCGAAACCTGCGTCGACATTGCCCGCGTCGCGCTGGACGAGGCGCTGATCTGGCTGACCGAACGCTATGGGCCCAATCCCGAAAGCTGGCGTTGGGGCGATGCGCATCAGGCAACCCATGACCACAGCGTTCTGGGCGAGGTGCCGATGCTCAAGTATTTCGTGAACGTCCGCCAGTCCACCAGCGGCGGCGACAACACGCTGATGCGGGGGCGAACCTCGGGACGCGACCCCGAGCCGTTCCTGAACGTCCACGGCGCGGGCTATCGCGGGGTCTATGACTTTGCCGATCCCGACAGTTCGGTCTTCATCATCTCGACCGGACAATCGGGGCATCCGCTGTCGCGGCATTACGACGATCTGGGGGTGCTGTGGCGGCGGGGCGAATACATCCCTATGTCGCTCGATCCCGATCTGGCGCGCGCAGGGGCCGAAGGCGTGACCCGCATCGCGCCCGCCGCGCCATGATCCGCACCGCGCGCCTGACGTTGAGGCGGGCGCGCGCCAGCGATGCGCCCGACCTGCATGCGGTCTTCACCGAACCCGCCGCGATGCGGTACTGGACGCGGCCCGCGCATGACAGCCTTTCCGAAACCGAGGAATGGCTGGCGGGGATGATCGCCGCAGACCCTGCCGAGGCGGATGATTTCGTGATCGTCCACAACGGCCGCATCATCGGCAAGGCGGGCGCCTGGCGCCTGCCCGAAATCGGCTATATCCTGCATCCGGCCTACTGGCGCCAGGGCCTGATGCGCGAGGCTTTGCAGGCCGTGATCCCGTATCTGTTCGCCCGCCATCCGGTCCCGGCCCTGACCGCCGAGGCGGACCCGCGCAACGCAGCCTCGATCGGTCTTCTGACGGATCTCGGGTTCCACGAAACCCACCGCGCCGAACGCACCCTGAAATGGGGCGACGAATGGTGCGACAGCGTCTACTTCGAAAGACCGCGCCGGGCCGGCGATGGCCCTGCCCCTGTTCCGGTCCCGACCGCGCCTGTGGGGTCGGGCAGCTAGCGCCCGTCGGCCCGCCGTCAGGCCGCCGTCAGGTCGCGATAGCGCTTTTCCTGCCGTGCGGTCCAGCGCACGTCGACCTCCCAGCCGGCCTCGGTCTGCGTCTCGGCGGTGACGACACCTTCCTGATGCAGCCAGGCGCGGCGGCGGCCGTCTGCAAACCCCAGCACCAGCCTGCGGTCGGTCTTTTCCTCGTCGAAGACGACCGACACCGCCTGCAGGAAACGGTCGATCCCCTCGCCCGTCAGCGCCGACAGCGCGAAAACGCCTTCGCGGGCCACGGCCTGGGTCAGCAAAGGTTCGCGCGCGGAAGGATCCACCTGATCGAGCTTGTTCCAGACCTCGATCACGGGCGTCGCCCCCTTGACGCCCAGGGATTGCAGGATGTCGTGCACATCAGCCGCCTGTTCGGCGGTTTCGGGATGGCTGATGTCGCGCACATGCACGATCAGATCGGCCTCAAGCACCTCTTCCAGCGTGGCGCGGAAGGCTGCCACCAGTTGGGTCGGCAGATCGCTGATGAACCCCACGGTATCGGACAGGATGATCTTGCGGCCCGTGGGCAGGGTGATCCCACGCATCGTGGGATCGAGCGTGGCAAAAAGCATGTCCTTGGCCAGGACCTCGGCCCCGGTCATGCGGTTGAACAACGTGGACTTGCCCGCGTTGGTATAGCCCACCAGCGCCACGATCGGAAAAGGCACCTTGCGGCGCGCTGCGCGGTGCAGTTCGCGCGTCTTCACCACCCGGTCAAGCTGTCGCTTCAGCCGGATCACCTGTTCGTCGATGGCGCGGCGGTCGGCCTCGATCTGGGTTTCCCCGGGACCGCCGACAAATCCGAAACCGCCCCGCTGCCGTTCAAGGTGCGTCCAGGCCCGCACCAGGCGTGTGCGCTGATAGGACAGCGCGGCCAGTTCGACCTGAAGCACGCCCTCGCGCGTGCGGGCGCGGTCGGCGAAGATTTCAAGGATCAGCCCGGTCCGGTCCAGAAGCTTGACGCCCCATTCCTTTTCCAGATTGCGCTGCTGCACCGGGCTGACCGGGCCGTCGACCAGAACCAGCCCGACATCCAGCGATTTGAACAGCGCCCCAAGCTCCTCGACCTTGCCGGAACCGAACAGCTTGCCGGGTTGCGCGCGCGGCAGGCGGACAACTTCGGCCCCGGTGACGACCAGGCCGGGCAGCGCCGCGGCCAGCGAAACCGCCTCGGCCAGACGGTGTTCGGGAAGGCGACGTGCCTTGTCGGTGCGGATGTCAGGATGCAGAACGAAGGCGCGTGTCACGCCACCTTCGGTTTCATAGGCGTCGATCCCGGTCGCGTCGGGATCATCCTCCCATTCGTCGGGCAGGTCCGGGTTCAGTCTTCGCCCTCGTAAAGGTTGATGGGCGCACCCGGCATGATGGTGGAAATCGCATGCTTGTAGACCAGCTGCGATTGACCGTCACGGCGCAGAAGAACGCAGAAATTGTCAAACCAGGTGATCACGCCCTGAAGTTTCACACCGTTGATCAGGAAAATCGTTACCGGAATCTTAGCCTTGCGGACATGATTAAGAAATGCGTCTTGCAAGTTCTGTTTGTCGGCAGCCATTTTTTTATTGCCTTTGTATCGCGCGTCCCGAATCCGGACGTCTTGGTCCCTGTTTCCCGTTGCCGGCTCGCTGGCTGAGTATGTCGCGCGAATCGATCAGATTCCAGCCCAAAAATCAGGCCGTTACGGACCCATCCGGACTAGTTCCGCCAACCGCTCGGCACGACAAGCGCCAGAAGCGCCAGCATCTCGACCCGGCCAAGCACCATCGCACCCGCCAGGATCAGCTTGGCCGCGTCCGAAAGTCCGGCATAGCTGATCGGCGATGCCCCCGCCGTTTGTGCCAGTTGCCCGGTGGTGGTCAGGGCCGCCAGCGTGAGGATCAGGCCGTTTTCAAAGTCGATCCCGGCAAGCGCCAGCGCGCCCACGCCGACGGCGATCGACATGGCAAACAGCATGAAGAAGATCCAGGCCAGATAGGCGCCCTCGCGCCGCAGGCGGCGGGCCGATTGCCCCGCCCCCCCGACCGAGTTGGGATGGATCAGCTTTTCAAGCTCGCGTTCGCCATGCCGGAACAGCGCATAGACGCGGAACAGCTTGACCCCGCCCGCCGTCGTCGCCACCCCGCCGCCCACGATGGCCAGCCCCAGAAGGATAAGCCCCGGCGACTGCAGGCCCGACCAGAGCCGCACATCCGACCATTCCTGCGACACGTAGCCCGTTGTCGTCAGATAGGACAGCGCCGTGAAGGCCGATCCCCAGATCGCGCTGCCCACGCCCGGAAGGTCGGTGCCGTCGGCAAGCTGGAACGCGGCCAGCCAGTGCCGCAGGAACAGGGTGATCATGACCACGCCGACGATCACGCCCGCCAGACGAAGTTCGGGATCGCGCAGCAATGGGTCATGGCGCCCGGTGACGAAACTGCCCGGCAGCGTCCGGCGGCTCAGCGCGAAGACGAAGAAGACGGCCATGACGGCCTCGCCCGCCACGCCGGCCTGCCCCCCGGCCCGCCCCGCATCGCAGCTGATGCCGGATGTCGAAAGCGTGCCCATGGCCCGGCACAGCGCGCCCATCCCGTCATCCCCCAAGATCAGCAGAAGGACCCACAGCGCCACGGTAAGCCCCGCATAGGCCGGCAGCAGGATCACGGTGAAGCGGGTCAGCCGCTCGGACGGATCGGCCACGCGGGTCACGATGCCGCTTTGCCGATCCCCCCGGCCAGGGGTTCGGCCCGTCACGACCTCGAGCCCCCCGAGGTTCAGAGGCGCCAGCACCGCCATCGCCATCACCAGGATGAAGAACCCGCCAAGCCAGCCCACCAGCGCCCGCCAGAGATGCAGCGAGGGGGCAAGGCGTTCGGGCTGGTCATAAAGGCTGGCCCCTGTCGTTGTGAAAGAGGACAGCATCTCGAACCAGGCGTTCACATAGGATGTGTCGGGGATCGCCTGATCGAAGGGCAGCGCCAGGGCCAGCGGCAGAACCAGATAGGCCATCGCCAGGGCCATCAGGTGGCTCCGCGCGGCGTTGCGCGGCTGGTGGTTTGCCGTGGCAAGCCCGATCATCCCCGACAGCACAAGAAGGATGGTGCCCGAGTAGAAGAAGGCCCGCCCGATGTCGTGGTCGCGCAATACCACGGCATGCGCGGCGGGCAGGAACATGGCCAGCGCCGAGATCCCCAGAAGGATGACAAGAACCGGAAGATCGAGGATATGGCGCAGCATGGCCTAGAAGAAGTCGATC
The DNA here is from genome assembly GCF_004799285.1 of Aliigemmobacter aestuarii. Classification (GTDB taxonomy): domain Bacteria; phylum Pseudomonadota; class Alphaproteobacteria; order Rhodobacterales; family Rhodobacteraceae; genus Aliigemmobacter; species Aliigemmobacter aestuarii. The sequence goes on along the minus strand of NZ_SSND01000003.1, from coordinate 398,719 downwards.
TGCACCTGCAGCAGGCGCTCGACTTCGGGCACGTCCTTGGCCATCGAGAACAGCGCGATCACGTCGCCCTCTTCCAGCCGCAGGTCGCCCATGGGTTTCATCACCTTGTCGCCCTTCATAACGGCGCCGACCAGCACGCCTTCGGGGAACTCCACATCGCGGATCATGCGCCCGGCCAGCGAGGACGTGCCCAGAACCTGTGCCTCGATCACCTCGGCCTCGGCGTCGCCGATGGAATAGATCGCCCGGACCCGCCCGTGGCGGATGTGGCGCAGGATCGACGACACGGTCGTTGCGCGGGGGTTGATGTAGGCGTCGATGTCCAGATGCCCCATCAGCGGCACCAGCGTCGGGTCGTTGACCAGCGCGATGGACATCGGGCAGCCCGCGGCCTTCGCACGAACCGCGGCCAGCATGTTCGTCTTGTCGTCATCCGTCACCGCCAGAACGGCATCTGCCCGGTCGATGGAGGCTTCCTGAAGGATGTCCATGTCCATCCCGTCGCCATGCAGCACGATCGTCCGCGTCAGCGAATCCGCCGCGAATTCGGCACGTGCGCGGCTGCGTTCGATGATCTTGGCGCGGACCCGGTCGGTGCGCGATTCCAGCGCCTTGGCCACGCCAAGCCCCACGTTCCCGCCGCCGATGATGACGATGCGTTCCTGCTTTTTCGTGGCCTTTCCGAAGATTTCCAGCGTGCGGTTCACGTCCTCGGAATGGGTGAAGACATAGATCTGGTCGCCGTCGTAAAGCTGGTCGTCGGGCTCCGGCGCGAACAGGCGGCCCTCGCGGCGCACACCGACGACGATGGCGCGCAGCGTCATGAACAGATCGTTCAGTTGCCGCAGCCCCGTGTTCAGCACCGGGCAGTGTTCGTCCAGCGCGATCCCCAGAAGCTGCGCCCTTCCGCCCATGAAGCTTTCCGTGTCGAAGGTCGCGGGTGCCGCCAGACGCTGCAGCGCGGCCTCGGCCACTTCGCGTTCGGGGCTGATGACCACGTCGATCGGTAGATGATCGCGCCGGTAAAGATCGGCGTAGATCGCATCCAGATAGCTTTGCGCCCGAAGACGGGCGATCTTGCGCGGCACGGAGAAGACGGAATGGGCCACCTGACAGGTGACCATGTTCACCTCGTCCGAATGGGTGGCGGCGATGATCATGTCGGCATCGCGCGCGCCCGCCCGGTCCAGCACGTCGGGATAGCTGGCAAAGCCCGAAACGCCCCGCACGTCCAGCGTGTCCGACGCCCGCCGCACCAGATCGGGGTTCATGTCAACGACGGTTACATCGTTCTTTTCGCCCGACAGGTGGCGGGCGATCTGCCAGCCGACCTGTCCCGCGCCACAGATGATCACCTTCATCGGCCGCTCCGGATCCGTTACTGCCAACCCATGCCACGGCGGACGGGCAAGGGTCAATGGCGGCGGGCCTTCGCACCCATCCGCCAAGAGGCGCTGCCGGGCGCGATTTGCGGATGACCTTGGCAAGCCCTGCGGCTAGTCTGCCCGGCAGACAAGGAACGCTGCAATGCCCTTCATCGAACACGCCGGAAAGCGGCTTCTCTACGTCCATGTGCCACGGACCGGCGGCGCCAGTGTGGAACGCTGGATGGCGGGAATCGCGCCCCTCCGCTTTCGCCATATCGGCCAGCCGCCCGCGCTGCGCTGCACACCCCAGCACCTGCGGCTTTCGGATATCCGGCAGTTGTTCGGCGACGGGTATTTCGACCATGTGGTGATGACCGTGCGCGATCCCTTCCGGCGGATCGAAAGCGAATACCGGCTGCGGGCCGCGATCGCGGGTCAGGGGTTCTGGAAGGAGTGGCCGGATTTCTCGTTCTGGCTGGAACAGAGCCTTGAGCGGGCCCGCAACGAACCCTTCCACCTCGACAATCACCTGCGTCCGCAGTGGCAGTTCGGCGGCACCGGGGTCGAGGTGCTGCGCTTTGAAGAAGGAATGCCTGCGATCCTGGGCCGCATCGCCGCAATCCTCGGCGTGGCGCCACCTGCCGAGGTTCCCCACGAAAACGCCGCCCCATTCGCCGACGGGCTGAAAGTGGACTGGGACGAGGTCGACCGCATCCGCGTGGCCGAAACCTATTCCCGCGATTTCACGCAGTTCGGATACGATCCGGCCCCGTGACGGCCTGTCCATGCCAAGGGCCACCCGGCTCGGATCAGGCCCCTGCCCTTAGTCCTCGGTGTCTTCGTCTTCCTCAAGCTGCGCCATCCGGCCGCCGCCCTTCGAGGTCGTGACCACCCCCAGCGATTTCAGCTTGCGGTGCAGGGCGCTCCGTTCCATCCCCACGAAATTCGCCGTCCGGCTGATATTGCCGCCGAACCGGTTGATCTGGGTCAGCAGGTATTCCTTCTCGAACATCTCGCGTGCTTCGCGCAGGGGCAGCGTCGCCACCATCCCGCCCAGGGTCATCCGGCCCTCGCCAATTCCGGTGCTGGCCGGGCTGTCGAGTTCGGTCGCCTCGATCGGCCCCGCGCCATCGCCAAGGATCAGCGCGCGTTCGATCACGTTACGCAACTGGCGGATGTTGCCGGGCCATTGCATCGTCTGCAACAGGGCCTCGGCATCTTCGGACAACGGGCGCAGCGGCAGGCCCTGGCTGCGGTGGAACAGGTCGATGAAATGCCGGGTCAGTTCCGGGATATCCTCGCGCCGGTCTTCAAGCGAGGGCACCTGGATCGGCACCACGTTCAGCCGGTCATACAGTTCCTGGCGGAACCGGCCACCCTGGATTTCCTGCCGCAGGTCGCGCGTGGTGGAGGAAATCACCCGCAGGTCCACGCGCACCTTGTCGGTGCCGCCCGCGCGGGTGAACTGCTGTTCGGTCAGCACGCGCAGGATCTTGGACTGCGTGCCAAGCGGCATGTCCGCCACTTCGTCGAAATAGACGATCCCGCCATGTGCCTGTTCCAGAAGGCCCGATTCCACCCCCCTTTCCGGCGTCTCGCGCCCGAACAGGACCTCTTCCATCCGGTCGGGTTCGATCGTCGCGGACGAGACGGTGACGAACGGGCTTGCGGCGCGGGGCGAATGGGCGTGGATGAAGCGCGCCGCCAGTTCCTTGCCCGATCCGGCAGGGCCGGTCAGCATCACGCGGGCGTTCGACTTCGTCACCTTTTCAAGCTGTGTCTTCAGCCCCCTGAAGGCGGCCGAACTGCCCAGCATTTCCGAAGCCGGGCCTTCGCGGCGGCGCAGTTCGCTGTTCTCGCGCCGCAGCCGCGAGGTTTCCATCGCCCGCCCGACGACGACCATCAGCTGGTCGATGTTGAACGGTTTTTCGATGAAGTCATAGGCGCCCTGCTTGATCGCGGCGACCGCGATTTCGATGTTGCCATGGCCCGAGATGATGACCACCGGCACATCCGGATTGTCGCGCTTCACGGTCTTGAGGATGTCGATCCCGTCCATCCGGCTGTCCTTCAGCCAGATGTCGAGGATCATCAGTTGCGGCGCCTCGGCGTTGATCTCGGCCATGCATTCGTCGGCATTGGCCGCCAGCCGCACGGTGAACCCTTCGTCTCGCAGGATGTCGCCGATCAGTTCGCGTATGTCCCGTTCATCGTCAACGATCAGAATGCTCATCTTTTCCTCCGCCCGGCGTCAGGGCCGGTCCCGTTTTCGATCCCTTGCCGCGTGGGGCCTGCCGGGCCCTTGGCAGCCGGATTTCCGCCATCGCGCCCGCATGGGCATTGCCTTCGAACAGGGGCGCGTCGGTCAGCGTCAGCGTGCCCCCGTGTTCCTCGATGATCTTTTTCACAATTGGCAGGCCAAGGCCCGTGCCCTTTTCCCGCGTCGTCACATAGGGCTCGAACAGTCGGGCGCGATCCGGCGGCAGGCCGATCCCGTTGTCGGCGATGCGGATCGTGAACAGATCCGCCGCTTCCCCGGCGGTCACGCGGATTTCCGGCACGAAGCCCTCGGGCGCGCCTTTTTCGACAAGGCTTTCAATCGCTTCGCCTGCGTTCTTGATCAGGTTCGTCAGCGCCTGACCGATCATGGTCGCGTCGATTTCCATCATCACCGGGTGGTCGGGCAGATCCGAGACCACCCGGATACCGGGCAGGCCCGCATCCTGCAGGACCACCGCATCCCTGAGGATCGCCACAATGTCGGCCTCGCGCCGGTCGGGTTCGGGCATCCGCGCGAAACGCGAGAATTCATCGACGATCCGCCGCAGGTCGTTCGTCTGGCGCACGATCACATCGGCGTATTGCTGAAGGTCGGCAGCCTGGTCGCCCACAACGGGCAGGAACTTGCGCTTGATCCGTTCGGCGGAAAGCTGGATCGGGGTCAGGGGGTTCTTGATCTCGTGCGCGATGCGGCGCGCCACGTCGCCCCAGGCGGCCATCCGCTGCGCGCTGACCAGGTCGGTCACGTCATCAAAGGCGACCACATATCCTTCAAGCCGCCCGGCATCGTTCCGCCTGACGCCCATCCGGACCAGAAGGCTTTCCATCCGCCCCTGACGGGTCAGGCGAATCTCGTCCTGGACAGTGGCGGCGCCACCCTCACGCAGCCGGTCGAAGAGCGCCGCGAATTCGGGCACCGCGACCGCCAGCGCCAGGTCCTTGCCCTCGTGGAAATCCAGCAGCCGTTCGGCGGCGCGGTTGGCGAAATCCACCCGGCCCTCGGCATCAAGGCCGATCACCCCCGCCGTGATCGAGGTCAGCACCGAATCGAACAGGCGGCGGCGGCGTTCGGATTGCCGGTGGCTGTCCATCAGCGCATCGCGCTGGCCTTTCAGCTGGCGGGTCATCTGGTTGAAGATGCGGCCCAGCATGGCGATTTCATCGTCGCCCTCTTCTTCCTTCACCTGCACGTCCAGATCGCCGCCACCGACGCGCTGTGCCGCGCCCGCAAGCCGCCCCACCGGACGCGACAGGCGTTCGGCGAACCACAGGCCCAGCCAGATCGCGGCCAGGATCAGGATGATCGCGAAACCGAGGTAGAGAAGCCCGAATTCGAACAGAAGCCGCCCGCGTTCTGCTTCAAGCTGGTGATAGAGCCTGACCGTCTCGCGGGTTTCGTCCAGAAGCGACAGGATCGACCCGTCAACCTCGCGAGAGATGTAAAGATACCGGTCGGCATAGGCATCGAGAAAGAGCAGCGCGCGGAATTCGTTGTTGGCCCAATCCTGAATGATGACCACCTCGCCCGACCGCGCGCGTTCCAGTTCCTCGGGGGTGGGCTGTTCGAAGTCGAACAGATAGGATTTGTCGCCCCGCGTCCGCAGCGTGCCGCTGCCGTCGATCAGGAAAGCCTCGCGCAGGCCGCGCTGAATCAGCTGCTGGCCCTGGGTCAGGACCGGGCGCAACTGATCGTCCTGCAGGAAAAAGGTCGATTGCTTGGCCACGTTCAGATAGGCGGCAAAGGCCTGCGCGTCTTCGGTGAGGTCCTCGCGGTGTTCGGCCTCATAGGCCTGGGCCGCGGCCAGCGAATTGCCCACCACCTGCCGCACCCGATCGGAAAACCACCCTTCCAGCCCGATGTTGACGGTCAGGACGGCAAAGATCGCGATCAGCACCGTCGGCGTCAGCGCCACCAGCGCGAAGACGCCGGACAGCCGCAGATGAAGGCGCGAGCCTGCCGACATGCGCCGCCGGTCGGCGATGGTGCGCGCCACCCTCGCCAGAACCAGCGCGGCCACGACAAGGATATAGACAAGGTCTGCAAGCAGGATCAGCCGCAGGACGGGCGATCCCGCGCCGAAGTTGAACGGCCCGAGCGCGAGGAAGGTCGACATCGCAAGGATCGGCCCCAGCACCACCAGGCCGAGCGTCATCAGGGTCTGCACCCGACGTGCGCGGCGCAGGCGTGACAGCCCGTTCCAGATGTTGCCCTGCACAGCCGACCGCACGCGGCCCACCTCTCAATCCCCGGCGCATCCAGTGATGCCGCCCTGCCATATCTTGTGCGTGCGAGTCCGATGCGACACCAGAAGCACGCCCTATGTTGCAGGTTTACATCAGTTTGCGGCGGCGAGTCACGCGAATATCGAGGTCCGTGATCTTCTTGCGCAGGGTATTGCGGTTGATGCCCAGAAGATCGGCGCAACGGGCCTGATTTCCGGCTGTTGCATCCAGCGCGATCTCGATCAGCGGCACCTCGATTTCCTTCAGGATGCGCTGATAGACGCCGGGCGGGGGCAGCTGGCCGCCATGCAGGTCAAAGTAGCGTTTCAGGTGCCGGGCGACCGAGGACGACAGGCGATCCCCCTCGCCCGCCCCCTTCAGCGGTTCCACATCGGGCATGTGGCCAAGCGCGCCTTCGATCTCGGACCGGGTGATTTCGGGTTCCGACGAGGTGACCATCAGCCGCCGCAGGGTGTTTTCCAGTTGCCGGACGTTGCCGGGCCAGGGATAGGCGCGGACAAGCTCGCGCGCCTCGGACGACAGGCGGCGGATCGTGCCAAGATCGCGTTCGCCGCGCGCCAGGAAATGATCGGCCAGAAGCGGGATGTCATCGACCCTTTCGCGCAACGCGGGCACATGCAGCGTGACGCCCCCCAGGCGATAGAACAGATCCTGCCGGAAGCCCCCGTTTTCCATCAGCCGCGCCAGGTCGATCTGGCTCGTTGCCATGAAGCGCGGCGCGTTGTCGCCCGGCATGTCCAGCATCCGCACGATCCGGCCCTGGGTTTCGTCGTCGTAATCGGCCACCTCGTCAAAGACGAGACTGCCGCCGCGTGCCCGAGCCAGCAAGTTCGCCGGGCCGTCGAGCCCCTGAAGGTCGCTTGCCTGGGCGACCACGAAGGGCATGTTGCGGCGGTCGGAAAAATCGTGGATCGCCCGCGCGATCAGCGATTTGCCGGTGCCCGATTCGCCGGTGACCAGAACCGAGAGTTCGGTGTTCATCACCTTGGCCACCAGCCGGTAAAGCGTCTGCATCGCAGGCGTCCGGCCAACCAGCGGCAAGTCGTCGCCCGCCTCGCGCGGGGCCGGTCCCGCCTTGGGCGCACGGCGCTTGATTTCCAGCGCCTTCGCGGAGCGCTTCATCAGGTCGGGAAGGTCGAAGGGCTTGGGCAGATAGTCGAAGGCCTCGGCCTCGGCCGCCTGGATCGCCGTCATGATCGTGTTCTGCGCCGAGATCACGATGACGGGCAGGCCCGGCCGGATCCGCGTGATCTTTGGCAGCGCCTCGAGCCCATTGCCGTCCGGCATGACCACATCCGATATCACGAGGTCGCCCTTGCCCTCTTCGACCCAACGCATCAGCGTCACAAGCGAGGCGGTGGCGTGCACCTTGCATCCGGCCCGCGTCAGCGCCTGGGTCAGGACGGTGCGGATCGTGCGATCGTCATCCGCGACAAGGACGGTGCCATCCATCAAGTGCTCTCCTTCTTCCTGGGTTCGCGCGGCGCCATCGGCAGCGACACGCGGAACACGGTCCGGCGGGGCACGGAATCCACCGCGATCCAGCCGTCATGTTCGGTGATGATCTTCGACACCAGAGCCAGCCCCAGCCCGGTGCCGTTTTCCTTGCCTGATACGAAAGGCTCGAAGATATCCTCGGCGATGCCCGGCGGCAGGCCCGGCCCGTCGTCGATGACCTCGACCTGAAGCGGCAGGGCGCCGCCACTGCCATCCTTGCGGCGCAGCCGCAGCGACAGGTCATAGAAGGTGTGCAGCCGGATCGTGCCGCCCTCGGGGCCGGCGGCCTCTGCCGCGTTCTTGATCAGGTTCAGGAACACCTGCATCAGCTGGTCGGGATCGGCTAGCGTCGGCGGCAGCGAGGGGTCGTAATCCTCGATAAAGGTCATCTTCGCGGCAAAGCCGATCTGGGCAGACCGCCGCGCGCGGTCCAAAGCGTCGTGGATGTTGACCACGCGGCGTTCCGGCGGGCGCAGGTTGCCGAACTGTTCGACCTGCTCCAGAAGCTTCACGATCCGCCGCGTCTCTTCGACGATGAGATCGGTCAGTTCGCGATCCTCGGGCGTCAGGTTCATCGACAGAAGCTGCGCCGCGCCCGAGATGCCCGCCAGCGGGTTCTTGATTTCATGTGCCAGCATCTCGGCCATGCCGATGGCGGATTTCGCGGCGGTCTTGGCCGCCCCGGCACGGCCGAGCCGGTCGGCGATCTCGCGCGGGGAAAACAGCAGCATCACCACATCCGGATTGTCGGCCATCGGCGCGATCTGGACGGTGCATTGCACCGGCCCCCGGTCGCCCACCGTCACATCGACATCGTTGATGAACAACGCCGACTGGTTCGCGCGGGCGCGGGTGACGGCCTCGTCCAGATTCGCGTCCACCCGCACCCGCTCTTCCACCCGCTGCCCTTTCAGGCTGCGGGCCGAAGCGTTGAAAAACAGTTCCGCCGCCGGGTTGACCTCGATCACCCCGCCCGCCTCGTCGATCAGCACCGCCGGGATCGGCAGCGAGGCCCAGACCACGCCGGGAACCGGATAGGGCTGGCGAAAGCCTTTCATGCGGCCTCCCGTTCGGGGCTGGACAGGGCCGCACGGATCAGGCGGACCACCCGCGCGGGATCCTCCGCCGTCAGCACCGCGCTGCGGCTGTCCTCGCGCCCGGCGGTTTCCAGATACCAGCCCAGATGTTTGCGTGCGACCTTCACGCCAAGGTCGCGCCCGTAGAAGGACAGCATGTCGTCATAATGCCCCGCCACCAGATCGGCCAGCGCCGCGCCTTGCGGGATGACCGGCGCCGCCGTGCCGAAGAGGTCGGCCGCGATCTGTGCCAGCGCCCAGGGCCTGCCCTGCGCGCCCCGTCCCACCATCACGCCGCACGCACCGGAAAGTTCCAGCGCCCGGCGGGCCGTGGCAGCATCGACGATATCGCCATTCGCGATCACCGGCACGCCAACGGCCTCGGTCACCCGGCGGATCGCGGCCCAGTCGGCGCGGCCCTTGTAAAACTGACAGCGGGTGCGACCGTGGATCGTGACCATCCGCACGCCCGCGCCCTCGGCACGCCGGGCCAGATCGGGGGCATTCAGGCAGTCATCGTTCCACCCCAGCCGCGTCTTCAGCGTCACCGGCACATCAACCGCGCCCACGACGGCCTCGATCAGTCTCAGCGCGTGATCGGGGTCCTTCATCAGGGCCGAACCGGAATAGCCTGTCGTCACCTTTTTGGCCGGGCAGCCCATGTTGATGTCGATCACCTGCGCGCCCTGATCGGCGACATAGCGCGCGGCCTCGGCCATCCAGTAGGGTTCGCGCCCGGCCAGTTGCACCGAGGTCGCCTGCTCGCCGAACCCCAGTTCGGCCCTCGCGCGGGCCAGCGGGCGCGCCTGAACCACCTCCTGGCTTGCGACCATCTCGGACACGACCAGACCGGTCCCGAACCGCGACACCAGACGCCGGAACGGCAGGTCGGTGATCCCGGCCAGCGGGGCCAGCAGGACAGGTGGCGAGATCCGGGCAGAGCCAAGCGTGAAGGTCACGATGTCATCCTTTCCATCCCAGCGATAGGCGGGCCGCCGGGGCATTTCCAACGAGGTCATGCCGCAATTCTGTGCGGATGTTCCGCTTTGCATAAAAAATAGGCAGCATCGGCGGAAAATGCCACTGCATTGTCAGACCGTGAACTTCCGCCTATGCAGGGGCATCCCTGCCCCACAACCCCGGGGCGGCGCAAGCGCGGGAAGGTGAGGAATGACCACAGCCGCCATCGTTCTGGCCGCCGGGCGCGGCACCCGCGCGGGCGGCGGGCTGCCGAAACAGTGGCGCGACCTGGCCGGACGGCCCGTCGTGGCCCATGCGCTGGCGGCCTTCGCGCACCTGCCATTCCGCGTCCTGGTGATCCACCCCGAGGATGCCGACCTTGCGCGGGACGTGACGGGGGAGTCGGCGGGGGATTCGGCGGGGGATGCGCTTGTCGTCGTAGGCGGGGCAAGCCGCGACCAGAGCGTGCGCAACGCGCTTGAGGCGCTTCAGGGCCGCGGGATCACCCGTGTGCTGATCCATGACGGCGCGCGCCCCCTGATCGGGCGTGCGCTGGTCGACCGGCTGGTTGCGGCACTCGATCACGCGGCAGGCGCGGCCCCGGCGCTGCCGGTCACCGATGCGCTCTGGCGGGCCGAGGGGGCACGGGTCGCCGGAACCGTCGACCGCACGGGGCTTTTCCGCGCGCAGACACCGCAGGCATTTCATTACGATGCCATCCTTGCCGCGCATCGCGGCCATTCCGGAGGCGCGGCGGATGATGTCGAGGTCGCCCGCGCGGCGGGTCTTGACGTGGCCATCGTTGAAGGCGACGAAGACAACCTGAAACTGACCTGGCCCGCCGATTTCGCCCGGGCCGAGGCGATCCTGAAGGGGCGGCGGCGGATGGACATCAGACTTGGCAACGGCTTTGACGTGCATGCCTTTACCGAGGGCGATCACGTCTGGCTGTGCGGTGTGCGTGTGCCGCATGACCGCGCGCTTCTGGGCCATTCGGATGCCGATGTGGGGATGCATGCGCTGACCGATGCGATCTATGGCGCCCTGGCCGAGGGCGACATCGGCCGCCATTTCCCGCCGAGCGATCCGCAGTGGAAAGGCGCGGCAAGCCACATCTTCCTGCGCCATGCAATCGACCTCGCCGCCGAGCGCGGGTTCTCCCTGGCCAATTGCGATGTCACCCTGATTTGCGAGCGACCGAAGATCGGGCCCCATGCCCTGGCCATGCAGGCGGCGCTGGCGGATATCTTGGGTGTCGATCCGTCCCGCGTGTCGGTCAAGGCGACCACTTCCGAAAGGCTGGGCTTCACCGGGCGCGAGGAAGGCATCGCCGCAATTGCGACAGCAACGCTGGTGCAGGCATGACGCGGGTTCTGACGACATTCTTCGGCGTGGGGCTTCTGCGCCCTGCCCCCGGCACCTGGGGATCGGCTGTGGCCGTCGCCCTGGGGATCGCGATCGACCACCTCTTTGGCTTTCCCGCACTGATGGCTGCGACGATGGTCGTCACGGCACTGGGTTTCTGGGCCTGTGCCAGGGAACTTGCGGGGCGTCCGGGCGAGGACCCGTCCGAGATCGTGATCGACGAGGTCGCGGGCCAGTGGCTGGCGCTGGTCTTTCCCGCCGCGGCCTTCTGGCATCGCGGGGTCGAGGACTGGGCGCTGGATGCCTGGCCCGGCTGGGTTGCGGCCTTTGCCTTCTTCCGGCTGTTCGATATCTGGAAGCCGTGGCTTGTGGGCCGGGCCGACCGGCGCGGCGATGCGCCGGGGGTGATGCTGGATGACCTCTGGGCGGGCCTTTTCGCCGGCGCCGCGACGGTGATCGCCGCCGGGCTCTGGCACGGGCTGATGGGGTTCTGATGGCGGACCCTGCCGCCATCCTCGCCGCCGCGCGCGCCCGTGGCTGGCACATCGCCACCGCCGAAAGCTGCACCGGCGGGATGGTCGCGGCCGCCCTGACCGATATTGCGGGCTCGTCGGCGGTTTTCGACCGGGGGTTCGTGACCTATTCCAACGCGGCCAAGACCCAGATGCTGGGCGTAGCACCCGATACCCTTGCCACCCATGGCGCCGTGTCCGAACCGGTCGCGCAGGAAATGGCGCAGGGCGCGCGCGACCGGGCGGGCGTTGATCTGGCGGTCGCCATCACGGGCATTGCCGGGCCCGGCGGATCGGATTTCAAGCCCGAGGGCCGGGTGTGCTTTGCCATCGCCACGGTGCAGGGTGTCACTGCCGAAACGGTGGAGTTCGGCGCCCTTGGCCGCGACAGGGTGCGCGCCGCCGCCACCCGGCATGCGCTGGCGCTTCTGGCGCGGGCGCTGGAGGCCTGACAGGGCCGCTCGGCCCTTTCACGCCCCGACTGTTTCAGACGCGCCCGTTGTTCGACAGCATCACCGCGAAGGGCCGCGTGAACGAGAACGCCCCCAGAAGCGACACGATGATCACCGTCAGCGGGATCGCCAGGGCCGCGCCCGGCAGGCCCCAGACGGCAAACCAGCAGGCCAGGCTCAAAAGCACGACAAGCGGCGACAGGTTCATCCGCTGCCCGATGACGCGGGGTTCGATCACCGCGCCGATGATGAATTGCAGTGCCGACAGCACGACGACGACCAGCGCCGTCTGCCCAAGGTTCCCGGTCTGCGCCAGCGCCATGAGCGATGGCAACGCCACGCCCGCCGCCGAGCCGAGATAGGGCACGTAATTCAGCAGCCCGATCACGATGGCCCAGAAACCGGCCAGATCGACCCCGAGCCAAAGCAGTGCAACATAAGAGGCGCTGCCCAGAAGGATATTGATCAGCGTCTTGATCGCCAGATAGCCGCCGATCCGTTCGTTGACCTGATGACCCAGCGACAAAAGCCGCTCCACACCTTCCTCGTCATCGAAGGCGATGCGCATCTTGGCCACGATCCCGGTATATTCCACCAGAAGGAACGCGGTGTAGAGGAAGATCAGCGCGACCAGCCCGCCGATATTCGTCAGCGTGAACAGCGTGCCGCGGATGAAGCCCTGCAGATCCACCTGTTCCGACAGAACGCGCGACAGGCCGCCCGACCAAAGCTCGTCCAGCCCGAACCGCAGGTCCAGCCGTTCCACCATGTCGATGATGTTCAGCTGATAGGCCGGGACCGCACGCGCCAGCACCTCGATGTTGGTCCTGAGCTGCAGGAACATCGCCATCAGCGCAAAGACTGCAATCCCCAGCACCACGAAATGCCTGAGCCAGATCGGCGTGGCCCCGATCAGCGGCAGGCGCCCCATCCAGTCCACCGCTGTCCACAGGACGAAGGCCACGACGATGGCGAAGGCCAGCGGCATCAGCACGTCGCGCCCGTTGTAGAGGATCCACACGACCAGTGCGAAGGTTCCCAGCGTGGCGAAGGTGCCAATCAATGCCTCAAGCGGCCAGACGCGCGGCGGTGTCGCCGGCGCGACCGGCCTGTTGTCCTTCATCATCCCTCAGGCTCTCCCCGGGCCGTAGAGTTCTGCGGCGCGCGCCTCGAAGGCACGGACCACCCGCAACATCGCCTCGTTGAACACGACGCCGATGATGCCCTGCAATATGGCATTACGGAATTCGAAATCGACAAAGAATTCGACATCGCACCCGCCATCGGGCCGGTCACGGAACGCCCAGGTGGATTTCATGTATTTGAAGGGGCCGTCCAGATATTCGGTATTTATGCGCATCTGTTCGGGGAAAAGCTCTACCCGGCTGCCGAATCTTTCCCGGAAAACCTTGAACGAGATGACCAGATCCGCCTCAAGCAGTTCGCCCCCATCGATCGGGCGGCGCGACCGGACGCGCGCGGCGGCCGTCCAGGGCAGGAACTGCGGATAGGACGGGACATCGGCCACGAGGTCATACATCTGCCGTGCCGTATAGGGCAGGCGCTTTGTCTCGTGATGTCTGGGCATCGTTTGCCGGTGGTCCTTTTTTCTGCCTAGGCCGATGGTCTGGTGACACTGGGCGGGGTTTTGCGGTAAAGCCTTGCCGGAAATCAAGAGGTCGCCATGCCGCAACGCCCATATGTGATAGATCAGATGATCAGCGCCAAGGCCATCGCCGCCCGTGTCGAAGATCTGGCCACCGAGATCACCGACCATTTCAGGGGAACCGACAAACTGGTCGTCGTCGGGCTTTTGCGCGGCTCGTTCGTGTTCATCGCCGATCTGGTGCGCGAGATCGACCTGCCCGTCGAGGTCGATTTCCTTGAAGCCTCGTCTTATGGCGATGCGATGCATTCCTCGCGCGAAGTGCGCATCCTGAAGGACCTGAGGGGCGAGATCGCCGGGCGCGACGTGCTGGTTGTCGAGGATATCGTCGACACCGGGTTTACCCTGCATCACGTCAAGAAACTGCTTCTTTCGCGCGAACCCCGCCGGCTCGAGGTCTGCGCCCTTCTCGACAAGCCCTCGCGCCGCGAGGTCGACATCAAGGCGACCTGGACCGGGTTCGAGATCCCCGACGAATTCGTCGTGGGCTATGGCATCGATTTCGCGCAGCGCAACCGCAACCTGCCCTACATCGGCAAGGTGCGTTTCGTTGACGAGGCGCCCGCCGGATGAACCCGACCTGGCTTTTGCGGATGAAACGCTGGGTCCGGAACCCGCCCTCGGGGCGGCAGGTGAGGATTGTCGCCGCGATCGTGGCGGCAGGGCTTGTCCTGGCGGGAATCGAATGGCTCTGGGGCTGGCCCGACTGGTTTACGGTGAACAACCTGCGCCGCCCCTGACGTAGCCGGCATGCGGGCCGCATCACGATTTCGATGGTGGACGACCGGCCCCGATTGCCCCATGCTTGAAATGTTTGATCATGCCATTGGGATGACCGGATGATGCGGCGGTTCCTTCTTTTCGGTGTTGCCATGCTGTGCGGCGGCTTTGCGGCCTTCTGGCTTCTGACACAGCCGAGCCCGCTTCCCCCGTCCGTCGTTGCCGGGCTTTCGGGGGATGCCACGCGGGGCGAGGCGGTGTTTCATGCCGCGGGCTGCGCCTCGTGCCACATGGCGCCAGCCGCTGAGGGCGAGGCGAAACTGGTGCTGGCGGGCGGTCAGCGCTTTGCCTCGCCCTTCGGCACGTTCATCGCCCCCAATATCTCACCCGACCCGACCCATGGCATCGGCGGCTGGTCGCTCGAAGAGTTCGCCAACGCGGTGATGGCGGGCGTGTCGCCCGAGGGCGCGCATTACTTTCCCGCCTTTCCCTATGCTGCCTATGGCAAGGCCGAACCGCAGGATATCGCGGACCTGAAGGCCTTCATGGACGGGCTTCCGCCCTCGGCCAGCCCGAGCCAGCCGCATGAGGTGCCTTTTCCCTTCAACATCCGCCGCAGCCTCGGCGGCTGGAAGATGCTGTTCGGGACCGGCGACTGGGTCGTGACGGGCGATCTGACCGAGGCCGAGACGCGCGGCCGCTACCTGGCCGAGGCGCTTGGCCATTGCGGCGAATGTCACACGCCCCGGAATGCGCTTGGCGGCCTCGACCGGTCGCGCTGGCTCGCGGGCGCGCCGAACCCCGACGGCCGGGGCCGCACCCCCAACATCACCCCCGCCGCGCTGAATTGGTCCGAGGCCGACATCGTGGCCTATCTGACCTCGGGCTTCACCCCCGAATATGACAGCGTCGGCGGCCATATGGCCCATGTGGTGGACAACTTCGCGCGTCTGCCCGAAGCAGACCGGCAGGCGGTGGCGGCCTACCTGAAACGCGTCCCGCCGGTGCCGTGACGGGAACAGTCTTAACCCCGGCTTAACCAAGCCCGTTCCAGGATCGGCGGATGAACCAGTTCCGCCATCCGGCCCCGCCCGCGCCCGCTTCCGTCAAGCCCTTTGCCCCGGTCCTTCCGCGAGGCGGCCCGGACAGGTGGATCGCGCTGATCTTCGCCGCGAAATCGGCAAACGGTGGCGTCATCCGACGCAACCGATTCTGGGTCGAGAAAGAGGTCGGCCTCGAACGTTTCGAACTCGAGGTGCGCCGCCGCGGCTTTCACATGCTGGAAGCCGGCAACCAGCTGATCGTGATCTGCCACAACGGGCCGGTGCGTTTCCTGTTCTGACCGCGCAGGCCCGATTTTCTGCGAAAATCGGGTGATTCCGAGTTTTCGCAGAAAACTCGGCCCCTACCCGCGCCCCAGCTTTGCCAGCCGTGCGGCGCGCAGGCGGGCGAAATCCTCGCCCGCGTGATAGGAGGATCGGGTCAGAGGCGTGGCCGAAACCATCAGGAACCCCTTGCCATAGGCCGCCTTTTCATAGGCCGCGAATTCCTCGGGCGTCACGAACCGGTCCACGCGGTGGTGTTTCGGGGTGGGTTGCAGATACTGGCCGATGGTCAGGAAATCCACATCGGCACTGCGCATGTCGTCCATCACCTGCAGGACCGCCTGCCGGTCTTCTCCCAGGCCCACCATGATGCCGGACTTGGTGAACATGGTCGGGTCCAGTTCCTTGACCCGCTGCAACAGGCGCAGGCTGTGGAAATAGCGCGCACCGGGGCGGACCTCGTGATAGAGGCCGGGCACGGTTTCCAGATTGTGGTTGAACACATCGGGACGCGCGGCCACGACGGCCTCAAGCGCCGAAGGCGGGCATTTCAGGAAATCGGGCGTCAGCACCTCGATCGTCGTGTCCGGGCTGCGGTGGCGGACTGCGCGGATGGTCTGGGCGAAATGTTCGGCCCCGCCATCCTCCAGATCGTCGCGGTCGACCGAGGTGATCACCACATGTTTCAGCCCCAGTTCGGCCACGGCATGAGCCACGCGTCCCGGTTCGAACGCGTCGAGTGTCTGCGGCTTGCCGGTCGCCACGTTGCAGAAGGTGCAGCCCCGTGTGCAGATTTCGCCCATGATCATCATGGTTGCGTGGCCGTGGCTCCAGCACTCGCCCACATTCGGGCAACCCGCCTCTTCGCAGACGGTGACAAGCTTCTTTTCCTTCAGGATGTCGCGGGTCTGCTTGTAGCCCTCGGACGTGGGCGCCTTGACGCGGATCCAGGCGGGTTTCTTCGGCTGGACATTGTCGGGCCGGTGCGCCTTTTCGGGGTGACGCTGGTCGGGAAGCTTGAGATCGCGCACGGGAATTTCCCCCTGACGGTTGGCCTGCCGCAGAGATAGGCCTTTCCGGGCGCAATGGCAACCGGACCGGCGGTTCCTGCCTGCGCGCACGTGACTGAGCACGTGACTGAGGACGAGTGAAGGAATGGACATGTTAAAGAAACTGATCGCAGAAGGGCTGGGAACGCTGATCCTCGTGCTGTTCGGCTGCGGGGCCGCGGTGCTGATGGGCGACCATATCGGCATGACGGGCATCTCGCTGGCCTTCGGAATTTCCATCGTTGCCGCGGCCTATGGGCTTGGCGCCATATCGGGCGCGCATCTCAATCCGGCGGTGTCGCTGGGGATGGTCATGGCCTCGCGGATGACGCTGCGCGAATTCGGCCTTTATGCCGTGGCGCAATGTGCGGGCGCCCTGATCGGGGCGACGATCCTGATGGTGATCGCCTCGGGCCAGGCGGACTATACGGTCGCGGTGAACGGCCTTGGCCAGAACGGCTATGGCGAGGGCTATCTGGGCGAATATTCGGTCGGCGCGGCGCTGGTCTTCGAATTCGTGATGACCTTCCTTTTCGTGACCGTGATCCTTGGCGCGACGGGGAATGGCGCGGCACCCGGTTTCGCCGGGCTGGCCATCGGCCTGACGCTTGCGGGAATCCACCTTGTGGGGATCAACGTGACGGGCGTTTCGGTGAACCCTGCGCGCTCTTTCGGGCCGGCGGTCCTGGTCGGGGGCAAGGCGCTGGCCGACCTGTGGCTGTTCATCGTGGCGCCGCTGGCCGGTGGGGCGCTGGCGGGCCTTGTCCACGCCATGGGCTTTACCCGCGCCCCGGCCTGACAACGGGTCGGTTTCTGCGCCAATACCGCTATGAAGATACGAAAACGGGCGCCCCGTGGCGCCCGTTTGCCCCTTTTCCCGCCGCGTCCGTCAGCCGATCAGCGGACCGGACCGCCCGTAGGTCTCGTCGTAATGCCGCCGGAGCCGCTGGAGCGCGATGCGCAGCACGATCTTGCCCGACCGCGCGGCCCAACCCATGCGGCGTTCGGCGGTCTCGACACCCTCCAGAAAGCAACACACCCTGAGCGCCACATCGCCCAGTCCCGGCCCGAGATCGCGCAGCGCGGCCGCCACCCGGTCGCGCGCGGCGGTGGAGCCCCCCTCGCGCGGGCCGCCCGGCTGAAACCCGCCCCGGTCGCCCGCGGTCAGGAAGCGTTCCCAGTTCTGCGCCACCCGCGGCCCCATCTGGGCCAGTTCGAAATCCTCGCGCAGCCGTTCGGCCGCCGCCACCAGATCGGGCGACAGGAAGGGGCGTCCGTCCTTTTCGCGCCGCCGCGCAAGAACCGAAACCGGGCTTTCGGACAGGTTGCAGCGCACCCTCTGACGGCCACCGTCGCCCGAATGGATGTCGCGTTCGGCCATCTCGCGATGCTGGCGGGCAAAAGGCGTTCCCTGATCCGCAAATCCCGGTTGCCCCGACTGCGCCAGCAACCGTTTCAGCGTGACCCGGCCCGAGGCCGTGATCTCGTAGGTCGAAACCCGCCCCGACGCGCGGCAGACGATCCATTCCTTCAGGGCAAAGGCCCGGGCGATGCCCCGGTCCACCACGGCGGTCTGCACCATCTGGCCGCCGCCCGCGGCCTTCAGCACCACCGCCTTTTCAAGATCGGCCGAAAGCGCCAGGACAGCGCCGGGTTCGTTCAGCCTGCGCAGGATGCGCCGGGCCTCGGTGTCGATCGTCGTGCTGTCGGGAAGTGGAGGCATCTTGCGAAGCGTGGCCGTCATGCCGGATCTGTCCTTCTGCTGGGAAATACGGGAATGGCCGCCGGTGATCCGGCCGAGCGCGGTCAACGCCTCGTCCACCAGCGGATCGTCGCGGCGGTTCTCGTATCGGCGTACCTGGCGCAGGATGGTCGAGGCATGCAAACCGGATCGCCGGGCCAGTTCGCGCAAGGGCACGCCGGTTTCCGTATGGCTCAGGTAGGTGCGCACCGGCGCGGGCAACCATCCCGGCAGATCATTGCCCGAGGTATCGCAAACTGGCATGTCTTTCCCCAGTGTCCGGGCCGGAACCGGCCGATTTCGAACAATTCAACCCTTGGTAGCAATTGTTTCCGGTTGGTTAACAAAACCGCTGTTCCCGATAATTGTTTCTAATTCTTAAACAATAAATTCACCACCGCGCGCCACCATCGCCGGTCGCGCAACGCCGGGTTGCACAGGTGCAATCTTCCTGTCGTCAAGAACGGAGGACCAGATGACCCAGTTCCGCACCCTGCTCAACGACCTGCGCCGCCCGGGCCTGTTGATCCGCGCCGCCCGGATCGGCCTTTCGGACTACCGGCGCGACCGCGACCTGCGCCGGCTGATCGGCCTTGGCGGGTCGGAGGGCCCCGAAGCCACCCTGCCCCGGCTTCTGGCCGAAGAGGCGCGGCTTGAAGCCGAACGGACCGGGGGCGAGGCGGGTTATTCCCTCTGCCGGCACATCGACATCCTGATCGCGCTTCTGGCCGAGATGCGGCTCCTGCCCCGCGACCAGACCCCCGCCTGAGACCAAGCCGGAAAAGGCAAGGGGCCCGGAAGACCGGGCCCCTGATCATCAGGCTGAAAGTCGCCCGCCGGCGTTCCGGCGGCACGATCAGACGAAGGCGTCAGGCATCGACCCCTTTTTCCTTGCGACATAGTCGTTCAGCGCGTCTTCGATCGCCGGATCCAGATCCGGCTTCTGGTAATCGCCCAGCATCTTGCGGACGCGTTCGGCGGCAAGGGTTTCCGTATCGCGCGCGCCTTCCTCGTCCCAGGTCTCGAAAGGCTTGTAATCCAGCAGGTCAGACCGCCAGAAGGCCGACTTGAAATTCGCCTGGGTATGCGCGCAGCCGAGGTAATGGCCGCCGGGCCCGACCTCGCGGATGGCGTCCATGCCCTGGCCGTTCTCGTCCATCATGATGCCCTGCGCCAGATGGTGCAACGTGCCCAGCTGGTCGGCGTCCATCACGAATTTCTCGTAGGACGACACCAGCCCGCCTTCCAGCCAGCCACAGGCGTGCAGCATGAAGTTCACACCCGCCAAGAGCGCCATGTTCAGGCTGTTCGCCGTTTCATAGGCCGCCTGCGCGTCGGGCAGCTTCGAGCCGCAGAACGACCCGCCCGAGCGGTAGGGCAGCCCCAGACGCCGCGCCAGTTGCCCGGCGCCATAGGTGATATGGGCAGCCTCGGGCGTGCCGAAGGTGGGCGCGCCGGAATTCATGTCGATCGAGGTCACGAAGGCCCCGAAGATCACCGGGGCGCCGGGGCGCACCAGCTGGCTGTAGGCCACGCCCGCCAGAACCTCGGCCAGAACCTGCGTCAGCGTGCCCGCCACCGTCACCGGGGCCATCGCGCCGCCCACGATGAAGGGGCTGACGATCGCCGCCTGACCGGCCTTGGCGTACACTTCCAGCGCGCCCATCATGGTGCTGTCGAAGGTAAGCGGGCTGTTGATGTTGATCAGGCTCGTCATCACCACGTTCTGATCGACGAAATCCGACCCGAACAGCAGCTTCGCCATCTCGATCGAATCCTCGGCCCGAACGGGTTCCGTCACCGAGCCCATGAAGGGCTTGTCGGACAGCGTCATATGCGCATGCAGCATGTCCAGGTGCCGTTTGTTCACCGCCACGTCGGTCGGTTCGCAGACCGTGCCGCCGGAATGGTGCAGCCATTTCGACATGTAGCCGAGTTTCACGAAGTTCCGGAAATCCTCCATCGTGGCATAGCGGCGGCCACCTTCGCGGTCGCGCACGAAGGGCGGGCCGTAGACCGGCGCGAGCACCAGGTTCCGGCCGCCGATCTCGACGTTGCGGGCCGGGTTGCGCGCGTGCTGGGTGAAGGTCGAGGGCGCGGTGGCGCAGAGCTTGCGCGCAAGGCCGCGCGGAATGTGCACGCGTTCGCCCCGCACATCGGCCCCGGCCTGACGCCAGCGTTCCAGTGCCGCCGGGTTTTCAAGGAAGTTGACGCCGATTTCTTCCAGCACGGTTTCCGCGTTCCATTCGATGATCTGAAGCGCCTCTTCGTTCAGGATCTCGAAATTCGGGATGTTGCGGGTGATGAAACGTGCGGTGTCCAGGCTGACCGCCGTCCGTTCCGCCCGCCGTGCGGCACCGCCGCCCCGTGCCCGCCGTCCTGCTGCCACATCGCTCATGCACTGTCCTCCGGGATCGCGCCCCGCACGGGGCCCTGTCGCTTTCGGCCCTTATGCCGCCAAAGCGACGTCACCCGCAGATCATTTCCGCCGCTTGCCACCCGAAAACGACATGCCCACGGGCTTCGCCCCGCCGCCTTCAACCTGATCGAAATACCCTCCGGGGGTCCGGGGGTGGAAAACCCCCGGCGCGTGACGACGTCCCGCCCAAGCCCCCTTGCGATTCCGCCCGCCATTGGCTACGCGGGCGCATGACCCATCACGAACGCCTCCTCATCATCGACTTCGGTTCCCAGGTCACGCAGCTGATCGCGCGGCGCCTGCGCGAGCTGAATGTCTATTGCGAAATCCACCCGTTCAACAAGGTCGACGACGCCTTCCTGCGCGCCTTCGATCCGAAGGCGGTGATCTTCTCGGGGGGGCCGGCCAGTGTCTTTTCCGAAGGGGCGCCGATGCCCCCGGCGAGCGTCTTCGACATGGGCGTGCCGATCCTTGGCATCTGCTATGGCCAGCAGGTGATGATGCACTGTCTGGGCGGCAAGGTGGAACGCGGGCATGGCACTGCCGAATTCGGCCGGGCCTATGTCACCCCCGCGGGCGACGGCCTGCCGCTTCTGGATGGCTGGTTCGCAGACGGGCGCGAGCAGGTCTGGATGAGCCATGGCGACCATGTCTCGGCCATCGCGCCGGGCTTCCAGGTCTATGGCACCTCGCCCAATGCCCCCTTCGCGATCACCGCCGACCCCGCGCGCCGGTTCTTCGCGGTGCAGTTCCACCCCGAGGTGCATCACACCCCCAAGGGCGCGAAGCTTTACGAGAATTTCGTGCGTCTGGCGGGGTTCCACGGCGACTGGACGATGGGCGCCTATCGCGAGGAGGCGATCCGCAAGATCCGCGAACAGGTGGGCGACCAGAAGGTGATCTGCGGCCTGTCGGGCGGTGTCGACAGCTCGGTCGCTGCGGTCCTGATCCACGAAGCGATCGGAGACCAGCTGACCTGCGTCTTCGTCGATCACGGCCTGCTTCGTCTGGGCGAGGCCGAACAGGTCGTCACCATGTTCCGCGACCACTACAACATGCCGCTGATCCATGCCGATGAAAGCGACCTGTTCCTGAACGCGCTGGAAGGCGTCAGCGACCCCGAGGTCAAGCGCAAGACGATTGGCAGGCTGTTCATCGAGGTCTTTGAAAAGCATGCCAAATCCGTTGGCGGCGCAACCTTCCTTGCGCAGGGTACGCTTTACCCCGACGTGATCGAAAGCGTCAGCTTCTCGGGTGGGCCTTCGGTCACGATCAAATCGCATCACAACGTGGGCGGCTTGCCCGAAAAGATGGGGATGAAGCTGGTCGAACCGCTGCGCGAGCTTTTCAAGGACGAGGTACGCGCGCTTGGCCGCGAACTCGGCCTGCCGCAAAGCTTCATCGGCCGCCATCCCTTCCCCGGCCCCGGCCTTGCGATCCGCTGCCCCGGCGAGATCACCCGCGACAAGCTTGAGATCCTGCGCCGGGCCGATGCCGTCTATATCGACCAGATCCGCAAGCACGGGCTTTATGACGAGATCTGGCAGGCCTTCGCGGCGCTTCTGCCGATGCGCACCGTGGGCGTGATGGGCGACGGGCGGACCTATGACTATGCGCTGGCGCTGCGGGCGGTAACCTCGGTTGACGGGATGACGGCCGATTACTACCCCTTCACCCACGACTTCCTGGGCGAGACGGCGACACGGATCATCAACGAGGTGCAGGGCGTGAACCGCGTGTTCTATGACTGCACGTCGAAGCCGCCCGGCACGATCGAGCTGGAGTGAAAGGTTCAAAACCCAACGCAAGGCGCTGAATTCAGGTCGAGTTCGGCGCCTCTTTGATGTCCTTCACAGCCCGCCGTGCGCGCCCACCACGCCCGCGCCCACGGCAACCGCCGACAGCGCCAGAAGGACGCGGTGCATCCGCAGGATCAAGGCAAATGTGGCCTCGGGGGCGCGGCTTGCGCGGCGGTGAAACCAGGCGTGCAGGAACAGCGGTTCGGCCACGAACAGGATGACGGTGAAGATCGCCCAGACCACGACCATCAGAACAAGCCACCAGTTTGCCCCGTCCAGCAGGCGGCCCCATCCGGTTTCATGCAGCATCCAGAACCCCGACAGCCCGGCAAGAAGCGTGCTGATCCTCGCTTGCGCGCCAAACCGGCCTTCGATCCTCTCGAACAGGTCCAGACGTTGATCGGGCGCGATCTGCCTCAGGCCGGGCAGGATGACGAGCGTCACCATCGAGACCCCGCCGATCCAGTGCACGACGGCCAGCACGTGCAGCGCGCGTGCAAGGATGTAGGCATCCATCCCGGTTCCTCCTGTTGCAGGCCATTCCTGCCACGGTCCGGGCGGCGGCGCCTTGCCTTCGGTCAAGCCCTCCGGGCTGGACAGCGGTCGCGCCCCGCGTCAAGACTGCGCCGATGACAGCGACGCCCCCCTTGACACAGACACAACAACGGCCGCTTGCGGCCGCGCTCTGGATGACCGGGGCGATCGTCTCTTTCACCGCGATGGCGGTGGCCGGGCGGGCGGTTTCCCCGGTTCATGACACGTTCGAGATCATGATGTGGCGGTCCGCTTTCGGCCTTGCCGGCGTGCTGGCGGCGATCGTCGTGCTTGGCCGCCTGCGCGAGGTCCGGACCGAACGCCTGCGGGGTCACATCCTTCGCAACCTCACGCATTTCGCCGGGCAGAACCTGTGGTTCTGGGCGATCACGGTCGCGCCGCTTGCGCAGGTCTTCGCGCTGGAATTCACCGCGCCGATCTGGGTCGTCCTGCTGGCGCCCGTCTTTCTGGGCGAGACGCTGACCCGCAACAAGATGCTGGCCGCCGCGATCGGTTTTGCGGGCATCCTGATCGTCGCCCGCCCCGACATGGGGCAGCTTGATCCGGGCCTTCTTGCCGCCGCGGGGGCCGCCCTCTGCTTTGCCATGACCGCGATCCAGACCAAGTCCCTGACCCGGCACGAGGGGATCGTGTCGATCCTGTTCTGGCTGACGCTGATCCAGCTTGTCTTCGGCATCCTTGCGAGCTTCCACGACGGGCAGGCCGCCTGGCCCACCTTGGCCACCCTGCCCTGGCTCGCGCTGATCTCGATCTGCGGGCTGCTTGCGCATTTCTGCCTCACGACCGCGCTGTCGCTTGCCTCGGCCTCGGTGGTCATGCCGATGGATTTCATCCGCTTGCCGGTGATTGCCATCGTCGGCATGGCCTTTTACGGCGAGGCGGTCGATCTGTGGGTCGCCATCGGTGCCGGGATCATCCTGCTGGCGAACTGGATCAACCTGCGGCAGAGTTGAGCCGGGCGGGTCGGTCGCGCGGAAAAATCGGGCAACTGCGCCACAGCCCCGACGTCACGAAAACGTGACGCGGCGTCATTGATTGACCGGCCAGCCGGGCTGGGCATAGCTTTTTGGCAGTGCCGGGAGAGGAGCCCGGCTTTGGTTCCATGGGGATGAGGACAATGAAAACAACCACAACCGCCCTTGGCGCCCTTGCGCTGACGGCAACCGCGGCAGCGGCAGGCGGAATCGAGCGTTCTGTGATCGGGCCGGCAATCCTGTTCGAGAACGGAAACTACGTCGATATTTCCTTCGGCAATGCGTCGCCTTCTGTTTCTGGTGTGACCGCGATTGCGATTCCGCTTCCGACCGGCGGTGCGATCCCGGCGGGTCAGAATTCGCGCAACATGACCGAGGATTACACCACGCTGTCCTTCGCGATGAAGAAGCAGCTGAACGATCAGTGGGATCTGGGTCTGCTGCTGAACACGCCCGTGGGCGCCGACGTGGCCTATGCGCCGGCTACCGGCTATATCTATGGTGGCTCGACCGCGACGATCAAGTCGCAGGCCCTGACCGCCATGCTGCGCTACAAGGTGAACGGCAATGTCAGCGTCTACGGCGGCCTGACCGCGCAGCGCGCCGAAGGCAATGTCGCGCTGTTCAACGGCTACACGATGTCGACCAGCCGCGAGACGGATTATGGCTACATGCTGGGTGCGGCCTACGAAAAGCCGGAAATCGCCCTGCGCGTGGCGCTGACCTATACCTCGGCGATCACCCACAACTTCCGCGCCACCGAACTGACGCCGACCGGCCCGGTCCAGACGCGGTTCGAATCCGAGGTGCCGCAGGCCCTGACGCTGGACTTCCAGACCGGCGTGGCCAAGGACACGCTTGTCTTCGGTTCGGTCCGCTGGCGCGACTGGACGGCCTTCGACATCACCCCCACCGTCTACACGACCGCGACGGGCGGCGGGTCGCTGGTGGATTACGACGACGACAGCATCACCTACACCGTGGGTCTGGGGCGTCGCTTCACCGAAAACCTGTCGGGTGCGGTCTTTGTCAGCCACGAGAAATCGAACGGCGGCTTTGCCGGGAACCTTGGCCCGACCGATGGCTACACCGCGCTTGGCCTTGGGCTGACCTACACCAAGGACAATGTCCGCGTGTCGGGCGGCGTGACCTATGCCAAGATCGGCAACGCCAAGACCGAAGCGCCCGCGCCCTTCCCGGCCGGGACCACCCTGGCCAATTTCCGCGACAACAAGACCGTCGGCGTCGGCCTGAAGGTTGGCTTCAGCTTCTGATCGCGGCACATGACTGTCGAAAGGCCCCGTCCGCTGGCGGGGCCTTTTCGCATTCCCCAGCCCTGGCCCGTCCGGTGCATGACCCTTCGGCATCGGTGCCGCACCCGACGGACCTTCCGCAGGGTCCCGCGTTTTTCGCGTGAATTCCCCCGTTCCAGAAGGTAACAGGCGGAAAAGGCCCCTTTGGGAAGACGGCGATGATCTACAAGACCCCCCAAGACTGGCACGCTACAGGCGAGAAGCGCGTGCTTCTGTTCGGCATGTCGGGCCTTGGAAAGACCCATCTGTCGAACATGCTGCGCGATGCGGGCGACTGGTTCCACTATTCCGTCGATTACCGGATCGGCACCCGCTACATGGGCGAATTCATCGCCGACAACTTCAAGCGCGAGGCGATGAAGAACCCGTTCCTGCGCGAATTGCTGATGACCGACAGCGTCTATATCGCCTCGAACATCACCTTCAACAACCTCGCGCCGCTGTCGACCTATCTGGGCAAGCCGGGCGATCCCGACCGCGGCGGCGTGCCCTTTGACGAATACCTGCGTCGGCAGGCGCAGCACCGCGATGCGGAAATCGCCGCCCTTCTGGACACGACGCGGTTCATCGAGCGGGCCAATGACCTTTACGGCTATCGGAATTTCGTCTGCGACAGCGGCGGGTCCATCTGTGAGGTGGTCGATCCCGACAACCCCGAAGATCCGGTGATGACCGAGCTTTCGCGGAACCTGCTGATGGTCTGGATCAAGGGCAGCGAGGCACATCGCGCGGAACTGATCCGCCGCTTCGACCGCGCCCCGAAGCCGATCTATTACCAGCCCGACTTCCTGGCCCGCATATGGGCCGACTATCTGGCGCGCGAGGGAAAGCCTGCCGAAAAGGTCGATCCCGACGCCTTCCTGCGCTTTGCCTATGCGCAGGTGCTGGATCACCGCCAGCCGCGCTATGCGGCGATGGCCCGCTGGGGTGTCACCGTCACCGCCGAAGAGGTCGCACAGGTGGCCACCCCGGCCGATTTCGACCGTTTGATCGCCCGAGCCCTTGAGGCCGCCGCGGCCAAGTCCTAAGTAAACCGCCCGATTGCGGAGACGACGATGCCCATCACCCTGCCCGAAACCCTGCCCGCCTATTCCGTCCTGAGCCAGGAAGGCGTCATGGTCATGTCGCCGGAACGCGCGGCGCGGCAGGACATCCGTCCGATCCGCATCGGCCTGCTGAACCTGATGCCCAAGAAGATCCAGACGGAAAACCAGTTCGCCCGGCTGATCGGGGCGACGCCGCTTCAGATCGACTTTCAGTTGATCCGGATGTCGGACCACCAGACGAAGAACACCGCCGCCGAACACATGGAAACGTTCTATCGGCCCTTCGCCGAGGTCGAGGCCTCGGGCGAAAAATTCGACGGGCTGATCATCACCGGCGCACCGATCGAACATCTGCCTTTCGAAGAGGTCACCTACTGGGACGAACTGACCCGGATCTTCGACTGGACGCAGGGCCATGTCCATTCCACCTTCGGCGTCTGCTGGGGCGGGATGGCGATGATCTATCACTTCCACGGCGTCAACAAGCACATGCTGCCCGCCAAGGCCTTCGGCTGCTTCCGGCACCGCAGCCTTGCGCCCGCCTCGCCCTATCTGCGCGGATTCTCGGACGATTTCGTGATCCCGGTCAGCCGCTGGACCGAGATGCGACAGGCCGAGATCGACGCCGTGCCCGGATTGCGCACGCTTCTGGGATCGGACGAGGTCGGCCCCTGTCTGGTCGAGGACCCGGCGCATCGCGCGCTTTATATCTTCAACCATTTCGAATACGACAGCGACACGCTGAAACAGGAATACGACCGCGACGTGGCCAACGGCACGCCGATCAACGTGCCGATCAACTACTATCCCGATGACAATCCCGCCAAGCCGCCGACGAACCGCTGGCGAAGCCACGCGCATCTCCTATATGGCAACTGGATCAACGAGATCTATCAGTCCACGCCATATGAGCTTTCGGAAATTGGCACTTAGCCTGATCGCGACCGCGGCCGTCCTGGGCGGCGCCGTCCTGGTGACAGACCGCCGCGCCGCCGCGCGCGAGGCCGCGGCCGAGGCGGCATTTCCCCCCACCGGGCAGGTTCTGACGGTTGACGGCGTGCAGGTCCATGCCGATGTGCGCGGCGAGGGGCCCGATCTGGTGCTGATCCACGGCGCCAGCGGCAACACGCGCGATTTCACCCATGCGCTGGCCGATGATCTGGCGCGCCGCTACCGCGTCATCGCGATGGACCGTCCGGGCCTTGGCTGGACGACGGACGGTGGCGCGCCGATCCTGTCGCCGGGCGAACAGGCCCGCATCCTGCGCGCGGCGGCGTCCCGCCTGGGCGCGACGCGGCCCCTGGTCCTTGGCCACAGCTATGGCGGTGCGGTGGCGCTGGCATGGGCGCTGGAGGCACCGCAGGGGGCGGCGGGGCTGGTGATCGTCTCGGGCGCGACGATGCCGTGGGAGGGGGGGCTTGGCCTGTGGTACCGGCTGACGGACAGCCGCGCGGGCCGGGCGATCCTAGCGCCGTTGATCGCGGCCTATGCCCCGGCCCGGTTGGCGGAAAGCACGGTGGCGGAAATCTTCGCCCCCGATCCCGCGCCTCCGGGCTATCTGGAACGGGTCGGCGCGGGCCTGTCCCTGCGCCGCCACAGCCTGCGCGCCAACACCGCGCAGGTGAACGGGCTGCTGCCCCATGTGCGCGCAATGGCGGAACGCTATGGCGACATCGCGCTGCCGGTCGAGATCCTGCACGGCGATGCCGATACGATCACCCCGATCGACACCCATTCCCGCAGGCTGGCGCGGGTGATCCCCGGCGCGGTCCTGACCGAACTGCCGGGCGCCGGCCACATGCCGCACCACACCCACCCCGAGGCCGTCGCCGCCGCCATCGACCGGGCCGCCCGCCGGGCCGGATTGCGCTGACCGCAGCGCCCCGCCATACTGCGCCAAACCGTACCAGGAGCAGACGATGGACGATCTTCCCTTCGATGGCGCAATCAGCCGGTTCTTCCGCGAGGAAGCCCCGAAAGCGATCCGCAAGGCCATCGAGGCGGCCGACAAGGACGATATCCTGTCCCCGTCCTTCCCTTACCGCGAAGAGATGAAGGGCAAGGCCTATGACGCGCAGATGGACGCCCTGCAACGCCAGCTTGTCCGGTTTCAGGCCGATGTGAAGGACACCGGAAAGCGCATCGTCGTGGTCTTCGAGGGGCGCGACGCGGCAGGCAAGGGCGGCACCATCGAACGCGTGCGCGAGAACCTCAATCCGCGTGTGGCCAATGTCGTGGCTCTGTCGAAACCCTCTGACCGCGAGGCGACGCAGTGGTATTTCCAGCGCTATGTCGACTGGCTGCCCGCCGCGGGGGAAATCGCGCTGTTCGACCGCAGCTGGTACAATCGCGGGGTCGTCGAACATGTCTTCGGCTTCTGCACGCCCGACCAGCGCGAACATTTCTTCCACCAGTTGCCCTCGTTCGAACGGATGATCGTGGATGAGGGGATCACCCTTGTGAAACTCTGGCTGAATGTCAGCCGTGCCGCGCAACTGAAACGCTTCCTCGACCGCGAAAAGGACCCGCTGAAACAGTGGAAACTGTCCTGGATCGATGTCGAGGGGCTGAAGAAATGGGATGACTACAGCGCCGCCATCGGTGAAACGCTGGAACGGTCGCACACGGCCCATGCACCCTGGACGGTGATCCGGTCGGATGACAAGAAACGCGCCCGCATCGCCGCGATCCAGACGATCCTGACCGCTGTCGACTTCAAGGGCAAGGATGCCGCCCTGATCGGACAGGCCGATCCGCTGATCTGCGGCGGCCCGGACCTGTGGGCCGCCTGCCGCGAATGACGAAGCGCGGCTATCATCACGGCAACCTGCGGCAGGCGCTGGTCGAGGCTGCGCTTGACCTGATCGCGGAAAAGGGGCCGACAGGGTTCACCCTGTCCGAGGCCGCAAAGGCCGCCGACGTGACCCCCGCCGCCGTCTATCGCCATTTCGCCGGGCGCGAGGATCTTCTGGCGGAAATCGCGCGGCAGGGATACGAGGTCTTCGCCGCGCTGATGGATTACGCCTATGACGGTGGCAAGCCGACGCCGCTTGCCGCCTTCGAGGCGACGGGCCGCGCCTATCTGGCCTTTGCGCGCAAGTATCCGGGCCATTACGTGGCGATGTTCGAAAGCGGGCTGAACCATGCCGACCACCCCGAACTGGGGCAGGTCGCGCAGAAGGCCCGCGCGGTACTGGATCGCGCGGCCGACGGGCTCACGCGCAACATGCCCGAAGCCCGCCGCCCCCCGGCGACGATGGTTTCGGCCCATGCCTGGGCAATGAGCCACGGGGTCGTTGAACTGTTCCTGCGCCGTTCGTCAGGCGTGCAGCGCCCCTTCGATCCCGATGCGCTTCTGGAAACCGGCATGGGGATCTATCTGCGCGGGTTGGGCATCCTGCCGCCCGACAGCTGAACGGCAGGATGGAAAAAGGGGGCTGTTCGCCCCCTTTCCCCGACCGTCACTGCCCTGCCGGCCCGATTTCTCAGCGGAACAGCACAAGCGCGCCCGGCGACCAGGCCACGCGTGTGCGGGTGCCGATATCCAGCACCGGCCGGCCAAAGACGTTGCGCATGGAAATCCGCATCGGCTCTTCGGTCCCGTCCAGCTTCACGTCGTAATAGGTCATGTCGCCGTAATAGACGACCTCGGTGATCGTGCCCATGCTTTCGCGGTCGGTGGGCTGCTGGCCGTCGAAGAGGATGGTCAGGGTCTCGGGGCGGAACCCGACCGAGGCCCCCTCGCCCCCGTTCCCGGCCATCACCTGATCCTTCGACAGATGCATCCGGCCAAATCCTGCGACTTCCACATCCGTATGGTTCGCATCCTCGGCCACCACCTTGGCCGGAAGGAAATTCATCGTGCCGATGAAATCGGCCACTTTGCGGCTGGCCGGGCGACGGTAAAGCGTTTCGGGATCGGCCAGTTGGGCGATCTCGCCCTCGAACATCACCGCGATCCGGTCGGACATGACCAGCGCCTCTTCCTGGTCATGGGTGACGAGCACGAAGGTGATCCCGACCTCGCGCTGGAGGCGGATCAGTTCCAGCTGCATCTGTTCGCGGATCTTCTTGTCGAGCGCAGAAAGCGGTTCGTCCAGCAGCAGCACCTTGGGCTTCAGGATCAGCGCGCGGGCCAGCGCCACGCGCTGCCGCTGGCCGCCCGAAAGCGCATGCGCCGCGCGCTTGCCATAGCCCTTGAGCCCCACCATCTCCAGCGCCTCGGCCACGGCACGGGTCTTTTCGTCCTTGCTGCGCGGATCGCGGCGAAGGCCGAAGCCGACGTTTTCCTCGACCGTCAGGTGCGGGAAGATCGCGTAGGATTGGAACACCATGTTGGTCGGCCGCTTGTTGGCCGGAACCCCCGCCATGTTCTTGCCGTCGATCAGAACGGCGCCCGAGGAAATTCCCTCGAACCCGGCGATGGTGCGCAACAGCGTGGTCTTGCCGCAGCCCGACGGCCCGAGCAGCGAAAAGAACTCGCCCGCCCGGATCGAGGCGGTGATGCCGCGCAGCGCGTGATAGTCGCCATAGTACTTATGGACGTCCCGAAACTCGATCATTTCCGGCTTTTCAATGGTCACAGGAAGCCCCCGGTATCCTTGCCGCCGGATTTCGCGATGCCGCGACGGCGGAAGATTTCAGCGATGGTCAGAAGAAGGATGGACAGGCAGACAAGGATCGTCCCGAGCGCCATGATCACCGGCACAGCGGACGGGAAACGGAACTGCGAGAAGATGTAAACCGGCAGCGTGGGTTCCGTGCCTGCAAGGAAGAAAGCGATGATGAACTCGTCCAGGCTGATCGTGAACGAGATCAGCAGCGACGAGATGATGCCCGGCATGACCAGCGGAAGGATGATCAGCCGAAAGGTCGAGGCGGGCGTCTCGCCAAGGTCATAGGCGGCCTCTTCCAGCGACTTGTCCAGGCTCTGGAAGGCCGAGGACAGGATGGCAATGGTGAAGGGCGTGCAGATCAGGACATGACCGAGGATCACGGTCAGGATCGACAGGTTCACCCCCAGCCCCAGCAGCACCACCAGAAGCGACACGGCGACGATGATCTCGGGCAGCACGAGGGGCAGCATGATCAGCCCCATGATCCCGCCCTTGGCCGGGAACTCATACCGCGTCGAGGCGCGCGAGGCGAAGATGCCGAGCGTCGTCGCGATCACGGCCGAGGATACGGCGATGATCAGGCTGTTCTTGACCGCCTGCTTCAGCGTCGGGTCCGCCAGCATCTCGGTGAACCAGTGCGTGGTGAAACCCGACAGCGGAAAGGCGATGACGGTCGCGTCGTTGAACGCGAACAGGGGCAACAGGATGATGGGCGCATAAAGGAAGGTCAGGTAGACCAGCGCGTAAAGCTTGAACCAGCCGCCTTTGAACATCACTTCGGCCCTTTCAGATAGCGGCGCGTCATCAGAAGGAACAACAGGCTGATCGCGGTCACGATGGCCATGGCCGAAACGGCGATGGCCGATCCCAGCGGATAGTTGTCAAGCTTCAGGATCTGCAACTGGATCAGGTTCGCCACCATCCGCCCTTCCGGGCCGCCGATCAGCTGCGGCGTCACATAGTCGCCGATCGTGGGGATGAAGACGATCAGAACGCTGGCCACCACGCCCGGCATGGCCAGCGGCAGCGTGACGCGCAGGAAGGTGCGAAACTTCGATTCACCCAGGTCCTGCCCCGCTTCCAGAAGCGACCGGTCGATCTTTTCCAGCGCCACGAAGATCGGCAGGATCGCGAAGGGTGCATAAGCATGGGCCAGGGTCGTGACCACGGCGCCCACGTTGTAATTGATCCACTGCAAGGGCTCGTCGATGATCCCGGTCCACAAGAGGCCCGAGTTCACCACGCCGTTGTAGCCAAGGATGACCTTCCACAGGAACACCCGGATCAGGTAGGAGGTCCAGAACGGGATGGTGATCAGGAAAAGCCACAGCGACTTGCGCGACGGTGCGACATGGAAACTTACGAAATAGGCCACCGGAAAGGCCAGCAACACAGTGACGACCGTCACCGAAAGCGACACGAACAGGCTGCGGATCATCACCTGCCGGTAAAGCTCGTTCGTCCAGGCCTCGATATAGTTGGCAAGGGTGAATTCGCGGATGATCTCGAGATAGCCATCCTTGAACACCGAATAAAGCAGGATGGCCCCAAGCGGGGCAGCCAGCATCAGCAGTGCGTAGATCGCGGTCGGGCTGATCAGCGCCAGACCTGCACCCGACTCGGTCCGGAAGAACCGGCCCGTTCCATTCCCCGAATCCATCAAGCCCCCTGTCAGAAGCGGATATTTTTCAAAACTTCTGACACATGCCGCAGGCCATGGAAAGAGGCAAGCGCGCCAACCGATCAGGTCGGGGGCCGGGTTTTCTGGATAAGTATTTGTCTTTGCATGGAAAAAATTTGATCATTTTTTTGCCCGGCCGGCCCTTGGCCGGGCGGAATGATCATCCCATGATCTGTTCGACGTTGATCGCCCGCTTTTTCAGTTCGTTGTAAAGCGCCGGCACGACGCGCAGGGCGCCGACGGCATGGCGAAGCGCCTCGCTCACGCGCTGTTCGGTTGCTGCGCCCCCCTGGACGCGCCAGATCATGCGCCGCGACACGCCGTCGTCATAGACGATTTCGGTCGTTCCGTTGCGCGCCTTGCGCATGGCCAGAAAGTCGGCACCGCCATGCGGTGCGTGGAAAGCTGCCTGATGTCCCATTTTAGGATCTCTTGTTTCAACTGCTCTGTTGCCAGAATTAGCCTGTCGCCCCTTTCCGTCAATCGTTCCGGATTGTCTGCCGCTATTCCTGAGGTCGACCGAGTCCCCCGTGCAACAGGTCAGACGGCCACGTCTTCGGGCGGGTGGCGCAGGGCTGTCGACAACCGGTCAAGCGCACGGGCAAGCAGGTCGGGGTCGGTGTCGCCCGCAAGCGCGATCCGCACGGCGTGCGGCGGGCGGCCGTTGAACAGGGCGAATTCGTCGGCCGACCGCACCAGAACCCCCTGCCCCTCGGCCATCCGCGCAAAGGTAGAGGCCCGCCACCCGTTCGGCAGGCGCAGCCAGACATAGGGAAGGTCCGCGCGCCAGTGCAGGTCGAACCCATCGAACGCGCGCGTGGCGATCGACAGCCTCAGGTTCGTTTCCGCCCGCACATCGGCCCGGATCTGCGCCGCCGCCCCCGATTGCAGCAGGTTCAGGATCGCGTCCGACATCGGCTTGGCCAGCGCGAAGAACCCGTGCTGCGCCGTCATCCGCCCGGCCTCGCCCATGCCGCGCGGGCAGAAGACATAGCCAAAGCGCAGCGCGGGCGACACTGTCTTGGACAGGCTGCCGACATGCCAGGTGCGTTCCGGGGCAAAGGCGCGCATCCCCGGCGTGGCGTCTCCCTCGGGGCCATAACATTCGTCGTCGATGATCTGCAGGTCATGGCGGCGCGCCACCTCGGCGATCTCGGCGCGACGTTCGGCGGGCATCCGCAGCGTGGTCGGGTTCTGCCCTTCGCAGGTCAGGCACAGGATCTGCGCGGGCGACTTGCGGCAGGCGGCATCCAGCGCGTCGGGCCTTAGGCCATGATCGTCCATCTCGATCCCGGCGATGTCGGCGCGATTGAGCCGCGCGGCATGGCGGAACCCCGGATAGGCCAGTTCCTCGATCAGGATCAGCGGGCGATCGCCGCGCAGGCAGCACTGAAAGACGAGGTTGATCGCGCTCTGCCCGCCATGGGTCAGCGCAAGGTCATCGGGTGAGACCGGCCCCAGATCACGCTCGCCGATCCAGTCGCAAAGGGCCGCGCGCAGGGCGAATTCGTCATGCTGGCTGGGATAGCCCATCCATTCCGGGCCCGCGCTGTCGGCCGCCTGCCGCAGCGCTTCGGCGATCCGCTCGACCTGGCCCACATCGGGCAACCGGGGCGACCGCAGGTCCATCATGTTGGCGTCACGGATTGCGACCCGTTCGATGAACAGCGACTGGCTCGGGCCAAAACGGCGGCCGGTGTCGGCCACGAAGGTGCCCCGCCCCACGGTCGCATCC
Source organism: Aliigemmobacter aestuarii (assembly GCF_004799285.1). Taxonomy (GTDB): domain Bacteria; phylum Pseudomonadota; class Alphaproteobacteria; order Rhodobacterales; family Rhodobacteraceae; genus Aliigemmobacter; species Aliigemmobacter aestuarii. Next base: position 364,327 of record NZ_SSND01000003.1, on the reverse strand, counting down.
AGCAACCCTTCCTGCGTGGCGATGTGATAGGCCCGCGCCACCGTGCCCGGCGTCACCTTGATACGCCAGGCGAGGTCGCGCACCGTCGGAACCTGGGTTCCCGGCGGCAACTCGCCCTGCCGGATGCCCTCGCGCAGTGCCCGCACCAGGGCGAGGTACTTCGGCCCCTCATGGCGCGACAGGTCGGGGGTCCAGTTTGTATCCATGACAATGTTTCTCTGGCGGAGGATTGCGGGTGATTGTAGCATAACGATCAAGCGCAACACAATTTGTATTGATACAAACCATGACCGCCCTCGCACACCCCGCCCCGCTTTCCCTGACACAAGGGCTTCCGCCGCTGTCGCGCGTGCTGATGGCCGCTTCGATGACGCTGGCGGTCTGGGACATGCGCGCGCGCAGCCGCCGCGATCTGGCCACCCTGCCCGGCGACCGGTTGCAGGATCTGGGCCTGACGCCCGAAGCCGCACGGCGCGAGGCTGCGAAACCCTTCTGGCGGGAGTGATCCCGCCGCCGCTTCCCCTGACTGGGGCCGGGTTTCCCGGCCCTTTCTTTTTTCCGCCGCGGCGGGAACGGAAAAGGAAAAGGCCCGCCATGAGGCGGGCCTTTCGGTTCTGGTGCCAGGTGCAGGATCAGCGCTTGGAGAACTGGAAGCTGCGGCGGGCTTTCGGCTTGCCGTACTTTTTCCGTTCCACCACGCGGCTGTCGCGGGTCAGGAAGCCCGCGGCCTTCAGCGCGCCGCGCAGGCTCGGTTCGTAAAGCTGCAGCGCCTTCGAAATGCCGTGCTTGACCGCGCCGGCCTGACCCGACAGGCCGCCACCGGCGACAGTGGCCATCACGTCGAACTGGCCTTCCACGCCAGCCACCTGGAAGGGCTGGCGCAGGATCATCTGCAGCACCGGACGGGCGAAGTAGGCGCTGATGTCCTTGCCGTTCACCGTGACCTTGCCCGAACCCGGCTTGACCCAGACGCGGGCGACCGCGTCCTTGCGCTTGCCCGTGGCATAGGACCGACCCAGCGAGTCGCGCTTGGGTTCGCGCGGGGCTTCAACGGCGGCAGCGGCCTCGGTGCCCGAAACGGCCGATTTCAGATCGTCGAGAGATTTGATGTCGGACATGATCAGGCGCTCCGGGTGTTCTTCTTGTTCAGCGACTTGACGTCGAGAACGGTCGGCTGCTGTGCTTCATGCGGGTGCTCGGCGCCTGCATAGACGCGCAGATTGGTCATCTGCTGCTTGCCCAGACGGTTGCGGGTGATCATGCGCTCGACGGCCTTGATCACGACGCGCTCGGGGTGGTTGCCTTCCAGCACCTGACGCGCGGTGCGGCTCTTGATGCCGCCCGGGTGGCCGGTGTGCCAGTAATAGACCTTGTCCTCGCGCTTCTTGCCGGTCATCTGCACCTTGTCGGCGTTGATGACGATGACATTGTCACCCATGTCCATGTGGGGGGTGAAGGTCGGCTTGTTCTTGCCGCGCAGGATGTTGGCGACGATCGTGGCGAGGCGGCCCAGAACGACGCCCTCGGCGTCGATCAGGATCCACTTCTTCTCGATGTCCGCCGGAGTAGCGGTGAAGGTTTTCATCGTGTGACCCATGAAGAATTGGCGGGGATGAGCCCCGGAATCTCGGATGCGGGCTTTTCGCCCATCCTTGGTCGCGGGTCAAGGGCATAGCGTCAGAATTTATATATATAAACCAATGAGTTACAATAACGGTATTATTTTACCCCAACAGGATACCCCGTTCCGCCGCCCTCAGCGCAGGATCGGCGGGCGGTCGGGGTCGCTGCCGGGGGCGGCAGGTGCCCGGGATTCGGGCTCGGCGGGTTCGGGCAGGTCGAACCGCAGAGCGACACGCGACATCATCCGTTCGGCTGCCCCGCCCTCGGGCAGGAAGGTCACGTCAAGTTCACCCGCCTCGACACCCGAGAAGGTCAGCGCCTCGGCCACGGCGCGGGCCAGCGCGCCCTCGGCGGCCTCGACCGCGCCGACGAAGGCCAGCACATGGCCGCGCCGCCCGCCCTCATAGCGTACGCCGCAGAGGAAGGCCGCGCGCGCGAGCCCCCCCGCGCGGGCGAGTTTCGCGTCCAGCGCGGTCAGCAGTGTTTCGGGCAATCCGCCCGGCGGCAGGAATTCTTCGGGCCGCGCCTCGGCCTCGGCAGGGTCATTGGCCAGCGTGTCAGCCAGCCAGTCCAGCGCCTCGGGCGGAAGAAGCATGGCCGAAGGCGCGACGCCGAGGTTGACACCCAGCCCAACCCCCTGCCCCGCCAGCCTGGACGCGATCACCCGGCCAGGCAGCGCCGCATAGGCCGAAATGCCGCCGCTGAATTCGGCCAGCCGTTCTTCCGTGTCGAAGGCCAGGATCATCGGCCCGGCTTCAAGTTCGAAGACCCTGGGCGTCAGGGTCTCGCCGTCGCTTTCCTCTTCCAGAAGCAGGAACAACTCGCCATCCGCCAGACGTTCGTAGAACCGCAGGCGCGCCGCGTCATCCTCGGGCGCGGCCTCCATCGCCGCATGGGCCGCATCAAGGGGGGTTCTGGCGTCGGTCATCTTCGGCCCTTCCTGATCCGGGGCCGGCAAGGCGGCCCGCTTTCCCGCATCCCTAGTGCGCCGGGGACGGCAGGGCAAGGGCGGCGGGCGACACGGCCCGCCCTTGCAGCGCTGCAACACCTGATCGGCTTCGCATATCTTGCGCCCGGCGTCGAATTGTCGCCCCCGCCCCCACAGGATATAGGCTGGCCCCAAGGCGCCGCCGCTGTCGGGCGGCATCTTCGGTCGGGGCCTTCATGTATCGTGTATCCACCTTTCTGCGGGATTTCGCGTTGGCGCTGCTGATCGGCGCCGTGACCGCGACGCTGTGGGTGAACATCTCGCCCGGCCATTACTATGACGCGATGGAATGGCGGTTGATCGACCCGGACCTGCCACGCTGGATCGGCGCCAGCGACTATGGCCTCACGCTGATCCGTCTGGTGGCCGAGGTGCTGATGTCGCTGTTCTTCTTCTTCCTCGGGAAGGAGTTCTGGGAGGCGCTGATGCTGGAACGCGGCGCCCTGCACGGTCGGCGCGCGGTTCTTCCGGTCTTTGCCACCGTGGGCGGCATGGTGGCGGCGGTTCTGGGCTGGCTGGTCTTGTCGGCGATGATCGAGACCGCCGAAGAGGCCTATCCGGGCGCGGGCTGGGTGGTCCCCCTGGGGGGCGATGCGCTGCTGGCCTATCTGTTCGGGCGGATCGTCTTTGGCGCGGCGCACCCTGCGCTGCATGTCCTACTTCTGGTCACGATCGCGATGGATATCACAGGCCTGCTGACGCAGGGCCTGGCCTTCCCCGAGGCGCGGCTGACACTGGCCTGGCTGATCCTGCCGGTGCTGGCGGCCTTCGGTGCTTGGTGGTTCGCCGGCCGCAGCGCCAACATCGGCGCCAGCGAACGGCTGCGGCGGCGGTCGCTGCACCTGTGGCCCTATGTTCTGGCCGGGATCGTCAGCTGGATCGGCGTCTTCGCCGCAGGCCTGCCGCCCGCGCTCGGTCTCTTGCCGATCATCCCGGTCATGCCCCATGCCGACCATGCCTTCGGCCTGTTCGCCGAGGCCGAGGAATACCTGACCGATCCGCTGAACCGGCTGGCGCATCACCTGGTGATCCCGCTTTACGCGGTGCTGTTCCTGTTCGGGTTGACGCATGGCGCCGTCGATCTGGCGGCCCTTGCCCCGACGACGCTTGTCACACTGGGGGCGTTCTGGGTGGCCAAGCCCCTTGGCATGGTCCTTGGCGGGTTGATCCTTGCGCGCGCGCTCGGCTTCCGGCTGCCCCCCGGCATGGGGCGTCGCGATTTCCTGATCGTCGCGCTTCTGTGCGGGATCGGCTTCACCGTTCCGGCGCTGTCGCTCGCCTCGGCCCTGCCGGGCGGGGCGATGCAGGAGGCCGCGCGCCTTGGCCTTGCGCTGAGCATCGCCGCCGGGCCCCTCGCGGTGCTGATCGCCCCCGTGATCCGGCGCCGCAAGCCGCCGGTGCGGCACTGACCGGCTGGCCGGGCCCTGCACGCCCCGACCGCCTGACACGGGAGGCGTTGCCAATTGCCCCCCGTTTCCGACATAATACCGCCCAATTGGCAGGGTACTGGTGACCGGCGGTTAACGATAATACCCTATCCGGGATGAAACCCGGAACCGTCGGGCAGCCCGTGGGGCATGGATGATCGAGTTCGAGAACGTCAGCAAGTCCTTCTGGACGGGCAAGCAGCGCAAGGTCATCCTTGATCGCGCCTCGTTCCGGGTTGAGCTTGGCAATTCCCTGGGCATCCTCGCCCCGAACGGTGCCGGAAAGACGACGATCATCAACATGATGGCGGGGCTCGAAAAGCCCGACGAGGGCCGGGTCACGCGGACCTCGCGCATCTCGTTCCCGCTGGGGTTCATGGGCGGCGTGAACAACAAACATTCCGGGACCGAGAACGCGCGCTACATCGCCCGGCTTTATGGCCTCGACGCCGATTATGTCGAAAGCTTCTGCCGCTGGCTCTGCGGGATCGCGGAATACTTTGACATGCCGGTAGGCACCTACAGCCAGGGGATGCGCGCGCGCTTTTCCTTCGCGCTGATGCTGGCGCTGGAATTCGACATCTATCTGATCGACGAAGGCATGCCCGCCACCACCGATGTGGAGTTCAACAGGAAGGCCGGGATGATCCTGAAGGAACGGCTTCAGGATGCCACGGTCGTGGTCGTGTCGCATCAGGCGCAGACCCTGGAAAAGTTCTGCCGCTCTGCCGCCGTCCTGCGGGACGGCAAGTTGTTCATGTTCGAAACCCTGGAAGAGGCGAAGCGCCTTTATGACTACCAAGCTTAGTGTTCAGCGGTTTCGCACCCGCCGCCCCGATCCCGTCGCGCTGCCCGCCCCGGCGGCCCGCGAGGTCTCGGGCGAGGCCATGTTCGCCCCGCCTTCCGATGACGGGTTCGGCGCGGAGCGGTTTCCCTCCGCCGCCGCCCCTGCCCCCTCCGCCAACCCCGCGGCCGAGATTGAGGCGATCCGCCGCGAAGGGCTGACTGGGCGGCAGTTGCGCATGGCACGCAGGACCGCGCAGCGGCACAACCTGCCCGCCACGTCGGATTTCGACGCGGTGCGCCTGCTGCGCAATGCCGGGATCGATCCGTTCCAGCCCGGCGTGACGCTGGACCCCGAAACCGAATCCGGTGGCGGCGCGCCGCCTTCCGGTGGCGGCGGCGGCCGGGCGCTGGCCACGCTTCCCGGTGGCGACGGCGTGCGCCTGCCGCAGACGATCAAGCCCATCCAGGTGCCCTCGACCGAGGTGCGCGCCGAACACAGCTATGCCGCCGACATCCTGAAGATCCAGCGCGACATCGCGCGCCGCCGCCGCCGCAAGGCCGCGCTTCTGGCGACGCGGCTTGCCTTCTTTGTCATGCTGCCGACGCTGCTGACGGCGTTCTATTTCTACGTGGTGGCGACACCGCTTTTCGCAACCAAAACGGAATTCGTCATCCAGCAGGCCCAGAACCCCACCGCGGGGGCTGGCGGCCTTGGCGGGCTGCTTCAGGGCTCGCCGCTTGCGACCTCGCAGGATTCGATCGCCGTGCAGGGCTATCTGCAATCGCGCGACGCGATGCTGCGGCTGGATCAGGATCTGGGATTCCGCAGCCATTTCAACGCCGCAGACATCGACCCGATCCAGCGGCTGGACCCTGACGCATCGCTTGAAGACGCCTACAAGACCTACAAGCGGAACGTGAAGATCGCCTATGACCCGACCGAGGGCATCATCAAGATGGAGGTGATCGCCCCCGATCCGCAGGTATCCGCCTCGTTCTCGAAGGCGCTGATCGGCTATGCCGAAGAACAGGTCGATCACCTGACCCAACGCCTGCGCGAGGATCAGATGCAGGGCGCGCGCGAAAGCTATGAACGGGCCGAGGTGGAACTGGCCGCCGCGAACCGGCGCGTGGTGGAATTGCAGGAACGCACCAAGATCCTGTCCTCCGAGGTCGAGGTGTCGCTGATCACCACCCAGATCGGGCAGCTGGAAACCCAGCTTTCGGCCGACCGGCTGTCATTGCAGCAGATGGAATCGAACGCCAACCCGAACCAGGCCCGGATGGACCCTCTCAAGCGCCGCATCGCCGCGCTGGAGGCCGAGATCGCCACGCTGCGGTCGCGCCTGACCGAGGGAGAGGCCGGGGGCCAATCCCTGGCACAGGTGCAATCCGAACTCCTGGTCGCCCAGGCCGATGTGCAGACGCGCCAGCTTCTTCTGGCCAATGCGCTGCAGGCGATGGAAACCGCCCGGCAGGACGCGAACCGGCAGGTCCGCTATCTTTCGGTCTCGGTCAATCCGGTGGCGCCGGACGAACCGACCTATCCCCGCGCCTTCGAGAATACCGCCGTGGCACTTCTCGTCTTTGCCGGTATATACCTGATGATCTCGATGACCGTCGCGATCCTGCGCGAACAGGTCTCGGCCTGAGGAGTGACCGATGAAAGACGTGACGTTCGGCGGGCTGACCGTCGGCAATGACCGCCCGCTTTGCGTGATTGCGGGGCCCTGCCAGCTGGAAAGCCTTGACCATGCGCAGATGATCGCGGGCACGATGCGCGAGGCCTGCGGCGCGGCGGGCGCCCAGTACGTCTTCAAGGCCAGCTACGACAAGGCCAACCGCACCAGCCTGAAGGGCCGCCGGGGCCTCGGGATCGAGGCGGGGCTTAAGGTGCTGGAAGCCGTGCGCGCCATGGGGATGCCGGTGCTGACCGACATTCACGACGCCGATCAGGCGCGCGAGGCGGCCAGCGTGGTGGACGTGATCCAGATCCCCGCCTTCCTCTGCCGGCAGACCGACCTTTTGCTGGCCGCAGGCCAGACCGGCGCGGTGGTGAACATCAAGAAGGGGCAGTTTCTGGCCCCCTGGGATATGGCCAATGTCGCCGAAAAGGTCGCCAGCACCGGCAATGACCGTATCCTTCTGACCGAACGGGGCGTCAGCTTCGGCTACAATACGCTGGTCGCCGATATGCGCAGCCTGCCCACCATGGCGCGCACCGGCTATCCGGTGATCATGGACGCCACCCATTCGGTGCAGCAGCCCGGCGGACAGGGCGGCAGTTCGGGCGGTCAGCGCGAATTCGCCCCGGTGATGGCGCGCTGCGCCGTGGCGATCGGCATCGCCGGGGTCTTCATCGAAACGCACGAAGCGCCAGACACCGCGCCATCGGACGGGCCGAACATGATCCCGCTCGACCAGATGCCCGCCCTGGTGGAAAGCCTGATGGCCTTCGACCGCCTCGCCAAGGCCGATCCCTTGCGCGTTTGACCGCAGGTCGCCCCGGTTGTGCCGACGCACCCGTCCGCAATGCCACAGGACCCGCCGACCGGCTTGATTATCGCCGGTTGATTGACCACACTTGACCGAAGGGCAGATCGGCCCAAGCCATGTCAAATATTGAAATTGAACCCGCATGCCGACAATCGACTGGAACCGTTCCTGGGCGAAGAACCTTGTTCACCACATGAAGGGTGGCTTGCCCGGAAAATTCTACGGGGATCAGTGGGGCGACCCCGAAGAAAGGCCGGACCTGATCGCGGTGCGCCGCAGGTTCCTTGAACCCTACGTCAACCCCGCGCATTGCGCGCTCGAGATCGGTTCGGGTGGGGGCCGCTGGACACAGTACCTCTTGCCGTTCCGCGAGGTGATCTGCGTGGAACTGAACCCCGAGATGTTCAGCTACCTGATCGATCGCTTTGACGGACCCAAGCATCTGAACTATGTCACCACGCATGGCTCCGATCTGCCGTATGTGCCCGAAAAACATGTGGATTTCGCCTTTTCCTTCGGCGTTCTCGTGCACCTGGATCTGCCGATCATCGCCGGCTATGTCGAGGCGCTCGCACCCGTGATGAAACCCGGCGGGCAGGCTGTTCTGCAGTTCTCGAACAAGTCCAAACCCTACGCGGCGGGCAACCCGGATTTCTCGGACAATGATCCCAAGCGGATGGCCGCGCTGCTGGAACGGCACGGCTTTTCCATCGAGGAGTTGGATGACGAAACCCTCAACCATTCCTCGGTCATCCGCGCCGTGAAGACGGCATGAAGACGGGTTGACCGACTGCTGCGGCTGTCGATCGCTGGCCAAAACGAAAACCCGCCCGATGGGCGGGTTTTTGCGTTTCGCGGATCTTTGCAACTTGGCGCACCCGACAGGATTCGAACCTGTGACCTCTGCCTTCGGAGGGCAGCACTCTATCCAGCTGAGCTACGGGTGCCTTGCGCCGTCTATAGCGGGTGACGGGCGGGGCCGCAACCGGATTTGCGGCCCCCATCCCGATCTGCCTCACTCTGCCGGATGGGCCGCGTGGCGGGGTTCGCGCAGCCGGTCAGGCTCGTTCTCCTGCAGATAGGCCTCCTGTTCCGCCGTCAGGTCGATCATGTCAAACCCGGTGACCATCGGCCGCACATGGGCGCGAAAGCCGCCGATCGTCAGCAGATAGACATGCACAATGACGAAACTTGCGATCGCGAAGGCCGCAAGGATGTGCAGGTTCGCAACCGCCTCGATCCAGAAGCCGCCCTTGTCCAGCGTCTGCCAGAAGCCATGCGTCAGATAGATCAGCCCGGTGATCCAGATGCCGGGAAACAGCACGATCTTCAGCGCGAGATAGGCCATCGCCTGCAAGGGGTTGTGCTTGCGCCACAAGACCTTGCGATAGGGATGCGGTTCGCCCCGGAAGACCCCCCAGGCATAGAACCGCATCACCTGCCACAGCCCCGCCTGGGTCGGCAGGTACTGCTTCCACGCCCCGGTGGTGAACAGCCAGAAGGTGGCAAAGGCCCACAGCAGCAAAAGCGCGAGCGCCCCGAAGCTGTGCACCATCACCGCAAGACCGAACGGCAGGACGGAATGAAGCCCCATGATCCGCGCCCCGGAAAACAGCAGCAGGAAGATCGAGGCGACCTGGCTCCAGTGCCAGAGCCGGTTGAACCGCGAATAGACCTTGACGCAACGTTCAGCCATGATGAGATCCCCCCTTGCCACGGCCCATCAGGCGCAACACGCCGTGCCCCATCACCGCCAGCGCCGCCAGCGCCAGCATGACCAGCCCGAGCTTGCCCGCGACGGGAAGCGTCGAGCCGGGAATGTAGACCCCGGTGATCCCGGCAAGGCGGGCGTTCCGGGCATGACAGCTGTCGCATTGCAGGGCCTCGTCCGCCGGTGCCACCATATGCGTGATCGGCCAGTACATGTAGGTATCCACGAAATCGAACTCGCCCGAATAGGGCTGGCCGACATAGTCCATCGCCGCCTTGATCGACTTTTCCCAATCGAAGTTCGTCCAGAAGGCCGAGGCCGTCTGCGGGCCATAGACCTGGGTGTAGACGAAGGTGTTCAGCTGCGTGTCATAGGCCTGCCGCCCCTCCATCCGCTTGAAGGGCCAGATGCGGCTGCCGGGATCATCGGCCGATCCCGATAGCCGGTTCACCTCGACCACCCCGGTGGGGTCGATCCGGTCATCGGGCAGGGTGTATTCGACCTGACCATCGAACCAGGCGTAATGCGGCACGACATCCTCGCCCCATTCGAAATCACCCTTGGTCGACAGATAGGTATGCAACTGCTTGCCATCGGACTGGGTGAAGTTTTCCTCGTGGAAGGGCTTGCCGTCCTTCAGTTCGCCCGCCGTGGACCAGTCCCACATCGTCTTGGTGGCAACCCCGCCCTTGGCGAAGGTCGGGATGTGGCAGGTCTGGCAGGCGACGCGCTCCACATGGTCGTTCAGCTTCATTCCGATCAGGCTGGCCCCGTGCGGTTCCGCCGAATGGCAGCTTTCGCAGGTGGCGACGTCGCGGCGTTCGCCCGGCCTTCCGGTGCCGCCCAGATCATGCGCGTTCAAGTTGTAGCGCGATCCGGCAAACACATGCTTGTCCGACAGGTGGCAGCTTTCGCAGGTGAAGTTGCCGGTTTCCGGCGACATGTGCACATCGACCGACGGCGCCGGGCTGATCAGCGCCGAGGACAGGTCGCCGTGTTTCACATTGTCTCCGCCACCACCGTAGAAATGGCAGGATCCGCAATTGTCGCGCCCCGGCTTGCCCACCGATTGCGCCGCCATCGCCAGATCGACGACCCAGGCACTGGCGCCGGTGATCGTCTTGGCCCCCGCCTTGAGAGGTTCCAGAGGCGGGTGTCCCGCCGCGTTGTCAAGCTTGGTGTAGTTCCCCGATCTGTCGTGACAGGCAAGGCAATCCACCCGCTCGCCGGACATCGTGTTTGCGCCCCGCACATCCTCCCAGCCATAGCCGGTGTGGCATGAGGTGCAGCGCGCCTCGTTCGAGGCGACGTTGCCGCAGAAGGCGTTCACCACATTCTTCTTGCCAAGCGTTTGCCCGGTGGTGGCATTGTCATAGGACCATGACCAGTGGATCGAATGCATGACCTGATCATCGGCCTCGGTATGGCACGAGAGGCAGGCTTTCGTTACCTCTGGCCCCGAGGCGAACGGCCCCTTCAGGACCTCGAATTTGGAGTGATCGGCCGTCGACCCTTCGCCGGGCACTGTCGGCGCCAAGGGGCGGCCCCCGGTGTCCTGTGCCGTGACCTGGCCACCGATCAAGACGGCCGCGATCACCACGATCGCCCGTCCCAACGGTTTGCTTACCATCGTGCTTCCCCCCTTCGGACAGCCTGGGCCGCCACAGGAAGCGCGTTTCCGATATTCACGATATCGAATTTGTTCTACCTGGTGAAGGCAAGCCGGCCTGCGCATTGTGTCGCATGCCCGTCCGCGCCTGCAGTAGGACGCTCGGTGCGGGAAAAAAGAAGGGGGGCTGTCTGCCCCCCTCTTTGGCTGCGCCAAATTCACCCCCGGAGGGTATTTTCGTCAGGTTGAAAGCAATTTGAGACAAACTTGTTTCACTTTGGAGCAAAGCCCCCCTCTGCCCTGCCCGCTCAGCCGAAGAGGTCGTGGCAGAACTCCAGCGCCTCGACCAGCGCATCGACCTCGGCCGTGGTGTTGTACATGGCAAAGGAGGCGCGGCAGGTGGCGCCCACGCCCATGTGGCTCATCAGGGGCATCGCGCAATGGGTGCCCGCGCGCACCGCCACGCCCTTCTTGTCCAGCACGGTCGAAATGTCATGCGCATGCGCGGCGCCACTGAGCGTGAATGAAAAGATCGCCCCCTTGCCCGCCGAATTGCCTTGCACGTTCAGCCAGTTCAGGCCCGCCAGCCGGTCGCGCGCGTAATCCCGCAGGACGCGTTCATGGGCGGCGATCCGGTCCATCCCGATGTCCATCAGGTACTCAAGCGCCACGCCCATGCCGATCTGCTGGACGATGCCGGGCGTGCCTGCCTCGAACCGCATCGGCGGCTCGGCATAGCTGACAGCCTCGCGCGTGACCTCGCGGATCATGTCGCCGCCGCCAAGGAACGGGCGCATCTCGTCCATCCGGTCGCGGCGAATGTAGATCGCGCCGGACCCCGATGGACCGTAAAGCTTGTGCCCGGTGATGGCGTAGAAATCGCACCCGATCGCCTGCACGTCGACGGGCATGTGCACCGCGCCCTGGCTGCCATCCACCATGACGGGCACGCCCTTTTCGCGCGCGCCCCGGCAGATCGCCGCCACATCGACCACCGTGCCAAGGACGTTCGACATCTGCGTGACCGCCACGAGTTTCGTGCGCGGGCCGATCGCGTCCAGAACCGCCTGCGGATCGAGATCGCCGTTCGCGTCGCATTCCACCCATTTCAGCACCACGCCCTGCCGTTCGCGCAGGAAATGCCAGGGCACGATATTGGCATGGTGTTCCATGATCGACAGGACGATCTCGTCGCCCGCCTGCAGGCGCGGCGCGGCCCAGGCGTAGGAGATCAGGTTGATCCCTTCGGTGGTGCCCGAGGTGAAGACGATCTCGTCCTCGCTGGCCGCGTTCAGGAAGCGCGCGACGATTCCGCGCACGGCCTCGTATTTCTCGGTCGCGATCGTCGACAGCGTGTGCAGGCCGCGATGCACATTGGCGTATTCATGGGAATATGCGGTGGTGATGGCGTCGATCACGCATTGCGGTTTCTGCGCGCTTGCGCCGTTGTCGAGATAGACCAGCGGCCGTCCGTTCACCTGTCGCGACAGGATCGGAAAATCGGCGCGCAGGCGTTCCACGTCCAGCATCGTCATGCCTCCATCATCATCTGCGGCACGCCCAGAAGGGCCAGAAGCGCCGACAGGACCAGAACCAGGCCGATCGCCGCCGCGATCATGCCGGCGAAGACCATACCGAGCGACCGGAACCCGTGCAGCGCCGCGATGAACCCGGTCATCAGCCAGAACAGCAGCATCATGCTGACCAATCCCAGAATCTGGCCGAAGGGCGGCAGGACAAGGTAAAGAACCGCCTGCGCGATCTGCAGCGCCATCAGGATGACCTGCATCCAGGCCACGATCAGCACAGCCCCGGCCAGTTCCCCCCGGCCGCCGAACATCCGGCCCACCACATGAACCAGCACCACAGTCACCACGCCCGACACCAGTTGCAACACGGCCAGCGCGATCGGGGGCAGATGGAAGGCGCCCATGCCGGTGCCGAATTCGGGCCAGACAAGGTAAAGCGCGTGGGTGACGACCGTCGAAAGGACCGCCGTCAGAACCAGCACCGTCCATCCCGTCTGCGCCGGGATGCCCGTCCGCAGCAGCGCCTCGCCGCCGGCGCGGGGGTCGCGAAGGCTCAGCCGCGCGAGGTCCACCCAGGGGGTCATGTCATGCTGCACCGGACTGCTCCGCCTCGCGCATCCCGCTGATCCAGAACCACAGGAAGGCCACGACCGTCACAAGGCCGACCGCCGTCAGGGCCGGGCCGGGGCCGATCATGCCCGCCACCAGCCCATGCAACAGCATCACGGGGCTGACCGCAACCAGTGCCCAGAACAGGGCAATGCGCGCGCCGTAGAAACTGCCCCTGCCCCCCATCGCCCGCGCCACCAGCCGCGCCAGCACCGCCAGCAGATACCAGACCGGAATCGTCGCCAAAAGGCCAAGCGCAATCGCCAGAAGTTGCGGCTCGATCGGCGTGTCGGGGCTTTCGAATGCAACCCGCGAGGCCCGCGGCCATTGCGCGATGAAGGCCACGATCAGGAACACCACCAGCAGGCTGAAGGCGAAAGGCTCGGATCGGCCGCGCGCCAGATGGCGGCGCACGACCGCCCGCGGGCGGCGCCAGCTTTCGACGATGTCCGAGGTGACGGCCATCAGCGTTCGTGGCGCGACAGCCACCCTTCCAGCCGCGACCGGATATCTTCGGCCAGCGCCTCATCCTCGATCTCGGCCAGAGCCTCGGCCAGGAAGGCCAGCACCAGAAGAGATTTCGCCGTGCTTTCCGGAACCCCGCGCGACCGCAGGTAGAACAGGGCGGTTTCGTCGATCGCGCCCGAGGTGGAGCCGTGGCTGCACTTCACGTCATCGGCATAGATCTCTAGCTCGGGCTTGGCCAGGAACTGGCTGTCCTCGTCCAGAAGCAGCGACTGGCTGATCTGATAGCCATCGGTCTTCTGCGCGCCGGGTCGCACCAGGATCTTGCCCTGGAAAACCCCCGTAGCGCCGTTCTTCAGCACTTTCTTGAACACCTGCCGGCTTTCGCAGCGTTCCGCGCCATGGGTCACAAAGACCGTATCGTCATGGTGGAAATCGCCATCGCCCACGGCGGCGCCCGCCACATGGGCGACCGCATCCGCACCGGTCAGGTCGATCACGCATTCGTTGCGGGTGAGCCGCCCGTTCGCGGTCAACGTGAAGGACTTGAACAGCGATTCACGCCCCAGTCGCGCGAAGATGTGCGTGATCGCGCGGCGTTCGTGGTCGCGCCCCTGGGTGCGGACATGATGGAAGCGTCCGCCATCGGCGACATCGACCTCCATCACCTTGGAAAACCGCGCCGCCGCCGGGCCGTTTTCCAGAAGGGTCAGTTCCGCCCCGGATTCGACCTTGATGCAGTGATGCAGGATCGCATCCGAAGTTTCGGATTTGTGGAGGTAAATCAGGGAAACCGGTTTGGCCGCCCGCCCCGTGGCGCGGATCATCACGCCCTCGGTCGCGAAGGCGGTATTCATCGCCGCGAAGGGCCGCGCCACGGGCGATTGCCCGGCGGCTTCGAGCGTGCCGTAAAGCCCCTGCGCCCAGTGCAGGTCGGCCCCACCCGTCTTCGACAGAAGGCTGATCTCGACCCCGGCAAGGGCCGGATCGTCAGAGGCGGCCGGATCGAACACGCCATCCACGAAGACCAGCTTCAGACGGTCGATCCCGTCGAAGGGCGGCGCCTCGCCCTGCGCATCGAAAAGCGCGGCTGCCGCGGCCTCGGCCAGGTTCAACCCGGCCGGATCGGTATAGCGCCAGTATTCGTCCCGCTTGCCCGGCAGGCCCATCGACGAAAGCCGCGCCAGCGCATCGGCCCTTGCCTTTGCCGTCCAGCCCGCCGTCGGGCGGTCCAGCCTTGCGATCCGCGCCTCAAGCGCGTCGGATTTCTGCGCCGCCAGCGCCATCACATCACCTCGGCCAGGATATCGGCATAGCCGTTGTTTTCGACCTCAAGCGCCAGTTCCGGCCCGCCGGTCTTGACGATCCGCCCGTCGGCCATGATGTGCACCACGTCCGGGCGGATGTGATCCAGCAGCCGCTGGTAATGCGTGATCACCAGAAACGCGCGGCCCGCGTCGCGCAGCGCGTTCACGCCATCGGCCACCAGTTTCATCGCGTCCACGTCAAGGCCCGAGTCGGTCTCGTCAAGGATGCACATCTTCGGCTCAAGCATGGCCATCTGCAGGATCTCGTTGCGCTTCTTCTCGCCGCCCGAAAAGCCCACGTTCACCGGCCGCTTCATCATTTCGGCGTCGATCTTCAGGGCCTTGGCCTTTTCGCGCACGATCTTGAGGAATTCCCCCGCGCTGAGTTCGTCCTCGCCGCGGGCCTTGCGCTGTGCGTTTACGGCCGTCCGCAGGAAGGTCATGTTGCCCACGCCCGGAATTTCCACCGGGTACTGGAACGCCAGGAACAGGCCCGCTGCGGCGCGTTCCTCGGGTTCCATCTCAAGCAGCTCGGCACCATCCAGCGTGGCCGAGCCATCGGTCACGGAATAGCCATCGCGCCCGGCCAGGACATAGGACAGGGTCGACTTGCCCGACCCGTTCGGCCCCATGATCGCATGCACCTTGCCGGCCTCGACGGTCAGGTTCACGCCCTTGAGGATGACCTTGTCATCTTCTTCAAGCTTGACGTGCAGGTTATTGATTTCCAGCATTTTTCCGGGCCTACCTTACCTTGTCTCCGTGTCCGCTGCCGCCGGTCTTTGGCCGTCGCGGCAACGCGTGTTCCTTCCGGCGCGCGGGGGTGGCCCCGGCGCCCCGCCAGCGTCAGCCGACCGATCCTTCCAGGCTGATCGCGACCAGGCTTTGCGCTTCCATCGCGAATTCCATCGGCAACGCCTGCAGCACTTCCTTGCAGAAGCCGTTCACCACCAGCGCGACCGCCTCTTCCTCGTCCATCCCGCGCGACCGGCAGTAGAACAGCTGATCGTCATCGACCTTCGAGGTCGTCGCCTCGTGTTCGACGCGCGACGAGTTGTTCTTGACCTCGATGTAGGGAACCGTATGCGCGCCACACCTGTCGCCGATCAGAAGGCTATCGCACTGGGTGTAGTTGCGGCTGTCGGTGGCCTTCGGGTGCATGCTGACCAGCCCGCGATAGGTGTTCTGCGCACGCCCGGCGCTGATCCCCTTGGACACGATCCGCGATTTCGTCCGCTTTCCCAGGTGCACCATCTTGGTGCCGGTGTCGGCCTGCTGGGCGTTGTTGGCGATGGCGATCGAATAGAACTCGCCCTGGCTGTCATCGCCGCGCAGGATGCACGAGGGGTATTTCCACGTGATCGCCGATCCGGTTTCCACCTGCGTCCACATCACCTTGGACCGCGGCCCCCGGCAATCGGCCCGTTTGGTGACGAAGTTGTAGATCCCGCCGCGGCCTTCCTCGTCGCCCGGATACCAGTTCTGGACGGTCGAATACTTCACCTCGGCATCGTCGAGGATGACGATCTCGACCACCGCCGCATGCAGCTGGTTGGTGTCGCGTTTGGGCGCGGTGCAGCCTTCCAGATAGCTGACATAGGCGCCCTTGTCGGCGATGATCAGCGTTCGTTCGAACTGCCCGGTGTTCTCTGCGTTGATGCGGAAATAGGTCGACAGTTCCATCGGGCAGCGCACGCCTTCGGGGACATAGACGAAGGATCCGTCGGAAAAGACAGCCGAATTCAGCGTGGCAAAGAAGTTGTCGGACTGCGGCACGACGCTGCCGAGATACTTCTTCACAAGCTCGGGGTAATCGCGAACGGCCTCCGAGATCGAACAGAAGATGACGCCGGCCTTCTTCAGCTCTTCCTTGAAGGTGGTGCCGACCGACACGCTGTCGAACACGGCATCGACCGCCACCTTGCGCGGCTCGTCCGAACCTTCGACGCCCGCCAGCAGCATCTGTTCCTTCAGCGGGATGCCCAGCTTTTCATAGGTCGCCAGAAGCTTCGGATCGACTTCGTCCAGCGACTTCGGCTTTTTCGTCATGCTCTTGGGCTTGGCGTAATAATACTGGTCCTGATAGTCGATCTCGGGGTAGTTGAGCATCGCCCAACGCGGCTCTTCCATCTTCACCCAACGGCGATAGGCCGCAAGGCGCCACTCCAGCATCCAGTCGGGTTCGCCGTTCTTTTCGCTGATCAGGCGAACAATGTCCTCGTTCAGGCCCTTGGGCGCGAACTCCATCTCGATGTCGGTTTCCCAGCCGTACTTGTACTTGCCCGCCATCGCCTGAACGGTTTCGATCGTCTCGCGATCGACCCCTTCTCGCACCTCGAGGGCGGTATCGTTGTCCAGCGCACCCATGGCCTGTTCCTATTCCTTCGGGGCCCGGTCCCGGGCCTTTTTCCGCTGCGCGGTCCACGCGTCGGCGAACCGCATCACTTCGTCTTCCGTCGTCTGCGGGCCGATCGAGACCCGGATCGCGCTGGCGGCAGAGGTTTCGTCGAAACCCATCGCCATCAGCACGCGGCTGGCGCGGACCTTCCCGCTGGAACAGGCCGAGCCCGCGGAGATCGCGAATCCGGCCAGATCCATCTGCATCACTTGCGTTTCCCCTTTCCAGCCGGGGGTGACAAGGCAAAGCGTGTTGGGAAGGCGCGCGCCTTCATTCCCGACAGAAATAGTCCAACTCTGCCCGGCAGACAATGCTGACTCTAGAATATTTCTAATTCCAGAAACCCGCTCCCAGACCCCGGCGGCCAGATCGGCGGCGGCGGCCTCGGCGGCGGCCCCGAAGCCTGCGATGCCGATCAGGTTCTCGGTTCCGGCACGGCGGCCCATCTCCTGCCCGCCGCCCTTCAGTTGCGCGGGCAGATCGAGCCCCCGCCGCAGGATCAGCGCCCCGATCCCCTTCGGCCCGCCAAGCTTGTGCGCGCTGACAAAGCCCATATCGCAGCCCAGCCAGTTGAAGGCGACCGGCAACTTGCCAAACCCCTGCGTCAGGTCGGAAACCGCAAGCCCCTGCGGAAGGTCCTGCACGATGCCGGTTTCGGAATTGGCCAATTGCAGCGCGGTCCGTGCCGGATCGTTAACCTTCACCCGGCCGTCGTGGCCCGCGGGCAGCACCGGATCGCACCATGCGGCCACCGCGTCATGTTCGATCCCCGCACAGACAAGCCCGCGCCCCGCGCAAGCCAGCGCCGCCGCCTCGGTCGCGCCCGAGACAAACACGATGTCGGCCCCCTCGGCCCCGATCGCCGCGGCAACCTGCGCGCGCGCCCGTTCCATCAGCCCCTTCGCCGCCCGCCCCTCGGCATGGACCGACGACGGATTGCCCACCACGTCCATCGCCGCCACCATCGCCGCCCGCGCTTCCGGGCGCAGCGGCGTCGTGGCGTTCCAGTCCAGATAGACGCGGGCCGTCATGCGCGAATGTCCATCACCTTCTCACGTGTGACCGCCGCACAGGAACCTGTGGCGGCGCCCCCTTGTGCCCGGAAATCAGGCGTCGTCAACGACACGAAACAGCGCAGGCACTGCCGGACAGGGCGCAAGTTCGTTGCGGATGATGTCGGAAAGCCGGGTCTGGTGAAGGTAGACATAGACATGCGCCGAAAGCCCCTCCCACATCCGGTTGGTCAGCGACTGCGCCCGTGTGCCCGACACTGCCCCCGACGCCCCCGCGCCGGTGTGCATCGCGCTCACCGTTTCCTCGACCGCCTCCAGGACCTCGCTCACCCGGATCGAGTCCGGGCTGCGTGCCAGCCGGTATCCGCCCCCCGGCCCCCGCGTGGCCTCCACCAGACCCGCGCGGCGCAGTTTCACGAAAAGCTGTTCCAGATAGGGAAGGCTAATGTCCTGCCGCTTCGAGATCTCGGCCAGCGACATCAGGTCGTCCGTCCTTGCCAGCGCAAGATCGGCCAGCGCGACCATCGCATAGCGCCCCTTGGTGGAGAGTTTCACGGCGTTCTCCCGCAAATCCATTGACGCGACGCCTTGCGCCGCTTAACTCGGTTGGGCTTGGGCAGACCCCCTGCCCGACCTTCCCTTAATCCCTCCGGGCGGCTGTGGCAACACACCCCCGGACAGCGAGAAGAAACAGTCAAGGCGATGCCCGAAGTCATCTTTGCAGGCCCCGAAGGGCGTCTCGAAGGCCGCTACCATCCGCAAAAGGACCGCGACGCCCCGATCGCCATCGTGCTGCATCCCCATCCGCAGTTCGGCGGCACGATGAACAACAAGGTCGTCTACAACCTGCATTACGCCTTCTACAACCTGGGCTTCACCGTCCTGCGGTTCAACTTCCGCGGCGTCGGTCGCAGCCAGGGCGAATATGACCAGGGTATCGGCGAATTGTCGGACGCGGCGTCCGCGCTCGATTACCTGCAATCCATGAACCAGAACGCCAAGCACTGCTGGGTCGCGGGCTTCAGCTTCGGCGCATGGATCGGGATGCAGCTTCTGATGCGCCGGCCCGAGATTACGGGCTTCGTATCTGTTGCGCCGCCTGCGAACATGTATGACTTCAGCTTCCTCGCCCCCTGCCCCTCGTCGGGCCTGATCATCAATGGCACCGCCGACAAGGTCGCGCCGCCCAAGGATACCGTTAGCCTGGTGAACAAGCTGCATGAACAGAAGGGCATCACCATCACGCATGAGCAGATCGAGGGCGCCGATCATTTCTTCAAGGACGAAGAGGCGCACATGAAGCCTATGATCGACACGGTCACGGCCTATGTGAAGCGCCGCCTTGGCGAAGGGTCGCGCTAAGCCATGGCGATGACCGACGATCTGGCCGACGCGCTGGCGACGGACGTTCTGGCCGCGATGGACGAAATGGGCAACGACCGTTTCTACGATGAAGTGTCCAAGATGCTGGGCTCGCTGTCGCCCTCGATGCAGGAATCCTTCATGACCGCGATCCGCGTGCGCCTTGCCGAACGGCGCGGGCGCGAGTTCCTGAACAAGCGTCTGGCCGATTTCCGCGCCACCAAGAAAAATGCCTGACAGGCTGTCGGCCCAGATGGCCTTTCTGGTCGAGGCTGAAAAGCTGAAGACCGTCTGCCGCGCGGGCCGCATCATCGACGGCTCGCGGCGCGAGAATTCCGCCGAACATTCCTGGCACCTGGCGCTCTATGCGCTGACGCTGGCCGATCAGGCCGGGCCGGGGGTAGACATCAACCGCGTGCTCAGGATGCTGATCCTGCACGATCTGGTCGAGATCGACGTGGGCGATGTGCCGATTCATTCCGCCAACGGGCAGGCCCATGGCAGTGCCGAGGTGCAGGCCGCCGAGGCCGCGGCGGCCGACCGCATCTTCGGCCTCCTGCCCGCCGGTCTGGCGGCCGAATTCCGCGCGCTGTGGGACGAATTCGAGGCCGCCGAAACCCCCGACGCGGTCTTTGCCAAAAGCCTTGACCGGGTTCAGCCGGTGATGCTGAACCTCGCCAATGACGGCGGCACATGGCCCGAGTTCAACGTGACCTACGACCAGCTTGAATCCCGCGTCGGCCACAAGGTCGCCCGCGGCGCGCCCGCCCTGTGGGACTGGGTCCGCGTTCGGGCACGGGCCTGGTTCGCGGGGCAGGAATAAACGGTATACATTTGCATACCGGACTTCCCATGCGCACCGTTTTGCGCTATAGCCCGTGCCAATTCGAATCCTTCAACCGAAAGGGCGGCACATGACCAAGATCAAGGTGGCAAACCCCGTCGTCGAAATGGACGGCGATGAAATGACCCGGATCATCTGGGATTTCATCAAGAAGAAACTGATCCTGCCCTATCTCGACATCGACCTGCTCTATTACGATCTGGGCATCGAAGAGCGTGACCGCACCAACGACCAGATCACCATCGACTCGGCGCTGAAGACCAAAGAGGTCGGCGTTGCGGTGAAATGCGCCACCATCACCCCCGACGAACAGCGGGTCGAGGAATTCGGCCTGAAACAGATGTGGAAGTCGCCCAACGGCACGATCCGCAACATCCTGGGCGGCGTGATCTTCCGCCAGCCGATCATCTGCCGCAACGTCCCCCGTCTGGTGCCGGGCTGGACCCAGCCGATCGTCGTCGGCCGCCACGCCTTTGGCGACCAGTATCGCGCCACCGATTTCCGCTTCCCCGGCAAGGGCAAGCTCACGATGAAATTCGTGGGCGAGGACGGCACCGTGATCGAGAAGGACGTCTTCGACGCGCCCTCGTCCGGGGTTGCCATGGGCATGTACAACCTTGACCAGTCGATCATCGACTTCGCCCGCGCCTCGATGAACTACGGGCTGAACCTCGGCTGGCCGGTCTATCTGTCGACCAAGAACACGATCCTCAAGGCCTATGACGGCCGCTTCAAGGACCTGTTCCAGAAGGTCTATGAAGAAGAGTTCGAGGCCCAGTTCAAGGCCAAGGGCATCACCTATGAACACCGCCTGATCGACGACATGGTCGCCTCGGCGCTGAAATGGTCGGGCGGCTATGTCTGGGCCTGCAAGAACTATGACGGCGACGTGCAGTCCGACACCGTGGCGCAGGGCTTCGGCTCGCTCGGCCTGATGACCTCGGTCCTGATGACGCCCGACGGCAAGACGGTCGAGGCCGAGGCCGCCCATGGCACGGTGACGCGCCACTATCGCCAGCATCAGGCGGGCAAGGAAACATCGACCAACTCCATCGCCTCGATCTTCGCCTGGACCGGCGGGCTGAAGCACCGCGCCAAGCTTGACGGCAACGCCGAACTGGCGCGCTTTGCCGAGACGCTGGAAAAGGTCTGCGTGCAGACGGTCGAGGACGGCTTCATGACCAAGGACCTCGCCCTGCTGGTCGGCCCCGACCAGAAGTGGCTGACCACCATGGGCTACCTGGAAAAGGTCGACGAATACCTGAACAAGGCTCTGGCGGGCTGAGGCGCTCGTCTATCGTGCTTTGGATCGAGGGCGGACTTTTTGTCCGCCCTCGTCAATTTCAAACGATGACGAATTGCCTTCGAAGTAGGTCCGCCACGATTTGTTCTTGCCGACGCCTGCGGCAACTTTTGAAATCCCCTTTTCACGCGCGCGGGATTGTCCCAAGACAGAAAGCGGGATCCATCCACCGTTGATCGCGGGGCCATCAGGTTGCTTGGCCTCGTCAACGAGGAACTGCGAAATCTTTTTCTTGAATGCCTCATTCGGCACGTTTGCTGCGGTCTTTTTCGCGGTCGTTGCAGTCGCTGGAGACCTCTTGACGGGAACGGCGATGAACTTTGCATAACTCTGCTGAGTTTCCAGCGCGACCTTGGTCTTTTCTCCAAGACAGGTGACATCGAACCCCAGTTCCCGAAGACGGGTCGCGCAGATCGAGAGATCGCGGTCCGATGTCGCAAAAACGAACGCGTCTGCCTGTCGGGTCAGCGCAAGCTCAAGCGCTTCAAGAGAGAGAACAATATCGGCAGAGTTCTTGCCGGCAGCATGGCAAATCGCGCGAACCCCGGGTTTTAGCCAGCCTTTGACACTCTCTGGTGAACCCACAACCCTGAAGCAAACCAGGTTTCCCAATTCGTTTGCAGTTTTCCGGCATAACTCCAGATGATCGGCTGAAATATTGTCGGCATCCACAAAGACCGCAATTCGTCTTGCGCTTGTCATGCTTGCTTCCGAAGTCACGAGATCAAAATCAGTGAAAGCCTCGCACATTCGAACTGCCTGATCAATCGCAGTCTCGACGGCGGATTTTGACTGGACTTGCCCGACCACTTTCGGCAGGCAATCGCGATGACCGATCCAAAACGCCACAGCCTGTTCGAGGATGCGCAGGGCATCGCCTATGGCGCGGTCATGGCGTCGTTCGGGATCGTGATCCTCACGCATCTGGGGCTGGTCACCGGTCAGACGGCGGGTCTCGCGGTGCTGATCTCCTACGCCACGGGATGGGGGTTCGGGCCGGTGTTTTTCGTGATCAACCTGCCCTTCTATGTCCTCGGCTATCTCAGGATGGGCGCGGTCTTCACGCTGAAGACCTTCATCGCCGTGGCGGCCCTGTCGGGTCTTTCGATGGTCATGCCTGGGTGGATCTCGTTCGATCATCTCACGCCCGCCTTCGGGGCGGTGCTGTTCGGCCTTGCCTCGGGCTCGGCGCTCATGGCGCTTTTTCGTCACGGCGCCAGCCTTGGCGGGATCGGCATCCTGGCGCTGATCCTTCAGGATCGGCTTGGCTGGCGTGCGGGATGGGTGCAGCTGGGGTTCGATGCGGCACTTTTCACCGTGGCGTTTGCGCTGCGCGATCCGCTGACCGTGGCCTGGAGCGCGCTTGGTGCGCTGGTCGTCAACCTCGTCATCGCGATCAACCACCGCCGGGATCGGTACATCGCGACCTAGGCGGCCCTGCGGCAGAGGCGGAATCGCGGCGCGATCGACACGGATATCCCGATTTGACCAAAGGCCAGACCCCGCCGCGCGGTCGGGGCTTTCCTTTCTGACGGCCCTCCTGTAAGGCCGCGCCAACCCTAATGATCTGAAAGTGACCCTCCGATGGAGCTTCGCAACATCGCCATCATCGCGCATGTCGACCATGGCAAGACAACGCTGGTGGACGAACTCTTGAAACAGTCCGGCGCCTTCCGCGACAACCAGGCGGTTTCCGAACGCGCGATGGACAGCAATGACATTGAACGCGAGCGCGGGATCACCATTCTGGCGAAATGCACCAGCGTCGAACACGGCAGCACGCGGATCAACATCGTCGATACCCCCGGCCACGCCGATTTCGGCGGCGAAGTGGAACGGATCCTGAACATGGTCGATGGTGTCGTCCTTCTGGTCGATGCCGCCGAAGGCCCGATGCCGCAGACGAAATTCGTCACCTCCAAGGCGCTGGCTCTGGGGCTGCGGCCTATCGTCGTGCTGAACAAGGTGGACAAGCCCGATGCCGAACCCGATCGCGCGCTGAACGAGGTCTTCGACCTTTTCGCCAATCTGGGTGCGACCGATGAACAGCTTGATTTCCCGCATCTCTACGCCTCGGGCCGGTCGGGTTGGGCCGACGAGGCGCTGGACGGGCCGCGCAAGGACCTGACGGCGCTGTTTGACCTGATCGTCCGCCATGTCCCCCCGCCCCGGCAGCTCGCCCATGCGGCCGAACCCTTCCAGATGCTGGCGACGACGCTTTCGGCCGACCCGTTCATCGGCCGCATCCTGACCGGCCGGGTCGAGGCCGGCACGCTGAAGGTGGGCGCGCAGCTGAAGGCGCTGTCGCGCACCGGCGAGCGGATCGAACAGTTCCGCGTGACCAAGATCCTCGCCTTCCGGGGCCTGGGCCAGCAGCCCATCGACGAGGCGATCGCCGGAGACATCGTCACCATCGCCGGCATGAGCAAGGCCACCGTGGCCGATACGCTCTGCGACCCGTCGGTGGAAGCCGCCCTTCCCGCCCAGCCGATCGACCCGCCCACCATCACCGTGACCTTCGGCATCAACGACTCTCCCCTCGCGGGCCGCGACGGCAACAAGGTGCAGTCGCGCGTGATCCGGGACCGGCTGATGAAGGAAGCCGAACAGAACGTGGCAATCAAGATCGCCGACACCCCCGGCGGCGAGGCCTTCGAGGTTTCGGGCCGGGGCGAACTGCAGATGGGCGTGTTGATCGAGAACATGCGCCGCGAAGGGTTCGAGCTGTCGATCAGCCGCCCGCGCGTCATCTTCCGTGAAGAGGACGGCCAGCGGATGGAGCCGGTCGAAGAGGTCATCGTGGATGTCGATGACGAATATTCCGGCGCGGTGATCGACAAGCTGACCGGCGAACGCAAGGGCGACCTGGTCGAGATGAAGCCCGCAGGCGTCGGCAAGACGCGCATCGTGGCGCATGTGCCGTCACGCGGGCTGATCGGCTATCACGGCCAGTTCCTGACCGACACGCGCGGCACCGGCGTCCTGAACCGGATCTTCCACGGCTGGGTACCCCACAAGGGCCCGATCCAGGGCCGTCGCCAGGGCGTTCTGATCAGCATGGAGAACGGCGTTTCGGTCGCCTATGCGCTGTGGAACCTGGAAGAACGCGGCAAGCTGTTCATCGGCGCGCAGGAACAGGTCTATGAGGGCATGATCATCGGCGAACACAGCCGCGACAATGACCTTGAGGTGAACCCGCTGAAGGGCAAGAAGCTGACCAACATCCGGGCCTCGGGTTCGGACGAGGCGGTACGCCTGACGCCCCCGGTCCGGATGAGCCTGGAAGAGGCCATTGCCTATATCGACGATGACGAACTGGTGGAAGTGACGCCCAAGATCATCCGCCTGCGCAAGCGCCATCTGGACCCGCATGAAAGAAAGCGCCAGTCGCGCGCGGAATGACGGCGGACGGCGGGGGTTTTGCACCCCCGCACCCCCGCAGGGTATTTTCGTCAGGTTGAAAAGCAAGGCCGCCACCCCGGGCGGCCTTTCCGCGTTCAGGCGGCCCGGGCCAAAGTTGAGGGTGCGAAGGGTTCGACATGGACCTCGTCGCCCTCGAAAGTGCAGAAGCTGCCCGGCGGGATCTCTTGCCAGCCGTCCTCGTCCGTCTCGAGCGGTTCGGACACGACCGCCCGGCCCTGCCGCGTCTCGGACCAGCGGTGATAAAGCGTCGGCGCATGGTCGTCGGTCGCGTGGCGGACGGCATAAAGGCGACGGCCATCGGAAAACGCAGCCGTCAGGCGCATGTGGGGTGCGGTACCCTTTTCGCGGCTCAGCGCCTCCAGCCGGGCGACGGCACGCGCCAGAGCGCCCTTCGGATCGCGGTCAAGGCCCTCGGCCAGGGCGGCGAGGAACAACGCCTCGCTGTCCGTTGCGCCCCGCCGGAACGGGTAAAGCTCATCCGGGATCAGCATTTCGGCGCAGCGGCGGAACCCGTCATAGCCGCCCACCTGCCCGTTGTGCATGAAACACCACCGGCCAACCGCGAAGGGATGACAGTTGTTGCGGCTGGTCGCCGTGCCGGTCGAGGCGCGCACATGCGCCAGGAACAGGCCGGAGCGGACCTGCGCCGTCAGGCTGCGCAGGTTCGGATCGGACCAGGCCGGCATGACATCGCGGTACAGGCCCGGTTCCGGCCGCTCTCCGTACCAGGCCACGCCGAACCCGTCCGCATTGATCGCGGAATGGCACTGGGTGGCGCAATGGCTCTGATGGATCAGCGAATGACCCGGACGGCTGATGATTTCCTCAAGAAAGATCGGCGCCCCGATATAGGCTGCCCAACGACACATGATCCCGCCTCATTCCGCCAAATGCCCGTTTTTCCGGGCCTTGACCGAATTCTACCAAAGGCCGGATCGAATTGCATCACCTTTGCACGGAGATTGCGGGTTCCGGATGTGAAGATTTCCCGCTAAATCCGACGGGATGGAGAAACTCGACCACCTTGACCGCCGTATACTGACCCTGCTTCAGCGCGATGCAGGCCTGTCGCTGGAAGATCTGGGTGACCGGGTCGGCCTGTCACGCAATGCCGTATGGCGCCGGGTGAAGGCGCTGGAGGACAGGGGCGTGCTGCGCGCCCGCGTTGCGCTTCTGGATGCCGAGAAGGTGGGGCTTGGCCTGACCGTCTTCATGCTGATCCGGACCGACCGTCATGCCCCCGACTGGCTGGAACGCTTTGCCCAGGCCACGCGCGACATGCCCGAGATCCTGGGCGCCTACCGGATGACGGGGGATCTTGATTACCTGATCCGCGCCCGTGTGGCGGATGTGAAAGCCTATGACCGGCTTTATCGCGACCTTGTCGGTCGCGTCGAGTTGCACGATGTTTCGGCCAGTTTCGTCATGGAAGAAATCAAGGACACGACGGCTCTGCCGCTCTAGGCCCGCGCCGAAAGTAGGCTGGGGAAGATTTTTCGCAGAAAAATCTTCGGCTTCAGGCGCTTTCTTCAACCACGACGAGATCACGCACGCTGGCGCCTTTGGCATGGGCCAGCGCGGCCTGGTATTCGGGGCTGTTGTAGCAGGCGACCGCCGCCTCGAGGCTGGGAAAGCGGGCCACGACATTGCGCGGCCGATCATTGCCTTCCAGCTGCACATAGCGCCCGCCGCGCGCGAGGAACACGCCGCCATGGGCCGCGATGGCCCCGGTCGCACCCTGCGCATAGCGGCCATAGGCCTCGGCATCGGTCACTTCGACATGGGCGATCCAGAGGGCGGTCGGCATGGGTCAGGCTCCTTTCACGACATCAAGCGCAGCCTGCCGCGCGGCGTCGAACTGATCAAGCCCCGGCGCGCCGCCCTGGGCCAGATCGGGGCGGCCGCCGCCGCCCTTGCCGCCAAGGGCCGCGATCGCGGCGCGCAGCACGTCCACCGCCGACACCCGGCCCACGGCCCCGGCCGTCACACCGGCGGCGACCGCAACCTTGCCGTCATTCTCGGCGGCCAGCAGGATCGCCCCGTCCCAGCCTTCGGCCTTCATCTCGTCGATGATGGCGGGCAGGTCCTTCCCCGAAACGCCGTTCAGAACCTGGGCGCGGAACATCAGCCCGTTCCCCAATGCCTCGGGGCCTGCCGTCTCGGCCTTGCCGCCGCCCATGGCGACCTCGCGGCGCAATTGCGCCACCTCGTTTTCCAGCCGCTTCCGTTCATCCAGAAGCGCGCGCGCCCGATCGGCCAGTTCCGCCGGCGTCACCTTCAGCACCGCGGCCACATCGGCAAGTTTGCGCATCTGGTCGTTCAGATGCGCCAACGCCCCTTCGCCGGTCAGCGCCTCGATCCGGCGGATCCCCGCGGACGAGGCGCTGTCGCCCAGGATCACGCAAAGCCCGATCTCGCCCAGGCGGGACACATGCGTGCCGCCGCAGAGTTCCAGGCTGAAGGTGTTGCCATCCGCACCCTTGCCCGATCCGGGCAGGCTGCCCATCGACACCACGCGGACCTCGTCGCCGTATTTCTCGCCGAACAGCGCCTGCGCCCCCAGGGCCCGCGCGTCGTCGGGCGTCATGATCCGGGTTTCCACACTGCCGTTCTGGCGGATGAAGGCGTTCACCTCGGCCTCGACCTGCGCCAGTTCCGCCGCCGACAGCGCCTTGGAATGGCTGAAGTCGAACCGCAGGCGGTCGGGCGCGTTCAGGCTGCCCCGCTGCGCCACATGATCGCCAAGCGCGCGGCGCAGCGCCTCGTGCAGAAGGTGGGTGGCTGAATGGTTGGCGCGGATCGCCCGGCGGCGGCTGTGCGACACTTCCAGTTTCGCGGGCTGGCCGCGCAGGATGCTGCCCTCGCGGACGGTCGCGACATGGATGAAGACGCCGGCCGATTTCTTCGTGTCCGTCACCTCGGCAAGCCCGGTGTCGGTGCGGATGAAGCCGGTGTCGCCCACCTGGCCGCCGCTCTCGGCATAGAACGGCGTCTGGTTCACCACGACCTGCACGGCGGTTCCGGCCGCGGCCTCGCCGGCCTCGGCCCCATCGCGCACCAGCGCGAGGATCTGGCCTTCGGCGATTTCGGTGTCATAGCCCAGAAACTCGGTCGCCCCGTGCCGTTCGGCCAGTTCGAACCAGATCGCGGCGTCCTTGGCCTCGCCCGATCCCGCCCACGAGGCCCGTGCCTTGGCGCGCTGTTCCTCCATTGCGGCATCAAAGCCCGCGACGTCCACCGCCCGGCCCTTTTCGCGCAGCGCGTCCTGCGTCAGGTCCAGCGGGAAGCCGTAGGTATCATAGAGCTTGAACGCCGTCTGCCCCGGCAGTTCGGCCCCTTCCGAGAGGCCGCCCAGTTCTTCGTCCAGAAGCTTCAGGCCGCGATCCAGCGTCTGCTTGAAGCGGGTTTCCTCTAGCTTCAGCGTCTCTTCGATCAGCGCCTGCGCGCGGGTCAGTTCCGGGTAGGCCGCGCCCATCTGGCGCACCAGCGCGGGCACCAGACGGTGCATCACCGGGTCCTTTGCGCCCAGCATATGCGCATGCCGCATCGCCCGCCGCATGATCCGCCGCAGCACATAGCCCCGGCCTTCGTTCGAGGGCATCACCCCGTCGGCGATCAGGAACGAGGTCGATCTCAGGTGGTCGGCGATCACCCGGTGATGCGTCTTGCCCGGCCCGTCCGGGTCCTGGCTGGTGACATGGGCGCTGGCCTCGATAAGGCTGCGCATGAGGTCGGTGTCATAGTTGTCATGCTTGCCCTGCAACAGCGCGCCGATCCGTTCCAGCCCCATGCCGGTGTCGATCGACTTCGCCTCCAGTTCGCGGCGCGAGCCGTCCTCGAACTGTTCGAACTGCATGAAGACGTTGTTCCAGATCTCGATGTACCGGTCGCCATCCTCCTCGGCGCTGCCGGGCGGACCGCCCCAGATATGGTCGCCGTGGTCAAAGAAGATTTCCGTGCAGGGGCCGCAGGGGCCGGTCGGGCCCATCATCCAGAAATTGTCATTCGTCGGGATGCGGATGATCCGGTCGTCGCTGAACCCGCCGACCTTCTTCCAGATATCGGCAGCCTCGTCGTCGGTGTGATAGACCGTAACCAGAAGCCGGTCCTTCGGGATGCCGAAATCCTTCGTCAGCAGTTCCCACGCCAGCGGGATTGCGGTTTCCTTGAAATAGTCGCCGAAGCTGAAATTGCCCAGCATTTCAAAGAACGTATGGTGCCGCGCGGTATAGCCCACGTTGTCGAGGTCATTGTGCTTGCCGCCCGCGCGGACGCATTTCTGCGCGGTCGTGGCGCGGGTGTAATCGCGCGTCTCGACCCCGGTGAAGAGGTTCTTGAACTGAACCATGCCCGAGTTGGTGAACATCAGCGTCGGGTCGTTGCGCGGGACAAGCGGGGACGACTCCACGATCCGGTGACCGTTGCGCGCGAAGAAATCGAGGAAGGTAGAGCGGATGTCGTTCAGGGACGCCATGACATGGGGCCTTTCGGGGCGGAATTCCTGCGGTTTGCCCTCCCTTTAGCCTTGCTTGGCGCGGCTGTCCACTGCGCCCGGACGTTCCTTTCGGCCTGGCCCGCCCTGCCCCGGCCGCCGACCGGGACGGCGCCGCCCTTACCCGTCGCGTTCGAGGACGTAGCCGAGGCTCCGGCTCGGGCCGAGCGCCGGATGCGTGTCGATCACATGGCTCAGCGCCGGGATGTCCCAGCGATCCACGATCCGGTAGCCGAGCGCCGCGATTTCCGCCTCGAACCCGGCACGGTTGCGGAACTGATAGGGCACCCGGGCCGGGCCGATCTTTTCCAGCGTCGTGACCGAAGGGCCCTCGCGCGTGGCCACCTTGTTGAAGATCGCGACCCGCGGCCTTTGCCCCAGCCGCGAAAAAAGCGTCGCCAGCGGCACATCCAGATACTGGAACAGACCCGACGCCAGCAGGATATCCGCAGGCGCGGCCGCCGAGGGATCGCTGAGAAACCGGATCTCCGCCGGGATATCCCCGGCCGCCTGCCGGGCAGCGGCGGCCCCCATGATCGCCGGCAGGTCGATCACGGTCCATGTCGCTTCGGTCAGCGGCAGGTAGGGGGCGAAGGCGATGTATTTCGTCCCCATGTGCCCGCCGTAATCCAGCACATGCTGGCCCGGCAGAAGGTGGCGGTGCAGCCAGTACAGGACAGGGTAATCGTGGCTCTGGACCTGACACATGCGCAGGAACGAGGTGTCGGCCACCGCATCATGGTCATAGCCGGCAAGGCGGCCCTTCGGCACATGCGCCATGGCGGTGGCATGGTCAGGAAAGGCGCCGACAAATCCGGGCGCGGCGGGGGTCAGCGCCAGAAGACGGTTCCAGCCCGCCCTGAGCGGCAACGCGATCCGGTTTGAGGCGGCCCGCCGTGCCGATCTGAGAACCTGGTAGACGCCCATCGAATGCCCGCTTTCTGAAATCCCGTCAGACGAAATGGCGCCAGCTGCAAACGTTCTCGCCGAAGGCGCGCCAGATCAAATCGTACCCGCCGGATCCGCCTCTTCGAAATCGCCCCTTCGAAGGACCACACCGTTACCATGTCATGCGGGGAAGTATCCGCGTGCCTGCGGTATCGGGCAAGGCCTATTGCCGCCACGCATGCGGAAAAGGAAAAGGGCCGGGGTCTTCCCCCGGCCCTGCCCCTTGTCATGACTGCTGCCCGGCGGTCGTCCGCCTGTCACAGGGCGACGTCGGCGCGCGGTCAGGTATCCAGGACCTCGGCGTCGTCCGCGCCGCCTTCCATGTGGAAATCCAGCCCGTTCGCCGCGCGGATCTTGTCCTCGATCTCCATCGCGACGGACGGGTTCTGCTTGAGGAACAGCTTGGCGTTTTCGCGGCCCTGGCCGATCCGTTCATCGCCATAGGAATACCAGCTGCCCGATTTCTCGACCACGCCGGCCTTCACGCCGATGTCGATCAGTTCCCCCGTCTTCGAGATGCCTTCGCCATACATGATGTCGAATTCCACCTGCTTGAAGGGCGGTGCGACCTTGTTCTTCACCACCTTGACGCGGGTGGTGTTGCCCACGACCTCATCCCGTTCCTTGATCGAGCCGATCCGGCGGATGTCGAGCCGGACACTGGCATAGAATTTCAGCGCATTGCCGCCGGTGGTGGTTTCGGGGCTGCCGAACATCACGCCGATCTTCATGCGGATCTGGTTGATGAAGATCACCATGCAGTTCGACCGGCCGATCGAGGCGGTCAGCTTGCGCATGGCCTGGCTCATCAGGCGGGCCTGGGCGCCGACCTGTGCATCACCCATGTCGCCTTCCAGTTCCGATTTCGGGGTCAGCGCGGCGACCGAATCCACGACGATCAGGCTGACCGCGCCCGACCGCACCAGCGTATCCACGATTTCCAGCGCCTGTTCGCCGGTGTCGGGCTGGCTGATCAGAAGCTCATCGAGGTTGACGCCCAGCTTGCGGGCATACTGCGGATCAAGCGCATGTTCGGCGTCGACGAAGGCGCAGACGCCGCCCTTCTTCTGTTCCTCGGCCACCACATGCAGCGTGAGCGTCGTCTTGCCCGAGCTTTCCGGGCCATAGATTTCCACGATGCGGCCCTTGGGCAGGCCACCGATCCCCAGGGCGATGTCGAGCCCCAGCGAACCGGTCGACGTGGCCTCGATCTCCATCACCGGGTTGTCGGCGCCGAGCTTCATGATCGAGCCCTTGCCGAACTGACGTTCGATCTGCTGGAGCGCGCTTTCCAGCGCCTTCTGCTTGTCCATTTCGCGCTTGTCCTTCAAGTCGAGGAGGTTCGCCACTGCCATTTCCCGATCCTTATTCCACAGCCGCGCGCGGCCAGCAATGATGCATTTGTTTCCGTTCCGTTCCCGTTCTTATGAGCACAAAACAGGAACATTTCAATCCTTTTCTCTTAGAAAGCAGCTTTTTCCGGTTTCGGTTAACAGCTAGTTTACGCCGCAGGGCCCAGAGAGGCCGCAGGTGGAAAAAAGGGGCAGCGATGCTGGTATTCTGGGAACAACGTCTGGCTTTCCTCGCGACACCCAAGACGGGGACGACGGCGATCGAAAGCGCGCTCGAATCGCTGGCCGCTCTCAGCATCCAGCGCCCGCCGATCCTCAAGCACACGACCGTGATGCGTTATCACCGGTTCATCGCGCCCTATCTCGAAGTTTCCTCGGGGCAGGAATTCGACGTCGTCGCCGTGATGCGCGAGCCGCGCAGCTGGCTTTCGTCATGGTACCGTTACCGCCAGCGCGATGACATCACCGATCCGCGTCGGTCCACGCAGGGGATCACCTTTGACGAATTCGTGCGGGCCTATTGCGCCGAGGAGCCGCCGGAATTCGCCGCCGTAGGGTCGCAGGCGCAGTTCTTCAAGCCGCGCAACGGCAAGGGGCTGACGCGGCTTTTCCGCTATGAGGCGATCGACAGTTTCGTCGATTTCCTCGAAGACCGGCTGGGATGTGCGATCACTTTGCCACGCGTGAATGTTTCGCCCGAAGGCGATACCGACCTTTCGGGCGCCACCGAAGACCTGCTCAGGCGGTATCTGAAGGCGGATTTCGAGATCTACGCCGCGATCCGCGACTGATCGCCTCACAGACGGGCGACGCCTGCGCCACACGGTCTGCCGGTTAAGGGTCGGCGGGCTGAATGTCGGCGGGCGCGGCGCGGCAGCCCTTCAGCGACCCGGTGCCATCCGGGCCGCTCGCGGCCTTTCATGGCGGTGCCCTCGCCCGTTGCCGCGGGTGGCGCAGGCATCGTCACCGGCCCGCGGCCTGCCCGTGGCCCGGCCCGTGCGCTTTGGAAGGGGTCCCGAACGGGAAACGGCCGGGGCGAAGCTGCCCCACAGGCATGTGCGCGCGGGAATTCATGTCGAGCCGATTTCCTGCCCGCTGCATGCCTACCGACGGCCCGGCCAGCCGTCATTGCCGCGGCCCATCCGGCGGGCGGTCTTACGGATTGTGCGGTCGCCTGCTTGGCGGGCGGTTCGCCCGGACCTCGGCGCCGGACGCCACTCCCCCCGAACCAAAGGCCGACCAGCGCCGGATCCGGGGCCTTTTCCAGGCCCATCAGCCGCCCCGCCCCTTGCAGCCCTCGCAGCATCCCTGCGGGCCTCAGTGCAGCTGGCGCTGTACGGTCTCG
This sequence comes from Aliigemmobacter aestuarii, assembly GCF_004799285.1. Classification (GTDB taxonomy): domain Bacteria; phylum Pseudomonadota; class Alphaproteobacteria; order Rhodobacterales; family Rhodobacteraceae; genus Aliigemmobacter; species Aliigemmobacter aestuarii. Next base: position 331,297 of record NZ_SSND01000003.1, on the reverse strand, counting down.
GCCAGGTCGGTGAGCGAGAAGGGCTTGGGCAGGAAAACAGAGTTCGGAATACGGGTCTGGGCATCGGCGAAATCCTCCTCGGCATAGCCCGAGACGAAGATCACCCGCACATCGGGCCGGTCGCGAAGGGCCTGCCGCACCCAGGATGGCCCGTCCATGCCCGGCATCACCACATCGGTCACGAAGATGTCGACCGCGACCGACGGGTCCTCCAGCGTACGCAGCGCGTCCTCGGCATTCTCGGCCTCAAGCACCGTGAACCCACGCAGGCGAAGCGCGCGCGAGGCGAAGGCGCGCACCGGCGCCTCATCCTCGACCAGCAGGACAACTCCACCCGTGGGGGTGGCGATCGGTCGGCGGACCGGTTCCGGGTGCGGGGCCACAGGGCGGTCGTCAGCAGCCTCATGCACCGGGAAGATCACCTCGAACACCGAACCCTCGCCGGGCGTGCTGTCGGCAAAGATATAGCCGCCCGATTGTTTGACGATGCCATAGGCCATTGACAGGCCAAGCCCCGTGCCCTCGCCCGGGCGCTTGGTGGTGAAGAAGGGTTCAAAGATCTTGTCGATCCGGTCGGGCGGGATGCCGCAGCCGGTATCGCTGACCCGGATCACCGCATAGGAGCCGGCCGGTATCCGCGCCCTGCCCCGCCGCGTTTCGCCCGCAAGAACCAGCGCCTCTGTCTCCACCCGGATCGTGCCGCCCTCGGGCATCGCGTCACGCGCGTTCACGACAAGGTTCATCAGCACCTGTTCGAACTGCCGCCGGTCAGCCCGGATCGTGCCGAGGCCCGGGGCATGCGCCAGTTTGAGCGTGATCCGTTCCCCCACAAGACGGTTCAGAAGGTGCATCAGGTCCGACAGGGTTTCCTGAAGGTCGATGAATTCGGGCGCCAGCGTCTGCTTGCGGGAAAAGGCCAGCAGCTGGCGCACGAGCGCCGCGGCCCGGTTGGCGTTCTGGTGGATCTGGACCAGATCGGAATAATCCTGATCCGAGGCGTCGTGCCGCAGAAGCAACAGGTCGCAATGGCCCGAAATGGCGGTCAGCAGGTTGTTGAAATCATGTGCGATCCCGCCGGCAAGCTGGCCGATGGCCTGCATCTTCTGGCTCTGGATGAACTGCGCCTCAAGCGTCTTGAGGGCGGTTGCATCGCTCAGCACGGCGACCGCGCCGCTGCGGCCCCGTTCGACGATCCGGCGAAGCGTGACCTGAAAGAAACTGTCCTCGGTCTCGCGCCGGCGACAGCGCAGCACCTCGGCTCCGCCGGGGTTGCGTCCGGCGGCCACGTCGGAAAGCCAGTCCGTCACCGGGCGGCCGAGCCCTTCGAAAAGGTCGGCGAAGGTGAGACCCCGCGCATCGTCAAGCTCCAGAAGATCGCGCGCCTGCCGGTTCATTGCCCGAACCAGCCCTTCCGGTGCGAGTTTCAGAAGGGGCACCGGGACATGTTCGAATTCGGTGGCCTGCGGCGCCTCTTCCGCCGCGGGATCAAGGCTGACCGGCAAAAGATAGATCTCGCGCCGTTCGCCCGGCCCGGCCAGTTCGGCCAGGACCGCCCGTACCGGCCCCGACGCCCCGGCCACATCCACCAGTTCGCCCGACGGCGGCAGGGGGCCGGAGAAGACCGATTGCAGCGTCCGCGGCCGCCCTCCGGAAAGCCTGCGCATCGCCTCGTTCGCATAAAGGACGACCCCGGACTTGTTCGCCACCAGCATCGGCAGATGCACCCCGTCGCCCCCCTGGCCGGGCGCCTGCCTGTCCTCGAATTCTTCGATCCGCCAGACGAATTGCGCGGCCCCGATCCGGTAGACCGACAAACGCAGATGCCCGGCAGATGTCACCACATCCTCGCGCGCCGCCCCGGTGCGCTGCGCGCGCGAGTGCAGGCGGAACAGCACCGCCGCGGGGCTGGCAAACCAACCGCCAAGTGCCGCGATCAGCGTATCGGCATCCGCCATGCCGAACCTCTGGCGCGCGGCCGCGTTGCGGAGCGTGATGCGCCCGGTGGAATCGGTGGCGAAACAGGGTGTTGCGTCCTGCTCGGTCAGAAGCGCCAGTTGCGACAGCCGCAGCCGATCCATCCGCCCGCGCCAGCGAACCAGTCCGGCGACCGCAAGTCCAAGCACCAGCAGACCTGCCGCGGCGGAAAAGGCCGCCAGGCGAAGCTGCGGTTGGGTGGCAAGAAGGCCGACCACCGCCGCCCCGAAGGCCACCGCCGAGATCGGCCAAAGCACGGATGGGACACGCGACTGCGTGCCCTCTGCCCCTGCGCGCGCCGAATTGATCGCCACATCCGCCCCCGATCCGGATTCGTTCTGCGACACCATTCGGCACTGATTTCCTTAACCGTCACTTAACGGCCATCCGGCCACAATCCAGAATTGCTTTCAATCCGATATTTCGCGCGTCAGGACTGCCACGAAGAACCCGTCGCCGCCATCCAGCGGGGTGAACTGGCGTTGCGCCTTCACTGTCCAGCCGGGGTGGCGGGCAAGGAAGGCCGCGATCCGGTCACCATTCTCGCAGGACAGAAGCGAACAGGTGGCATAGGCCAGAACCCCGCCCGGCCCGAGCAGTGCCGATGCCCGGTCAAGGATGCCGTCCTGAAGGCGGGCAAGTTCGGTCAGGCGCTCTGCCGTCAGCAGCCACTTGCCCTCGGGCGCACGGCGCCAGCTGCCCGAACCCGAACAGGGAACATCTGTCAGGACAAGGTCCCAAGGCCCTGAATTCGCGACATGATCTGGCGAAAGAAGGGTGATCGCGGCGCCCGCGCGTCCAGCCCGCGCAGGCAGGTCGCGCATCCGGCGCGGGTCGGCGTCATGCGCGGCCACCGGCCCGCCGGTCCGCGCGGCCATGGCCAGCGCCTTGCCGCCGCCCCCCGCGCAATAGTCCAGCACCCGCATCCCGGGCCGCAGCGGCAGGGCCGCGACCACCGCCTGCGAAGCCGCGTCCTGCAACTCCACGAGGCCCTCAAGATAGGCCCGCGACTGGGCCACGCGCCGCCCGCCTTCAATGACGGAAAGCGCCGTATCCGCAAGGGGATGCGGGGCACAGATGATGTTCTCTGCAGCGAGCGCGGCAAGCGCTTCGGTCGGGGTTGCGCGCAGGCTGTTCACGCGCAGATGCACATCGGCCCGCTGGCGCTGTGCCGCCATCACCGGCGCTGCATCGGCCCCAAGAGACGTCTGCAGCCTGGGCCAGAGCCATTCCGGGCAGTCCAGCGCCTCCGCCCCCGAGGGCGCATGGCCCGAGTCCCTTTCGGCGTCGGTCAGCGGGGCCGGCGCATGGCCTTCGCCGGTGAAGATCGCCGCGGGGTCTTCGCCCCGGTCGCGCTGGCCGCCGAGGATCAGGCCGCGCCCCGTCTCCGCCCCGCCAAACGCGGCATGCGACCGACGGCAGCGGATCGCCTGGAACACGAGGTCGCGCACCGCATGCCTGTCCCCCGACCCGGCAAAGCGGCTGGACCTTGCCCAGTTGGTCAATGCCTGTTCGGCGGGCATCCCCGCAAGCCAGCGGTCAAGCACCTCGATCGCGGCTGCGGCACGCGCGGCGGGGGTCATCGGCGCCTCGCGATCGGCGTCAATCCGGCAGGCAACGGTCAACCCACCCGGTAGTTCGGGCTTTCCCGCGTGATCTGCACGTCATGGACGTGGCTTTCCTTCAGCCCCGCGCCGGTGATCTTGACGAACTGGCAGTTGCTGCGCATTTCGGCCACCGTGCGGTTTCCGGTATAGCCCATGGCGGCGCGCAGGCCGCCGACCAGCTGATGGATCACCGCGGCCGCGCTGCCCTTGTAGGGCACCTGCCCCTCGATCCCCTCGGGCACCAGCTTGTCGCTGGCGGCATCCTTCTGGAAATAGCGGTCGGCCGAGCCGCGCGCCATGGCGCCCAGGCTGCCCATCCCGCGATAGGACTTGTAGGACCGCCCGTTCCACAGGATCACCTCGCCGGGGCTTTCGTCGGTGCCCGCGATGGCGCTGCCGACCATGGCGCAGGACGCGCCCGCCGCGATGGCCTTGGCGAAATCGCCGGAATACTTGATGCCACCATCCGCGATCACCGGAACGTCCCCCGCCGCACGGGCCGAATCCATGATCGCGGTCAGCTGCGGCACGCCCACGCCCGCCACGATCCGGGTCGTGCAGATCGACCCCGGGCCAATCCCCACCTTGACCGCGTCCGCGCCCGCGTCGATCAGGGCGCGCGTGGCCTCGCCGGTGGCGACATTGCCGGCCACGACCTGCACTGCGTTCGACAGTTTCTTGATCCGCTCCACCGCGCGGGCCACACCTTCGGAATGGCCATGCGCGGTGTCGATCACCACCATGTCCACGCCCGCCTCGATCAGCGCCTGGCTGCGTTCGAACCCGGCATCCCCAACGGTCGAGGCCGCAGCCACCCGCAGGCGCCCCAGGTCATCCTTGCAGGCGTTGGGGTTCAGCACGGCTTTTTCCGTATCCTTCAGCGTCAGAAGCCCGGTAAGGCGGCCCGTGCCGTCGGTCACCAGCAGCTTTTCGATGCGCCGCGCCTTCATCAGGCTGATCGCGGCGTCGCGATCGACCGGCTCTTTCAGGATGGCGAGGTTGTCCGAGGTCATCATCACGCTGACCGGCGTCCTGTCATCGGAGGCAAAGCGCATGTCGCGGTTGGTCACGATCCCCACCACGCGCCCGTCACCATCCACGACCGGAAATCCGGTGACGTTGTAGCGGTCCTGCAGTTCCTTCGCATCGGCCAGCGTCTGGTCGGCCCGAAGCGTGATCGGGCTGTAGACCACGCCGGATTCGAACCGCTTGACGCGGCGCACCTCGCGGGCCTGTTCCTCGACCGTCAGGTTGCGGTGGATCACGCCGATCCCGCCCGCCTGGGCCATGGCGATGGCCATGCGGCCCTCGGTCACGGTATCCATCGCGCTGGACAGCAACGGGATGTTCATCCGGATCGATCGGGTGACGAAAGTGGACGTATCAGCCTCGGACGGCAGCACGTTCGAGGCGGCCGGAACCAGAAGGACGTCATCGAATGTGAGAGCCTCGCGAATCTCCATGGGGGTCTCCTTGGGAGGGATCGTTTGGCGGTTCCCCATTTCACGGGTGGACGCGGAAGGCAAGGGCAAATGGCCGGGATCACGCCATTCCCGCCCTTGCATCCGCATCGTCGCCCGGCCAGATTGCGCGCGGGTCCTGTCGGAGAGTATCGCATGCGCGTGGCCATCGTCGAGAATACGAAGATCACCCATCACGGCCAGATGGGCGTGGCGCTGCACGAGGCGGCGGCTAAGATCGCCCAGTTCACCCCCTGGGCCGATGGCCGCCTGCCCGATGTTGGCGAACATGACGCGCTGGTGGTGTTCGGCGGCGAACAGAACGCGCGGGCCGATGACACCCATCCCTACCTGCCCGAATTGGCCCGGCGCATGGCCGCCTTCACTGCGGCCGACAAGCCGGTGATGGGGATCTGCCTTGGATCGCAGGTTCTGGCGCGGGCCTATGGGGCCGAAAACCACATCGGCACCGCCCCGGAATTCGGCTGGTGCGGCGTCACGCTGACCGGGGCGGGCCGCACCGATCCGGTCATGGGCGCCCTGCCCCCGGATTTCCGCATCTTCCAGTGGCATTCCGACACCTTCACCCTGCCCGAGGGCGCCGCGCATCTGGCGCATTCGGGCACAGCGGCGCATCAGGCCTTCCGCATCGGTCGGGCGACCTATGGCACGCAGTTCCATTTCGAGGCCTCGCGCGCCGTCGTGGCAGACTGGAACCGCCACTTCCCCGACCTGGTGGAGCGTCTATCCCCCGGCTGGCTGTCGGGTGGCCACGCACAGGCGATGGCCGCCCATGGCACCCAGGCCGATGCGATCGGCCTTCAGATCGCGCGCGCCTGGGTCGGCCTGATCTGAAAACGCGCACAAATCGGCGGCCCGATCACGGGATGCCTGACCGGGTCGGCCCGCAGCGACGGCCCGCACCTCACGCCTCGGCGGCGTTGGTCTTGGCGGCAAGCGCGCCCTTGGCCCAGGCCTGCATCACCCTGAAGGCAACAAAGGGGATGAACCCCACCGCAGGGATCAGCGCGAACGTGGCCGTGATGTCGAACCCAAGCGCCAGCATCGCCGAACAGAAGGCCGCCATCGGAAAGGTGAAGGCCCCCCAGAGCGGCGAGAAGCCCGAAACCGTCATCCATTGCGCGGCAAAGATCAACGCGGTGACGATCACCCCGGCCAGGACGAGGAAGCCGAGCGCGATCTGCCCCAGACCCAGCGACGCGGCGACGATGGTGAACAGGCTTGCCGGCGCCAGATGGATCGCCAGAAGCGGACGCAGCGGCGCGGGCGGAACGCGACGCACAAGCTGCACGAGGCTGGCCGCGTAGATCCCCAACGCGACGGGGATCGTGCCGTAAAGGATCCATGTCGCCAGTTCCGTCAGCCCCAGCGGCACCGCCGACACCGCGCCGATGATGAAGCCGACAAAGCTCAGGTGCCAGACGGGCGTGACCTCGCGCGCCTCGGGCGGGGCAGCCAGCAGGACGCGGATCATCACCAGCGCCAGCGCGGCGTGAAGCGCCAGGAAGGCGAACAGGATGACGCGTGCCGCATCCGGCGAGAAGGGCACCAGCGTGGCGGCAAACAGCATCCCCGACAGGTTGAGCGCGTTGATGCCCGCCCGCCCCGGCAGGACCCGCAGGTCTTCAAGCAGGACAGACGGGCGACGGGCCAGTTTTGCCCCATAGGCCACAAGGCAGAAAACCCACAGCAGGCTGACCCCGCCAAGGAACAGGTCGGGCAGCGCGGGCGTGAATTGCAGCGCCTCAGCCGCCCGACGCAACGCAAGCCCCAGACCGAACAACCCCATCACCGCCGGAAAGGCCGCCGGGGGAACGCGGGCGAAAAGCTTCGGCCTGCGGGGCGGAAATTCCGGCGCGGGATACATCTTGGGCCGGATGCGAGGGGGTTCGACGGTCATCTGCGGTTCCTTGCCTTGATGCCCCGACTTAGCGCAAAGCCCCCGCCGGTGGGAAGTGCGGCGTTACCGCACCCCTGCCCGCGTTTCCCGATCAGGCCCTGAGAACGGGGAACCAGTCCTCGCGCAGGCGCTGGCCGGGTTGCATCCCGTGGCCCGGATAGGGCGGCGAGGTGCGGCCGGGGCGTTCGACATAGCGCGCGTCCTCGCCCACCAGCCGCAGGCTGAAGGCGCGGCGCCGCGATGCGGTGGTGTTCCCGCGCGCGCCGTGCAGCGTGCGATAGTCGAAGGCGACGGCATCGCCCGGCTCCATCTGCCATTCCAGAACGGTCATGCCCTCGGCATCCGGGTCCGGCACGGGCATGTACTTGTCGCTGTCGGGGTAAAAGTTGGTTTCAGCCATCCAGCGGGTTGGCAGCACTTCCTTTTCCCAACGGTGGCTGCCCGCCACGCAGCGCAACGACGCTTCGCGCACCGGATCGAGCGGTGACCAGAAGCTGACCGTCTGCCGCCCCTCGACAAAGTAGTAGGGCCCGTCCTGATGCCAGGGCGTGGGCTTCGACGTGCCGGGTTCCTTGACCAGCACATGATCGTGGAACAGTTGCACCCGCGCCGACTGCATCAGCCGCGCGGCCACATCGGCCACGGCGCTTTCGCGGATCACACGTTCGAATTCCGGGATGCGGTCCCAGTTGCAGTAGTCGTCGAAGAACCGCCCGCCCTCGCCGGGCTTCAGGTTTTCGGCCGCATAGGGGCCGGGTTCGGCCATGTTGCGTTCGACACCCGCGCGCAGCACGTCCACCCAGTCGGCCCAGAGGCCGCGGATAAGGACCACGCCGTCGCGCTGATAGGCTTCGACCATGTCTTTGGTGATTTCGGGGATCGGCATCGGTTCGCTCCTGTTTCGCTTGGCGGGAAACTGGCACCGGGATATCATCAATTCAAATAATATCTTTGGAAGGCCGAGATAACGAATTGCTATCCGTCACCCTGCGCCAGCTTGAATACGCCGTTGCCGTCGCCCGGCACGGCACCGTCACCGCCGCGGCCGAGGCGCTGGCGATCAGCCAGCCCGCCCTCTCGGTGGCCATTGCCCAGCTTGAAGCACAACTGGGAAAGCTGCTGTTCCTGCGCCGGTCCGGCGGGCCGATCACGCCCACCTCGTTCGGGCGCGACTTCCTTGACCAGGCCGAAGCACGCCTGGTCGACATCGGCAGGCTGATGCAGGGCGAAGCGGTTTCGGCCCTGCCCGTGCGCCTTGCGGTGTTCGAGGATCTGGCGCCGGTTCTTCTGGCGCCGATCCTGGCGCGGCTGGTTCCCACGGATCTGCCGGTGGCCCCCGTGGTCCGAGGGTTCGAGGACATCAGCGAGGGCCTCAGGCGCGGCCAGATCGACCTGGCCGTCACCTATGATCTGGGGCTGCCCCTTGGCACCACGCGGCAGGAACTGGCGCGCCTGCCGCCCCATGCGGTGCTGGCGGCGGCCCATCCACTGGCCGCGCGGGCGGGCGTGTCGCTGGCCGAACTGGCGGCCGAACCCCTGCTTCTTGCCGATCAGGGCCTGTCGCTGGGGCACATGCGGGCGCTGTTCGCGCGGCGCGGGCTGTCGCCGCGGGTCGCGCACCGCACAGCGACGCTGGAACTGATGCGCAGTTTCGCGGCGAACGGGATGGGGGTGGGCCTGTCCTACACCCGGCCCGCCCCCGCCGAAAGCTATGACGGGCGCCCGCTTGTCACGCGCCCCATCCTTGACGCTGGACCGGGCGAGCCGGTGGTGCTGGCGATGTCGGATGTGAACCCGTTGTCCCATGCGGCCCAAACGCTTTCCCGCGCGCTGGAGGGCGTCGCGGCGCTGCTGGCGTGACCAGAGCGCCCGCCGCAGCGGGCCGCGATCAGCGATAAAGCAGCGACCGGCCGTTATGGAACAGGTGGATCTTCTTCGGATCGGCCGAAAGCCTGACCGGCTTGCGCCGCAGTTCCGAATGGATGCCGGGCAGCTTGGCCACCACCTGCGTCCCGTCTTCCTGCCGCTTGAAGTAAAGCAGCGTGACCTCGCCAAGCGCCTCGGTGATCTCCACCTCGCCGGTGAAAAGCGGCTCACCCTCGGTCGGAGCCAGGTCTTCGGGGCGCACGCCCAGCTTCACCTTCATTCCCATGTCGGCGGTCTGCGTCGGGATCGCGGCCCGCGCCACGCCGCCATGATCCAGACGGATCACGGTTTCCGCGCCGGTTTCGACCACCTCGCCCGGCATCAGGTTCATCGCCGGGCTGCCGATGAACTGCGCCACGAATTCGTTCTCAGGCCGTTCGTACAGGTCCAGCGGCGTGCCAACCTGGCTGATCCCGCCCCCGGCCAGAACGACGATGCGGCTGGCCAGCGTCATCGCCTCCACCTGGTCGTGGGTGACGTAGATCATGGTCGAGTCGGGCATCGCCTCTTTCAGCTGCGCGATCTCGATCCGGGTCGCCACGCGCAGCGCGGCATCAAGGTTCGACAGCGGTTCGTCGAACAGATAAACCTTTGGATCGCGCACGATGGCCCGCCCGATCGCCACGCGCTGGCGCTGGCCGCCCGACAGCGCCTTGGGCAGGCGATCCAGATAGGGCGTCAGTTGCAGGATGTGTGCGGCCTTGTCCACGGCGGCCCGGATTTCCTCGGCCGACTTCTTCGCGATCTTCAGCGCAAAGGCCATGTTGTCGCGCACCGTCATGTGCGGATAAAGCGCGTAGGACTGGAACACCATCGCGATCCCGCGTTGCGCGGGCGGCACGTCGTTCATCCGCATCCCGTCGATGGCGAAATCGCCCCCGGTGATCCGCTCCAGCCCTGCGATCATCCGCAAAAGCGTGGATTTGCCGCAACCCGACGGCCCGACAAAGACAATGAGTTCGCCGGTCTTGATGTCGAGGTTGATGTTCGACAGAACCTTCACCTCGCCATAGGCCTTTTCGACATTCGTCAGCTTGAGATCGGCCATCCTTCCCGCCCCCTGTCAGATTCGTTGCATCAGGCAGAACTGCCACGGCCCCAGAACCAGCGCCCCGCCCGCAGGCGTCACGGCCCCCAGTTCGGCCCCGATGGGGTGCCACTTACCCTCTGGAAGGGGCATGTCCGCCGGCACCTCGCCCAGGTTGAAGGCGCAGAAAACCTGACCATCATCGCCCCGAAGGAAGCTGACGGCATCGCCCGCAGCCTTCGGCAGGGTCATCGCCCCGGTCCTGAGCATGGGATGCGCGTGCCGGAAGGCCAAAGCGGCGCGGTAATGTTCCAGCATCGACCCGGTCCGCCCCGCCTGCGCCGACACCGCCCGCGCCAGATGCGCCCCGGCGACCGGAAGCCAGGCCCTTTCGGCCACGGAAAACCCGCCCAGGCGGTTGTCGGCCTCCCAGACCATGGGCGTGCGGCAGCCGTCGCGGCCCTTGAACTCGGGCCAGAATTCGATGCCGTAGGGATCCTGCAGATCCTCATAGGCGACGTCGGCCTCGGGCAGGCCCAGTTCCTCGCCCTGATAAAGGCAGACCGACCCGCGCAGGCACATCAGCAGAACCGTGTAAGCCCTTGCTGCGTCATCGGAAAGGCCCCAGCGGGTGACATGGCGCACGACATCGTGGTTGGAATAGGCCCAGCAGGGCCAGGCATCCGGCGCCTCGGCTGTCATCCGGGCGAAGGTGTCGGACAGAAGCCGCGCGGTCAGGCGCGCGGGTTGCAGCATCTCGAACGGATAGCACATCTGCACCTTGTCCCCGCCCGAGGTGTACTGCGCCATGATTTCCAGCCCGCGCTGCGCATCGCCGACCTCGCCCACGGCCGCCGCCCCGTAGGGGTTCAGCACCGCGCGGAATTTCTTCAGGAATTCAAGGTTCTCGGGCTGGTTCTTGTCGAACAAGTGCAGCTGGTGGTTATAGGGGTTGACCGAGGGCGCAATGGTGTCGTTGCGCAACTCCGGCGGCAGCGGAGGATTGTCGCGCAGGTACCTGTCGGCAATGTAGAAATTGATTGTATCCAGGCGGAACCCGTCCACCCTCCGGTCCAGCCAGAAGCGCGCGACATCCAGCAGCGCCTCCTGCACGTCGGGGCAGTGGAAGTTCAGATCGGGTTGCGAGGTCAGGAAATTGTGGAGATAGTACTGCCGCCGCCGCCCGTCCCATTGCCAGGCCGGCCCGCCGAAGATCGAAAGCCAGTTGTTCGGCGCGGTCCCGTCTGGCTTCGGATCGGCCCAGACATACCAGTCGGCCTTCGGGTTGGTCCGGTCCTTGCGGCTTTCGCGGAACCAGGGGTGCTGATCGGAGGTGTGCGACAGCACAAGATCGATCATCACCCGAAGGCCCAGATCATGCGCCCGCCCGACAAGCGCGTCGAAATCCGCCAGCGTTCCGAACATCGGATCGACGTCGCAGTAATCGCTGACGTCATAGCCGAAATCCTTCATCGGGCTGGTGAAGAACGGGCTGATCCAGATTGCATCGGCGCCAAGCCCGGCGATGTGGTCCAGCCGGGCGGTGATCCCCTTCAGGTCGCCGATCCCGTCGCCATCGCTGTCCTGATAACTGCGCGGATAGATCTGGTAGATCACCGCACCGCGCCACCAGTCCGGATCGAAGGGCATGGCTCCGGTCATTGTCATTACCTCTGCTTTCGTCACTTCACCGACCCCGCCAGAAGCCCGCGCACCAGGTATTTCTGCATCGCGAAGAACACCACCAGCGGCACGAAGATCGACACGAAGGCCGAGGTGGCAAGGATTTCCCATTCGCCCCCGCGCGAGCCCAGAAGTTCGCGCAGGACGCCCGTCATCACCAACTGGTCCTGGTTGTTGCCAAGGAACACGGTGGCGACCAGAAGATCGTTCCATACCCAGAGGAACTGGAAGATCGCGAAGGAGGCCAGCGCCGGGAAGCTGAGCGGCAGGATGATCTTGAGGAAGATCTGGAAATCGGTCGCGCCATCGACGCGCGCGCTTTCGATGATCTCTCGCGGCAGGCCGACCATGTAGTTGCGCAGAAGATAAACCGCCAGCGGCAGGCCGAACCCGGAATGCGCCAGCCAGATGCCGATGTATTCCTTCCCGATTCCCAACTGGTTGTGCAGTTTCAGAAGCGGGATCAGCGCCAGTTGCAGCGGCACGACCAGAAGCCCCACGATCCCCGCGATCAACAGCGCCCGGCCCGGAAACTCCATCCAGGCCAGCGCATAGGCGGCGAAGGCCGCGATCAGGATCGGGATCACCGTCGCCGGGATCGTCACCGTCATGGTGTTGAGAAAGGCCCGGCCCAACCCTTCGGCCCCGAGGACGCGGGCGTAATTCTCGGTCGTCAGGCGCGGCGGCGTGGTGGCGGTAAAGAAGATGCGCGGGCTGCGTCCCTCGAACGCGGTGGTCGAGGTCAGCCGATAGCTGCCGTCCGTCGCCACCGTCAGCGACACGCCCTCGCCCAGATCGGCGGTCTCGCCGGCGGCATAGGCGGTGGGGTCGCGCGACGATGTGCCGAAGCGCGACACCTCGCCCTTGCCCTCGGGCAGGACTGTGCCCGCGATCACCCAAAGATCGCCCTCCTGCAGCTGGGTGTCGGCATCGCCCGCACGGGCGATTTCGTTCGCTTCCGAGGACACGGCCGCATTCCACCATCCGCTGGCGGAAATCTGGTCGCGGTCGCGGAAGGAGGATACCAGCAGCCCGAAGGTCGGGATGGTCCACAAGACGACCAGCGCGATCACCGCAAGGTTCACGGTCCAGACGAGGCTCGACTTGGTTCCGGCGATGTTGTCCATGACGTCCCCCGTCTCAGCGCATTTCGGCGCGGGCGTTGCGGATGTTCCAGATCATGATCGGCGTCACCAGCAGCATGATCACAAGCGCGATGGCCGAGGCGCGGCCGGTGTCGTTGCCGCGGAACATCCAGTCGAACATCAGGTTCGCTAGAACCTGCGTGCCCCACTGGCCGTTGGTCATGGCAAGCACGATGTCAAAAACCTTCAGCACCGTGATCGTGATCGTGGTCCAGACGACGGCGATCGTTCCCCAGATCTGCGGCACCTTGATCTTGAAGAAGATCTGGAGCGGGCTTGCACCGTCAAGGATGGCGGCCTCGACCGTCTCTTCGGGGATGCCGCGCAGCGCCGCCGACAGGATCACCATCGCAAATCCGGTCTGGATCCAGATCAGCACGATCATCAGGAAGAAGTTGTTCCAGAACGGAATTGTCAACCAGGTCTGCGCCGAGCCACCGAAGGATTCCACCATGGCGTTCAGCAGGCCGATCTCGCGCTGGCCTTCGCCGCGGTAGTCATAGATGAACTTCCAGATCACCGAGGCGCCGATGAAGGAAATCGCCATCGGCATGAAGATCAGCGCCTTCGCCAGATTGCCCCAGCGGATACGGTCGGTCAGCGCCGCGGCCAGAAGCCCGAAAAAGGTCGAGGCCGCAGGCACCACCAAAAGCCACAGCATGTTGTTCTTCATCGATTCCCGAAACTTCTCGTCGCCCAGAAGCCAGGTGTAGTTGGCCGCGCCGACGAAACGGTTGCCGCTGGAATCGTGGAACGACAGCCAGACCGACACGAAGAAGGGGTAGACCAGATAGACACACAGCAAGAGGATCGCAGGCAGAAGGAAAAGCCAGGGCCGGATCGCGGTTGCACGGCTGATGTTCGCGCCCGCATTCGGGCCACGCGGCGGATAAAGCGCGTCCAGCGCCATGTTCGACAGGAAGAAATAGGCGACGCAGCCAAAGACACCGATGATGATCGTGGCCGATGCCATGAAGAGTTGTTCCATCCGGGTCCCCTCCCCTTGAACCTTGCGGCCTTGACCCTTTGGCCATGCCCGTTCGGCCGCCTGCGGTCAGCGCGCCTGAGCACTGTCCGCGCGGGTGGCCCCGCGCGGACAGGTCACTCGTCCCAGGTTACCACTTATTGAAGAGCATCCCAGTTCTTCTGGATGTCGGCGGCCACATCGACCGCAGCCTTGCCGCCCTGATAATCCACCATCCCGGTCCAGAATGCGCCCGCGCCGATGGCGCCCGGCATCAGGTCGGACCCGTCGAAGCGGAAGGTGGTCGCGTTCAGAAGGATGTCACCCATCTTCTTCAGCGTCGGATCGCCGTAGGTTTCCGTGTTCACGCCCTTGTGCGGGGTCAGGAAGCCCTTCTGCGCCATCCAGATCTCATGCGCGATGGGGGTCTTCAGGAACTCGATGAAGGCACGCGCTGCCGGGCTGTCCTTGGTCAGGCCAAAGACGGTGCCGGCACCCAGGACGGGCTGGCCCAGATCCTTTTCGGCATAGGCCGGGAAGTAGAAGAAATCGGCATCCTCGCCGATCACCGTGCCCTCCGGGAAGAAGGAGGGAATGAACGAGGCCTGACGGTGCATGTAGCACTGCGGCGGGCTGGCAAAGAGCCCCTTCGGGCTGTCGCGGAAGTCAACCGAGGCCACACCGGCCGCACCGCCCGCCACATAGGCATCGTTGCGTGAAAAGGCGCCGTATTCCTCGATCGCGGCGACCACGGCCGCATCGGTGAACTTCAGTTCGTTCGACACCCACTTGTCATAGTTCTCGGGCGTCGTGGTGCGCAACATCATGTCCTCGACCCAGTCGGTGGCGGGCCATCCGGTCGCGCCCCCCGATCCCAGGCCGATGCACCACGGCGTGCCGCCATCGGCGACGATCTTGTCGGTCAGCGCCTTCAGGTCTTCCATCGTGGCGGGCACTTCATAGCCCGCATCCTCGAAATTCTCGGGCACATACCAGACCAGCGACTTCACATCGACCTTGTAGAAGAACCCGAACAGGCCGGAATTGCCGTCCTTGCCGGGGAAGGTCGCCAGATCCACCCAGGATTGGCCCGCGGCATAGTTGTCCCTGATCCAGGTCGCCGTGTCGGCCCCCAGATCGACCAGATGCCCCTTGGCGGCCAGGTCACGGGCCAGGCCCGGCTGCGGGAATACGGCGATGTCGGGCGGGCTGCCCGCCTCGGTGTCGATGACGATCTGCTGTTCGAAACTGTCCGACCCGTTGTAGTTCACCTTGGCCCCGGTCGCCGCCTCGAAATAGGCGATCACGCTTTCGACCAGATCCTTGTCCGGGCCAAGCCAGGGGCCGAGGATGGTGATTTCCTGCCCGCTCAGATCCTGCTTGAACGCCTCGTAGGACGCCCAGTTGAATTTCGCATCCTCGCCGGGTGCAAACCGCAGGTCCTGCGCGAAGGCGCCACCGGCAACTAGCGCAAGCGCCGCTGCGCCCGCGAAGAGTTTGGCTTTCATGTCTTCCTCCCAATAACCAGCGCGTCGCGCCGACCATCCACTCGGCTCCGCCCTTCGGAACGGAATCGTTTTCAAACCGCTTTGGATACCTCAGTTATGCGACAGTCCGGCGACAAGTCAACTTTTGAGTGCAGAAAACCCGTTTATTCTGCGGCTGCAAAATGGATTTTCACCCACTGCGGGGCGCTATCCCTTTGACGCGCCAGCGATCGAAGGTTAACCTGCTCGCCGGATTTGAAAGCGTTTTGGAACCCGCGCGCCGATGAACCTCAAGGAGCTTGCCCGCAGGCTGGACCTGTCGCCTACCACCGTCAGCCGGGCGCTGAACGGCTACCCCGAGGTCAACGAGGCCACCCGCGAAAGGGTGGTCGCCGCGGCACGGCGCTACAACTACCAGCCGAACACGCGGGCGATCCGCCTGGCCACGGGGCGCGCGATGGCAATCGGCCACGTCATCCCGATCGCGACGCGGCACGAGATCGTCAACCCGGTTTTCGCGGATTTCATCGCCGGCGCGGGCGAGGTCTATTCCCGGTCGGGCTATGACATGGTCCTGTCGGTCGTGCCCGACGAGGCCGAGGAACAGACCTACCGGGACCTGAAGTCGCGCGGTACGGTCGATGGCGTGATCGTCCATGCCCCGCGTCTGGACGACCCGCGCCTGCCTCTCCTGCGCGAGGTCGGGCTGCCCTTCGTCGTGCATGGCCGGTCCAGCGGATCGGCCGAACCCTATTCCTGGGTCGACGTGAACAACCGGCGCGCCTTCCGCCGGGCCACCGAATTCCTGCTGGACCTGGGCCATCGGCGCATCGCCCTTGTCAACGGGCTGGAGTTCATGGACTTCGCCATCCGCCGCCGCGCGGGCTATACCGAGGCGCTGGCCGAACGCGGCATTGCGTCAGATCCGGCCATCATGTTTTCCGACGAGATGACCGAATCTTCGGGCTACCGCGCCGCGAAAGCCGCCCTTGCCCTGCCCGATCCGCCGACCGCCTTGCTGGTCGCCTCGATCATCTCGGCCATGGGGGTGCGCCGCGCGATCGAGGAAGCCGGGTTGAAGCTCGGGCGCGATGTGTCGGTCATCATCCACGACGACGAACTCAGCTATCTGAAGAACGGCGAAGAGGTGCCGATCTTCACCGCGACGCGGTCCTCGGTCCGGCTGGCGGGGCGGCTGGCGGCGGAAATGCTGATCGACATGATGGGCCATCCGGGTGGCCCTCCGCGCGAACGGCTGCTCGAGGCCGAACTGATCATCGGCCAATCGACCGGCCCGCTGCAATCGAACGCCACGTCCCATGGCGCCCTGCCCGACGCCCCGGCGCTCGCCGCCGGTGCCGCCAAACCCTGAGGTTCCCATGCTGGCCGGTCGCTCCCTTTTCCCCGAAGGCTTCCTGTTCGGGGTTGCCACCGCCGCCTACCAGATCGAGGGGTCGGGCTTTGGCGGCTGCGGGCCGTCGCACTGGGACAGCTTCTCAGCCACCCCCGGCAATGTGGTCCGCGCCGAGAATGGCCGCGTGGCCTGCGACCATTACCACCGCTGGCCCGAGGATCTGGATCTGATCCGCGACGCGGGGCTTGATGCCTACCGCTTCTCGATCAACTGGTCGCGACTGATGCCGGACGGCCGGCGCCTGAACGACGAGGGCGCGGCCTTCTACGACCGGCTGATCGACGGAATGCTGGAACGCGGGCTGAAACCTTTCCTGACGCTCTATCACTGGGACCTGCCCTCGGCACTGGCCGATCACGGCGGATGGGCCAACCGCGACACGGCAGAACGGTTCGCCGATTATGCCGAAAAGGTGGTCGGGCTTTACGGCGACCGGCTCGCCTCGGTCGCCACCATCAACGAACCCTGGTGCGTGGCGTGGCTGTCGCATTTCCTGGGCCATCACGCGCCCGGCCTGCGCGACATCCGCGCCGCGGCGCGGGCGATGCATCACATCCTCGTGGCGCATGGGCTGGCAACGCAGGCAATGCGCGCCCGCAGCCAGAAGGAGATCGGGATCGTCCTGAATTTCGACCGCGCCTTCCCCGCGTCCGACAGCGAGGCGGATCAGGCGGCCGCGGCGGTGCAGGACGCGATCTTCAACCGATGGTTCATCGAGGCGATCACCCGCGCCGAATATCCGGCCGAGGCGCTTGAGGGGCTGGCCCCCCACATGCCCGAGGGTTGGGAACGCGACATGGGGCTCATCGCGCAGCCGCTCGACTGGCTTGGGGTGAACTACTACACCCGCCACATCCATGCCGCCGCCCCCGATGCCACATGGCCCGCCACGCGTGAGGTCGAGGGCCCCTTGCCCAAGACACAGATGGGCTGGGAAATTCATCCCGAGGGGCTGGAATATTTCCTGAAGCGGCTTGCCCGCGACCATGTCGGCGACCTGCCGATTCACGTCACGGAAAACGGCATGGCGCACGCCGACACGATCTTGAACGGCAGTGTGAACGATCATGCCCGGATCGACTTCATGCAGGGCCATTTCCAGACCAGCCTGAACGCGATCGCCGCGGGCGTGAACGTGAAGGGGTTCTTCTACTGGTCTCTGATGGACAATTTCGAATGGGCCTTCGGCTATGAAAAGCGCTTCGGGCTTGTCCATGTGGATTTCGCCACCTTGGCAAGGACCCCGAAAGCGTCCTATCACGCCTTGGCGGACGCGCTGCGGCGCTAGACCCGAGGGACGACCGACATCATGGCAGGCACGCCGCATCTATCCATCGTGGCCGACATCGGCGGGACCAACACGCGCGTTGCCATCGCCGAAGGCATGCGGCTGCGTGAAGGGTCGATACGGCGCTATCGCAACGCCGAATTCGCCGGGCTGGAGACGATCCTGCGGACCTATGTGACCGAGACGGGCGCCGCCTGCGAAGGCGCCTGCGTCGCGGCGGCAGGGCCCGTTCGCGACGGCGTGGCCGAGATGACCAACCTTTCGTGGGTGATCGACGGCGACCAGCTGCACCGTGCCACCGGCGCAAGGCGCGTGGCGATCCTGAACGACCTCCAGGCGCAGGGGCATGCGCTCGGCCATATCGCGCCCGAAAACCTCGCCACTGTGATCGACGGACCGGACGACCCTGCCGCGGCCAAGCTGGTGATCGGCGCGGGAACCGGCTTCAACGCGGCCCCGGTGCATGAAACGCCCTGGGGTCGGCATGTGGCGGCGTCTGAATGCGGTCACGCGGGCATGCCCGTGCGATCGGAGTCCGATCTGCGGCTTGCCCGCTTCGTCGAGACGGCGCATGGCTTTCCCGGCGTCGAGGACGTACTGGCCGGCCGCGGGCTGGAGCGGCTATATGCCTTCACGGCCGCCGCGGCCGGACACCCCGCCGAACTGACTGCGGCCGAGATCATGGCCGCCATCGACCGGGCCGATCCGCTGGCGCTTGAGACGGGGCGGCTCTATGCACGGCTTCTGGGCGGCGAGGTCGGCAATCTCGCGCTGATCCACCTGCCCTTTGGCGGGATCTACCTCTGCGGCGGTGTGGCCCGCGCCTTCACCGCCCACCTTTCCGCCTTCGGCTTTGCCGAGGCTTTCCGCGACAAGGGCCGGTTTTCCGGCTTCATGGGAAATTTCCGTGTTCAGGTGATCGAGGACGACTACGCCGCCCTGATCGGCTGCGCCGCCCATCTGGGCCAGATCGCCCGTGCGGACGGATAGGAAAAGGGGGGCTGTCTGCCCCCCTCGGCCTGCGGCCTCACCCCCCGAGGGTATTTCGGTCAGGTTGAATGAAAATTTGACTCAAATTGGCGACACCGGATTTCGTCGCGCCCTTTCAGTCTGGTGAAAATATCCCGGGGGTGAGGGCCGAAGGCGCGAGGGGGCAGAGCCCCCTCGCGCCCTCTCCGCCTGCGGTCTCAGCCGTTGGCCTGCGCCACAGCCCGGCCGGTCAGCACCTTGACCAGGTGGGCGCGGTATTCCGGCGTGCCGTGCAGGTCGCTGATCATCTCGGCGGGATCCACTGAAAGACCCTTGACCGCATCGGCGCTGAAGGACGAAGACAGCGCCTTTTCGCCCTCGGTCCAGCGGAAGACGCCGTTGTTCGACGCCCCCGTGACCGCCACGCGGACCCCGTCGCCGAACTTCGCGACGAAGACCCCGGTCAGGGCGAAGCGGCTGGCGGGCTGGTTGAACTTCACATAGGCCGCCTTTTGCGGGATCGGGAACCGGACCTCGATGACGATCTCGCCTTCTTCCAGCGCCGTGGTGAACATGCCCTGGAAATAATCGTCGGCCGCGATCTGGCGTTTGTTGGTCACCACCGTCGCGCCCGATGCGAGCACCGCGGCAGGATAGCAGGCGGCCGGGTCGTTGTTGGCGATCGATCCGCCGATCGTGCCGCGGCTTCTGACCGCGGGATCGCCGATGCCGCCCGCCAGCGCCGCCAGCGCCGGATAATGCGCCGCCGCCTCGCGGGCGACGACGGCATGGGGCGTGGCCGCGCCGATGTGCAGCCCGCCATCGCCCTTGCAGACGCCCTTCATCTCGGCGATGCCGGTCAGGCTGACCAGCGTGCCGGGCGCGGCCAGGCGCTGCTTCATCGAGGGCAGAAGCGTCTGCCCCCCCGAAAGCGCCTGTGCGTCGCCATCCGACAGGGCCTTGACGGCTTCGGCGATGGTCGAGGGTTTCACGAAGTCGAAGTTATGCATGGCTCATCCTCCCTCAGCCGTTCATCGCCGCCCAGACCCGCGCGGGCGAGACGGGCATGTCGATATGGGTCACATGGGTGTGGCCGGCGCGGTGCAGCGCGTCGATCACCGCGTTGACCACCGCGGGCGGGCTGCCGATGGCGCCGGCCTCGCCGCAGCCCTTCACCCCGAGCGGGTTGTGCGTGCAGGGTGTGCAGCAGCTGTGGTCGACCTTGAACATCGGCAGGTCGTCGGCCCGCGGCATGGCGTAATCCATGAACGAGCCGGACAGAAGCTGGCCGTTTTCGTCATAGACGCAGTTTTCCAGCAGCGCCTGGCCGATGCCCTGCGCAAGCCCGCCCTGCACCTGGCCCTCGACGATCATCGGATTGACGATGTTGCCGAAGTCGTCCGCGGCCGAGAAGGCAACGATATCGACCTTGCCTGTATCGGGATCGACCTCGACCTCGCAGCCATAGGCGCCCGAGGGATAGGTGAAGTTCGACGGATCGTAGAAGGCCGTCTCTTCAAGCCCCGGTTCGAGGTTTTCCAGCGGGTAGTTGTGCGGCACATAGGCCGCCAGCGTCACCCCCGCCCAGTCGACCGACTTGTCGGTGCCCGCCACGGTGAACTTGCCATCCTTCAGTTCGATATCGGATTCCGACGCCTCCAGAAGATGCGCGGCGATCTTCTTTGCCTTGTTGACGATCTTGTTCGTGGCCTTGACCAGGGCCGAGCCCCCCACTGCCAGCGAACGCGAGCCATAGGTGCCCATGCCCATCGGCGTGTTCGAGGTGTCGCCGTGGATGATCTCAACCTGGCCCGCGTCGATCCCGATCATCTCGGCCACGACCTGGGCGAAGCTGGTTTCATGCCCCTGCCCGTGGCTGTGGCTGCCGGTGAATACCGAGATGGAGCCGGTCGCGTTCACCCGGACGGTCGCGCTTTCGTAAAGCCCCGCCCGCGCGCCAAGCTGGCCCACGAGGTTCGACGGCGCGATGCCGCAGGCCTCGATGTAATGGGCGATGCCGAAGCCGCGCAGCTTGCCGCGTTTCGCGCTTTCCGCCGCCCGAGCGCCGAAGCCCGCGTAATCCGAGATCTCCAGCAGCTTGTCCATCGTCGCGTGGTAGTTGCCGGTGTCATAGACCACGGCGACCGGCGTCTGATAGGGGAACTGATCGGCGGTGATGAAGTTCTTCCGGCGCAGTTCGATCGGGTCGACGCCCAGTTCGCGCGCCGCCTTGTCGATCAGCCGCTCCAGCTGGAAGGTCGCCTCGGGTCGGCCTGCGCCCCGGTAGGCATCGACCGGAACGGTGTTGGTGAAGACCGCCTTCACGTTCACATAGATCAGCGGCGTCCGGTAGTTGCCCGCCATCAGCGTGCCGTGCAGCCAGGTCGGGATCGAGGGTGCGAAGGTCGACAGATAGGCCCCCATGTTGGCGTAGGTTTCGGTGCGGATCGCGGTGAAGTTGTGATCGGCATCCAGCGCAAGTTCGATCTTGGTCACATGGTCGCGGCCATGGGCGTCGGAAATGAACGCCTCGGAGCGGGTCGAGGTCCATTTCACCGGGCGCTTCAGGATATGGGCCGCCTTGGTGACGAAGGCCTCTTCGGCATAGTGATAGATCTTCGAGCCGAAGCCGCCGCCCACGTCGGGCGCCACCACGCGCAGCTTGTGTTCCGGGATGCCCAGGACGAAGGCCCCCATCAGAAGCCGGATCACATGCGGGTTCTGGCTGGTGGTGTAAAGCGTGTGGTTGCCGGAATGGTCTTCGTAATCGCCCACGGCCACGCGCGGTTCCATCGGGTTGGCGACAAGGCGGTTGTTCTTCAGTTCGAGGCTGACGACATGGGCGGCCTTGCCGAAGGCGGCGTTGACCGCCTCCTTGTTCTCCTCGACGAAGCCCCAGTCGTAACAAAGGTTCGACGCAAGGTCGTCATGCACCTTGGTCGCGCCATCCGCCAGCGCGGCCTTCATGTCGAGAACCGGCTCCAGTTCCTCGATGTCGATCACGACGGCCTCGGCGGCGTCGCGCGCCTGTTCCAGCGTCTCGGCCACCACGACGGCGATCGGGTCGCCCACATGGCGCACCTTGCCTTCGGCGAGGATCGGGTGCTTGGGTTCCTGCATCGGCTTGCCGAAGCGGTCGGTCACCTGCCAGCCGCAGGGCAGCCCGCCCGCGCCCTCGAAATCCTTAGACGTGAACACCTTCGCAACGCCCGGCATGGCTTCGGCGGCACTGGTGTCGATGGACCGGATCCGGCCATGCGCCACGTCCGAGCGGATGAAATGCGCGTAAAGCTGGCCACGGATGTTGATGTCGTCGGTATAGCGTCCCTTCCCGGTCAGGAAGCGGACGTCTTCGCGCCGCTTGGTGCTGGCGCCGATGCCACCGTCTTTCGGCATGGAATCCTCCCTTTGTCCGTTGCTTCAACAAAGCACGGTAATTGATTGTTTTTTCGCTTTATTCTGCGGCGATCTTCGAAACGTCCTGGCCACTGGCCGCCAGCACCGCCTTGACGATGTTGTGGTATCCCGTGCAGCGGCAGATGTTGCCTTCCAGATGGTGGCGCACCTCGGCCTCGGTCGGCTTGGGGTTTTCCGCCAGAAGCGCGGCCGCGCTCATCACCATGCCCGGCGTGCAGAAGCCGCATTGCAAGCCGTGATGGTCCTGAAACGCTTGCTGGATCTTGCCGAGGCTGCCGTCGGGATTGGCCATGCCTTCGATCGTGCGCACATCCGCGCCGGCCACGTCATGCGCCAGCACGGTGCAGGATTTCACTGCCTGCCCGTCCACATGCACCACGCAGGCCCCGCATTGCGAGGTGTCGCAGCCGACATGCGTTCCGGTCATCCCCAGCCCCTCGCGCAGGAAGCTGGACAGAAGCGTCCGCCCCTCCGCCTCGGCCGAGACCGTCTTTCCGTTCACGGTCATCGTGAGTTTCGCCATTTTTCTCCTCCCTTGGATCGGCCGCGGGCATCGGCGATGCCCCGGCCTCTTGATTGCCTGGGTCGGCTTGCGTCTGCGGCGGTCAGCCGATCAGGCGCTTGAACCAACCCTTCTTCTTTTCGCCCGAATCAGCAACGGCTTCGTCACCTTCGGCGGCCTCCTCCGCCTCGGCGGGGCCTTCGACGGCCTCCTGGAAGCGGGTGAAGAAATCATCGGCCATCTTCTTGGCAAAGCCGTCGATGATGCGGCTACCCAGCTGTGCCAGCTTGCCGCCAACGTTGGCCTGCACTTCATAGGTAAGCCGCGTGCCGCCATCCTCAAGCGGTTCAAAGCCGACGTTGGCCCCCCCCTTGGCAAAGCCCGCAGGCCCGCCCTTGCCCTCGCCGCTGATCCTGAGGCTGCGCCCCTCGACAATGTCCGAGATCGTAACCACCCCGGTGAAGCGCGCCTTGACCGGGCCCACCTTCTGCACCACGACCGCCTCGTAGCCATCGGTCAGTGATCCGGTGAGGGATTCGCAGCCGGGCACGCAGGCCTGAAGCACCTCGGGGTCAAGGATCGCGGCCCAGACGATATCCGGCGCGGCGCCGATCTCGCGGCTGTCCTTCAGTTCCATGCTGTCCTCCCTCGCTTGGTCCTGACGTTACGCAAAGCGGCACATCCGCGCTATGGAACCTTGGTCGTAGTCCCGCGGCAACGCCATCCGTTTCACCCCGCGATCCCCCCCGGCCCAAAGGCCAGCACCAGCCAGTCGCGCAGCGCGCGCAGGTCCAGCGGCTTGGCCATAAGCCCCACCCCGGCCCGCGCGCAGGCCACGGCCAGCCCCTCGCCCCGGTCGGCGCTGATGATCAGCGCGGGCACGCCCGTAAGCCCCGCCGCGAAATCAAGGCCCCTTGGCCCGTCGCCAAGCTGCTGGTCCGCGATCACCGCATCGGGCAGGATGCCCAGTTCCGACAGAAGCGCATCGGCCGCGTCGGCGGTGTCGGCCTCGATCACCTCGGCGCCCCATCCTTCCAGAACAAGGCCGAGCGCGCGGCGCAGGTCCGGGTCATTCTCGACCAGAAGGACGATCCGCCCCGCCAGCCCCTGCCCGGCCCCGTCGGTCTGCGGCACCGACGGCGCCGGCGCGCGGCGTGTCCCGGCCAGCGGAACGGTCACGCGAAAACAGGTGCCCCGCCCCGGAACCGACGACAGGTCAAGCGGATGGCCCAGAAGCCCGCAGGCCCGTTCCACGATGGTCAGGCCAAGGCCCATCCCCTCGCTGGCCGAGGCACGGGCGTTCAGGCGGTGGAACTCGCGGAAGATGTCCTGCTGGTCGGCCTCGGCGATCCCCGGCCCGCTATCCCAGACCTCGATCCTGAGCGCCCCGCCCCGCCGCCTTGCACCCACCACCACGCCGCCCCGGTCGGTGTAGCGCACCGCGTTGGCGATCAGGTTCTGCAGGATGCGCCGCAGGTAGGCGGCATCGCTTTCCACGATTGCCCCGCCCGTGGGCCGCACCACAAGCCTCAGCCCCCTTGCCGCGGCCAGCGCGGTGAATTCGTCGCGCAGGGGTGTCAACATCCGGTCAAGGTCCACCGGCCCGACCGCCAGCGCGGCCTTGCCGCTTTCCAGCTTGGAGATGTCCAGAAGCGCGCCAAGGATGGATTCCACGGAATCAAGCGCATTCTGCGCCTTGAGCAGCGTGTCCCGCGCGCGCGGGTCGATCGCGTCCTCGCCCACGGCGGCGATGAACAGCTTGGCCGCCGACAAGGGTTGCAGCAGGTCATGGCTTGCCGCCGCGACGAAACGCGACCGGCTGGCATTGGCCCGTTCGGCATGGGCCAGCGCATCCTCAAGCTCCAGCGTGCGTTCCGTCACCCGCGCCTCGAGCGTTTCGTTGGCGCGGCTCAGCGCGGCGATGGCGGCGCGTTCGGTGGTCACATCCGAAAAGCTCATCACGAAGCCCCCGCCGGGCATCCCTTCGGCAAAGACCGAAAGCACCAGCCCCGCCTCGGTGCGCACCTCGAAGCGCAGGGGTTCGCGCGTGGCCGCGCCTTCGGCCCGCCGTGCCCAGCCATCCAGCCGGTCCACCGTCATCCCGTCGGCGAAGGTCAGGGTTTCCGCCGCCCGTTCCAGAAGCGCCCCGAAATCCAGCCCGATCCGGAAGCGGAACAGCGGGATCTCCAGCAAGAGACCCAACCGCCGGTTCCAGCCGATCAGTTGCCCGGCGGCGTCGAAGATGCAGATGCCCTGATCCAGATGTTCCAGCGTCGCCCGCGCCAGCCGCGCCTGATCGTCCAGAAGCCGCCCGCGTTCCTCGCGTTCGTTGCGAATGATGTCGGTCACGTCGGTCTGAAGGATCACCGTCCCGCCGTTCGGGGTGCGGTGTTCGCTGACCTGGACCCAGCGGTCCCAGATCATGCGGACGTTGAAGATGACATGCCGATCCTTGTGGCGGCGCAACCGGCGGATGGCCCAATCCGCGGCCGTCTCGCCGGGGGGCAGTTCCAGAAAGCGCGACCGGCTGACCAGCCCGACGTAATCGGCGAAGGACAGTCCGGGCCGCAGGGCGGCGCGGACATCCTGCATGTGCATACCGAAGCGGGAATTGTGCATCACCAGAACGTCGCCCGCGTCGAACAGGGCAAAGCCTTCCTGCACCGTTTCGATCGCGTCGGACAGGTTCTGCCGCGCGGCCTCCAGATCGCGGTTCGCCTCGGCCAGACGCGCGTTCGACGTGTTCAGCAGGTCCAGCGCATGTTCCAGATCGCGGGTGCGTTCGCGCACCTCGTCCTCCAGAAGCGCGGCGCGCTGGAACTGGGTGTAGGCGGCGCCGCCGTCATCGGTGCCCTGTTCGACCCGGCGCATCAGCACCTCGACGATCTGCAACAGCTTTTCCCGCTGGCGGTCGGGCGGATCGGCCGGGTTGATCAGCGCATGCGACAGCATCGGCTCAGGCCCCCGGCGGGAACAGGGCAACCCCCGTCATCGTCTGGTTGACATGCATGGAATTGACCTGTTCGCCATAGGTGGAAAACCCCACCACCCGGTGCCGGCGCAGGATGTCGGAAACAGCGCCGAACTTCTGCTTTTCCAGCGCCTCCATCCGCCGCAGGATGCAGTCGGCGGCAAGGATCGCCTCGGGCGCGATGCCTTCGGACAGGGCCGACAGCGCGCCTTCCAGATGCGCGACCATGTCCTGGGGTTCGGCCAGCGTCAGCACCAGCCCTTCGTCGATCGCGGAAAAGAAGATCAGGTCGCCGTTGTCATCCATCCGCTGGATCGACCGCACATGGTGCCGCCCGCCGATCCGCACGACGACGGGATGGGCGGCGAAGGTGAAGGTGGTCAGCTGGCCCGGGTCCTTGCCCAGCAGGCGGGCATATTCCAGCGCGGCCGGTTCGGCGTTGATTCGCCGGACGCGGCGGCTGCGCGGATCGGCATCCGTCACCACCATCCGCGTGTCCGTCGGGCGCAGATGATCGAGGCTGAACACCCGCGCGCGGCAGGAACTGCGCACCATCGTCAGCACCGCGCCGCGCTGCACCAGTCGCCCGCGATGCAGGATGAAGGTTTCGCGGAACCGCACCCCATCGCCCGCCGACCCGCCGAAAAGCGGCACCGGGCCAAGCCCGCTGGCCAGCGCCGCTGCCAGTTCGTCCTCGCGCGTGGAAAGCCCGTCGACCATCAGGAAGGCGAATTCGTGGTCCCAGTCGGGCCGCGCCTGCGCCAGACCGTGCCGGCAGCGGATCAGATCGCCAATCACCGCCTGCCGGTCGATGCGGTCGAGATCGGGAAAGAGGATCGTCTCGGCCGCGAACCATGCCGAGGGCAGGCCGACGGCCACGATCTCGTCCTCGGTATAGCCGTCATCGGAAATCTCGCCCGCCGTGGTGCAGCCCGAGACGGGTGTGTCCGGCAGGCAGGCCGCAACAGCGGCGGCCAGCCGCCCCAGATCGGCGGCGGGCGAGACGAACAGGAACACCGCCGCGAAGGGGCCGGGTCCCAGCCCCTCGCACAACCGGTCCGGGGCGTCGGGCGCCCGCGCCGGGCAATGGGCGCTGCGCACGATCCGTTCGTCGCGGGGCAAGGGGGGAAGGGTCAAGCGGGCGTTCCTGTGGCTGGCGGATCAAGGCTAGGCCGGATGGGCGATTCGGAAAACGCCCCCGGAACAGGGGGCCGTCACCCGCCCGGCCCGTCCTCGGGCATGAGGCTTGCGAAACTGGCCTGCTTGGCGACCAGCACCGCCTGGGTGCGGCTGTGCACGCCCAGCTTGCGCATGATCGCGGTGACATGCGCCTTGACGGTCGTTTCCGCGATCGACAGATCATGGGCGATCTGCTTGTTCAGGCGCCCCTCGCAGATCAGTTGCAGGATGCGCGCCTGCTGGCGGGTCAGTTGCGACAGGCGTTCGATCGCGGTTTCCTGCGGGCTGTCCGCGCCGGGATTGCCGCCCGCGCCTTCCATCCCCTCGGGCAGATAGCGCGCGCCTGCCCGGATCGCCTCGAAAGCCGCGCGGAACACCTCGCGCCGGGCGTGCTTGGGGATGAAGCCGACGGCACCGGCGCGCATCGCCGCCCCCACCACGCGCGCATCGGCCAGCGACGACACCACGACCACCGGCACCTGAGGCGCGGCGGCGCGCAGCCGGATCAGCCCGTCAAGCCCGTCGACATCGGGAAGGTTCAGGTCCAGCACGACGACATCGGGCAGCCCCCCTCGATCCAGCCGCGCGATTGCCTCGTCCATAAGCCCCACCGCCTCGACGGCGGCGAACCCTGCAACCGCGCGCAGCGTGATCGACAGCGCGTCGCAGAACAGCGGATGGTCATCCACGATGAGGGCGCTGGCCATGCGCCTTTCGTCGCACGAACCGCCGGGCGTCGTGCCGGGTGTCGCGTCTGCCCGGTCCTCCGGCCGTGCCTGATCGGGCGCGCTGTGCGGCACCTGCATGGGCTGACCCTCCTCTCCTCACCCGAAGGCTAGCGCCGTGCGCGCCCTGCCGCAACCGGTGCTTAGGTCGGGGTGTTCCGCCCGCACGGGGAGGCGGGCAAGATCGCCGTCTGGCAACGCATGGCAGGACGGTCCGACGGCCATCCGTCATCCGGATTGGGAAGGGAGGCGTTCATTTCCCGATGCTTCATCCCTTGCGGGTGTCCTTCACCACCATCTTGCCGGACATGACGCAGCTGCCGGAGGGGCGCGTAACGCCGGTCTGGCACGATGATCGCAACCCGAACGGCGATCCCGAGGGGGGCGGGGTTCACTTTGCCTGACGTGTTTCCCGACACGATCGTGATCTTCTGACCGGCGGCCCACCGGGCCTGGCGGTCGGGGTCAGGTCACCACGTCCGGCGCGCTGCGGCCGGTGTGCGCGGCGATCCCGGCGATTTCGTGCGCGGCGGCGATCACGGGGGCAAGCTCTGCCTGCGCATCACCCGCCAGCCCGTCCGGCCCCGGCACAAAGCGTTCCAGATAAAGCCTGAGCGTCGCACCTTCCGTCCCGGTGCCCGACAGCCGCAGCACCGCGCGGCTGCCGCCCTCGAACAGAAGCCTGACCCCCTGCCCCGAGGAAACCGACCCATCGACCGGATCGGCATAGGAAAAATCATCCGCCGCCGCGACAGTCAGCCCCCCTGCCCGGTGGCCTGCAAGCCCGGAAAGACGGCTGCGAAGGTCGGCCATCATCGCCTCGGCCGCCGCGGTGGGGATGCCTTCAAAATCGTGACGGCTGTAATAGTTGCGCCCGAACCGCGCCCAATGGCCGCGAAGGATGTCGGCCACGCTTTCCCCGCGCACGGCTAGGATGTTCAACCACAGAAGCACGGCCCACAGGCCATCCTTTTCGCGCACATGGTCGGACCCGGTGCCAAAGCTTTCCTCGCCGCAGATCGTGGCGCGACCCGCATCCAGCAGGTTGCCGAAGAACTTCCAGCCGGTCGGCGTCTCATAGGCGGGAATGCCAAGCGCCTCGGCCACGCGATCCGCGGCGGCGGATGTGGGCATCGACCGCGCCACCCCCTTCAGACCGCCCCGGTAGCCCGGCGCAAGGTGGGCGTTCGCGGCCAGCACCGCCAGGCTGTCAGAGGGGCTGACATAAATCCCCCGCCCCACCACCATGTTGCGGTCGCCGTCGCCATCCGAGGCGGCGCCGAAATCCGGCGCGTGGGGGCCCATCATCTCGTCCATCAGGGGCTTGGCCCAGGTGGGGTTCGGATCGGGATGCAGGCCACCGAAATCCGGAAGCGGCGTGGCGTTCACCACCGTGCCCTTTGGCGCGCCAAGGCGGTTTTCAAGGATTTCGGTCGCATAGGGCCCGGTCACGGCGCACATCGCATCCATCCGCATCCGGAAGCCGCCCGCGAACATCGCCCGGATCGCGGAAAAGTCGAACAGCGTCTCCATCAGGTCCGCGTAATCGGCCACCGGATCGACGACATCCACAGCCATCGCGCCCAGGGTTTGCCGCCCGAGGCGCGACAGGTCCACGTCCTGCGCCTCGGTCATCCGGTATCCGTCGATCACCTGCGTGCGGGCAAAGATCGCCTCGGTCACGGCTTCGGGGGCGGGGCCGCCGTTCGGCATGTTGAACTTGATCCCGAAATCCTCGGCCTCGCCGCCGGGGTTGTGGCTGGCCGACAGGATGATCCCGCCATCGGTGCGGTTCAGCCGGATCAGGTGGCTGGCGGCCGGCGTCGACAGGATCGCACCCTGCCCCACGATCACCCCGGCCGCGCCATTGGCCGCCGCCATGCGCAGGATCACCTGCGCCGCCCGGTCGTTGAAGTAGCGCCCGTCGCCACCCAGGACAAAGGTCTTGCCCCCGCAGCCAACGACATCGAACAGCGCCTGCACGAAGTTTTCCAGGTAATGCGCCCCCATGAAGACGCGCGTCTTCTTGCGCAGGCCGGAGGTGCCGGGTTTCTGCCCGGCGATCGGGGCGGTCTTGACGGTGCTGACGCTGGTCATGCGGGATTTCCTTCGGGATTTGTGTCAAAGACCATCACGGAATGGGCCGGGATTTCAAGGCGCGACGGCACGGTTTCGGGCACGGTTTCGGGCACGGCTTCGGGCCCGGCCTCGGGCCCGGCCTCGGGGCGCGTCGTATCCAGCACCAGCCGCCAACCACCCGGCGCGGTATCGGGCAGTGTCAGCGCCTGCGCAGGCCCCGCGTTGAAGACCGCGTAGATGGCCGAGGCATCGGCCCCCGCCCCTTCGGCGGCCATGCGCAGTTCCACGCCCAGGCAGCGGAAGGCGGGATCGTGCCAGTCCTCGGGCCCAGGCACCCGGCCGTCCGACCGGCGCCAGATCACATCGGGCAGCCCGTCGACCGGGCGTTCGCGCCCGTGCAGGAACCGCCGCTGCCGCAACACGGGATGCGCCGCCCTGAGCCGCGCCAGCCGCGCCACGAACCGCGCCAGCCCTTCGTCCACGTCCCCCCACGCCACCCAGCCCGTCTGATTGTCCTGCGCATAGGCGTTGTTGTTGCCGCCCTGCGAATTGCCGATCTCGTCGCCCGCAAGGATCATCGGAACCCCTTGCGACAGGAACAGCGTCGCCAGCAGGTTGCGCTTGCGCAGGTCGCGCGCCGCGCGGATGGCGGGGTCCTTCGTCGGCCCCTCGACCCCGAGGTTGTCGGAATGGTTGTCGTCATGCCCGTCGCGGTTCTCTTCGCCATTGGCAAGGTTGCGCTTGACGCTGTAGCTGACCAGATCCTCAAGCGTGAAACCGTCATGGGCCGTCACGAAATTGACCGAGGCCGTGGCCGCGCGGCCGGAATGGTCAAAGCGTTCCGCGCTGCCCAGAAGCCGCTTGGCCAGGTCCGTCGCCAGCCCCGGATCGCCCCGCCAGAACCGCCGCACCCCATCACGGAACCGGTCGTTCCATTCCGAGAAGGGATGCGGAAAGGCGCCCAGCTGATAGCCGCCCGGCCCGATGTCCCAGGGCTCGGCGATCAGCTTGACACGCGACAGGACCGGATCCTGCCGGAGCGCGTCCAGGAAACCGCCCGCCGGATCGAAGCCATGCGCCTCGCGGGCAAGGGCCGGGGCCAGGTCAAAGCGGAAGCCGTCGATATGAAAGGTCTCGACCCAGTAGCGCAGCGAATCCATCACCATCCGCAGCACCATCGGATGGGTCAGATCTAACGTGTTTCCGGTGCCCGTGTCGTTGACATAGAACCGCCCGCCGTCACGCAGCCGATAGTAACTGCGGTTGTCGAGCCCCCGGAACGCCAGCGTGGGCCCCAGTTCGTCGCCCTCGCCGGTGTGGTTGTAGACCACATCGAGGATCACCTCGATCCCCGCGGCATGAAAGCGGCGCACCATCGTCCGGAATTCGAGGATCGCGTCGCGGCTCATGTAGCGGGGTTCGGGGGCGAAGAAGCCGATCGTCTGATAGCCCCAGTAATTCGACAGTCCCCGCATCACCAGAAACCGGTCATCGACGAAGGCCTGCACCGGAAGAAGTTCCACCGCCGTCACGCCCAGTTTCACCAGATGATCCAGCACCGCATCCGAGGACAGGCCCAGATAGGTGCCGCGCAGGGCAGGTTCGACCTTCGGATGCGTGGCCGTCATCCCCTTCACATGCGCCTCGCAGATCACGCTTTCGGCCATCGGGCGCTGCGGTGAGGGATCGTCCGGCCAGTCAGCGGCGGGGGCCGTCACCACGGCCTTCGGTACGGCAAAGGCGCTGTCGCGGGCATCGAAGGACAGGTCGGCGCGCGGGCTTCCCACCTTGTAGCCCATCAGCGCATCCGACCACTTCAGCCGCCCCGTCAGCCGCCGCGCATAGGGATCGAGCAAAAGCTTGTGCGGGTTGAACCGGTGCCCGCCTTCCGGCGCGTAGGGCCCGTGCGCCCGAAAGCCATAGACCTGCCCCGGCAGAACGCCGCCCAGATGGACATGCCAGACATCCCCGTCGCGGTCACGGATCGGGATCCGGCACAGCTCGCGCCGCCCGTCGGCCGAAAAGAGGCACAGTTCCATCGCTTCAGCATGGGCCGAGAAGACCGCGAAATTCGTCCCCTCGCCGTCGAAAGTGGCCCCCATCGGCCAGGGCCGTCCCGCCCCGACCGAATGGCCCTGAAGCCGCGCGGGCAAATGGCGCCGGTCGGCGTTCACGCCTCCTGCCCCCCGGCCAGCCCGGCATAAAGCGCGGAATAGGCCGCGGCCGAAGTTTCCCAGCCGACCGGCTGGCGCATCGCGTTTCTTTGCAGCCGCGCCCAGTCGGCGGGCCGCGCATAAAGCGCCAGCAGACGGCGCAGCGCCTGTCCGAAGGCCAGCGCATCGGTCGGGTGAAAGGTGATGCCCGTGGCAACGCCCGCCGCCATCGCCGCCGGGTTCGCGTCGATCACCGTATCGGCAAGCCCCCCTGTCGCAGCCACGACCGGAAGCGTGCCATGGCGCAGCCCGTACATCTGCGTCAGCCCGCAGGGTTCGAACCGCGACGGCACCAGAACCGCGTCGCCGCCCGCAAACATCCGGTGGCTCAGCCCCTCGTCATAGCCGATCCGGACCGCGACCCTGCCGGGAAAGCGCACGGCAAGCGCGCGCATCGCCTCTTCCAGCGCCGGGTCGCCCGACCCCAGCACGGCAAGCCCGCCCCCTCCGGCCACGAAGGCCGGGATCACCGCCGGCAGCAGGTCGATCCCCTTCTGGTCGGTCAGCCGGCTGACCACGATGGCAAGCGGCCCGGCCACCTCAAGCCCGAATTCGGCACAAAGCGCCCGCCGGTTCGCGGCCTTTCCCCGCATCCGCCCCGGACCGAAGGGCACAGGCGCGGCCTCGGGCGACCAGAGCGCCGTGTCGACCCCGTTCAGGATCCCCGACAGCCGGTCGGCCCGCGCCGCGATCACGCCCTCAAGCCCCATCCCGAATTCGGGCCGCATCAGTTCGGCAGCATAGCTGGGGGAAACCGTGGTGATCCGGTCGGCCCAGACAAGGCCCGCCTTTAGGCTGGACAGCCCGCCATAATATTCCAGCCCGTCGGGATGAAAATCCGCGGCCTCCAGCCTGAGCGCCGCAAGACGCTCTGCCCCGGCCCATCCCTGAAAGGCGATGTTGTGCACCGTCATCACCGAAGGCACGCCCGCCCCCGCCAGATAGACCGGCGCGAACCCCGCCTGCCAGTCATGGGCATGCAGCACGTCGGGCCGCCAGCCATCCGAAAGCCCTCCGCGCGCGATCCGCGCGGCGATCCAGGACAGGGCCGCGAAGCGTTCCGGATTGTCGGGCCAGTCGCCACCCGGCCCGGAATAGGGCCCGCCCTCGCGGTCGAACAGATGCCCGGCCTCCAGCACAAGCAGGCCGATGCCGGCCACCTCGCCCGCCCGGACGATGCCCGCCCCGCCAAAGAGGTCCGCCTCGCGCATCACTTCCGGCCAGCCCGCCACCTGCGGCAGGATCGATCGATAGGCCGGGATCAGCACCCGCATCTCCCATCCGAAGGGCGCAAGCGCGGCGGGAAGCGCGCCCACCACATCGGCAAGGCCCCCGGTCTTGACCAGAGGCACGCATTCGGACGCCACCGAAAGAACCCTGCCACCCATCGCCTTCGCCCTTTTCATTCTGGCCCAAATATCCCGGGGGTCCGGGGGCAGAGCCCCCGGTCCGTCCCCGCAGCCCCAGCCTTACCCCAGGGTGCGGGCGCGCGCATCCAGCATGTCCTGCGTGATCAGGACGATGCCCGCCTCGGTCCGGCGGAACCAGCGCGCGTCCTCCTCCGGGTCCTGCCCCACAACCAGACCCTCGGGGATGATGACACCCCGGTCGATGACGCAGCGGGCAAGGTCCGCCTTGCGCTTGACCACCACATGCGGCAGCGCCACGACATGTTCCAGCGTCGAATAGCTGTGCGTCCGGCAGCCGGTGAACAGAAGCGAATTCCGGACCTCCGACCCCGACACGATGCAGTCGCCCGACACCAGCGAGGAGACGGCAGAGCCGCGCCGCCCGTCCTCGTCATGGATGAACTTGGCCGGCGGCACGATCTCGGCATAGGTCCAGATCGGCCAGCTGTTGTCGTAGAGGTCAAGCTTCGGCACGAAATCCGTCAGGTCGATATTGGCCTGCCAGAAGGCGTCGATGGTGCCCACGTCGCGCCAGTAGGGTTCATCCTCCAGCCCGCTTGTCACGCAGCTTTCGGCAAAGCGGTGCGCCATCGCCTTGCCTTGCCGTACGATCTGCGGGATCAGGTCATTGCCGAAATCATGGCTGGAATTCGGATCGGCCATGTCGCGGATCAGCAGATCGCGCAGGAAGGCCCAGTCAAAGACATAGATCCCCATCGAGGCCAGCGCATGCGCCGGATCGCCGGGGATATGGGGCGGTTTCGCGGGTTTTTCGAGGAAGGACAGGATGCGCCCCTCCTTGTCCACATCCATCACGCCGAAGGCCGCGGCCTCGGCCAGCGGAACCGTCAGGCAGCCGATGGTCACGTCCGCCCCGGTGGCGACATGCTGTTGCAGCATGATCTCGTAATCCATCTTGTAGATGTGGTCGCCCGCAAGGATCACGACATACTGCACATTGTAGCTGTCGACGATGTCGATGTTCTGGGCGACGGCATCGGCGGTGCCCAGATACCACTTCGTTTCGTCCACGCGCTGGCTGGCGGGCAGGATGTCGAGGTATTCGTTCCGTTCCGCCCGAAAGAAGTTCCAGCCGCGCTGGCAATGCCGGATCAGGGAATGTGCCTTGTACTGGGTGGCGATCGCCATCTTGCGGATGCCCGAGTTCAGCGCGTTCGACAGCGCAAAGTCGATGATCCGCGTCTTGCCGCCGAAATAGACGGCCGGTTTCGCGCGCTTGTCGGTCAGTTCCTTCAACCGGCTGCCCCGCCCCCCGGCCAGGACAAAGGCCATCGCCTGCGACGACAGGCGCGTGTTCGGTCTTGCTTTCAACTCCGTCCCTCCCCCGATGCGGGCCTCAGCCCCGTTTCAACCAGATCCCCGAAAGCGGCGGCACCGTGACTTCGGCCGAATGGGCGCGCCCGTGGGCGCCAATGGGTTCGGCCGTGATGGCGCCCATGTTGCCCCGGTTGCGCCCGCCATAGGCCGCGGCGTCGGTGTTCAGGATCTCGTGCCACTGCCCTGCCTCGGGCAGCCCGACGCGCCAGCGCCGTTCAACGGGGGTGAAGTTCATCACCGCCATCACCGGCGCGTCGCCTGTCCTGCCCTTGCGCAGCCAGGCGTATAGCGACAGCGCCGCCTCGTTCGGCTCGATCCATTCGAACCCGTCGGGGCGCGTGTCATGGACATGAAGCGCGGGCGTCTCGCGATAAAGACGGTTCAGGTCGCGCACCAGCGCCTGCATACCACGGTGCTGCGCGGCCTCTGGCCCCTCGTCCTCGATCAGGTGCCAGTCGAGGCTCTGGTTGTGGTTCCATTCGCGGGCTTGCGCGAATTCCTGCCCCATGAACAACAGCTTCTTTCCCGGATGCGCCCACATGAAGGCGTAATAGGCGCGCAGGTTGGCAAAGCGTTCTAGGTCGTCGCCCGGCATCTTGCCCAGCATGCTGCCCTTGCCGTGAACCACCTCGTCATGGCTGATCGGCAGGATGTAGTTCTCTGACCAGGCGTAATGCAGGCCGAAGGTCATCTGGTGGTGGTGGAACTGGCGATAGACCGGGTCCTTCTGGATGTAGGACAGCGTGTCGTTCATCCAGCCCATGTTCCACTTGAACCCGAAGCCAAGCCCGCCCTGATCCACCTGGCGCGACACGCCGGGAAAGGCGGTGCTTTCCTCGGCCACCGTCATGATCCCCGGCACCTCTGCATAGGCGGTGCGGTTCATCCGCTGCAACATGGCGATGGCTTCGTAATTCTCGCGCCCGCCGTCGCGGTTTGGCACCCATTCGCCCTCGCGCCGGGAATAGTCGCGGTAGAGCATCGAGGCCACCGCATCCACCCGCAGCCCGTCGATGTGGTATTCCTCAAGCCAGTAAAGGGCATTCGACACGAGGTAGTTCTGCACCTCGGTCCGGCCGTAATTGTAGATCAGGGTGTTCCAGTCCTGGTGAAAACCTTCCTTAGGATCGGCATGTTCGTAAAGCGCGGTGCCGTCGAACCGGCCAAGCCCGTGCGGATCGGTCGGGAAATGGCCCGGCACCCAGTCGAGGATCACGCCAAGCCCGCGCCGGTGCGCGGCATCGACGAAGGCGCGGAATTCCTCGGGCGTGCCGTGGCGGATGGTGGGCGCGTACATACCCACCGGCTGATAGCCCCAGGACCCGTCGAACGGGTATTCGCTGACCGGAAGACATTCGATATGGGTGAATCCCATGTCAGCGGCGTAACCGACCAGCTGATCGGCCAGTTCGACATAAGACAGCATCCTGTCGCCCGGCGCCCGCCGCCACGATCCCAGATGCACCTCGTAGACGGACACGGGCGCATCGACATGGTTCCGCGCGGCGCGGGCCGACATCCAGCCCTCGTCGTGCCAGTCACCGCCGATCCGGCGCACGACACTGGCGTTGGCGGGTGGGTGTTCCGACCCGAAGCCCACCGGATCGGCCTTGAGCGGCAGGATCATCCCGCCCATGGCGCGGATTTCGTATTTGTACCGGGTGCCATCGGAAAGACCGGGGATGAAGATCTCCCACACGCCGGTCGCGCCCCGGCGGCGCATCGGGTGGCAAAGCCCGTTCCAGTGGTTGAAATCGCCCACTACGCTGACGCGTTCGGCATTGGGGGCCCAGACCGCGAAATGCACGCCCGCGGCACCCTCATGCGTGATCGGATGCGCCCCGAGCACCTGCCAGATCCGCTGATGCGTGCCCTCCGCCAGAAGGTATTCGTCGATCTGGCCCAGAACCGGACCAAAGCGAAAGGGATCGTCCCACTCCCATGTCGTGCCATTTCCTTCGGCGCGCAGACGGTAGGCGCCTGCCCCCGGCACGACGGCCGAGAACAACCCCGGCGCACCCGGCACCGGGGCAAGTTCGGTTTCCGCCTCGGTCAGGGCCAGCACCCGCTCTGCCCCTGGCACAAGGGCGGTGATCGTGCGCCCGCGCCCGCCGCCGTGCGGCCCAAGCACCGCGAAGGGATCGCCGTGCCGCCCTTCGACAAGCGCGCGGGCGGTCGCGTGATCCACGGTGGGGGCAGTGGCCTTGGCCATGTTGCGACATCCTCCCTAAAGCGCGGGGTCAACCGACCAGATATCGGCCATGTAACCACGGATCGTGCGGTCGGACGAGAAAAACCCGGATCGCGCCGTGTTCATCGCCGCCATCCTCAGCCAGCGGTCGCGGTCGGCATAGGCCGCCGCCGCCTGCCCCTGCGCCGCGTGATAGGCTGCGAAGTCCGACGCCACCAGGAAATAGTCGTGATGCCAGACGCGATGCACAAGCCCGTGATAGCGGTCGGGTTCGTCCGGGCTGAACCGGCCTTCGGCGATCATCTGCAGCACGTCCTGCAACGGCTGGCAGGCAAGGATCGCGTCGCGGGCATGGTCGGGGTTCTCGCGCCGCTTCATCACCTCTTCCGCCGTCAGGCCGAACAGGAAGAAGTTCTCGGCCCCGACCTGTTCGAGGATCTCGACATTGGCGCCATCAAGCGTGCCGATCGTTGGCGCGCCGTTCATCATGAACTTCATGTTGCCGGTGCCCGAGGCCTCTTTCCCCGCGGTCGAGATCTGTTCCGACAGATCCGCCGCCGGGATCAGCCGTTCGGCCATCGAGACGTTGTAATTCGGCGGATAGACGATTTTCAGCAACCCACGAACTTCAGGATCACTGTTAACGACCACTGACACGTCATTGATCAGCCTGATGATTTCCTTTGCCACGGCATAACCCGGTGCCGCCTTGCCGCCAAAGATGCGCACGCGCGGCACCCAGTTTCCATTCGGGTTGGCGCGGATCGCCTGCCAATGGGCGATGCATTCCAGGATGTTCAGCAGCTGGCGCTTGTATTCGTGGATGCGCTTGACCTGCACGTCGAACATCGCGTCGGGATCGACCGCAACGCCCTCGTTCCGGCCGATCCAGTCCGACAGGGCGGCCTTGTTGGCGCGTTTCGCCGCCCCGAAGGCCGCGCGGAAGCCTGCGTCATCCACATGCGCCTCAAGCCCGCGCAGGCGATCCAGGTCATCCTCCCATCCCTCACCGATGGTCTGGCCGATCAGGCCCGACAGCGCGGGGTTGCACATCTTCAGCCAGCGGCGCGGGGTGACGCCATTCGTCTGGTTGATGATGCGGCCCGGATGCAGCGCGTTCAGTTCCGGAAAGAGGTTCCGTTTCACCAGATCGGAATGCAGCGCCGAGACGCCGTTGACCTTGTGCGCCATGACGAAGGCCAGTTCCCCCATCCGCACCTCGTGATGCTTGACGATGCCCACATAATGCGGAGGCCCATAGATGCGGCGGTGCCAGCTGTCGATCCGTTCGACGATCTGCATGTGGCGCGGCAGGACATTGCCAAAGGTGAAGGTGGCCCATCTTTCCAGCGCCTCGGGCAGCAACGTGTGGTTGGTATAGCCCAGGCAGGCGCGGGCCACGTCCAGCGCCGTATCGAACATCATCCCCTCGTCATCGACCAGAATCCGCACAAGCTCGGGCCCGGCCAGCGCCGGATGCGTGTCGTTCATCTGGATCGCGACATGGCGCGGCAGGTCGGTCAGCGCGTGGCCCGCCGCCTTGAACCGGCGCAGTATGTCCTGCAGCGCGGCAGAGGTCAGGAAGAATTCCTGCTTCAGGCGCAGTTCCTTGCCCTGATAGGTGGTATCGTCGGGATAAAGCACCCGGCTCAGCGTGCGGGCCAGCGCCTCGGGTTCGGCGGCGGCGGCGTAGTCGCCCCGGTTGAACCTCTCCAGATCGAAGAGCGTCGTCGGTTCGGCCGCCCACAGCCTGAGCGTGTTGGCCCACCGCCCCTTCCAGCCCACCACCGGCGTGTCATGGGCCGAGGCGCGCACGGTTTCCCCCGGCACCCAGACCTCGCGCCCGCCTTGCGTTTCGACATGGCCCTTGAAACCGATGGTATAGGCGCTTTCGGGACGGGCGAATTCCCAGGGGTGGGTCTGGCGCAGCCAGTCCTCGGGCGTTTCGACCTGGCGGCCCCCCTCGAACCGCTGGCGGAACAGGCCGTGTTCATAGCGGATGCCATAGCCATAGGCGGGGCAGCCGACGGTTGCCATCGACTCCATGAAGCAGGCGGCGAGCCGCCCCAGCCCGCCATTGCCAAGCGCCGCGTCGGGTTCATCCTCGACGATGGTTCGGAAATCCTGGCCGAAGCCGGCCATGACCTCGACCGCCGCCTCGCGCAGGCCAAGGTTCACGGTCGCATCCTCAAGCAGCCGGCCGATCAGGAATTCCATCGACAGGTAATAGACGCGCTTGCGTCCCTCGGCCCAGGTGCGTCGGGTCGAGGCGAACCACGGTTCCACGATCCGGTCGCGGATCGCATAGGACAGGGCCACGCGCCAGTCATACCGGCTGGCGTGTTCCGGATCCTTGCCCAGGGTATAGGTCAGGTGGCGCAGGATGTCGGCCTTGAGGCCCTCACGAGAGAATTCCGTCACGATCTTTTTCCGGTCCGTTGCACCCCGCCCTGCCTGACCGCCCGCCCGCGGGGCGCGGGTTGGCCGTTACGGTCAGGCAACGGGAAAAATTGTTACCGCAAACACGCACGTTCTGCACGTCCACTCAATGCCACACATAACAGGTGGTTGGAAAATTCAAAGCGCTTTGGATGGCGTTCGCCCCGAATGCGCGCCGATTGGGCACGATGGCGCTTGGTGGGGCAAATCCTGCGGCGCGACCGCATCTTTTTGCCGCAGACCCCGGTTTAATGACTTATGTCAATTCGCCAGATGTTCCTTTTCGGCACAATACTCGCATCAAACGGAGAGCCCGAGATGCGATTGACCACCCGAACCAACCTGGCGATGCGCACGCTGATGTTCTGCGCCGTCAACCCCGGTCGCGTCGTGCGCAAGCATGAGGTGGCCGAGGCCTGCAACGCATCCGAGAACCATCTGGCACAGGTGATCCACCACTTGGCGCAGCGCGGCTTCCTCAAGACGGTGCGCGGCCGCGCGGGTGGGCTGAAGCTTGGCCGGGCGATGGACGACATCCGCGTGGGCGAGGTCTTCCGGGTGTTCGAATCCAACCTGCCCTTCACCGAATGCATGGACAGCACCGAAAACCGCTGCCCGCTGGTCAGCTGCTGCCGCCTGAAATGCGCGCTGTCAGAGGCGCTGGACGCCTTCTATGCCACGCTCGACCGGATGACCCTGCGCGACATGGTGCAGGGCAACGGCGAACTTGAAGGGCTTTTGAAGGTCGCATGAACGGCGGCCCTGCAGGGCCAGCCCGCCTTATGCGCCACCAGCGGCCCCTCACGCGCCCCAGGTGCGGCGCAGCACGGACATCCAGTTGCCCCAGGCCAGCTTCTGCAAGAGCGGCTCGTCATAGCCATGCGCCCGCAGCGCGTCGATCAGGCGGGGCAGACCCGCCGCGTCGGTGATCCCTTCGGGCACGGCGGCCCCGTCGAAATCCGACCCGAAGCCCACGTGATCTTCGCCCAGTTTCGCGATCAGGTGATCCATGTGCCGCAGGACCGGTTCCCAGCCCATGTTCGGGCTGCGCTTGCCGTCCTCGCGCAGGAAGACCGTGGCGAAGTTCAGCCCGACCATGCCCTTCGTTTCGCGGATCATCGCCAGCTGGCGGTCGGTCAGGTTGCGGGTCGAGGCCGTCACCGCATGGGCGTTGGAATGGGTTGCGACCAGCGGCGCATCGGAAATCCCGGCGATGTCGTCGAACCCGGCTTCGTTCATGTGGCTGAGATCGACCATGATCTTCAACGCGTTGCATTCCCGGATCAGCCGCCTGCCCGCGTCGGTCAGGCCCGGCCCGGTGTCGGGATCGCCCGGAAACCGGAACGGCACGCCATTGCCGAAGATCGTCGGCCGCGACCAGACCGGGCCAAGGCTGCGCAACCCCATCGCATGGAAGGCATGAAGCGCGTCAAGCCGGTCGTCGATCGCCTCGGCCCCCTCCATGTGCATCACGCCCGCGATGGCCCCGGCGGCACGCGCGGCCTCGATCTCGGCCACGCTGCGGCACAGCCGGAAGGCGCCTTCGCTGGATCGTTCCATCCACATCAGATGCGACGCCATCGTCAACGCGACAGGCTGCGCGGTGGACAGCGGCACCGGGGCGGGCAGCGCGATTTCATAGGGCGGGCTGTCCATCATCGCGTCGTAATCGGGCGGGTCGCTTTCGGCGGGACTGGGCACATAGATCGCGAACATCCCACCGGCAAAGCCCCCCGCCCTCATGCGCGGCAGGTCAAGGTGCCCCTGCCCTTCGCCCTCGATCCAGATGCGCCGACGGTTGTCGGGCGCCAGGAGAAGGCGCAGCAGAATGTCATTGTGCCCGTCGAATACCGGCATCGGATCGGCCATCGTCACGTCCCTGTCGTTGTCATCGGCTTTTGCGGGAACCCTGCCACGGCCTGCCGGGAAAGGCCAGAGGGCCGCCTCAGGCCCCGGCGGGGCGGATGAACCGGAGCCTCAGCGCGTTCGTCAGCACGAAGACCGACGACAGCGCCATCGCCCCGGCCGCCAGCATGGGCGAAAGTTGCGGCCCGCCGAAGGGCACCAGTACCCCCGCCGCCACCGGGATCAGCGCCGCGTTATAGCCGAAGGCCCAGAACAGGTTCTGCCGGATGTTTCGCATGATCGCGCGCGAGACGCGGACGGCGGTCACGGCGGCCATCGGATCGCCCCGCATCAGGACGACTTCGGCGGTTTCCAGCGCCACATCCGTGCCGGTTCCCATCGCCACGCCCACCTCGGCGGCGGCCAGCGCCGGGGCATCGTTGATCCCGTCGCCCACGAAGGCCACCCCCGCGCCATCGCCGCCCTGCCCCATCGCGCGCACCGCATCGACCTTGCCCGCGGGCAGCACCTCGGCCCGGATCGCATCGATCCCGGCCTCGGCACCGATATGGGCGGCCACGCGCGCCGCGTCGCCGGTGATCATTGCGGGGGAAAGGCCCATCCCGCGCAGTGCCGCGACCGCGGCAGCAGCGGTGGGTTTCAGCCGGTCGGCAATGCCGATCACCCCCATCACCCGGCCATCGACGGCATAAAAAACCGGCGTCGCCCCGCGTTCGGCCATCCGGTCGGCCAGCGCATCGAATTCGCCGGTGCCCCCCGGCGCGAACATCCGCGCCGCCCCCACGGCCACGCGTTGGCCCTCGACCGTGGCCTCGGCCCCGTGACCGGGAACCGCGGTGAACCCCTCGGCCTCGGGCAGGTCGATGCCGCGTTCTGCCGCGGCCGTCAGGATCGCCTGCGCCAGGGGGTGTTCCGACCCGGCCTCGACCGCCGCGACAAGGCGCAACGCATGGGCCGACGTGGGGTGCATCTCGACCACGACGGGGCGGCCTTCGGTCAGCGTTCCGGTCTTGTCAAAGGCCATCGTGCGGATCGACGACAGCCGCTGCAACGCCTCGCCCCGGCGGAAGAGGACACCCAGTTCCGCCGCGCGACCCGTCCCCACGATGATCGACACCGGCGTTGCAAGCCCCATCGCGCAGGGGCAGGCGATGATCAGGACCGAAACGCCCGCAACCAGCGCAGGCCCCAGACCGGGACCCAGAAGAAGCCAGACCGCGACCGTCAGCACCGCCAGCGCCATGACGACCGGCACGAACCACAGCGTGACCCGGTCGACCATCGCCTGAACCGGCAGTTTCGTGGCCTGCGCCTGTTCGACCATCGCAATGATCTGCGCCAGCACCGTATCCTTGCCGATCTTCGTGACCCGCACGCGCAGGCCGCCGGTGGTGTTGATCGTCCCGCCCGTCACCGCATCGCCGGGGGCCTTTCCCACCGGCAGCGCCTCGCCCGTCAGCATGGATTCGTCCACCGCCGATTGCCCGGCCTCGACCTCGCCATCCAGCGGGATGCGTTCGCCCGGTCGCACCCGCAGCAGATCGCCCACCCGGATCGCCTCGATCGGGGTTTCGACGGCGCCGGCCTCGCCCTCGACCAGAGCGGTGCGCGGTTGCAACCCGACCAGCCGCGCAATCGCCGCCCCCGCCTGCCCGCGCGCCCGCGCCTCGAGCGTCCGGCCCAGAAGGATCAGTGCGACGATGACCGCGGCGGCCTCGAAATAGACGGCCTGCGCGCCCTCGGGCAGCAGGCGCGGAAGAAACAGCGCGACGACCGAATAGCTCCAGGCCGCCAGCGTGCCGACGGCGACCAGCGAATTCATGTCCGGCGCGCCGCGCATCAGGGCAGGCAGCCCCTTGCGGAAGAACCGCAGCCCGGGGCCGAACATGACCGCCGTGGCAAGGATGAACTGCATCGTCCAGATCGGTCCCTGCCCTACCAGACCATAAAGCCAGTGATGAAAGGCCGGCACCAGATGACCGCCCATCTCGGTGATGAAGACCGGCAGCGTCAGGATGCCCGCGATCCAGGTATCGCGCACCAGACGGCGGTATTCGGCATCCCGCGCAGCCTCGGGCGCGGCCTCGGAAAGCGGTGCTGCGGCAAAGCCCGCGCGTGTCACGGCGCCTGCCAGCGCCGCGGCATCCGCGCCGCCCTCGAAAACCTCGACCTGCGCGCGCCGGGTGGCAAGGTTCGCCACCGCGCCGATCACGCCAGGCTGCGCCTTCAGGACACGTTCGACCCGGCCCGTGCAGGCGGCACAGGTCATCCCCTCGACCGACAGGTCGATCACTGCCTTCCTTGCGGGATAGCCCGCCGCGTCCAGCGCTTCGGCCATCTGCCCAAGGCTCGCCGGCGCATCGAACCGCACCTCGGCCGTTTCGCTGGCCAGGTTCACCCGCGCCTCGGCCACGCCGGGCAATCGCGCCAGCACCCGTTCGGCCCGCGCCACGCAAGAGGCGCAGGTCATCCCGTCCAGATGCAGCCGCGCGGATTGCGTGGGGCCGGTCGGCGCGGATTTCAGGGCGGCGGCGGGGGGGGCGCTGGCAGTCATCGACATGTCCTTCCCCCTCTGTTCCACAGGACCGCGCGCCAAAGGTCAAGCCCCGCCCTGACCGGATCGCATCAACGTGACGCCAGACCGCCCTCAAGGTCGCCGCCCATTGACCCGCCGGTGGATTTCGCGGGAAATGGGGGGAAGATCCAGAAGGAGTGTTCGCCATGACCACGCTATCCGTACCCGACATGAGCTGCGGGCATTGCCGCGCCTCGATCGAGACGGCCCTGAAACCCT
Source organism: Aliigemmobacter aestuarii (assembly GCF_004799285.1). Lineage (GTDB taxonomy): Bacteria > Pseudomonadota > Alphaproteobacteria > Rhodobacterales > Rhodobacteraceae > Aliigemmobacter > Aliigemmobacter aestuarii. Next base: position 287,309 of record NZ_SSND01000003.1, on the reverse strand, counting down.
TGCCGGGGGTCGAACAGATCAGCTTCGACGCCGAGGCGCGCAAGGTTTCCGTCACCGGGCCCGCCCCGGCCAGCCAGCTGATCGCCGCGCTGGACGCGATCGGCTTTCCCGCCTCGGTCGCGGGCTGAGCCGCCGCAGGGCGCCGATGGCGTTTCCCGGCCTGTCCCGTCCGCTTGCCCTTGCGCTGACGCTCGGCGCCATCCTGGCGCTGACCGGCGCGGTCTGGTGGGTCGCGCGCGACGAGGCGCTCGGACGCCTGCGCGACCGCGCGCAATCGGATCTTACGCTGGCCTCCGACCGGCTTGGCGCCCAGCTTGCGCGCTATCGCGAGCTGGCCGTCCTTCTGACAGAACACCCCACGCTCAGGGCGCGGCTTTACGGTTTCGGTGCGCCGGATGGGGCACAGGCTGTGCTTCAGGGTGCGGCCGACCGGACCGGATCGCTGGAAATCGCTCTGCTCGATGAAAGCGGCACGGTACTGTCCAGCAGCAGGCCCGCGGCGATCGGGCTGAACGCGGCGGGGTCCGCCCATTTCCGCCGCGCGATGGAAGGTGCGCTTGGCTTTCGGCACGAGGTTGACCCGGACACGGGCCAGCGCGCCTTTGTCTTCGCCGCGCCGATGTTCCTGCCCGAAGGTCCGGCCAGAGGGGCCGTCACGGTGCGCTTTTCGGTGGACCGGGTGGAATCGAACTGGCGCGCGGCGCCGGAAACCGTGTTCTTTACCGATGCCGCCGGGATCGTACTTGTCGCGAACCGGTCGGAACTGGTCTTTGCGACGCGCCTGCCCGAAGGCCCGATGGCATCGCCTGCCGCATCGGCCCGCGCGGTCTATCCGGCGGGCCTTCTGCATCCCTTTGTGCCCTACAGCGCCCGCCTGACGCAGGGCCACGACCTGTGGACGATCGACGGCGGCCCTTACCTTCCGCGCAAGGGGCTGCATCTGGAGCGCGACGTGCCGACGGCGGGCCTGACCGCCGAGATCATCGTGGATGCAGGCCCCGCCCTGCGCGTCGCAGCCCTGCAGGCGCTGGCGACGGGGGCGATGCTGTCGGCGGCGGCTTTTGCCGTGGCCTATCTTCTGCACCGCCGCCGCGCGCTGGCCGAACGGCTGAAACTCGAGGCCGCCGTGCGCACCCAGCTTGAAGACCGCGTGGCGGCGCGGACGCGCGACCTGTCTTCCGCCGTGGACCGGCTTCGGGCCGAGGTGGCCGAACGCGAAGAGGCCGAGGCCGCCCTGCGCCGCGCCCAGTCGGAACTGATCCAGGCGGGCAAGCTTTCGGCGCTTGGCCAGATGTCGGCGGGGATCAGCCACGAACTCAACCAGCCGCTGATGGCGATCCGGTCCTATGCCGAGAACGCACAGCGATATCTGGAACAGGACAAGCCGGGAACCGCGGCAGAAAACCTTGGCCGGATCTCGGACCTCGCGCACAGGATGGGGCGGATCATCCGCAACCTGCGGGCCTTCGCGCGGGCCGAATCCGAACCGCTTTCGGTCGTCGATCTGGTGGGCGTGGTGCAAGCGGTCCTTGAAATGACCGAACCCCGGATCGAACGTGCGGGCGTCACGCTTGACTGGCAGCCACCCGGTGGGCCTGCCTTCGTGCATGGCGGCGAGGTCCGGCTGCAACAGGTGGTGCTGAACCTGGTATCGAACGCGCTCGATGCAATGGAAGGACAGGAGCCCCCCCGGCGGCTGATCCTGCGCCTGGCCGAGTCGGGCGACCGGACCACGCTCACGGTGGCCGACACCGGGCCGGGACTGAAGGAACCCGACCGCGTGTTCGATCCGTTCTATTCCACCAAGGAGGTGGGCCAGGCCGAAGGGATGGGCCTTGGCCTGTCGATCAGCTTCCGGATCGTGGAAAGCTTTGATGGCCGCCTGTCGGGCGGAAACCGTCCCGAGGGCGGAGCGATCTTCCGGGTCGAGCTGCGCGCGGCAAGGGCGGAGAAGGCCGCATGACGACCCTTATGCCCGGCCCCACCTCTGGCCCCGCCGTCTGTCGCCGCGTCCTGCTGGTCGACGATGACCGCGACGTGCGCCTTGCCCTTGGCCAGACGCTCGAACTTTCGGGTTTCCAGCCCACGCTGGCGGGCAGCTATGTCGAGGCGAAGGATCACATCGGCACAGAATTCCCCGGCGTCGTGATCACCGACATCCGGATGCCCGGCAAGGACGGTTTTGCCCTTCTCGCCCTCGCGCAGGAAACCGACCCCGACCTGCCCGTGATCCTTCTGACCGGCGAGGGCGACATCCCCATGGCCGTGCGCGCGATGGCTGCCGGGGCCTTCGACTTTCTGGAAAAGCCCTGCGATCCCGACGACCTGACCACCGTCGTGGACAAGGCGCTAAGAACCCGCCGGCTCGTGCTGGAAAACCGCGCGCTGAAGCGCCAGATCGAGGCGGGCGATGCTGCCGCGCGGATGATCTTCGGGCGCTCTGCCGCCGCCGAAACGCTGCGCGCGCGCATCCGGTCGGTCGCCCGCGCCGGGGCCGAGGTGCTGATCACCGGCGAACCCGGAACCGGGATCCCGAAGGTGGCCGAGGTGATCCACCTGATCTCGGCCGCGGCCTCGCGCCCCTTCCTGCGCCTTGCGGGCGCCGCCGCCTCGCCCGAGGCCATCGCCCGCACCATCGCCCGGGCCGAGGGCGGATCTGTCTTCATCGACGAGGTGGCGAACCTGACCCCCGCCGCGCAATTCGCCCTGCTCGACACGCTCGAGGCACAAAGCGCGGCGCGCGTCCTGGCCGGAACCCACCGCGACCTGGAGGCCGAGGCGCAGTCCGGGCGCTTCCATCCCGATCTGTTCTACCGGCTCGACGCCATGCGCATCCGCATCCCGCCCCTTCGGGAACGCCCCGAGGACATCCCCGAACTGTTCCGCCGCTATCTTGAACAGGCCTGCGAACAAGCTGCGCTGCCGGTACCCGAGGTGTCGCCCGAACTGGTGGCGCGCCTGATGGCACAGGACTGGCCCGGCAATGCCCGGTCGCTGATGAACGCCGCGATGCGCCACGCGATGGGGCTGCCCGACGGCGACGAGACCGGCAGCCTCGGGCTGGTCGAACAGATGGCGCAGGTCGAACGCTCGCTTCTGGTCACGGCGCTCGGGCGGGCGGGTGGAAACGCGACGGCGGCCGCGCTGGCGCTGAAACTGCCGCGCAAGACCTTCTACGACAAGCTGGCTCGCCACGGGATTCGCCCCGAGGACCACCGGGGCTGACTGTGCGGTTTTCCGCACAACCGGCGGAATCGCCCTGTGCGGAATTCCACACATGCCCGCCGAAAAACCCTGCCGCCGGGGCGGGGGGCGAAAATTTTTCGTCGAAAAATCTTCGACTTGCACCGTTCTTTCCGCAGCGTTCACCTTTCTGTTGCCTGCCCTGAAAAGTGGCGCAACCTGCCATCAGCCGCCTGCAAACCGGGCGTGCATGTCATCAGGTTACTCTGGGAGGAGTCCAATGAAATTCCTGACCGCCGCGGCCACCGCGCTGGCCCTGACCGTCACCACCGGCGCCGCCTTCGCCGCCTGTGAGGATGGCGAGACCGTCATCAAGTTCGCCCATGTGACGAATGCCGACAAGCACCCGAAGGGCATCGCCGCCAGCCTCTTTGCCGAACGCGTCAACGCCGAGATGAACGGCAAGGTCTGTGTCGAGGTCTTCCCGAACTCAACGCTTTACGATGATGACCAGGTGCTCGAGGCCATGCTGCAGGGCGATGTGCAGATGGCCGCGCCCTCGCTGTCGAAGTTCGAGGCCTTCACCAAGGTGTTCAACATCTTCGACCTGCCCTTCATGTTCAAGAACATGCGCGCGGTCGACGCGTTCCAGAATTCGGAAACCGGCCAGGCGATGAAGGCGTCGATGGAACGCCGCGGGCTGCGCGGGCTGGAATTCTGGCACTCGGGGCTGAAGCAGATGTCGGCCAACAAGCCGCTCCTGATGCCCGAGGATGCCAAGGGCCTGAAGTTCCGCGTCCAGCCCTCGGACGTGCTGGTGGCGCAGATGGAGGCGCTCGGCGCCAGCCCGCAGCCGATGGCCTTCGCCGAAGTCTATGGCGCGCTTCAGACCGGTGTCGTCGACGGGCAAGAGAACACCTGGTCGAACAGCTACGGCCAGAAATACTATGAGGTCCAGGACGGCATCACCGAAACCAACCACGGCGTGCTGGATTACCTTGTGGTGGTGGGCGTGGACTTCTGGGACGGGCTGGATGCCGATGTGCGCACGCAGCTTGAAACCATCCTGAGGGAAGTCACCGTCGAACGGAACGCGGCCGTCGAGCAGGTCGAGGCCGAGGCACGGCAGGCGATCCTCGACGCGGGCGGCACGATCCGCGAACTGACCCCCGAACAGCTGACCGCCTGGCAGGAGGCGATGAAGCCGGTCTGGGCGAAGTTCGCCGAAGGCATCGGCCAGGAAAACATCGACGCGGCCCAGGCGTTCAACGCCGCCAACTGATCCCGCACCGGCTGCGTGCGGTGACATGATCGGCGGCCCGGACCGGGGAAGGTTCGGGCCGCCTTTTCGAACCGGGGCCGTGCCGAGGCACCGCCACCGAGGGGGGAACTTCATGAGCGGACAGAAATACCGGCCGCCGACGCGGCTTGCGCAGATCGTCCACACGTTCGAGGAAACCGCGATCGCGGTGCTCCTGGGCCTGATGACGCTCGTCACTTTCGTGAACGTGGTCTTGCGCTACGTCTTCAACTCATCGCTGATCTGGGGGCTGGAGGTCACGCTGATCCTCTTTGCCTGGCTGGTGATCTTCGGCGTGTCCTATGCGGTGAAGGTCACCGCGCATCTGGGCGTCGATGCGATCACGGGCATCCTTCCGCCCGCTCCGCGGCGGGCTCTGGCGCTGGTCGCGGCGGCGCTGTCGATCCTTTACGCGGTCTTTCTGATGAAAGGCGCATGGGATTACTGGGCGCCCTTCGCCGCACTGGAACAGACCTCGGGGCGCTGGTTCCCGACCGGGTTCCAGGCAACGCGCGACCGCGCCTTCTATGTTACCGAACAGGTTCCGATGCTGGATATGTTCCGCTGGCTTGAGCCCCTGATCAACCAAGGCGAGGCCTATGACAAGCTGCCCCGCGTCATTCCCTACGCGATCCTGCCGTTCGGGGTGGGCCTTCTGCTGTTCCGGCTGATCCAGGCCACCGTGGGCATCTGGACCGGCACGCGCCTTGGCCTGATCGTCAGCCACGAGGCCGAAGACGCCGTGGCCGATGTCCGCCACATGAATTACGAGGAATAAGCCATGGACGTCGTTTTCCTTTTCGTGATGGTCGTGGCGTTCCTGCTGATCGGGATGCCGATCGCCATCGCGCTTGGCCTGTCGTCGATCCTGTTCCTGCTGATCTACTCCGACACCTCGCTGGCCTCGATCGCGCAAACCTTCTATCAGGCGATGGAAGGGCATTACACGCTGCTGGCGATCCCGTTCTTCATCCTCGCCTCCACCTTCATGTCGACGGGCGGCGTGGCGCGGCGGATCATCCGGTTCGCCATCGCCTGCGTGGGGCACCTGCCCGGTGGCCTTGCCATCGCCGGGGTGCTGGCCTGCATGATGTTCGCGGCCCTTTCCGGGTCGTCGCCCGCGACCGTGGTCGCGATCGGCTCCATCGTCATCGCGGCGATGCGGCAGGTGGGATACACCAAGGATTTCGCCGCCGGCGTGATCTGCAACGCGGGCACGCTTGGCATCCTGATCCCGCCCTCGATCGTGATGGTGGTCTATGCCAGCGCGACCGACGTGTCGGTGGGGCGGATGTTCCTTGCCGGCGTCTTGCCGGGATTGCTGGCGGGTCTGATGCTGATGGCCACGATCCTGGTGATCGCCATCGTCCGCAAGCTGCCCAAGGGCGATTGGGCCGGCTGGGGCGAGATCCTCGAAAGCTTTGCGGGTGCCTTCTGGGGCCTGATGCTGATCGTCATCATCATGGTGGGGATCTATGGCATCCCCGGCGTCACCGGGGCCATCTTCACGCCCACCGAGGCCGCCGCCGTCGCCTCGGTCTATGCCTTCCTGATCGCGGTCTTCGTCTATCGCGACATGGGGCCGCTTGCGGGCAAGGACGGCGCGGCGCCGATCCCGCTCTGGCGCAAGCCCGTGGCGGTGGTCACGGCCTTCTTCCACCCCGACACCAAGCAAACGCTGTTCGAGGCGGGCAAGCTGACGATCACGCTGATGTTCATCATCGCCAACGCGCTGATCCTGAAGCACGTCCTGACCGAGGAACAGGTTCCCCAGCAGATCGCCAACGCGATGCTGTCGGCGGGCTTCGGGCCGGTCATGTTCCTTATCACGGTCAACCTGATCCTGCTGATCGGCGGCCAGTTCATGGAACCGTCGGGGCTGATCGTGATCGTCGCGCCGATCGTCTTTCCGATCGCGATGGAACTGGGCATCGACCCGATCCACCTGGGCATCATCATGGTCGTCAACATGGAGATCGGCATGATCACGCCGCCGGTGGGGCTGAACCTGTTCGTGACCTCGGGCATCGCCAACATGTCGATCATGGCGGTGGTGCGGGCGGCGCTTCCGTTCCTGATGGTGCTGCTCGTGTTCCTGGTGATCGTGACCTATGTGCCCTGGCTGTCGACCTGGCTACCGACCCTGATGATGGGGCCTGAAACAATCGTGAAATGACACGTGTTCAATCGTGATGTGACAGGCCTGCGAAATGCCTTGTAAAATTGGCGGCGGCGACATAGATCGCCGCCACATTTTTGCGGTCCTTCGGTCGTGACTGCGCCACACGGTGCGATCAGGTTGGCGGGGTGCAAGGATCAAAACCAGTATCGCCAGAGGCGGAGCAGTAACATGGCCAAGGCCAACCAGACCCAGCAAGGCACCCAGCAGCAGGGTGGCGCGCAAACCCCTTCGCAACAGCAGGGCCAGTCGTCCGGCCCCTCGCAGCAGCAGGGTCAGCCCATCATCCGGGACTGGGCGTCGATCTGACACCTTTTCCCGTAACCGGGCACGCTTGATCCGGGCAGGGCAAGGCAGCTAGTCTTTGCCCCGACCAGGTTTCGTGCGGTGTCCATGTCCACGCCCATATCCTCGATCCGCAATCTCGGCCCCGCGACCGAGGCCGCGTTTGCGCGCGCCGGGATCCATTCGGCCGAAGAGGTGCGGGCCATGGGGGCCGATGCGGCCTACCTTGCCCTGATGCGCGCGGGAACGCAGCCGCATTTCATCGGCTATTACGTTCTGGTCATGGGCCTTCAGGGCCGCCCCTGGAACGATTGCCAGGGGGACGAGAAAAAGGCGCTGCGCGCCCGTTTCGACGCGTTGAAGGCCGAGGCCGCGCCCGGCCCCGCCTCGCGGCTGGACGCAGAGCTTGACGCGCTCGGCGTCATCCCGCGACGATCATAGGGAAGAGGTATCCACCTTGCCCTGGAGGCAAACGGAAAAGGCCGCCCCGACGGGGCGGCCTTTCCCTTTCGTGCCTATCAGGCAGGCTTTCAGCCAACCAGTTCAAGACCCGAGAAGAAGAACGCGATCTCGCGCGCGGCCGATTCCGGGCTGTCGGACCCGTGGACGGAGTTTTCGCCCTTCGACAGTGCGAATTCCTTGCGGATGGTGCCGTCGGCGGCCTGCGCCGGGTCGGTCGCACCCATCACTTCGCGGTTCTTCGCGATGGCGCTTTCACCTTCCAGAACCTGCACGACGACCGGTTCGGACGCCATGAACGCGCAGAGTTCGCCATAGAAGGGGCGTTCCTTGTGCTCGGCATAGAACTGGCCGGCCTGGGCGGGCGACAGGTGGATGCGCTTCGAGGCGACGACGCGCAGGCCGGCCTCTTCGAACTTGGCAACGATCTTGCCGGTCAGGTTGCGCTTGGTGGCATCGGGCTTGATGATGGACAGGGTGCGTTCGGTCGCCATTGTCTTGGCCTTTCGGTTGTCTGTTCGGGTCTGTGGGTGCCTGGCTGCGGGGGAAAACCCGCGGCCCGGAATATGCGCGCCTGCTAACATGGGCATGACAGGATGAAAAGCCCCGGCAACGTGGCCGCACATTACCCGAAGGCCGGTGAACATCCGCCCCCGCCCCCGCCGTCTCCTCCCCGCGACAATCCGCACCATATCCATTTTCTGACTGTTTTAGTATGCCTTTCTCATCAACCAATGGAGACCCCGATGATCCGCCCCACTGCTGCCCTTGCCCTGATCGCCTCGCTGGCTGCGCCGGCCTACGCCGATCCCACCCCCCTGCCCCTGTCCTATGAGATGTTCGAGGCATCGGTGCCCCATGTGGACATGGCGCTTTGCCCGGCCGATCTGGCGCAGGAGCGCACCTTCTGCCGGATGTCCGTCCATGCCGAACAGATCAACGTCTTTGCCTTCTCCGAAGAGGGCGACCAGCCGATGGTGGGCTTCCGGTCGTGGAGCGTGGACCTTATGGCGGGCCTTCTCGACTGACCCGCAGGCCATTCCGGGCGGGCCATTCCGGGCGGGCCATTCCGGGCGGGCCATTCCGGGCGGATTGACAAGCACGGGCCTCTGCGTCACCCATCGCGCCCATGCTGCGCATATCCGACATCACCTATTCGGTCGAAGGGCGCCCCCTGTTCGAGGGGGCATCCGCCACCATTCCCACCGGCCACAAGGTTGGGCTTGTGGGCCGCAACGGCACCGGCAAAACCACGCTCTTTCGCCTGATCCGGGGCGAACTCGCGCTGGAAGGGGGCGAGATCAGCCTGCCCGCACGTGCCCGCGTGGGCGGCGTGGCGCAAGAGGTTCCATCCTCCGCGACATCGCTTCTGGATACGGTACTGGCCGCCGACACCGAACGCGCGGCCCTTCTGGCCGAGGCCGACACCGCCACCGATCCGCACCGGATCGCCGAAATCCAGGCCCGGCTGACCGACATCGACGCCTGGTCGGCCGAAGGCCGCGCCAGTGCGATCCTCAAGGGCCTCGGCTTCGACAGTGCGGCGCAGGCGCGGCCCTGTTCGGATTTCTCGGGCGGCTGGCAGATGCGGGTCGCGCTGGCCGGCGTGCTGTTCGCGCAACCCGACTACCTGCTTCTGGACGAACCCACGAACTATCTCGACCTGGAAGGCGCGCTGTGGCTGGAAAGCTACCTGGCGCGCTACCCGCATACCGTCATCATCATCAGCCACGACCGGGGCCTTCTGAACCGCGCCGTGCAGGGCATCCTGCATCTGGACGCGCGCAAGCTGACCTACTGGCAAGGCGGATATGACCAGTTCGCCCGCCAGATGGCCGAACGGCGCGCGGTGCAGGCCGCCGAGGCGAAAAAGCAGGAGGCGCGGCGCGCGCATCTGCAATCCTTCGTGGACCGGTTCAAGGCCAAGGCCTCGAAGGCCGTGCAGGCGCAATCCCGCGTCAAGATGCTGGAAAGGATGACGCCGATCACCGCGCCAGAAGAGGCGCGGAAGATGGTCTTTACCTTCCCCGCGCCCGAGGAACTGTCGCCCCCGATCATCAACCTGGAAGGCGTGAGCGTCGGTTACGGCGGCCCGCCGGTGCTGCGCGGCCTGAACCTCAGGATCGACCAGGACGACCGCATCGCGCTTCTGGGCCGCAACGGCGAGGGCAAATCGACCCTGTCCAAGCTTCTGGCAGGCAAGCTGGACGGCACGGGGCGGATCACCCGCCATTCGAAGCTGCGCATCGGCTATTTCGCGCAGCATCAGGTCGACGAGCTTCATATCGACGAAACGCCCCTCCAGCATGTCCAGCGCCTGCGCCCCGAGGAACACCAGTCGAAACTGCGCGCGCGGCTTGCGGGTTTCGGCCTGACCGCCGATCAGGCCGATACCGCCGTCGCGCGGCTGTCGGGCGGGCAGAAGGCGCGCCTCAGCCTGCTTCTGGCCACGATCGACGCGCCCCACCTCCTGATCCTCGACGAACCGACGAACCACCTCGACATCGAAAGCCGCGAGGCGCTGGTCGAGGCGCTGACAGAATATGCCGGCGCGGTGATCCTTGTCAGCCACGACATGCATCTTCTGGGGCTTGTGGCCGACCGGCTCTGGCTGGTGAAGGGCGGCGCGGTCACGCCCTACACGCGCGACCTTGAGGCCTATCGCGACGAACTGCTGGCGGGCGACGATGCGGGCAAGGCCTCGCTGAAACCCGCCGCAAAGGGCGCCGACACGCCCCGCCGCGCCAGCCGGGACGAGATTCTCGCCCTGCGCGCCGATGTTCGCAAATGCGAGGACCGCCTGGCCCGACTGGCCGAGATGCGCACGAAACTGTCGGAAAAACTCGCCGATCCCGGGCTTTACGAAGACGCCCGCATCGGCGAGCTGGAAGGCTGGAACCGCAAGTTCGCCGAACTCGAAGAAGCCGAACACCGGGCCGAGGCGCTGTGGATGGACGCGCAGGAAAGGCTGGAGGCAGCGGGCGGCTGACCGGATTCCGCCACCCGCCCCCAAACCGCCCCTGTCGTCCGGCGGCTCAAGGAGGGCCAGACCCAAAGAACCAGGGGGCGGGGATCTGGCACTTGGCGCAGTGCAACCGCCACCGGCTTCAACCTGATCCAAATACCCATTCCCCCTTCCCGACCCGCGCGCCGCCCGACCCTCTTCCCGCGGCCCCGCCGCCGCGTGGGGGCTCGATGCCCCCCAAGGCGGTCCCTGCCGTTTCCGCTTGCCGCGCCGTGGCTGGCCCCCTATTCCTCGGGGGATGGACAGCGCCTTTCTGATCACCGCTTTCGCCACGCTCTTCGTGGTGATCGACCCGCCGGGGCTGGTGCCGTTGTTCATCGCGCTGACGCAAGGGATGGACGCGGCCCACCGGCGCAAGCTCGCGCTTCGGGCGACGCTGATCGCGGGGGGCATCCTCACGCTTTTCGGTCTGGCGGGGGAATCCATCCTGGGTTTCGTCGGCATCTCCATGCCCGCCTTCCGCATCGCCGGCGGCATCCTTCTGTTCCTGACCGCCCTCGACATGCTGTTCGAACGCCGCACCCAAAGGCGCGAGGGCCAGCAGCCCGACCCGCATCACGACCCGTCGGTCTTTCCGCTGGCGACACCGCTGATCGCCGGGCCGGGGGCCATCGCCACGATGATCCTGCTGATGGGGGAATCGGGCGGCGACTGGCAGGGCATGGCGGCGGTTCTGGGGCTTCTCTTCGCGATGCTGGGGGTCACCTACCTGTTCTTCCTCGCCGCGCCGCCGCTGGAACGCGCCTTGGGGCGCACCGGGACGCTGGTCATCACCCGGCTTCTGGGGATGCTGCTGGCCGCGCTGTCGGTGCAGTTCGTGATCGACGGCGTGCGCGGCACCGGCTTGATCTGAACCGCCCCCGGCCCCCATATCCGGATGGCGGGGGATGGTTTTCCCCGAACCAAGCCCAACCCAAGGACGCCCAATGGACGAATTCGACATCGGCCGCCTGGCCTATCTTCTGATCCTGCTGGTCGCGGTGGGGGGCTGGGTCATGGTGGAATACCGGGGCCGGATCGGCTTTGCCCTGCGGTCGGCCATGGCCTGGGGGCTGATCTTCCTTGGTGTCCTGGCGGGCTATGGCCTGTGGTCCGACATCAGCCGGACGGTCATGCCGATGCAGCAGGTTCGGCAGGACGGCTCGATCGAGGTGCCGCGCGGGTCCGACGGGCATTATCACCTGACGCTGACGATCGACGGGACCGAGATCCCCTTCCTCGTCGACACGGGGGCGACGAACGTGGTGCTGTCGCAGGCGGATGCGCGGCGGCTGGGGATCGACCCGGAAACCCTGCCCTACATGGGGCTTGCCGAAACCGCGAACGGCACCGTGCGCACCGCCGCCGTCACCCTGAGCGACGTCGCCCTGCCCCCGTTCCATGATCCGAGCCTGCGCGCCTATGTCACCGACGGACAGATGGATGGATCGCTTCTGGGGATGGATTATCTGGGCCGATTCCGGATCGAGATCGCGGGCGACCGGATGATCCTGACGCGCTGAAGACGCGCACCCCCATCCCGAAATTGGCAGCGGCGAAATACAACCTGAGCCTGTAATTCCCGCCCCGGCCTTTAATTTCATGGACCTTTTTGTTAACGTGACTTCCATTGTCACCTTTTCCGGCTGCCAGTTGGGAACGGGTGGCCCCGGTCCGGCAGGGAGATTTGGCCATGGGTTTTGACATTAGCGGCACCGTCCGCGTGCAGGTTTCCGGCGGTTATGCCACAGTCGAGATTGATCGCGTCGACTATGACGACAACAATCCCTATTACGACACGACCTCGGGCACGGTTCGTTTCACACTCTGGGCCACGACATCGCCATACAGCGGCGGCACGATCACCGGCTACCGGGTGTTGGACTATACCCCGACCAACGGCACGCTTAACGAAAACAGCTATTACTACAACATCCGCTTCGGCGGCGAGGTCGATATCCCGGACGGGCGCTATTATCTGACGGTGACGGTGGCCGAGTACCAATACGGCACCTTCTACACGCAGGATTATTCTTCGTTTGCCGAACTGTTCACCGTGGGTGCGGGGGGCGGCGGAACCGGTGGGGGTGGCGGCACCGGCGGCGGTGGCAGCACCCCGGGCGCGCCGATCTATGGCACGAGCGCCAGCGAAGAGATCGACGGCACCTATGCCTCGGAACGGATCGTCGGCCGGGGCGGCGCCGATACGCTGTGGGGCATGGACGGCAACGACACGCTGTTGGGCAATTTTGGCAATGACAGGCTCCTGGGCGGCTATGGGAGCGATGTGTTGCTGGGCGGACGCGGCGCCGATCTTTTGTCGGGCTTTTACGGCAATGACGTGCTGCGCGGTAATGGCGGCAGGGACAACCTTGGCGGCAACGCGGGCAATGACCGGCTGTTCGGCGGCAACGGGCGCGACTATCTGTTCGGCGATGTGGGCGTTTCCTCGGGCGGGCGCGATGTGCTGGTAGGCGGACGGGGCGCGGATTTTCTGCAAGGGGATGGCGGGGCGGACAGATTTGTCTTCAACTCGGTCCGCGACGCGCCGGTGCAGACCCGCAACACCGAAACCATCAACGATTTCGACCGCCTGGAGGGCGACCTGATCGTCCTGGCCCGGATCGACGCCAATGTGTTGCGCGGCGGAAATCAGGATTTCAACTACATCGGCGGGAACGGGTTCACCGGACGGGCCGGGCAGTTGCGCTTTGACAACGAAAAGCTGATGGGCGACGTGAACGGCGACCGTCGCCCCGATTTCGTGATCGTGGTCGAGGATGTCACGCGCCTCTACGCGTCAGACATCATCCTCTAGGCGGCCCGGAGGCGCCTTGGCGTCTCTTGCCCATCGTCGAATAAGGGTATGTCCCTGGAAAGGATCGACAAAAACGATCCTTTCATTCCCTTATTTCGAAATCTCTGTGTCGAACATGGATTTTTGAAGGGTCCGAATAAGACCATCCGGCAGTTCCAGCTTCAACTCGTGCTCAAGTGACCTGAGCCAGGGCAGTGCCGCGCGTATCTGCCCAGAGGTCACGGGGTCCGCCGTGATCTGCCGGGTCTGCCGGATCATGCGATACCCTTCGCCATAGCTTGCAGCAAGGTTCGCGGCGTCCACATGAAACACGCTGTCAGGGTCGTTCACATCCGCAAATCCCACCCAAAGCGCCAGACGTATCTCAAGCGGTTCGCCGTCGGCCAGCGCGGCATTGCGCTGAAATCGCTCCCGCTTTGTCAGCCCTTTTTCGCCGGGATCCGGCGCTGCATAAGCTGTCCCTGCATAGAGCCCGAAAAGATATCGGCGCGGGCCCAGTGCCTCGCCCAGATCGACGAGCAGCGCCTCGCCCGTAAGGGTCCATTCGCTTTCCGTGCCCGTGGCGAACAGCCCGTTGGGATAGTATTTGACCCGCGTTCCTTGAACCACGGTCGATGTGACCGGCCCCTGCGGCGTCAACACCTCTGCCACGATACGCCGGTTCCATGCGTAGGTTTCGCTTCGAAACGGCAGGGCATAATAGGCCAGAAACACAAGCATCAGCACAATCAACCATGCAAGCAGCGCCCATGTGGCACGAACCAGGCTATTCATCTTACCTCTTACGGTTCGGGCGTGCCGCCCTTGGCGGGCAAATCACCATGCAACTGTGGATGAAACGCCGCAAAAAATTCAACCAGAACGTTTGTGCGGTCATTACCTAAAAGGTGGCCCACCCCCCCGCGTCAGCCCGCCTCGGCGGCCTTTTCGGCCTTCTTTTCCCAACGCCCGCCCTCTTCGGACCAGTATTGTGCGGCCACGCCCCAGCCGGTGACCTCGCGCCACTGGGCGCGGGCGGCCTCCAACGCAGCCGCATCGGTCCCGTCGAACAGGATCCAGACCCGTTCCATCGCGCGCGCCTCCTCCGCCGTGCAGCGCGCGCCATCGGCCAGCATCAGCGCCCGCGCCCCGTTCACCGGCGCGCCGAGGCCCAGAAGGATCGGCTGGTCGGCATCCTGCGGCCCGCCTTCCAGCCCGTGGGGCAGGAAATCCTCGTCCCGCCCCAGCCAGAGCTTTTCGTCCAGCCATTCCAGCCGCCCGCGGTCCGTCCCCCGCACCATCACCCGCCACCCCTGCGCCAGCGCGCGCGGCAGCAGCATCGCCGCCGTCTCGGCCGCGCCCGACCGGGTCAGGTGATAGAACAGGACCGTGCCCAAGGATCAGCCCCCGCCGGTCAGCCTTCGTACCGGTCGCGGATCAGCCGGTTCAGCGCCATGACACCCCAGCCCGTCGCCCCCTTGGGTGCAAGGGCGGTGTCGGATTTCAGAAGCGCCGTGCCCGCGATGTCCAGGTGGCACCAGGGCACGTCGGGCTTGACGAACCGCTGCAGGAATTGCGCCGCGGTGATCGCGCCGCCATCGCGCCCGCCCACGTTCATCATGTCGGCGATGCGCGACTTCAGCTTGGCGTCATAGGCATCGCCCATCGGCATCCGCCAGGCGCCCTCGCCCTCGGCCTTCGCGGCCTTCAGGAAATCGTCGCAGAAGGCGTCATTGTTGGAAAAGACGCCGGTATTCTCGTGCCCGAGCGCGATGATGATGGCCCCGGTCAGCGTCGCAAGGTTGATCATGCCGCGCGGCCTGAACCGTTCCTGCGCGTACCACAGCACATCGGCCAGGACGAGCCGCCCCTCGGCATCGGTGTTGATCACCTCGATCGTGTCGCCCTTCATGGATTTCACCACATCGCCGGGGCGCTGCGCGCGTCCGTCGGGCATGTTTTCCACAAGGCCGACCAGCCCCACGACATTGGCCCTGGCCTTGCGCAGGGCCAGCGTACGCATCACACCCGCGACAACGCCCGCGCCACCCATGTCCATCGTCATCTCTTCCATGCCCGCCGCCGGCTTGATCGAGATGCCGCCGGTGTCGAACACCACGCCCTTGCCGACAATCGCCAGCGGCGCCTCGCCCTTCTTGCCGCCTTTCCACTGCATCACGACGACCTTCGAGGGGCTTTCCGACCCCTGCCCCACACCCAGAAGCGCCCCCATGCCGAGTTTGGTCAGCTCTTCCTCTTCCAGGATCTCGACCTCGAGCCCCAGTTCGTGCATCGCGGCCAGCCGCGCGGCAAAATCGTAGGTAGTCAGAACATTGGCCGGTTCGTTCACCAGATCGCGGGTGAAAAAGACCCCTTCGGCAAGCGCCGCCATCGGCTTGGCCTCGGCCGCGACGGATTCGGGTTTCGCCACCATCATGGTAACGGGCCCCGCCGGTTTCTGTTCGCCCGTCTTGTGCGGCGTGAATTCATAGGACCGCAGCGCCAGACCGAAGGAAATCTCGGCCGCGCGCGGGTGGTTCTCGGCCAGCACCAGCGTTGCCGCCTTCGACAGCGCGCGCCCGATCGCGCCCCCGGCCTTCCGCGCGACCAGCGCATCGGACTTGCGGTCCAGCCGGACGACCTGCACCGCCTCGGCGGCAAGGCCCGCAGGCCAGGCCAGATCGACCGCATCCGCGGGCTTCATCGCGGCAAAGGCGGGCGAGGCCGCAAAACGCGCCAGCGCCCCTTTCATCAGCCGGTCGAGCCGCCGGGCCGCAGGCCCCATCGCGCCGCCCTCGCCCAGCAGGACGACGATGCGGCCCTCGGCCTTCGCCAGCCCCTCAAGATCGGTTTCGCTGAAACGGATCGCCACCGGATGCGTCATCTGCCTCTCCACGTCTGTGTTGCGGTCATTGCGTTGCGGCCATTGCCACAGGCCCCGCCCGAGGGGCCGGGGATTCCACAAGGGACGGTAGCGGCTGCCCGCCGCCTTTACCAGATATGAGTTTTCCCCGCCTCCGAATTGGTCTAGTTTGCCGCAAGTTCTGCTGCGCTTTCGGGGGAAGGGTTCCGTGTCGAGATTCGACAGATATCTGCTGTCGCAACTTCTCGCGCTGTTCGGGTTCTTTTCCCTCGTCCTGGTGGCCGTCTATTGGGTGAACCGGGCGGTCGGCCTGTTCGATCAGCTGATCGGCGACGGGCAGTCGGCACTGGTTTTCCTTGAATTCTCGCTGCTGACCCTACCCAACGTGATCCGCCTGGTGCTGCCGATCGCGGCCTTTGCGGCGGCCGTCTACATCACCAACCGCCTGATGCAGGAAAGCGAGCTTGTGGTGATGCAGGCCACCGGTTTCTCCTCTTTCCGGCTGGCGCGGCCGGTGCTTTACTTCGGGCTGGTTGTGGCGCTGATGGCGGCCATCCTCGCGCATGTCCTGGTGCCTGCAAGCCGGTCCACACTGGCGCTGCGCAGCGCCGAGATATCGCAGAACGTCACGGCGCGGTTCCTGAACGACGGGCAGTTCATGCACCCGGCGAAGGGTGTCACGCTCTATATCCGCGAGATCACGCCGAACGGCGAATTGCGCGACGTGTTCCTGTCGGACGAACGCAACGACGCGCGCCGGTCGGTCTACACGGCGACGCGCGCCCTTCTGGTGCGGGGCGAGGCGGGGCCGAAGCTGATCATGATCGACGGGATGATGCAGGGCTTGACCGCCCAAGGCAGCCTGTCGCTGACACGGTTTGCCGATTTCACCTATGATATCGGCGCGATGATCGGCTTCCGTGACGTGCCGGGCCGGACGCTGGACGAGATGTCGACGCCCGAACTGCTGTCGGCCGCACCCGCCCTGATCGAGGAAACCGGCGAGACCCGCGCCGCCTTCCTTTACGAAGGCCACGGCCGCATCGCCCAACCGTTCCTGGCGACGGCGGCGGCGATGATCGGCTTTTCGGCGCTGATGCTGGGCACCTTCAGCCGCTTCGGCCTGTGGCGGCAACTGGGGATCGCGGTGATCCTGCTGATCGTGGTGCAGACGATCAACACGACCGCTGCCTCGGTCGGGTTGCGCGACGACAGAGCCTGGCCCCTGGCCTATGCGGCACCGATTGCGGGGCTGGCCATCTCGGTGATCCTGCTTGCCTGGTCGCAGCGTCCGCGCCGGGTGGCGCGCCCGGTCGAAGCGGGGGCCGCATGACGCTGAGCCTTTATATCGCGCGGCGCTTCCTGCGCACTTTCGGCACCGTGTTCATGGTGTTCTTCGGCATCCTGTTTCTGATCGACATCATCGAACAGCTTCGCCGCTTTTCCGACAAGGGCATCGGCATGGGGCAGGCCGCGCATCTTGCCGCGCTGAGCGTCCCCGAAAGCCTGTACCGCATCCTGCCGCTGATCATGATCCTTTCGGCGATCGCGCTGTTTCTTGGCCTTGCGCGCAGTTCCGAACTGGTCGTGGTGCGGGCGGCAGGCCGGTCGGGTCTGCGCTTTCTGGTGACCCCTGTGATCGTCGCACTGGCGCTCGGCTCCCTGGCGGTGGCGGTCCTGAACCCGCTCGTCGCGGCCACCAGCAAGGAATATGACGCGCTTTGGGCACGGCTTGCGCAGGGCCGCGACAGCGCCCTGTCGATCAGCGATGCCGGGCTCTGGCTGCGGCAGGGCAGCCCCGAGGGGCAGACCGTGATCCACTCGCGCCGCGCCAGCGGGGACGGGACCGAACTTTTCGGCGCGACCTTCCTCACCTTCGACGGCGCAGGCGTTCCGCAGCGGCGGATCGAGGCGGCAAGCGCCCGACTGGATCAGGGTTACTGGGAACTGGACGATGCCAAGATCTGGGACCTGACCGCCGCCAATCCCGAAACCGCCGCCCGGTCCGAGGCTGCGGCGGTCATCCCCTCGGACCTGACGCGGGACGCGATCCGCGACAGTTTCGGCACGCCAAGCGCGATCCCGGTCTGGGACCTGCCCGACTATATCGCGGGTCTGGAACGCGCGGGCTTTTCGGCCCGCAGCCATCAGGTCTGGTTGCAGATGGAACTGGCCCAGCCGTTGCTGCTGGCGGCGATGGTGCTGGTCGCGGCAGGGTTCACCATGCGGCATGCGCGATTTGGCAGGACCGGCACGATGGTCCTGTTCGCCCTGCTTGGCGGCTTTTCCATCTTTTTCCTGAGGAATTTCGCGCAAGTCCTGGGCGAGAACGGGCAGATCCCAATCCTGATGGCGGCGTGGGTGCCGCCGCTTGCCGCCGCGATGCTGGCCACGGGCCTACTGCTGCATCTGGAGGACGGGTGATGCGGCGCGTGTTCATCCCGCTGATCGCCGCGCTGGCGCTGACCTTCGCGCTGGCCATGACCGCCCGCGCGCAGGATGTGGCCACGCTGGTGGCCGACCGCGTCTCGGTCACTGGGAACAGCCTGTTGACCGCGGAAGGCGGGGTCGAGGTTCTTTATCAAGGCCGCCGGCTGAAGGCACAGGCCATCATCTATGACCGCACCACCGACCGGCTCCGGATCACCGGCCCGATCCTGCTGAGCGACGGTGCGGGCAGTTTCGTTCTGGCCGATCAGGCGGATCTGGCCGCCGACCTGACCGAAGGCATCCTGACCTCGGCGCGGTTGGTGCTGAACGAAAGGCTGCAGATCGCGGCGGCCGAGATGTTCCGCGTCTCGGGGCGCTATACGCAACTGTCGAACACCGTCGCCTCGTCCTGCCAGGTCTGCGCGGAAAACCCGGTGCCCCTGTGGGAGATCCGCGCCGACCGTGTGATCCACGACCAGGAGGAACGGCAGCTTTATTTCGACCATGCGCAGCTGCGGGTCGCGGGGCTTCCGGTGTTCTACATCCCCCGCCTCAGGATGCCCGATCCGACGCTGAACCGGGCGACGGGGTTCCTGATGCCGCGCCTGCGGACGACCTCGGGCCTGGGGACGGGGTTCAAGATCCCCTATTTCTGGGCGATCGACGACCAGCGTGACCTGCTGATCACCCCTTACCTGACAACCAAGAACGGTCGCACGGTCGAACTGCGCTATCGCCAGGCCTTCCGCAGCGGCTCGGTGGAACTGTCGGGCAGCGTCTCGCGCGATGACCTGCGCCCCGGCGAGACGCGCGGCTATGCGTTGGCCACCGGCCTGTTCGAGATGCCGCGCGACTATATCCTGACCTTCCGGGCCGAGGCGGTATCGGATCCGGCCTACATGCTGGATTACGGGATTTCCCAGAAGGACCGCCTGGACAGCCGGATCGAGATCGCCCGGACCCGGCGGAACGAACATATCTCGGCCCGCGTGATCCAGTTCCGGTCGATCCGGGCGGGCGAATCCAACGCCACCCTGCCCTCGCTCGTCGGGGATTTCACCTTTCACCGCCGCTTTTCGGGCGGGCCGCTCGGGGGGGAAGGCGGGCTGCGCTTCCAGCTTCACAGCCACGCCCGCACATCCGCCGACCCGCTGGACCGCGACGCCGACGGGATCGCGGACGGCCGCGACACCTCGCGCGCCTCGATCCGGCTTGACTGGCGGCGGAACTGGATCCTGCCCGGCGGGATCATCGGATCGGTCATGGGCGAAGGCACCGCCGATTTCTACGACATCCGGCAGGACGCGGCCTTTGCCGGGTCGATCGACCGGCTGGACGGGGCGATGGCGGTGGAACTGCGCTGGCCCTGGGTGGCCGCCGACGCACGCGGAGTGTCGCATGTGATCGAACCGATCGCACAGCTTGTCTATGCCTCGCAATCGGCCCCTGCGATCCCCAACGAGGACAGCACGCTTGTCGAGTTCGACGAAGGCAACCTGCTGTCCCTGAACCGCTTTTCCGGGAATGACGCGCGCGAACGGGGCGGCCGGCTCAACCTTGGCCTCGGCTGGACGCGCCTTGCCCCGGCGGGCTGGTCGATGGGGGTGCATCTGGCCCGGTCGTTCCGGACCGACAATCCGGGGCAGTTCGGCCCCGCCTCGGGCCTTGACGGGAAACGGTCCGACTGGCTGGCCTCGATGCATGTCGATATGGCCGATGGCCTGCGGATGACCAACCGTCTGGTCTTTGACGACGGGCTGGACATGACGAAGGCGGAATTGCGGATGGACATGATCCGCGACCGCTATGGCCTGTCGTCCTCCTACCTGTGGAGGCTGGCCGACCCGCTGGAAAACCGTCCCACCGGCACCTCGGAATTGACGGTGGACGGAAGCTGGCGCTTCACCGACAACTGGTCGGGGCGCGTCGCCGGGCGGTATGACTTCATCGCCGATCGCGCCACCAGCGCCGGGCTGGGGCTCGAGTTCAAGAACGAATGCCTGAAGGTCGATCTTTCCCTCTCGCGTCGCTTCACATCCTCGACTAGTGTGAAACCGACCACGGATTTCGGCCTCGGGATCGACCTGCTGGGGATCGGGGGCGGGGTGCCGGGAACGGCCCGCGCCTGCCGCCGATGACCGGAGCGACCGCCTTGCAAAGGCCGAAGCCGAAGGAATTGATGACGAGAATGCCTGTGACCAGACGCCTTCTGACCGCCCTGACCGCCGCACTGCTTCTGTCGGCAGCCCCCGTTGCCACGACGGCGCAGGACAATCCCTTTGCCCCCCGGATCATCGTCAATGACCGCGCGGTCACCAATTACGAACTGGAACAACGCATCCTGTTCATGCAGTTGCTGCGCGCGCCGGGCAATATCGAGGAAGAGGCGCTGAAGGCGCTGATCGACGACCGGCTCAGGATGCAGACGGCGAAGGGCTTCGGCATCACCGCATCGCCCGAACAGATCGAGGCCGGGATGGAAGAATTCGCCGGCCGCGCGAACCTGACCGGCGAACAGTTCATCCAGGCGATCGGCCAGGCGGGTGTCGCCCCCCAGACCTTCCGCGATTTCGTCGAGGCGGGGCTGGTCTGGCGCGAGGTGGTGCGCGGCAAGTTCGGCCCGCAGGCCAACATCACCGATGCCGAGATCGACCGCGCCATCGCGCAGGCCGCGCGCAAGCCCGAGGTGCGGGTGTTGCTGTCCGAAATCATCATTCCCGCCCCGCAGGGCGGCGAAGCGAACGCCATGGCGCTGGCCCAGCAGATCCAGAACAGCGTGACGACCGAAGGCGGATTTGCCGCGGCGGCACGGTCCTATTCCGCCTCGGCCTCGGCCCGGCGGGGCGGGATCATCGACTGGGTTCCGCTGACCAACCTGCCGCCCGCCATCGCCCCCTTCGTGCTGGCGCTTGGCCCCGGCGAGGTGTCGGACCCGGTGCAGATCCCCGGCGGCGTGGCGCTGTTCCAGCTGCGCGCGATCGAGGAAGGTGATGCGCCCGAGGCGACCTCTGTTTCGGTCGAATATGCCCAGCTTTACCTGCCCGCGGATAGCACGACCGATGCCCGCGTGGCCGAGATCACCGCGCAGGTGGACACCTGCAACGATCTTTACGGCGTGGCGAAAGGCGTGCCCGAAGACCAGCTGACG
This sequence comes from Aliigemmobacter aestuarii, assembly GCF_004799285.1. Lineage (GTDB taxonomy): Bacteria > Pseudomonadota > Alphaproteobacteria > Rhodobacterales > Rhodobacteraceae > Aliigemmobacter > Aliigemmobacter aestuarii. Next base: position 265,661 of record NZ_SSND01000003.1, on the reverse strand, counting down.
CGCGAAACCCTGCCGATGTCGCAGGTTCCGGCGGATGTGGGCATCGCGCTGGCCTCGCTCGATCCCGGCGAAAGCACCACATTCGCGCGCGGGGCGAACCGGGTGTTCCTGATGCTGTGCAACCGGCTGCCGGAGACCGAGGAACCTCTGTCGCGCGATGCGGTGCGCGAACAGCTTGTGAACCAGCGGCTTGCCTCCTTCGCCGATGGCTATCTGGAAGACCTGCGCGCCAACGCGCTGATCCGCGAGCCCTGAGCCGATGCCCGCCGGCCGTCCTGCCCCCGTCGCCCTGACCTGCGGCGACCCGTCGGGCATCGGCCCGGAAATCGCCGTGACAGCCCGCGCGGCACTTGGCGCGGATCTGTCCTTCGTCTGGATCGGCGATCCGCGCCACCTGCCCGAGGGCGCCCCCTGGGCCGAGGTCGCTACACCCGACGGGGCGCATGACGTGCCCGCCGGCGTCCTGCCCGTGCTGCGGCACGACTTTCCCGCCCCGGCCTGCCCCGGCGCGCCCGACCCCGCCAATGCGGCCGGGATCGTGGCGGTGATCGCGCGCGCGGTCGATCTGGTCCAGTCGGGCGCGGCCGGCGCGGTCTGCACCGCACCGATCAACAAGCTGGGCCTGAAAAAGGGCGCGGGCTTCGCCTTTCCGGGCCATACCGAATTTCTGGCGCATCTGGCCGGGGTGCGGCGCGTCGTGATGATGCTGGCCTGCCCGGAATTGCGGGTGGTCCCCGCGACGATCCACATCCCGCTGGCCGAGGTGCCGCAGGCGCTGACGCCCGACCTTCTGGAGGACACGCTGCGCATCACCCATGCCGCGCTGATCCGGGATTTCGGGATCGCCGCGCCTCGCATCGCCGTGACCGGGCTGAACCCCCACGCAGGCGAGGGCGGCGCCATGGGCCATGAGGAAGCCGCGCTGATCGCGCCGGTGCTGGACAGGCTGCGCGCAGAAGGCATGAACCTGCGCGGCCCCCTGCCCGCCGATACGATGTTTCACGCGGGCGCGCGGGCGACCTATGACGCGGCGGTGGCGATGTATCACGACCAGGCGCTGATCCCGATCAAGACCATCGACTTTTCCGGCGGCGTGAACCTGACGTTGGGCCTGCCCTTCATCCGCACCTCGCCCGACCACGGAACGGCCTATGACATCGCCGGGCGCGGGCTGGCGGATGCCTCAAGCCTGATCGCGGCTCTGGACATGGCGCATCGGATGGCGGCGGCGCGGGGCGACTGACGCGGGGACAGGTGGGGGGACAGGTGGGGGTTTCACCCCCCGCACCCCCGTGGGATATTTGAACCAGAATGAAAGCGGCAGAGGCAGGACCCCGACGCATGGCAACGATAGACGGTCTTCCCCCCCTGCGCGAGGTGATCCGCGCGCATGATCTGGTCGCGAAGAAGCAGCTTGGCCAGAACTTCCTTCTGGACCTGAACCTGACAGCCAAGATCGCGCGGATGGCGGGCGACCTGACCGGGGCGGATGTGCTCGAGGTCGGGCCCGGTCCCGGCGGGTTGACGCGGGGATTGTTGGCCGAGGGCGCGCGCCGGGTGCTGGCGGTCGAGAAGGACGCGCGCTGCCTGGCCGCGCTGGCCGAGATCCAGGCCGCCTATCCCGGCCGTCTGGAGGTGCTGAACGCCGACGCGCTGGAGATCGACGCCGCAGCGCATCTGACGCCGCCGATCAAGGTGGTGGCGAACCTGCCCTACAATGTCGGAACCGAGCTTCTGGTGCGCTGGCTGACGCCCCGGACATGGCCGCCCTTCTGGGACAGTCTCACGCTGATGTTCCAGAAGGAGGTCGCAGAACGGATCGTCGCGCGCCCCGGCGGCAAGGCCTATGGCCGTCTCGCGATCCTTGCCCAGTGGCGGACGGACGCGCGGATCGTGATGACGCTGCCGCCCGAGGCCTTCACGCCGCCGCCCAAGATCCATTCGGCGGTGGTACATCTGGCCCGGCTTGCCGAACCCAGATACCCGGCGGATGCGGCGATCCTGAGCCGGATCACGGCGATGGCCTTCAACCAGAGGCGCAAGATGCTGCGCGCCAGCCTCAAGGCGCTGGCGCCGGACATCGAGGAGCGGCTCATCGCGGCCGGCATCCAGCCCACGCAGCGCGCCGAGGAGGTGCCGCTGGAGGGGTTCTGCGCACTGGCGCGCATGATGGAAAAATGAAACGGGGCCCGGTGGGCCCCGTCCGTGGATCGAACTTCGTAGCGGTCAAAGCGTAAGGGTCATTCCGCGGCTTCGCGGCTTCCGCCATCGCCCGAGCTGTCGCCACCGTCGCCGCCACCGCCTTCCTTGTCGGCACGCGGACGGCGCGGGCCGCGCGGACGGCGATCCTTCTGACCCTCGCCCTTCTGGCCTTCGTCCTTCCGGCCCTCGCCCTTCTCGCTGTCGTCCTTCCGCCCCTGATCGCGCGGCGTGCGATCGCGGCGCGACGCGGCATCTGCAGGGGCATCGCCGGTGGCATCGGCCTGTGCCGGCTCGTCGCCGGCGGGTCCGTCGACGACCGGGCGGCGCGGTGCCGGGCGGCGGTCACGGCGGTCGTGGCGTGCCTCGGGCGTCTCGACAAGGCCCGCGTCTTCGTCGACCGCGTCGATCACCACGGGATCGGCCAGATAGGGCTGTTCGCCCTCACCCCGGTCATGCCCGCGATCGGCGCCGCGATCATCCTCGCGACGGTCGTCGCGCCGGTCGCGGTGGCCGTTGCCGTGACTGTTCTGCTGGTGCTGCTGCTGGCGGGCCTCCTGTTCGGCGGCCATCTCGCGTTGCGCCTCACCCAGCATCCGGGTGTAGTGTTCGGCATGCTGCAGGAAGTTTTCGGCCGCGACACGGTCGTTGGACAGTTGCGCATCGCGGGCCAGAACAAGGTATTTCTCGATGATCTGCTGCGGCGTGCCGCGCACCTTGCCCTCGGGTCCCGAGCTGTCAAAGACGCGGTTGATGATGTTGCCCATCGTGCGCGGGCGGTTCGCTTTCGAACGCGAGCGGGACTTGGAGGATCTCATCTTGTCCTATTGTCCAGTTGTGACTGGTCTTGCCCGACGCCCCGTCACCTTATGTGACCTTTCCCGAAAGGGGGTTGTCGTGCGGTTTTCGGCTTGGCAGTGAAGGTGCGCTGGCGCGTCCCCTTCACGGTCCCGCTAAAGCACGCATGGCCGGGCCTGACAAGCGGTTTCTTGAAAAATCCGCGCTGATCCGGCGATTTTCCCTGCGCTGTGGCGGATTGACGCCGGTTCTTCCGGCGACCAAAATCCCCGCTCAGGGTTCATGCCGGGCCGTCGACGGCCTGTCGCGATCATGCCGGACCGCCACCGGAAAGGCCGGAAGCCAGGCCTCGCGCCGGATGGTCCAGAGTTCGTAGGTGGGGCGGAACCGGTCCGGCTCATCCAGCGCGCCGAGGTTCACCTCGATCTCGTCGCCACTGCGGGAAAAGACCGGCGACCCGCAGACCGGGCAGAAGTGGCTGCCAGCGAAGTCGCGCGTCCCGCCCTCGACCGTGACCGCCTCTGCGGGAAAGATGGCCGAGGCGTGGAACAGGGCGCCGTGATGCTTGCGGCAATCCAGGCAGTGGCAGATCCCGACCCGAAAGGGCTGCCCCGTGGCGACAAGGCGGACCCTGCCGCACAGACACCCGCCGGTGACATTTTCCATCGCACCCTCCATCGACCGGGGCCGCACGTCCGCTCAGGCCGCACGTCAGTTCAGGCGGCGCATCCGGTCAGGCGGCGCGGCTTGTCACGATCCGGTCGCGCCCGTCCATGTCCCGGCCGATCCGCACATCCCGCAATCCCGCCTCGCCAAACAGCGCCGAGACCGCCGCGCCCTGCGCAGGCCCGATTTCCACGATGATCCGCCCGCCCGGCGCCAGATGCAAGGGCGCACCGCGCGCGATCGCGCGATAGGCGTCCAGCCCGTCCCCACCCGGCGTCAGGGCCATCTGCGGCTCCCAGTCGCGGACCTCGGGCGCAAGCGCGGGCATTTCGTCGACCGCGATGTAGGGAGGGTTCGACACGATCAGATCGAAGCGGCCTGAAACCGGCGCGAACCAGTCGCCCTGCAGAAGCACCGCCCGCGCCTCAAGCCCGAGGGTCGTGCGGTTCGCCCCGGCCACGGCAAGGGCCGCGGGCGACAGATCGACGCCAAGGCCCGTGGCCTGCGGGCGTTCGGAAAGCAGCGTCAGCAGGATGCAGCCCGACCCCGTACCAAGGTCGAGAACGCGGGAAAAGGGTTCCGACAGGGCCTCGGAAATCAGGGTTTCGGTTTCAGGGCGCGGGTCGAGGACATCGGGGGTAACGCGGAAGGCGCGCCCCCAAAACAGCCGCATCCCGAGGATCTGGCTGACCGGCTGGCGACGTTCGCGGGCGGCAAGGAAGGCGTCGAGCCGCGACAAGGCCTCGGGCGCCACATCCTCGGCCATGGCCAGGATCAGCCGGTCGGGCGCGATCCCCATCGCGCCGGCCAGAAGCAGCCGGGCATCGCGGGCGGCTCCCTCGATCCCGGCGGCGGACAGCCGTGCGGCAGCGGCGCGAAGCGCCTCGTCCGCCCTCACCCTTCAATCTCCGCAAGGCGCGTGGCCTGGTCATGGGCGATCAGCGCATCGGTGACCTCGGCCAGATCGCCCGCCATGATCTGCGGCAGGGCATAAAGCGTAAGGTTGATCCGGTGATCCGTCATCCGGCCCTGCGGGAAATTGTAGGTGCGGATGCGTTCGGACCGGTCCCCCGACCCCACCTGCGACTTGCGGTCCGCGGCGCGTTCACTGGCGGCGCGTTCGCGTTCCATCTCGAACAGGCGGGCGCGCAGCACCTGCATGGCGATGGCCCGGTTCTGGTGCTGCGATTTCTCGGAGCTTGTCACCACGATCCCGGTGGGCAGATGGGTGATCCTGACCGCCGAGTCGGTCGTGTTCACATGCTGGCCGCCCGCGCCCGATGACCGCATCGTATCGATCCGGATATCGGTGGCGGGGATGTCGATATCGACCTCTTCGGCCTCGGGCAGGACGGCCACGGTCGCCGCCGAGGTGTGGATGCGCCCGCCCGCTTCGGTTTCGGGCACGCGCTGCACCCGATGGACGCCGGATTCGTATTTCAGACGGGCAAAGACGCCCTCGCCCGCGATGTGAGCGACCGCCTCCTTCACCCCGCCAAGATCGCTTTCCTGCAGTTCCAGAAGGTCAAACCGCCACCCCATGCGTTCTGCGAACCGCTGGTACATCTTCAAGAGATCCCCGGCGAAAAGCGCCGCCTCTTCGCCACCGGTGCCGGGGCGGATTTCGAGGATCGCGGGGCGGGCGTCGGCCGCGTCCTTCGGCAGAAGCGCAATGCGCAGGGCCTGTTCCATCTCGGGGATGCGCGCCTTGAGGCGCGGGATCTCTTCCTCGGCCAAGGCCCGCATGTCGGGATCGTCCAGCATGGCTTCGGCCTCGGCCAGATCGTCGAGCGCCCGGCGATAGGCGGCGACTTCCTCGGCCACGGGCTTCAGATCGGAATATTCGCGGCTGATCCGGGCGATCTCGGCCGGAGCCGCGCCGGATTGCAGCTTCGCCTCGAGATACTCGAAACGCTGGGTGATCTGGGCGAGTTTGTCGAGCGGGACCATGCGCGCGGTTTGGCGCGGAACGGCGGGCCGGTCAAGGGGCGGTCGAGGGGCGATTGAGGGGCGATTGAGGGGCGGCAGTGTCATGTGAAAAAAGGCCGGGGGCTTGCCGCCCCCGGACCCCCGCGGGTATTTCCGTCAGGTTGAAGATCAGCGCAGACGCCCGAGCCAGTCGGCAAGCCGTGCGGCATTCACCCCGAGGTCGGACCGGCCGAAGCGCAGGCGGGCGTGGAGGTAAAGGCCGTCTTCGCGAACTTCGGCGGTGATGTAATCGGGAAAGCCCCAGATCAGGCTGCGGCTTTCCCAGGTGATGCGGCCCGCGTCCGGACTGCCGGCAAGGCGGCGGGTGCGCGGGTCGGAGAGTGCCTCCCTGTCGAGACGCGCCAGAAGCTCGGCGGGCGCGCCGCGGTCGGGGGAGAGGCGCAAAAGCGCGCCCCCGGTCAGCGGGATGACCCGATCCCAGGGCGCCCCTTCGCCCCAGAGCCCCGGATCGACGGCGACATGCCAGCGCGCCGGATCGGCGGGGGCAAGCCGCACCCATCCGGCGAAGGCCAGGACCGGAAGGATCAGAAGAAGCGCAAGAAGACCCTTCACCGCCGCGTCCGCGCCCAGTGATAGAGGCAGATCAGCTCATGCGCGACATGGGCCCCGGCGATGGCGGTGGCGCCGGTGGTGTCATAGGCGGGCGAGACCTCGACGATGTCGCCCCCGACCATGTTGATCCCGGCAAGGTCGCGCAGGGCGGCCGCGGCCTGCCAGCTGTGCAGGCCGCCCCAGACCGGCGTGCCGGTGCCCGGCGCGCAGGACGGGTCAAGGCAGTCGATGTCGAAGGTCACATACGTGGGCCGGTCGCGCACGATCGCCTTCGCGCGCGCGACCGCGTGGGCCACGCCCTTTTCATGGACCGTGCGCGCGTCGATGTATTCGACCCCGAGGTAATCGTCGCAATGGGTACGGATGCCGATCTGGACACTGGCCGAGGGATCGATCACCCCGGTCTTCACCGCCTTGTAGAAGAAGGTGCCGTGGTCGATCCGGTCCATGTCGTCATCGGCCCACAGATCGGAATGGGCGTCGAAGTGGATCACCGCCATCGGCCCGTATTTCTCGGCATAGGCGCGCAAGATCGGCAGGGTGATGAAATGGTCGCCCCCGAGCGTCACCGTGCCCGCCCCGGCGGACAGGATGGTGCGGATGTGACCGGTGAGCAGGCCCGGAAAGCTGGGCGTATGGGCATAGTCGAAGGCGAGGTCGCCGTAATCGACAATGTTCATCTCTTCCAGCGGGTTGCTGGGCCAGCCATAGGGCGGATCGAAGGGCTGAAGCGCGGATGCCTCGCGGATCGCGCGCGGCCCGAAGCGCGTGCCGGTGCGGTGCGTCACCGCCTGGTCGAAGGGGACGCCGGTGATGGCAAGCTCGACCCCGGTCAGGTCCTTGGTATAGGTCCGCCGCAGGAACGAGGTCGCCCCCGCGAAGGCATTTTCGAAGGCAAGCCCCTTGAGCCCCTTGCGGGTGAAGGCGGTGTCGATGTCTTTTCTGGCGTCTTCCAGTGCCATGATTTCATTCCTCGGATGGATTCGCGCCGTCGTTGGGGTTCAGCCGGAGACGCCGCCTATCCGGGACGGGGCAGAGGCGTAACGCCCCGGCCCCGAATGTCAACCGTCACGACAGGCGGATGCCCGCGCGGGTCAGGTCGTCGGCGACCTGGCGGATCGCGCGTTCCAGAGTGTCGCCGACGAATTCCACGTCCCCGGCCGTCAGCGTGAGCGGTGGTGACATCACGTTCAGATGGCCCATCGGGCGCACCATGAGCCCCATCGCCTCGGCCGCGTCGGCGATCCGGGTGCCCACGTCCAGATCCTCGGGCAGAAGCGCGCGGGTCTCCTTGTCGGCCACGTTCTCGACGCAGATCATCAGCTTGCGGCCGCGCACCTGGCCCACCATCGGCAGGGCTTCCAGCCGCTTCATCCGCGCCTCGAACAGGGCGCCCACGCGGGCGGCATTGCCGAGGATGTCCTCGCGCTCCATGATCTCGATGTTCTTCAGGCCAGCGGCACAGGCGACGGGATGGCCGCTATAGGTGAAGCCGGAGGTGAACCAGCGTCCCCCGTCGGCCGCCATCGCCTCCCAGATCCGGTCAGAGAAGATGAGCGCGCCCAGGGGGATGTAGCCCGAGGTCAGGCCCTTGGCGCAGGTGATGATGTCGGGGACGATGCCGAATTCGGATTCCGAGGCGAACCAGTGGCCGATCCGGCCGAAGGCGGTGACGACCTCATCGGCCACGAACAGGATGTCATGCCTGTCGCAGACCTCGCGCATCCGCCGCAGATAGCCTTCGGGCGGCACGATCACCCCGCCCGAGGCCTGAATCGGCTCGGCGAAGAAGCCGCCCACGCGGTCCGGCCCGATCTCGGCGATCTTTGCCTCGAATTCGGCCACCAGCCAGTCGCAGAAGGCAGCCTCGTCCATCCCCTCGGGCGCGCGGTAGGGGTTCGGTGCCGAGATGTGGTGGATGCCGTCCAGCTTGTAGCGGAACTGTTCCACCCGGTCGCCGGGTCGCTTGCCGACCGACTGGCTGATGTAGGTGGAGCCGTGATAGCTCATGTTCCGGGCGATGATCTGGGTCTTTTCGGGACGGCCCATGCAGTGCTGGCAATACTGCACCATCCGGTAGGCGGTATCGACGGCGGTCGATCCGCCGGTGGTGAAATGCACCCGGTTCAGGTCACCAGGGGCAAGTTCGGCCAGTTTCGCCGCCAGCATGGCGGAGGGTTCGTTCGTCGTGTCGACGAAGGTGTTGGAAAAGGCCAGGCGTTCCACCTGCGCCGCGATCGCGTCGGCCATCTCCTTGCGGCCCTGACCGATGTTGGTGCACCACATGCCACCAATCGCGTCGAAATACCGCCGCCCCTCCGCGTCCCACAGGTGACAGCCCTCGCCTCGCGCAATGACCAGCGCGCCCTTTTCCTCGAACGGGCCGAAGTTGGCCCATGGGTGCAGGACATGGTCATGATCCATCTGCCAGATGTCGGCGGGCGACGGGGTGTTGCGGGGGAAAACGGCGGTCATGCAGTGCTCCGGTAAGATTGCTCCTGCCAAGCAGTCTAGCATTTTGATCAAAATCCGGCCAGCCCTTGCGGCACACCATACGATGTGGCGGGGCAAGATATGGTGTCCAAAGGTTGATCGGGGGGCCAAATGCTGCCCCCGCAGCACCGCCCCACCGATTCGCCCCTTCATTCTGGTTCAAATATCCCGGGGGTGAGCGGCCCCGCGGGGCCGCGAGGGGGCAGCGCCCCCTGCCCGGCGTCCACGGATGCGGCGGTCAGCCCGCCAGGGGCTGCGCGCGTTCCACAAGCCGCGCGAAGAACGACGCGCCGACCGGCGCGGCCTCGTCGTTGAAGTCATAGGCCGGATGGTGCAAGCCCGCCCCCGGCCCGGTCCCCATGAACAGATAGGCGCCGGGACGCGCCTCCAGCATGTAGCTGAAATCCTCCGACCCCATCTCGCGCGGGGACCGGGCATCGACGGCGGCCTCGCCCACCACCTCGGCCGCGACACGCGCGGCGAAATCCGCCTTCTCGGGCGTGTTGATCGTCGCGGGATAGCCCCAGTCATAGTCGATCTCGGCCCGCACGCCGAAGGCCGCGGCGGTGCCTTCGACGATTTCGTGGAACCGGCGGCGCAGCATCTCGCGCACCTCGGGCCTGAAGCAGCGGATCGTGGCGCAGAACATGCCATCCTCGGGGATGATGTTCGAGGCTGTGCCGGTATGGATCATCGTGACCGAAACAACCGCCTCGTCCAGCGCATAAAGATTGCGGCTCAGGATGGTCTGCACCCCCTGCACCATGGCCACGATCGCCACCACCGGATCGACGCATTCATGCGGATTGGCGCCGTGGCCACCCTTGCCCGTCACCTTCACCGTGGCGGTGTCGACCGAGGCCATCAGCGCCCCGTCGGTGGTCTGGAACTGGCCGAAGGGGACGTTGGGCGCATTGTGGATGCCATAGACCTCGGCGATGCCGAAGCGGTCCATCACGCCTTCCTGCACCATCACCTGCCCGCCGCCGCCGTCTTCCTCGGCCGGCTGGAACAGAAGCGCGACACGCCCCGAAAAGCGGCGCGTCTCGGCCAGATACTTCGCCGCGCCCAGAAGCATCGTGACATGCCCGTCATGGCCGCAAGCATGCATCTTGCCCGGCACGGTCGAGGCATGGTCAGCCCCCGTCGCCTCGGTGATCGGCAGGGCGTCCATGTCGGCGCGCAGGCCGATCGTGGGGCCATCCCCCTGCCCGTTGATGATCGCGACAATCCCGGTCTTCGCGATGCCTTCGTGGATTTCGTCCACCCCGATCTCACGCAGGCGCGCGGCGATGAAGGCCGCGGTCTCGTGGCAATCGAAGGCCAGTTCCGGATGCATGTGCAGATGCCGCCGCCAGGTCTTCATCTCTTCGGCGTAATCGGCGATGCGGTTCAGGACGGGCATGGTGGACTCCTCGGGGGCTTCGGCGTTAAGCCGACAGAGAACCCGAAAACCGAAGGCGCCGCAATGCCCGACACATCGCCCCGCACCCAGCCGCAACCCCAGCCTGAGCCCCAGCCCTTGCGCCGCCCCCTGCGCCGCCCCCTGCCCCGCGGCGAAAGCGACGCGCTGATCGCCAACCCCGAAGGCGGGATCGAGCGGCTTCTGGAAATCATGGCGCGGCTGCGCGATCCGCAAACGGGCTGCCCCTGGGACCTGGAACAGGATTTCGCCTCCATCGCGCCCTACACGATCGAAGAGGCGCATGAGGTTGCCGATGCGATCGAACGGCAGGACTGGCGCGATCTGGAACGGGAACTGGGCGATCTGCTGTTCCAGTCGGTCTATCACGCCCAGATGGGGACAGAGGCGGGGCTTTTCACCTTCGACAGCGTGACGCGGGCAATTTCCGACAAGATGGTCGCCCGCCATCCGCATGTCTTCGGTCAGGAAAGCCGCGACAAGACCGCCGAACAGCAGACTGCAGACTGGGAACGGATCAAGGCCGCCGAACGCGGGGCCGCAGGTCCCGCGCGGGTGCTGGACGGCGTGGCCCTTGGCCTGCCCGCCCTGACACGCGCTGTGAAGTTGCAGAACCGAGCTGCCCGCGTCGGGTTCGACTGGCCGTCAACCGACGAGGTCGTGGACAAGATCGTCGAGGAGGCGCGCGAACTGGCCGAGGCGCGCAACCGCCTGACCGAGGCCGAGATCACCGAGGAATTCGGCGACCTGCTGTTCGTCATCGCGAATCTCGCCCGCCACCTGAAGATCGACCCCGAGGCCGCCCTGCGCGCGGCCAATGCCAAATTCACCCGGCGCTTCGGGCGGATCGAGGACTGGCTGGAAGAGCAAGGCCGCAGCCCCGCCGATTCCGATCTGGCCGAGATGGACGCGCTCTGGAACCGGGCCAAGCGCGAGGAGAAGGACAGCGAGGCGGAGCGGCGGTGAAATATTTTCCGATAAACTCTGTCAGGTATTGACCCGACCAAAAGAGTCATGTTTAAGGGCCGCATAATATCTGACTAACGAGGTCAACAATGAATCGCGCCCTTCTGGCTCTTGCCCTGACGTCCGTCGCCCTGCCCGCCGTCGCGGAAGAGGTGAACATCTATTCCCACCGCCAACCCGAACTGATCCAGCCGCTGCTGGATGCGTTCACCGCCGAAACCGGCATCACCACGAACGTGGCCTTCGTCGATAAGGGCATGGCCGAACGTCTGGTGGCGGAAGGCGACCGGTCGCCGGCCGATCTGGTGCTGACCGTCGACATCGCGCGCCTGACCCAGATCGTCGAGGCGGGCGTGACCCAGTCCGTGCAGTCGGACGTGCTTGAGGCCAACATCCCCGCCGACCTGCGGGATGCGAACGACCATTGGTTCGGCCTGACCTCGCGCGCCCGCATCATCTATGCGCACAAGGACCGCGTCGCCGATGGCGAAGTGACCACCTACGAAGACCTCGTGTCCGACAAGTGGAAGGGCCGCATCTGTTCGCGGTCGGGAACGAACGACTACAACGTCGCCCTTCTGTCTGCGGTCATTGCCCACAAGGGTGCCGAAGGGGCGAAAGCCTGGGCCGAGGGACTGAAGGCGAACCTTGCCCGCAAGCCCGACGGCGGCGACCGCGACCAGGTCAAGGCGATCTGGGCCGGGGAATGCGACATCGCGATCGGCAACACCTATTACATGGGCGCGATGCTGGCCTCGGAGGAACAGAAGGAATGGGCCGAGTCCGTGCGGATCGTGTTCCCGACCTTCGAGGGCGGCGGCACACACCTGAACATCTCGGGTGTGGCGATGACGAAATCCGCCCCGAACAAGGACGCCGCGCTGAAGCTGATGGAATGGCTGTCGTCGGATGCCGCCCAGAAGATCTATGCCGAAACCAACAACGAATACCCGGTGAAGCCGGGCGTCGAACGGTCGGCGCTGGTCGCCGGCTGGGGCGAATTCACGCCCGACACGGTCAGCCTGACGGATGTGGCCGGCCATCGCGGCGAGGCCCTGAAAATCATGGAAGAGATCAACTTCGACGGCTGATCGAAGCAGCCGAACAACCGGGAAAAGGGGGCCATCGGCCCCCTTTTCGCATTGCCGATTTACAATTCCCGCCCGCTGCGGTTCTCTGCGGCGCCAAGGAAGGAGCCCCCCCATGACACATCCCCGCAAGATCATCATCGACACCGACCCCGGGCAGGACGATGCCGTGGCGATCCTGCTGGCGCTGGCCAGCCCCGAAGAGATCGAGGTTCTGGGGATCACCGCCGTGGCGGGCAACGTGCCGCTGGCCCTGACCCAGAAGAACGCGCGGATCGTCTGCGAACTGGCCGGCCGGCCCCGGACGCGGGTCTTTGCAGGATGCGACCGGCCACTGGAACGGCCCTTGGTCACGGCGGAACATGTGCATGGCAAGACCGGGCTCGACGGGCCGCAGATGGCCGATCCGGTGATGCCGCTGGAGGATGCGCACGCCGTCGACTTCATCATCGACACGCTGCGGCGGGAACCGGCGCATACGGTCACGCTCTGCCCTCTGGGGCCGCTGACGAACATCGCCACCGCCTTTCTGCGCGCCCCCGACATCGTGGGGCGCGTGCAGCAGATCGTGCTGATGGGCGGGGCCTATTTCGAGGTGGGCAACATCACGCCCGCTGCCGAATTCAACATCTATGTCGACCCCCAGGCCGCCGATATCGTGTTCCGGTCGGGCGTGCCGCTGGTGGTGATGCCGCTCGACGTCACGCACAAGGCGCTGACCAACCGCAAGCGCGTGGAGGCGTTCCGCGCGCTTGCCACCGAACCGGGGCGGATGGTGGCGGAATGGACCGATTTCTTCGAACGGTTCGACATGGCGAAATACGGCAGCGAGGGCGCGCCGCTTCATGACCCCTGCGTGATCGCCTACCTGATCCGGCCCGAGCTGTTCCAGGGCCGCCACATCAACGTCGAGATCGAGACCACGTCGGAACTGACGATGGGCATGACGGTCGCGGACTGGTGGGGCGTGACCGACCGCCCGGCCAATGCGCTGTTCATGGGGACTGTGGATGCGGACGGCTTCTTTGCACTTCTGACCGAACGCATCGCCCGGCTCTGAAGGCGCAAGGGGGCGCTGCCCCCTCGCCACCTGCGGCGGCTCCCCCCCCCGGGATATTTGAACCAAAGTGAAACAACTTTGATTCAAATTGTCTTTCAACCTGGCGAAAATACCCTCGGGGGGTGAATTTGGCGCAGCCAAAGAGGGGGGCAGACAGCCCCCTTGCCTTCCCTATCCCAGGGCGTAACCGGCGCCGCGCACCGTGCGCAGCGGGTCCTCGCCGCCGTGCTGGGTCAGGGCCTTGCGCAGCCGGCCGATATGGACATCGACGGTGCGGGTTTCCACATAGATGTCGCGCCCCCAGACCCGGTCGAGCAGCGCCTCGCGCGAATAGACGCGGCCGGGGCGTTCCATGAAGGTGGCCAGGAGCCGGAATTCGGTCGGCCCCAGTTTCAGGACCTTGTCGCCGCGAAAGACCCGGTGGGTTTCGGGATCAAGCCGGATGTCGCCCCATTCCAGCACCACGCCCACCGTCGCCGGGCGCGACCGCCGCAGGTTGGCGCGGACCCGCGCCATGAGTTCGGCCACCGCATAGGGTTTGACGACGTAATCGTCGGCGCCGGTTTCAAGGCCGCGGATGCGGTCGATCTCTTCGGACCGCGCCGACAGCATGATCACCGGGATCATGCGGGTTTCGGGGCGGCTTTTCAGCCGTCGGCAGACCTCGATCCCCGAGACATTGGGCATCATCCAGTCCAGAACGATCACGTCGGGGGGCGTGTCGGCGACGATCTCCATCGCCTCTTCGCCATCGGCCGCCTGCAGGACGCGGAAGCCCTCGGCCTCGAGGTTATAAGCCAGAACCTCGCGCTGTGCGGGTTCGTCCTCGACCAGAAGGACGCTCGGCTGATCGCTGCGGCTCATCGGTTCACTCCGCCATGCCCGGCGCGAGCGAGGTCACGTCGCCCTTGGGACGCGCCTCTTCCGGCATGTCGCCGGTCACGAGGTAGATCACCTGTTCGGCCACGCCCGTGGCGTGATCGCCCATCCGTTCGATGTTCTTGGCGATGAAATGCAGATGCATGCAGGCGGTGATGTTGCGCGGGTCTTCCATCATGTGGGTCAGGAATTCGCGGAAAAGCGCGTTGTACATCTGGTCCACATCCGCGTCGCGCACCCGGATCTCGGCCGCGCGTTCCACGTCGCGGGCGACGAAGGCATCCAGCGCATCGTGCAGCATCACCTGCACCGCCCGCGCCATCCGCCGGATCGCGCCCGAGGCGCCCGCCACCGGATTGGCCTGCGAGACGATCATCGACCGCTTCGCCATGTTCTTGGCATAATCCCCGCAGCGCTCGAGGATGCCCGCGATCTTCATCACCGACAGCACCACCCGAAGGTCGCCCGCCGTGGGCGAACGCAGCGCGATGAGGCGCGCGCATTCGTGGTTGACCTGTTCTTCCAGCGCGTCGATGGCCTTGTCGCCCCGGCGCACCTTTTCGGCCAGTTCGTCGTCACGCGTATCGAGCGCGCGCGCGGCGTCGAGGATCGCATCCTCGACCAGTCCGCTCATCTTCAGGATCATCGCCTGGACCGATTCAAGGTCGCGGTCGAAGGCGGAAAGGATGTGACGTTCGCTGTGCATCGTTGCCCCCCTCAGCCGATCCGGCCGGTGATGTAGCTTTCCGTGCGCGGGTCGCGCGGGTTGGTGAAGATCTGGCTGGTATCGCCGAATTCCACCAGATGACCGAGGTGGAAGAAGGCGGTGCGCTGGCTGACGCGGGCGGCCTGCTGCATCGAATGGGTGACGATCACCACCGAAAACTGGCTGCGCAATTCGTCGATCAGTTCCTCGACCTGGGCGGTTGCGATCGGGTCGAGCGCGGAACAGGGTTCGTCCATCAGCAGGACCTCGGGCGCGGTTGCGACGGCGCGGGCGATGCAAAGGCGCTGCTGCTGGCCGCCGGAAAGGCCGGTGCCGGGCGACAAGAGGCGATCCTTCACCTCGTCCCAGAGCGCGGCGCGGCGAAGGGAGGATTCCACCACCGCGTCCAGTTCCGCCTTGTTGCGGGTCAGGCCGTGGATGCGCGGGCCATAGGCCACGTTGTCATAGATCGACTTGGGAAAGGGGTTCGGCTTCTGGAACACCATGCCGACCTTGGCGCGCAACTGCACCGGATCGACGCGGCGGTCATAGATGTCTTCGCCATCCAGCCGGATCTCGCCCGTGACGCGGGCCGAGGCGACGGTATCATTCATCCGGTTCAGGCAGCGCAGGAAGGTGGACTTGCCGCAGCCCGACGGGCCAATGAAGGCGGTCACGGTCCGGTCCAGAAGGTCGACGTTCACATCCTTCAGCGCGTGCGTGTCGCCGTAATGGACGTTCACCCCGCGCGCGATCATCTTGGCTTCTGCTGCCTGCACGGCTCTCTCCGTCAGATTCATGTCATTCATCGCCCGATCTCCTGCCGAAGGTCCGTGCCGCCGCCGGAGGGCCGCCACGGATCTGCCGCGCGCGCCCTGGCACCATCCCTTATGCAACCTGCGCAACATCTATGCGACAGCGATGTAACAGTTTGATGAAACCCGCCCGAACGCAGGTCCGGGCGACGCAGGTCCGGTCAGGGCGCGTCAGTCGACCGGCAGGATGATGGAAAACCGGCTGCCCTGTCCGCGCGTGCTGGCGATGTCGAGCCGCCCGCGGTGCCGGTGCAGGATATGCTTGACGATCGCAAGACCGAGCCCCGTGCCCCCCTTCTCGCGCGAGCGGTGCGTATCGACGCGGTAGAACCGTTCGGTCAGGCGCGGAATGTGGATCGGATCGATCCCTTCGCCCTGATCCACCACATCCACCACGATCGCCGGGCGCAAAAGCGTGGGGTCCTTGTCGACCATGCGCAGGCGGACTGATACCTCCTTGCCCGGCAGGCCGTACTTGACAGCGTTCTCGACCAGGTTCGTCAGCACCTGCAAAAGCTGTTCACCATCCCCCAGGACCGGCGGGGGGGCCGCATCGCCCTCAAGCCGGATCTCCACCCCCAACGCCTCGGCCATCGGCGCCAGCCGCTGCGTGGCCGAGGCCGCGATCTGGCGCAGGTCTACCCGTGTCGTCGGGCGCTGGCGTTCCTGCGATTCGACCCGACTCAGCGACAACAGGTCGCTCACCAGCCGGTTCATCCGGTTGGCCTCGCGTTCCATCGTGCCAAGGAAGCGTTCCCGCGCGCCGGGGTCGTCCCTTGCCGGACCGCGCAGGGTTTCGATGAAGCCGATCAGCGCGGTCAGGGGCGTGCGCAGTTCGTGGCTGACATTGGCCACGAAGTCGCGCCGCATCTGGCCGATCTGTTCCTGTTCGGACTGATCCTCGAAGGCACAGAGCGCCACGCGCCCGGTTTCCGTCAGGTTGACGGGGGTGATCGTCACGCGATGGACCGTGTCGAAGGACGCGCCGGGGATGGTGTGGCGGGCATGTCCGGCCTCGCCCTCGCGCAGCGCGGCCTCGATGCCGCCCACGATTCCGGGCTGGCGCATGGCCATGGTGAAATGGCGATCCTCGATTCCCTCGCCCAGAAGGGCCAGGGCATGCGCATTTGCGGCAATGATGCGTTCATCCTGCCCGACCGCGAGGCATGGCAGCGGCAGGCCGCGCAAAAGATTGCCGAGTTCTTCGCGTGTCATCGCCTTCCTTTCGCCCATCGGCGGGAGTTGGCCGCTGCCATGTTTTCCCGCGCAGTTTGCCTTGCATATGCCACATTCGCCTCATACCGACCATGATTGACAGGTTCGTTTCACCCCGTGGACCGATGACGCCCGAGGCAGGGTTTCCATGCCTCCGAGGCCGGGATCGGGCCACCTTGCCAAGGCTTCATGCCGATGAACATAGCGCAGCGCCAGCCAGATGCCTCGACCGTCGCGCTTTGGCCGACAGCGGATGAAACCTGCCTGATCATGGATGCCCCCGGTGCGCTTGCGCTGGTGGCCTCCCTGCCGGTGACGCCGAATGTCGTGCTGACGACGCTGTCGCTTCTGGACCAGCCGATGCTGCAAAGCGTGGCGCCCACGCGCGTGGTGATTCCCCTGATCGGCCCGCGCTTCGACGCGGTGCAGGCGCTGACGCGACTGGCCGAGCTTCGCTTTTCCGGGATCGTCTGCATCCTGACCGGCCCCCTGCCCGCGCCGGGCCTGGTGCGCGCGGAACTGGCCCATATCGCGCCGGGCATGACGGTGCACCTGATCAAGATCGATCATCGCGGCATGCCTTCTGCCGCCTGCGCCTGAGCCTGCGCCCGAACCTGAGCCTGAACCTGCAGCCCATCTGAGCCGCCCGGAATGCGAAAACGCCGCGCGGTCGCCCCGCGCGGCGTTTCGTATGATGGTGGGCGATAACGGATTTGAACCGCTGACATCTTCGATGTGAACGAAGCGCTCTACCGCTGAGCTAATCGCCCGATGCGGGGGTGTTTAGCCCTCCTCGCCGCCCTCTGCAAGCCCCTCTTTTGCCGGTTTTTCACCTGCCGTTTTCACGCCGGGGCGGTTCAGCTTGACGATCAGAACCTCGCCGCCATTTCGTTCGTTTTGCCGGTTCACGCGGGCCTTGCCCAAGGGCGGCAGGTTCAGTTCCTCTCCTCGTGACAAGGCGGCGCCGATCTCGGCCAGCGTTGCCTCGACAATCTCTTTCACCCCCTTCTTCTTGGCGCCGGTCGCCGTGATCACCCGGTCGACCAGCGGCCGCAGTTTCAGCGCGACTTTCACCGTTCCGGCCTTTTCCGAAGCCGTGGCCGCGGTATCGGCCATCCCGCCAGAGGCCACAGATTCGGCGGTGGCAGCGCTTGTTGCCTCGGCAGCGGGCTTGGGGACGGCCGCGGGCTTTGCGGCGCGCGTTGCTGCGGGCTTTGCGGCGGTGGCGGTCTTGGCGGTGGTGGACTTTGTAGTGGGGGTCTTTGCGGAGACGGTCTTTGCGGAGGCGGAGGAAGAAGCCTTGGTCGCGGCCATGATCGGAACTGTCCCGTTCTTGTTACCTTTATTCGGCCAATGATAGGGCAGTGTTTTCAATATGGAAACAATTTCGGCGCCCACGCCTTCGCCGGAAGTGAAAAACCCGGCGATTCCGCCGGGTTTTCCTGTCATCGGTGCACCACTTGCGCGGTCAGTGCGCGGTGGCGGCCGCTCCTTCGCCGGGGGACGCCTTGCGGGCGGCGGCGGCGGCTTCCTCGGCGGCCTCGTCCCATTCCACGGGTTCGGGCTTGCGCACCAGCGCGTGCCCCAGAACCTCGCGTACATGGCTGACCGGGATGATGGTCAGGCCTTCCTTCACGTTCGCCGGGATTTCGGGCAGGTCCTTGGCGTTCTCCTCGGGGATCAGCACCGTCTTGATCCCGCCGCGAAGCGCCGCCAGCAGCTTTTCCTTCAATCCCCCGATCGCCAGCACATTGCCGCGCAGCGTGACCTCGCCGGTCATCGCCACGTCCTTGCGCACCGGGATGCCGGTCAGGACGGACACGATGGATGTCACCATCGCGATCCCTGCGGACGGCCCGTCCTTGGGCGTGGCGCCTTCGGGAACGTGCACGTGGATGTCGATCGTTTCGAACTTGGGCGGCTTCACCCCCAGTTCCGGGCTGACCGACCGCACGAAGCTGGATGCCGCGTCGATCGATTCCTTCATCACCTCGCCCAGCTTGCCGGTCGTCTTCATCCGGCCCTTGCCGGGCAGCTTGAGCGCCTCGATCTGCAGCAGGTCACCACCGACCGACGTCCAGGCGAGGCCCGTCACGACGCCCACCTGATCCTCTTTCTCGGCCAGACCATAGCGGAAGCGCTGAACGCCCAGATACTCCTCGGCCTTCTCGGGCGTGACCTCGACGCGCTTGGCCTTGCCCTTCAGGATCTCGGTCACGGCCTTCCGCGCGAGCTTCGCGATTTCGCGTTCGAGGTTCCGCACCCCTGCCTCGCGCGTGTAGTAGCGGATGACATGGGTCAGCGCCTCGTCAGCGACAGAGAATTCGCCCTTCTTCAGGCCGTTCGCCTTGATCTGCTTGGGCAGAAGATGCTGGCGCGCGATCTCGCGCTTTTCATCCTCGGTGTAGCCCGCAAGGCTGATGATCTCCATCCGGTCCAGAAGCGGGCCCGGCATGTTGTAGCTGTTGGCCGTGGTCAGGAACATCACGTTCGACAGGTCGTATTCCACCTCAAGGTAGTGGTCGACGAAGGTCGCGTTCTGTTCCGGGTCCAGCACCTCGAGCATGGCCGAGGCCGGGTCGCCCCGGAAGTCCTGGCCCATCTTGTCGATCTCATCCAGCAGGATCAGCGGATTGGTGGTCTTGGCCTTTTTCAGGGCCTGGATGATCTTGCCCGGCATCGACCCGATGTAGGTGCGCCGGTGGCCGCGGATTTCGGATTCATCGCGCACGCCGCCCAGGCTGATGCGGATGAACTCTCGCCCCGTCGCCTTGGCCACCGAACGACCGAGCGAGGTCTTGCCCACGCCCGGAGGCCCGACAAGGCACAGGATCGGGCCCTTCAGCTTGGTCGAACGCGCCTGCACGGCCAGGTATTCGACGATGCGCTCCTTGACCTTTTCCAGACCGAAGTGATCGGCGTCCAGCACCTTCTGCGCCGCGCCCAGATCCTTCTTGGTGCGCGACTTGACACCCCAGGGCACGCCCAGAAGCCAGTCCAGATAGTTGCGCACGACGGTCGCCTCGGCGCTCATCGGGCTCATCGACTTCAGCTTTTTCAGTTCCGCTTCGGCCTTTTCGCGGGCCTCCTTGGAAAGCTGGGTCCTGCCGATCCGCTCTTCCAGTTCGTTGATCTCGTTCTGGCCGTCCTCGCCGTCGCCGAGTTCCTTCTGAATGGCCTTCATCTGCTCGTTCAGATAGTACTCGCGCTGCGTGCGCTCCATCTGGCTTTTGACGCGGGACTTGATCTTCTTTTCCACCTGCAGGACGCTCATCTCGCCCTGCATGTGGCCATAAACCTTTTCAAGCCGGTCGCCGACGTCGAGCGTTTCCAGAAGCTCCTGCTTCTGGCCGACCTGGATGCCCAGATGGCCCGAAACCAGATCGGCAAGACGTGCGGGTTCGCGCGTGTCAGACACGGCGGCCAGCGCCTCTTCGGGGATGTTCTTCTTGATCTTGGCGTAGCGTTCGAATTCCTCGGCCACGGCACGCACAAGGGCCGCAACCGCCGCCGGATCGCCGGGCGTTTCCTCCAGCGCCGAGGCGCGCGCCTCGAAATGCGACTCGTTCGGCAGGAACTCGGTGATCTTCACGCGGGTCTTGCCCTCGACCAGCACCTTCACGGTGCCATCGGGCAGCTTCAAGAGCTGCAGAACATTGGCCAGCACGCCGACGCGGTAGATGCCGTCGGCGGTCGGTTCGTCCGCCGAAGGGTCGATCTGGCTGGACAGAAGGATCTGGCGGTCGTCCGCCATGACTTCTTCCAGCGCCCGCACCGATTTTTCACGCCCCACGAAAAGCGGCACGATCATGTGCGGGAAAACCACGATATCGCGCAGCGGCAACACCGGGTAGCTGGGGGAGAGATGTTCGTTCATCATGTGTCCTTGTCTCGGCAGGAAGGCACCGGCCCCGTCATGTGGCGACCCCGGCCTTCCCCTGTTCGGATACCTTATCTGGGGTGCCGAAGGGGCGGTGTCAACCAAGGGACGTGTCCGGCGGCCGGCCGACTCCCTCCCATTCCAGCATGCTGCGCCTCTGGCCACAAAAGGGCAAGACCGTTCGGACAGCAGGGTTAGCGCGTGAAGGTCAGAATGCGCCGTGCGGTGCCCTGCCCGCCATTCAGCCGGCCAATTGTCACCCCGTAAAGCGCGTTCGCATCGACGACGAACAAGAGCAGGTCAAACTCGACCCGGCCTTCGGTCTCGGTGAAGCTGCCGGTGGCGCGCAGGCGCGGCAAGGTATTGGCATCTTCGCATCCCGTCAGCAGCGCCAGATCCTCGTCATCCGGGAAATCGGCGGCGTTGACGGGCACCTCTGGGCCGGGGGTAAAGTTCCATCGCTGGCCCGGATCGGCCCAGTCCAGAGGGTAATCGCCGCCGATCATGTCGGACGAAATGGTCAGTGCCCCGTCCGCCTGATGCGTGATCCCCGCCGTGCTGGCCGGACCGGGCGGCAGGGGGATCACCCGCCCCGCCATTTCCAATGTGCCGACACGGCTGTTCACCTGCCAGAAGCCATCCAGCATCGGGGCCACCTCGGCCACCCAATGGTCGGGCGAAAGGGTGCAGTTGGCAGGCTCCTGCGCCGTGGCCGCAAGCGGAAGGGCGAAAAGGGCGGCGGTCAAAAGGGCTTGTCTGATCATGGGGGGGATGGTGTGAACGACGGCACCATGTGTCAAGACCGATCAAGGGGGCAGCAGCACGTCTGGCCCGATCTCGTGGTGTAAGGGCAGGATGTCTGCCCCCAAGGAAACCGGACAGGCAGACCGTTGCTTGCCCTTGCTTATCGAAACGACCGAACCGCCAAGCTGGCGATAAAGACCCACCAACGGGACGGTGGTCTGCTGTGCACGCGGCCCGTGGCACGCTGGCGAAACCGCAGGACTGTGTCGGGAAGGATGCCCCAAGGGGCGGCACCGGTCTTGCCCGGCAAGCGGCTTTGGCGCACGATCCGGCGCAGGACAAAACCGCCTTGCGGCCCCTCCAGATCGGCCACGCCAAGCGCGTATTGATCTTTCAGCGCGATGTTCAAAGCGGCTCGATATCGCCCTCGGCCCGTTGCGCATGGAATTCGGCCACGAAAACGGCCAGCCGACCGCCCGCGATGGCATCGCGCAGGCCCTGCATCAACTCTTGATAGTAATGCAGGTTGTGCCAGGTCAGCAGCATCGATCCGATGATCTCGTCCGCGCGCACGACATGGTGCAGGTAGGCGCGCGAATATCCCCGGCAGGCCGGGCAAGTGCAGGCCTCGTCCAGCGGGCGCGGGTCGTCCTTGTGACGGGCGTTCTTCAGGTTGACCGAACCGCGCCGCGTCCAGGCCTGCCCCGTGCGCCCCGACCGCGAAGGCAGCACGCAATCCATCATGTCGATGCCGCGTTCCACCGCGCCCACGATGTCATCGGGCTTGCCCACCCCCATCAGGTAACGCGGCTTGTCTTGCGGAAGGAAACACGGCGCATAGTCGAGAACGGAAAACATCGCCTCCTGCCCCTCGCCCACGGCGAGGCCACCCACGGCATAGCCGTCAAAGCCGATGGATTTAAGCGCCGCCGCACTTTCTTCGCGCAGATCGCGCGTCACGCCGCCCTGCATGATCCCGAACAGCGCGTGCCCCGGCCGGTCGCCGAAGGCATCGCGCGACCGCTGTGCCCACCGCATAGACAGGCGCATGGATTTCGCCACCTCCGCCTCGGTCGCGGGCAGCGCGGGGCATTCATCGAAACACATCACGATGTCCGAGCCCAGAAGGCGCTGGATCTCCATGCTGCGTTCGGGGGTCAGCATGTGTTTCGACCCGTCGATATGCGAGGAAAAGCGCACGCCTTCCTCGGTCAGCTTGCGAAGGGGGCCAAGGCTCATCACCTGAAACCCGCCCGAGTCGGTCAAGATCGGGCGGTCCCAGTTCATGAACTTGTGCAGCCCACCCAGGGCGGCGACCCGTTCGGCCGTGGGCCTGAGCATCAGGTGATAGGTGTTCCCCAGCAGGATATCGGCCCCCGTCGCGCGCACCGATTCCGGCAGCATCGCCTTCACGGTCCCGGCCGTGCCCACCGGCATGAAGGCGGGCGTGCGGATCTCGCCCCGGGGGGTGTGGATCACGCCGGTGCGCGCCGCCCCGTCGGTTGCGTTCAGTGTAAAGCCAAAGCCGGTGGCCATCGGGTCGCCCTCATGCTGGAACCGCGCGGGTCTAGCCGATCGCGGGGGGGGATGAAAAGGGGGCGCGAGTGGCCTTTCCAGGCCGAGGCAGCGGAGGGCCGCGGACTGCCGCGCCAAGGCCCGTGGTCCGCACTTTATCGGGCCACATCCGCGTGCCCTCACTCCGCGCGCCTACGGCACCAGAGCGGCTGGCCGTCGGGGCGGCCAGCCGCTGCCGGGGGCGCTGCGCGCTGTTAACCCCGGCAGGGCGCGGGTTCAGTCGGCCATCCCCTGCCCCCCTACCGCCGACCGTAGAAAAGACCCACCACATGCTCGGCCTCGGCAAAGAACAGCCAGCGCTGCGCCGCCGCCCCGATCAGGTGGACGGGCGCGGCCAGAAGCGGCCCCCAGATCCCTGGAAGCACGACCATGAGCAGCGCGGGCACGACGCCCGCACAGACCACCGCCATCATCCGCAGCTTCCGTGCATGGCGGCGGCCCACCACATGGATCATCTCGCGCGTCAGGTAGTTGTCGCCGGTATGCGGCGCCTCGAAGACCGAGACCCTCCCGCGCAAGAGGCCCGTCGCCGTGCCCATCGTCGACCCGGCGGCGGCAAAGCGGGTATCGCCGATGCGCCAGCCGATCACCAGAAGTCCCGCCAGAGCTAGGCACAGAAGCGCGGCCCATGCCCCCTGCCCCGACAGGATCGCGCCGCCCGTGGCCATGAAGGCAAGGAAGGTCGCCGGTGTGATCCAGTGGTTCCAGCGTGGCACCGCGCGCAACTGGGCATAGATCATCGCCGTCGAAAACACCGTCGCCACCGCCAGCCCCGCCCCGATCCAGCCGATCATGCGCGGCCAGCCAAGGCCCAGCCAGTCCGACAGCGCGACCGGCGCCAGCGCCAGCAGCGCAATGACCGCCCCCCAGGCCTCGCGGCTGAGCCAGCTTGACCGCCATTGCGTGAAGGCCCGCCAGGCCCGCTCCGGCCGTCCAAGGTGGAAGGCCGATGCCATCAGCCCCGCAACCGCAAGGCCATACCCCAGCCCCCAGAGCCATAAGGCGGCCCAGCCGGAGGGCAGCACCAGCCCCAGACCAAGCGCGACCAGAAGGCCGAAGCCCGCGCCGGACAGGACCGTGAACAGGATGACCGAGGGGGCGGGATGCATCAGAACCGCCCCAGCATCCGGTCAAGCCAACCGGCCAGCCCGGTGGCCTGCACGTCAAGAAGCGGCTCCAGCAGGCTTGCGGGCGCGCGATCCTTGCCGCGCGGAGGCAGGTACTTGTTGGCTGGTCTGGTGCCCTGTTCGGGCATCAGGTCGATCCCGCCGCGTTCGGCGACCAGCCGCGAGACGGCGCTTGCGGGGTCCGACAGATCGCCGAAATGCCGCGCCCCCGTGGGACAGGTTCGCACGCAGGCCGGTTCGCGGTCTTCCTCGGGCAGGTTCTCGTTATAGATCCGGTCGACACACAGCGTGCATTTCTTCATCACGCCCGCGCCCATGTCCAGCTCGCGCGCGCCATAGGGGCAGGCCCAGGCACAAAGTCCGCAGCCTATGCAGGCGTCCTCGTTCACCAGAACGATCCCGTCCTCGGTCCGCTTGTAGCTGGCGCCCGTAGGGCAGACGGTGACGCAGGGGGCATCCGCGCAATGCAGGCAGGATCGCGGAAAGTTCACGATCATCGGCACTTCGCCGGGCGGTTCCACCTGATAGCTGTGAACGCGGTTGAGGAACGTGCCCGACGGGTCCGCGCCATAAGGGTCCTGATCCGAGAGCGGCACGCCATAACCCTGATCGTTCCACCCCTTGCAGGCGGTCACACAGGCATGGCAGCCCACGCAGGTATCCAGATCGATCACCAGCCCCAGCTGACGATCCACCTTGCCAGGAAGACAGGTCATGCCCCACCCTCCGCGCCGAATTTTCGCAGAAAATTCAGCTTGTCGAGTTTTCGGCGAAAACTCGACTCCCGGCCGCCGCCGGCGCGCGGGATGTCCGGGATGGGGGCGAATGCGGGCTGCGCCTCGGCGGGCGGGGGCGCCTTCTCGATCCGCACGCGCAGGTCGAACCAGGCCGCCTGCCCGGTGACCGGGTCGGCATTGGCGCGCCGCAGGCCGTCGCCCCGGTCGGGCAGAAGCTCGGAAATCAGGTGGTTCAGCAGGAAACCCTTCGTCGCCTCTGGTGCCTCTGGATCCAGTGCCCAGGTCCCCTTGCGCTTGCCGATCGCGTTCCAGGTCCAGACGGTGTTCTCGTTCAGCGCCGCCATATGCGCGACCGGAACCACGATCTCGCCGTTGGGCGAACTGACGCGGGCCCAGTCCCCGTCCTCGAACCCCTGCTCGCGCCAGACCCTTGTCGGCACGTAAAGCGGATTTCGGCCGTGGATCTGGCGCAGCCAGGCGTTCTGGCTGCCCCAGCTGTGATACATCGCCATCGGGCGCTGCGTCAGCGCGTGCAACGGATAGCTCTCGGCCGCCTCGTCGCCGTAGGGCGGATACCACAGGGGCAGCGGGTCCATCGCCTGCCTCAGGCGGTCGCGCAGATGGTCGGGCGGCTGCACCGGCCCCTGCCCTTCGGCGGCGGCCTGAAACCGGCGCATCGGTTCGGACCAGAGTTCGATCAGATAGGGGGCGGGGCCGTCCAGAAGGCCGGTGGCCACCGCCCAATCCTGATAGGCGGCGTTCCAGGGTTTGAAGAAGGCGGCCTCGGCCGGGATGTGGATCTGGTGAAATCCGCCGTTCGCGATGTAGCGCGCAAGCTGGTCCGGGTTCGGGTCGCCGCGCCCCTCGCCGCTGCCATCCGCCCCACGCCAGCCCGCAAGTGGCCCGATCCCCGGTTTCCGCTGATGCCGCACGATGTAATCGGCGTAATCGCGATAGGCGGGCCGTCCGTCGGGGGTGACCATCCCCGGCAGGCCAAGCCGCGCACCCAGGTCCAGCAGCACCGACTGGAAGCCGCGCACGTCGCGGTCGGGTTCCACCACCGGCCAGCGGATCGCATCGCCCGCCGCGTCGGGTTCGGAAATCGGACGGTCCAGCAGGCTGATGCAGTCGTGGCGTTCCAGATAGGTCGTGTCGGGCAGGATCAGATCGGCATAGGCGACCATCTCGGACGCATAGGCATCGGAATAGATGATCCGCGGGATGGTGTATTCGCCGTCCGCGCCTGTCGCGGTCAGCATCCCGATCACCTCGCGCGTGTTCATCGAGGAATTCCACGCCATGTTCGCCATGTAGAGAAACAGCGTGTCGATCCGGTAGGGATCGCCCGCATGGGCATTGGGGATGACCATCTGCATCAACCCATGCGCCGAGAACGGGTTTTCCCAGGTAAAGCCCTTGTCGATCCGCAGCGGATTGCCCTGATCGTCAAGGCACAGGTCCTCGGGGCCGCGGACATAGCCCAGGTGGGGGCCGGGCAGCGGCTGGCCGGGTGTGGCCCTGGCATGGGGTTTGGGATGGGCTGCGACGGGCTTCGGGTAAGGCGGCTTCAGCCGGTAGCCGCCGGGGGTTTCGACCGCGCCGAGGATCGCCTGCAACAGATGCAGCGCCCGCGCGGTCTGGAAGCCGTTGGAATGGGCGGATATCCCGCGCATCGCGTGAAAGCTGATCGGGCGGCCGCGCATGACACTGTGCCTCTCGCCGCGGAAATCGACCCAGTCCTGCGCGATCTCGACCGGCTGGTCGAAGGCCGCCCCGATCTCGGCGGCCAGCGCGCGGATGCGCGCGGCGGGCAGGCCGACGCGGTCGGCCACGCCCTCGGGGGCAAATTCGGGCGACAGGTACCGCGCCGCCATGTGGTGAAAGACGGTGCGCGCGCCCTGCCATTCGGCACCAAGGTCGGGGCGGACCCCGGCCCGGTCCCAGGGCGCGGGCTTTCCGGTGGCGCGGTCGATCACGATGGGCTTGCCTGCGTCGTCGCGCATCAGCATGCCGTCCGCCCCCACCAGGCAGGGCGCGTTCGTCCAGCGCGCAAGGTAATCGAGGTCGATCCTGCCGGCTTCCATCAGGCAATGAACCAGCGACAGGATCAGCAACCCGTCGGTTCCCGGCGTGATCCCGTACCAGTCATCGGCCACGGCATTGTAGCCTGACCGGACCGGGTTCACCCCCACCACCCGCGCGCCGCGCGCCTTGAGCTTGCCGATCCCGATCTTGATCGGGTTCGAATCGTGATCCTCGGCCACGCCGAACAGGATGAACAGCTTGGTACGCGCCCAGTCGGGCTGGCCGAATTCCCAGAAGGCCCCGCCGATGGTATAGATCCCGCCCGCCGCCATGTTGACAGAACAGAACCCGCCATGGGCGGCATAGTTGGGCGTGCCGAACATCTGCGCCCACCATGCGGTCAGGCTCTGGCTCTGGTCGCGCCCGGTGAAGAAGGCGAGCTTCTGTGGCGCCGTCTCGCGCAGCGGCCGGAGCCAGTCCACCGCCGTCTGCAGCGCCTCCTCCCAGGTGATTTCCTCGAAGGCACCCGATCCGCGCGGCCCGACCCGGCGCAGGGGCGCACGCAGGCGGCTTGGCGCCGTGACCTGCATGATGCCCGACGCCCCCTTGGCACAAAGCACCCCCTTGTTGATCGGGTGGTCGCGGTTGCCCTCGATATAGCTGACGCGCCCATCCTTCAGATGCACGTTGATCCCGCAGCGGCAGGCGCACATGTAGCAGGTGGTCTTTCGCACCTCGTCCGACACGGGCGGCGAGGTGTTCAGCCGGGGCTGTTCGGTCATGCGTCTCCCTCCGCCCGGCCCGGACCCTTGCGGATCAGGCCAAGCGCCTCTTGCGCAATCTGCCGTTCCTCCTGGGCCGGAACTATCCAGACGGCGACAGAAGATGTCGCGGAATGGATCGCGGACGCGCCAAGGGCGTTTGCCTCGGGGTCAAGTTCCGCACCGGTAAAGGCCAGATGGCCGATGATCGCGCGGCGCGCGTCGGCATCGTTCTCGCCGATCCCGCCAGTGAAGGCGATGGCATCGAGACCCGCCATTGCGGCCATCAGGCTGGCGCCGTGGCGCGCGGCCCAATAGCAGAAATGGTCGATGGCGAAGGCCGCTTCGGCTGTGCCAGCGGCCTTCAACGCGCGCATGTCGGACTGACCGCCGAGCGCCTTCAACCCGCTTTCCCGGTTCAGGATGCGCGCCGCCCCGTCGATCCCGTGATCTTCGGCCATTTTCAGCACCGCGTTGCCGTCGATGTCGCCCGTTCGGGTGCCCATCACCAGCCCCGCAAGGGGCGAGTACCCCATGGTCGAGGCGACCGAGCGGCCGTCGAGGATCGCGGTCGCCGAGGCGCCATTGCCCAGATGAAAGGCCAGAAGCCGCCGCGGCAGCGGCGCCTCGGCCAGCATCGGCAGATGGGCGACCAGGCTTGCATAGCTCAGCCCGTGAAAACCATATCGGCGCAGGCCCCGCGCCTCTTCCGCCGCCGGCAGCGCATAGCGATGTGCGACGGGCGGGATCGTCGCGTGAAAGGCCGTGTCGAAACTGGCGTATTGCGGCAGCGCGGGCACGATCGCCTGCAAAGCGCGGATGCCGGCAAGGTTTGCCGGGTTGTGCAGGGGGGCGATGGGGATGCAGGCCTCGATCCGGGCGATCAGATCGGGCGTCACCCGTTCGGGCGCTACCAGCGCCGCCCCGCCATGCACGATCCGGTGCGCGGCCGCCGTCAGGCTTTCGGGCGCGATGCCTTGCCCTGCCAGCGCCTGAAGGATCGCGGCCATCGCCGCGTGATGATCGGGCGCGGCACAGGGCACCGCCGCGCCCCCCGCGCGGATCGTGGCTTTGCCCCCGATCTCGGCCACCGAGACCGAGGCAAGCGCGGAAAGCCCTTCGTCGAAGACCATCGCCTTAATCGAGGACGACCCTGCATTGACCACCAGTATCCGCATCTCAGATCACCGACTTGACCAATCCCAGCACCGAAAGGCTGATCAGCAGCAGGATCGCGAAGCGGCGGAAGTCGCGCGGTTCGGACCGGTGGAAATGTCGGCTGCCAAGCCAGATGCCCACGATCAGGATAGGCATCGACAGCGCCGTGGCAACCAGCGTGTCGCTTCCGATCATGCCCGCGGCCCACATCAACGGCACCGACCACAGGTCAAGCAGCGTGAAATAGGCGATCACCGTCGCGCGGAAGGTGGCCGCGGCGATCGGCTGGGCGGCAAAGAACACGGCGACGGGCAGCCCCCCCACGGCCGCGCCGTTGGCGATGCCCGACAGCACCCCCACCGCGACATGCCCGCCGTCACCCACATGCCCCCGGAACCGCCAGCCCCGCCACAGCAGCAGCGACATCCCGAGCACGAAGGCCGAGATCACGGCACGCGCCGGATCGACCCCCATCCCCGACAGCGCCCAGACCCCGACGGGCACACCCACCAGAGCGCCCAGAAACAGCGTGACCGCGCGCCGCTTGTCCACATGGCGCCAGATGCCGGGCAGTTGCTGCGCCGTCATCAGGATATCGGCGATCAGCACCACCGGCACGAAATGCAGCGGGTTGGTGACAAGCGCGGCCGAAGTGACGACCAGCGCCGCAAAGCCAAAGCCGGAATAGCCCCTGACCCAGGCCGCCCCGAACAGCGCCACCGCCATGAAGGCGGCGGCCCCCGGCGACAGATCGAAGGGAAGGCTCATGCCGGCTGTTGCGTCTGCATGTCCTCGCGGCGGATGCCCGCCACCTCGACCGGCTTCTTCATCGCGTCGCGGCGGAAGGGTTCGCCCAGTTCCTGGTTGATCATCGCCTCGATCAGGGTGGTCTTGCCGTGGGTCATCTGATCGTCGATGGCCTTTTTCAGCGCCTCGCGCAGTTCGTCCATCGTGCGGGCCACCACGCCCTGCAACCCGCAGGCCCGCGCGATGCCCGCATAGGACACCTGCGTATCCAGTTCGGTGCCCACGAAATTGTCGTCATACCAGAGCGTCGAATTGCGCTTTTCCGCGCCCCACTGGTAGTTGCGGAACACCACCTGCGTGATTGCGGGCCATTCCGGGCGGCCGATGGCTGTCAGTTCCGTCACTGCGATGCCAAAGGCCCCGTCGCCGGAAAAGCCTACGACCGGCACGTCGGGGCAGCCGATCTTGGCCCCCACCACCGAGGGCAGGCCATAGCCACAGGGGCCGAAAAGGCCCGGCGCCAGGTATTTCCGTCCCGCCTCGAAGGTCGGATAGGCATTGCCGATGGCGCAGTTGTTGCCGATGTCGCTGCTGATGATCGCCTCGCGCGGCAGCGCGTCCTGGATCGCGCGCCAGGCCATGCGCGGGCTCATCCAGTCGGGCTTGGCGGCGCGGGCGCGCTGGTTCCAGGTGGTGCCGGGATCGTCGTCCTCGTGGTCCATCGAGGCCAGCGCCTGCGCCCAGGCGGATTTCTTCTGCGCGATCAGCGCGCGGCGTTCGGCGCGGCCCGCATCGCCCGCCGTCTTCGACAGCCGGGAAAGGATGCCTTCGGCCACCTTCCTGGCGTCCCCGACGATGCCGACCGATACCTTCTTCGTCAGCCCGATCCGGGCGGGGTTGATATCGACCTGGATGATCGCGGCCTCTTTCGGCCAGTAATCCAGCCCGTATCCCGGCAGGGTCGAGAACGGGTTGAGCCGGGTTCCAAGCGCCAGAACCACATCGGCCTGCGCGATCAGTTCCATCGCCGCCTTCGATCCGTTGTAGCCAAGCGGCCCGGCGAACAGCGGATGCGAGCCGGGGAAGGCGTCGTTGTGCTGATAGCCCACGCAGACCGGCGCATCCAGCCGTTCGGCCAGCCGCATCGAGGCCGGGATCGCGCCCCCCAGCACCACGCCCGCCCCGTTCAGCACGACCGGGAACTTCGCCCCGGACAGAAGCCGCGCCGCCTCGTCCAGCGCGGCGCTGCCACCGTCGGGCCGCTCGAATTCGACGATCCGGGGCAGCTCGATGTCGACGACCTGGGTGAACATGTCGCGCGGCACGTTGATCTGCGCGGGGGCACTGGCGCGGCGGGCGTTCATGATCACGCGGTTCAGCACCTCGGCGATGCGCGAGGGGTCGCGCACCTCTTCCTGATAGGCGACCATGTCCTTGAACAGCGCCATCTGTTCCACTTCCTGGAACCCGCCCTGCCCGATCGTCTTGTTCGCGGCCTGGGGCGTCACCAGAAGAAGCGGCGTGTGGTTCCAGTAGGCGGTTTTGACCGCGGTCACGAAATTGGTGATGCCGGGGCCGTTCTGGGCGATCATCATCGCCATCTTGCCGGTGGCGCGGCTGTAGCCATCGGCCATCATTCCGCCCGAACCTTCATGCGCGCAGTCCCAGAAGGTGATGCCCGCCTTGGGAAACAGGTCGGAAATCGGCATGAAGGCCGATCCGATGATGCCGAACACATGTTCGATCCCGTGCATCTGCAGCGTTTTGACGAAGGCCTCTTCGGTCGTCATCTTCATCGGCGTCTCTCCCTGATCCCTGTCGGCCGCTAGGGGCCTTTCGGGCAATCTACGGACAAGCCGCGCGCCCGATTAGGGCCAGTCAGGCAACCGGCTTATGGCCAGTTGCCGCAATCCCTTCGGCGATCAGGCGGATGCCGTCGGGGATGCGTCCCTGCGGGATCGAGGAATAGGCAAGCCGGTAATAGTTGCGCGGCGCGCCTTCACGGGCAAAGAACACCTGACCCGGTTCGATCAGCACGCCCTTCGCCCGCAGCCGCAGCGCCAGTTCGCCCGTATCCACATGATCGGGCGCGCGCATCCAGAAGCTCGATCCGCCAAAGCCGCCCTGCCCCGCTACCGTCAGCCCATGTTCGGCGATGGCCTCTTCCATCACCGTGCGGCGGCGGCGATAGGCGGCCTTCATCCGGTTGATCATAGCGTCATAATGACCGAGCGACAGGAAATAGGCCGCCGTCCGCTGCACATGGCCCGGCGGGTGGCGCAGCACATCCGCGCGCAAGGCCCGCGCCTCGCGGATAAAACTTTCCGGACCGACAAGATACCCCAGCCTGAGGCCGGGAAAGAGGCTTTTGGAAAACGATCCGATATAGATCACCCGCCCCTCGGCATCGAGCGATTTCAGCGAGGGCGACACCGTCCTGAGGAACGACATCTCGAATTCGTAATCATCCTCGACGATGACGAAATCCCGTTCGCGCGCCGCCGCCAGAAGCGCCTGACGACGGGCGAGCGGCATGGTGGCATTGGTCGGGCAATGGTGGCTGGGGGTGACAAAGACCACATCGGCCGCCTGCGGCAGCGCCTCGGGCGGCAGGCCCGCATCGTCCACATCGACCGGCACCACGGTTCCGTCGGCCTGCTCCAGTATACCGCGCAACGAGGTGTAGCCGGGGTTTTCCACCACGGCGCGGCGTCCCGGCCCCAGCAGGACCTGCGCCGCAAGCCAGAGCGCGTTCTGCGCCCCCAGCGTCAGCAGAACCTCGCCCGGCCGTGCCGCGATCCCGCGGCGGGGCAGGATGTTGCGCAGGATGTATTCGATCAGCAGCGGATCGTCGCTGTCGTAGTAATCCGAGGTCAGCGCCTCGAAGTCGCGCTTTCCCAGGGCCCGCAGCGCGCAAGCGCGCCAGTTCTGGTGATCGAACAGCGTCGCATCGGCCTGTCCGTAGATGAACGGATAGGGATAGCGCTGCCAGTCCTCGGGCCGGGCCACCCGTGCCAGACGCGACCAGCGCCGCCCGGTGATCCGGTCATAGTCATAGCCCTGCCCCGCCCCCCGTGCCGGAACCTCAAGTTCGGGCGCGGTGGGGGCCTCGGACGATACGAAATAGCCCGACCGCCCGCGCGAGGTCAGGTAATCGGAGGCGACAAGGTCGGTATAGGCCAGCGTCACGGTGATCCGGCTGATCCCCAGGTGATTGGCGAGGCCCCGGCTGGACGGCATCCGGTCACCCGGACGCAGCCGCCCCGACAGGATACCCTCGGTCACCATCTGCCGGATCTGCTGTTGCAGCGTGCCGGTGGCGCCGGGCGTCAGGAAGAAGCTTTCGACGGGAACCGCCATTCTGGACCTAAGGTGCAAGGGCTCTGGCCCTATAGGCCTGCCAACGGGCGGCACGTCAAGGCCTTTCCGGTCCGGGGCACCGACCAAAAGGATATGCCCCCGGTCCGGACCGGGGGCACACCTTGGGCGGGTCGCGTTTCCGGCGTCCGGCGATCAGCCGAAGACGCGGGTCAAGGCGCCGTCGATCGCATCGGTGATGCGGTCAATGTCATCTGGCGTCGCGATCAGGGCGGGCGACAGGCACAGCGTGTTGTTCAGCCCCGGAAGGCTGCGGTTCGTCACCCCGATGATGACGCCCTGCGCCATGCAATCGGCCACCACCGCCTGCGCCTGCTTTTCGTCAACGGGCTCTTTCGTGGCGCGATCGGCCACCAGTTCGGCCCCGAGGAACAGCCCCTTGCCGCGCACGTCGCCGACGACCTTGTGCTTGTCCATCAGCGCTTGCAGGTTCGACAGGCAGCGCTCGCCCATCTTCACGGTGTTGTCCAGCAGGCCCTCGTCCTCGATGATGCGCATGTTTTCCAGCGCCGCCGCCGGCCCCGAGGTGCAGCCCCCGAAGGTCGAGATGTCGCGGAAATAGCTCATCGGATCGGTCGGGTCGTCCTTGAACATCTCGAACACCGCCTCGGTCGTCACGGTGCAGGAAATCGCCGCATAGCCCGAGGCCACGCCCTTGGCCATGGTCACGAAATCCGGCTTGATCCCGTAGTTCTGGTAGCCGAACCAGACGCCGGTCCGCCCGACGCCGCAAACCACCTCGTCAATGGCCAGCAGGACGTTGTATTTCTTGCAGATTTCCTGCACGCGCTCCCAGTATCCCTTGGGCGGGACGATCACACCGCCCCCGGCGGTGACGGGTTCGAGGATCAGGCAGCCCACGGTATCGGGGCCTTCGCGCAGGATCACCTCTTCGATGGCATCGGCCGCGCGTTCGCCGTAATTCTCCACATCCCACTGCTTGCGGTATTCCAGGCAATGCGGCACCCGCACGAAACCATCCGGGAAGGGCCCATATTGCATCGCGCGCTGGTCCTGCCCGGCGCTGGCCAGCGCGGCGATCGTGGTGCCGTGATAGTCGCGGTCACGATAGAGGATCTTCCACTTCTTGCCGCCGTGGTGACGATGCGCGATCTGGCGCACCATCTTGTAGACCTTCTCGTTCGCTTCCGAGCCTGAGTTGGAATAGTAGACCCGGCTCATCCCCGGCATCTTCTCGATCAGCCGCTTGGCAAAGATCGAACCCGGCACCGACCCCGCGGCGCCCGCGAAATAGTTCATCTTGATCAGCTGGTCGCGGACCGCATTCGCGATCGACTCGCGCCCGTAGCCTACGTTCACCGTCCAGACCCCGCCCGAGACGGCATCCAGATGTTCCTTGCCCTTGGCGTCCCAGACCTTCATCCCCTTGCCTTCGACGATGACGCGAGGGTCGATGGTTTCGAACTGCTTGTGCTGGATCAGATGGTGCCAGACATGGGCGCGGTCGGCCTCGACCACGGCGCTCATGTCGTTCATCTGGTTCATGCCTTCCATGGCATTCTCTCCTGTTGAAAGCTGATGGGCCACCTGGCCCGCCCCACGCGGGCGGCGGGCGGCGGCCCCTGCGTTCATCATCCGGCTTTCCGCGCCCGCGCGTTATGTCCAGAGGATTGGCCAAGATATGACCAGCGGAAACGGGGTGGCTTGCAGCCGCCCCGCACTGCCGCCTAACCTGCGCCATCCGTCAGACGAGGCACAGATGACCCCGACCCGCGCCCCCCTTCGCATCGACAGAGCCGAACTGCGCCTTGTGCGCCTGCCGCTTGTCACCCCCTTCACCATCGCCACCGGCACGATGCGGGAAAAGCTGTTTCCCCTTCTGGTGCTGAAAGCGGACGGGATCGAGGGCTATGGCGAGGGCGTGATGGACCCTCTGCCCGACTATCTGGAGGAATCGCTGCCCGGATCGCTGGACCTGTTGAAACAGGTGCTGATCCCCGGCCTTCTGGGCCGCGCATGGGACAATCCTGAGGCCCTTTCGCCGCTTCTGGCCCCCTGGCGCGGGCATCGCATGGCGATTGCCACGCTGGAGATGGCGTTCTGGGATCTTTGGGCCAAGTCGCTGAACCTGCCGCTGAAGTCCGTGCTTGGCGGAACCGGCGATGCGGTTTCCGTGGGCGTGTCGCTTGGCATCGGCCCGATCGACGGAACGCTTGACCGGATCGCGGCGCATCTGGACCAGGGCTATCAGCGGATCAAGCTGAAGGTGAAACCGGGGCATGATCTGGAACTGCTACGCGCGGCCCGCACGGCCTTTCCCGGCACGAAGCTGACGGTGGACGCGAATTCCTGCTACCGGCTTTCGGATACTGCCTTGCTGCGCGCGATGGATGCCTTCGATCTGGACTACATCGAACAGCCGCTGGCCTGGAACGACATCCACGACCACGCCGAACTGCAGCGCCGGATCGCCACGCCGATCTGCCTCGACGAATGCCTGAAGACGGTATCGGACGTACGCAAGGCGCTTCAGACCGATGCGGCACGGGTCGTCAACATCAAGCCGGGGCGCGTGGGCGGCCATCTGGAATCGCGCCGCATCCATGATCTGGCGGCGGCCTTCGATGTGCCCGTGTGGTGCGGCGGTATGCTGGAGGGCGGGATCGGCCGGGCGCACAACATTCACCTGTCCACGCTCCCGAACTTCACCAAGCCGGGCGATGTCTCGTCGGCCAGCCGATACTTCACCCGCGACATTGTGAACGAACCGCTTGAGGTGGTCGCAGGCCGCATGCCCGTGCCCAACGGCCCCGGCATCGGGGTGACGCTGGACGAGGACTTCCTGGATCAGGTCAGCACCGCGCCCGAGGTGTTCCGCGCATGAAGATCACGATCAAGGACCTTGAAGGCATGGCCGAATTCCGCATGGCCGAAGCCTTGCAGCGGACCGTCTGGGGCGAAGGCGACAAGGAAGACCCCGCGGACCTGATGATGGTGATCCAGCACGAGGGCGGGATCTGCGCCGGGGCGTTTTCCGGCGACGGGCGGCTGATGGGCTATGTCTTCGGCTTTCCCACCGCCACGCCCGGTGTGCAACATTCGCATCGCCTGGCCGTGCACCCGGATGCGCGAGGGCTTGGCCTTGGGCTCAGGCTGAAATGGCATCAGCGCGACTGGTGCCTTGCGCGCGGAATCACCCTTGTGCGCTGGACGTTCGACCCCGCCCGCCTGCCCAATGCCGCGCTGAACGTGGGCCGTCTTGGTGCGAGGATCGCCACCTATTTCCCTGATTACTATGGGGAAATGGCGGGCATCAATCAGGGCGCCCCGTCCGACCGGGTGCTGGCCGACTGGCATCTGGACAGCGCCGCCGTCACGGCGCGCGCGTCCGGGCAGGCCCCCCCGCCCGTGGCCGAGGTGGCCCGCGTCACCCTACACCCCGATTTCGGCGCGCTGCTGGAGTCCGACCCCGCCGCCGCCAACGCCGAACGGATGCGCCTGCGGGCCGAGATTCAGGCGGCGCTGGCGCAGGGCCTGACGGTGCAGGGCTTCGATGCGGCCGCCCGGGCGTATCTGCTGGGCTGAACCCGCGCCTGCCCGGATTGACAGCGCAAGGGCCCCCGGCAGCGGATCATTCGGCAGGCTCATGCCGCGCATATTCCCCCACACCCAAACGAAAAATGGCCCCGTTTCCGGGGCCATTGCATGATGTTCCTCATGTCACGCGTGAGGTTTCGCGCCGATCAGCTGCACCCGCTCGTGGCGCCGCAGGTGTTGCACTTCATGCAGGTGCCATTGCGGACCAGGGTGAAGTTACCGCATTCGCCGCAGGCCTCGCCCTCATAGCCCTGAAGCTTGGCGCGGGTGCGGGCGTCCATGCTGACGGTGCCCGAGGTCAGCGCGGTCGCGCCGGCGGCGGCGGTCGCCGCGCGGGCGGTTTCGGGCACCAGCATGTTCAGCGCGGTCACCGGATCGGCGCCGTTCAGCGCGGTCGCCCCCATGCCGCCCTGCAACACCACCAGTTCCTGCGGCAGGCGCTTGCGCAGATAGCCGGTGGAGCTGATCTGCTTCAGCACTTCCAGCGACTTCGAGGCCGCGGTTTCCGAAACCGGGGTCACGTTCTGCTGGCCCTCGTAGGACCCGCCGCCCAGATCGTCGAAGCTGGCCCCCTGCGGCTTCACATGGGCAAGGTCGGTGCGGTCGAGATACGAGATCGCCAGTTCCCGGAAGATGTAATCCAGGATCGAGGTCGCGTTCTTGATCGAGTCGTTGCCCTGCACCATGCCGGCCGGTTCGAACTTGGTGAAGGTGAAGGCCTCCACGAATTCCTCCAGCGGCACGCCGTATTGCAGGCCCACGGACACCGCGATGGCGAAGTTGTTCATCATCGCCCGGAAGCCCGCACCTTCCTTGTGCATGTCGATGAAGATCTCGCCAAGCGAACCGTCGGCATATTCGCCGGTCCGCAGATAGACCTTATGCCCGCCCACGATCGCCTTCTGGGTATATCCCTTGCGGCGTTCGGGCAGCTTTTCGCGGTGGCTGCGCACGATCTCCTTGACGATCACCTTCTCGACGATCTTCTCGGCAAGGACGGCGGCCTTTTCCTGCATCGACCCGGTGGCGAGGATTTCCTCGGCCTCCTCGTCATCCTCGACCAGGGCGGCGGCCAGCGGCTGCGACAGTTTCGAGCCGTCGCGGTAAAGCGCGTTGGCCTTGATCCCCAGCGAATGCGACAGTTCATAGGCCGCCAGCGTTTCCGCGATCGTTGCCGTGTTCGGCATGTTGATCGTCTTGGAAATCGCGCCCGAGATGAAGGACTGTGCCGCCGCCATCATGTGGATGTGGCTTTCCACCGACAGGTAACGCTTGCCCTTCTTGCCGCAGGGGTTGGCGCAATCGAAGACCGGATAGTGTTCCGGCTTCAGGTGCGGCGCGCCTTCCAGCGTCATCGTCCCGCAGACATGGTCGTTCGCGGCGTCGATCTGGGCCTTGGTAAAGCCGAGGTGGCGCAGCAGGTCGAAGGTCGGGTCGTTCAGCTTTTCGGCCGGGATGCCCAGGGTTCCGTGGCAGAATTCCTCGCCCAGGGTCCACTGGTTGAAGACGAAGCGGATGTCGAAGGCCGAGGGAAGCGCCGCCTCGATCTTCTCGATCTCGCGCGGGCCGAAGCCGTGACCGATCAGCGCGGTGTGGTTGATCGCCGGGGCCTGCGCGATGGAACCGTGACCCACCGCATAGGCGACGATCTCGGCCACCTCGTGCGGACGATAGCCCAACTGTTCCAGCGCGGCGGGAACCGATTGGTTGATGATCTTGAAATAGCCGCCGCCGGCCAGTTTCTTGAACTTCACCAGCGCGAAATCGGGCTCGATCCCGGTGGTATCGCAATCCATCACCAGGCCGATGGTGCCCGTCGGCGCGATCACCGTCGTCTGGGCGTTGCGGTAGCCGTGCTTTTCACCCAGGGCCAGCGCCTCGTCCCAGGACGATTTCGCCAGCGCAACCAGCGCCTGATCGGGGCAGTTGGCATGATCCAGCGCCACGGGGGCGACGTTCAGGCTTTCATAGTGGCCGGTCGCATGGGCGGCGGCACGGTGGTTGCGGATGACGCGCAGCATGTGGTCGGCGTTCCGCTGATATCCGGGGAACGGCCCGAGTTCGGCGGCCATCTCGGCCGAGGTGGCATAGGAGACGCCCGTCATAATCGCGGTCAGCGCACCACAAAGCGCGCGTCCCTCGGCCGAATCGTAGCCAAGGCCCATGTTCATCAAGAGCCCGCCGATGTTGGCATAGCCAAGCCCCAGCGTGCGGAAGTCGTAGGACAGCTGCGCAATCTCCTTCGAGGGGAACTGCGCCATCATCACGCTGATCTCCAGCGTGACGGTCCACAGGCGGCTGGCGTGGACATAGGCCGTCGCATCGAACTTGCCGTCCTTGAAGAAGGTCAGCAGGTTCATCGAGGCCAGGTTGCAGGCCGTGTCATCGAGGAACATGTATTCCGAACAGGGGTTCGACCCGCGGATCGGACCATCGGCCGGGCAAGTGTGCCAGGCGTTCACCGTGTCGTGGAACTGGATGCCGGGGTCGGCGCAGGCCCAGGCGGCGTGGCCGACCTGATCCCACAGCTCGCGCGCCTTCACCACCTTGGCCACCTTGCCGTCGGTGCGGCGCACCAGCTCCCAGTCGGCGTCGTCCTTCACGGCCTTGAGGAAGGCGTCGGTGACGCGGACCGAGTTGTTCGAGTTCTGGCCCGACACGCTGATGTAGGCCTCGGAATCCCAGTCGGTGTCATAGGTCGGGAATTCGATCGAGCCGAAACCCTGCCGGGCGTATTGCAGCACGCGGTTGATGTAGGTTTCGGGGATCATCGACTTCTTGGCACCCCGGATCGCGCCCTTCAGGGCCGCGTTCTTCGCCGGATCGACCGCATCTTCGCTGCTGCCGTCCCAGGCGCGGATCGCCGCGAAGATCTCGTTCAGCTGGCGTTCGTGCATCTTGGAGCCGGCGACAAGGCTTGCCACCTTCTGCTCTTCGATGACCTTCCAGTTGATGAACTGTTCCACATCGGGGTGATCCATGTCGCAGATCACCATCTTCGCCGCGCGCCGCGTGGTGCCGCCCGACTTGATCGCGCCCGCCGCGCGGTCGCCGATCTTGAGGAAGCCCATCAGCCCCGAAGACTTCCCGCCGCCCGACAGCTTTTCGCCCTCGCCACGCAGGGACGAAAAGTTCGTGCCCGTGCCCGAGCCGTACTTGAACAGCCGCGCCTCGCGCACCCACAGGTCCATGATGCCGCCATCGCCCACCAGATCGTCCTTGACCGACTGGATGAAGCAGGCATGCGGTTGCGGATGCTCATAGGCGCTGGCCGACTTGGTCAGTTCGCCGGTCTTGTAGTCGACATAGAAATGCCCCTGCGACGGGCCGTCGATGCCATAGGCCCAGTGCAGCCCGGTGTTGAACCACTGCGGGCTGTTCGGGGCGGCCATCTGGTTGGCCAGCATGAAGCGCATTTCGTCGTAATAGGCGCGGGCATCGGCCTCGGTGGTGAAATAGCCGCCCTTCCAGCCCCAGTAGGCCCATGCACCTGCCAGACGGTCGAAGACCTGCTTGGCCGAGGTTTCGCCCACGATCCGCTGTTCCAGCGGCAGGTTCGCAAGCGCCTCCTCGTCGGCGACCGAGCGCCACAGGAATTCGGGCACGCCCTTTTCCTTCACGCGCTTCAGCCGCGCGGGCACGCCGGCCTTGCGGAAATACTTCTGCGCCAGAACGTCGCTTGCGACCTGGCTCCAGCCTTCCGGCACCTCAACCGCGTCATTGCGGAACACGACCTTGCCGTCGGGATTGCGGATCTCCGACACGGTCGTGGTAAAGCTCATGGCACCATAGGCGCCGGTTTCTTCGGTGGTGAATTTCCGCTCGATCTTCATATCTGCCCCGTCTCCACACTTTTGCGGCAAGGCGTCCGCGCCCTGGCCGATGGTCCCAAGGGCGCTGGCAGACAGGGCAAAAAACCTCCGTCCGGTCCCCGAACATGCAGACCGGCTGACGCTGCCCAGGAAGGCGCGTTTTCGTTTTCGAAGTTCTGTCCCCGTCGCGACCACTAGATTTAGTGGCTACCCGCGCCGCCAAGTCAAACTGTCGTATATCGCGACATGGATCAACGGAAAATTTTCACCATCGACCGGGTTTTTGCGCTTGACCGGGACGGCTGTGGTTTTCCGGTCATGGGCCGGTGATTCACGGCCCTGTGAACGATCCTGTGGACAAACCGGGGGATCAGCGGGGGATCACTTGTCGCCCGGCCGCCGGGCATCGCCGCTTTCCCAAGAAAATCGCGCCCCTTAGGCCGTCGCGCTGATTGATCGCGTGAACCGGCGTAGCGCACCGGCAAGCTGCTGCATTGCGGCAATCTATGCCGCAATGCAGCAAGAAAGCCAGCGCCCCGCCCCCGGCTCGCGGCGCGGCAGACCCACGGTATGGCGACTCACCGGCGCCGGTTGATCAGGATGATTCCCGCCGCCACCAGACCGGCCGACCCCAATATCTGGTATGTAAGGGGCTCACCAAACAGGATGACCCCAAGGAATAGACCGATGACCG
Organism: Aliigemmobacter aestuarii; assembly: GCF_004799285.1. Taxonomy (GTDB): domain Bacteria; phylum Pseudomonadota; class Alphaproteobacteria; order Rhodobacterales; family Rhodobacteraceae; genus Aliigemmobacter; species Aliigemmobacter aestuarii. Next base: position 224,616 of record NZ_SSND01000003.1, on the reverse strand, counting down.
GCGTCAGGAACGAGAACGACGCCACCGTCGCCGCCGGATACCGCCCCAGAAGCCAGAGCCAGGTCACAAAGCCCCCCGCCACCACGATCGCCGACTGGAACAAGAGCCCGCCGAGGTGCCAGGGTTGCAGCTCGCGGATCAGCGGACCGAAGGCAGGTGCCGCCAGCAGCAACAGCGGCGCCGACACCGTCACCATCCACAGAAGCTGCATCTCGGCCCCGACGGCAGCCATCGTCGGGCGCCGGGCAATGAAGGCCGTCCCTGCCCAGCAAACCGCAGCGAGGATCGCGCAAAGATCCCCCGCAAGGCTCGCCTGCCCCGCCCCGGCGGCGCGGTCCGACAAGGCCCAGGCAGTGCCCAGAAAGGCCAGCGCCAGTCCGCCCGCCCGCAAGGCTGTCAGCCGTTCGCCTGGCAGGCCCAGATGCGCCATCACCGCCAGCCACATCGGCATGGTGTAGAACAGGATCGCGGCGCGCCCGACCGTGGTCAGATCAAGCGCGATGAAGAGCGCGAGGAACTCCACCGCGAAAAGCGCCCCCATCGCCAGCCCCGCCCCCGCCGTGCCCGGCCGGTGGCGCGGCGCGCGCCCGCGCCAGACCATCCAGCCCACCACGAACGGCACCGCCAGAAGCGACCGCAGACCGGCGAAAAAGACCGGCTGCAACCCGGCGTTCACCGCCTTAATCAGGATCTGGTTGATCGCCAGAAGGAACGAAACGCCCAGAAGCGCCGATACCCCGACCGCGTCGAGCCTGTCTTTCCGCTCCATTCCTGCCCCCGTGACCGGCTGACCGGCGCCGATCCTCCGGACCTGGGACCGGAGCGCCGATTTTCCCCCATCTTTTCGATTGACCGCGCGCCATGCAACCGGGGACGATGTTGCGCAGGCGGCCTGCCGTCCTGGCCGGGCGCGGAACGAGTGAGGAGCGCGGAATGAGCCTTGTGAAAACGCTGGCCAAGGTGGCGATCGGTGTGGCCATCGCCAAGGGCGTAAGCCATGTCGCCAGGAACGGCCTTCCCGGCGCCACGGGGGCGACCTATGCACCCAACGCCGGGCGTGGCACCCGGATCGACACCGGCGCCGCGCCGGGCGGTCTTGGCGACATGATGGGCGATATTCTGGCAGGCGGCCCCTCGGCGAAAACGACGCGGCGCGGCAGCGCCAACACGGGCGGCGGGCTTGGCGACCTTCTGGATCAGCTTGCCGGTGGCGGCCAGACCCGCGGCAGCGCAACGCGCACCAGCACGAGGCGCACACAGGCGCCTTCGGGCGGGCTTGAAGACCTGCTGAAGGGCATGACGGGCGGCGGCGCGGCTGGCGGCGCGGGCGACGGCGGGATCGGCGACCTTCTGGGTGGCCTGCTGGGTGGCGCAATGGGCGGCACCACCGCGGCGCGGGGCGGCGCAGGCGGCCTTGGTGGTCTGGGCTCGCTCTTCGACGACGCGTTGCAGGGCCGCGAACCGCAATCGACCACCCGCGAACAGGAACTGGCGGCGGCCCTGATGCTGAAGGCGATGATCCAGGCCGCGAAATGCGACGGCAAGCTCGACGCGGCGGAAAAGAAGAAGCTTACCGAGAATCTGGGCGACGCCAGCGAACAGGAGATCGCCTTCGTCAACGCCGAACTCGCCTCGCCCGTGGATGTCGAAGGGCTGGCGCGGCAGGTGCCCGAAGGCATGGAACAGCAGGTCTATCTGATGTCGCTGATGGCCATCGACCTCGACAGCCGCAACGAGGCGCAATACCTGCACGACCTGGCGCAGGCGCTTGGCCTTGACCCGCGCGAGGTCAACGCGATCCACGATCACGCCGGCGCGCCCAGGCTTTACAGCTGACCGAAAAGGGGTGGAGCAACCCGCCCCTTTCCGCTAGATCACGCCCCGGAACCACCGGGGCGTCTTGCTGTGTCCGACACGATCATCTCCCGCTGCGAAGCAAAGGGCCTGCGCATGACCGATCAGCGCCGGATTGTCGCGCGCGTGATAGGCGAATCCGAGGATCACCCGGACGTCGAGGAACTCTATGCCCGCGCCAGCCGGATCGACCCGAAGATCTCGCTGGCCACCGTCTACCGCACGGTGAAGCTGTTCGAAGAGGCCGGAATCCTGGAACGGCTGGAATTCGGTGACGGGCGCGCCCGCTACGAGGATGCGGACCGCGACCACCACGACCACCTGATCGACGTGCAGACCGGCGAGGTGGTGGAATTCGTCGACCCCGAGATCGAGGCGCTTCAGGAACGAATCGCGCAGCGCCTGGGATATCGGCTGATCGGCCACCGGCTGGAGCTTCTGGGCGTGCCGCTCAAGGCGCGGCGGTGATGGACGCCCGCAGCAACCTGCGCGCGATCCTTCTGATGGTGGGCTCGATGGCGGCCTTCGCCATCGAGGACATGTTCGTCAAGTTCGTCGCCGTGGACATGCCCACCGGACAGATCCTGATGTTCCTGGGCCTTGGCGGGATTCCGGTCTTTGGCTGGCTGGCGCATCGCAAGGGCGCGCGTGTCTGGACCCGCGATGCGCTGCACCCCACGGTGATCTGGCGCAATGCGGGCGAGGTCATCGGCACCTGGGGATTCATCACCGCGCTTGCGCTGGTGCCGCTGGCCACGGTGTCCGCGATCCTGCAGGCGATGCCGCTGGCCGTGACCTTCGGCGCGGCGCTGTTTCTGGGCGAGTCTGTCGGCTGGCGGCGCTGGACCGCGATTCTCGTGGGCTTTTGCGGGGTGTTGATGGTGATCCGGCCGGGATTTTCGGGATTCGATGCCAATGCCCTCTGGGCGCTGCTGGCCGTGGCGGGCCTGTCGCTGCGCGACCTTGCCACGCGCCGTGTGCCGCGCACCGTATCCAGCACCCAGCTTTCGGTCTGGGGCTTTGCCGCGGTCGCGTTGCTGGGCGGGGCGATGCTGGCCGTGTCTGGCGGCGCGGTCTGGCCCGAACCCCTGCAGATTCTCTGGCTGGCCTGCGCGCTGACGGGCGGCATCGTCGGATACTGGGCAATCACCGAGGCGATGCGCCTTGGCGAGGTTGCGACCGTGACCCCCTTCCGCTATGCGCGCCTGGTCTTTGCGCTGATCATCGGCATCCTCGTCTTCGGCGAAAGGCCCGACTCGGCCACGCTTCTGGGCGCCGCGCTGATCATCGCCTCGGGGCTTTACACATTCGCCCGCGAACGGCGGCTGAAGCGCGCCCTTTCCATGAACGCTGCAACGCAGTAAAGACCGGGCAGTAAAGACCGGGCAACACGAAACCGGACGGATAACGCCGGCCGCTGCCCCGACCCAGCCCCTGCCCCGCAAAGGAGCCTTCCATGAGCACGATCATCGACATTCACGCCCGCGAGATTCTCGACAGCCGCGGCAATCCCACCGTCGAGGTGGATGTGGTTCTGGAAAGCGGCGCCATGGGCCGGGCGGCCGTGCCCTCGGGCGCCTCGACCGGCGCGCATGAGGCGGTGGAACGCCGCGACGGTGACAAGTCCCGCTACATGGGCAAGGGCGTCCTGGAGGCCGTGGCCGCAGTCAACGGCGAACTGGCCGAGGAACTGATCGGCTATGACGCGACCGACCAGGTCGGCATCGACCGCACCATGATCGAGATGGACGGCACGCCGAACAAGTCGCGGCTTGGCGCGAATGCCATCCTCGGTGTCTCGCTCGCGGTCGCCAAGGCAGCGGCCGAATTCACCAGCCAGCCGCTCTACCGCTATGTCGGCGGCACCTCGGCCCGTGTTCTGCCGGTGCCGATGATGAACATCATCAACGGCGGCGAACATGCCGACAACCCGATCGACATCCAGGAATTCATGATCATGCCGGTCGCCGCGGCGAACATCCGCGAAGCGGTGCGGATGGGGTCCGAAATCTTTCACACGCTGAAGAAGGAACTGTCGGCTGCGGGGCTTTCCACCGGCATCGGCGACGAGGGCGGCTTTGCGCCCAACCTCAGCTCCACCCGTGACGCGCTTGATTTCATTCTGAAATCCATCGAGAAGGCAGGCTACAAACCGGGCCAGGACATCTATCTGGCGCTCGACTGCGCCTCGACCGAATACTTCCGCGGCGGCAAGTACGCGATGAAGGGCGAGGGCCTGACGCTGACTTCCGAGGAAAATGTCGATTACCTGGCGAAACTGGTGGCCGACTACCCGATCATCTCGATCGAGGACGGCTGCGCCGAGGACGACTGGGAAGGCTGGAAGATGCTGACCGACCGGCTGGGCCACAAGGTGCAGCTGGTGGGCGACGACCTTTTCGTGACCAACCCGCGCCGTCTGGCCGAAGGCATCGCGAAGGGCTGCGCCAATTCGATGCTGGTCAAGGTCAACCAGATCGGCACCCTGACCGAAACGCTGCAGGCCGTGGACATGGCGCACCGGGCCCGGTTCACCAACGTGATGAGCCACCGCTCGGGCGAGACCGAAGACGCCACCATCGCCGATCTGGCTGTCGCCACCAACTGCGGCCAGATCAAGACCGGCTCGCTGGCCCGGTCCGACCGTCTGGCGAAGTACAACCAGCTGATCCGGATCGAGGAAATGCTGGGCGAGGTCGCCGAATACGCCGGCCGCAGCATCCTGCGCGCCTGAGGGTAGCGGAAGAATTTTCGACGAAAATTCTTTGGCCCGCGGATCACTCCGCGGGCTTTTCCCTGCGCCGGGAGGCGCGCAACAGTTCCACCGTGTAAAGCGCTAGCGCCGCCCAGATCATCGGGAAGGCGATGGCACGGGCATGGCCGAAGGGTTCATCGAACAGGAAGACCGCCGTCAGGAAGATCATCGTCGGCACGATGTATTGCAGGATGCCGATCGTCGACAGCCGCAAGAGCTTTGCGCCATTGGCATAAATCATCAGCGGCACAGCCGTCACCAGACCCGCGCAAAGGAGCAGCACCTGATCCCATCCGGTGCCGGTGACGAAGGCTGCATCCCCGCCCACCCAGGCCATATAGGCCAGCGCCGCCGGCAGAAGCAGGATCACCTCAAGCGTGAAACCCTGGTTCGGTCCGATCGGCAGCATCTTCTTCAGATAGGCATAGATCCCCCAGGTCAGTGTCAGGGCCAACGCGATCAGCGGCAGCCTTCCGGTTTCCACCGTCAGCACCGCGACGGCAGCGGCGGCCAGCCCGATCGCCGTCCATTGCAGGGGCGAAAGCCGCTCGCGCAGGACGACCGCGCCAAGCAGGACCGAGAACAGCGGGTTGATGTAATACCCAAGCGCCGCCTCCAGTGCCTGCCCCGACTGGATCGCCCAGACGTAGATGCCCCAGTTCACCGCGATCAGCGTGGCTGTGACCGCCCCCATCACCAGCATCCGCGGCGTCTTCAGCGCGGTGCGCAGATCCGCCGTCCGACTGCGCGCCCACAGCACCGCCACCGCCACGGGAAGCGACCAGACGACCCGATGGGCCAGGACCTCGATCGTGGGAATATGGGCCAGCGCCTTCATGTAGAGCGGCAGGAACCCCCACATCACATAGGCCGTCACCGCATAGGCAAAGCCCTTTGACGTGTCGATATTCTGGGAGGTCATGCTGTTCTCTCGCGCTGCGGGATCCAGCCTTATCGCCTTGCCCGGGAAGGTTCCAACCGAAAGTGAACAGCCCGGTTTCGCACCCCTATCCCATGGGGATGTCAAAGCCGGGCGGGGCCAGTTCGAACCCGTCGAAACGGAATCCGGGGCTGACGGTGCAGGACACCAGCGTATAGGCCCCCGTCGAGGCCGCCGCCTGCCACCATCCGGCAGGCACCACGACCTGCGGCGTCTCGCCGGCCAGCACGTCGGGGCCAAGCCGGTGGCCCCGGGCCTGCGTCCCGGTTTCAGCCAGCGACAGGATCAGCGGCGCCCCGGCATGCCAGAGCCAGATCTCGTCGGCATCGACGCGGTGCCAGTGGCTGCGCTCGCCCGCCTTCAGCAGGAACAGGATCGCCGTTCCGCTGGCCCGCCCCTCGCGGTCTGGCCCTTTCCAGGTTTCCCTGTACCACCCGCCTTCGGGATGCGGATGCAGCCCCAGCCGTTCGATGATGCGGTCTGCCGGTGTCATCTGGCCCCCTTCCGCTGCTGCCCTGTCCGTCAGAATATCCCCCCTGTGCAGCCGCGCAACGGGGCGCTAGCCTTCGGGCGGACGGATCAACGAACGGGGGGTGACATGGCGGGTGTGGCAGGGCGCGTGGCGCTGGTAACCGGTGCGGGCAGCGCCGACGGAATAGGCTTTGCCTGCGCGCGGGCGCTGGCCGAGGCGGGGGCGCGCGTCGCCATCACCTCGACCACCGCGCGCATCTTCGACCGTCAGGCCGAACTGGGCGGCGCGACCTTCGCCCGTCCGGCCGATCTGACCCGGCAGGCCGATGTCGATGCGCTGGTCGCAGAAACCGAGGCGGCACTCGGCCCGATCGACATTCTGGTGAACAACGCCGGCATGGCCCAGACCGGCCGCCCGCAGAAGCGCACCTCGCTGGCCGATGCGCCCGATGCCGCCTGGGATTTCGGGATCGACATCAGCCTGACATCGGCCTTCCGCATGTGCCGCGCGGTGCTTCCGGGGATGAAGGCGCGCGGGCATGGGCGCATCGTGATGATGTCCTCGGTCACGGGGCCTGTTGTGGCGATCGACGGATCGGCGATCTATGCCACGGCCAAGGCCGGGATGCTGGGCATGACCCGCGCCATCGCACTGGAAAACGGGCCTTTCGGCATCACCTGCAACGCCATCGGTCCGGGCTGGATCCACACCGGATCCTCGAGCCGGGCCGAGATCGCCGCAGGCCGCCGCACCCCGGTGGGCCGCCCCGGCCGCCCCGACGAGATTGCCAGCGTCGCCCTGTTTCTGGCGTCGGATGGCTCCAGCTATCTGACCGGGCAGATGATCGTGGTCGATGGCGGCAACACGATACAGGAATTCAAGGTGGGGCGTTGAGCGCGCCCCATGTCGCCATCGTCGGCGCAGGCGTGATCGGCGCCGCCGTCGCCTTCCGCCTTGCGCGGGCGGGGGCGCGGGTGACGGTGGTCGATGCGGGCCTGCCCGCAGCGCAGGCCTCGGGCCGGTCCTTCGGCTGGATCAACGCCTCGTTTTTCCTGAACGCGGCACATTTCGCCCTGCGGTCCGAGGCGATGGCCGCCCATCACCGGCTGGACGCGGACCTGCCGCATGGGACGACCACATGGCCGGGTTGCCTGTGGTGGGAAGAAACGGGCGAGGCCTTCGACCGAACCGAGGCACGGCTGCGCGGGCTTGGCTATCCGGTTGCGGTGCTGGACCGCCAGGCGCTGGCCGCGCGCCTGCCCCACATGGCCGCGATACCCGACCGGGCGCTGCATTTCCCGACCGAAGGCGTAACCGACACCGCGCGCCTGACACGCCGCCTTCTGGCCGCGTCGGGGGCCGAAGTCTGGACGGGCTGTCCCGTCACGGGGGTCGAGACCGCGTCGGGCCGTGCCTGCGGCCTCAGGCTGGCATCGGGGCGGATCGGGGCGGATCACGTCGTTCTGGCGGCAGGCACCGGAACGCCCGACCTGCTGGCACCGCTTGGCATCGCACTTGCCCTGCCCGACCGGCCCGGTGTCCTGGTCGCCACGCGCCCGCTTGCAAGGGTTCTGGACCCGGTCATCGTCACCCCGGACCAGGAAATCCGGCAGGATGCCGCGGGTCGCCTGATCGCCCCCGCAGCCGCCAGCCACCAGTCCGACCGGGCCGACCGTCTGGCGGCCCCGCCGGGCGTGCTTGCCGACGCGACGATCGAAAGGCTTCGCGCGATGTTCCCCGGCCAGGCCATCGCGCTGGAAAGCGCCACCGTGGGCTGGCGTCCGGTTCCCGCCGACGGCCTGCCGGTGATCGGGGCCGCACCCCTGCCGGGCCTCTGGCTTGCGGTCATGCATTCCGGCGCCACCCTTTGCGCGCTGGCGGGCGAAATCATGGCCGCGATGATCCTGAAGGGCGAAACGCATCCGCTGGCCGCGCCCTTCGCCGCAACCCGACCGGGGCTTGACCGGATCACGGCCGGCTGATGCGCCCGCCTCCTACCGCCGCAGGAACCCCCGTGGTGCCGGGGGCCGAGGTCGGCAGGCCGCGCGCCACCCGGACCGCCAGATAGGCGAAGGCCTGCGCCTCCAGCATGTCGCCATCCAGCCCCGCGGCCTCGACCGGTTCGACCGGGCAGGGCATCAGATTGGCCAGCATCGCCATCATCGCCCTGTTGAGGCGCCCGCCGCCGGTGACCAGCAGCCGCGACACCGGCGTGGGGAAATGTTCGGACCCCCGCGCCACGGCCCGCGCGGCGGCCGCCGTCAGCGTCGCCGCGGCATCGGCATCGGAAAGGCCGTCCAACCCCTCAAGAACCGACCGGAAGTCATTGCGATCCAAGGATTTCGGCGGCATCCTGTAGAAATAGGGATGCGCCAGAAACCGGCTCAGGACCGCCTCGTCGGCGTGGCCCGTTGCGGCAAGCGCGCCGCCCTCGTCCTGCGCCGTCCCGCGTCGCGCCAGCATCAGATCGTTGATCGGCGCGTTGGCCGGGCCGGTATCGAAGGCAAGGCAGGCCCCCGCCACCTCGGGCGCGCCGATGCGGGGATCGACCCAGGTCACGTTACCCACCCCGCCAAGGTTCAGGAAGCCGACCGGCCCGGCGGCACCGACATGCCGCGCCAGCGCGTGATGGTAGAACGGCGCCAGCGGTGCGCCCTGCCCGCCCAGTTCCACATCAGCCGTGCGGAAATCCCAGACGACCGGCAGGCCCAGGACCTCGGCCAGGACGGCCCCGTCGCCGGCCTGATGCGTCCGCCGCCCGACCGGATCATGTGCCAGCGTCTGGCCGTGAAAGCCCACGATCTCGGCCCCCTCGAAGCGCGCCAGCAGTTCGGCATGGGCGGTTTCCACCACCTCGGCCGCCGCGCGCACGCCCTCCTCGCCGTGCCAGCGCCCGAAGGCCCTTCGGATGACCTCGCGTTCGGCGGGGCTGTAGGGCCGATAGGCCGAGGGCCCGAATTCCAGAATGCGCAGCCCGTCGGTCAGCACCATCGCCGCATCCACCCCGTCCAGCGAGGTGCCCGACATCGTTCCCAATGCCCAGACCGGGCCACCCTTCAACATGGCTTCCCCCTGCCCCTTTTGCCCGTTATACCGCGCTCGTCCATCAAAGCACGAGACGGCAATGACCTACCATCCGAAATCCGATTTCATGCGCGTGATGATCGAGCGCGGCTTTCTGGCCGACTGCACCGATTACCAGGCGCTGGACGAGGCCTTCGTGAAGGGAATCGTGCCGGGCTATATCGGCTTTGACGCGACCGCGAAATCGCTGCACGTCGGCAGCCTGATCCAGATCATGATGCTGCGCTGGCTGCAAAAATGCGGCGGTCGGCCGATCGTCCTGATGGGTGGCGGCACCACCAAGGTGGGAGACCCCTCGTTCCGGGCCGACGAACGGCCGCTGCTGACGCCTGCCCAGATCGACGAGAACATCGCCGGTATCCGGCGGGTCTTTACCGCCTATGTCCGCTTTGGCGACGGCCCAGCCGATGCGCTGATGCTGAACAATGCCGAATGGCTTGATGGCCTGAACTACCTCGATTTCCTGCGCGACATCGGGCGACATTTTTCTGTCAACCGGATGCTGTCCTTCGAATCCGTGAAATCGCGGCTGGACCGCGAACAATCGCTGTCGTTCCTTGAATTCAACTACATGATCCTTCAGGCCTATGATTTCCTCGAACTGCACCGCCGCTACGGCTGCCTCTTGCAGATGGGCGGGTCGGACCAGTGGGGCAACATCGTCAACGGGATCGACCTGACCCGCCGGGTGATCGACGGCGAGGTCTATGGGCTGACATCGCCGCTGCTGACCACGTCGGACGGCAAGAAGATGGGCAAGTCCGCCTCGGGCGCGGTCTGGCTCAACGGCGACATGCTTTCGCCTTACGAATTCTGGCAGTTCTGGCGCAACACGACCGATGCCGACGTGGGCCGCTTCCTGAAGCTCTATACCGAACTGCCGGTCGAGGAATGCGACCGCCTCGGCGCGCTCGCCGGGTCCGAGATCAACGCCGCCAAGGTGATCCTCGCCAATGAGGTGACGGCGCTCTGCCACGGCGCCGAGGCCGCCGCCGCAGCCGAGGCCACCGCGCGCGAGGTCTTTGAAAAGGGCGGCGTGGGCGAGGATCTGCCGACCGTCCGCGTCAGTGCAGCCGAAGCCGCCGAAGGCCTGGGCATCGTCCAGCTTTTCGTCAAGGCGGGGCTTGCGGCCTCGGGCAAGGACGCAAAGCGCCTGATCGCCGAGGGTGGTGCTCGGGTGAACGACGAGATCGTCACCGATGCGGGTCTGCGCTATGGGCCGAGCCATCTGGTCGACCCGCTGAAGCTGACCGCCGGGCGCAAGCGCCACGTGCTTGTGGTGCTGGACTGAACGGGAAAACATTACCGACAGGCTGTTGTCGGTTGGCCCATGCGAGAACCCGGAGGCACACCCGCATCCGATGGAGGTTCCCGATGCCCGCGACCGTTCTCGAACTCGTCACCTTCCGCCTGATCCACAGCACCGATCCGGAAGATTTTCTTGCCGTGGCCGAGGCGACCCGCCCGCTGGTCGCGGCCCAACCCGGCTTTCGCAACCGCAGCCTTGGGCGGGACGAGACCGGCGTCTGGGTCGATCTGGTGGAATGGGACAGCCTGACCGCCGCCCGGTCGGCGGCGCAGGCGATGAGGGAAGCGCCGGCCTTTGCCCCGTTCATGGCGATGATCGCCCCCGCGAGCCTCGCGATGCGGCATCTGCCCGTCGCCCTTGCCATGTCCGGCCAGCCAATCGGGAATTGACGCCTTAGCCGACCCGCGCCACCCTGCCCCCATGCGACGCACCGACCGCCTGTTCGACCTCATCCAGATCCTGCGCGACGGGCGGTTGCACCGGGCGCAGGATCTGGCAGAGCGGCTCGAGGTCTCGACCCGCACGGTCTGGCGCGACATGGCCACGCTGATGGCCTCGGGCCTGCCGGTCGAGGGGGAGCGCGGCGTGGGATACATCCTGCGCGCCCCGATCACGCTGCCGCCGATGGTGCTGACCGCCGACGAAATGGAGGCGCTGCGGCTTGGCGTGCGGCTGGTCGCGGAAGGCGCCGACCCTGGGCTGGGGCGCGCGGCGCGCAATCTGGCCGCCAAGATCGCCGCCGTCGCCCCCCAGCACGCCACCCTGCCCGACGAGGACGAACTTTTCGTCTTTCCCGGCGATCAGGCACAGCGCGCAGCCCCCCACCTGCCCACGATCCGCGCCGCGATCCGCACGCACGAGCGGCTGACGATCACCTATCTCGACCTAGACGGCCGGCAGACCCATCGCGATATCCGCCCCCTGCAGCTGGAGTTCTGGGGCCGGGTCTGGACGCTCGCCGCCTGGTGCGAGGCGCGCGGCGATTTCCGCAGCTTCCGCGTCGACCGGATCCTGGCGCTGGAACCCACGGGCGAGACCTTCCCGGACGAACCGGGACGCAGGCTGGCCGATTACCGCGCCCGAAGCTCGCCCGACGATTGAGGCGGAAACGGAAGGGGGGCTGTCTGCCCCCCTCTTTGCCTTCGGCAAATTCACCCCCCGAGGGTATTTTCGCCAGGTTGAAAGCAATTTGATTCAAATGCCATTCAACCTGATCCAAATATCCCGGGGGCGAGGGCCGCAAGGCCCGAGGGGGCAGAGCCCCCCAGTACCCGGTCAGGTCCGGCGCCCGGCGGCGGGGAAGACGAAACAGCGGTCGCGTCGGATCATCAGCCAGAGCGCGGTTCCGGGCTTGGGCAGGAACACCCCCGGCACGGTCGCCGTCAGCTTCTGCTGACCGAAATCCATCGCGAATTCCACCAGGCTTTCGCGCCCGAGAAAGCGGGACCTGACCACGGTGCCGCGCGCGGGCGTGCCTTCTTGCGGCGTCGGGTTCGGGCCGCGCCCGCCCCTGTCGAAATCTATCTTCAGATGTTGCGGCCGGATGATGATTTCCACCTCGGCTCCGTCGGCATGGCCGGGTGTGAGGAAGGCACCGAAGGGAGTTTCGGTCAGCGCGCCGCGCGACACGCCGCGGATCACGTTGATATCGCTGAAGAAGGCCGCCGCCGCCTTGTCCACGGGGGCGTTGTAGACGTTGTAGGGGCTGCCGCGCTGGACAATCCGGCCCGCGCGCATCAGCGCGATCTCGTCGGCCATGCGCAGCGCCTCGTCGGGTTCATGCGTGACGAGAAGCACGCCCGCGCCCTCGTCCTTCAGGATTTCCAGCGTGGTGTCACGAATGCCGTCGCGCAGGCGGTTGTCGAGACCCGAGAAGGGTTCGTCCATCAGCATCACGCGCGGTCGCGGGGCCAGCGCCCGTGCAAGCGCCACGCGCTGCTGTTCGCCGCCCGAGAGCTGGTGGGGATGTTTCTTCTGGTAGCCGGAGAGGTTCACCCGCTCCAGCAGTTCATCGACACGGAGCGCCCGCGCGGCCCGGTCTCCGGTCAGCCCGAAGGCCACGTTCTGCGCCACCGTCAGATGCGGAAACAGCGCGAAGTCCTGAAACATCAGCCCAACCGAACGCGCCTCGGGCGGCAGGTTCCGGCCGGGGGCGAACACCGCCTGCCCGTCGATCCGGATCTCGCCCCGGTCGGGGCGTTCCACGCCCGCGATCATCCGCAGCGTCGTCGACTTGCCGCAGCCCGACGGGCCAAGAAGGCAGGTCACCTGCCCCGGCGCGATCGTCAGGCTGACGTCATCCACCACCGACAGCGCGCCAAAGGACCGGCTCAGATGCCGGACATCGAGGCGGTGCGGGGCGGGATCGGCAGCGATCACGGGAGAAGGTATCCGAGCGATTTCATCGGGTTTGACGCCTATCAGGCCCCGCCACGGGTGGCAAGTGAAAGCCCGCGACGAAGGAAGGGCTGGCGGCGCACATGCGCCGCCACATGACGCAATGCGGCGTCACAGCGTGGCGTTGGTCGCGCCGCCGTCAAGAAGGATGTTCTGGCCCACGATGAACCCTGCGTGCTGGCTGCACAGGAATGCGCAGGTCGCGCCGAATTCCTCGGGTGTGCCATAACGGCGGGCCGGGATCGTGGCCATGCGTTCGGCCCGGGCCTCGTTCATCGTGATGCCGCGGGCCTTGACCACCCCGCTATCCAGCGCGGTGGCGCGGTCGGTGTCGTGGATGCCGGGCAAGAGGTTGTTGATCGTCACGCCATGCGGCGCGACCTGGCGCGCGGTTCCCGCGACAAACCCGGTCAGTCCCGCCCGCGCCGCATTCGACAGGCCAAGCTGGGGGATCGGAGCCTTCACCGATTGCGAGGTGATGTTGACGACCCTGCCCCAGCCGCGCGCGATCATCCCCGGCAGGCAGGCCTGCATCAGCGCGATCGGGGTCAGCATGTTGGCATCGAGCGCCTTGACGAAATCCTCGCGGCTCCAGTCGCTCCACAGGCCGGGGGGCGGGCCGCCTGCATTGGTCACGAGGATGTCGACATCCCCGGCCGCCGCCAGAACCGCCGCGCGGCCTTCTTCGGTCGTGACATCCGCCGCGACCGCCGTCACCTCGACCCCGTGCGCCGCCCGGATCGCCGCCGCGGTTTCCTCAAGCGCCGCGGCCCCGCGCGCGTTCAGCACCAGATCGACGCCCGCTGCCGCAAGCGCCTCGGCGCAGCCGCGTCCCAGCCCCTTGGACGACGCGCAGACCAGCGCCCGCTTGCCGCGAATTCCCAGATCCATCGTGATCCTCCTTCTTCCTGTCCGGTCCAGACCTAGCAGCCCCGTCCAGCGGCGAAAAGGGGCGCAGGCCGTGGATGCGGCGCGATCCTTTCCCAACGATGCCGCATCTTCGCCATGAAGGCGCGGCAGATTCGGTTTGCGCCCGATCTTTCTGCCGCTAGAGGCAGGGAACAACGCGCCAAAGGAAACAAGGCCAGACCCGCAAGCGATGAAACCCACCGAGAAAACGCCCCGGCACGATCTTCCCGGCCATGCCTGCATGGTCTTCTGGGCCGATGATATTGCCGTGATTTCAGGCGCGAACCTGGGGGATGGCCTGTCGGACCCGAAATCGGTCTGTCCCGGCGACACCTATGCGCTTTTCGACGATGCGCTTCCGCTGCGGCTTATGGTCCAGACCGGCAGCGGGGGCGGCCGCCGGGTCGCCGCCGGGTCGGCACTTGGCGAGCCGGGCGACGCGATCACGCTTCTGGGTCGCTATACGCTGATGGGTGATGACGGCAACCGGGTCGAGCTTTTGGTGCTTCATCTGGGCGGCAGCGCCGAGGGGATCTATGCGCTTCCGCTGTCGCCGATGGGCGCGGGGGTGGAATACACGCTTCTGGTGGTCGAGGATGCCCCGGAAGAGGTGCAGCTGTCCGACCTGCTTTGCGTCTCCTTCGCGCTTGGCACGATGATCACGATGGGTGACGGCAGCCAGCGCGCGATCGAGACGCTGGCCTCAGGCGACGGGGTGCTGACGCGCGATCACGGCGTGCAGCCGGTGCGATGGGTGGGCCGGGCGACCCTGCGGGCCGTCGGTGCCTTTGCCCCCGTGGTGATCACGGCGGGCGCAATGGGGAATGCGGGCGATCTGATCGTCAGCCAGCACCACCGGATGTTCCTCTACCTCAGGAACCGCGCGGGACGGCGGCTGCCCACGTCCGAAGTCCTTGTGCAGGCCAAGCATCTGGTGAACGATGACACGGTTTTTCTGCGCGAGGGCGGTTTTGTCGACTATCTGAGCCTGGTCTTTGACCGGCACGAGATCATCTATGCCGAAGGGATCCCCGCCGAAAGCCTGATGGTGACAGAGGCCGTGGTGAACCGGCTTCCGCCCGAACTGTCGGGGGCGGTGAAAACGCAGTTCCCCGGCCTGAGCCAGCTTCAGCATTTCGGAACCGAGGCCGGGCGCGAGGCGGTGGACCAGATCCCCCTGCGCCAGCCGGGGCGACGCTGAGCGCGCGCCCGCAAGGCCCGCCTACCCGTCCACTTCGACCGCGATGACCGCGACACAGTCGCCGGGCTTGACCAGGCCGGGCACATGGCGCGCGGCCAGAAGGCCCGAACGCCGCGCGGCCAGTTCCACCGGATCGGCCCCGGTGCGGCCGGTGGGCCAGATCCGCGCCACGGCCTGCCCGCGTTCGATCCGGTCGCCCAGATCGAACAGGAATTCGATCAGCCCGCCATCCTCGGCGAAGGTAAAGCAATCGCCGTCGGGCATGTCGAGCCAGCGCGTTTCGCCCGCCTCGACCTCGCCCCGCAGGATCCCCGCCGCGACCAGCAAGTTGCGGACGCCGCGCCGGGCGATGCCCGCGCTTGTCGCGCTGGCCGTCCCCGCCCCGCCCAGTTCGGTGGTGACAAAGACCTTGCCCATCTCTTCGGCGGCGCTGTCATACATGCCGACGGCGTCGATCTCGAGCATGCGGACCGACCAGGGGGCGCCGAAGGCGCGCACCAGACGGAAGGCCTCGGCATCCTGCCGCTTGTCGGGCAGGACATGCGCCGCGCAGAAGGGCAGGAAATCCAGCGTCCTGCCGCCGGAATGGAAATCCAGAACGACATCGGCCATCGGCAGAAGGACGCGCTGGAAGAAATCCGCGATCTTTTCCGTCACCGTCCCGTCGGGGCGGCCGGGAAAGCTGCGGTTCATGTTGCCCCGGTCGATGGGCGAGGTGCGGGTGCCAGCGAGGAAGGCCGGATAATTCATCGCCGGAACGATGATCACGCGCCCTGTCACCTGATCCGGCGACAGGCTGCGCGCCAGATTCATCAACGCGATCGGGCCTTCGTATTCGTCGCCGTGGTTGGCCCCGGTCAAAAGCGCGGTCGGCCCCTCGCCGTTCTTCACCACCGTGACCGGGATCATCACCGACCCCCAGGCGCTGTCGTCGCGGCTGTAGGGAAGCCTGAGGAAGCCGTGCTGCACGCCCTCGGCGTCGAAATCGACCGTGGGCACGATGGGGTTGGGGCGGGTCATGGCTTCAGTCCTTCACGAACAGCTTGCGCGGGACATTGGCGAGGCACTCCACGCCGCCCTCGGTGATCAGGATCGATTCGGTGATCTCCAGCCCCATGTCGGCCAGCCAGAGTCCGGTCATGAAATGGAAGGTCATGCCGGGTTTCAGTTCGGTCCGGTCGCCCCGGCGCAGGCTCATCGTGCGTTCGCCCCAGTCCGGCGGATAACTTACGCCGATGCCGTATCCGGTGCGGCTGTCCTTGTGGAACCCGTGCCGTTCCAGCGTGGCGAAGAAGGCCAGCGCGATATCCTCGCAGGTGTTGCCGGGGCGCGCGGCGGCAAGGCCCGCCTCCATCCCTTCCAGAACCGCCTCTTCGGCCTTCAGGAAGGCATCGGTGGGCTTGCCCAAAAACAGCGTGCGCGACAGCGGGCAGTGATAGCGGTTGAAGGCCCCGGCGATTTCAAAGAACGTCCCCTCGCCCGGCTTCATCGGCCGGTCATCCCAGGTCAGATGCGGGGCCGCGGCCTCGGCGCCCGAGGGCAGCATGGGCACGATCGCCGGATAGTCGCCGCCAATCCCCGGCACGCCGCGCAATGAGGCGTCATAGATCTCGGCCACCAGATCGCATTTGCGCATCCCCACCTCGGCCACGTCGAGGATGCGGGCGTGCATCGCCTCGACCAGCCGCGCGGCGTTCCGCATATAGGCGATTTCCTGCGGCGACTTGACCGCCCGCTGCCAGTTCACAAGCCCCGTCGCATCGGAAAACCGCGCATCGGGAAGCCCGCGCTGAAGGCTCGCGAAGGCCGCTGCGGTGAACCAGTAGTTGTCCATCTCAACCCCGGTGCGCAGGCCGCCAAGGCCGCGATCGGCCAGCCGCGCCGACAGGTAATCCATCGGGTGGCGTTCGGTGGACTGCACGTAATGGTCGGGATAGGCGATCAGGCTTTCCTCGGCCAGCCAGGCGGTGTGGCGCGCGCCTTCGGCATCCATGCCGCGCCCGAACCAAAGGGGTTCGCCCGACAGGGGCAGCACCACGCATTGATGCACATAGAAGGACCATCCGTCATAGCCCGTCAGCCAGTTCATGTTCGACGGATCGGTGACGATCAGCAGATCCAGCCCGCGGGCCTGCATCGCGGCCCTTGTGCGGTCGATCCGGGCGGCGAATTCCTCGCGGGTGAATTTCAGGCGCGGTTCGGGCATCGGGGCCTCTGACGGTTGGCGTGGTTGCGGGTATCGTGCAACAGGACCTGCACGGCGCCGCGCCCGTTTGCGACAGGCTGCAGGACGGGTTCGTCACCAGGCAAGGGCCCGGACGGGGGGCCGAGGTCCCGCGCGGGATACAGGCGCAGGATTCGGGCGCCGGACCGCACCCCGGCTCAGGCGTTCACGTCCACGACGACACGGCCCTTGACCTGACCTTTCAGGATCGCGGGCCCCAGTGCGGGCAGATCGCCCAGTGTCGCGGGCTGGATCATCGCCTCGAGCTTGTCCATCGGCAGGTCGCGGGCGATGCGGCCCCAGGCGCGCACGCGGTCGTCATAGGGGCGCATCACGCTGTCGATCCCCAGAAGGTTGACGCCCCGCAGCAGGAAAGGCACGACCGTCGCAGGCAGCGCCGCGCCCCCCGCCAGCCCGACCGCCGCAACCGAGGTGCCGTATTTCATCTGCCCCAGAACGCGCGCCAGCATCGCGCCCCCCACCGCATCGACGCAGCCCGCCCAGGTTTCGGCTTCCAGCGGGCGCTTGACGGTTTCGTTGATCGTCTCGCGCGGGACGATCTGGGTGGCACCCAGATCCCGCAGGTAGGGTTCCGTCTCGGGCCGGCCGGTGACGGCGGCGACCTCGTATCCCAGATGGGCGAGGATCGCCGTCGCGACCGATCCGACGCCGCCCGCAGCCCCGGTCACCAGAACCGGCCCCTGCCCCGGCTTCAGCCCGTGATCCTCAAGCGCCATGACGGCCAGCATCGCAGTGAAGCCCGCCGTGCCCACGGCCATCGCGGCCCGCGTGGTCAGCCCTTCGGGCAAGGGCACCAGCCAGTCGGCCCTGACCCGCGCCTTCTGCGCATAGCCGCCCCAATGCACCTCGCCCACCCGCCAGCCGGTCAGCACCACCCGGTCGCCCGGCGCATAGCGCGGGTCCGACGAGGTTTCGACCACGCCGGCAAAGTCGATGCCCGGCACATGGGGCCAGGTCCGCACCAGCCCCCCGCCGGTGGTCAGGCACAGCCCGTCCTTGTAGTTGACCGTGGAATATTCCACCGCCACGGTCACATCGCCTTCGGGCAGGCGGCTGTCATCCAGCCGCTGCACGGAGGCGCTGGTGCTGCCGTCTTCGGCCTTCTCGACGACAAGGGCATTGAACATGGCTTGGCCTCCTCGCTTTCATACGGCGGCCATCGTTCCCGACTGGTGCACGAAAGGCAAGACCGGGTCGCGACGTTTCACATCGCGCGCGCGTCAGGGACCATAGGCACCTCAGGCACCTCAGGGACACAACGGCGATCAGCGCCGTCAGGTGCGATCCAGGATGAAATCCGGGGTGATCCCGCTTTGCCGGATGAAGGGGGCCACGTCGTGCCCGGCAAAAAAGCCGAAGCCCGTGACCAGCGCGGTCGCGACCCCGGCCGCCCGACCGCCCAGGATGTCGGTGTGAAGGCTGTCGCCCACCATCACCACCCGCGCCCGGTCGAACCCGTCGGGCAGGCGGGCAAAGGCAAGGTCAAAGATGTTCCGGAACGGCTTGCCGAAGAACCGGGCCGAAATCCCGGTCCGGTCGATCAGCCGGTGCGCATAATGGCCCGGCTCCAGCGTGAAGCCGGTTTCGCGCGGCGCGACGATATCGGGATTGCCGACCAGAACCGGCCGGGGTCGCGCCGCAAGGGACCGGGTCAGCATCCCCTGCCGCGCCTCGGACCAGTCCGCGGTGGACAGCATCAGGAACCCGTCGACCGTCTCATAGACCGTCGGATCGTCGCCAAGCGGCCACAGGTGATAGCCCACGAAATCCTCGAACCCGTCGCCGGGCGCAGCCATCACGCCCCAACGACGGCCTTCCCCGACCGATGGCATCGCCGCCCGAAGGGCATCGCGGCTGGAGATGACATCACCGGCGGCAAAATCGAAACCGAGCCGGGCGTATTTCGCCGCCTGTGCCGCGGCCGTATGGCTGGCGGCGTTGGTAAGCACCATCACCCGCTTGCCCGCGGCCCTGAGGGCGGCAACCCGCGCCACTGCCTCCGGAATGGTCGTTTCACCGATGTTCAGGACGCCGAAGGCATCGAGCAGGAACACGTCGAAACGATCCGAGACGTCCGCCAGCGACCCGGCGGCAATCCATTCGCGCGGTGTAAGCGCGCCGGGCAGCCGCGCGCGCACCGCTTCATAGGCCAGAAAGGCCGCCTCTGCTGTCTCGGGCATTGCCCCCCGCTCCTGTTCCGGCAGCCGATCCCCTAGCATGGCCGCCACGCCGCTCGCCAGCCCCGCCCCGGTCATGTCGCGTCACGACGGCCGGTGCGGGATGCAGGTCCCGCGACAGAAGCGCGGCTTACAGGCCCCGGCCCGGCATTGCCTGACGACTCGGGCATGGATACCCCCCCGATCACGGGCCGATCTTTCGCGAGATTTCACAAAAAGTCGCCGCTACGAAATAAAAATACAACTTTTCACACCCCTGCGACATTTTTTGCGTCGTTTTGCCGTTGACGCCCCCTCGGGTCAGCCCTAGTGTCCGCCTCGAACAAAGGGGTCGCGGAATGTTTCACATTCTTGTCTTGGTAGGAAGTTCGCGCATGGGCCGGTGACGGTAGACCATCACGAGGTTCCATGCGCCCCCGCCTGACCCCCGGGGGCTTTTTGTTGGCGATGGCTGCGGCGAAGGCGCGGCAAAGAAGGACGGACGTTATGACGAAGTCGATGACTGGCGCACGGATGGTGGTTCAGGCCCTGAAGGATCAGGGCGTGGACGTCGTTTTCGGCTATCCGGGCGGTGCGGTGCTGCCGATCTATGACGAGATCTTCCAGCAGAACGACATCCACCACATCCTTGTGCGCCATGAACAGGGTGCGGTCCACATGGCCGAGGGCTATGCCCGGTCGACCGGCAAGCCGGGCGTGGTGCTTGTGACATCGGGGCCGGGCGCCACGAACGCGGTGACGGGCCTTGTCGATGCGCTGATGGATTCGATCCCGCTGGTCGTGCTGACCGGTCAGGTGCCGACCTTCATGATCGGGACCGACGGCTTCCAGGAGGCCGACACGGTGGGCATCACGCGGCCCTGCACCAAGATGAATTGGCTGGTGAAGGACACCAACAAGCTGTCCGACATCATCCACCAGGCCTTCCACGTCGCCACCTCGGGCCGCCCCGGCCCGGTCCTGATCGACATCCCGAAGGACGTGCAGTTTGCCGAAGGCGACTACACCCCGGCGCAAAAGGCCCGCACCGCGCATTACGCGCCGAAGGTGAAGGGCGACATCGACGCCATCACCCGCATGGTCGAGATGATGGAAACCGCCGAACGCCCGATCTTCTACACCGGCGGCGGCGTCATCAACTCCGGCACGGCGGCAAGCCAGCTGTTGCGCGAATTCGTGGATGCCACGGGCTTTCCCTGCACCTCGACGCTGATGGGGCTTGGCGCCTATCCCGCCTCGGGCAAGAACTGGCTGGGCATGCTGGGGATGCACGGGCTTTACGAGGCCAACCTTGCGATGCATGGCTGCGACCTGATGATCAACGTCGGCGCCCGTTTCGACGACCGGATCACCGGGCGGGTGAAGGATTTCAGCCCGAATTCGCGCAAGGTCCACATCGACATCGATCCATCGTCGATCAACAAGGTGATCCGCGTGGATGTGCCGATCGTGGGCGACGTGGGCCATGTGCTGGAGGATGCGCTGCGCATCTGGAAGGCGCGCGGCCGCAAGGTGAACAAGGCCGGGCTGGAAAAGTGGTGGAAGCAGATCGCCGAATGGAAATCGGTCAACTGCCTTGATTTTCGCAACTCCGACAAGGTCATCAAGCCGCAATATGCGATGCAGCGGCTTGAGGAACTGACCCGCGGGATGGACCGCTATGTGACCACCGAGGTCGGCCAGCACCAGATGTGGGCGGCGCAGTACCTGGGCTTTGACGCGCCGAACCGCTGGATGACATCGGGCGGCCTTGGCACCATGGGCTATGGCCTGCCCGCCTCGATCGGGGTGCAGATCGCCCACCCCGAGGCGCTGGTGATCAATGTCGCGGGCGAGGCATCCTGGCTGATGAACATGCAGGAGATGGGCACGGCAATGCAGTTCCGCGCGCCGGTCAAGCAGTTCATCCTGAACAACGAACGCCTCGGCATGGTGCGCCAGTGGCAGGACCTGCTGCACGGCGGCCGCTACAGCCAGTCCTGGAGCGAGAGCCTGCCCGATTTCGTCAAGTTGGCCGAGGCCTTCGGCTGCAAGGGCATCAGGTGCGAAGACCCGAAGGACCTGGACGACGCGATCATGGAGATGGTCCGCTACGACGGGCCGGTGGTCTTCGACTGCCTGGTCGAGAGGCACGAGAACTGCTTCCCGATGATCCCCTCGGGCAAGCCGCACAACGAGATGCTTCTGGGCGATGCGGAAACGCATGGCGTGATCAAGGCGGGTGGCGCGGTTCTGGTGTGACCGCCGAAGGCGGGGGGCTGTCTGCCCCCCGCACCCCCCGAGGATATTTGCAGACAGAAAATGAAAGGGAGCGCGAATGTCGCCGCTCAACATCAAGCAAGGCTCTTCCAGCCATTCCGCCTATGACCTGCGCGACCCGCATGCCGAGGTCATCGAAAGCCATACGCTGGCAGTGATCGTGGACAACGAAAGCGGCGTTCTGGCGCGCGTGATCGGGCTGTTTTCCGGCCGCGGCTACAACATCGACAGCCTGACCGTGGCCGAAATCGACCATCTTGGCCACCGTTCCCGGATCACGGTCGTCACCCGCGGCACGCCGCAGGTGATCGCCCAGATCAAGGCGCAGCTGGAACGCATGGTGCCGGTCCACGAGGTCCATGACCTGACCGAGGAAGGCCCCGCCGTGCAGCGCGAGCTGGCGCTTCTGAAGGTCGCGGGCAAGGGCGAGAACCGGATCGAGGCGCTGCGCCTGGCCGAGATCTTCCGCGCCAATGTGGTGGATTCGACGCTGGAAAGCTTTGTGTTCGAGATGACGGGAACGCCCGAGAAGATCGACGCCTTCGCCGAACTGATGCGCCCGCTTGGCCTGCGCGAGATCGCGCGCACGGGCGTGGCGGCGCTGGCGCGCGGGGCCTGAAGCGGCCGCGGCGGCGGGCAGACCGCCGCCCGCCACACGGCGCGGCGGACCGCCCTGCCCGTCAGCGCCCCTCGAACCGGGCCGGACGCTTTTCCAGGAAGGCAAGGACGCCCTCGCGGAAATCATGCGTCTGGCCACATTCTCCCTGCAGCTTTGCCTCAAGCTCCAGCTGGGCCGTCAGGTCGTTGGCATGCGAGGCCCGCAGCGCCTTCTTGACCCCGGCATAGGCGCGCGTCGGTCCCTTGGCCAGATGCGCCGCCCGCGCCCGCCAATGCGCCTCGAAGACGTCATCGGCCACGCATTCCCAGATCATGCCCCAGTCCGCGGCCTGCCGCGCGCCGATCTTTTCGGCAAAAAGCGCCGCCCCCATCGCGCGGGCCATGCCCACCTGGCGTGGCAGCCAGTAGGTGCCGCCCGCGTCCGGCATCAGGCCGATCCGGGTAAAGGCCTGGATGAATGAGGCGCTTTCGGTGGCGATGACCACATCGGCGGCCAGCGCGAGGTTGGCCCCCGCCCCTGCGGCGGCGCCGTTCACCGCGCTGATCGTGGGCACGGGGCAATCGTAGATCGCCTTCAGAAGCGGTTCGTATTCGTCCCGCAGCGTCCGTTCCAGATCGATCTGCGAGATGCTGGCGCTGTCGCCCAGGTCCTGCCCGGAACAGAAGGCCCGTCCGGTGCCTGTCAGCACGATGCAGCGCGCCTCGCGCGAGGCCGCGCGGAAGGCCGCCAGCAGTTCGGCCCGCATCAGGCCCGAAAGGGCGTTCATCACCTCGGGCCGGTTCATCGCCAGAACGGCGAAACCATCGGCTTGGGTCACGGTGATGGTCTGGTAGATCATGGTCGGGCTCCCCTGGCGGTCCTGCGCGCGGCTTTGGCCCCACCATAACGCCCGCACCGCGCCGGAAAAGAGAGACGGAGCGTCACTCCTTCAGGATTTCGGCCAGACGCTTGCGCTCGTCCTCCGAAAGACCCGCGACCGTGGGTTCGGGCGCGGACTTGCGGCCCCTGAGATAGACCGCCGCGGCCCCGAGCCCCAGCAGAAGCATTGCGGGCCCTGCAAGCCACAGGATCAGGTTCGTCCCCGAGGCATCGGGCTTGAACAGCACATATTCGCCATAGCGCGCCACGACGAAATCCAGCACCTCCTGATCGCTGTCGCCCTCGACCAGCCGCTCGCGCACCAGAAGCCGCAGGTCGCGGCTGAGTTCGGCGTTCGATTCGTCGATGTTTTCGGCCTGGCAGACCGGGCAGCGCAGCACCTTGGACAGCTCGCGCGCCCGCGCCTCCAGCGCCGGGTCAGGCAGAACCTCGTCGGGCTGGACGGCCAGGGCCGGGGCAAGCGGGGTCAGGGCGAGGGCCAAAGACAGGATCAGGGCGCGCATCGCGATCACTCCGCCGGCTGGGCCATGGCCCGCGTCCGCGTCGCCCCGGCGGCGATGCGGTAGCGGCGGTCCGAAAGGCTGAACAATCCGCCAAGCGCCATCAGCCCCGACCCGATCCAGAGCCAGTTGGCGAAAGGCTTGAAATAGCTGCGCACCGCCCAGCCACCGTTTTCCTGTTCGTCGCCGATCACCAGATAGACGTCGCGGGTGAAGCCATAGTCGATGGCGGCTTCGGTCGTGGGCATGGCCTGCACCGGATAGACCCGCTTTTCGGGCTGAAGCACGGCGATCTCGCGCCCGTTCGCGGCAAGCGTCATCGTCGCCATGGTCGAGATGTAGTTCGGCCCCTCGACCTCTTCGACCGCGTTCAGCGTGACCTCGTAGCCATGGAAGGCGAAGGTTTCCCCGATCTGCGCCACGCGGATGTCCTCGGCCTGCCAGGCATGCATGGCGGCGGCGGCAAAAAGCGTGATGCCCATGCCCGAATGGGCAGTGGCCTTGCCCCAGTCGGCCCGCGGCAGGCGGGTCAGGCGCGAAAGGCGGTTGCCGATCGTCCCCCGGCCGGTGCGCGACCACAGGTCGACCCCCGCCCCCAGCACGACCCAGAGGCCAAGCGCCGCCGCGACCGGACCCACCGCCGAACGGCCGGTCTGCATGGCAAAGATCAGCGCCCCGAACGCCACCGACAACGCCAGCACCGGCCACAGCGGCGCCATGCCCCGCCCGATCTGCGCCCGCTTCCACGGGATCAGCGCGCCGAAAGGCATGAGCATGGCCAGAGCCACCATGAAGGGCGAGAAGGCCGCGTTGAAGAAGGGCGCACCCACCGAAAGCTTGCGGTCCCACAGCAGTTCCGCCACCAGCGGCCAGATCGTGCCGATGAAGACGACGAAACAGGCCACCGCCAGAAGGATGTTGTTGACCACCAGCGCGCTTTCGCGGCTGACGATGCCAAAGACGCCCTTCGCCTCCATCGCCTTGGCGCGGGCGGCGTAAAGGGTCAGCGCCCCGCCCATGAAGAAGGCAAGGATCAGCAGGATGAAGATCCCCCGCTCGGGGTCGTTGGCGAAGGCATGGACCGAGGTGATGACGCCCGAGCGCACGATGAACGTGCCGATCAGTGAAAACCCGAAGGCCACGATGGCCAGGAGGATCGTCCAGCTTTTCAGCGCCTCGCGCTTTTCGACCACGATCGCGGAATGAAGCAGCGCCGCCGCAATCAGCCAGGGCATGAACGAGGCGTTTTCCACCGGGTCCCAGAACCAGAACCCGCCCCAGCCCAGTTCGTAATAGGCCCACCACGACCCAAGCGCGATGCCGATGGTCAGGAACACCCAGGCCGCAAGCGTCCAGGGCCGAACCCAGCGTCCCCAGGCGGCATCGACGCGGCCCTCGATCAGCGCGGCGACGGCGAAGGAAAAGGCCATCGAAAGGCCAACATAGCCGAGATAGAGGAACGGCGGATGCAGCGCCAGCCCCGGATCCTGCAGAAGCGGGTTCAGGTCGCGCCCGTTCAGCGGCGGTTCCGCAAGGCGGAGGAAAGGGTTCGACGTCAGCAGCAGGAAGGCCAGGAACGCCACGCCGATCGATCCCTGCACCGCAAGCACCCGCGCGCGCAGCGTTGGCGGCAGGTTGCCGCCGAACCAACTTGCACAGGCCCCGAACAGCGCCAGGATAAGCACCCACAGCAGAAGCGACCCCTCGTGGTTCCCCCACACGCCCGAAATCTTGTAGATCATCGGCTTGTCGGTGTGGCTGTTCATCACCACCAGCGAAAGCGAGAAGTCCGAGGTCACGAAGGCATAGGTCAGTGCCGCGAAGGAAAAGCTGACCAGCAGGAACTGCACCACCGCTGCAGGCTCGCCTACCGCCATCCAGGTCGCCCAACGTTTGTGCGCCCCCACCAGCGGAACCACGGTCTGCAACACTGCCACGGCCAGTGCCAGCACCAGCGCGAAATGCCCAAGCTCTACGATCATCGCTCTTTCCGTTCGCAACGTCCGCGCACAGTCTAAGCGAAAGCTGTCCGGCCCGCCATGGGGATGCGCGCTTGCGTCGCGGCGATGTGACCGACTGAAGGCAGGGGGCTCTGCCCCCTCGGGCCTTGCGGCCCCCACCCCCGGGATATTTCGGCCAGAATGAAGCAGGCTTGTTTCAAATTGCTTTCATTCTGGAGGAAATATCCTCGGGGGGTGAGTTTGGCGCAGCCAAAAAGGGGGGCAGACAGCCCCCCTTCTGCGATCCCGGTCAGGAACGGCTCAGGCGTTCCAGGGCCGGTCGCCTGCCGCGTCCTTGACGCGCGTGGGAAGGCCGATCCGGTCGAGGATGGTCAGGAAGGGCTTGGGGTCCAGTTCCTCGACATTGGCCATCCGGCCCACGTCCCATTCGCCGCTGGCAATCAGCATCGCCGCCGCGACCGGTGGCACGCCAGCGGTATAGCTGATGCCCTGGCTGCCCACTTCCTCATAGGCCTGCTTGTGATCGGCCACGTTATAGACAAACACCTCGACGGGCTGGCCATCCTTCACACCTTTCACAAGGTCGCCGATGCAGGTCTTGCCGGTGTAATCGGGCGCAAGGCTCGCCGGGTCAGGCAGCACGGCCTTCACCACCTTCAGCGGGATCACCTCCTGCCCCTCGGCGGTCGTCACCGGTTTTTCCGAAAGCAGGCCAAGGTTCTTCAGCACGGTGAAGACGTTGATATAATGGTCGCCAAAGCCCATCCAGAACCGCACATCCGCCTGCGGGTAATTGGCCGACAGGGAATGCACCTCGTCATGGCCGGTCATATAGGCCTTCTGTTCGCCCACCACCGGCAGATCCCAGACGCGGCCCACCTCGAACATGCTGTTCGATTGCCACGCGCCGTTCTGCCAGGAATACACCGTGCCGGTGAATTCCCGGAAATTGATCTCGGGGTCGAAGTTGGTGGCGAACCAGCGCCCGTGACTGCCTGCGTTGATGTCGACGATGTCGATCGAGGTGACCTCGTCCATCCAGCCGTCGATCGCAAGCCGGGCATAGGCATTGACGACGCCGGGATCGAAGCCGACACCCAGAATCGCCGTCACGCCAGCCTTTTCACAGGCCTCGCGGCGCTTCCATTCGTAGTTGCCATACCAGGGCGGCGTTTCGCAGATCTTCGTCGGGTCCTCGTGAATCGCGGTGTCCATATAGGCCACGCCGGTGTCGATGCAGGCCTGAAGCACCGTCATGTTCACGAAGGCCGAACCCACGTTGATCACGATCTGCGCGCCCGTCGTCCGGATCAGCGCCGCCACCGCCGCGCTGTCCATCGCGTCGACCGCATGGGCCCGAAGAACGCCCGGAACCTTCATCGCGTTCTTCTCGCGGACCGACTCAAGGATCGCCTCGCATTTCGCGAGGGTCCGGCTGGCGATATGGATATCTCCCAGCACATCGTTGTTCTGCGCGCATTTATGCGCCACGACCTGAGCGACGCCGCCAGCGCCGATGATGAGGACGTTCTTTTTCATCTACCCACGAAACCCCCTTTGGTTGTCTGTGTGGTCACGGTGAAGCCCCCGGTATATCCGCCGGGGACGACGGTCTTGCGACACCCATCAGGACAGGGCGGCCGCGAAATCCGCATAGGTGAAATCGCGCACCAGACGGACGGTTCCGTCCAGTTCCCGCACCGCGATGGCGGGCATCTTCACCCCGTTGAACCAGTTCTTCTTCACCATCGTGTAGCCGGCCGCGTCCTGAACGCTGATCCGGTCGCCGGGTTTGAGCGCCTCAGGGAAACGGAAGGTGCCGAAGATATCGCCCGCCAGACAGGACTTGCCGCAGATCATCCATTCCTCGGGGCCCTCGTTCGGCGCGATCTTGGCGCTTTCGCGATAGATGAGCAGATCGAGCATATGCGCCTCGATCGAACTGTCGACGATGGCGAGGTTCCTGCCATTGTAGAGCGTGTCCAGCACCGTCAGCTCAAGCGTCGTCGATTTCGTGATCGCCGCCTCGCCCGGTTCCAGATAGACCTGCACCCCGTTCTGCCCGGCGAAACGCTTCAACCGCTCGGCCAGCCGGTCCAGCGGATAGCCCTCGCCGGTGAAATGGATGCCGCCGCCAAGGCTGATCCATTCCATCTGCCGGATCAGATAGCCGAAGCGCTGTTCGATCAGGTCAAGCATCGCCGCGAAACGGTCGAAATCGGCGTTCTCGCAGTTGTTGTGGAACATGAAGCCGGAAATCAGCCCGGCCACCGGCTCGATCCGCGCCGGGTCATGTTCGCCAAGACGCGAGAAGGGCCGCGCCGGATCGGCCAGGTCGAAGCTTGAGGTCGAGACGCCAGGATTGACGCGCAGGCCCCGCTTGTGGCCCCGGCTGACCTCTTCGAAACGCGAAAGCTGGCCCACGGTGTTGAAGATGATCTTGTCGGACGAGGCCAGCACCTCGTCGATCTCGTCGGGGGCCCAGGCCACCGAATAGGCATGGGTTTCGCCCGGAAACTTCTCGCGGCCGAGTTTCACCTCGTAAAGCGAGGACGAGGTGGTGCCGTCCATGTAGTGCGACATGAAGTCGAACACGTCCCAGGTGGCGAAGCATTTCAGCGCCAGCAGCGCCTTTGCCCCCGAGTTTTCCCTGAGCCAGGCGATCTTTTCCATGTTCGGCAGCAGCCGGGACTTGTCGATCAGGTAATGGGGGGTGGCAAGCATCCGACGGGCGTCCTGCGGGAAAGGGGAACCAGAGGGCGGGCGGGGCGACAAGCGCGAGGCCGCGATATAGGGCCTCTGCCCCCCGAAGCAAAGGGGAAACTGCGGCCGGACCGGGAAAGGAGTCTCGGGAACGGGGACCGGGGAAAGGGGGCGCTGCCCCCTCGGGCCTTTGGCCCTCACCCCCGGGATATTTGAAGACAGAAAATGACAATTTGAATCAAGGTTTCATTTTCTGTCCGGAAATATCCTCGGGGGGTGAATGGGCCGCGAGGCCCAGAGGGGGGCAGACGGCCCCCCTTCCCCCTCACCGCCGCACCGCCTTTCGGGTCGACAGCAGCAGGTTCGTCTCGGAGGTGGTGACACCCTCGATATTGCGGATGCGGTGGATGACCTCGTCAAGCTCCGCCAGCGTCTGGGTGCCGAGTTCCACGATCAGGTCCCATTTCCCGTTCGTGGAATGGACCGCCTGTACCGCCGGGATGCCGGTAAGGCGCGCCATGATGCGTTCGCCGCCCCGGCCCTCGATCCCGATCATCATCAACCCGCGCACGGGGCTCGGGCTGACATCGGCGCGCGTCAGTACGGTGAAACCGGCGATCTCGCCGCGTTCGGCCAGCCGCTCCATCCGGGCGCGCACCGTGGCCCGGCTGATCCCCAACCGGTCGGCCAGATCCGACAGCGCGGCGCGCCCGTCGCGGCGCAATTCTGCGATGAGCCGTTGGTCCGTTTCATCCATTCCGGTCAAATCCTCCGCCAATTCGGACAGACGACTGTCCGTTCCGACAAAGATGATGCTGGATTTTGCCACCGCGTGGCAACACCCTGCGTGCGAACAGGAGAACCAAGATGGCGAAATGCATCCTCATCGGCGCCCCGATCGACGCGGGGCAGAAGCGGCCCGGCTGCCTGATGGGCCCGGCGGCCTATCGGGTGGCGGGCCTTGCGCGCGAGATCCGTGATCTGGGCCATGGCATGGCCGACTGGGGCGATCTGGCGTTGCCCGACCTGCGAGAGGTGGCCAGCGCGAACCCCGCCGTGCATTCCCTTCCCGAGGTCGTCGGCTGGACCGAGATCCTGATGGACCGCGTGGACGATGCGCTTTCGGAAGGCGGCTTGCCCATCGTTCTGGGCGGCGATCACTCGCTCGCGCTCGGTTCGGTGGCGGGGGCCGCCGCCCATGCCGAACGCGCCGGGCGGCCGCTCTTCCTTCTATGGCTCGATGCCCACTCCGATTTCCACACACCGATGACCACGACCAGCGGGAACCTGCATGGAACGCCCGTGGCCTATATCGCCGGACGCGGCGGGTTCGATGCCTTTCCGCCCTTCCCCGCACCGATCCCCGCCGACCGCATCTGCCTTTACGGCATCCGTTCGGTCGACCCGGCCGAACATGCCGCCCTTCTGGACCACGACATCGCCATCAACGACATGCGCGTGCTGGACGAACACGGGATCGTCGCGCCGCTGCGCGCCTTCCTCGACCGGGTCCGGGCGGTGAACGGCATGCTGCATGTCAGCCTTGATGTCGATTTCCTCGACCCGTCGATCGCGCCGGCCGTAGGAACCACCGTGCCAGGAGGCACGACCTTCCGCGAGGCGCATCTGGTGATGGAGCTTCTGCATGAATCGGGGCTTGTCACCTCGCTCGACCTTGTCGAACTGAACCCCTTCCTGGACGACCGGGGCATGACCGCGCGCCTGATGGTCGATCTGGTGGGCAGCCTGATGGGCAAGAAGGTCTTCGACCGCCCGACCCGCGCCAAGTGAGGAGACAGACCATGACCACGCCTTCGCGCCTTGCGCTTGTTCCCTTCGTTTCGGTCGATGACATGATGCGCCTTGTCCACCGGATCGGCATCGAACGCTTCCTGACCGACCTCGTGGCCGAGATCGAGGCCGATTTCCGCCGCTGGCCGCAATTCGACAAGACCCCGCGCGTGGCCAGCCATTCCGAGATCGGGGTGATCGAGCTGATGCCCACCTCGGACGGCCAGACCTATGGGTTCAAATATGTGAACGGCCATCCCGGCAACATGAAGAAGGGGCTGCAAACCGTTACCGCCTTTGGGCTTCTGGCCGATGTCGCGACGGGCTATCCGGTCCTTTTGTCCGAAATGACGATCCTGACCGCGCTGCGCACGGCAGCCACCAGCGCGATGGCGGGGAAATGGCTTGCACCAAAGGGCGCGCGGGTCATGGCGATGATCGGCAACGGCGCACAGGCCGAGTTCCAGGCGCTGGCCTTCAAGGCGGTCTGTGGCATCACCGAGGTGCGGCTCTATGACATCGACCCGGCCGCTACCGCGAAATGCGTGGCGAACCTTGCAGGATCCGGCCTGACCGTCACGCCCTGCCGGACCGCGGAAGAGGCGATCATGGGCGCGCAGGTCGTCACCACCTGCACCGCCGACAAGCAATATGCCACGATCCTGACCGACAACATGATCGGCGAAGGCGTTCACATCAACGCCGTCGGCGGCGACTGTCCCGGCAAGACGGAACTGGCCCCCGGCATCCTGACCCGTTCGGCGGTCTTCGTCGAATATCCGCCGCAGACCCGCGTCGAGGGCGAGATCCAGCAGATGCCCGAGGATTTTCCGGTGACGGAACTGTGGCAGGTGATCGCCGGGCAGACCGGTGGCCGCACCGACGCCCGCCAGATCACCCTGTTCGACAGCGTCGGCTTTGCCGTCGAGGACTTCAGCGCGCTGCGCTATGTGCATGGCAAGCTTTCCGAAACCGGGCTGTGCCAGATGCTGGACATGATCGCCGATCCGGACGATCCGCGCGATCTGTTCGGGATGCTGATGCGGGCGGCCCCCGCGCGGGCGGCCTGATTTGCGGTTGACCTTGGCGCCCGGCCGGATCACGCTTTGCGCCGG
This sequence comes from Aliigemmobacter aestuarii, assembly GCF_004799285.1. Taxonomy (GTDB): domain Bacteria; phylum Pseudomonadota; class Alphaproteobacteria; order Rhodobacterales; family Rhodobacteraceae; genus Aliigemmobacter; species Aliigemmobacter aestuarii. Next base: position 193,446 of record NZ_SSND01000003.1, on the reverse strand, counting down.
GTCCGATGGTGGCAGGGTTGCGGGGTAGCGGATGCGAACGGGGCGGATTATCCCGGCACAAGGCCTTGTCCGGGTGGCCGAAGGGATGGCGAACGGCGCGGGCCAGGGCTTCGCCGACGAGATCGCGGCAGCGATGCCTGCGACCATGACCCTGCCCGGTGACCTGCGCGCGGCCTTCGACTGGATGGACAGCGTGGGGGCCGTGCAGGCCTATGCCAACCCGCGCGCGGGCGGTCCGAAACGCTTTGCCACGCTCTACCCGGCCGACAGCGGCGTCGATCCCGATCGCCAGTCACGCGTCATGTTCGAGGTGCTCGACGATTTCTATTACGACTACCCCAACCTGTCTCCGGCGAAGATCCGCGAAAGGCTGTTCCTCTTCGCCCGCACCGGAGACGACGGATCGCAGGCCGGTCTGTGGCTGGACGACCGGGGCCGGATCCATTTGGTGCATCTGGGTTCGGGATCAGGTTCGACCTGGTTTGCAAGAATTACCGACAGCCCCCTGAGTTTTCTTCGCTTTCTCGCCATTGGCTATGCCGAACCCGGCTTTGATGACGGCCATTCACTGACCGCCGAGGAAAACTGGCTGCAAGCGAACGGGCTGACAGGACAGGACCGCGCGTCGCTGGAGACGGCAGGGCTGTGGCAACCGACGGTGCCCCCTTTCGCCTTTCAGGACTTCCTCAAACAGCGCTTCGGCACGACGACACCGGACCGTGCGACAGACGCGATCCTGACCCCAGACGGCGATCCCGAGGCAGAGCCGGACGATTTCGCACTGTGGCTTCTGCAGATCACCGGGTAGCGTTCAGCGCAGCAATTGCAGCATTGCCAGCGAGGGCTCACCCGTCACCGGAAGCCCGCGCGCGGCCTGATAGCCCCGGATCGCCTCGATCGTGCGCGACCCGATCACGCCATCGGCGCCTTCGGTGTCGAACCCCGCGGCGGTCAGGCGGCGCTGCAGTTCCTGCCGGTCGGATATCGTCATGCCATAGCGGTCGGGCGGGAAACTGCCGCGCAGTGCGGCCCCTCCACCCAGCCGGTCGGCCAGGTAACCCACGCCAAGGGCATAGTTTTCGGCATTGTTGTAGCGCAGGATGACGTTGAAGTTCGGCATCAGAAGGAACGCCGGGCCGGAAAGCCCCGCCGGCGCGATGATGCTGCCCGACCCGCCCGATGGCAGCGCGCCACCGCCCGCACGGGTGACGCCAAGCCCGGCCCAGTCGGCCAGCCCTCGGCCCTTGCCGCGCCCCAGAAGCCCTGCGTTGAAGCCTGCGGGCAGGCGCACCTCCATTCCCCAGGGCTGCCCCGTGCGCCAGCCGCTGCGCTTCAGGTAGGCGGCGGTCGAGGCCAGCGCGTCGGCCGGATCGGTCGACCAGATGTCGCGCCGCCCGTCGCCGGTGAAATCCACCGCAAAGGCCAGATAGGATGTCGGGATGAACTGCGTGTGCCCCATGGCACCTGCCCAGCTTCCTGTCATCCGGTCAGGCGCGATGTCGCCGTTCTGCAGGATCTTCAGCGCCGCCACCAGCTGCTGTTCGAAGAACGCCCCCCGACGCCCGTCATAGGCCAGCGTGGACAGCGCCGAGATCACCGGAACGTCGCCCATTCGCGTGCCGTATTTCGATTCCAGCCCCCAGACGGCGGCAACCACTTCCTTTTCCACGCCATAGCGCCCGGCGACCGCCGAAAGCGTGCCCGCATGGCGGGCCATTGCCGCGCGGCCCATCGACAGGCGTTCCTCGGATGCGGCGATGGCCAGGTAATCCTCGGTCGTGCGGGTGAATTCGGTCTGGTTGCGGTCGCGTTCCACGACGCCGGGCAGGTAGCCCGCGCCACGGAAGGCCGCCTGAAGCGTGGATTGCGAAATGCCCTGCCCCGCGGCCCGTGCCCGGAACCCTTCGACCCAGGCGTCATAGGCCGGATTAGTCACCGCGCGGAAGGCAGGCTCTGCCGCCTGCCGGCCGACCTGCGCGCGCCCCGATCCGCCGCCGACACAGGCTGATACCGCCCCGGCAACAAGACCCAGGCTGACGAACCGCCGCGAGAATTCCATCTGACTGCCCCTCGTTACCTCGATGCGGCAACTCTAGCGTATCGCAGACGGGTCAGAAAGCGCAGCTTTCCGTGATGGGCGGATTGCGCCCGCGATTTCCGCCCGATCTGCCCCGAAGGATGCGTCGATGAAGGATGCGTCAATGCAGCCGGAATTCGCCCACCACGTTGCGCCATTCCCCCGGCGCGATCAGCTTGCGATGTGTGAAGCGGACCGAATGCAGCGGGCCTTCGATCTTTTCCTGCCAGAATTCGATGAACCCGAACAGGCGCGGATAATCCGGCGCCAGGTCGTAATCCTGCCAGATGTAGCTGTTCAGCACATGGCGGTGATCGGGCATCCGGTAGAAGAATTCCGCCGTGGTCAGGCCATAGCCCTTCAGCATCAGTTCGACATCGGATTCGGGGGTGGTTCGGGGCATGCTTGCGCCTCCTGTTCTGCTCCTGTGGAATCAGGATGCACCATCCGGATTTATTTTCAATGAAAACATAATGTTATCACTCCACCGCCGCGGCTGCTTGCATCCACCGGGATCAGCGGTTGCCCCCCATATCCGCGATGGGATATAGTCCGGCCAACAAAATCTTGTGTGGGCCTCAGGCCCGCCAGCGGAAAGAGCGGACGACGTGAGCGATACGCCCGAAGACCTTGAGAACGAAGACAAAAAGCCCGAACGCCCGGAATACCACGGGCCGCAGGTGTCGATCGAACAGGAGATGAAGACGGCCTATCTGGATTACGCGATGAGCGTGATCGTAAGCCGCGCCATCCCCGACCTGCGCGACGGGCTGAAGCCGGTGCACCGGCGCATCCTTTATGCGATGCACGAAACCGGAAACACGCATGACAAGCCCTACCGCAAGTCGGCCCGCCCGGTGGGCGACGTGATGGGCAAGTATCACCCGCATGGCGACAGCGCGATCTATGACGCGCTGGTCCGCATGGCGCAGCCCTTCTCGATGTCGCTGAAACTTCTGGACGGCCAGGGCAACTTCGGCTCGATGGACGGCGACAACCCGGCGGCGATGCGCTACACCGAGGTGCGGATGGACAAGCCCGCCGCCTTCCTCCTGGCCGATATCGACAAGGACACGGTCGATTTCCAGGACAACTATGACGGCAAGGACAAGGAACCCACCGTCCTTCCCGCGCGCTTTCCCAACATGCTGGTCAATGGCGCGGGCGGCATCGCCGTGGGCATGGCCACGAACATCCCGCCGCACAACCTGGGCGAGGTGATCGACGGAACGCTCGCGCTCATCGAGAACCCCGACCTGTCGTCGGAAGCGCTGATGGAGATCATCCCCGCGCCCGACTTCCCCACCGGCGCCCTGATCATGGGCCGGTCGGGCGCGCGCAAGGCCTATCTGGAAGGGCGCGGCAGCGTCATCATCCGTGCGCGGACCCATGTCGAGGAGATCCGCAAGGATCGCTTCGCCATCATCGTGGACGAGGTTCCCTATCAGGTGAACAAGGCCGCGATGATCGAGAAGATCGCCGAGATGGTCCGCGACAAGCGGATCGAGGGGATCGCCCATGTGGCAGACGAATCCGACCGGGTCGGCGTGCGCGTGGTGATCGAGCTGAAGCGTGACGCAACCCCCGACGTGGTGCTGAACCAGCTGTTCCGCTTCACGCCGATGCAAACCTCTTTCGGTTGCAACATGCTGGCGCTGAACGGCGGGCGGCCCGAACAGCTGACGCTGCGCGATTTCCTTGCGCATTTCATCACCTTCCGCGAGGAAGTGGTGGCACGCCGCACGGCGTTCGAGCTGCGCAAGGCGCGCGAACGCAGCCACATCCTCTGCGGCCTTGCGGTGGCCGTGTCGAACGTGGACGAGGTGGTTCGCACCATCCGCGCCAGCGCCGATGCCGCCGAGGCCCGCGAACGGCTGATGGAACGCCGCTGGCCCGCCGCCGACATTGCCGCCTACATCCGGCTGATCGACGACCCGACCCACACGATGAACGAGGACGGGACCTACAACCTGTCCGAGGCGCAGGCCCGCGCCATCCTCGACCTGAGGCTTCAGCGCCTGACCGCGCTCGGGGTGAAGGAGGTCACCGACGAGCTTGAGGAACTGGCCGCCAAGATCAAGGATTACCTGGAAATCCTCGGCTCGCGCGAACGGATCATGGCGATCATCGCCGACGAGCTGCGCGAGGTCAGGGCACAGTTCGCCGTGCCGCGCCGGACCGAGATCGCCGACTGGGCCGGCGACATGGACGACGAGGACCTGATCGAGCGCGAGGACATGGTGGTGACGATCACCAGTGGCGGCTACATCAAGCGCACGCCGCTGGCCGAATTCCGCGCGCAGAACCGGGGCGGCAAGGGCCTTGCCTCGATGCAGACCAAGGAAGACGACGTGGTCACGGCGCTGTTTGTCGCGAACACGCACACCCATCTTCTGTTCTTCACGACCGACGGCATGGTCTACAAGCTCAAGTGCTGGCGCCTGCCGCTTGCCGGGCGCACAGCCAAGGGCAAGGCCATCGTCAACATCCTGCCGATCCAGACCGGGGTCACGATCGCCGCGATCATGCCCGTGGACGTGCCCGAAGAGGAATGGGAAAAGCTCCAGATCGTGTTTGCCACGTCCGAAGGCGATGTCCGGCGCAACGCGCTTTCGGATTTCACCAATGTCATGCGCAACGGCAAGATCGCGATGAAGCTGCCCGAAGGCGTCAGCATGGTGAACGCCCGCATCGCGGATGAAAACGACGACGTGATGCTGGTCACGCGGCTTGGCCGGGCGATCCGCTTCCCCACGACCGATGTGCGCGTCTTCAAGGGCCGCGATTCGACCGGGGTGCGCGGGATCCGTCTGGCCGAGGGCGATACGGTCGTGTCGATGTCGGTGATCCGCCATTTCGAGGCCGACCCGGCGGAACGCGCGGCCTATCTCAGGCAGCGCCGCCTGATGGCCGGCGTGACCGAGGACGAGGTCGAGACGGACGAGGACGACGAGGCCGTGACCGCCGGTCAGCTTTCCACCGAACGCTATGCCGAGATGTCGGCGGCCGAGGACCTGATCCTGACCGTCACCATCGGCGGGTCGGGCAAGCTGTCGTCAAGCCATGACTATCCGGTGCGCGGTCGTGGCGGCATGGGCGTCAAGGCGATCTCGCCCGGACCGCGCGGTGGCCGCATCGTGGCTTGTTTCCCGGTTCAGATGACCGACCAGATCATGCTGGCCACATCGACCGGCCAGTCGATCCGCGTGCCCGTGGACCAGATCAGCTTCCGCTCGCGGTCGGCAGGCGGGGTCCGGGTCTTCAACGTGGGCGGTGACGAGGATGTGGTTTCGGTCGCCCGCGTGGTGGAACAGGACGAGGGTCCCGAGGCGTGAGCCTGCCCGCGCTCGAGGCGCGACTGGCCGCGCTGGCCGCCGAGGGCCGGACCGTGACCTATGGCCAGCTGGCCCGCGATCTGGGGTGGCGCATGGCGGAGCTGACGGCAGCCCTTGAGGCGCTGATGGAGGCGGATGCGGAGCGCGGCGCGCCCTTGCGCGCGGCGCTTTGCGAAGGGCGTCTGGCCGGGGGAATGCCCGCGCGGGGGTTCTTCGACAAGGCCGCCGCGCTTGGGATCGACATCCGCGACCCCGAGGGGTTTGTCGCCGCACAGCGCACGGCCCTTTTCAAGCGCGGGGGCTGAGGCTACATCGCGGGACGGAAAAAGGCCGGGGGGCTGTCTGCCCCCCGGACCCCCCGAGGGTATTTGGATCAGGTTGAAGGGGCTTGGGCTTGGCGGAGAGGATTCTGCACATCGTGGGCGGCGGCATGGCCGGGTCCGAGGCCGCCTGGCAGGCCGCCGAGGCCGGATGCCGCGTGGTGATCCACGAGATGCGGCCGAAGGTGGGCACTTTCGCCCACAGGACGGGCGATTTCGCGGAAATGGTCTGTTCCAATTCCTTCCGGTCGGACGATGACGAACGCAACGCCGTGGGCCTTCTGCATTGGGAAATGGGCGCCGCGGGCGGGCTGATCATGCGCACGGCGCGCGAACACAAGCTGCCGGCGGGCGGTGCGCTGGCCGTGGACCGCGACCCTTTCGCCGCCGCGGTGACCGCACGGCTGAAAGCGCATCCGTTGATTTCCACATCTTATGAAGAAGTGACCGAGCTTCCAGACGACGGGCACTGGATCCTTGCCACCGGTCCGCTGACAAGCCCTGCGCTGGCTGAAAGCATCCGCACCGCCACCGGGGCCGAAAGCCTTGCCTTCTTCGACGCCATCGCCCCCATCGTCTATGCCGAGACGGTGGACATGTCGGTGGCCTGGCGGCAGTCGCGCTATGACAAGGGCGAGACGGAGGAGGAGCGCACCGCCTATCTGAACTGCCCGATGGACCGCGCTCAATACGAGGCCTTCATCGACGCGCTGCTGGCCGCCGACAAGACCGAGTTCCACGAGGGCGAGACGGCGGGCTATTTCGACGGTTGCCTGCCGATCGAGGTGATGGCCGAACGCGGACGCGAGACGCTGCGGCACGGGCCGATGAAGCCCGTGGGCCTGACCAATGCACACCGTCCGGGCGACAAGCCCTATGCCGTTGTCCAGCTGAGGCGCGACAACAAGCTGGGTACGCTCTACAACATCGTGGGCTTCCAGACCAAGATGAAGTACGGCGCACAAACTTCTGTTTTCAAGATGATCCCTGGCCTTGAGAACGCGTCGTTCGCCCGGTTGGGCGGCATTCACCGCAACACTTTCATCAATTCACCCACGCTGCTGGATGACCGGATGCGCCTGCGCTCGCGGCCCCATATCCGCTTTGCCGGTCAGGTGACGGGGGTCGAGGGCTATGTCGAAAGTGCCGCGATGGGGCTACTGGCGGGGCGGATGGCGGCTGCGGAACTGGCCGGGCGCGACCTGCCGCCGCCGCCCCCCGAAACCGCCATGGGCGCGCTGATCACCCATATCACCGGCGGGGCCGAGGCAAAGACCTTCCAGCCGATGAACGTGAACTTCGGCCTGTTCCCGCCGATCGACGCCAAGGGCGGGCGCAAGGGCCGGAAGGACCGCTACAAGGCCTATACCGACCGCGCGAAAGAGGCCTTCGCGGGCTGGCTGGCCGGGCAGGCCTAGCGATGGCCGGGCAACCGATGCCGGGCTTTGTCACCCGCTTTGCCCCCTCGCCCACCGGGCCCCTGCATCTGGGCCATGCCTATTCGGCGATGCTGGCCCATGACATGGCGCGGGCGGCGGGCGGGCGGTTCCTGCTGCGGATGGAGGACACCGACCTCGAACGCTGCCGCCCCGAATGGGAGGCGGCCATCGTCGAAGACCTGCGCTGGCTCGGGCTGGACTGGGATGGACCGATCCACCGGCAATCGCCCCATATCGAGGCCTACAACGCACGGCTGGAGCCCCTGGCCGAAGGCGGGCTGGTCTATCCCTGTTCCTGCACGCGCGGCGATATCCGCGCCGCACTGGCCGCGCCGCAGGAAGGGGTTGTCCATGCCGTCTATCCCGGCACCTGCCGGGGCCGGTCGATGGAAAGCCGCCAACCCGGTGACGCGCTGCGGCTGGATCTGGCGCGCGCGCTGACCCACCTTGCGGACGCGGACCTGTCGTTTCTGGAAACGGGACCGGCCCATGAAGGGTGCCACCGGATCGATCCCGACCGGGCGCGGCGCGAGATCGGCGACGTGGTCCTGAGCCGCAAGGGCGAAAACTTCGTGGCCTATTTCCTGGCCTCGGCCTTCGACGATGCCGATCAGGGCATCACCCATGTGATCCGGGGCGAGGACCTGTTCGATTTCACCCCCGTGCAGGTGATCCTGCAGCACCTGTTCGGGCTGCCGACGCCGGTCTATCACCATCACCGCCTGATCCGCGACGAGGCGGGCCGGCGCCTCGCCAAGCGCGACGACGCCCGCGCCATCGCGAAATACCGCGCCGAGGGCGCGACGCCCGCCGACATCCGGCGGATGGTCGGGCTCTGATCCCGGCGGGCGGATCAGGCCGCGTCCGCCCTGCCCCGCAGATCCCGCAACACATCGGCCGCGATCGCGAAGGACCGGACCCGCGCGACCGGGTCATGGATCATTCCGGTCACGATCAGTTCGTCCGGCCTGTGGGTCTTCAGCAGCGGCTCAAGCTGGCCGTGCAGCGTGGCGGCGGAGCCCGTGGCCGAACAGGACAGCGCCTGCCGCACCTGCGCCAGAACCGGCGGCGGAATCTCGGCCTCCACATCCTCGACCGGGCGCGGGAGCTTGCCCGGCTGGCCGCTGCGCAACCGCGCGAAGGCCAGAATCTGGGATGACCGCAGGTAACGGGCCTCGTCATCCGTATCTGCGGCGCAGACCCCGGCGGCGATCATCACATACGGCGCGCGCAGGCGGGCGGAAGGACGGAAGGTACGGCGGTAGATGTCCAGCGCCTGTTCCAGCATCGCCGGGGCGAAATGCGAGGCGAAGGCGAAGGGAAGGCCCAGATGCGCCGCGAGTTGCGCGCCGTAAAGGCTCGATCCCAGGATCCAGACCGGAACCTGCGTCCCCTCGCCGGGAATGGCGCGCACCCGGCTGTCGGGCCGGGGATCGTCGAGATAGGCCATCAGCTCAAGAACATCCTGCGGGAAATTGTCCTCGGGCGCCATGTGGCGGCGCAGCGCGCGGGCGGTGGCCATGTCGGTGCCGGGCGCGCGGCCAAGGCCAAGGTCGATCCGGTCCGGGAACAGGGTGGCAAGGGTGCCGAACTGTTCGGCGATGACCAGCGGCGCGTGGTTCGGCAGCATGATGCCGCCCGCCCCCACGCGAATTGACCGGGTCGCCGCCGCCACCTGGCCGATCACGACCGCGGTCGCGGCACTTGCGATGCCGGGCATGTTGTGATGTTCGGCAAGCCAGTAGCGGTGATAGCCGAACCCTTCGGCGGCCTGTGCCAGCGCGACGGTCGCGGCCAGCGCATCGGCCGCTGTCCTGCCTTCGGGGATCGGGGACAGGTCGAGAAGGGAAAACTGCTGCATCGGGTCCTCTGTCCCTTTCCACGTAAGGCGTCTGGACCGGGAAGCCAAGACCGGGAAGCCAAGACCGGGAAGCCAAGAAGGGGAGGCCAAGGGCGTGGCCCGGCGCTTGCGGGCGTTGGCATTCCGCCGCTTCAGTGCGTAGATGGAGCGCGCGACGTCCTCAGGGGGCGGCGATGTGACCGGGAAAGACCGACGAGGGAAGGCCACCGCAAGATGAAACCGCTGGAGCTTGACGCGGCCGATATTCGTATCCTCTGCGCATTGCAGCGGAACGGACAGCTCAGCAAGTCGCGACTGGCCGAGATGGTCGGCCTGTCGGCCACGCCCTGCTGGGCGCGCTTTTCACGTCTGAAGAAGGCCGGGCTGATCCGTGGATATCGGGCCGAGCTTGCGCTGGCGCGGATCGTGGATCTGGCCAAGGTTGTGGTGACCGTATCGCTGAAAAGCCACCGGAAATCCGATTTCGACCGGTTCGAGAAGCACATCCTGCAATGTCCCGAGGTCATCGACTGCATCGCGACCGGCGGCGGGATGGACTATGTGATGACCGTGGTCACGACCAGCCTGCCCGCGTTCCAGACCCTGATGGAAGGGATGCTTGAGGCGGAACTGGGGATCGACCGCTACATGACCTACATCGTCACGCGCGAGATCAAGGCAACCGAACCCGATCTGGCGCGCCTGATGGCTGGGCGCGTCGCTAGGCTCGACACCCCCTGAACCGCGCGTTGGACCAATCAGGCTGGAGGCGGCGAAACTTCGGCCCGTTCGGTCCGCCGATCCGCCGTCTTTGGCCCGTTCGCACCGGCCGATCCGCCTAATCATCTGCCGACAGAGTGAACGTCGCGCGGTCCCTTGCGGACCCGCCAGCAAGGGCAGAGAAGATGGCAAAGGCAGAAGATTTCGGCTTCGGAACCCAGATCCGCAAATCCCCCTATTTCGACGCGACCGTCCGCTGGGGCGCAAAGGCGTTCTCAGTCTACAACCACATGTACATCCCGCGCGAATTCGGCGATCCGGAACAGAACTTCTGGAACCTGATCAACGATGCGATCCTGTGCGATGTGGCCGTTGAACGCCAGGTCGAGATCACCGGACCGGACGCCGCGCGTTTCGTTCAGATGCTGACCCCGCGCGATCTGTCGAAACTGGCGGTCGGACAGTGCAAATACGTCCTGATCACCAATGCCGACGGCGGCATCCTGAACGACCCGATCCTGCTGCGGCTTGGCGAAAACCACTTCTGGCTGTCGCTCGCCGACAGCGACATCCTGCTTTGGGCGCAGGGCGTGGCGGTGCATTCCGGGATGGATGTAACGATCCGCGAACCCGACGTTTCCCCCCTGCAATTGCAGGGCCCGAAATCGGGCGAGGTGATGCGCGCCCTTTTCGGCGACAGCATCATGGACCTGAAATACTACTGGCTGCGCCGGGTCGAACTGGACGGTATCCCGCTGATCGTGTCGCGCACCGGCTGGTCCAGCGAACTGGGCTATGAGCTTTACCTGCAGGATTCGACCCGTGGCGACGCGCTTTGGGAAAGGATCATGGCGGCGGGCCAGCCGCTTGGCCTGAAGCCGGGGCATACCTCGTCGATCCGGCGGATCGAGGGCGGGATGCTGTCCTATCACGCCGATGCCGACATCGGCACGAACCCCTACGAACTTGGCCTCGACCGGCTGGTCAACCTTGAGATCGAGGCCGATTTCATCGGCAAGGCGGCGCTTCGCCGGATCAAGGCGGAAGGGGTGCGCCGCCAGCAGGTGGGGTTGGTGATCGACGGCGCCCCGCTCGGCGGCCCGAACACCACCTTCTGGCCCATCCACCGCGACGGCGCGGCGATCGGCAAGGTCACATCGGCCATTCATTCGCCGCGCCTTAAGCAGAATATCGCGCTGGCCATGGTCGCGGTGGAACATGCCGCGATCGGAACCGCGCTGGAGGTGGCCACGGCAACCGGCCCGCGCCGGGCCATCGTGGTGGAACGCCCCTTCTACGACCCGAAGAAGACGCTGGCCGCGGCCTGATGCGCATGGCCCGGAAGGACGACCCGAAATGACCGAACTTTCGATCCAGCTGCACTGGCAGCGCACCGAGCCGGCGCTGAAGACCGGCGCCTATTCGAACGCCCACAGCGTGCAGTTCAACGACCGGTATGACCTGCCGGTCGATGCCGCCCCCGACTGGGGCGGCGACCCGACCAACACCAACCCCGAACAGGCGCTGGCCGCCGCACTGTCAAGCTGCCACATGATGACCTTCCTCGCGCTTGCGGCCAAGGCGGGCTGGCCCGTGGCCAGTTACCACGATCACGCGGTGGCGCATCTGGGCAAGAACCCGAAGGGCCAGATGTCGGTCACGCGGATCGACCTGCACCCGGTGGTGCGCTTCGACACGGGCTTTGCGGTGGATGATGCCACGATGGCCGACATGCAGGACCGGGCGCATCGCTACTGTTTCATCGCGAACACGCTGGCCGACAGCGTGGACGTGAACATCCTCTGACCGGCCGGGGTGACCGCGATGCAAGACGACCTTCTGCTGCATGACCTTGACCAAGACGGCATCCTGCGCCTGACCCTGAACGATCCCCGCCGCCGCAATGCCCTGTCCGAGGCGATGCTGGGCCGTCTGGGTGCGGCACTGGCAGGGGCGGCGGCTGATCCGGCGGTGCGGGTGATCGTGCTGGCCGCCAACGGGCCTGCCTTCTGCGCGGGCCACGACCTGAAGGAACTGACGGCGGGCCGCGCCGCGCCGGATCGCGGCCGGGCCTATTTCGCCCGGGTGATGGCACAGTGTTCGGGCGTGATGCAGGCGATCGTGACCTGCCCCAGGCCGGTGATCGCCGAGATCGCCGGCGTGGCCACCGCCGCCGGCTGCCAGCTTGTCGCAAGCTGCGATCTGGCGATCGCCGCCGAGGGCGCCACATTCAGCACCCCGGGCGTGCATATCGGGCTGTTCTGTTCCACCCCGATGGTGGCCCTGTCGCGCAACGTTGCCCCGAAGCACGCGATGGAGATGCTTCTGACCGGCGACATGACACCCGCCGCCCGCGCCGCTGAGATCGGGCTGGTCAACCGTGTCGTCCCCGCCGACCGGCTGACCGCGACGGTGATGGAAATGGCCCGCCGGATCGCGTCGAAATCCACGCTCACGCTGGCGACGGGCAAGAGCGCCTTCTACGCGCAGCGCGAGATGACGCTGGCGCAGGCCTATGACCATGCCTCGGCCGTCATGGTGGAAAACATGCTGGCCCGTGACGCCGAGGAAGGCATCGGCGCCTTCATCGAAAAACGCCCACCCCAGTGGCAGGACGCATGACGGCAATGGCCGAAAACCCCTATAACACCGGGCTGGACCGCAATCCGGCGAACCACCAGCCGCTGACCCCGCTGACCTTCCTTGAACGCGCGGCCAGCGTCTTTCCTGATCAGACCGCCATCATCCACGGCGCGCTGCGACGCAGCTATGCGGCCTTCTACGACCGGTCGCGGCAACTGGCCTCGGCGCTGGCACAGACCGGCATCGGGCGGGGCGATACCGTCTCGGCGCTTCTGCCGAACACGCCTGCCACGCTGGAATGCCACTACGGCGTGCCGATGTCCGGCGCGGTGCTTCATTCGATCAACACCCGGCTTGATGCGGCGGTGATCGCCTTTCAGCTGGACCACGCGATGGCGAAGGTCGTGATCGTCGACCGCGAATTCCTGCCGCTTCTCGACCAGGCGCTGGCGCTTGCAGCCGTGCGCCCCGTTGTGATCTGCCATGACGACCCGGAATTCGACGGCGCCGTGGCGGTTCCAGCGGCCCCCCGCGAGGTCCTGGATTACGAAGCCTTTCTGGCCTCGGGCGACCCCGCTTTCGAATGGCTGATGCCCGAAGACGAATGGGACGCCATCTCGATCAACTACACTTCGGGCACCACGGGCGACCCCAAGGGTGTCGTGTCGCATCACCGGGGCGCCTATCTTCTGGCGCAGGGCAATGCGCTGACCACCTCGATGCAGAAACACGCGGTCTATCTCTGGACACTGCCGATGTTCCACTGCAACGGCTGGTGTTTTCCCTGGACGCTTTCGGCCATCGCGGGCACCCATGTCTGCCTGCGCCAGGTGCGCGCCGAACCGATCTGGAAGGCGCTGGCCGAAAATGGCGTCACTCATCTGTGCGGCGCCCCCATCGTGATGTCGCTGATGATCTCGGCCCCCGACGCGGTGAAGCGCGATCTGGGCCGCCGCGTGCAGGTCTTCACCGCCGCCGCGCCGCCGCCGGAAAAGCTTCTGGCCGACATGCGCGAGGCGGGGTTCGAGGTCACGCATTTGTACGGCCTGACCGAAACCTATGGTCCGGCGGTGGTGAACGATTGGCATCACGAATGGTCGGACCTGCCCCCGGAGCGGCAGGCGGCCCTCAAGGCGCGGCAGGGCGTGCGCTATCTGCCGCTGGAACGTGTCGATGTCCTTGACCCCGAAACCCTGCGCCCGGTGCCCCGTGACGGCCAGACACTGGGCGAGGTGATGTTCCGCGGCAATGTCGTGATGAAGGGCTATTTCCGCAATCCCCGCGCCACCGCCGAAGCCTTTGCCGGAGGCTGGTTCCATTCCGGCGACCTTGGCGTGATGCACCCCGACGGCTATCTGCAACTCAAGGATCGGTCGAAGGACATCATCATCTCGGGTGGCGAAAACATCTCGTCGATCGAGGTCGAAGAGGCGCTTTACTGCCACCCCGCCGTCGCCGTGGCCGCCGTGGTCGCCATGCCGCATGAAAAATGGGGGGAAACCCCTTGCGCCTTTGTCGAGCTGGCCGAGGGCCGGACCGCGGATGCGGAAGATCTGCGCGATTGGTGCCGCGCACGGCTGGCGGGCTACAAGGTGCCCGGTAAGTTCGTCTTCACGCCCATTCCCCGGACATCGACGGGCAAGATCCAGAAGTTCGCGCTGCGGGAACGGGCGCGGGATCTGGCCCCCTGAACCGGCTTCGGGTGGCCGCGGTCTTTTCCGGATCAAGGTACCCTGTCGTCGCGGCGGTGTTCGAGGGGCTTCTGGCGATGGCCGTCTTGGCGGGCTTGCCCCGAACGCTGGTCCCGCGGGCGGGCCGACATGCCGTCCCGCGCGGGCGCATGAATGAACCCGCCAGGGCCATGCAGCAACGGATTGGTCTGATTGGTGCCCCCAGAGGGACTCGAACCCCCGACCCTCTGATTACAAATCAGATGCTCTACCAGCTGAGCTATAAGGGCACTTCCCGTGAGATAGCCGCTGGCGGGCGGCGGTGCAAGCCTTGCCGCGCGTCAGCGATTGGCCCGCGCCAGCAGCGCCACGGCCAGAAGCCCCACGAGCATCACAAGAAGCGCCGCCGGGGCGGCCTCGCCGATCTTTTCGAGGCTGGCAAGTTCATGGGTGCGGGTGGCAAGCGTGCTGTAGTTGAAGGGCCGCAAAAGAAGCGTCGCGGGCAATTCCTTCACGCAGTCGACGAAAACCACCAGCAGCGCGGTCGCCACCGAACCGCGCATCAGCGGCAGATAGACCGCGCCAAGCGTTCCCCCTGCCCCGCGCCCCAGCGACCGCGCCGCCAGCGGCAGGTTCGGCGAGATCCGCCCGAAGGCCGCATCGACCGCGCCCTGCGCCACGCCGAAGAAGCGCACCACATAGGCCAGCACGATCGCAACCGCCGTTCCCGTCAGCAGAAGCCCCGGATCGCTGCCGGTCAGCGCGAGGATCGCATCGGCCAGCCGATGGTCGAGTGCCGCGAGCGGGATCAGGAAGCCGACCGCCAGCACCGCCCCCGGCGCGGCATAGCCAACAGTCGTCAGGGGCAGGATCAGCCGTGGCAGCGGATGGCCGGACAGGCGCACGCCGTAGACCAGGAACACCGCCCCCGCCACAGTCAGCAGCGCCGCCGCCCCGCCGGTCGCCAGCGTGTTGAGGAAGGCCCGAAGCAGCCCCGGCGACACCCATGCCTCGGGTGTCTGCAGGGCATGGCCCAGCATGACGGCCACCGGCAGCACGAACCCCAGGGCGAAGGGCAGAAGGCACAGCCCGAAGGCCAGCCAGCCCCGCCAGCCTGAAAGCGGCTCGGGTTCCAGCGGGCGGTTCTGGCGCGACAAGCGGTGAAAGCGCGCGCTGCGCCGTCCGATGCGTTCGACGGCGACCAGAAGGACGATCAGCGTCAGCATGACGCCCGCGATCTGTGCCGCGCCGCCGGCGTTCCCGGCCGTGAGCCAGGTGCTGAAGATCCCCGTCGTCAGCGTCTGCACCCCGAAGTGCGTGACCGTCCCGTAATCGGCGACGGTTTCCATCAGCGCCAGCGCCACGCCCGCCGCGATCGAGGGCCGCGCCAGCGGCAGGCCCACGCGCCAGAACACGCCCCAGGGTCCGCAGCCAAGCGCGCGGGCAACCTCGTAGGCACAGGCGGACTGTTCGCGGAAGGCCGCGCGCGCCAGCAGGTAGACATAGGGGTATAGCGCGGCCGCCAGTACGATCGCCGCCCCCTCGGGCGACCGGATTTCAAAGAACCAGTAGTCGCGCGCCGAGGTCCAGCCCATCAGCCCGCGCAAGGCGGTCTGCACAGCCCCAGAATAGTTCAGGAAATCGACCAGCGCATAGGCCCCCACATAGGCGGGCACGGCCAGCGGAAACAGCAGCGCGAAATCAAGCCACAGCCGCCCCGGAAAGCGGTACATCGTGACAAGCCAGGCCGCCCCGGTGCCGACCGCCGCCGTCAGGACCCCAACCGCCGCCATCAGGAACAGCGTGTTGCCCAGATAGCGCGGCAGGACCGACGACATCAGGTGCGGCCAGATGTTTTCCGTCGGATGGAAGGCAATCCAGATCACCGAGACGATCGGCGCCAGCACCAGCGCGGCAATCACCAGCGCACCCGCCGACCAGGGATCGGGACGCCAGCCGGTCAATATCCGGCGCGGAAGCTGACTGATTTGGTCGGACATGACCCGTCGATTACAGGAAAGCGGTTTGTCTGTCGAGACAAAGCCCCTATAGTCGCCGCGAAGAACGAACCGAGCAGCCCGAGAGCCAGAAGAAGCGACACGGCCCATGCGCATTGCCTATCACCTTGGGGTCCATTGCACCGACAATGACCGCCTGATTACCAGTCTGGCCCAGAACCGCGATCTTCTGCAGCGCGAGGGCGTCGCCGTCCCGCCGCCTGCGCGCTATCGCACATTGATCCGCGACACGGCGATTTCGCTGAAGGGCCGCACCGCCACACCCGAGACGCAGGCGCTTGTCCTCGACCAGATCCTTGACGACCGCGAGGTCGAACGGGTTGTCCTTTCGTGGGACAGTTTCCTGGCCTTTCCCCTTTGGGCGCTGCAGGGCGGCCTTTACCCCAACGGCGGCCAGCGGATGCACGCGATCGCGCAGATCTTTCCCGATCTCGAGGCGGAATTCTTCCTGGCGATCCGCAGCCCCGCGACCTTCCTGCCCGAACTGCTGAAGAAGCAGCGCGGCAAAAGCTATGACGAATTCATGGGCGGGGTTCACCCGCAGGATCTGTTCTGGTCGACGCTGATCCGCGACCTGCGCGCCCATAATCCCGGCGTGCCCGTCACCGTCTGGTGCGACGAGGACACGCCGCTTCTGTGGCCCGAGGTGCTGCGCACGGTGGCCGACATTCCGCATGACATTCCGCTGGACGGGCAGGACGCGCTTCTCAGGACGCTGATGACCGAAGACGGGATGGACCGGATGAACGGCTACCTCGCGACCCACCCGCCCCGCTCCGAGGCGCAGTGGCGGCGCGTCGCCTCGGCCTTCCTCGACAAGTTCGCCCGGCCCGAGGAACTAACGATGGAGGTAGACCTTCCCGGCTGGACCGAAGACCTGGTCGAGGCGCTGACGGTCCAGTACGAACAGGACGTGGCGCGGATCGCGCATTTGCCGGGCGTGCGGCTATTGCAGCCCTGAGCGGCGCGGACCGACAAGGATTGGCATGGATCGACGCGGGGCCAGGGGCAACCGCAGCCCCCGTGCCCCGCGATCCTGTCAGGACATGCCAAGCGCCTGCTTGTACATCTCCAGGACGGCTTCCTCTTCGGCGATCTCGTCGGGCTTGCGCTTGCGCAGGGCGATGACCTTGCGCATCACCTTGGTGTCATAGCCGCGCCCCTTGGCCTCGGCCATGAGTTCCTTTTGCTGTTCGGTGACATCGCGCTTTTCGGCTTCCAGCTGTTCGTAGCGCTCGATGAACTGGCGCAGCTCGTCGGCGGTGACGTTGTAGGTATCCATCGGGTCGCTCATCGGTTGGCTCCTTCTCGCCCCGCCTGCCTAGCGGCACTGGCCCGCGCACGCAAGATGGGCCCGCGCACGCAAGATGGCCCCGCATCGCGCGGCGGCATCCGCGGCCAGCGGCCTTGCACAGGGCCGCCCGGTCGGCTAGGCGGGACGGGCAGGACAGCCGAAGGGGGATCATCCGTGCAGATATTGGTCATCCTTGGCGCGGTCATCGCGCTTGCCGGCGTCGGCGGGCTGGTCTGGTGCATCCTTCAGGCGCTGAAGGCCCGCCACGCCGGGCTTGACGATGCAGCGATGCGCGCCGCGCTGCAACGCGTCGTGGTGATGAACATGGCCGCGCTTGGCGTCTCGGCGCTTGGGCTGATGATGGTGGTGGCCGGGATCATGCTGTCGTGACCGGCAGCGCCGCCGTTCAGGCGGCGGAGGGCCGCGCGAAGGTCTGAAACCCGTTTCCGGCGGACACCAGATCATCCAGCAGCGGCGGTGGCTGCCACAGATCGGCGGAATCGGCCGACCAGGCGCGCAGGTCGCGGCGCAGGATCAGAAGCCCGCGCCGTTCGGCCCAGTGCATCGGCCCGCCCTGCCAGCGCGCGAAGCCCGCGCCAAGGATCATCGCAAGGTCGATGTCGGAAGGCCGCGCCACCACGCCGCGCGCGATCAGCCTAAGCCCTTCGGCGGCCATCGCCGAAAGGCACCGCGCCAGCGCCTCTTCGGCCTGGGGGCGCCGTGGCATCCGGCCGGGCGCGGCCCTGACAAGCCCCGGCAGGCCCTCGGCCTGAAGCGCTGCGGAAAGTTCGCCCGCGTCCATGCCCCGTTCCACCAGCCAGGCCGCCGCGCCACGCCCCGCCGCCAGAACCCGCGGCACGACACCGCCGGGTGCGGCCACGCGCAGCGCGCTGCGCCCCAGATGCCGGACCAACGCAACGGCGGTGGCAACGGTTTCGGGCGCGCAACCTGGGGCCACGATAACCTCGGCCAGCCTCGGGCCAAGCGTGCCAAGCGTCAGGCCCAGAACATCCGCCCCCCGCGGCCCGTCCAATCCGCCCCCCTTGCCAAGATGCGCCAGAACGGTGCCGGGCGCGGTGGCTTCTGCCGCTTTTTCCAGGTGTTCGGGCGCGGCCAGAAGCACCATCTCGACCCGCGCGGCCACACCGAATTCCATCGCGGGCTTCAGCCGGACCCAGTCGGCGTCGCGCTGCGCCTCGGTCAGCTTGTCGGCCGTCACCAGTTCCTGCTGACGCGCAGCGACCAGTTCAAGCGCCGCGACAAGCTGGGATTTCGCCGGCTCAATCAGGATCACCGAATAGCCGGCCTGCAACAGCGGCAGAACCTGTTCGACCCCCGCCGCCCCGGCCACGGCGATGGTGCGCAAGGGGCGCGGCGTGGCGCCGGATTCGGGAAAACGCGACAGCGCGCGTTCGGCGAAAAAGACATGGCGAAGCGCCGCGGCCTCGGACGTGGCAAGCAGATCCTCGAAGGCGGCCCGCTCGAAGGCCAGCCCCTGCCCGAACGGCAGAAGAAGGGCTGCCTCGACACAGTCGATGATCCGTGCCGGGGCCTGAAGGCGCCCCTCCTTCGGCAGTGCCGCGCGGGCCGCGGCCACGGCACGCTGATAGGCCGTCGCGTCGCGCATCCCTTCGCGCCGGTCGCGCGTCGGAATCGGCGTGCCTGCCTCGGCCAGGGCCAGCGCCTCGGCCTCGGCGGCAGCGGCAAGGCCGTCCTCGACCACCCGGTCGACCAGCCCCATCGCCAGCGCCTCGGCGGCGCCCACCGGACGGCCCGACAGCATCAGCCGCAGCGCCTGTTCCGCCCCGATCAGGCGCGGCGTCCGTTGCGTGCCCCCCGCGCCGGGCAGAAGCCCCAGGCTGACCTCGGGCAGCCCCAACCGGGACTGGGCATCGGCGATGCGGCGGTGCGCGGCCAGCGCCAGTTCCAGCCCGCCGCCAAGCGCGCTGCCGTGAATGGCCGCGACGACGGGCTTCGGGCAGGATTCGATCCGGGCGCAGAGGTCGGGCAACAGCGGCGGCTGCGGCGGCAGGCCGAATTCGGCGATATCCGCCCCGGCGGGAAAGCTGCGCCCTTCGGCCCGCAGGACGATCGCCCTGACCAGGTGATCGGCATGGGCCACGTCAAGCGCGTGGCCGATCCCGGCGCGCACGCGATGCGACAGCGCATTGACCGGAGGGTTGTCGATGACGACATGCAGAACGCCCGTTTCCGTCCGGTCCAGCCGCACCGCCTGACGTTCGGTCACAGACATCTTCCCCCCTTCCGGACAGGTGATCCGCCGGCCTCTTGCCCCAATTCCTATGGCGTCAAGTTAACAGGGGGCCGGGGGGCCTTGGCAATCCCGATGAAGGCCTCGCAGCGGCGGAACACATGGGAAGGGCGCGGAATCGCCCCCTGCGACGGGATCACGAAGGGTATGGGTGCAGTTTCCAGCCGCCGCCGAAGCGGCGACAGACCCGACCACAGATCCGGCGCAAGACTCGACAGTAACCCCGGCGCCGGTCAGACCGGCATGTTGTCGAACCCGGATTCGACCATGTCCTCTTCCATGCGCGCCACCACATCGGCGCGCTGGCGGATATCTTCGGGGCGCGCGGCGGGCATCACCCGCATCAACGCCTCCATCTCGGCCAGCAGACCATCAAGCCGCGTCATCGCGGGAAAGGTCTCGGCTGTGCTATCGGCCGCCCCTTCGGGCTTTTCCATCGGCTGGCGCAAACGGTCTTGTGCCATCGGGTCCTCCTTCATGTGTCTTGCGCGACGCGGGCCCTGCCCTTCCGGCGGTGCGGACCGCCGCAGGCTGCGCGATCAGGCCGCGCAATTGCGGCAGAATGGGGTGAACGGCAGCACATCCAGCCGTTCCTCGGAAATCTCCGCACCGCATTTCGTGCAGAATCCGTAGTCTCCTTCCTCGATCCGGTGCAGGGCGGCCTCGATCATGCGGATCTCTTGCTGGCCGGAAACGCCCATCGATTCCAGAACCTCGTCACCCTCGCGTTCGGTGGCCAGTTCCTCCCAGTCCTTCGAGTCGTGGGAATCGAGCTCTTCCTCGATCTGTTCGAGCCGTTCGTTCAGATCGGCGAGCCGGGCCTCAAGTTGCGCCTTGCGTTTCGCGACATCAACCATCTTCGTCTCCTGTCCTGTCGGCTTTCAGCTAACCCTTTTTGGTCGGCCCGCTCCTTGACCCATGTCAAACCCTTTCGGCAACGGATCGCCCGCGCCGGGAGAATACATATTCAATAGTTGAAATACATTCCCGGACGGCTATATCCTTTGCGAAACTCGCATCCAGCGGAGGAAAAGATGCATCCCGCCGTTCACGCCTTCTTCGACGAAGCCACGAACACGATCACCTATGTCGTGCGCGAACCCGAAGGCCGCGCCTGCGCCGTGATCGATTCCGTCCTGGATTTCGATTACGCCTCGGGCCGGACCGACACGCGGTCCGCCGATGCGGTGATTGCCTTCATCAAGGCCGAGGGGCTGGATCTGCAATGGATCCTCGAAACTCATGTCCATGCAGATCACCTGTCGGCCGCGCCCTACATCCAGGAACGCCTGGGCGGCAAGATCGGCATCGGCGAACGGATCACCGTGGTGCAGGACACTTTCGGCAAGATCTTCAACGAAGGCACCCGCTTCCAGCGGGACGGGTCGCAGTTCGACCAGCTGTTCCGCGAGGGTGACAGCCTGATGATCGGCCAGATGCGCGCCGATGTGCTGCATACGCCGGGCCACACGCCCGCCTGCCTGACCTATGTGATCGGCGACGCGGCCTTTGTGGGCGATACGTTGTTCATGCCCGATTTCGGCACCGCGCGCTGCGACTTCCCCGGCGGGTCGGCGGAAACCATGTGGGACTCGATCCAGAAGATCCTGTCGCTGCCCGAACAGACCCGCATCTTCGTCGGCCATGACTACAAGGCCGAGGGCCGCGACCAGTATGCCTGGGAAACGACGGTGGGGGCGCAGAAACGGCTGAACAAGCATGTGGGCGAAGGCAAGTCGAAAGAGGATTTCATCCGCATGCGGACCGAACGCGATGCCCAGCTTGCCATGCCGCGGCTGATCGTTCCTTCGCTTCAGGTCAACATGCGGGCGGGCCAGATGCCGGAACCCGAAGACAATGGCGTGAGCTATCTCAAGGTGCCCGTCAACGGACTGTGACGCGCGCCGGGCGCGGGGTGAACCGGATGTGACGTGACCACAGACTGACATCACCCGGCCCGCCCCCTTGGGAGAAGGGGGCGGGTCGGTCAGAACACAACAGGGAAAATCACAAATGATACCGACAGACTGGATCTGGGGCTTTGTCGGAGGCCTCATGATCGGCGGTGCCGCCGCCCTCTACCTTCTCATGAACGGCCGCATCATGGGGGCCTCGGGCATCCTGGGCGGCCTTGTCGACGGCACGGGGCGCGACGCGATGGTCGAACGCTTGGCCTTCCTGTTCGGCGCGATGGCCGTCCCGCCGCTTCTGGTGCCACTTTACGACCGGGTTGATACGCAGATCACCTCGAACGCGGTCGTCATCATCGCTGCCGGGCTTCTTGTGGGCGTCGGCACACGTCTGGCCAACGGCTGCACCTCGGGCCATGGCGTCTGCGGCATCTCGCGGCTTGCCCCGCGCGGGCTGGCCTCGACCGCGCTTTACCTTCTGGGCGGCGCGGTGGCGGTTCTGGTCTTCCGTCACATGCTGGGGGTGATCTGAGATGGCGCAGCGCTTCATGGGGGTCGCGGATGCCCGCGACGTGGTGGCCTTCGTCGCCGGGTCGATCTTCGGGTCGGGCCTTCTGGTGTCGGGGATGATCGATACGAAAAAGGTACAGGGCTGGCTGGATTTCTTCGGCGACTGGGACCCGACACTGGCCTTCGTGCTGGGGGGGGCGGTGCTGCCGATGTTCTTCGTCTGGCGGTTCGCCGAACGGCGCGGCAAGGCCTTTCTGGGCGCACCGATCCCCGACCGGACGCCGCCGAAGCTTGACCGCAACCTTGTGGTCGGCTCGCTGATGTTCGGCGCGGGCTGGGGGTTGGCGGGGCTTTGCCCCGGCCCGGCGCTGGCCTCCTTCGCACTGGGGGGATGGGGCGGTGCCCTCTTCTTCCTGGCGATGGTCTCGGGTATGGTGGCGGCGCCTGCGGTGCGCGACCGTCTTCTGACCCGGCGCCCCGCGTGAAACGACACCTGAACCGATCCGATCCACGCGCGAAGGAAACCCGATGGACATCCGCCGCCTGACGCCCGATTACGCCGTCTCGCCCCAGATTTCGCCCGAAGACCTGGCCACGCTCAGGGCCGAGGGCTTTACCACGATCATCAACAACCGCCCCGATGGCGAAATTCCGGGCGACCTGCATGACGCGGTGATGCGGGCGAAGGCTGCGGAGCTGGGGCTTGACTTCGTGACCAATCCGGTGATCGGCGGGGCGATGACGATGGAGAACGTCCGCGCCCAGAAGGCCGCGATCGAGGCCGCCCGCGGCCCGATCCTGGCCTATTGTGCCAGCGGCAACCGATCGTCCGTGGTCTGGGCCCACGCCCATGCCGGACGGATGCCGGTCGATGACCTGATCGGGATTCCGGCGCGCTATGGCTATAACCTCGAACCCTTCCGGGGCCAGCTGACGACCCTGGCGCAGCAGGGCTGACAGCGCATCGGCGCGGGATCCAAGCGGGCTTACTTGCCCGCACCTCCTGCCCCAAACGGCCTGCCACGCAAAGCCTGCCCCGAACCGCAGGCAGGCCGTGCCGCCAGCCGTTTCAAGCGCCGTCGGCGCGCGTCATCCCCCGGTGCCGGTGCGCGGCAAAGGGGTTGCGCCATCGTCTCGCCGGGCCGCACTGCGAAGCGGCGGAAGCCCGGGCGCTGATCCGGCCCCCGAGCCCGAAGACCCCGGCCCCGCCTCGGGCTGGGGGCCTGCCTGCGCGCCCCCGTCGCGATCCTGGCCGATGCGGGTCAGGCGCACGGCGCGCATCCCCTGCATCTGGCCGAGCCGCCCGTCGGCTAGGTGCAGGCCATCGCTGCCCTGTACCTCGATCCGGGTCAGGTCGGCCTCGGGCAAGGGGATGACCTGCCCTTTCGCCCATCCCATCACATCGGCAAGCCGCAGCCGGGGCCGCGCCAGAACGGCCTGAAGGGTCGCCGTCATCTCAAGTGCCTGATCGCCCATCACGGCGGGCGGATGATCGACGCCGCCCGCGCCAGCCCCCGCGCGCCCAAATGGGACGGGATCGGCACAGCCCGGTCCGGTCGCGCGTGCGCCCGCCTGCCGGCGCGCCCCTTCGGACGGCAGGGCCAGCACGATCGGCCCCGCCCTTTCCCCGCCCGCCAGACCCAGCGGCAACGCCAGAACGCGATAGGACACATCGTCAAGGATCAGGCCAAGCGGGCGCACCTCGTCAAGGAACGAGGCATAGCGGAACCCCCCGGCCCAGATCAGGTCATCCTCATCCCCAAGTGCGGCGTCAAGCGCGGCAAGGGCGCGGTCGACGAAGCCCGCGACCATCGCCGCATCGGTGCGGGTGGGCTTGCGCGGCGCGACCGGCGCGGCGCTGACCCGACCGGTCGTCTGCGCCTCGATCAAGCCCGCAAGGACAGGCTGCGACAGGAACAGCACGCCCAGATCCTCGCCCGCGCCTTCCAGGATGGCGACCAGCGGCAGGTCGGGGGCCAGATCCAGAACCTCGGTCAGGGATCGTGTGGCAAGGTCCGGCGCCCCCGCCTCAACCATCAGGTCAAGGCCGTCGCGCGCCGCGCGGGCCAGCGCCAGCGGCCAGGCGCGCACGATCCCTGCCAACCGGCCCGCCGCGGGCGTGACCGCCGCCTGCCCCATCTTGCGCCGCAACACCGCCTGCCCGTTCACCTGCACCGTTCCCCGCGCGCCGCCTGTGGCCGCGTCCTGACCCCACCCTGCCCGGTCTTCCTTGCCAAAGCGTTGACAAGGAAGCGGATCACGCCAGCGCGGGCTTTTCCAGCCGCAAGGGCAGCGTCACCCGGAAGGCAGCACCACCCTGCCCCGGCAGATAGGTGATCGTGCCGCCCAGATTGGCCATGATCTCGCGGCAGATGGCAAGGCCAAGGCCCGCGCCCCCTGCACGGGTCTGGTCGGTCAGGCGGGCGAACTTTTCGAAGATCAGCGCCTGCTTGTCCTTCGGGATGCCCGATCCGTTGTCGATGAAATCCACCGTCACCCGCCCGCCCTTGTGGCGGACGACGATCTTCAGTTCCGGGTTCGCCGAATCGCAATATTTGCGGCTGTTCGAGATCAGGTTGATGAATACCTGCGCCAGACGGTCGGGGTCGGTCCGGATGTAAAGCCCTTCCGACGGCAGGTCGCGGTGGATGGTAAAGATCCGTTCCGGCCGGGTATGCGAGGACGAGGCGAGCGACCGGTCGATGATGCCTTGCAGGTTGGCAAGTTCGAGGTTGAGCTGCACCGTCCCGTTTTCCAGCACCGACAGGTCGAGCAGGTCATCCAGCAGCCGGGTAAGCCGGATCGCCTCTTCATTGATGATGCGGGCCTGCCGGGCGATCATCTCGGGAGGCATGTCGCCCTCCATCATGATCTCCGAGAACGCGCGGATCGAGGTCATCGGCGTGCGCAGTTCGTGGCTGATCTGCGACAGGAAGGCATCCTTCTGCACCGAAAGCTGGGTCAGCTTTTCGTTGGCTTCGCGCAACTGCCGGGCGGTGCGCGACAGCTCTTCCTGCTGGGCTTCCAGCCGGGCGGAATATTCCATGATCTGCGCGGATTCGCTGGCGACCGCCATCAGATCCTCGACCGAGACGGCGGCCCGGCCGGCAAGCTGCGAGATCATCGCATGCGCGGTCGCCGCCCCCACCGAGCCCGACAGCCGCCGTTCCAGATCGGCGATGAAATCCGGCGTCGGATCGGGCAGAAACCCGGCCTTGCCCTGCTTTTCCGCACTTTTCGAAAAGAAGCGCAGCGCCTCGTCATCACCAAGGATCCGTTGCGCCATGATCAGCAGCGCCTCGGGTTCGGCCTGCCCGCGCGACCAGCCAGTCGGCCCGGCGCCCTCGGCATCGAAGATGTTGACGAAGGCCGCGCCCTGCACCCTTTCGACCGGGCCGGGGAAGGACAGGACCGAGACCAGGAAGAAGGCCCCGGCATTGAGGATCAGCGACCAGAAGGCGGAATGGATCAGCGGGTCCATCCCTTCCACCCCGAACAGCGCGCGGGGGCGCATCCAGTCCAGCCCGAAAGGCCCTTCGGTGAAGACATGCACCGGGATCACCGCGCCCTCGCCAAAGGACGGCAGGAACAGCGTATAGGCCCAGACGGCAAAGCCCACCGACAGCCCCAACGCCGCCCCTGACCGCGTCGCCCCGCGCCAGAAGATGCCGCCCAGAAGCGCCGGCAGCATCTGCGCCGCCCCGACAAAGGAAATCAGGCCGATGGCGGCCAGCGCCGCCGAGCCGCCGGACAGCGCGTAATAGGCATAGCCCATGCCCAGAACCGCCCCGATCGACACCCGCCTTGCCAGAAGCACGATGCGCCGCAGGTCGCCCGCAACCGCCTTCTTCGGCAGAACCGCAAGGACGATCGGCATCACGATATGGTTGGAAACCATCGTCGCAAGCGCGATGGCGGCCACGATCACCATCGAGGTGGCGCTGGAAAACCCGCCAAGGAAGGCCAGCATCGCCAGCCCCTCGCGCCCTTCCGACAGGGGCAGGGTCAGCACGAAAAGATCCGGGTTGGCCCCGGCGGGCAGCCGTTCAAGGCCGATCACCGCGATCGGCACGACGAAAAGGCTCATGGCGAACAGGTAAAGCGGGAAGGCCCAGCTTGCCGTCGCCAGGTGCCGTTCGTCGCTGTTCTCAACGACAAGGACCTGGAACATCCGCGGCAGGCAGATCACCGCTGCCGCCGACAGAAACATCAGGCCCGCCCATCGGGAGGGCATCAGATCCCAATCCGCGATGGTCGAGGAGTTGACCCGCTCAATCACGTCCAAAGGCCCGCCCGCGAGCCCCCAGACGACGAAGATTCCCACCGCCAGAAGCGCCACGAGCTTTACCACCGCCTCGACCGCGATGGCGGTGACGACGCCGGGATGCTGTTCGTTGGCGTCAAGGTTGCGCGTGCCGAAGAGGATGGTGAACAGCGCAAGCCCCCCCGCGACCCAGACGCCCGTGGCCTGGCTGTCGGGCAGCGGTCCGTCGGCCGGCCCCGTCGCCACGAAGGCCCCGAAGGACAGCGTGACCGATTGCAGTTGCAGCGCGATGTAGGGGGTCGCCGCGACCACGCAGATCAGCGTCACGATGACACCCAGCAGGTTGGATTTGCCGTATCGGCTGGAAATCAGGTCGGCGATCGAGGTGATGCGGTGCTTGCGCCCGATCCGCACCAGCTTGCGCAGGATCCACCACCAGCCGACGAAAACAAGCGTCGGGCCAAGGTAGATCGTCAGGAACTCAAGCCCCGACCGCGCCGCATAGCCGACCGCGCCATAGAACGTCCAGGCGGTGCAGTAGACCGACAGCGACAGCGTGTAGACGAGCGGCGAACGCAGCCAGCCCGTGCGCCCGGTCGCGGCGCGATCCTCGACCCAGAAGGCCACGAGGAACAGGAAGATCACATAGGCCAGACAGGCCAGAACCAGAAGGTTGAACGCCATCAGTCCTGATCCTCGGGGCCGAGGGACTCATCCCCCGCCGGATCGGAAAGACCACGGGCCATCAGGGCGGCGATGACGATCAGCCCGGCCCAGACGAGGAACAGGTAGATCCCGTCGGGCGCGGTGTCGCGCGCTTCGGTCGTGGCCGGCGCCCACAGCATCGGCAGGAAGAAAAGGAACAGCCCCGCCACCGGCAACAGCCGGGCCGCATCCCGCATCCGCCGGGCGCGATAGCTGCGCCGCGGCAGGAACAGGGGCGCGCGCGGCCGTTTCATGCCCCGCCCGCCAGATCGCGCACCGCCGCCAGCATCTCGGCATTGGAAAAGGGTTTCGCCATGAACCGGTCGACGCCCGCGCGTTCGGCCTCGTCCCGTTCGCGGCCCTGTCCCTTGGCCGTCAGCATCAGCACGGGCATCGGCGACAGTTCGGCATCGGCGCGGATCGCGGCGAGAATCTCGAACCCCGACCGTCCCGGCAGCATCAGGTCGAGGATCACAAGATCGGGGCGGCCCGTTTTCATCGCCGCCTCGGCGGTCATCCCGTCGGACAGGTGCGTGACCTGCCAGCCATCCCGCCCCAGAATGAAGGAAATCGCCTCGGCGATGTGCTGTTCGTCCTCGATCAGCAAGACATGGCGGCTCATGTCGCCCCGGTCCCCCCGCGCATTTCCCTGAAGGCAGCCGATGGTCTGGCGGTCTCCGTCCCCTCGGCGCCGACTATCGGCGGAAATCCGCGCGCTGTCAAAGGCGGCGCATGTCACGTTCGCGCTTCGCCAAGGATCGAGGGTTCGCGCCGCGCTGCGCAATCGGAGATGGGGCAGATCCGGCAGGTCGTGCCGACCCGCAGGACCGCGTCCTGAGAACCGGGCGGCGACGGGTCGGGCAGCAAGAGCATCGCCGCCTCGCGCAGTTCCGGCCCGCCGAAGCCCGCCGGATAGCTGGGTTGGCAGAAAGCCCGCGCCAGATAGCGCCGCCCGCCACGCCCGGCCATCTCGATCCGCGACTCGACCGGGGCCATCGGCCGCCCCAGGGCCCCGTAAAGCGGCCAGAGCGCACAGCCCGTCCCGAAACGCGGCGGGGCAAATCCCTCGGCCGGCTTGCGATAGACGAGCGCACCCGAGGCGTCGCAGATCACCAACCCTGCCCTCAGATCGGAAAGCCCCGCGATCCGCCGGAAGACGGCAAGGATCGGGACCCCGAACCTTGCGGCAAGGCGGGCGGGTTCCATTCCCTCCTCGGCCAGCGCCGCGCGGAAAGGGGCCAAGGGCAGCGCCGCGGCATCGGCCTCGGCGCGTGCGACCCGGTCTCGCGCCAGCGCCCGCGCCGCCCCCGAGGCCAGCGCCTCGATCTCGGGCCGGAGCGCCTCGGCCCCCTCCGGGCCGTCGAGTTCCGGCAACGCCCACCCGCGCCCGTCAAGCCAGGCATCGACCTCTTCCTGCGGCGTGGCAATCGCCGCCTCGGCCTCGTCGCCCGACCCGTCCAGATAGGCCACCAGCACCTCGGCGCCTTCGGCAAGGCGTTCGCTGTCGGCGTGAAGGTTGTCGTGAAAGCGCCGGCGCCAGTCCGGGTCGATGTCGTCGGTTTCGGCAAGGATGGCGGCCGTGGACCTGACCGAGGACACCGCCGAAAGCAGTTCGTGCAGCGCCTGGTTCAGGTGCGGATCATGCGTCAGACGGTCGTTCAGCGCCGCGACCGCGCGTTCAAGCTGCCCCGTGCGGCGGAAAAGCTGCGCGGTCAGCCCGGCCCAACCGGGAAAGCGGCTGGTGAAATCCTCGATCCGGTCAACCTCGGGCCCGGCATCGGCCGCAGCCCCCGCCGCCGCCCGAAGATCGGCCTGAAGCGGCGCCTCGGCCCCTTCTCGCAGCGCATCGCCGGACACGCCAAGCACCTGCGCCAGACGCGCCAGCACATCCTCGCCCACCCGGCGGCGGTTGTGTTCGATCAGGTTCAGATAGGCCGCCGATATCCCCGCCCCGCGGGCGACGTCGGCCTGCCGCATCCCGGCCTGCAGACGCCGTTCGCGCACCCGAGTGCCGGTCAGGGATGTCTTGGGCATAGATCACCTCACAGGGGCGAGGTTTACAGACTGGTGGTGAATTTACAAGTTTGTGTAAAGCCTGCATGGAAAAGGCGCGCGGCAGTCGCCCGCCGCGCGCCCCCTGTCACCGCCTGACGCAATCAGCCGCCAAGCGCCTTGTCGGTGATCTGGTGCGTCCAGGCCCCTTCCGGCATTTTGGTGATCACCGGGTCCGACCCGCCCGACATCAGCGCCTGCACCGTGCGTTCGTAATCGGCCGGGTCCAGCGCGCCGGTCGAACCGGCGGTCAGCTTCGCGATCTCGCCCATCATCCGCTTCTGGTGGTTTTCGGTCTGCGCGCCGGTCTCGTCATTCTCGAGCACGATCATCGCCGCCTCGTCCGAGTTCTCCTCGGCGTATTTCCAGCCCTTCATCGACGCGCGCACGAAGCGCACCATCTTGTCCTCGAAGGCCGGGTCCTTGAGGTTCTCCTCCATCACGTAAAGCCCGTCTTCAAGCGTCGCCACGCCCTGGTCCTCGTACTTGAAGACGACCAGATCCTCAGGGGTCAGCCCGGCGTCGATCACCTGCCAGTATTCGTTATAGGTCATCGTCGACACGCAGGCGGCCTGCTTCTGCAGCAGCGGATCGACGTTGAAGCCCTGCTTGAGCACGGTCACGTCGCTGCCGTCCGTCTTCAGCCCCAGCTTGTTCATCCAGTTCAGGAACGGGTATTCGTTGCCGCCGAACCAGACACCCAGCGTCTTGCCCTTGAAATCCTCGGGCGAGGTGATGCCGGTTTCCTTGAGGCATGTCAGCATCATGCCCGAGGACTTGAACGGCTGCGCGATATTGACCAGCGGCAAACCCTTTTCACGCGCGGCCAGCGCCGAAGGCATCCAGTCCACCACCACATCCGCGCCCCCGCCCGCGATCACCTGCGTCGGCGCCACGTCCGGCCCGCCGGGAAGGATGGTGACGTTCAGCCCCTCTTCCTCGTAGAACCCCTTGTCCTTGGCCACGAAATATCCGGCGAACTGCGCCTGCGTAACCCACTTCAGCTGCAGCGTCACATCGTCGGCTGCCTGCGCCCCGCCTGCGGCGAATGCCGCCACGAGGGCCGTCGTCAGAAACTTCTTCATTGCCTTACCTCCTTGTTGAGCCCCGCCCACCCGGACGGGACGTTTAATTCCGCTGCGACGGGTGCCAGAACGTCACCCATTTCTCGATCATCGCCACCACACCATAGAACGCCGAACCCGCCAGCGCCGCCACCGCAATCTCGGCCCAGATCATGTCAAGACCAAGCCGTCCGATCTCGGCCGTGATGCGGAACCCCATGCCGACGATCGGGCTGCCGAAAAATTCGGCGACGATGGCGCCGATCAGGGCAAGGGTGGTGGCGATCTTCAGCCCGTTGAAGATGAAGGGCATGGCGGCGGGCAGGCGCAGCTTCCACAGCGACTGCCAGTAGCTGGCGCTGTAGGTGGCCATCAGGTCGCGCTGCATCCGGTCGGTGGCGGCCAGCCCCGCCACGGTGTTCACCAGCACCGGGAAGAACACCATCACCACGACGACCGCCGCCTTCGACTGCCAGTCGAAGCCGAACCACATCACCATGATCGGCGCGATCCCCACGATCGGAAGCGCCGCCACGAAATTCCCCACCGGCAAGAGGCCGCGCTGCAGGAAAGGGCTGCGGTCGATCGCAATCGCAGTCAGCACCGCCGCGCCGCAGCCGATCACATAGCCCGACAGCGCCCCCTTGACGAAGGTCTGCACGAAATCGGCCCAAAGCGTGGGCACCGATGCGGTCATCCTGGCCCAGATCGCGCTTGGCGCGGGCAGGATCACGGGCGAGATCGCATAAAGCGCCACCGCCATTTCCCACAGGGCCAGAACCGCGATCCCGAAGATCGCAGGCACCGCATAGCGCCGCCAGGGCGCGCGCCCCTCCGCCAGCCCCGCGTTGAACAGCCAGGCCCCCAGCCAGAGCGCGAGGACAAGACCAAGCCGCCAGTCCAGAACCAGCGCAAGGGCGACGACGGCCAGCACGAGGAAAGGCCAGAGGTTCCTCATCGTGCGGCCATCCCCATACGGCGCAGCGTGCCGCGCTCGATCCAGCCGATGATCGCCACCAGCGAGGCGGCGACGATCGCGGCGGCGAACAGCGCGGCCCAGATCTGCACCGTCTGCCCGTAATAGCTTCCCGACAGAAGGCGCGAGCCCAACCCCGCCACCGCGCCCGTCGGCAATTCGCCCACGATCGTGCCCACCAGCGAGGCCGCGATCCCCACCTTCAGCGAGGCGAAAAGATAAGGCATCGACGCCGGCAGGCGCAGCTTCCACAGGGTCTGCGCGTCGCTGGCGCTCCAGGTCCGCATCTGGTCAAGCTGCATCGCATCGGGCGCGCGCAGCCCCTTCACCATCCCCACCACGACCGGAAAGAACGACAGATAGGCCGATATGATCGCCTTGGGCAGGATCCCCGTCACCCCCATCGAGTTCAGCACCACGATGATCATCGGGGCGATGGCCAGAATGGGCACCGTCTGGCTGGCGATGGCCCAGGGCATCACGCTTTGATCCATTGCACGGTTGTGCACGATCCCCACCGCCAGCAGGATGCCCGCCGCCGTCCCGATGACAAAACCCAGAAGCGTGGCCGACAGCGTGACCCAGCCGTGATAGACAAGGCTGCGCTTCGAGGTCACCGCCTGCCCCGTCACCCCGTCCCACAGGCCCTTGACCACCTGGTGCGGCGCGGGCAGGACCGGGCGCTCCTGGTTCAGCGTCAGGGGGATCACCTGGGACAGCGTCACCTCCTGCCCGGCACGCGCGGCCTGATCATGGACCCAGGTCGCATTCATCCGCACCGCCGCCAGATACCAGACGCAAACAATGGCCAGAACGACCGTCAGGATGGGCAGGATCGATCTCATCCCCGCCCCCCTTCAACCTGATCAAAATACCCCGGGGGGCGTGGCCCGGCAGGGCCACGGGGGGCAGCGCCCCCATTACAAAAGCAACGGGCAGCGCCCCCACGACAAAGGCAACGGGCAGCACCCCCCCTTCCCTCGACCCGGACCTCATTCATCATAGGCATGCCCCGCCCTCAGCCCCTCGCGCACTCTGTGGGCGATGGCCAGGAACTCGGCTGAATCGCGGATGTCCAGCGGGCGCTTGCGCGGCAGCGTGCTTTCGATCACATCGGTGATCCGGCCCGGACGGGGCGACATCACCACGATCTTGGTCGAAAGATAGACCGCCTCGGGGATCGAATGGGTGACAAAGCCGATCGTCTTGCCGGTCTGGTCCCAGAGCTTCAGGAGTTCCTCGTTCAACCGGTCGCGCACGATCTCGTCCAGCGCGCCGAAGGGTTCGTCCATCAGAAGGATTTCCGCATCGAAGGCCAGCGCGCGGGCGATGCTCGCACGCTGCTGCATCCCCCCCGACAACTGCCAGGGGAACTTCTTGCCGAACCCGTCCAGATCGACCAGCTTCAGCACCCGGTCGATCCGCGCGTCCTGTTCGGCGCGGGCAAAGCCCATGATCTCCAGCGGCAGGCGGATGTTCCCGGCAATCGTGCGCC
The DNA here is from genome assembly GCF_004799285.1 of Aliigemmobacter aestuarii. Classification (GTDB taxonomy): domain Bacteria; phylum Pseudomonadota; class Alphaproteobacteria; order Rhodobacterales; family Rhodobacteraceae; genus Aliigemmobacter; species Aliigemmobacter aestuarii. The sequence goes on along the minus strand of NZ_SSND01000003.1, from coordinate 160,902 downwards.
ATGGGTATAGCCCCGCCGCCTGAAAGACATAGCCATAGGCCCGCGCCTGCCGGGCCGCCTCGGGCGACATGCCGTTCACCGTGAGGCTGCCGCCGGTCGGCTGTTCCAGTGCCGCGATGCAGCGCAGGAAGGTCGTCTTGCCACAGCCCGAGGGGCCGATGAAGCTGACGAAATCGCCCTTGCCGATCACAAGGTCCACGTCCTTCAGCGCATGCACCGGCCCATCCGCCGTACTGAACGTCAGGTTCAGGCCGCGCGCCTCGATCACCGGCATGGGCGGGCTGTCCCTCTCGGTCACGGTTTCCATCCCTTCACGCTCGCCATCCTTCACAATTCCGTTGCCCCGATCTGTTCGACTTGCGGCCAACTCCGACCGTTCCCATCTGCCCGATCAGAGACACAAAGACCCAAGACGTAAAGGCCCGAGACGTAAAGGAAGGACCGCCATGCAGACGACCCTCGCCTACGCCCCGACCCCCGAAGACCTTGCCGACGAGCATTTCTTCGAAGCGCCCGTGATCTACTCCGGCCAGACCGCGGCCGATGACGAGGAAGCCGAACAGGGCGAACCCTGACATTCACACCCCCGTCGCCGGAACGCCCGTCCGCGTCACCGGGCGCGGTGCGGTCAGTTCCTTCCACTGGCTCAGCGCCCGGTTGACCGCCGGGCGCGCCTCGCGGCCGACGAAACGGCCATGCCCCTCGCGGCTGTCGACCTTGCCTTCGGTCACCGAAACATGCCCGCGCGACAGGGTGAATCGCGGCAGGCCCGCCACCTTGTGCCCCTCGAACACGTTGTAGTCGATCGCCGACTGCTGCGTCCCGGCCGTGATCACCTTTTCCGCCTTCGGATCCCAGACCACCAGGTCGGCATCCGCCCCCACCAGAACCGCGCCCTTCTTCGGGTAGAGGTTCAGGATCTTGGCGATGTTGGTCGAGGTGACGGCCACGAATTCGTTGGGCGTCAGCCGCCCGGTCCCCACCCCATGCGTCCAGAGCATCGGCAGCCGGTCCTCCAGCCCGCCGGTGCCATTGGGGATCTTCGAAAAATCCCCCATGCCGAACCGCTTCTGTTCCGTGGTAAAGCTGCAATGATCGGTCGCCACCACCGACAGGCTGCCCGATTGCAGGCCGGCCCAGAGGCTCGCCTGATGGTCCTTCGACCGGAACGGCGGCGACATCACGCGCCGCGCGGCATGGTCCCAGTCGGGATGGAAATATTCGGATTCGTCCAGCGTCAGGTGCTGGATCAGGGGTTCCCCCCAGACCCGCTTGCCCGCCTGACGCGCGCGCCGGATCGCCTCATGTGCCTCCTCGCAGGACACATGCACCACGTAAAGCGGCACGCCCGCCATGTCGGCGATCATGATCGCGCGGTTCGTCGCCTCGCCCTCCACCTGCGGCGGGCGCGAATAGGCATGCGCCTCCGGCCCCCGGTTGCCCTCGGCCAGCAGCTTCGCGGTCAGTTCCGCCACCACGTCGCCGTTCTCGGCATGGACCATCGCCAGCCCGCCCAGGTCGCCCACCCGGCGGAACGAGGCGAACAATTCGTCATCGTTCACCATCAGCGCGCCCTTGTAGGCCAGGAAATGCTTGAAGGACGTGATCCCCGCCTTCACGCTTTCGGCCATGTCCTCCCACACCTTCTCGCCCCACCAGGTGACGGCCATGTGATAGGAATAGTCGCAATGCGCCCGGCCCGACTTGTTGTGCCACATCTGGGCCGCATCCATCAGCCCCTGGCCCTGCCCCGGCAGCACGAAATCCACCACCATCGTGGTGCCCCCCGCCAGCGCCGCCCGCGTGCCGCTTTCGAAATCATCCGCCGAATAGGTGCCCATGAAGGGCATCTCCAGATGCGTGTGCGGGTCGATCCCGCCGGGCATGATGTAGCACCCCGTGGCGTCCAGCACCCTGTCGCCCTTCAGGTTCTGACCGATCTCGGTGATCACACCGCCCTCGATCTTCACATCCGCCGCATGGGACAGGTCCGCCGTGACGACCGTCCCGCCCTTGATCACCGTCGATGCCATCCCAAACCCTCCTGCCATTTTCTGTCTGCAAGTATCCCGGGGGTCCGGGGGCAGAGCCCCCGGCCTTCGGCCTCAGCCCACAACCTCCGCCACCTCAAGACAGGCGTGCAGCAGCACATCCGTCCCCGCCGCGGCCCATTCCGGGCTGATCTCCTCGGCCTCGTTGTGCGACAGGCCATCCACGCAGGGGCACATGATCATCACCGTGGGCGCCACGCGGTTGATCCAGCAGGCATCATGCCCCGCACCCGAGACGATATCCATGTGGCTGTAGCCCAGCCGTTCGGCCGCGCCGCGCACCACCTTCACCAGACCGGGGTCGAAGGTGACCGGGTCGAAATGGCCCACCGGCTCGATCTCGCAGCCAAGGCCCAGTTCGCGCGCCACCGCATGGGCCGCGCGTTCCACCTCGGCGCGCATCGCGTCCAGCTTGCCCTGTTCGGGGCTGCGGATATCCACCGTGAACACCACCTTGCCGGGGATCACGTTGCGGCTGTTGGGATAGACGTTGCACTGCCCCACCGCACCCACGGCATTGGGCTGGTGGCTCATCGCGATCTGGTGCACGCGTTCGGTGATCCGCGCCATGCCAAGCCCTGCGTTGACCCGCATGTGCATCGGCGTGGACCCGGTATGCGCATCCTTCCCCGTCAGCGTGATCTGCAGCCACCACAGCCCCTGCCCGTGGGTGACGACGCCGATCTCGCGCCCCTCGGCTTCAAGGATCGGGCCCTGTTCGATGTGCAGCTCCAGCATGGCGTGCATCCTGCGCGCGCCCACCGGCTCATCCCCGACCCAGCCGATCCGCGCCAGCTCGTCGCCAAAGCGTTTGCCCTCGGCATCGCGCCGGTCATAGGCGAAGTCCTGCGTGTGCATCCCGGCGAAGACGCCCGACGCCAGCATGGCCGGCGCGAAACGCGTGCCCTCCTCGTTCGTCCAGTTCGTCACCACGATCGGGTGGCGGGTCCTGACCCCCATGTCGTTCATCGTGCGCACCACTTCCAGCGCGCCCAGAACCCCCAGCACCCCGTCATACTTGCCGCCCGTGGGCTGGGTATCCAGATGGCTGCCCATGTAGACCGGCAGCGCGTCAGGGTCCTGCCCGGCCCGCGTTGCAAACATGTTGCCCATCGTATCGACGCCCATCGACATGCCCGCGGCCTCGCACCAGCGGCGAAACAGGTGGCGCCCCTCGCTGTCGGCATCGGTCAGGGTCTGGCGATTGTTGCCGCCCGCGATGCCGGGGCCGATCTGGGCCATCTCCATCAGGCTGTCCCACAGCCGCGCGGAATCGATACGGAGGTTTTCCCCGGGTGCTGGCATCAGCTTGCTCTCCCTGTTCGGCCGCGCCCGTCTGGTTTCGGTCTGACTGGTTCCGGTCTGTCCGGTTCCGGTCTGTCTGCGGGCTTGCGGCGAATCTTTTCCTGACCGTATGGTCAGGTTGAAGCGCATCACAACCTGACCATCCGGTCAACGGAAATCTGGATCAGAGGCCGGCCATGAACGAACAGCCCCGCCCGACCCGCCGAAACGAGATCAGGGCGCAGAATGAAACGCTCATTCTTCGGGCGGCCGAGAAAGTCTTTGCCGAAGCCGGGTTCGGCGGCGCGACGATGCAGCTTATCGCCGACATGGCGGGCCTGCCCAAGGCGAACCTGCATTACTATTTCCCGACGAAGGAATCGCTTTATCGCCGCGTGGTGCAGGACATCTTCGAGATCTGGCTTCAGGCAGCCGCCGCGATGGACGATGCCCCCGGCCCGGTCGAGGGGATCGGCGCCTATATCGACGCCAAGATGGAAATCTCGCGCCGCCACCCCGACGGCTCCAAGGTCTGGGCCTCCGAGGTGATGCACGGGGCGCCGGTGATCCAGGACTATCTGGAAACCACGCTGCGCGACTGGACACGGGGCCGCGCCGCGCTGATCCAGCGCTGGATCGACGAGGGCCGAATGGCGCCGGTCGATCCCAACCACCTGCTGTACATGCTCTGGGCGACCACCCAGCACTACGCCGATTTCGGCCACCAGATCGAGACGCTGAACGGCGGCCGCGCGCTGAGCGATCGCCAGTGGCAGGCCGCGAAGGAAAGCGTCAAGCAGATCATCCTGCGCGGCATCGGGGCGCTCTGACGCGCCCGACGGATCGGGCAAGACCGCGAAAAAAACTAGTCGAAAGTATAGCCAGAATCGATTTGTCTTGGCAGGGTGCCGACAGTGACCAGTCGCCGAAGTGTCGGTGTTTCTACCCATATTTGTATTTGCAGAGGGACTTTCGCCTTGCCCACGAACGATCAGCTCGATTCGAGCCTCGACAGCCTTGCCCCGTTCCTCCCCCTTCTGACGGCAGGGGGATACACCGGCCCAACCACGGTGAACGCCGTGCTGAACCTGACAGTGGGCCAGTTCCGCGCCCTGCTCGACGACATCCCGCCGCTTCTGCGGACGATCCCGGCGGCGGTCTGGCAGAATGCGCTGTCCAGCACCCCGCCCGGCCCGGCGCGGACCGCGCTTCAGCAGTTCGCCAATGGCAACTTCTCGCTGATCGAGGACGCGCTTGATACCGCACGCGCAGCGCTTTCGGGCTATCCGCCCTCGACCACGCTGCGCGACGCGCTGGAGGGTCTGGGCGTCGATACCCTGCCCTTCGAATATGACATCCCCGCTTTTGCCGATTTCGGCCTGCCCGAGGCGCTGCGCGGCGGCGGCTTCACCTGGGAGACGCCGGAATTCACCATCGACGCGAATGGCAACTGGTCCTATCTCGGCTATTCCGGAAACGGGGTCGATGGCTTTGACGCCCGCGGCAGCGGCGGCCTTGCCGGGCTTTGGGTCGGGGCCGCGAACCTGATCGGCGCGATGTATTTCGAGGCGATCGAGGCGGGCCTGCGCAGCGCGGGCATCGCCAATCCGGGCCGCGTGGCGACCAACGCCACCAATGCCGCCGCGCTGATGGAATTCCAGGACACGGCCACCGAGCTGATGGAGACGCTGCTTGGCGGAACCAACCTCGCACGGTTTGCCCGCAACGCCGAGACACAGCTTTTGCAGGCCGGGCGTGACGTGGTCCTGAACGGCGATGCCTTCTTCGACGGGCTCCTGCGGCTGGTCGGCTATTCCGTCAGCCAGTCGGATGTGGTCTTCGGCATGCACAGCGGCAGCGGCTTGCGCAGCTTCGGCAACCATCGCGACACCTATCTGGGCGGTGCCGCGGGCGACCGGGTCAACCTTGGCGGGCGCGACGACAGGGCATTCGGCCTTGCCGGGAACGACCGGCTGAAGGGTCAGTCGGGCAACGACGTGCTGTTCGGTGGCAGCGGAAGCGACCGGCTGTTCGGCGGCAACGGAAAAGACCGGATCGACGGTGGCAACGGAAAAGACCGGATCGACGGTGGCAAGGGCAACGACAAGCTGACCGGCGGATTTGGCGCGGACGATTTCGTCTACAACGGCGGGGCCGACAGGATCACCGATTTCAGCGCCCGTCAGAACGACGAGATCGTGCTGAACCGCGGCGCGCTTGGCCTCGGCAACCGGACCGCAGAGCAGGTCGTCCGCGCCTTTGCCGAGGATGCGGGCACATCCGTCGTCTTCGATTTCGGCGACGGCAACACGCTGACGCTGGCCCGCGTCGGCAGCCTCGCGGGGCTGGCAGACGACATCATCCTCGTCTGAACCGCGAAAGAAGCGGGGCGCGTCCGAAACCGGTACCGGACGCGCCCGGCAGCCCTTGCCGGGACCGGATCGCTCCCTAGATCATCTGCACGAAACGCCAATTGACGGAGTGCTTGATGTTCAAAGGCCTGACCCGCTCTCTCGCCATCGTTCTGGGGATGATCACCGCCGTACCCTATCTGATGATCCTCGCTGTCGAATAACAGGGCGAATAACGGGGCGAATAACGGGTCACGGACCCGACCGGGAAACCGAACAGGTTTGCAGTGCGCCGGATTTTGCGGCATTTGGGTATGTGTTTGCCCAGATGACGGTGTCCAGATGCCCCAGAAGCCCCGCGCGCGCACGAAAATCCAGATCCGGAACTCCGAAACCATTCTGGATGCCGCGCTTGACGTGTTTTCGCAGCACGGCTTCCGGGGGGCGACGCTGGACCAGATCGCCGAGGTGGCGGGGCTGTCGAAGCCCAACCTTCTGTATTATTTCGCCTCGAAAGAGGCGATCCATCAGGCGCTTCTGTCGGAACTGCTCGACACCTGGCTTGACCCGCTGCGCGCCCTGCGCGCCGATGGCGAGCCGATCGGGGAAATCCTTGGCTATGTGCATCGCAAGCTGGAGATGAGCCGCGACTTTCCCCGCGAAAGCCGCCTCTTTGCCAACGAGATCCTGCAGGGCGCCCCCCGTATGATGGAAGCGATCACCGGCGAACTGAAGACGCTGGTGGACGAAAAGGCCGCCGTCATCCGGGATTGGGCCGATGATGGCCGCATCGCGCCGGTCGATCCCTATCACCTGATCTTTTCGATCTGGGCGCTGACCCAGCATTACGCCGATTTCGACGTCCAGGTGCGCGCTGTCCTTGGGCCGGGCCACGACCCCTTCGCCGAGGCAGACATCTATCTGGACACGCTGTTCCGCAAGCTCCTGACCCCGCAGCAGGAGGGACCGGCGCCGCAGACAGGTCCGGCCACGTGATCCGCTCCATCGCGGCTTAACCACGCCTTAACCATCACCGGCGATCCTGCCCCCATGCAGATGCCGCTTCCCCTTCCCGCACCTGATGCGAACCTCAAGTCCCTTCCCGTCGGTCCTTTCGGCCCGGCTCCGACAAACCCCGGCTGGGCGGCCGCGCTTTTCGACAGCCGGGCCGCGCGAAAAGGCGGCATCCTGCGCCGCGCCGTGCGGGACGTCGACCGGGAAATCGGCCGCGCCGCCTTTCTGGACGAGGTGCGAAAACGCGGTTTTCACTGCCTCGAATGCGCCGGGCAGTTCATCATCATCTGCAACGCCGGACAGATCCGGATCGTCTGTTGAGCCGGAGGGGGTGAGAGAAAAATCTTCGTACGAAGATTTTTCGCCCCCGAAGATTTTTCGTACGAAAAATCTTCTCCCTACTCCGCCGCGCGCGCCATCGGGTTGTTCGGATGGGTCGTCCAGTTGGCGTAGGGTGCCACCTTGCGTCCGGTGCGCGGGTCGGTTGCGCCGAGCGGCATCTGTTCCATGGTGATGCAGTTTTCCACCGGGCAGACGTTGACGCAGAGGTTGCAGGCCACGCATTCCTCATCCTTCACGGTAAAGACGCGGTCGGCCGACATGGCGATGGCCTGGTGGCTGGTGTCCTCGCAGGCCGCATAGCAGCGACCGCACTTGATGCAGGCGTCCTGATCGATCACCGCCTTGGTGACGTAGTTCAGGTTCAGGTCCTGCCATTCGACGAAATTCGGAACCGCGCGACCGACCAGATCGGAAAGCGCCATGTTCTTTTCGTCCAGATATTGTGACAGGCCCGAGATCATTTCCTGCACGATCTTGAAGCCATAGGTCATCGCCGCGGTGCAGACCTGCACATTGCCCGCGCCAAGTGCCATGAATTCCGCCGCGTCGCGCCAGGTGGTCACCCCGCCGATGCCGCTGATCGGCAGGCCGCGGGTTTCGCCGTGGCGGGCGATTTCGGCCACCATGTTCAGCGCGATCGGCTTGACCGCCGGACCGCAATAGCCACCATGCGATCCCTTTCCGTCGATCATCGGGAAGGGGCTGAAGTGGTCGAGGTCGACATTGGTGATCGACTTCACTGTATTGATCAGGCTGACCGCATCCGCACCGCCGCGTTTCGCCGCCATCGCGGGCGGCAGGATCGAGGTGACGTTCGGTGTGAGCTTCACGATGCAGGGCATCTTCGAATAGTGCTTCACCCAGGCGGTGACCATTTCGATATATTCCGGCACCTGCCCCACGGCACTGCCCATGCCACGTTCGGCCATGCCGTGCGGACAGCCGAAGTTCAGTTCCACCCCGTCGGCGCCGGTATCCTCGATGCGGTGCAGGATGTCCTTCCAGCTTTCCTCGTCGCAGGGCACCATGAGGCTGATCACCATCGCACGGTCGGGATAGTCCTTCTTGACGCGGCGGATCTCGGCCAGGTTCACCTCGAGCGGGCGGTCGGTGATCAGTTCGATGTTGTTCAGCCCCAGAAGGCGGCGGTCGGCCCCCCAGATCGCGCCGTAGCGCGGCCCCGAGACGTTGACGATGGGCGGACCCTCGCTTCCGAGGGTCTTCCATACCACGCCGCCCCAGCCCGCATCGAAGGCGCGGCGGACGTTCACTTCCTTGTCCGTCGGCGGGGCCGAGGCCAGCCAGAACGGATTGGGGGATTTGATGCCGATGAAGGTCGATTCAAGGTTGGCCATGTCGCTTACCCGATCAAGAATGCGTGGATGTCTTCGGCCGCGTCGCGGCCTTCGGCGACCGCGGTCACGGTCAGGTCTTCGCCGCCCGAGGCGCAATCGCCGCCGGCCCATATGCCCGCGACGCTGGTCCGGCCCGGCCCGGTGACGGCGATCTTGCCGCCCGAAAGGGCCAGGTCCCCGGGCGCGCCCTCCAGCGTCTGGCCGATCGCCTTGAACACCTGATCGGCCTTCAGCCGGAAGGTTTCAGGCAGCAGTTCCAGCCCGACGGGACCATCCTGGGTATAGGCGAATTCCACCTCGCGGACCGCGCCATTGCCATGCACCGCCACCGGGGCCGCGTTGTGGATGATCCGCACGCCCGCCGCGGTGGCATGGTCCTGTTCGTGGCCGCTGGCGCTCATCTTTTCCTGCCCGCGGCGATAGACGATGGTGACGGTTTCGGCGCCGAGAAGTTTCGACTGCACGGCGGCATCGACGGCGGTCATCCCGCCGCCGATGACCACCACATCACGACCCACGGGGAGGGAGGAGAGATCCGCCGCCTGCCGCAATTCCGCAATGAACTCGACCGCCGGGCGCACGTTGTCCCGGTCCTCGCCGGGCGCGCGCAGGGCGTTCACCCCGGCAAGACCCATGCCAAGGAAGACGGCGTCATGCGCGGCCCGCAGGTCCGCAAGCGTCATGTCGCGGCCAAGCGCCTTGCCCGGGTGAATCGTGATGCCGCCGATCTTCAACAGCCATTCGACCTCGGCCGCGGCAAAGCCATCCGTGGCCTTGTAGGCGGCGATACCGTATTCGTTCAGCCCCCCGGCCTTGGGGCGGGCATCAAAGACGGCAACGTCATGGCCCTTCATGGCCAGGCGATGCGCGCAGGCCAGGCCCGCAGGCCCCGCGCCGACGACCGCCACGCGCTTTCCGGTTGCGGGCGCGCGGGTGAAGGGATGCACGCCCTTCGCCATCAGCCTGTCGGTGGCAAAGCGTTGCAGGCGGCCGATTTCCACGGGCTTGCCCTCGGCCGCCTCGCGCACGCAGGCCTCTTCGCACAGCGTTTCGGTCGGGCAGACACGGGCGCACATGCCGCCCAGGATGTTCTGCGTCAGGATCGTGCGGGCCGCGGCCTCGGGCGTGCCGGTGGCGATCTGGCGGATGAAAAGCGGAATGTCGATCGATGTCGGACAGGCCGTGATGCAGGGGGCGTCATGGCAGAAATAGCACCGGTCGGCTGCGACCCGCGCCTCATGCGCATCCAGCGGCGGTTCGTGATCGGCGAAATTGTCCCGATAGGCTTCGGCGGGCAGACGCCCCGGCACCACACCGGGCGTGAGCTGGCTGTTGGTCAAGGTCGTGCCTCCCTGTGGCATCTTCTGATCTGATTGGGAAAAGGCTGCCACAGGTCATATTTTTTATCAAATGGTAAAATAGCGTGCCGGAAAATTTGCCTCCGGATTTTCCGATGATTTTCCCCCTGCCCCTGCCCTTGCCCGTGGTGGCCGGCCTCGCGCCCAAATTCCTTCCCGACGCCCCCTTGCCGGGCAACAGGCGCTTTTCACCCCGCCCCGCTTGCCTTATAAGCGCGGTCAGCCTTGGCGACGCCAGGGGTTTCCGGGCAGGCCGTCCGGTGCCCGGTGACAAGCCGGCAGTGAATGACAACCGAGGATGGCATGAGCAAACATTCCCCCGACGCCGACGTCGCCTTCATCCAGGCGCTGGCCGAACTTCTGAACAAGAACGAGTTGACCGAGCTTTCGGTCAAGCGCGAGTATGGCGAAGACGACAGCCTTGAGGTGCGCGTGGTCAAGCAGGCGAATGTGGTGACGACCATCGCCGCCGCGCCCGTGGCGATGGCCCCGGCAGCCGCGCCCGCCGCGATGGCGGCCCATGCCGCCGCACCGGCCGCATCTGTCGAAGACCCGGCCCAGCATCCGGGCGCCGTGACCTCGCCGATGGTGGGCACCGCCTATCTTGCGGCGGAACCGGGTGCCACGCCCTTCGTTTCGGTCGGATCGACCGTGGCCGAGGGCCAGACCGTCCTGATCATCGAGGCGATGAAGACGATGAACCACATCCCTGCCCCCCGTGCGGGCACGGTCAAGCGCATCCTCGTCGAAGACGGCACCCCCGTCGAATACGGCGCACCGCTTCTCATCATCGAATAAGGTTTCCCCATGTTCGAAAAGATCCTGATCGCCAACCGGGGGGAGATCGCGCTGCGCGTGATCCGCGCCGCCCGCGAAATGGGGATCAAGTCGGTTGCGGTCCATTCCACGGCGGATGCCGATGCCATGCATGTGCGCATGGCCGATGAAAGCGTCTGCATCGGCCCCGCGCCTTCGTCCGAAAGCTACCTGAACAAGGCCGCGATCATCTCGGCCTGCGAGATCACGGGCGCACAGGCCGTGCATCCGGGCTATGGCTTCCTGTCGGAAAACGCCAGCTTCGCGCAGGCGCTTGAAGATCACGGCATCACCTTCATCGGCCCGTCGGCGGAACACATCCGCATCATGGGCGACAAGATCACCGCCAAGGAAACCGCCAGGGAACTGGGCATCCCCGTGGTGCCCGGATCGGATGGCGGCGTGCCCGATTACGAAACCGCGCAGGGCGTGGCCGAGGCGATCGGATACCCGGTGATCATCAAGGCCACGGCGGGTGGCGGCGGGCGCGGCATGAAGGTCGCGCGCAATGCAAGCGAGCTTGAGGTCGCCTTCCGCACCGCACGGTCCGAGGCCAAGGCCGCCTTCGGCAATGACGAGGTCTATATCGAGAAATACCTCCAGCGGCCCCGCCATATCGAGATCCAGGTTTTCGGCGACGGCAAGGGGAGCGCGGTGCATCTGGGCGAGCGTGACTGTTCGCTGCAGCGCCGCCACCAGAAGGTGTTCGAAGAGGCCCCCGGCCCCTGCATCACCCCCGCCATGCGCGCCGAGATCGGTGCCATCTGCGCCAATGCCGTGGCCAAGATCAACTATATCGGCGCGGGCACGGTCGAATTCCTCTACGAGGATGGCGAGTTCTATTTCATCGAGATGAACACGCGCCTTCAGGTGGAACATCCGGTGACCGAGGCGATCTTTGGGGTCGATCTGGTGCGCGAACAGATCCGCGTGGCCGCCGGCCTGCCGATGTCTTTCACCCAGGACGCTCTCGAAATCAACGGCCACGCGATCGAGGTCCGCATCAACGCCGAGAAGCTGCCGAACTTCACCCCCTGCCCCGGCAAGGTGAAGGTGTTCCACGCCCCCGGCGGTCTGGGTGTGCGGATGGATTCGGCGCTCTATGGCGGCTATTCGATCCCGCCCTATTACGACAGCCTGATCGGCAAGCTGATCGTGCATGGCCGCGACCGGCCCGAAGCGCTGGCGCGTCTGCGCCGCGCGCTTGGCGAACTGATTGTGGATGGCGTCGATACCTCGGTGCCGCTGTTCCACGCGCTGCTGGCCGAACCCGACATCCAGGCAGGGGACTATTCGATCCACTGGCTGGAAAAATGGCTGGCCGCGCAATTCGGCTGAACCGTGGGGCGCCTTCGGGCGCCCTTCGACCTTTCAGGGTATCCGACTATGCAGATCGACCCCGACCCCGAGATCACGCCGGATATCCTGCTGCGCGCCTATGCCATGGGCATCTTTCCGATGGCGGAAAGCCGCGACGATCCGGCGATCCATTGGGTTGATCCCCGGCGGCGCGGGGTCTTTCCGCTGGACGGGTTCCACATCTCGCGCAGCCTGGCGCGGCGCATCCGGCGCGGCGGATATGAGGTCAGCGCGGATACGGCCTTTGACGCGGTGGTCAGCGCCTGCGCCGCGCGCGAGGAAACCTGGATCAACGACCGCATCCACGGGCTTTACGCCGATCTGCATCGCATGGGTTTTGCCCATTCCCTGGAAATCCGGATCGACGGGGAACTGGCCGGCGGGGTCTATGGCGTGACGCTGGGGGCGGCCTTCTTCGGCGAAAGCATGTTCTCGCACCGCACGGACGCCTCGAAACTGGCACTGACGCATCTGGTGGCGCGGCTGCGGCGTGGGGGTTTCACCCTGTTCGACACCCAGTTCCTGACGCCCCACCTTGCCAGCCTCGGCGCGATCGAGATCACCCGCGCCGATTATCACCGGCGCCTGCGCGATGCCTTGCTGCGGGGGGCGGATTTCGGCCCGCCGGGGCGGGAGCTTGAACCTCTGGCGGTTGCCTGAGATCGGCCCGGCTGCCTCAGCCGCCGTCGTTGACGGGGGCTTCCTCGTCGACCGGGTCGATCTGGTCCTCGCCGGTGTCGACCGTGTCATCGACCTCGATCTGCGGGGCATCCGTCAGGCAGGACAGCACCCAGACATCATAGCGGGGATGTTCCAACGCCGACAGCGCCGGGGACGAGGCGATCATCCAGCCGGAAAACACCGGCTCGGCCACGCCTTCGGCGGTCACGGTCAGATGGGCAAAGGCCTCGGCCGCCGGGTTGTCCTCGGGGTAGCGGCATTCGTCCAGAAGGATCGTCAGCCGCCCGCTGATCGCAGCCTGCCCGGGCAGAAGGTCGATATCGGCCGTCTCGCCCGTCATCTTGTCCAGCCAGCGCAGCTTGGCGCCGGGGGCGTTCACGACGGTTTGGGCACCTGCGGTACCCCCCGCCACCGCCAGCATCGCCAGAAGGCAAAGCCGGGCCAGCATCAGGGCGCCCCGGGATCGGGTGCGGCGTCGGTGGCCGCGCCATCCTGCGAAAGCTGGTCCTTCGCGCTGTCGCCCACGAATTTCATCAACAGCGCCAGAAGGCTGACCGCGCCCTGCGTATCCTCGATCTCGTCGCCCGGCGAAAGATTGTCGAGCGATCCGCCGGGGATCAGTTCGATGAAGTTGCCGCCCAGAAGCCCCTCCTGCGAGACCAGGATCGCACTGTCGTCGGGCAGGTCGATGCCGTTGCGCACGGCAATGGTCGCATCGGCGAAGAAGGTCTGCGGATTGAGGTCAAGCCCCGTCACCGTACCAACCTTCACACCCGCAAGGCGCACATCGGTGCCCACGGTGATGCCCTCGGCCGACCGGAAGCTGGCGCGCAATTCATAGCTGCCCGTCGTACCGCCCATGCCACCTTGCGAGGCGAAGGCCAGAAAGCCCACGGCCACCGCCAGCACGGCCCCGCCGGCCAGAACCTCTGTCCAGTTTTCGGCCATTATTCGGGCTGCCACGCCTCGTAGTCGCGGCGCGCGACGGGTTCGGTGCGCCGGATCGAACCGGGAGGGGCATAGGCCAAGGGCGTGCCGGTCAGGTTTTCCTGATGCGGCTTTTCCCAGGCCTTGTGCTTCAGCGGCGCCTTGGTCGGCGGCTCGTCCCAGGTGAAGTGCAGCCAGCCATGCCAGTCGGGCGATACGCGGCTCGCTTCGGTTTCGCCATTGTAGATGACCCAGCGGCGCTTGCGGTCACGGGTCTCGTAATAGACGTTGCCCTGTTCGTCCTCGCCCACCTTCACACCCTTGCGCCAGGTGAAAAGCTGGGTGCCAAGGGTCTGGCTGTTCCACCAGGTCAGCAGTCGCTTGAGGAAATTCATCGGCCCCTCCGAACAGGTTTGCCCTGATATGGACCAAGCCGCGCCGAACGTCCAGAGCGGAGTGGGGGAAATGAAAAAGGCGGGCAAGCGCCCGCCTGTTCCCTGCCCCACCGGCCGGATCAGCCGGCGGCGGCGGGTTCCTTCTTCTTACCCTCGGTATGGACCAGAAGCGGCTTCGCACCGGAATTGACCGCCTCTTCGTTCACCACGACCTCGGACACGTCGCTCATGCCGGGCAGTTCGAACATGGTATCCAGCAGGATATCCTCCATGATCGACCTCAGGCCGCGCGCGCCTGTCTTGCGCTTGATCGCGCGCTTGGCGATTGCCGACAGCGCGTCCGCGGTGAAGGTCAGGGTGACGCCCTCGATCTCGAACAGGCGCTGATACTGTTTGACCAGCGCGTTTTTCGGTTCGGTCAGGATGGTGACCAGTGCGGCCTCGTCCAGATCGGTGAGCGTCGCAATGACCGGAAGGCGGCCCACGAATTCCGGAATCAGGCCGAATTTCAGCAGATCCTCGGGCTCAAGCTCCTTGAACAGTTCGCCCACGCCACGATCATCGTTGTTCTTTACCTCGGCGCCGAAGCCGATCGCACTGCCTTTGTTGCGCTGCGCGATGATCCGTTCCAGCCCCGCGAAGGCCCCGCCACAGATGAACAGGATGTTCGTCGTGTCGACCTGAAGGAATTCCTGCTGCGGATGCTTGCGCCCGCCCTGCGGCGGAACCGAGGCGATGGTGCCTTCCATGATCTTCAGAAGCGCCTGCTGCACGCCCTCGCCCGACACGTCACGCGTGATCGACGGGTTGTCGGACTTGCGCGTGATCTTGTCGACCTCGTCGATATAGACGATGCCGCGCTGCGCGCGTTCGACATTGTATTCGCTGGCCTGCAACAGCTTGAGGATGATGTTTTCCACATCCTCGCCTACATAGCCCGCCTCGGTCAGCGTGGTGGCGTCGGCCATCGTGAAGGGCACGTCCAGGATCCGCGCCAGCGTCTGCGCCAGCAGCGTCTTGCCGCAGCCCGTGGGGCCGATCAGCAGGATGTTCGACTTCGACAGTTCGATGTCGGTCTTCGAGGAATGGTTCAGACGTTTGTAGTGGTTGTGGACCGCCACCGACAGAACCCGCTTGGCATGTTCCTGACCGATCACGTAATCGTCCAGCACCTTGCAGATCTCGCGCGGGGTCGGCACCCCGTCCGAAGACTTCAGGCCCGAGGATTTCGTTTCCTCACGGATGATGTCCATGCACAATTCGACGCATTCATCGCAGATGAACACGGTCGGGCCTGCAATCAGCTTGCGCACCTCATGCTGGCTCTTGCCGCAGAACGAGCAGTAAAGGGTATTCTTGCTGTCGCTGCCGGAATTGTTCGCCATCGTCATCCTCTACCTTGCCCCCTTTGCAGGGGGATCATGTGAAGTCTAGGCCAAGGCCCCGCCCTTCACAATGTCAAATCGGCCCGGACGGCGCGCGGCCGGGCCGATCGGCGTCACTTCGTCTCCGGCTCGGCCTTGCCGCGGCTTTCCAGGATCTCGTCGATCAGGCCCCAGGCCTTGGCATCCTCGGCCGACATGAAATTGTCCCGCTCCAGCGCGGCCTCGACGGTTTCCAGCGTCTGGCCGGTGTGCTTGACGTAGATTTCGTTCAGGCGGCGCTTCAGCTTTTCGGTCTCGCGCGCGTGGATCATGATGTCGGTCGCCTGGCCCTGATAGCCGCCCGAAGGCTGGTGCACCATCACGCGGCTGTTGGGCAGCGAAAACCGCATCCCCTTTTCCCCCGCCGTCAGCAGAAGGCTGCCCATGCTGGCCGCCTGCCCGATCACCAGGGTCGAAACCTTGGGGCGGATGTACTGCATCGTGTCATAGATCGACAGGCCGCTCGTCACCACGCCGCCGGGGCTGTTGATGTACATCGCGATTTCCTTCGAGGGGTTTTCCGCCTCGAGGAACAGAAGCTGGGCGCAGATCAGGCTGGACATGCCGTCATGCACCGGGCCCGAAAGGAAGATGATCCGTTCCTTCAGCAGGCGCGAGAAGATGTCATAGGCCCGTTCGCCGCGGCTGGTCTGTTCCACCACCATCGGGACAAGCGTGTTCATGTAAAGGTCGATCGGGTCTTTCATGGCACCTGCCTTTTATCATTGCGTAGCGTTACCGCCGAGGGATTACCCAAGTCTTAGTGCCACGCCCCGCCCCCCGCAAGGGCAGGCGGCCCCGGAAATCCTGGACGGGCCGCCAGAAGCGCGCGGGTCCCCCCGAAAGGCGGACGATCATGGGGAAATGTGCCGCAGGACGCGGCAGGCTGGCACCCGGAACGGACGGTCCGGCGCAGCGGCGCTCAGGCCGCGGGCACCCGCACCTCGGCCATGGCCTTCAGCACCAGTTCATGCAGGCCCTCGCCGCCTGCATCGACATGGGCGGCAAGCTGCGCGCGCATCCGGGGATCCCAGAAATCGTTCAGATGCGCCGCCACGCGGGACGGGCCTTCGTCGCCGGGCTGGCTGGCAAAGAAGGTGGCGATCTGGTTGGCCATACGGACCATCTTGTCAGGCGACATCAGGAACCTCGTTCAATATCCTGTGCGGATTGGAAAATATGTCGAACCCTGCGCCGCGCGCAAAGGCCGCGACGGTGATCCCCGCCGCCTCCGCCAGGCGCAGGGCATGGGCCGTCGGGGCCGAGACGGCGATCAGGATGGAACATCCTGCCATCGCGCATTTCTGCACCATCTCGACAGAAACACGGCTGGTCAGGACGATGGCCCCGCCAGAAGCGGCCTCGCCCGACAGGGCCAGCGCGCCGATCAGCTTGTCCAGCGCGTTGTGGCGGCCGACATCCTCGCGCGCGGTCACGATGCCCGCACCCGGGCGCAGGAAACCCGCGGCGTGAACGCCATGGGTCTGGTCATGCAGCGGCTGATGGCCGCGCAGCAGATCGGGCGCGGCGGCCACTTCGGCCACGCTCAGCAGCACCCCGTCGGCCACGGGCGGCAGCGGGCGCAGCGCCTGTTCCAGGCTGTCGATCCCGCAAAGCCCGCAGCCCACCGTCCCGGCCAGCGCCCGCCTGCGCGCGGCAAGCGCCGCCGAGCGATCTGCCGACAGCCAGAACCGTGCCTCGATGCCCGGCCCGTGTTCGACCAGTTCGAACTCTGCGATCTGGCCGAGATCCGAAACAAAACCTTCGGTCAGGGCAAAGCCATGCGCAAAGTCGCGCAGGTCACGGGGCGTGGCCATCATCACCGCCTGCGTGGTCCCGTCAAAGACCATCGCAACCGGCGTTTCCTCCGGCAAGGCGCGCGTCACCTCGTGCCGCCCGGCTGCCCGGACGGCAAGGCCTGCAAGGCTGGTGACGGGTTCGGCCATCGCCTATTCCGCCGCCGGAAGGATGCGGCGCGACCGTTCGGCCTGGGCGGAATATTCCTCCTGCCAGTCAGAAGGGCCGTTCGACAGCGCGACCTGCACCGCCGTGACCTTGTATTCCGGGCAGTTGGTGGCCCAGTCCGAAAAATCGGTGGTCACGACATTCGCCTGCGTCGTCGGGTGGTGGAAGGTGGTGTAGACCACGCCGGGGCTGACCCGGTCGGTCACATGGGCGCGCAGCGTCGTTTCCCCAGACCGGCTGGCCAGACGCACCCAGGCGCCCTCCACGATGCCGCGGTTTTCCGCGTCATGCGGGTGGATTTCCAGGATATCCTCCTGATGCCAGACGACATTCTCGGTCCGCCGGGTCTGTGCGCCGACGTTGTACTGCGAAAGGATGCGCCCGGTCGTCAGCAGAAGCGGGAAGCGCGGGCCGGTGCGTTCGTCGGTCGCGACATATTCCGTCACGATGAACCGGCCCTTGCCGCGCACGAAGCCGTCGACATGCATCAAGGGCGTGCCCTCGGGGTGCTTCTCGTTGCAGGGCCACTGGACCGAGCCCTTTTCCTCCAGCATCTCATAGCTGACGCCCGCGAAACTGGGGGTGGTCAGCGCGATTTCCTCCATGATCTGCGCGGGATGGGTATAGGTCCACCCTGCCCCCATCGCATTGGCCAGCATCTGGGTGATTTCCCAGTCGGCAAAACCGTTGCGCGGGGCCATCACGCGGCGCACGCGGTTGATGCGGCGTTCGGCGTTGGTGAAGGTCCCGTCCTTTTCCAGGAAGGTCGATCCCGGCAGGAAGACATGCGCGTAATTCGCCGTTTCGTTCAGGAACAGGTCATGCACGATGACACATTCCATCGCGGCCAGGCCCGCCGCCACGTGATGCGTGTCTGGATCCGATTGCAGGATGTCCTCGCCTTGGCAGTAAAGCCCCTTGAACGTGCCCTCGACAGCGGCATCCAGCATGTTGGGGATGCGCAGGCCCGGCTCGGGGTCGATCTCGGCGCCCCAGACGCGCTGGAAAAGCTCGCGCACGTCGTCGTTCTTCACATGGCGATAGCCCGGCAGTTCGTGCGGGAACGATCCCATGTCGCAAGAGCCCTGCACGTTGTTCTGCCCGCGCAGGGGGTTCACCCCCACGCCCGGACGGCCGATGTTGCCCGTCAGCATCGCGAGGTTCGCGATCCCCATGACGGTGGTCGATCCCTGGCTATGTTCGGTGACGCCCAGACCGTAATAGATCGCGCCATTGCCGCCGGTGGCAAAGAGCCGCGCCGCCGCGCGCAGTTCCGCCGCCGGAACGCCGGTCAGCATCTCGGTCGCCTCGGGGCTGTGCCGGGGATCGGAAACGAAGGCTGCGTAGTCCTGGAATTCGTCCCAATCGCAACGGGTTCTGATGAATTCCTCATTGATCAGCCCCTCGGTCACGATGACATGCGCAAGCGAGGTCACGACCGCCACGTTGGTGCCCGGACGCAGCGGCAGATGGTGCGCGGCGCGGATATGGTTCGACTTCACCAGATCGATGCGGCGCGGGTCAATCACGATCAGCTTGGCGCCCGCCCGCAGCCGCTTTTTCAGGCGGCTGGCAAAGACCGGGTGGCCATCCGTCGGGTTCGCGCCGATCACGATCACCACATCGGTCTGTTCGACGCTGTCGAAATCCTGCGTACCCGCAGAGGTGCCGAAGGTCTGGCCCAGGCCATAGCCGGTGGGCGAATGGCAGACGCGGGCGCAGGTGTCGGTGTTGTTGTTGCCAAAGACCGCGCGGGTCAGCTTCTGCACCAGATAGGTTTCCTCGTTGGTGCAGCGGCTGGAGGTGATCACGCCGATCGACTTCCTGCCATACTTCTCCTGCAGGCCACGCATGCGGCTGGCGGCAAAGCCGATCGCCTCGTCCCAGCTGACTTCGCGCCACGGCTGGTCGATGCTGTCGCGGATCATCGGGTTCAGGATGCGGTCCTTGTGGGTCGCATAGCCATAGGCGAACCGCCCCTTCACGCAGGAATGGCCCCGGTTGGCCTTGCCGTGCTTGTAGGGCACCATCCGCACCAGCTGATCGCCGTTCAGTTCCGCCTTGAACGAACAGCCGACGCCACAATAGGCGCAGGTGGTGATGACCGACCGTTCCGGCGTGCCCAGTTCGATCACCGATTTTTCCTGCAGGGTGCCGGTCGGGCAGGCCTGCACGCAGGCGCCGCAGGACACGCAATCGGAGGTGAGGAACGTGTCGTTCTTGGCCCCCGCCTTCACCCGGCTGTCAAAGCCGCGGCCCTCGATCGTCAGCGCGAATGTGCCCTGCACTTCTTCGCAGGCCCGCACGCAGCGCGAGCAGACGATGCACTTGGCCGGGTCATAGGTGAAATACGGGTTCGATTCATCCTTCGGGATGTATTGCGGGTTCACCCCCACGGCCGTGCGCTTGGCGAAATGGTTCTGGCCCGGTTCGTAGCGCACGTCGCGCAGGCCGACCATGCCCGCCATGTCCTGCAATTCGCAATCGCCGTTGGCCGCGCAGGTCAGGCAATCCAGCGGGTGGTCGCTGATGTAAAGCTCCATCACCCCCTTGCGGATCTTCTGCACCTTGGGCGACTGGGTATGCACCACCATGCCCGGCGCCACCGGTGTCGTGCAGGACGCGGGCGTACCGCGGCGGCCTTCGATTTCCACGACGCACAGACGGCACGATCCGAACGCCTCAAGGCTGTCGGTGGCGCACAGTTTGGGCACCTTGATACCGGCAAGCGCCGAGGCGCGCATCACCGATGTCCCCTCGGGCACCGTCACCTCGAACCCGTCGATGGTCAGCGTGACGGGCGCACCGGTCTTTGCGGGCGTGCCCAGATCGCGGTCGTCGTTCCAGGGGATGATGAAATCTTTCATTCCGCAGCCTCCTTCTGGCAGGCGAAATCTTCGGGGAACTGGGTGAGCGCCGACATCACCGGGAAGGGGGTGAAGCCGCCAAGAGCGCAAAGCGAGCCGTCCTTCATCGTCTCGCACAGGTCGGTCAGGATCGGGATCGCGCTGGAATCGCCACGCGCGATCCGGTCGATGGTTTCCACCCCGCGCGTGCTGCCGATCCGGCAGGGGGTGCATTTGCCGCAGGATTCGACGGCACAGAACTCCATCGCGAAGCGGGCGAGTTTCAGCATGTCGGCGCTGTCGTCAAAGACGACGATGCCCGCGTGGCCGATCAGCCCGCCCTGCCCGTCGAATTCCTCGTATCCGAAGGGCGTGGCGAACTTCGCGGGGGCCATGTAGGCGCCCAGAGGCCCACCGACCTGGACCGCCTTCACCGGACGGCCGCTGGCGGTGCCTCCGGCGATATCGTTGACCAGATCCCCCAGGGGCATGCCGAAGGCGGTTTCGAACAAGCCGCCGAACTTCACGTTGCCTGCGATCTGGATCGGCATCGTCCCCTTGGACCGGCCAAGGCCGAACCCTGCGTAATGCGCCGCGCCCTTTTCGAAGATCACCGGAACCGTGGCCAGCGACAGGACGTTGTTCACCACCGTGGGCTTGCCGAACAGCCCCTCGAGCGCGGGCAGCGGGGGCTTGGCGCGCACGATCCCGCGCTTGCCCTCAAGCGAGTTCAGAAGCGAGGTTTCCTCGCCGCAGACATAGGCGCCCGCGCCGACCCGCACCTCGATGTCGAAAGCAGGACCGGAACCAAGGACCGACGCGCCCAGAACACCCGCCCCGCGCGCGATGCGCACGGCGGCTTCCATCACCTCGATCGCGTCGGGGTATTCCGAACGGATGTAGACAAAGCCCTTGGCCGCGCTCACGCCGATGCCCGCGATGGCCATGCCCTCGATCAGGGTGAAGGGATCGCCTTCCATCAGCATCCGGTCGGCGAAGGTGCCGCTGTCGCCCTCGTCGGCATTGCAGACGATGTATTTGCGGTCGGCGGCGGCCTTGCGCACCGTTTCCCACTTGATCCCCGTGGGGAACCCGGCGCCGCCCCGCCCGCGCAGGCCCGAGGCGGTGACTTCGGCCACGACATCCGCCGGGGTCATCGACAGCGCCCGGCGCAGCCCCTTAAGGCCGCCATGCGCCTCGTAATCGGCAAGGTCCAGCGGGTCGATCAGCCCGACGCGCGCAAAGGTCAGGCGGGTCTGGCGGGCGAAGAAGGGGATATCCTCGACCGTGCCGTGGCAGGGCAAGGCCCCGTCCAGCAGCGCCGCCGCATCGGTCGCATCGACCGGCCCATAGGCAAGGCGCCGCCCGTCCCGTTCGATTTCGACCAGCGGTTCCAGCCAGATCATCCCGCGGCTGCCGTTGCGGACGATCTCGACCGTCAGGCCGCGCCTTGCCGCCTCGTCCGCGATCGCGCGGGCCACGTCATCGGCCCCCAGTGCCCGGGCCGCCGCATCGCGGGGAACGTAGATCTTCATGCGCCCGCCTCCGCCAGAATCCTGTCCATCCGTGCCCCGTCCAAGCGGCCGACCACCCGGCCATCCACCATCGCCGCCGGGCCGCAGGCGCAAAGCCCCAGGCAATAAACCGGCTCGATCGTGACCGCGCCATTCGCGGTCGTGCCGTGCCATTCAAGGCCAAGCTTCTTCAGCGTCGCTTCGGCCAGCGCCTCGCCGCCCACGGCCTGACAGGCCTCGGCCCGGCAGATCTTGACCACATGGCGCCCGGCGGGCACCTCGCGGAAATCGTGGTAGAAGGTCATGACGCCATGCACTTCGGCCCGGCCGATGTTCAGCGCCTCGGCAAGAAGCGGCACCGCGTCCTGCGGGACATGACCATAGGCCGACTGCATCGCATGCAGGATCGGCAGAAGCGGCCCTTCAAGGTGGATGTGACTGTCGATGATCCTTTTCAGATCCTCGACCGAGGGCTGGGGCTGGTCCTGGCGCATCGGTTTCTCCGCATGAATCATCTGCGGAAATGCGCCATGCTTGATACCGGATCAATATCGCATTTCCGTCACACGATAGATCATCGTTATCGTAACAAAAGAATGCGCCGAAAGCGACCTGTCAGTCGCCGTCTTCGCCACCAGCGACTTCCGTTCGGTTTCGGGGCGTCCGGTCGCCCCGTGGACCAGCACCGCCGGATCGAGGGAAACGCCCGGCGGCTGCCTTCGTCGCTGTCATGCGATGGTGCCTTCCCCGCTGTCCGCCGCGTCCGCCGCCGCGCGGGCAAAGGCGCGGGCTTCGGACGGGGCCTGCCCCAGACCCTGCCGTTCAAGCCAGCCCGTCCAGTCCCGCCCCGGATGCGCCTCCGTCACGAGGCCGATCAGCCGACCCTCGCCCTGAAGCGCGCGCAGGCACAGCGCCTTAACGGCCGCCTGCGCCTCGGGGCGCGGCATGGTCTCGGCGAGGACAAAGCTGATCGCCTCGGCATGGATCACGCCCCCGTCGGCCTCAAGCGCGTGGGCCATCGCCACGGGATCGGGCGCGATGCGCGGCACCAGCGCCTCGGCCAGCGCGATGATCCGCCCGGTCAGGATGCAGATCTGCGGCAGGCTCAGCCATTCCTGGAACCACGCCGCCCCGTCGCGTTGCTGGCGGTGCAGCCCCGCCCCCTGCACCACGCCCGAAAGCGCGATCACCTGACGCGCCAGCGCCACGATCACCGAAGGCGCGACCGGGTTCTGCTTTTGCGGCATGGTCGAGGACCCGCCGCCCCCCTCCAGCCGCACCTCGGCAAGACCGGACTGGCAGGCAAGGATCAGGTCCTCCGCCATCTTGCCCAGACTTCCGGCAAGCCCCGCCGTCCAGCCCGCCAGCGCCGCCATGCCCGACCGGTCGCTGTGCCAGCCATGCCCCGGATCGGCCAGCCCAAGAGCCTGCGCCAGCGCCGCGCGCACCTCGGGGCCCTTCGCCCCCATCGCCCCCAGCGTGCCCGCAGCCCCGGAAAGCGACACGCGTTCCACCTTGCCGCGCAGGTCCGCAAGCCCCTGCCGCGCGGCGATCAGCGGCCAGCCCCAGCCCGCGACCACGCAACCAAAGCTGGTCGGGGTCGCGACCTGCCCATAGGTGCGCGCGGCCATCGGCAGGTCGGCGTGATCAGAGGCAAGCCGGCCAAGCGCCCGGATCAGCCCGGCCAAGCGCGCATCGTAAATGTCGAACATCCGTTTCAGCCGCAGGGCAAGCGCTGTATCCATGATGTCCTGGCTTGTCGCGCCCCAGTGCAGGTATTGCGCATGGTCCGGCGCCTCAACCGCCTTGCGGAAGGCCGCGACCAGCGCGGGTACCGGCACGCCGTTCACCGCCGTCTCTGCCGCCAGCGCACCCGGGTCGATCTGCGCCTCGTAGGCCGCCCGATGCAGGAAGGCCGCAGCCTCTGCCGGGATCAGGCCAAGCCCGCCCTGCGCGCGGGCCAGCGCGCCCTCGACCAGCAGCATCGCGCGAATCTCGGCACTGTCGGAAAACAGGCGCGCCACCTCGTCATCGGAAAAGAGGCGGCCATAAAGGGCGGAGTCGGCGGGGCTTGCGGGCATTGGGGGTCCTTCCTGGGCCGGTCAACGGGCGTCACACGTCCAGAAAGACGGTCTCGCCCTCGCCCTGAAGGCGGATGTCGAAGCGGTAGAGGCCGGGTGCGGTCTTGCGGGCGATCAGCGTCCCGCGCCGGTGGACCTGTTCGATAAGCGCCAGGACCGGGTCGGCGGAATTGTCCTCGTCGTCGAAATACATCCGCGTGGCCAGTCCGATGTTGATGCCGCGCGCCACGATCCACAGGCTGATGTGGGGCGCCAGCGGGCGGCCCATCCGGCCAGCGACCACCCCCGGCTTGATCGTGTCGAAGGCCCACAGGCCCGTTTCGAAATCCGGGATCACCCTGCCCCAGCCGCGAAAGCCGGGCGCGCAATCGGCGTGGCGGGGGTCTTCGGGATGCGGATGGATGCCCGCCGCATCCGCCTGCCAGACCTCGATCATCGCATCCCGGACCGGGGCGCCGGTGCCGTCGAAGACAACACCTTCAACCCGGATGCGTTCGCCCGGCACCTCCGGCGCGGCGATCTCATGGCCCAGTTCGCGCCCGTAGATCTGAAACCCGGCAGCACCGGGGGCAAGCCCGATGTGCACATAGGGCCCCGCCGTCTGCGAGGGGGTTTCCTTCAGGTAATCCAGCGGCTGCGGCATGGTCAGTTCCCTTCCAGCCGGTTTTCGAACAGGGTGGACCGGCGGCCGCGCAGCACGATGTCGAACCGGTAGGCCAGGCAATCCAGCGGGATCGCCGCGTTCATGTCCAGGGGCGCGATCAGCTGGTCGATCGCGCGCGGGTCCGGGATCGTCTGGACGATCGGGCATTGCGCGATCAGCGGGTCGCCCTCGAAATACATCTGCGTGATCAGCCTTTGGGAAAAGGCGCTGCCGAAGACCGACACATGGATATGCGCGGGTCGCCAGTTGTTGATCCAGTTGCGCCAAGGGTAGGCGCCGGGCTTGATCGTGCGAAAGAAGTAATAGCCCGTCTCGTCCGTCAGCGTCCGCCCGCAGCCCCCGAAGTTCGGGTCGAGCGCGCCCAGATAGGTATCCTTCTTGTGGCGGTAGCGACCGCTGGCATTGGCCTGCCAGATCTCGACCAGGGTACGCGGCACGGGGCGGCGGTTCTCGTCCAGGACGCGTCCATGCACGATGATCCGCTCGCCCACGGGATCGCCGGATTTCGCGAAATTGCGGATCAGGTCATTGTCGATCGGGTCGATGTCATTGTGCCCGAAGGTTGGCCCGGTGATTTCCGAAAGGCTGCCCTCCAGTGAAAGAAGAGCCTGGCGCGGGCTGCGCGAAACGCTGGTCTTGTAGTTCGGATGGTGGGCGGGCGGATGCCAGAGCCGGTCGCGCTGATGGAATTCGGCGGGCTTCAAGGGCGGTCCTCCTCTGCCATGGCGGCGAATGTCTCTTTCGCGATCCGGATCGCATGGTTGGCGCGCGGCACTCCGGCATAGATCGCCACATGCAGAAGCGCCTCCATCACGTCCGCCTCGGTCGCGCCGGTGTTGCGGGTGGCCCGGATGTGCATCGCCAGTTCGTGATCGTTCCCCAGCCCGGCCAGAAGCGCAATGGTCATCATCGACCTTTCGCGCAGGGAAATCGTGTCGCGCGCCCAGACATGGCCCCAGGCGGCATCGGTGATCAGCGCCTGAAACGGGTCGTCGAAGGCGGTCCTTGCGGCCTCGGCCCGGCCGACATGCGCATCCCCCAGAACGCGGCGGCGCGTGGCCATGCCCTTGTCGGTCAAACGGGTCATGTGTTGGCCGCCAGGAACGGGTTGAGGATGGCGGCATAGGCGGCCGGGTCCTCGACGCAAGGCAGGTGGCCAAGACCCGGCATCAGGTGAAAAGCGGCGCCGGGCACAAGGTTTGCGGTCGCACGCACCAGATCGGGCGGTGTGGCGCCGTCTTCACTGCCCGCGATCACGAGGACCGGAAGGCGCAGGGCGCGCGTGGCCTCGGTCTGGTCGGATGCGGCCAGCACCCGGCAGGCGGCCAGATAGCCCTCGGCCGGGGTGCGGACCAGCATGTTGCGCCAGGGCGCAATGTCAGGCGACCGGCGGAAGGACGGGCCGAACCAACGATCGAGGATCGCCTCGGAAATCCCGGCAACCCCCTGGTCCGTGACCGCGTCGATGCGCGCCTGCCAGCTTTCGGCGGTGCCAAGCCGTGCGGCGGTGTTCGACAAGACCAGTGCGCGCACAAGGTCGGGGCGCAGCGCCGCCAGGGCCTGCGCAATCAGCCCGCCGATCGACAGCCCCACGAACAGGACCGGCCCCGCTGCCTCGGCCTCGATCAGGGCCGCGGCATCGCCGGCGAGGTCGGCAAGGCTGGCCGCGCCACCCGTGTCGGAAAGCCCGTGACCGGGCTTGTCATAGCGCACGATGCGCAAACCCGGCGACAGACGCGGCAGAAGCCCGTCCCAAAGCCGCAGGTCCGTGCCCAGAGAATTTGCGAAAACCACCGTCGGCCCGGTCGGGGCGCCGTCGATCCGATAATGCATCGCGCCCCAAGGGCGGTTCAGAACTTGCATCGGCCATCCTCCCATGCATTACATATCACGCAGGGTTTCGGCCCGGAAATGCATTTTGGGCATTGATCCATAACAGAACGGTCATGCACCCTGCCATCAAGCTCCGCCACATCAGGGCCTTTCTGGACATCGCCGCCAGCGGCAGCCTGTCGGCGGTCGCGCGATCGCAGGGCATCACCCAGCCCGCGCTCAGCCGGACGCTGGCCGAACTCGAATCCCTCTTGGGCACGCCGCTTTTCCGGCGCGAGGGGCGGCGCCTGATCCTCACCGAACAGGGCGCGCTGTTCCGCCACCACGCCCGCCTTGCCATCGCGGCGCTGGAGGCTGCGGCCGATGCACTGCACCCCGGGACGGGCGAGGCGCGGATCCGGGCGGGCATCCTTCCCACCGTCGCCGCCCGCCTGTTCCCCCGCGTCGCGCTGAGGTTCCGCGACCTGAACCCGTCCGCGACGCTGACGGTCGAGACCGGGCCGCACCCCTATCTGATGCGGCGCCTACGCGAGGGCGGGATCGACCTGATCATCGGCCGCATGCCCGCCGCCGCCGAGATCGGCGGGCTGAGCTTTGAACATCTCTATGACGATCCCATCCTGCTGGTCGCGCGACGGGGGCATCCGATGGCGGCGCAGCCGCCCGCCGAGGCGCTATCCACCTGCCCGGTGATCCTGCCGCCCGCCGATGCGGTGATCCGGGCAGCGGTCGACGGCTATCTTGCCGCCCTTGGCCTTGCGGGGATGCGCCCGGCCTGGGAAACCGTCGCGCCCTCGCTTGGCCGGGGTCTTGTGCTGGGGTCGGATGCGCTGTGGTTCATCTCGCGCGGGGTGGTCGCGGATGATCTGGACCGGGGCGCCATGATCGCCCTGCCCCATGCGGCCAGCTATCTTTCCGGCGCGGTCGGCATCACCCGGCGGCAGGGGACCGCCACGCCCGGGGCGCTTGATCTTCTGGTGCAGATCACGCGCGGGATGGTGACAGAAGGGGCGGCGCTTCGCCCGGTTGATCCCGCCATCAATCCCGCCATCGATCCCGGCCCGGCCTGATCGCCCGCGCGCGCCTCACGCGCACCCCATGGACGCGCGCGCGGCCTTGCGGTAAAGCCCGCCCATGCCCGATACGCTTCATTCCAACCGCCCCGCGCTTCCGCCCGAAATCGCCCGCCGCCGGACCTTTGCGATCATCTCGCATCCCGACGCGGGCAAGACGACGCTGACCGAAAAGTTCCTGCTGTTCGGCGGCGCGATCCAGATGGCCGGACAGGTCCGCGCCAAGGGCGAGGCGCGACGCACGCGGTCGGATTTCATGAAGATGGAACAGGAACGGGGGATTTCGGTTTCCGCCTCGGCCATGTCCTTCGATTTCCGCCACTACCGGTTCAATCTGGTGGATACCCCCGGCCACAGCGACTTTTCCGAAGACACCTATCGCACGCTGACGGCGGTGGACGCGGCGATCATGGTGATCGACGGCGCGAAAGGCGTGGAAAGCCAGACCCGCAAGCTGTTCGAGGTCTGCCGCCTGCGCGACCTGCCGATCCTGACCTTCTGCAACAAGATGGACCGCGAAAGCCGCGACACGTTCGAAATCATCGACGAAATCCAGGAAAACCTGGCCATCGACGTGGCCCCCGCAAGCTGGCCCATCGGCATGGGGCGCGAGTTCATCGGCGCTTATGACCTTCTCCACGACCGGCTTGAGATCATGGACCGCGCCGACCGCAACAAGGTGGCAGAAACCGTGCAGATCACCGGGCTGGACGACCCGAAGCTGGCCGATCACGTGCCGCCCGAACTTTTGAAGAAACTTCGGGAAGAGGTTGAAATGGCGCGCGAACTTCTGCCCGCCTTCGACCGGCAGTCGTTCCTTGAAGGGCACATGACCCCGATCTGGTTCGGCTCGGCGATCAATTCCTTCGGCGTGCGCGAACTGATGGACGGGATGGGCGAATACGGCCCCGAACCGCAGCCCCAGCGGGCCGCCGAACGGGTGATCGCCCCCGAGGAAACCGCCGTCACCGGCTTTGTCTTCAAGGTGCAGGCCAACATGGACCCCAAGCACCGCGACCGCGTGGCCTTCGTGCGCCTTGCCTCGGGGCATTTCGAACGCGGCATGAAGCTGACACATGTCCGCACCGGCAAACCGATGGCGGTGTCGAACCCGGTCCTGTTCCTGGCCGCCGACCGCGAGCTGGCCGAAGAGGCCTGGGCGGGCGACATCATCGGCATCCCGAACCATGGCCAGTTGCGCATCGGCGATGCGCTGACCGAGGGCGAGAAACTGCGCTTCACCGGCATCCCCTCTTTTGCGCCGGAATTGTTGCAGGGCGTGCGCGCGGGCGATCCGATGAAGGCAAAGCACCTGGAAAAGGCGCTGATGCAATTCGCCGAGGAAGGCGCGGCCAAGGTGTTCAAGCCGATGATCGGATCGGGCTTCATCGTGGGCGTCGTCGGTGCGCTGCAATTCGAGGTGCTGGCCAGCCGGATCGAACAGGAATATTCCCTGCCCGTCCGGTTCGAAGGCTCGCAATTCACCTCGGCCCGCTGGGTCGCGGGGCCGAAGGCGGAACTGGACCGGTTCATCAATGTGAACAAGGGCCATATCGCCACCGACCACGACGGCGACATCGTCTATCTGACGCGCCTGCAATGGGACATCGACCGCATCCAGCGCGACTATCCCGAACTGAAGCTGACCGCGACAAAAGAGATGATGGTGTGATCCGGCCTGGCCCCGCTGACTGAGTCGGCAGGGCCACAGTCGTCCGAAACCTTCCCCGCCCTTGTCAGGCTGCATTTGCCAGCGCAGCCCTTCTGCCGCACCATTGGCCCAAGCGCGATTAACGCGCAAGGCAGTGAGGCAGGACATGACGGCAAGGCTCGCACCCAAGGGTGACACCTATTACAATCAACGTGCCGAAAACTACGAGGCCCGGCGCAAGCGGCAGGCCTGGTGGCACGTCGAACAGACCGAGATGGAAGCGCTTCTGAACGGCCTGCCAGAAGGGCTGAGCGTGCTGGACGTTCCCTTCGGCACGGGTCGGTTCGTTCCCTATTACGCCGCACGCGGGTTCCGGATTTCGGGATTGGACGCCTCCGGCCAGATGATCGACGCCGCGCGCAAGGCGCTTGGGCCGGACCTGTTCCGCCGTTGCCACTGTTCGGTTGGCGACGCCTCGGCCCTTCCTTTTGATGATGCCTCCTTCGACCTGCTGGTTTCGACGCGGTTCCTGCGCGACATCGTGACCTTCGGTGCCGCAAAGGCGATGCTGGCCGAATTCGCCCGCGTCACCCGCCGTTATGCGATCATCCAGCTGGGTGTGAACACGGCTGGCGACGAGGACGTCGCCGATGATGAGGTGATGGCCGGGCGGATGTCGCGGACATCGGTCGAGGCGTTGCTGCGCGACCACGGCTTCATGCCGGTCGATTTCCGGTGTGTGAAGACGGACGAGTCGGAAGAGGTTCACCACATCCTGTGCCACCGCGTCACCTGAGCGAACGCGATGTTCGTGGAACTTCTTGGTCTTCCGGGCGCGGGCAAGACAGCCGTTTGCAGCCTTGCCTTGCCCATGTTCCGCAAGCGCGGGCTGCGCTCTGACCGGCTTCAGTCGCTGGCCCGCGAGGCGATGGACAGGTCTCGCCTCGGGATCAATTTCCTGCAAAGCGCATCAGAGCGTGTCGGGCTTTATGGATGCTTTTCCTTTGCGTCGGAAAACCCCGAACTGTTCGATCACCTGATGCGTACGGTCCGGCACGATCAGGCCCGGCTTTTGTGGAACATGGATATGCTGGCGCAACTGCATTTCGTCCGGACGCATATCGACCCGGACCAGATCGTTCTGGTCGATGAAGGTCTGCTGCATCGGGGCATCGCCAGCTATATTGATCAGGGCGTGTCGGATGAGTTCCGCGATTTTCTGGACTGCGTGACCGACGAGTTCGTCACCATCATCTTCGACGCCCCGATCAAAGTCTGTATGGATCGTGCCGCGGCACGGCCAAAGGGCATGCCGCTCCTGTTCCGCGACCTTTCCCCCCTGGCACGGGAAGGCATGTTCCACAGGTTTTCGGAAATGATCGAAGTCGCGGCCGCCACCAGGATCGAACGGGGCGATACAGTGTTGCGGATCGACACGACCCAGCCCGCGAACCTTTCCGCCTGGGAAATGGCACGTGCCGTGCAGATTGCCGCGATGACGGCACGGAAGCAGGCCGAAAGCCCGGAAATCGCCGCAAGGCGGCTTCCTGCAAGGTCGTAGGTGGCCGCGGCGGCCGCCCGGCGCACGGCGATCGGTTTCCTTGACCCAAACCGTCATTTGCTGTATCGCAGCACCAGCCTGAAGCATCAGGCAGACGCCGGGGCGCCCGGAAACTCGCGTCCCATTTACCCTTGCGGGCCGATCCCGCATCTTTAGGACGCTGATGACCAAATTCTCTGACCTCGCGCTTGACCCGCGCGTCACCAAGGCCGTGGCCGAAGCCGGTTACGAAACCCCGACCCCGATCCAGGCCCAGGCGATCCCGCCGGCACTTGAGGGCCGCGACGTTCTGGGCATCGCCCAGACCGGCACCGGCAAGACGGCAAGCTTCACGCTGCCGATGATCACGCGGCTTGGCCGTGGCCGCGCCCGTGCCCGGATGCCGCGCAGCCTTGTGCTTTGCCCGACGCGCGAACTCGCCGCCCAGGTGGCCGAGAATTTCGATACCTACGCCAAGCACACCCGCCTGACCAAGGCGCTCCTGATCGGCGGCGTGTCGTTCGGTGAACAGGACAAGCTGATCGACCGGGGTGTTGACGTGCTGATCGCCACGCCGGGCCGCCTGCTGGACCATTTCGAACGCGGCAAGCTGTTGCTGACCGGGGTCGAGATCATGGTGGTGGACGAAGCCGACCGGATGCTGGACATGGGGTTCATCCCCGATATCGAACGCATCTTCCAGCTGACCCCCTTCACCCGGCAGACGCTGTTCTTCTCGGCCACGATGGCGCCGGAAATCGAACGGATCACCAACGCCTTCCTGTCGGCCCCGGTCAAGATCGAGGTGGCACGGCAGAATTCCACCTCGGACACGATCGAACAGGCGCTGATCCAGATCACCCCCACCCGCAAGGACCGCACCTTTGCCGACAAGCGCGCCGTGCTGCGCGCGCTGATCCAGGCCGAGGGCGAAGCCTGCACCAACGCGATCATCTTCTGCAACCGCAAGATCGACGTGGACGTGGTGGCGAAGTCGCTGAAATCGCACGGCTTCAACGCCTCGCCCATCCACGGCGACCTTGAACAGTCGCAACGGATGAAAACCCTGGACGGCTTCCGCGACGGCAGCGTGCACCTTCTTGTCGCCTCGGACGTGGCGGCGCGGGGGCTCGACATTCCGGCCGTGAGCCATGTGTTCAACTTCGACGTGCCCACCCATCCCGAGGATTACGTCCACCGCATCGGCCGCACCGGCCGCGCGGGCCGCAAGGGCAAGGCCTTCACCATCGCGGTGCCGGCGGATGGCAAGTATCTGGCGCAGATCGAAAGCCTCGTGAAGAAGGAAATCCCGCGCGGCGCGCTGCCCGAGGGGTTCGAACTGGTCGAAGGCGGACGCCCCGACCGCAAGGGCGATGACCGCAAGCCGGCCCGTGGCGGGCGCGGCGGCAAGCGTCACGAAGACCGGCGCGGTCGCGACCGGCGCGAGGACCCGCTGGAAGAGGCCGCCGAAGCCGCCGAGGCCCGCGCCGCCCATCCGGTTCCGGCTTCGGTCGAACCGGCGCAGGCCGAAACCCGCGCCGAACCGCGCCGCGATGACCGGCGAGAGGATCGCCGCGAAGACAGGCATGCCGAGCGCGCATCCGAAACCGCCCGCGAACCGCGCCGCGACGATCGCCGGGAAGACAGGCGGGACGATCGCAAGGATGGCCGCCGCGAAGACCGGCGTGATGACCGGCGCGACCACCGCCGCCGCGACGATCGCGGCGACAATGTCGTAGGCATGGGGGACCACGTTCCCGATTTCATCCTGCGCAGCTTCCGCCTTGCGTCACCGGCCAACACGGATGCCGATACCGAAGACGAAGCCGCCGAAGGCTGATCCGGCCAAGGTCCAGAATGACAAAGGGCGCCGTATTCCGGCGCCCTTCTGATTCCGGGTGGCGGGCCGCCCCGCCGGGAAGCTACCCGCCCTCAGCCTTCCTGAAGACGGCTGATGACGATGGTCACTTCAGGCTTCTTGCCGATCTCTTCCATCGCGACCTGACGGACGATGCGCTTGATCGCCTCTTCGGTCTTGGCGTCATCCCTCAGCACCTTGCGCCCGGCACGGTCCAGGAATTCGGTCAGTTCGGTTTCCATCGTCTCGGCCAGCGACTGGCCGTTCCGGGTGCGGTCGATCAGGCCCATCAGTTCGACCCAGGCATCGCCCAAGGGTTCGTCCTGTTCATCCAGGATCACGGTGACAAGGGCATGCCCGTTCAACGCCATGCGGATGCGGTCGCGGACCACGCCGTCCATCGCGCCATACAGGGCAGAGCCGTCCAGATAGGTGCGCCCGGCCTCGATATATTCGGCCACTTCCGGCGTCTCGCCAGTCAGGTCGATCATCATGCCGTTGGTCACCACCTCAGACGCGATGCCCTTCGTGATCGCCAGACGCGCATGTTCGCGCAGATGGCGGTGTTCGCCATGCATCGGGATCAGGATGGCGGGCTTGATGATGTCGTGGAAGGTTTCCAGATCGGGCCGGTTCGCGTGGCCCGAAACGTGATACATCCCGCCGTGGTCGTCAAAGACCTCGACCCCCATTTCGGAAAACGCGTTCATCACGCGGATCACGCCGCGTTCGTTGCCGGGGATCGTCTTCGACGAAAAGAGGAACGTATCCCCCTCTTTCATCTCAAGCCCCAGATACTTGCCACGGGCCAACTGGGCGCTGGCCGCGCGGCGTTCGCCCTGGCTGCCGGTCACGATCAGCATCAGGTTGCGGCGCGGGACCTCAAGCGCCTGTTCGGCGGTGATGATCCGGGGGAAATCGGTCAGCACGCCGGTTTCCTCGGCGACCGAAACCATGCGCTGCATCGCGCGCCCCAGAAGGCAGATCGACCGGTCAGAGGCCCGCGCGGCCTGCGCCAGCGTCTTCAGGCGCGCGACGTTCGAGGCGAAGGTCGTCGCCACGACCATGCCCGTGGCGTTCGAGATGAAGTCGCGCAAGGGGTCGGCAAGGCTGCTTTCGGACCGCCCCGCATGGGTCGAAAAGATATTCGTGGAATCGCACATCAGCGCCTTCACGGGCTGCTCGGCGGCGATGTCGCGAAAGACCTCGGGGTTCCAGGGCTCGCCCACCACCGGCGTCTCGTCCAGCTTGAAGTCGCCCGAATGAAGGACGCGCCCCGCCGGCGTGTCGATCACCAGCGCCCCGCTTTCCGGGATCGAATGGGAAATCGGCACGAACTGCACGCTGAACGGCCCGGCCTGCACCTTGGCGGGGCGCGGTTCAACCGTATGGATCGCCTCCAGCGGCAGGCCGAATTCGTCAAACTTCAGCCGCGCGATCGTGGCGGTGAACTTGCGGGCATAGACCTTGGCCTTCAGCCGGGGCCAGAGATGCGCCAGCGCGCCGATGTGATCCTCATGCGCGTGGGTGATGAAGATCGCCTCGATCCGGTCGGCCCGCGCTTCCAGCCACGAGATATCGGGCAGGATCAGGTCCACCCCCGGCGAGGTTTCCATATCGGGAAATGTCACGCCCAGATCGACAAGGATCAGGCGTTCCCGGTCCTCGGGGCCGTAACCATAGACATAGGCATTCATGCCGATCTCGCCCGCGCCGCCAAGCGGCAGATAGATCAGGCGGTCGTTCTTCGTCATGCGGTTTCCAGTTCGCTGTTGTACCGGTTGATGAGCATCAGACCATGCATGGTCAGATCGTCCTCAACCGAATGAAATAGGTCGGTTCCCTGCTGGAACAGGGGGGCAAGGCCCCCCGTGGCGATGACCTTCATCGGGCTTTCCCGCTCCAGACGGATCTGGCGCACGATGCCCTCGACAAGGCCGATGTATCCCCAATACACGCCCGACTGCATGCAGGCCACCGTATTCGTGCCGATGGCGGATTGCGGTTTCGTGACATCGACATGCGGCAGGGCGGCGGCGGCCATGTGCAGCGCCTCGAGGCTGAGGTTCACCCCCGGCGCGATCACGCCCCCGATATAGGCGCCGTCCACGTCCACGACGTCGAAGGTGGTCGCCGTGCCGAAATCCACCACGATCAGGTTGCCGCCGTGCCGGTCGAACCCGGCCACCGTGTTCACCAGGCGGTCGGGCCCCACGGTCGTGCCCTGATCGACACGGGGCGCGACCGGCAATTCGCAGCCGGGCTTGCCCACCACCAGCGGGCGGCAGTCGAAATAGCGATTGCAGAGAACCCGCAGGTTGAAGACCACGCGCGGCACGGTCGAACTGATGATCGCCCCGGTGATGTTCGCATCGGTCTTTGTCAGCATCATCAGGCTGGACAGCCAGACGAAATATTCATCCGCCGTGCGCTTGTGATCGGTGGCGATCCGCCATGTCGCGATGAAGCGCGCCCCGTCCCAGATCGAGAAGACGGTGTTCGTATTTCCGCAGTCGATGGCCAGAAGCATGGCCCGCCCCCGTTCGTTCAGAAGAATACCTCGGCCGCCGGAATGGCCCGCCGCTGCCCACCCTGATTGAGCACGAGCGCCCCCGTGCTGTCGATGGTCTCGAAGATGCCCTCATGCGTCTCGGTCCCGGTGCGGGCGCGGATCGGCTCGCCCAGCCGGGCGGCCCGTGACAGCCATGCTTCGCGCAGGGGCGCAAAGCCCCGGCCGGTCAGCGTTTCTTCCCATCGTGCATAGGCTGGGGCCAGCTGATCGAGAAACCGGGCGGGCGTGATCCGCAGCCCGGTTTCGGCCAGCAGGCTTACGGGACAGAGCGCGCCCTGTTCCACCTGCGAGGGATCAGGCGCCGCGATCAGGTTCACGCCGATCCCGATCACAAGATGTGCCACACCCCGGCCCTGCCCCACGCTTTCCAGAAGGATGCCCGCCAGCTTGCCGCCGTTCAGAAGCACGTCATTGGGCCATTTCAGCGCAAAGGCCTGCGGGCTGCCGGTCAGCGCCACGCAGGCATCATGCAATGCCAGCGCCGCCGCGAAGGACCGCAGCGCCACGATCTCGGGCGCCTCGCGCGGGGAAAGGATCAACGAGCCATAGAAATTGCCCCGGGGAGAGGCCCAGGGGCGGCCACGCCGCCCCCGCCCCGCGGTCTGTTCGCCCGCGACCACCCAGGCCGGGCCCGGCGCATGGCGCAACGCCTCGGCATTTGTGCTGTCCACACTGTCCAGCACGATCCGGGCCGTACCCTCGGGCCAGGGGTCCGGCTCAGCGGACAAGCGTTTCCGCCGCCAGGGCGGCCGAAGCCTCGATCCCGAACAGGTTCACGATGCCCACCAGCATGATCGCAGCCGAGGCCACGAAAAGCGCCCATTGCACCGGCACCATCCGGCTTTCGACGGTATCCGCGTCCTTGCCGAAATACATGAAGAACACGATGCGCAGGTAGTAGAACGCCCCGATCACCGATGCGACCGCGCCCGCGATGGCAAGCCAGGTCATATGGGCATCGACTGCGGCCTTCAGTACATAGAACTTGCCGAAGAAGCCCACCATCGGCGGCACGCCCGCCAGGCTGAACAGAAGCACCAGCATGGCCAGCGCCTTCATCGGTTCCTTCTTCGAGAACATGTTCAGGCTGTCGATCGAAGTGACAGGCTTGCCATCCCGTTCCATCGACAGGATGAAGGCGAAGGTGCCCACGTTCATCGTGACATAGATCGCCATGTAGATCAGCGTCGCCTGCACGCCCGCGACCGTGCCTGCGGCCAGACCCACCAGCGCATAGCCCATATGCGCGATCGAGGAATAGGCCATCAGACGCTTGATGTCGCGCTGGCCGATGGCGGCGATGGCGCCAAGGAACATCGACAGGACGGCCAGCGCCGCGATCACCTGCCCCCAGTCGCCCGGAATGGCGCCAAAGGCATCATGGATCAGCCGCGCGAACAGCCCCATCGCCGCGACCTTGGGCGCGGTGGCGAAGAAGGCGGTGACCGGCGTCGGCGCGCCTTCATAGACGTCGGGCGTCCACATGTGGAAGGGCGCGGCCGAAACCTTGAACGCCAGCCCCGACAGCATGAACACCAGACCGAACAACAGGCCCACCGGCACCTCGCCCTGAAGCGTGGACAGGATGCCCGCGAATTGCGTCGTGCCCGCATAGCCATAGGTCAGCGACGCGCCATACAGCAGCAGACCCGACGAAAGGGCGCCAAGGACGAAATACTTCAGCCCGGCTTCCGTCGATTTGACGCTGTCGCGGCGGATCGAGGCGATGACATAAAGCGCCAGCGATTGCAGTTCGAGGCCCATGTAAAGCGTGATCAGGTCGCCCGAGGACACCATGACCATCATGCCCACGACCGAAAGCGCCACAAGCACGGGGTATTCGAACCGCAGGATGCCGCGGCGTTCCATGTAGTCCTGGCTCATCACCAGAACGGCCGCGGCCGACAGCAGGATCACGACCTTGGCGAAACGCGCGAAGGGATCGTCTACGAAGAGACCACCGAAGGCCTCGCGCGCGCCCTCGCCGCCCGCGCCGATCCACAGCGCCAGCACGGCAAAGACCCCGGCGGTGACCCATGTCAGCAGGGGGGCGACCTTGTCCTTTGAGGTATAGACCCCGAACATCAGTGCCGCCATGGCATAGATGGCCAGCATCACCTCGGGCAGGACAGTGTTGAAATCAAGCGCAGTCATCTTGTCTTGCCCCTCAGTGCGAAGCCAGTTGCGTGCCCTCTACGGCGGGCAGCGCGGCATGGTAGTCGGACACGAGCGTCGAAACCGACGGGCCGATGATATCGGTCACGAGGCTCGGATAGACGCCCAGGATCAGCGTCGCGGCGATCAGCGGCGCAAAGATCGCCCGTTCGCGCGTCGTCATGTCGGTGATGGTCTTCAGGGCTTCCTTGATCAGGTCGCCGAAGACGACCCGACGGTAAAGCCACAGCGCATAGGCCGCCGACAGGATCACGCCCGAGGTGGCCACCGCGGCAACCCAGGTGTTGACCTTAAAGATGCCCATCAGCGTCAGGAATTCCCCGATGAAGCCGCTGGTGCCCGGCAGGCCCACGTTGGCCATCGTGAAGAACATGAAGACCAGCGCATAGGCGGGCATCCGCACGACAAGGCCGCCATAGGCGTCGATCTCGCGGGTGTGCATCCGGTCATAGATCACGCCAACGCAAAGGAACAGCGCACCCGAGATGAAGCCGTGCGACAGCATCTGGAAGATGGCGCCGTCGATGCCCTGCTGGTTGGCCGCGAAGATCCCCATCGTCACATAGCCCATGTGCGCGACCGAGGAATAGGCGATCAGCTTCTTCATGTCCTCCTGCGCCAGCGCCACCAGCGAGGTGTAGACGATGGCGATGGCCGACATCCACAACACGAGCGGCGCCAGCACGTCCGCCCCCACCGGGAACATCGGCAGGCTGAACCGCAGGAACCCGTAGCCGCCCATCTTCAAGAGGATCGCGGCCAGCACGACCGAACCCGCCGTCGGTGCCTGCACGTGGGCATCGGGCAGCCAGGTGTGGACCGGCCACATCGGCATCTTGACCGCGAAAGAGGCGAAGAACGCCAGGAACAGAAGCGTCTGCAACCCGCCGACGACATGGACGCCCGCAATCGACAGCGTTTCGGAAGCGAAGGTGTGATCCAGCAGCGCGGGAATGTCCGTCGTGCCCGCGTCCACATACATCGCGATCATCGCGACCAGCATCAGAACCGAGCCGAGGAAAGTGTAAAGGAAGAACTTGAACGCCGCATAGATGCGTTCCTTGCCGCCCCAGATGCCGATGATCAGGAACATCGGGATCAGGCCCGCCTCGAAGAACAGGTAGAACAGCACCAGATCCAGCGCCGTGAACACGCCGATCATCAGCGTCTCAAGCATCAGGAAGGCGATCATGTATTCCTTGACGCGGTGTTCGACCTCCCAGGCCGAGGCGATGGTCAGTGGCATCAGGAAGGTCGTCAGCATGACGAACAGGATCGAGATGCCGTCCACGCCCATCTTGTACTGAAGGCCCGCGATCCAGGTGTATTCCTCGACGAACTGCATCTCGGTGTTGGCCGGATCGAACCCCGCCAGCAGGAAGAGCGAGACAAGGAAGGTCGCCGTGGTGGCCAGAAGCGCCAGCCACTTGGCGTTGCGCTGCGCCGCCGCGTCATTGCCCCGCAGGAACAG
Source organism: Aliigemmobacter aestuarii (assembly GCF_004799285.1). Classification (GTDB taxonomy): domain Bacteria; phylum Pseudomonadota; class Alphaproteobacteria; order Rhodobacterales; family Rhodobacteraceae; genus Aliigemmobacter; species Aliigemmobacter aestuarii. The sequence goes on along the minus strand of NZ_SSND01000003.1, from coordinate 122,302 downwards.
CGCCAGGATGGCGGCTGCCACGGCCGGGATGAAGGTGATGATGGAAAGCAGGTTATCCATGTCAGTGCGCGCCCCCAAAGAGCGTCATCCAGGTGACAAGGGCGGCGATGCCCAAGACCATGGCGAAAGCGTAGTGGAACAGATAGCCGGACTGCGCCCGACCGGCGAGGCGGGTCAGATAGGGAACGATCCCCATCGCCACACCGTTGATCGACCCGTCGATGACCTTGCCGTCGCCGCGCTTCCACAGGAAGCCCCCCAGCCACTTGGCCGGACGGACGAAGAGGAAATCGTAGATCTCGTCGAAATACCACTTGTTCAGCAGGAACAGGTACAGCGGACGCTGCTGTTCGGCCAGACGCTTGGGCAGTTCGGGGTTCTTGATGTAGAACATCCAGGCCGTGAACAGGCCGATCAGCATCGCCACGAAGGGCGACAGCTTCACCCATTTCGGCACGTAATGCGCGTCATGCAGCACGGTGTTTTCCGGATGCATGAAGATCGCGCCCTTCGGCGCCGCGTGGGCGACGGCCTCGGCATGGCCTTCGGTCGCGGCTGCGGTGTCGGTTGCGGTGTCTGCGGAGGCCTCGGTGCCTTCAGCGGCGGCAGCGGTGTCGGCGGCATGGCCTTCGGCAGCGGCGGTAACGGCCGCATGGTCGCCCGCCTCGGCCGAGGCATGGGCGGCGGCCGGTTCCATCCCGAACCAGGCGCGCACGGCCTCTTCCTTGCCGAAAAAGACGTTGTACCAGATCATCCCCGAAAAGACCGCGCCGATCGCCAGCACGCCAAGCGGCACCAGCATGACCTTCGGGCTTTCATGGGCATGTTCGTGGGTGTGATGGTCGCCCCGTTCCTTGCCGTAGAACGTCATGAAGATCAGACGCCAGGAATAGAACGAGGTGAACAGCGCCGCGATCACCAGCATCCAGAAGGCATAGCCCCCTGCCGTGCCCGCATAGGCGCTTTCGATCACCGCGTCCTTCGACAGGAAGCCGGCAAAGCCGAAATGCGTCAGAGGGATGCCCACGCCGGTGATGGCCAGCGTGCCGATCATCATCGCCCAGAACGTATAGGGGATCTTCTTGCGCAGGCCGCCATAGTTGCGCATGTCCTGCTCGTGATGCATCGCGTGGATCACCGAGCCCGCGCCAAGGAACAGCATCGCCTTGAAGAAGGCATGCGTGAACAGGTGGAACATCGCCACCGAATAGACACCCACACCGGCAGCCACGAACATGTAGCCAAGCTGCGAACAGGTCGAATAGGCGATCACGCGCTTGATGTCGTTCTGCACCAGGCCCACGGTCGCCGCAAAAAAGGCGGTCGTGGCCCCCAGCACGGTGATGAAGGCCGTGGCTTGCGGTGCGTATTCATAGACCGGCGACATCCGGCAGACGAGGAACACGCCCGCCGTCACCATCGTCGCGGCATGGATCAGCGCCGACACGGGCGTCGGGCCTTCCATAGCGTCCGGCAGCCAGGTGTGCAGGATCAGCTGCGCCGATTTCCCCATCGCACCGATGAACAGCAGCACCCCGATCAGGTTCGCCGCATTCCATTCCGTCCAGAGGAACGACAGGTTCGTTTCCGCCAGTGTCGGAGCGGCGGCAAAGACATCGTCAAAGCGGATGGAGTCGGTCAGGTAGAACAGCGCGAAGATGCCAAGCGCAAAGCCGAAATCGCCGACGCGGTTGACGACAAAGGCCTTGATCGCGGCGGCGTTGGCACTGGGCTTCTTGTAGTAGAAGCCGATCAGCAGATACGAGGCCACGCCCACGCCTTCCCAGCCAAAGAACATCTGCACCAGGTTGTCCGACGTCACCAGCATCAGCATGGCGAAGGTGAAGAACGACAGATACGCGAAGAACCGCGCCTTGTAGTGTTCGTGATGGCCCCAGTTGTCGTCATGGGCCATGTAGCCGAAGGAATAAAGGTGCACGAGCGCCGAGACCGAGTTCACGACCACCAGCATGATCGCGGTCAGCCGGTCCAGCCGGATCGCCCATTCGGTCGAAAGCGATCCGCTTTCGATCCAGCGCATCAGGACGATCTGCTGCGTCTCGCCGTCGTGGCCCAGGAAGATGATCCAGGACAGAAGCGCCGCGAGGAACACCAGCGAAGTGGCGATGACCTGCCCGGCCTTCTCGCCGATGAAGCGCCAGCCGAAGCCGCAGATCAGGGCCCCGATCAGGGGCGCGAAAAGAATGATCGTGGCCATGGGTTCAGCCTTTCATCACGTTTACGTCTTCGACGTCGATGGTGCCGCGGTTGCGGAAGAAGGTGACGAGGATCGCAAGCCCGATCGCCGCCTCGGCCGCCGCGACCGTCAGGACGAACATGGTGAACACCTGCCCCACCAGATCGCCCAGATGGGACGAAAAGGCGACCAGGTTGATGTTCACCGACAGAAGGATCAGTTCGATCGACATCAGGATGACGATCACGTTCTTCCGGTTCAGGAAGATGCCGAAGATGCCGATGACGAACAGCGCTGCCGCGACCGTCAAGTAATGTTCAAGTCCTACCATCGTTCGTTCCCTCGTCGGCGGTCAGTCCGCCCTTCGGTTTTTTCTTGTGCCCCCGTGGACCGGGGACCGTTTTCAGTTCAGGGGCATCTGCCCCTTGGAATAGCCGGCGCAGGCGCACCCCAGTCCCAGAACCCGCCCGTTCAGGGTGATCCTGCCATCGGTGCGCAGCGCGACCTGATCGCGCAGGCCGACCTCGCGCGCCCGCGCCCGCGCGGCCTCAATCACATCGTCCTCGCCCCGGTCCAGCTTGGCGGCAAAGGCCTTGCCCATGCGGTCAAGGAACAGCGGCCCCGGCGGCGTCCGGTCGTCGAACCGGTAGGTTCCAAGGACAACGGCATTCTTCGTCTTGCAGTCCATCACCACGTAATGCGTCTCGCCCTGACATCCGTCCGACTGATAGGCCGACTGCCAGGCAAAGCGGCCGGCGTAGTATTGCGCCTGCCCCAGGCCGATCCGTGTCGTGGGCGTCACCTGGTAATGCACCTCGCAGGCCGCACCGCGCACCGCCGCGCCCGATACCACACCGGTCAGCGACGGCTTGCACGATTGTGCATCCCCCGCTGTCGGCGCGGTCCCGGCAAGGGCCGCTGTGATGGCGACGGCCAGCTTCATGCTTACAGCCCCTGCCCCGGTTTCAGGTCCTTCAGCTCCATCGCCTTGGCCGGGTCGCGCCACATCTGGTGCAGCACGTTCTGCCGCTTCACGTCCGCGCGGTGGCGCAGGGTCAGCACGATCGCGCCGATCATGGCGACCAGCAGGATCAGGCCCGCCAGCTGGAACAGGATCAGATACTTGTCATAAAGCAAAAGCCCGAGCGCCTTGGTGTTTTCCACCTGCGTCATGTCCGGGGCCACGGCCTGCCGCAGACCCATCGCGCCCTCGGCCTGGACCCAGGCGCCGATCCCGAGGCTGATCTGCATCAGGATCACCACCCCGATCAGAAGCCCCAGCGGCATGTATTTCGCCATCTCGCCCTTCAGTTCGGCAAAGTCCACGTCCAGCATCATCACGACGAACAGGAACAGCACCGCAACCGCGCCCACATAGACGATGATCAGAAGCATCGCCACGAATTCCGCCCCCAGAAGCACGAACAGCCCCGCCGAAGACAGGAAGGCCAGGATCAGCCACAGCACCGAATGCACGGGGTTCCGCGACACCGTGACCAGAAGCCCCGCCGTCACCGTGACGATGGCAAAGGCGTAGAAGGCATAATCGGCAACGCTCATGCGTCTTTCTCCTCGGTTTCGGCAAAGACCTCTTGGGCGATCTCAAGGGCCTTCTGCATGGCGGGCAGGCCGCCGAACATGGCTGTCTGCCAGATCACTTCGGCAATCTCGCGCCGGGTGGCGCCTGCCGCCAGCGCGTTGCGGATCGTGACCCGGAATTGCGGCTCGGACTGCACGCCCAGAACGGTCAGGCCGGTGATCGTCACCAGAAACCGGGTGCGCGCATCCAGCCCTTCGGGGTTGAACGTCTTGCCGAACCAGGCCTCAAGCAGCTCTTTCGGCATGGTCGGGAACATCTTCTCGAACGCCTTGACATCGACGCCCTCGAAGGACGGCGTGAAGGCACGGGCCAAGTCCTGGCCCTGCTCCATCCATGCCTTCATCATTTTCGCGAAGTCGTCGGTCATGGCGTTTCCCCAATCACCGGTAGGGTGCATCGAGTTCGAGGTTGCGGGCGATTTCGGCCTCCCAGCGTTCGCCGTTCGCAAGGAGTTTTTCCTTGTTGTAGAACAGCTCTTCCCGCGTCTCGGTCGAGAATTCGAAGTTCGGGCCTTCGACGATGGCATCCACCGGGCAGGCTTCCTGGCAGAAGCCGCAGTAGATGCATTTCGTCATGTCGATGTCATAGCGCGTGGTGCGGCGGCTGCCGTCTTCGCGCGGTTCGGCGTCGATCGTGATCGCCTGCGCGGGGCAGACCGCCTCGCACAGCTTGCAGGCGATGCAGCGTTCCTCGCCGTTGGGATAGCGGCGCAGCGCGTGTTCACCGCGGAACCGGGGCGAAAGCGGCCCCTTTTCATGCGGATAGTTTAGCGTCGATTTGGGCGCGAAGAAGTATTTCATGCCCAGGCCGAAGCCTTTGATGAAGTCCACCAGAAGGAAGTACTTGGTGGCGCGGGTCCAGTCGATGTTCGCCATTCGCGCTCAGCCTCCGATCGTCCAGCGGGCCCAGAAGCCGCCCATGATTTCAAACTTGGCCAGGAAAGCCACCACCACGACCCAGCCGAGCGACAGCGGCAGGAACACCTTCCAGCCGATCCGCATCAGCTGGTCATAGCGGTAGCGGGGCACGATGGCCTTCACCATCGCGAAGAGGAAGAAGAAGAAAGCCATCTTCGCCACCATCCACAGCGCCCCATCGGGCAGGCCGGGGATGGGCGACAGCCAGCCGCCGAAGAACAGAAGGCTCATCAGCGCGCACATCAGGAAGATGGCGATGTATTCGCCGGCCATGAACAGCAGGTAGGGGGTGGAGGAATATTCCACCATGAAACCCGCCACCAGTTCGGATTCCGCTTCCGGCAGGTCGAAGGGCGGGCGGTTCGTTTCGGCCAGCGCCGATACGAAGAACAGCACCACCATCGGCAGATGCGGCAGCCAGTACCAGCCAAGCATCCCATATCCGGTATCCTGCGCGGCCACGATCGACGAGAAGTTCATCGACCCGGTCGAGATGATGATGCCGATGATGATCAGGCCCAGGGACACCTCGTACGAGATCATCTGCGCCGCCGACCGCAACGAGCCGAGGAACGGGTATTTGGAGTTCGACGCCCAACCGCCCATGATCACGCCGTAGACTTCCAGCGAGGACACGGCAAAGACGAAGAGGATCGCGACGTTGATGTTGGCCAGGACCCAGCCGTCATTGAACGGGATCACCGCCCAGGCCAGGATCGCCAGCACGAAGGACAGCATCGGCGCCAGGAAGAACACAGGCCGGTCAGCGCCCGCCGGGATCACGATTTCCTTGACCACATATTTCAGCGCGTCGGCCACCGATTGCAGCAGGCCGAAGGCGCCCACCACGTTCGGCCCCTTGCGCATCTGCACCGCGGCCCAGATCTTGCGGTCGCCATAGACGAGGAACAGAAGGCTGATCATCACGAAGCCGATGATCAGAAGGCTTTGCGCGGCGATCAGCACCGCCGTTCCCAGACCCGTTTGCAGAAACTCAGCCATTTATGCCTCTTATCCCTCAGATCGTCGGTATGCCGCGTTCGCCGCAATCGCGCACCGTTACCTCGGCGTCGATCGTGCGGAAGCCTGCAGGCAGCGCGGCGGAAATGGTATAGACCGCATCCCCGCGCCAGGTTCCATTGTTCTGCGCCACTGTCGTGCGCACATGCCGCGCAAACCCGAAACCCCGGATCAGCGCATATTGGGCCGCCGCGCAGCGCGCGTAGGCCTCGACATCCTCGGGCCCCTGCGCGCCCGCCATCGCCACCCGGAAGCTGACCAGATCGCCATCCAGCAACACGGTCTCGATCCCCCGGTAGAAGGGCATCGCGTCCTTGCGCGCCACATCCGCCCCGCCCTGCGCGCAGGCCGCAAGGACCGCCGGGGCGGTCGCAAGCGTCGCGATGAGGGGCAGAAGGCGCATCAGGTCACTCCGCCGCCAGGGGTTTCGCGGCCCGCGCCGCGACCATCGCCGACAGTTCGCCCATAAGGGCGCTGGCCCGCGCGATCGGGTTGGTCAGGTAGAAGTCGCGCACGGCCACACGGAAATCGGCCTTGCCGGGCGCGCGCGGGTCAAGCGGGGTCCAGCCGTTGTCGGCGACCTCGTCGATCCGGCCCAGATGCGGGTGGGCCGTCACCAGCGAATTGCGCAATTGCGCCAGGCTGTCCCAGGCGAGGGTCATGCCGATCTCGGCCGACAGCGCCCGAAGGATCGCCCAGTTTTCCTTCGCCTCGCCGGGCGGGAAGCCCGCGCGCAGCGCCAGTTGCGGGCGGCCTTCGGTGTTCACGAACAGCCCGTTTTCTTCGGTATAGGCGGCGCCCGGCAGGATGATGTCGGCCCGGTGCGCGCCACGGTCGCCGTGGCTGCCCTGATAGATCACGAAGGCACCCGGCGCGATGTCGACCTCGTCGGCGCCAAGGTTGTAGATCACCTCGGCCCCGTCGATGGCGGCGGCCATGCCGCCTTCGGTCACCGCGCCCACATCCATCGCGCCCACGCGGGACGCGGCGGTATGCAGGACCAGAAGCCGCGCGCCCGCTCCTTCCGCCAGTTTCATCGCATGGGCCAGAACCGCCTCGCCGTCAGCCTCCGACAGCGCGCCCTGCCCCACGATCACCACGCCGCCCTGACCTTCCGGGGCCGCTGCCGCCAGTTTCACCAGCGCGTCACGGTCGGTGCCCAGATGGTCATGGTCATAGGTCAGATCCGCGGCCGGGCCGATCAGCGCGACCTTCGCGCCCTTGGTCCAGGCCTTGCGGATGCGGGCGTTCAGCACCGGCGCCTCAAGCCGCGGGTTGGTGCCGATCAGCCAGATCATCCGGGCCGCGTCGATATCCTCGATCGCGGCATTGCCGACATAGGCCGAACGGTTGCCGATGGGCAGGCGCGCGCCGTCGGTGCGGCATTCAACCTTGCCACCCAGGCCTTCGATCAGCGTCTTCAGGCTGTAGGCGGCCTCGACCGGGGCCAGATCGCCCACAAGGCCCGCAACCTTCCGGCCCTTCATCGCGGCGGCGGTGGCGGCCAGCGCCTCGGGCCAGGTGGCGCGGCGCAGCTTGCCGTTCTCGCGGATATAGGGCGTATCCAGACGCTGGCGGCGCAGGCCGTCCCAGACAAAGCGCGTCTTGTCGGAAATCCATTCCTCGTTCACGCCGTCATGGTTGCGCGGCAGGATGCGCATCACTTCGCGCCCCTTCGTGTCCACCCGGATGTTGGACCCAAGCGCATCCATCACGTCGATGGTTTCGGTCTTGGTCAGCTCCCACGGCCGCGCGGTGAAGGCATAGGGCTTCGAGGTCAGCGCGCCCACCGGGCAAAGGTCGATGATGTTGCCCTGAAGGTTCGAGTCGAGCGTCATGTTCAGGTAGGACGTGATCTCGCTGTCCTCGCCCCGGCCCGTCTGGCCCATCTGGGTGATGCCCGCGACCTCGGTCGTGAAGCGGACGCAGCGGGTGCAGGAAATGCAGCGCGTCATCTTGGTTTCGACCAGCGGGCCAAGGTTCAGGTCTTCCGAGGCGCGCTTGGGTTCGCGGTAGCGGCTGAAATCCACACCATAGGCCATCGCCTGATCCTGCAGGTCGCATTCGCCGCCCTGGTCGCAGATCGGGCAATCCAGCGGGTGGTTGATCAGCAGGAATTCCATCACGCCCTCGCGGGCCTTCTTGACCATCGGGCTGTTGGTCTTGACCACGGCGGGTTCCCCGTTCGGCCCCGGGCGCAGGTCGCGCACCTGCATGGCGCAGCTTGCGGCGGGCTTGGGCGGGCCGCCCACGACCTCGACCAGGCACATCCGGCAGTTGCCCGCGATCGACAGCCGTTCATGGTAGCAGAAGCGCGGGATCTCGACCCCCGCGACCTCGGCCGCCTGAATGATCGTCATCGCCGGGTCAACCTCGACCTCGATGCCGTCGATGATGATTTTCCGCAAGTTGCTCATGCGTTTACTCCGACGTCCGGCAGGGGGCGCGATCCGCCCCTTGCGTGAAATTTTCCTGCCCCCGGCCCATGGTCACCTCTTCCTCAGAAGCTGACCGGCCAGCGATCCGGCGGCGATCTCCGCCTCGCCCACGCGGCAGAAGGTTTCGGGCTGGCCGACGATCGCGCCCTTGTCGATCAGGTAGGCCAGCGCCTCGGCCTTGCCGCGGGCCTTTTCGTCCTTGTCCTTGACGAAGGCCTCGATCTCCTTGCGGGTGTAGCCCATCTTCAGCGCCTGGTTGGCCAGATCCAGCGCCTGCATCTTGGCCTTGATCTTGCGCGGCTCGATCGAGGGGCATTCATCCGCGATGCGATCGGCGATGAAGCCCTGAAGCAGGGGCTGCACGATCGCCTGATTGCGGTTGATCGGTTCCAACGCCCGCGCCGGCATCGCAGGGGCCGCAAGACCGGCGAAAAAGGCAACGGCGAGAAGGGTCTTGGTCATGGCTGTTCTCCTTTGGACCTCTGGTCCAAAGGTGGGGGTGCCCCTGCCCGCTATGCCATGTCCGCCCGCGTGATATGCGATAACAGCCCGGCCCGTCATGCGCAGGCCCCCCGGAATTCCCAGGTTTCGCCGCCCGCGAAACGCCCCGTCACCGCCGGGTTGAACCGCCCGCCCGCCTGCGCGCAGGCCGCGGCGGCCACGTCCTTTGCGGCCTTGCCCTGATACATCGCGGCAGGCCGGATCGACACGGTCATGCCCTGTGCCTGAACCGCCCCCATGCGCAGCAGGATCGTGCCGGGCGGACCCGGTTGCACCGAGGTTTCATAGCTCACGCCATCCAGCACCACGGGGGCAGCGCCCGCCCGTGCCACCGCAGCGCCCGACGGCGCCTTGGCGGCAGGCGCGGCGACACAGGCGGAAAGAACCCCCGCCACGCCGACCCCGATGATGCCCAATGCCTTCACCCCTTCACCCCTAAGTTCACTCGGCCGCCATCGCGCCGGTGCGGCCCGTCTTGCGGGCCTTGATGCGATCCTCGATCTCGTCGCGGAAGGCGCGGATCAGGCCCTGGATCGGCCAGGCCGCCGCATCGCCAAGCGCGCAGATCGTATGGCCCTCGACCTGCTTGGTCACCGACAGAAGCATGTCGATTTCCTCGATCTCGGCCTCGCCACGAACCAGACGGTCCATCACCCGCATCATCCAGCCGGTTCCTTCGCGGCAGGGCGTGCATTGGCCACAGCTTTCATGCTTGTAGAACTTCGACAGACGCCAGATCGCCTTGATGATGTCGGTGGACTGGTCCATCACGATCACCGCCGCGGTGCCGAGGCCCGAACGCTGTTCGCGCAGCCAGTCGAAATCCATGATCGCGTCGTCGCATTGCGTCTGCGTCAGAAGCGGCACCGACGACCCGCCGGGGATCACCGCCTTAAGGTTCTTCCAGCCGCCGCGGACGCCGCCGCAATGCCGTTCCAGCAGTTCCTTCAGCGGGATCGACATCGCCTCTTCCACCACGCAGGGCGCGTTCACATGGCCCGAGATGCCGAACAGCTTGGTGCCCGCGTTGTTCGGCCGCCCGAACGAGGCGAACCAGTCGGCCCCGCGCCGCAGGATGGTGGGGACGACGGCGATGGATTCCACGTTGTTCACCGTGGTCGGGCAGCCATATAGCCCCGACCCCGCCGGGAACGGCGGCTTCATCCGGGGCATGCCCTTCTTGCCTTCCAGGCTTTCCAGCAGCGCAGTTTCCTCGCCGCAGATATAGGCGCCCGCGCCGTGATGCAGGTAGCAGTCGAAATCCCAGCCCGATTTCGCGGCGTTCTTGCCCAGAAGCCCCGCGTCATAACATTCGTCGATGGCGGCCTGAAGCGCCTCGCGTTCGCGGATGTATTCGCCACGGATATAGATGTAGCAGGCATTCGCCCCCATCGCGAAGGACGCGATCAACGCGCCCTCGATCAGGGTATGCGGATCATGCCGCATGATCTCGCGGTCCTTGCAGGTGCCCGGTTCGGATTCGTCGGCGTTGATCACCAGATAGGCGGGCCGCCCGTCGGACTGCTTGGGCATGAACGACCATTTCAGGCCGGTCGGGAAACCCGCGCCGCCCCGGCCGCGCAGACCCGACGCCTTCACCTGTTCGATGATCGTGTCGCGACCGCGCTTGATGATCTCGGCGGTGCCGTTCCAGTGGCCACGCTTCATCGCGCCCTTGAGGGAGCGGTCATGCATCCCGTAGAGGTTGGTAAAGATCCGGTCCTGATCCTTCAGCATGTTCTGCCCTCAATTGCCCGGACGGCGGGACTTGCCCTGCCGCCAGATCCGAAAAGTGACGACCAGCGCCCAGATGAACGCGGCGATGGCTGCCAGGTCGAACAGGAAAACGAAGCGGGTTTCCCAGCCCATCCTGCCGCCCAGCCATTGCAGCCCCATCCATGAAAGCATGGTCCCCGCAAGCACATAGGCCACCAGACGCGTCTGCCGCGCGATGTTCTTGTCCTCGGGGGTGGGGGCGATCGACATGGCTCAGACCTCAGTAATCGTTAGTCTTGGCCCGTTCGAGGAAGGCTTCGATACCCTCCTCGACGATGATCTTCGCCTGCGCGACCCATTTGTCGCGGGTAACGCGGCCGCGGAAGCCCTTCAGGTTCTCGTCAACCCAGGCCACCTCGTCCGGACCCCAGGCGGCGATCTGGTCGAAATGGAAAAAGCCCAGTTCGTGGCAAAGCCGTTCCATGGCCGGGCCGATCCCCTCGATCAGCTTCAGGTCATCGGCCTTGCCCTTGCGCGGCGCCTTCAGCCCCTTCGGCTTCTTGCCGACGGCAGGCGCGGCGTCCGCCTTTGCCGCCTTCGCGGCGGGAGCCTTTGCCGCCTTCGCGGCGGGAGCCTTTGCCGCCTTCGCGGCGGGAGCCTTGGCGGGCTTGGGCGTCGCATCCTTGCCTGCCTTCTCGGCCGTCCCGTCCGGCGGCAGCGCGGCAAATGTCGCGGGCTGCGCCTCGGCCTTGGCGGCCTTGGCATTGGCCTTCACCGTCTCGGGGCGCGCTTCGGCCTTGGGTGCGGCGGCGGCCTTGCCGGCCTTCGCCGGCTTGCCCGACCCGGCCAGCCAGGGCGTCGTCAGCGGCACCTCGGTCCCGTCGATCCGCTTCACGGTATCGCCGATGTCCACCGCGCGCTGTGCGCTGGCATTGTACTGGGTGCGGCCGGATTCGAATTCTTTCAGACTGGTCAGCCCGGTCACCGGTTCCGAGGCATAGCGCCCGTTCTGCGGCCCCGGCACCGGCACCTCGCCTTTCGAGAAGCGCCCGATCATCTCGCGCAGTTTATCCGCGGTCAGATCCTCGTAGTAATCCTTGCCGATCTGGGCCATCGGCGCGTTGGTGCAGGCGCCCAGACATTCGACCTCTTCCCAGGAAAACTTGCCATCCGCCGAAAGGGTATGCGGCGCCGGTGCGATCAGTTCCTTGCAGACGGCGATCAGGTCCTCGGCCCCGCAGATCATGCAGGACGTGGTGCCGCAGATCTGGATATGGGCAACGGTTCCAACGGGTTGCAGCTGGAACATGAAGTAGAACGTCGCCACTTCCAGAGCCCGGATGTAGGGCATCCCCAGCATGTCGGCGACATGTTCGATCGCCGGACGGGTTAGCCAGCCTTCCTGTTCCTGCGCGCGCCACAGAAGCGGGATGATCGCGCTGGCCTGACGGCCCTCGGGATATTTGGTGATCTGGCCCCTCGCCCATTCCAGGTTCGCCGGGGTAAAGGCGAAGGAGGCAGGCTGTTCCTTGTGCAGACGGCGAAGCATTAGCGGTCGATCTCCCCGAACACGACGTCCATCGTGCCGATGATGGCCGAGACGTCGGCCAGTTGGTGGCCCTTGGCGATGTGGTCCATGGATTGCAGGTGCAGATAGCCCGGCGCGCGGATCTTGGCGCGGTAGGGCCGGTTGGTGCCGTCGGCCACCAGATAGACGCCGAATTCGCCCTTCGGCGCCTCGACCGCGGCATAGACCTCACCCGCGGGAACGTGGAAGCCCTCGGTGTAAAGCTTGAAGTGATGGATCAGCGCTTCCATCGAGGTCTTCATGTCGCCGCGCTTCGGCGGCGTGATCTTGCCCCGCGCCAGAATGTCGCCCCGGCCGTCCGGCGCGCGCAGCTTGGCAACGGCCTGCTTCACGATCGAGGTCGACTCGCGCATTTCGGCCATCCGGCAGAGGTAGCGGTCATAGCAATCGCCGTTCTTGCCGACGGGCACCTTGAAGTCGAATTCGTCATAGCATTCGTAGGGCTGCGCGCGGCGCAGGTCCCAGGCAAGGCCCGACCCGCGCACCATGACACCGGAATAGCCCCACTGCAGGATCTCTTCTTCGCTGACGATGCCGATATCGGCATTGCGCTGCTTGAAGATGCGGTTTTCGGTCAGCAGCCCTTCGATGTCGTCCAGCACCGCAGGGAAGGCATCGGCCCAGGCGTCGATATCGTCGATCAGCTCGGGCGGCAGGTCCTGATGCACGCCGCCGGGCCGGAAATAGGCCGCGTGCAGACGCGCGCCGCAGGCCCGTTCGTAGAACACCATCAGCTTTTCGCGTTCCTCGAAACCCCAGAGCGGCGGCGTCAGCGCGCCCACGTCCATCGCCTGCGTGGTCACGTTCAGCAGGTGGTTCAGGATGCGGCCGATTTCGGAATAGAGCACCCGGATCAGGCTGGCACGGCGCGGCACGACCGTGCCGGTCAGCCGTTCGATGGCCAGACACCAGGCATGTTCCTGGTTCATCGGCGCCACATAGTCCAGCCGGTCGAAATATGGCAGGTTCTGCAGGTAGGTGCGGCTTTCCATCAGCTTTTCGGTGCCGCGATGCAACAGGCCGATATGCGGGTCGCAGCGTTCGACGATCTCGCCGTCAAGCTCCAGCACCAGACGCAGCACGCCATGCGCTGCCGGGTGCTGGGGCCCGAAGTTGATGTTGAAATTGCGGATCTTCTGTTCGCCCGTCAGCGCGTCGTCGAAGTTGCCGTCCATCATCCGTGAACCTCACCCATGTTGCGCCGCCAGTTTTCCGGCAGGGCCGGGAAACGACGGGCGACGAAGTCGTATTGCGGGCGCAGATACGCCAGCGCGCGGGCCCGATGGCCCGCCTCCAGTTCCAGCGCCACGCCCTCGTGGACGCGGCGGTCGAAATTCGGCTCGGTCGCGCCGATGCCGAGGAAGCCATGCAGCCGGTCCACGCCGGGACGCGACATGAGATCCTCGTAGAACATCACCAGAAGCCGCGAAGGCGCGACTGCCGCGTCAAGACGCGCCAGCGCACCGGCATAATCGCCCCGCTCGGTCGCGGCGGGAAGGTCGCCCGACAGCGCCCGGTCCATCAGCCCATGCGCCTTGGCCGCCAGGTCACCCAAGCCGCGCCCGGCCCGTGCCGCAAGCATGCGCACATGGCTCCACAGCCGGGCCAGCGGATCGCGGATCAAGTAGACGAACCGCACGTCGCCCGAAAGCCGGGCGATCCGGCGCAGCCGCTCGACGGGAAGCAGCGCATAGGCGGGCGTCACATCGCCCACCACGCGCTTTTCACCGCGATCCTGCATCAGATAGCGAAGATAGGCATCCGTATCCTCGGCCCGGCGTTCCAGAACCGCGGCCCAGTCGGCCAGATCGCGCAGCTTGCGCTTGTGCATCCAGGGCCGATCGCCCGGCCCCTTCTCCTCGGCCGCGTCGAACTCGGCCACCTTCAACGCGATCTGACGGTCGTAACCGTCCGTCTCGACCGTATCGAAGTAATGCAGTTCCTTGATCGTGCGCAGATGGCAATTGGGATGCGCGGACAGGTGGCGATAAAGCCAGGTCGTGCCTGCCTTCGTCGCGCCCACGCACATCAGGATGGTTGCCTCTGTCGTCACGATACCGGTCCGTCAGGCTTTCTTCTCGTCGCCGGGAAGGATGTATTCGGCGCCTTCCCACGGGCTCATGAAATCGAACTGGCGGTATTCCTGCACCAGCCTGACCGGTTCGTAGACCACCCGCTTGAGCGCCTCGTCATAGCGCACCTCGGTATAGCCGGTCGTCGGAAAATCCTTGCGCAGCGGATGGCCGCGGAAGCCGTAGTCGGTCAGGATGCGGCGCAGGTCCGGATGGCCCGAGAACAGGATGCCGAACATGTCGAACACCTCGCGCTCGAACCAGTTGGCCGAGGGATGCACCGACACGATCGAGGGCATCATCTGATCCTCGCGCAGCGCCGCCTTCACGCGGATCCGCTGGTTCTGGTACATCGACAGGAAATGATAGACCACGTCGAACCGCGCCGGGCGTTCGGGGTGATCCACCGCCGTGATGTCGACCAGAGACGAGAAACGGCAGTTCTGATCGGTCTTGAGAAACTCGATGAAGGCCGCGATCTGCGCGGGCAGAACCTCGACCGTCAGTTCGCCGAAGGCCAGATGGGTAGCGACCACATCGTTCGGCCGCTTCAGTTCGATATGCGCGGCCAGTTCTTTCAGCGCGTCGGACATGGCGCTCTCCTCAGCGGGTCAGGGTGCCGGTGCGGCGGATCTTCCGCTGCAACTGCAGGATGCCGTACAGAAGCGCCTCGGCCGTGGGCGGGCAGCCCGGAACGTAGATGTCAACCGGAACGACCCGGTCGCAGCCGCGCACCACCGAATAGCTGTAGTGGTAGTAGCCGCCGCCATTCGCGCAGGATCCCATCGAGATCACGTAGCGGGGTTCGGGCATCTGGTCATAGACCTTGCGCAGCGCCGGGGCCATCTTGTTGGTCAGCGTGCCCGCGACGATCATCAGGTCGGACTGGCGCGGCGAGGCGCGCGGCGCGGTGCCGAAACGTTCGAGGTCGTAGCGGGGCATCGAGGTGTGCATCATCTCGACCGCGCAGCAGGCAAGGCCGAACGTCATCCAGTGAAGCGAGCCGTTGCGCGCCCAGTTGATGATGTCCTCGGTCGTGGTCAGCAGAAAGCCCTTGTCCTGCAGTTCGCGATTCAGCGCCTGGGTCGCGACCTCGCGGTCGCCGCCGGCGGTGTTCGCCCCGGTCATCACGCCCATTCCAAGGCCCCCTTCTTCCACTCATAGGCAAAGCCGATGGTCAGGATGGCAAGGAAAACCATCATCGACCAGAACCCGACCATCGACAGTTCGCCGAAGGCCACCGCCCAGGGGAACAGGAACGCAACCTCGAGGTCGAAGATGATGAACAGGATCGACACGAGGTAGAACCGAACGTCGAATTTCATCCGCGCGTCGTCAAAGGCGTTGAACCCGCATTCGTAGGCCGAAACCTTTTCCGGATCGGGATTGCGCACCGCGATGATCGCGGCGGCGAGGATCAGCACCAGACCCAGACCGACGGCCAGGGCCAGAAAGATGAGAATCGGCAGGTATTCACGGAGAAGACCGTCCACGACTGGCTCCTTCTGCTGGCGGCTCTCCCGAGTGCGGGGGCGGCGCGCTTCATGTTTGCTTGCGCATCGTTTACTCCTCCACCCCTTCCGGGTCAACCAAAGGCGGCGTCAATTCGACGCGCCGGGGGCCTTGAAAACAAGGTTTGTATGCAATGGTGTGCAGAAAATCTTGCGGTCGCGGCATCGCCCCGTGCAAAAACGCCGCACCCCCGGGGAATGCCCCCTGCCGCGCCGTGCGATGAGTCGCGCCAGACTTCGCGCGTCAGGCCGACCAGAACGGCTTGCGCTTGTCGAAGAAGGCCCCGATCCCCTCGACCGCCTCGGCGCTTTCCCAGCGTGCGACGAGGGCCGCGATGGTCGTGTCGATGGCAGCCTCGTCTGGCGTGGGCGCCAGCGCCCGGACCAGCGCCTTGGCCTCGGCCACCGCGCCGGGCGCGCAGGACAGATAGGGCCTGACCTCGGCCTCGATCGCGTCATCCAGCGCGTCCGGGGCAACGGCACGCGCCAGAAGCCCGAGGTCCACCGCCTCTTCTGCGCCGAACAGCCGGGCCGACATGAAGACGCGCCGCGCCCGCGCCTCGCCCATCCGGGCGACGACATAGGGGCCGATCGTGGCCGGGATCAGGCCAAGCCGGGTTTCGGTCAGGCCAAAGCGCGGGCCGGTCACGCCGACCGCCACATCACAGACCGACATCATCCCGATGCCCCCGCCGAAGGCCTGCCCGTTGACCCGGCCGATCAGCGGCTTCGGCAGTTCGTTCAGCGCCTTCAGCATCATCGCAAGCTTGCGCGCCTCGGCCCCGCGGGTCGGGGCGTCGGCGGCCATCTGATCCTTCATCCAACCCAGATCGCCCCCCGCGCAGAAACTTTCGCCCGCCCCCGTCAGGACGACCACGCGCACCGCCGGGTCCGCGCCCAGATCGGCGGCGGCCCGCGTCAGTTCGGCGATCATCGCGGCGGACAGGACATTGTGCCTGTCCGGGCGGTTCAGCGTCAGCCGCGCCACGCCGCGCCCGTCGGTCTCGATCATGATGGTTTCGAACATCCCCGTCCCTTTCGCCGCAAATTCCTTTGAAGGAATTTGCCAAGACTTTTTCAAAAGTCTTGGCCCTACCCCCGCATCGCCCGCGCCATGGCGGCCGCCTCGGCCAGTATTGCCCGGTCCAGCCCCGTGTCAAAGCCAAGGTCCGCCAGCCGGGCGGCCACCGCTTCGGTCGCCACATTGCCCGCGGCACCGGGGGCATAGGGGCATCCGCCAAGCCCACCCACGGCGGCGTCAAAGACCCTGATCCCCAGATCGAGGCTTGCCTCGACATTGTCCAGCGCGCGGCCCGTCGTGTCGTGATAGTGCCCGGCAAGACGCGCAGCGGGCAGTTCGGCCAGCACCGCCTCGAGCATGGCGCGGATCGTGTCGGGCGTGCCCTGCCCGATCGTGTCGCCCAGGCTGATCTCGTAGCAGCCCAGATCGACGAGCGCTGACGCAACCCGCGCCACCGCCGCGGGTGGCGTCGGTCCGTCGAACGGGCAGTCGGTCACGACGCTGACATAGCCGCGCATCGGAATACCGTCGGCGCGCGCGGCCTCGGCCACCGGGGCGAAGCGGTCCAGGCTTTCGGCGATGGAACAGTTGAGGTTCGCGCGGCTGAACCCTTCGGACGCGCTGGCAAAGATCGCCACCTCGTCGGCGCGCGCGGCGCGGGCGCCCTCGTATCCCTTCAGGTTTGGCGTCAGCGCCGCATAGCGCACACCCGGCGCGCGGGCGATGCCCGCCAGAACCTCGGCCGCATCGGCCATCTGCGGCACCCATTTCGGGCTGACGAAGCTTGTGACCTCGATCCGGCGGAACCCCGCCTTCGACAACAGATCGACCAGCGCGATCTTTTGGGCGGTGGGGATCAGCCGCCTTTCGTTCTGCAACCCGTCGCGCGGGCCCATCTCGAAGATCTCGACCATGTCAGCCATCAGCGGGGGCCTCGTAGAAGTCCTGGGTGTAGATCTGCGCCGGTCCGTCCGCCGCAAGCGCCGCCTGGAAGGCGGGCCGCGCCGACAGCGCCTGCCAGTAGGCCGCCACCGCCGGATGATCGGGGCGGACGAAGCGCTGTCCGATCAGGAACCCGTAGCCAAGCGCGATGTCCGCGGCGCTGAAATCGCCCAGAATGTAGTCGCCCCGCCGCGCCTCGGCCACCGCGATCAGGCATTTCTCCAACCGCTTCACCTCGAGCCGCATCACGGTGGGGCTGCGCATCCAGTCCTCGCGCAGGACGATGTGCTGCTGCGTGAGGTTCGCCAGATGCTGGCCGATGGTTTCACCGAAATGAAGCCATTCCAGCCAGGCCGCCCGGTCGGCATGGCCCGGCGCACGGCCAAGGACGGGCGCGCGGGTTTCGGCCAGGTATTCGAGGATCGCGCCGCTTTCGAACATCACCTGCCCGTCGATCTCGACCGCCGGGATGCGGCCCGCGGGCGAAAGCGCAAGGAACTCGGGCGCGCGGAGGGATTTGTCGAAAAACGACATCTGCCGCACCTCATGGGGCAGGCCCGCCTCGTTGAGAAACCACAGCACGCGGAAACTGCGGGCCTGGGCGACGTGATAAAGCCGTATCATCCCTTGCCGCCTTTCTTTTCGGGTCCAAACCGGGGTCGGCCGACGGCATCGCGATTCCACGGGACCTGTCCCGCGACTGCCCCGTTATCGGCCCCGTTATCGGCCCCGTCAGCGGCCCTTTCGCCCCGCGCCGTCATGCGGCGGCCTCCTCGTCGGCCAGCCGGATCAGGGCGGCGCCCGCCTCGACCTGCGTGCCGGGGGCGGCCAGCACCTCGGCCACCACGCCGTCGCGTGCGGCGGTCAGGGTATGTTCCATCTTCATCGCCTCGAGCACCGCCAGGCGATCCCCTGCCGCCACCGCCTGACCGGGGGCCACGAACACCGCCTTGACCAGCCCCGGCATGGGCGACAGCGTGATGCCCGCCCCCGCTCCGGCCGCCGCTTCGCGCGCCAGGGGATCGACAAGTGCATAGCTGATCGTGCCCGAAGGCGCGAAGACATGGACCTGCCCCCCCGCGACCAGAACCGGGCAGGCGCCCTGCCCCTCGATCCGCCATCCGTCGGCCCGAAGAGTGGCGTCAAGCGACGTCTCGTCCAGCTTCACCCGCGCCGCATCGCGCCCGAGGCAGGTGATCCGGCCTGTGACGACCTCCTCGCCCCGCCGCAGGACGGCGGCGCGTTCAAGGTGGGACCAGAGGGCAAAGCCCGCGAGAGCCCCCCCAGCAGCCCCTCCGGTAGACCCCGACACCGCCAGCAGCGCCAGCGCATCGGCCCAGGACGGGACGGTAGCAGGTGCGGCGAGCCTGTCCAGATCGCGCGCGATCAGTCCGGTATCCACATCGCCCGCCGCAAAGCCCGGATGCCGCGCCAGAGCGCCGAGGAAAGCGAGGTTCGTGACCGACCCGGCCACCTGCGTCTGTTCCAGAGCCCGCGACAGCCGCGCCAGCGCCACCGCCCGCGTCGGGCCATGGACGATGACCTTGGCGATCATCGGGTCGTACCAGGGGCTGATCGTGTCGCCCGTCCGCACGCCGGTATCGGCGCGCACGCCCGGCGGAAAGGCCAGATGCGCCAGCGTCCCCGTGGCCGGCAGGAAGCCTGCGGGCACGTCCTCGGCATAAAGCCGGGCCTCGAAGGCGTGGCCGGTGATCCGCAGCGCGTCCTGCGCCAGGGGCAGCGCCTCGCCTGAGGCCACGCGCAGTTGCCATTCCACCAGATCGACGCCGGTTATCGCCTCGGTCACCGGATGTTCGACCTGAAGGCGGGTGTTCATCTCCATGAACCAGAACCGGTCAGGGCGCAGCCCGTCCGAGGCATCGACGATGAATTCGACCGTGCCGGCACCCTTGTAGCCGATCGCCTCGGCGGCGCGGACGGCGGCCTGCCCCATCGCCGCCCGCATCTCGGGCGTCATGCCCGGCGCGGGGGCCTCTTCGATGACCTTCTGGTGGCGGCGCTGGAGCGAGCAGTCGCGTTCGAACAGATGCACCGCGCGCGTGCCGTCGCCAAAGACCTGCACCTCGATATGGCGGGGCTTTTCGACGTATTTCTCGATCAGGACGGCATCGTTGCCGAAGGCGGTCGCGGCCTCGCCCCGCGCGCTGTCGAGCGCGGCCGGAAAGTCTGCGGGCCGGTCCACGCGCCGCATCCCCTTGCCGCCGCCGCCCGCCACGGCCTTGATGAGGACGGGATAGCCGATGGCATCGGCGGCGCCCGCCAGGTGTTCGGGGTCCTGGTTGTCGCCGTGATAGCCGGGCACCACGGGCACGCCCGCCTCGGCCATCAGGCGCTTGGCCGCATCCTTCAGCCCCATCGCCCGGATCGCAGCCGCCGAGGGGCCGATGAAGACCAGCCCCGCGGCCTCGACCGCCTCGACGAAATCGGGGTTTTCCGACAGGAAACCATAGCCGGGGTGGATCGCCTCGGCCCCGGTGGAAAGGGCCGCCGCGATGATCGCATCGCCGCGCAGGTAGCTGTCCTTTGGCGCCGGGCCGCCGATCGCCACCGCCGCATCCGCCATCGCCACATGACGCGCGCCCGCGTCGGCTTCGGAATGGACGGCGACCGTGGACACGCCCATGCGGCGGGCGGTGTCGATGACGCGACAGGCGATCTCGCCCCGGTTGGCGATCAGGATCCTGGCGAACATGGGCGACCTCCGGTGCGGGTTGGATGTTGCGGATGCGGGGGCCAGCCCCCGCACGGGCCAAAGGGCGGGGGCCAGCCCCCGCACCCCCGGGATATTTCCGGACAGAAAATGACAGGGCGGGTCATCGGCTGGCCCCCAATTCGGCGCACCAGTCGGGGCGGGTGTCGCCCTGATAGAGAACGGCCAGCCCCTCGGAAGCCATGACGCCCGCCACATCCTCGCCCGCGACACGCAGGTGGATCAGGCGGCGGCCGTATTTTTCATGCCCGAGGTCCGAGATCTCGACCGGGCCTTGCGCCACCAATTCGCGCAGCCGTTCCGTGGCCCGCCGGCCAAGCGCCAGCTCCTCGGGGCAGCCGGGGGACTTCGTCTCGGGCGCGTCAAGACCCTGCACCCGCGCGGTTTCGCGCCCATCGGCGCAGATCAGTTCCACCGTGTCGCCGTCATAGACGTAACCCACCCGGCAGCCGGCCTCGGTCAGGCCGTGCCAGGGCGCCACCCATTCGGCCAGCTTCCAGAGGCCGATCAGCGTCAGGACGACATAGACGAAAAGCTCGGGCCCCATGCGGCGCATCCCTCACATCCGGAACACGCCAAAGCGCGTGGGCTCGATCGGCGCGTTCAGGCTGGCCGAGAGCGACAGCGCCAGAACCGCGCGGGTCTTGCGCGGGTCGACGATGCCGTCGTCCCAGAGCCGGGCCGAGGCATAGAGCGGATGCGACTGGCGGTCGAACATCTCGATCGTGGGGCGCTTGAATTCGGCCTCGTCCTCGGCCGACCAGGTGCCGCCCGCCCGTTCGATCCCGTCGCGCTTGACGGTCGCCAGCACCCCGGCGGCCTGTTCGCCGCCCATGACCGAGATGCGGGAATTGGGCCAGGTCCACAGGAAACGCGGCGAATAGGCGCGGCCCGCCATCCCGTAGTTGCCCGCCCCGAAGGAGCCACCCACCAGCATGGTGATCTTGGGCACATTGGTGGTGGCCACCGCCGTCACCATCTTGGCGCCGTGGCGGGCGATCCCTTCGTTTTCGTATTTCCGCCCCACCATGAAGCCGGTGATGTTCTGCAGGAACACCAGCGGGATGCCGCGTTGCGAACAGAGTTCCACGAAATGGGCGCCCTTCACCGCGGCTTCGGAGAACAGGACGCCATTGTTGGCCACGATCCCCACCGGGCAGCCCATGACATGGGCGAAACCCGTCACCAGCGTTTCGCCGAAACGGGCCTTGAATTCGTCGAAGCGCGAGCCGTCGACCACCCGCGCGATCACCTCGCGGATGTCATAGGGCGTGCGCAGGTCGGCGGGCACGACCGACAGGATCTCGTCTGGGTCATACGCAGGGTCTTCGGGCGTCTGCCACTGGACGGTTGCGGGACGGGCGCGATTGAGGTTGCCCACCGCACGGCGGGCAAGGGCCAGCGCATGGGCGTCATCCTCGGCCAGATAGTCGGCCACGCCGGAAAGCCGCGTGTGCACGTCGCCGCCGCCCAGGTCTTCGGCGGAAACGACCTCGCCGGTCGCAGCGCGCACAAGGGGGGGGCCGGCCAGAAAGATCGTGCCCTGTTCCTTCACGATGATGGTGACATCCGACATCGCGGGCACATAGGCACCACCGGCGGTGCAGGACCCCATCACCACCGCGATCTGGGGGATGCCTGCCGCGCTCATCCGCGCCTGGTTGTAGAAGATGCGCCCGAAATGGTCGCGGTCGGGGAATACCTCGTCCTGGTTGGGCAGGTTCGCGCCGCCGCTGTCGACCAGATAGACGCAAGGCAGCGCACATTCGGCGGCGATTTCCTGCGCGCGCAGGTGTTTCTTGACCGTCATCGGGTAATAGGTGCCGCCTTTCACGGTCGCGTCGTTGCAGACGACCATCACCTCTTGCCCCATCACCCGGCCCACGCCGGCGATCACGCCCGCGCAAGGCGCGGCACCGTCATACATGCCATGCGCCGCCGTCGCGCCGATTTCCAGGAAGGGCGCGCCGGGATCGAGAAGGTTCGCCACCCGGTCGCGCGGGGCCATCTTGCCGCGCGCGACATGGCGCGTGCGGGCGGCCTCGCCCCCCCCTGCGGCGGCCTGCGCCGCAGCCTCTGCCACGGTGTCAAGCATCGCCAGATGCGCCGTGCGATTGGCGCGGGCGGCCTCGGATCCGGCCAGGAAGGACGATTTGAGTTGCATCAGCGTTCCATCCCCGCTTCAAGCCGCAGCGTCTGGCGCGCGGTCAGGTCCATCATGCAGCCGTTCCAGGCCGGTCCGCCCCCGGTGCCGCCGCCCCACCACGTCACCTCGTAGGCGCAGGCGGCGTCGCGGAAGGCGATCCAGGCGCGCTGCATGTCGCGAAGCGCGGGGGCCATCTTCGGCGCGCTGGTGCCCAGTTCGGCCATTTCGGCATCCGTCGCCTCGTTCTGGGCCATCAGCACCCGGTAGGCGGCGTTCAGCCGGGTATCCCACCACCCCAGTTCGGCCCCGATGCAGAGGTTCATCCCCACGGTGGAGCCGCCGATGTCGGACCCGTTCATGCAGGCCTCCGCCGCACGGCCGATGCACTCGGCCGGGTCGAAGCCCGCCGCAAGGGATTCGGCCAGGCAGTCTTCTGTCAGCGCGGGCGAAAAGACGGGTTCGGCATCCTGCGCGGCGGCCATCGTCGCGGCCCCCGCCAGACAGAGGGCGATCAGCATCGCAGCCCCAGAACGTTTCGCAGTCATTCGAGTGTCTCCATCAGGTCGAACACGCGCGCCCAGTCCCGCGCCCGCAAAAGCAGCGCTGCCTCGGCCATCACGGGACAGCCTTCGGCCCGGATCGGTTCGTGCAGCGGACAGTGCCCCGCGCCGCCATCGGGCCGACCCGCCGAACGGTCCCGCTCGTCACGCCAGCGCGCGTAGGGTTCGGCCAACCGGCCCTCCACCTCGTCGGTCAGCGGCAGGCCCGACATGGCCTGCGCGTGCTGCGCCGAAAGAGCGCCCCGCAGCGCCGGGAAACACCCCGCCTCGCCATCGGCATGGGCGCAGGCCGCGATCGCGCGGTTCAGGCAGGCGGATTCGTCCGCGACGATGCCGCGCAGCCCGTCCCAGCGGATGTCGAACGCGCCCCCTGCACCGGCCGCGAAGGCCGCGTCCGACGCGGCAAGGCAACCCGCCACATCCTCGGCCGGTCCGGCCAGCGCCGCCGCGGGAAGGGCAAGCGCAAGGGCGGTCGCGCGGATCACACCGCGCCCATCAGTTCGCGCCCGATCAGCATCCGGCGGATCTCGGACGTCCCTGCGCCGATCTCCATCAGCTTGGCGTCGCGGAACAGGCGGCTGACGGTCGAGTCGTTCAGGAACCCCGCACCCCCAAGCGCCTGCACCGCCTGATGCGCCTGCACCATCGCCTGTTCGCTGGCGTAAAGCACGCATCCCGCCGCATCGGCCCGCGTCACCTGCCCCCGGTCACAGGCGCGCGCCACCTCATACACATAGGCGCGCGCGGTGTTCAGCGCGACATACATGTCGGCGATCTTGCCCTGCATCAGCTGGAAATTCCCGATCGGCTGGCCGAACTGCTGGCGTTCCCTGACATAGGGCATGACCTCGTCCATGCAGGCGGCCATGATCCCCGTCCCGATCCCCGACAGGACGACACGTTCGTAATCCAGCCCCGACATCAGGACGCGCACGCCGCGCCCTTCTTCGCCGAGGACATTCTCGAACGGAACTTCGCAATTCTCGAAGATCAGCTCGGCCGTATTCGATCCGCGCATCCCCAGCTTGTCGAAATGCAGGCTGGTGGAAAAGCCCTTGAAGCCGCGTTCGACGATGAAGGCGGTGATCCCGCGCGACCCCGCCTCGGGATCGGTCTTGGCATAGACGACCAGAGTATCGGCGTCGGGGCCGTTGGTGATCCAGTACTTGTTGCCGTTCAGGACGTAATGGTCGTTTCGCCGTTCGGCGCGCAGCTTCATCGACACCACATCCGACCCGGCGCCGGGTTCCGACATGGCCAGCGCGCCCACATGTTCGCCTGACAGAAGCCGCGGCAGATAGCGGCGCTTCTGGTCTTCCGTGCCGTTCAGCTTGATCTGGTTCACGCAGAGGTTGGAATGGGCGCCATAGGACAGGCTGACCGAGGCTGAGGCCCGCGCGATTTCCTCGGTCGCGATCACATGGGCCAGATAGGACATGCCCGCGCCGCCGTATTCCTCGGGCACGGTGATGCCCAGAAGGCCCAATTCGCCCATCTCGCGCCAGAGGTCGGCGGGAAAGACGTTGTCGCGGTCCACCTTCGCGGCAAGCGGCTTCACACGCTCCTGCGCCCAACGATGCACCATGTCCTGTAGCGCGGCGACATCCTCGCCCAGATCGAAACGCATCGACGCGGTGAACATGGCCTTTCCCTCCGCAATGAAATGAACGCTTGTTCAAATAACCCCGACAGGGCGAGTCGCGCAAGCTTTTCCTTCCCGCTTGCGCAAGCCCGGCAATGGCCGCAGGCTGATCCCCTGACAGGATGGAGACCCCGATGACCCGAACCGCCCCGCCCCTTCTTGCCACAGCCCTGCTTGCCGCCGCCCTTACTGCCGCAACACTTCCCGCCCTTGCCGAACAGGTGGGCGAGGTGGGCGTCGACTGGGTCGGCAACGACATCATCATCGAGGCGATCGCCGACCCGAAGGTTCAGGGCGTGACCTGCCACCTGGCCTATTTCGAACGCTCCTTGATCGACCGTCTGCAACAGGGCAACTGGTTCGAGGATCCGTCCTGGTCGGCGGTGGACTGCACGCAGACCGGCCCCATCGTGATCGGCAACATCGACCGCGGCGAGGACGGCGAGGAGGTGTTCAGCGAAGGTCGCTCGCTGATCCTGAAATCGCTGAAGGTGACGCGGATCTATGACGCAGGGAACAACGCGCTGATCTACCTCGCCCACGCCAGCGAGATCACCCAGGGATCGGGCAAGATGTCGCTGTCGGTGGTCCCCCTGGGCAACGCCGCGCCGTGATCGCGGCCTGCCCTCGTTCGTTTCCGGGTATCGTCGTCGGGGGTGGGCAGTGGCCGCAGGTCAGGGGGCGCAACGCCCCTTCGCCTCAATCCCCCATCCGCAGCGCCTCGGGGGCGGCAAGGTCGCCCTGAAAGACTGCCGAGACCTCGGCGCGGATGATGCGGGCGATCTGCGCGCAATCCTCAAGGCTGAAGGTCAGCGGCAGGCGCATGTCGATGATCGCGTGCAGGATGCGGTCGGTCGCGGGCATCGGCGCGGACCGCGCATAGCGCCAGCTGTCATAGCGGCTGGTGAAGGCCACGGGTTCGGGCGCGCCGAACCATTTCAGTTCCACCCCCCGCGCCGCGCAGCGCGCCAGAACCGCGCGGATCGCCTCGGCGCCCCAGTCCAGAAGCAGGAACTGGAAGGACGAGGCGACAAAGCCTTCGGCCTCGGGGCGCTTGACCAGCGTCAGGCCGGGCGTGGCGCGCAGGCCCTCTTCCACCACCCGGTAGCGTTCGTTCCAGCGCGCGCACTGGCGGGAAAGGTCGCCAAGTTGCGGGCGCAGGATCGCGGCGCGCAGGTTGTCCATCCGGCCCGAGATGTTGGGGGTTTCGTAGCGGATCGTCTCGAAGGCCTCGGGCGGGGGCGCGGCAAGGTGGCGACCGTAAAGCATGTAGCTGCCCGACAGCATCACCGCCCGCGCCATCGCCTGCGCGTCGTCCGAAATGATCAGCCCGCCCTCGCCGGAATTGGCGTGCTTGTAGGTCTGCGTGGAAAAGCACCCCATCGCCCCCCAGCGTCCGGTGGGCCGGCCGTTCCACGCGGCCCCCATCGTATGGGCGCAATCCTCGATCACGGTGATGCCACGGTCCGCACAGAGCTGCATCAGCGCCTCCATGTCGCAGACATGCCCGCGCATGTGCGACAGCATCAGCACCCGCGCGCCACTCGCCGCGGCCCTTTCGGCCAGATCGTCCATGTCGATCACAAGGCCCTCGGTCACACCGACGAAAACCGGTTCCGCGCCAAGGCTTGCGATCGCGCCGGGCACCGGGGCCAGCGTGAAGGCATTTGTCAGCACCCTGTCGCCCGGTGCGACACCCACCGCCCGCAGCGCGCAGGCCAGCGCATAGCCGCCCGAGGCCACGGCCAGGCAATATTTCGCCCCGGTCTGGGCCGCGAATTCCTGTTCCAGAAGGGCGGCCTCGGCAGTTTCGCCCTCGACCGTGTTGTAGCGGTGCAGGCGGCCCGACCGCATCACCCTGAGCGCCGCCTCGATCCCCGCCTCGGGGATCGGCTCCTGCTGGGTGAAGGACCCCCGGAACACCTCGGCCCCGCCCCGATCCGTGTCTGCGCTGCCTTTGCCTTCGGTCATGCCGCCTCTGCCTTCGGATGGCGCCATGTCATCACGAACAGCGCCAGAACGGCGGCCAGCATGGCGCTTGCGACGAAAAACGCAACATCGGGCGACCGGAACGGCGCGCCGTCCGACATGAAAAGGCCGAAGACCTGGGTATAAAAGATCGTCCCCGCCAGCATCGCGAGATTGGTGACCGAGGACAGCCCGCCCTGCAACTCGCCCTGCGCGTCATCGGGCACGATGCGCGACATCATCGCGGTCAGCATCGGATGGACAAAGCCCTCGGGTCCGTGGATGAAGAACAGGATCACCACTGCCGTCAGCCCGCCCGCAAGGCCATAGCCCGTCGCCGCGATCACCGCCGAGACAAGGCCGATCATTGCCGTGCGCCCCTCGCCGAAGGCGCGCACCGCAGGCCCGGTCAGCCCGCCCTGGAAGAGCGCGGTGACGATCCCGAAGGCCGCCAGCGACAGGCCCACCATCGCGGGCGACCAGCCGAACTTTGCCATGCCCCAGAAGGCCCAGATTGCCGGATAGATCGACGAGGCAAAGAAGAACAGCGCCAGCACGCCCACCAGCGGCAGCACCTGACCATAGCTGCGGAACACCCGGAAAGTGCCAAAGGGATTGGCCCGTGCCAGCCGGAACGGTCGGCGCTTTTCGACGGGCAGCGTCTCGGGCAGGACGAACCAGCCATAGATCAGGTTCAGCCCCGAGATGGCCGCCGCCACATAAAAGGGCACGCGCGGCCCGAATTCGCCCAGAAGCCCGCCGATGGCCGGCCCCAGCACAAAGCCCACACCAAAGGCCGCCCCCATCAGCCCGAAGGCGCGCGCGCGTCCCTCGGGTGGGGTCACGTCGGCGATGGCGGCGTTCGCGATGATCCAGGACGACCCGCAGACGCCCGCGATGACCCGGCCCACGAACAGCCAGAAGATCGACGGCGCCAGCGCGTGGAACAGGAAATCAAGCCCCAGCCCCCCAATCGCGATCAGTAGAAGAGGGCGACGCCCGAACCGGTCCGAAAGGTTGCCGACGAAGGGGCCGAAGGCGAACTGCGCCAGCGAGAAGGCTGCATACATCGCGCCCCCGATCGCCGCCGCCTGCGCCAGATCGACATGGCCCACCTGCCCGATCAGTTCGGGCAGCACCGGGATGATGATGCCAAAGCCCACCATGTCCAGAAAGACCGTGACCAGCACGAAGACCACCGCATGACGGCTGACGGGTCGGGAGGCGGACATGGGGCGAATCCTTTCGCGCGGAACGCGGCATCCTATGCCGCGGCCCCGCCCCCGGTCAAAGCGGGATCAGCCGATGGGCAAGCGCGGGCAGATCGTCGAAATGATCCAGCAGCGCCTCGGGGTTCAGCCGCGCCACGCCCTGCCCCTCAGGCCCGAAGGTGACCAGCGCCACCGGCACGCCCGCGGCGGCGGCGGTCTTGCGGTCGGTGTCGGTGTCGCCGATCAGCATCGACCGCGGGACAGCCCCGCCCGCGCCCGCCACCGCAGCCACATAGGGCGCGGGGTCGGGCTTGCGCACCGGCAGCGTGTCGGCCCCGATCAGCGCGCCGAACAGGTCGCGGATACCCAGACGGCGGGTCAGGGTTTCGGCCAGCCCCTCGGGCTTGTTGGTGCAGATCGCGGTTGCGAACCCGGCCGCGCGCAGGGCTTCGACCGCCGCCACCGCGCCGGGATAGACCCTTGTGTGCCGGTCGATGTCGGCGGCATAGGCCTCGAGCAGGCGAGGGTATTGCGCATCGACCTGCGCCTCGGTCCAGGCCCCCAGCCGCGAGAAGCCCAGCCGAAGCATCGCCCGCCCGCCGTGAAAGGCGGTCAGCGCGTCATCGGGGCCCAGCATGTCGCCATGCCCCAGATCGCGGAAACAGGCATTGGCGGCGGCCAGCAGGTCGCCCGAGGTGTCGGCCAGCGTTCCATCCAGATCGAAGACAACGGTGCGCATGGCCCCTCCCCTGAAATCTGCCGCAACAGCGCGTGAAGCCGTATCCCTTGCGGCGGGCGCGTTCCCGGTTAAAACGGGCGCGACCAAATGGAAAGGGCCATCATGGCTGTTGCACTTGTCATTCTGGCGGCCGGTCAGGGCACGCGGATGAATTCGGACCTGCCGAAGGTCCTGCACAAGGTGGCCGCCGCGCCGCTTCTGCACCACGCGATGCAGGCCGGGCGGGCGCTGGACCCGGAACGGGTGGTGGTGGTGACGGGCCACGGGGCCGAAGCCGTGGGACAGACAGCACTTGCCCATGACGACACGGCGGCGATCGTGCTTCAGGAAGAACAGCTTGGCACCGCGCACGCCGTTCTGCAGGCGCTTCCCGCGCTGGAGGGGTTTGCCGGGGATATCGTGGTGCTTTACGGCGACACGCCCTTTATCCGCCCCGAAACGCTTGAGGCGATGCTGGCCGCGCGGGCGCGCCATGACATCGTCGTGCTGGGGTTCGAGGCTGCCGACCCCGGCCGCTACGGGCGGCTGGTGACCGAAGGCGAAAGCCTGCTCCGCATCGTGGAATTCAAGGATGCATCACCTGAAGAACGGTACATAAAGCTTTGCAATTCCGGCGTTCTTTGCGCATCTTCAGATCTGATGCGCAGCCTTCTCCCACAGGTCGGCAACGCCAATGCCTCGGCCGAATACTATCTGACGGACCTGCCCGCGCTGGCGCGTGCCTCGGGCCGGTCGGCCGGCGTCGTCCGTTGTGACGAGGCCGAGACGATGGGCATCAACACGCGCGCCGAACTGGCCTTGGCCGAGGCCGCCTTCCAGGCCCGCGCCCGCGCCGAGGCGCTGGAGAACGGCGTGACGCTGACCGCGCCCGAAACCGTCTTCTTCGCGCTTGATACCGTCGTGGGCCGCGACGCGGTGATCGGCCCGAATGTCTTCTTCGGCCCCGGCGTCACCATCGAAAGCGGCGCCGAGATCAAGGCCTTCTGCCATCTGGAAGGCTGCCATGTCAGCAGGGGCGCCGATGTCGGCCCCTTCGCGCGGCTGCGGCCGGGGGCGGAACTGGCCGAACATGTCCATGTCGGCAACTTCGTGGAAATCAAGAACGCGATCCTCGACGAGGGCGTGAAGGTGGGCCATCTCACCTATCTGGGCGACGCGCATGTGGGCGAACACACCAACATCGGCGCGGGCACCGTCACCTGCAATTATGACGGCGTGCTGAAGCACCGCACCACGATCGGCAAGCGCGCCTTCATCGGGTCCGACACCATGCTGGTGGCGCCGGTCTCGGTGGGCGACGGTGCGCTGACCGGGTCGGGCTCGGTCATCACCGATGACGTCCCGGCCGAGGCCGTCGCCCTGGGCCGGTCGCGGCAGGTGGTGAAGCCGGGCCTTGCGACGCGGATCTTCGACCGGTTGAGAAAACAGAAGGCCGAACAGCAGGCGGCCCGTCAACGGAAGGAACAACCCTGATGTGCGGAATCGTGGGGATCCTGGGCAAGCACCAGGTCGCGCCGCTTCTGGTCGAGGCGCTGAAGCGGCTGGAATACCGTGGATACGATTCCGCGGGCATCGCGACAGTCCAGAATGGCCGGCTGGACCGGCGGCGCGCAGTGGGCAAGCTTGCCAACCTGTCGGACCTGCTGGTGCATGAACCCCTGCCCGGCCGGTCCGGGATCGGGCACACCCGCTGGGCCACGCATGGCGCGGCCACGGTGATGAACGCACATCCCCACCGCTCCGGTCCGGTCGCAGTGGTTCACAACGGCATCATCGAGAACTTCCGCGACCTGCGCGAGGAACTGGTCGCCGCGGGCTATGCGTTCGAATCCGAAACCGACACCGAAACCGTGGCGCTTCTGGTGCGGATGTTCATGGATCAGGGCAAGCCCCCTGCCGAGGCGGCCCGCGCCGCGCTGCACCGCCTGCGCGGGGCCTTCGCGCTCTGCTTCCTGTTCGACGGCGAGGATGACCTGATGATCGCCGCCCGCAAGGGCAGCCCGCTGGCCATCGGTCACGGCGAGGGCGAGATGTTCGTCGGCTCGGACGCGATCGCGCTGGCCCCGCTGACCGACCGGATCACCTATCTGGAAGAAGGTGACTGGGCCGTGATCACCCGCAAGGGGGCCGAGATCTTTGACGCCTCGGACCGGCGGGCGAACCGGGCGATGACCCGCATCCAGATCGACGCGGCACGGATCGAAAAGGCGGGCTACAAGCATTTCATGGCCAAGGAAATCGCCGAACAGCCGGTGGTCCTGGCCGATGCGCTGAAGCATTACAGCCGCGACGGCGCGCTGACCCTGCCCGAGGGCGTGGATTTCACCGGCGTTGACCGGGTCACGATGGTTGCCTGCGGCACGGCCAACTATGCCTGCCAGGTGGCGAAATACTGGTTCGAACAGATCGCGGGCCTGCCCTGCGATGTCGATATCGCCTCGGAGTTCCGCTATCGCGAGCCGCCGCTGTCCGACCGGTCCTGGGCCGTCTTCGTCAGCCAGTCGGGCGAAACCGCCGATACGTTGGCCGCGCTGCGCTATGCCCGCGACAAGGTCGCGCGGATCGTGTCGGTGGTGAACGTGACGACCTCTTCCATCGCGCGGGAAAGCGACGTGTCGCTGCCGATCCTTGCGGGGGTCGAGGTGGGCGTGGCCTCAACCAAGGCCTTCACCTGCCAGCTTTCGGTGCTGATGCTTCTGGCGATCAAGGCGGGGCTGGACCGTGGCCGCCTGACCGAAGAAGACGCGAAGGCGCATCTTGCCGATCTGGCGCTTTTGCCGGGGCTGATGAACCATGCGCTGGGGCTGGCTGCGGAAATCTCGGGCATCGCCGAAAAGCTGGCCGAAGCGCAGGACATCCTGTTCCTGGGCCGCGGCGCGATGTTTCCGCTGGCCCTTGAAGGTGCGCTTAAACTGAAGGAAATCAGCTATATCCACGCCGAAGGTTATGCATCGGGCGAACTGAAGCATGGGCCGATTGCGCTGATCGACAACCGCGTGCCGGTGATCGTGCTGGCCCCGCATGATGCGCTGTTCGAAAAGACCGTGTCGAACATGCAGGAGGTGATGGCCCGCAACGGACAGGTGCTGCTGATCTCGGACGGCGAAGGCATCCGCGTGGCCGGTCATGGCTGCTGGAAGACGCTGGCGATGCCGGATGTGCCCGACCGGCTTGCCCCCATCCTCTATGCGATCCCGGCGCAGCTTCTGGCCTATCACACCGCCATCGCCAAGGGCACCGACGTTGACCAGCCGCGCAACCTTGCGAAATCGGTGACGGTCGAATGACCCCGGACGAGGCGATAAGCCAGATCGCCGCGCGCGCCCAGCCTGGCAAGGCGGCGGAAATGGAGGCCTATCACAAGGCCCCTCGCCCCTATCTGGGCACCGCCAACCCCGAGATCGACGCCCTGTGCAAGGACTGGCGCGCGGTCCTCACGGTCGGGGAACGGGTGGACCTGGCGCGCGGGCTTTGGGAGACGAACGTCCACGAAGGGCGGATCGCGGCGGCGAAACTGTTGACCCAGGCGCGGCTCAGGCCCGATGAAGACGCCTGGGCACTGATCCGGTCCTGGGTGCCGGAATTCGACGCCTGGGCGGTGGCCGATCACGCCTGCATCGCCGCGCAGAAGCGGATCATGGCCGACCTGTCGCGCCTCGACGATGTCGAGGCGTGGACACAAAGCCCGCTGATGTGGGCGCGGCGCGCAGCGCTGGTGGCCACGCTGCCGCTGGCAAAGCTGAACTTTCCCAAGCCCGACGAGATCGCCGCGCGCGACCGCGTGCTGGCCTGGGCCGCGGGCTATGTGCCCGACCGGGACTGGTTCATCCAGAAGGCCATCGCCTGGTGGCTGCGCGACCTGTCGAAACACGCCCCCGACCGCGCCCGCGCCTTCCTTGACGAACACGGGGCCGGGATGAAGGCCTTTGCGCGCAAGGAAGCGGCGCAATACCTTTCCTGACCTGTCCGGTTCAACCGGTGAAGATCAGCGGGCGTAAACGCGGACCTCGACAAGGTCGGTCAGGTTCAGCCCCAGGGCGCGATAGGCCGCCAGCGACAGCTGCGCCGGCCCCTCGCCCGGCATCAGATCGACCTGCACCGACTGCCCGCCGATGGTTTCCACCCGGCCCTGCGACGCGGCCTTGACCGGCCCGCCGCGCAGCCAGAAGCCCGGCTCGGTCGGGTTGCCGAGGCTGATGATCGTCTGCCCGATCAGCGTATCGCCCGGCAGCGGCGCGATGGCCGTCGCGGCCTCTTTCTGGGCATCGGTCGTCGTGTCCAGCACGGCGGCGCTGGTCGCCTCGACCGGGGGCGGCGGCGCGGCCAGTTCCGGCGTGGTCGCCCCGATGATGGCGCCGGTCTGCATGCCGGACGGCGCGCTGGCGGGTGCCGGCCGGTCGCGGCCGATCAGCTTTCCAAGGCCCGCGCGGTCGCCGCAACCGGCGAGAATGACAGAGGCAACAAGCAGGGTGGAAATGGTTCTGGCGCGCATGGCATCCCCCGAAATCACGTTTCGTGCGACGATAGTCGGGTCCATTCCGGCCCGCAACCGTCGCATTCCGACTTGCCGCTGGATCGGCGGAAGCCTACGTTCCGGAACATGACCGCGCCCCTGATCGATCCCTTCGCCCGCCCCATCACCTACCTCCGGGTTTCGGTGACGGATCGCTGCGACTTCCGCTGCGTCTATTGCATGGCGGAAAACATGACCTTCCTGCCGAAGGCCGATCTGCTGAGCCTGGAAGAGCTTGACCGGATGTGTTCGGCCTTCGTGCGTCTGGGGGTCGAAAAACTGCGCATCACCGGGGGCGAACCGCTGGTGCGCAAGGGGATCATGACCTTTTTCCACGCGATGACGCGGCATCTGGACAGCGGCGCGCTGAAGGAATTGACGCTGACCACGAACGGCAGCCAGCTGCGCCGCTTTGCCCGCGAACTGGCGGATTGCGGCGTGCGGCGGATCAACGTCTCGCTTGATACGCTCGACGCCCGGAAGTTCGCCGACATCACCCGCTGGGGCCGCCTTCCGCAAGTGCTGGACGGGATCGCGGCCGCGAAAGAGGCGGGGCTGAGGGTCAAGATCAACGCCGTCGCGCTGAAGGGGTTCAACGAGGACGAACAATTCTCCATCACCGAATGGTGCGCCCGCGAGGGCCATGACCTGACCTGGATCGAGGTCATGCCGATGGGCGACCTGGGCAATGAGGACCGGCTTGACCAGTACTGGAACCTCAAGGACCTGCGCGCCCGCTACGGCGAACGCTACACCCTGACCGATCTGGCCGAACGGACGGGCGGCCCGGCCCGCTATGTCCGGCTGGAGGAGACGGGCCAGAAGATCGGCTTCATCACGCCGCTGACCCACAATTTCTGCGAAAGCTGCAACCGCGTGCGGCTGACCTGCACGGGCGAGCTTTACATGTGCCTTGGGCAAGAGGACATGGCGGACCTGCGCGCGCCCCTGCGTGCCAGCCCCGATGACGCAGAGCTTGACCAGGCGATCCGGGCCGCGATCTCGCGCAAGCCGAAGGGCCATGATTTCGATTATTCGCGCCAGAAGGTGCAGGGCCAGGTTTCCCGCCACATGAGCCACACCGGCGGCTGACGGCACCCTCACGGCCCCGTCATCCGGGCCGTGGCGGCTGGTCGCACCCGGCTTAAACCCGCGCCATCCGCCCTAAATCAAGCACCGAAGGAAAAGGTGCATGATGGATACATTTTTACTCTCCCGCATCCAGTTCGCGGCCAACATCAGCTTTCACATCCTGTTCCCGACGATCACCATCGCCCTGGGTTGGGTGCTTCTGTTCTTCCGCTGGCGCTTTGCGCGCACGGGCGACGGGGTCTGGATGGATGCCTACATGTTCTGGGTCAAGGTCTTTGCCCTGACCTTCGCGCTTGGCGTGGTGTCGGGCATCACCATGTCGTTCCAGTTCGGCACCAACTGGCCGGGCTTCATGGAGGCCGTGGGCAATGTCGCCGGTCCCTTGCTTGCCTACGAGATCCTGACCGCCTTCTTCCTTGAGGCGGTGTTCCTGGGCATCATGCTGTTCGGCGCGCGGCGCGTGCCGGGCTGGCTGCACGTCACGGCAACCGCGCTTGTGGCCATCGGCACCACGATGAGCGCGTTCTGGATCCTTGTCCTGAACAGCTGGATGCACACGCCGCAGGGGTTCGAACTGCGCGACGGCGTCGTGCATGCGACCGACTGGTGGGCGATCATCTTCAACCCTTCAATGCCTTACCGGCTGGGCCATGTGCTGCTGGCCTCGGGGTTGACGGTGGCCTTCCTGATCGCGGGCGTGGCGGCCTTCCGCCGCCTGATCGGCGACCGGCAGGCGGGCAGCGCGCTGCAATTGCGCCTTGGCCTGACGCTGGGGGCCGTCCTGATCCCGCTGCAGATCCTGATGGGCGACCTGCACGGGCTGAACACGCTGGAACACCAGCCCGCCAAGGTGGCCGCGATGGAAGGCAACTGGGAAACCGGGCCGAACGTGCCGCTGCTGCTGTTTGCCCTGCCGGATGAAGAGGCGCGGACCAACCGCGCGGAACTGGCCATCCCGAACGGCGCGAGCCTGATCCTAAAGCACGATCCCGATGGCGTGGTGCCGGGCCTGAACGATTACCTGGCCGAGGACGGAACGCCCCTGCACCCGCCGGTGGCGCCGGTCTTCTGGGCCTTCCGGGTGATGGTGGGCCTGGGCATGGCGATGCTGGTGCTGTCCTGGGCAGGGGTCTGGCTGATCCGGCGGCGCGGCGGGGCGGATGCCCTGCCCCGGCCCCTCTTGTGGGCCACGGCGACGATGACCTTTTCGGGCTGGGGCGCGACGCTTGCAGGCTGGTATGTGACCGAGATCGGCCGCCAGCCCTGGCTTGTCACCGGCGTCCTGACGACCGAGGCCGCGGTGGCCGATGTGCCCCCGGCGATGGTCCTGTCGACGCTCGTGGCCTACCTTGCCGTCTATTCCGTCCTGCTGGCGGCCTATGTCGGCGTCCTGATCCACCTTGCGCGCAAGGCCACGGCCGGCGATCCGTCTTTGCAGGCGGTTCCGCCCTCGGGGCTCGCCCGCGCCGTGCCTGCGGAGTAGGCCGATGATCCCGCTTGATGCAACCACCCTGCCCGTGATCTTCGCCGCCCTGATGGGGGCCGCGATCCTGCTGTACGTCATCCTCGACGGGTTCGACCTTGGCGTGGGGCTTCTGTTGCCGCTGGCGACGCCCGACGAACGGGACCGCATGATCGGCTCGATCGGGCCGTTCTGGGATGCGAACGAAACCTGGCTGGTCCTGGCAGTGGGGCTGTTGCTGGTGGCCTTTCCGGCGGCCCATGGCGCGATCCTGACCGCACTTTACCTTCCGGTCGCGGTCATGCTGGTGGGCCTCATCCTGCGCGGCGTGGCCTTTGAATTCCGCGCCAAGGCACCGGTCGCACAAAAGCCGATCTGGGACCGCACCTTCTTTGCCGGAAGCCTGATGACGGCCATGTCGCAGGGCTTCATGCTGGGGCTATACATCATGGGCCTTGATTGGACGCCGGGCAATCTGGCCTTCGCGCTGCTGACGGCGGCGGCGCTGACGGTGGGCTACAGCTTCATCGGGGCGACATGGATCATCCTGAAGGCCGAAGGCGCGTTGCAGCGCAAGGCGGTGGACTGGGCGCGCGGCGGCATCTGGGGGATGATCCTGGGCCTTGGCGCGGTGTCAGTGGCAACGCCGCTGGTCAGCGACCGCATCTTCGCGCGCTGGTTCACCTTTCCCGAGGCGCTGCTGCTGGCCCCGCTGCCGGCGATGTCGCTACTGCTG
The DNA here is from genome assembly GCF_004799285.1 of Aliigemmobacter aestuarii. Taxonomy (GTDB): domain Bacteria; phylum Pseudomonadota; class Alphaproteobacteria; order Rhodobacterales; family Rhodobacteraceae; genus Aliigemmobacter; species Aliigemmobacter aestuarii. The sequence goes on along the minus strand of NZ_SSND01000003.1, from coordinate 85,979 downwards.
ATCGGGCTTCTGTGGGTGGCGCTGCGCCACCTGCCCACGCGCGGCGACCAGTTCGCCTGGTTTCCTTTCGCTGCCGCGTCGACCCTGATGACCCTGGGATTCGCGGGCATGGCCTACAGCTTTTACCCCTATGTCGTGCCGGAACGGCTGACGATCTACGAGGCGGCCGCCAGCCCCGAAAGCCTGACCATCATCCTGATCGGCACGGCCTTCGTCCTGCCGGTGATCCTGGCCTATACGGTGCTGGCCTATGTCATCTTCCGCGGCAAGGCGACCGTGCTGCGCTATGACTGAAAAAGGAAGGGGGGCGCATGGCCCCCCTTTCGCGGTCAGGCCGCAGGCATCCGCGTTTCCACCATCCCCGCATACCAGCTGGACCCGAAGGGAATCGCGTTGTCGTCGAAGTTGTAGGCAGGGTGATGCACCATCGCCGTGTCCCCGTTGCCGAGGAAGATGTAGGCGCCGGGACGTTCGTTCAGCATGAAGCTGAAATCCTCGGCCCCCATCAGGGGCGCGGTGTCGGTATCGACCCGGCCAGAGACCTCCGCCGCCACCCTCGCCGCGAATTCGGTGTTTTCGGGCGTGTTGACGGTGACGGGATAGCCGCGCTGATAGGCGACTTCGCCCTTCGCGCCCAAGGCCGCCGCCGTGCCCTCGACGATCTCGGAAATCCGGCGCTCGACGAAATCCTGAACGGCCGGGTCCATGGTCCGCACGGTGCCCTTCATCTTGACGACCTGCGGGATGACATTGTGCGCCGGGCTGTCGGTTTCCACCGTGCAGACCGAAACAACGACCTGTTTCAGCGGATCGACCCCGCGCGAGGCGATGGTCTGCAGCGCAAGGATCACGTGCGCCGACACGACCGTGGTGTCGATGCATTCATGCGGCTTCGCGGCATGGCCACCCTTGCCGGTCAGCGTGATTTCAAACTGGTCGGCCGCCGCCATCATCGCGCCGGGGCGGATCGCGAAATGGCCAACCGGGATGCCGGGCATGTTGTGCATCCCGTAAACCTCCTGGATGCCCCAGCGGTCCATCATGCCATCGGCGCACATTTCGCGCCCGCCGCCGCCGCCCTCTTCGGCGGGCTGGAAGATCAGCACAGCCTTGCCGTCGAAGTTACGGGTTTCGCACAGGTATTTGGCCGCGCCCAGAAGCATCGTCGTATGCCCGTCATGGCCGCAGGCATGCATCTTGCCCGGCGTTTTCGAGGCGTAGTCAAGGCCGGTCTGTTCCTTGATCGGCAGCGCGTCCATGTCGGCGCGCAGGCCGATCACCCGGCCCGCCGTGTCGGTCTTGCCGTTAATCACCCCCACCACGCCGGTGCGGCCGATGCCCTCGACCACCTCATCGCAGCCGTAATCGCGCAACAGCTGTGCGACCCGTCCGGCAGTGCGGTGAACGTCGAACAGAAGCTCGGGGTGTTCGTGGAAATCGCGTCGGATCGCGGTCAGTTCCGGCAGCAATTCGGCGAAACGGTTCTTGACGGGCATCGTCATCCTCTCCTGATGGGTTCGGGCGCCCTTCGGATGTCCGGGGCGCCGGCATGGCGAAAGCCTGCGCCAATCGCCCGGCGCCTGCAAGGGTCAGAGCGACGGGCCGGGGGCGATTTTTGACCCGTCGGTAAAGCGCGACAGGCGAAAGCGGCTGATGTCATGTCCGATGGCCTGCCCCGCCACCAGATCGGCCACGACGCGCCCCATGCCGGGGCCGATGCCGAAACCGTGACCGCTCATCCCCGTTGCGATGACAAGACCGGGGATCGCCGAGGCGCGGTCGATCACCGGCACGACATCGGGCATCGTGTCGATCATCCCCGCCCAGGCCGCCCGCAGCTTCGGCCGTCCAAGCGCGGGGAAGGCGCGGGCGAAGGCCTCTTGCACGCGGCCAAGGGTGGCCATGTTCGGGCGCGGGTTCAGAACGCGGATCGCCTCGAACGGTCCCGGACGGTCCGCCGACCAGCGGCGCGCCGTGCCCCAGGCGTCGGGATAGTGGCGCGGGGCCATCGGGCGAAAATGGGTGGAACGGAAATCTTTTTTAAGCACAGGCAGATAGGCGGCGAAGTTGCGAAAGGCATCCGGCCCGATGAAAAAGTCATGTTCGGCCCCGGGCGCAAGGGAATAGCCGCCATCCTCGCGCCGCCGGAACGCAAATTCGCTGTCGGCCGCATTGCCGGGAAAGACCTCGGGCATAGGTTCGGTCGCCGCGACCGAGGCCAGGACCGAAAGCTGCGGGATCGCCACGCCATGCGCGCGCAGGAACAGGGACGACCACGCGCCGCCGGCCACCACCACCTGATCGCAGGCGATCCGACCCTGTTCGGTGATGACGCCCGCGACCTTGCCCGCCGCCAGATCCAGCGCGCGCACCGCGCAGTTCTCGACGATGACCGCGCCCCGCCGCAGCGCCCCTTGGGCCAGCATCGGCACGGCGGCCCAGGGTTCGGCCCGCCCGTCCGAGGGCGTGAAGAGCGCGCCGACCCATCCGCCCTGCGCCCCCTTCAGACGCGCGCCGACCTCGCCCGCCGTCATCATGTGCGTGTCCAGCCCATGACCCTGCGCCTTGGCCAGCCAATCCTCGTATTCGGCCATCTCGGCCCCGGTCCGGGCCAGATACATCACCCCGCCCTGCCGGTATCCAAGCCCCTCGCCGAATTCCTGGGACAGCGATTTCCACTGCCGGACGGATTCGACCATGATCGGCAGTTCGTCCAGGTCGCGGCCCTGCTGGCGCACCCAGCCCCAGTTCCGGCTGGATTGTTCGCCCGCCACCCGGCCCTTTTCGCACAGCGTGACCTTCAGCCCGCGTTCGGCCAGATGCCAGGCGGTCATCACCCCGATCACGCCGCCGCCGATCACCACCACGTCACAGGCGGCGGGCGGCGGGCCGGGATGGCGGACGGGCGTCGCCTCGGAAATCGGGAAGGCCATCATGCCGCAAGTTCCCGCACCAGCCCCTGCATGAACCGCCAGCCCGCCTCGAACTGCGCGACCTCAAGGTATTCGTCGGGCTGATGCGCCTGCGCGATGTCGCCGGGACCGCAGACCACGGTGGAATAGCCTTCGGCCTGGAACTGCCCGGCTTCGGTGCCGTAACTGACGACCGAGGTGCCGTTGTCCCCCGTCAGGCGGCGCACCAGCGCCTCGGCGGCGCCGTCCTGTTCGGGTTCAAGGGCCGGCACGTCGAAGAACCGCTCCATGTGAAAGCCCGCCTCGGGGCGGATCGCCTTCATGGCCGCCGTCAGTTCGGCGGCCTTTGCCTCGATCCGGTCGTTCCAGTCGGCGACGAATTCCCCTGGCACGACACGGCTTTCCATGACGAAACTGCAATCGGCGGCGGTGATGTTATGGGCGGTGCCGCCCTGGATCATGCCGGAATGAAGCGTGGTGAAGGGCGGGCGGAACATGGCCGCGACGGGCGTCGGATCCTTGGCCTGGCTGGCCGCGTTCTGTTCGGTGAGCCAGGTGATGAACTTCGCCGCCTCCATGATCGCGCTGACCCCTTCGGGCAGAAGCGAGGAATGGACCTCGAACCCTTTCACATGCACGCGGTAGCCCGACCCGCCCTTGTGGCCGTTGACCATCCGCATCATCGACGGCTCCCCCACGACCACGGCCGACGCCTTCGGCAGGGTCCGGGCCATTTCGGCGATCATCGGCGGCGCGCCCGTGCAGCCGACTTCCTCGTCATAGGAAATCGCGATCTGCAAGGGCCGCTTGACCCCCGCCCGCAAGGCCAGCGGCACGGCAGCGAGAGACAGCGCCAGGAAGCCCTTCATGTCGCAGGTCCCGCGCCCGTAAAGCCGCCCGTCCCGTTCGGTCACGGTCCAGGGGTCTGTGGTCCAGTCCTGCCCGTCCACGGGGACCACATCGGAATGGCCCGACAGAATCACGCCGCCCTCGACCATCGGGCCCACGTTGGCATAAAGCGCGGCCTTCTGGCGGTCTTCGTGCCAGACCCGGTGCGATGTCACCCCGAACCCCGCCAGATAGGTTTCCACCCAGTCGATCAACGGCAGATTGCTGTCGCGGCTGACCGTGGGGAAGGCCACCAGGCGATCAAGGATCTGGCGGGGGGAAAGGTCTTCGGGCATGGAATCCGTCCTGTTGCAGTGCCGGAACCACGGTGGCCCGACGGCGCAAAGGCTGCTTCTTCCGGCTGGTCAATGTCAATATTGGGCAGATCGCCGGGCCGGGCCGACACATTGCCAGCCTGACGCTGCGGAATGTGCCCCCACTTCGGTGTTGCGATAGGCCGAAAAATGTCTAACACTCGGGCAAACAACCGGCTGGGCAACGACCCGTGACGGATAAAAACCAATAATAATAAAGACATGGGGAGAAACCAATGCCCGATGGGGCGGATGCCGTCCTTGACGTCAAGGGGCTCAAGACCGTCTTCCGCACACGTGGCGGAGAGGTCCATGCGGTCAATTCGGTCAGCTTCCACCTGCGCCCGGGCGAGTTGCTGGGCGTTGTTGGCGAAAGCGGGTCGGGCAAGTCGGTTACCATGATGTCGCTGATCGGGCTTCTGCCCTCGCCGCCTGCCGATGTGCGGGCGGGTGAGGTTCTGCTGAAGGGCGTCGACATCCTGAAATCCACGCCGGAAGAACTGCGCGCCATCCGGGGCGCCCGGATCGGCTTTGTCTTTCAGGACCCGATGACCAGCCTCAACCCGGTCTTCACGGTCGGCAACCAGATCATGGAGCCGCTGAAGCGCCACATGGGGCTGAAGGGCAAGGCCGCCGAGGATCGCGCGACCGAACTGCTGGAACTCGTCGGCATCCCGGATGCGCGCAAGCGACTGAAATCCTATCCGCACCAGTTTTCCGGCGGCATGCGGCAACGCGTGATGATCGCCATCGCGCTGGCCTGCGACCCCGAGGTGCTGATCGCCGACGAACCCACCACCGCGCTTGACGTGACGATCCAGGCGCAGATCCTTGAACTGGTTCACGAATTGCGCCGCAAGCTTGGCATGGCGATCATCTGGATCACCCATGACCTTGGCGTGATCGCCGAAATCGCCGACAGGGTGATGGTGATGTATGGCGGCCAGATCGTCGAACAGGCGCCCGTGCGCGAACTGTTCGGCAACCCGCACCACCCCTATACCCGCGCGCTGCTGAAGACGATTCCCAAGCTGGGCGACGAACGCGACGAACGGTTGCAGATCATCGAGGGCCAGCCGCCGATCCTGACGGCCGAACCCTCCGCCTGCCCGTTCCGCGCCCGCTGCGCCCATGCTTTTGACCGATGCGAACGGGAAAACCCGCTGCGCCGCCCGATCGACGGCCAGCCCCTTGGGCGCGGACATGACGTGGCCTGCCACTGGAACCCGGAGGGCGCGGATGCGTGACGACACCACCCCCGGCCCCGCCACGAAGGGCAAGCCGCTTGTGCAGGTCGAGGGGCTGAAGATGTATTTCCCCGTCTTCACGGGTCTTTTCCGGCGCCACACCGGCGACGTGAAGGCGGTCGATGACGTGTCCTTCACCCTGATGGAAGGCGAAACCCTGGGCCTCGTGGGGGAATCGGGCTGCGGCAAGTCCACCGTGGGGCGCGCGCTGCTCAGGCTTTACGAACCCACCGCCGGCAAGGTCGTGATCGACGGTGTCGATGTGGCCCATCTGGATGCCGAGGCGCTTCGCCGGAAGCGGCCGACGATGCAGATGGTGTTCCAGGACCCGCAGGCGAGCCTGAACCCCCGGATGACGCTGGCCGACATCATCGGCGAGCCGTTGAACGAACACACCAACTGGAACGCCGACAAGAAGCTGGCCCGCATCTACGAACTGATGGATGCGGTCGGGCTCAACCGCCGCTTCGCCAACCGCTATCCGCACGAATTCTCGGGCGGGCAGCGGCAGCGGATCGGGATCGCCCGCGCGCTGGCGTTGAACCCCAAGTTCATCGTCTGCGACGAACCGATCGCGGCGCTTGACGTGTCGATCCAGGCGCAGGTCGTCAACCTGCTGGAGGACCTTCAGGAAAAGTTCGGCCTGACCTACCTGTTCATCAGCCACGACCTGTCGATGGTCAAGCACATCGCTGACCGGGTCGCCGTGATGTACCTGGGCCGGATCGCCGAACTTTCCCCGCGCGATGCGCTTTATGCGCGGCCCCTGCACCCCTATGCCGAGGCGCTTCTGTCCGCCGTGCCGGAACCCGATCCCAGCCGGGCGGCCCGGAAAGAGCGGATCATCCTCAAGGGCGACGTGCCCTCGCCCGCCAACCCGCCGAAGGGTTGCAACTTCTGCACGCGCTGCCCCAAGGTCTTTGATCGCTGCCGGGTGGAAAAGCCCGTGCTGCGCGAGGTCGAACCGGGCCGCCACGTCGCCTGCCACCTGTATTCCGAGAGCGCCGGGCCAACCGGACAATCCGAGGCCAAAGAGCACAACCAACAAGGAGTGATGCAATGAAGATGAGAACAGCCCTTCTGGGCGCCGCATGCGCGTTTGCCTTCGCGCCCGCGGCAATGGCCGAGCGCGGCGCCGACGGCAACGTCAAGGTGCTGTATTCGCAGGCCGTTTCGATCATGAACGCCTATCTGTCCTCGGGCACCAAGGACGTGGAAGTCGGCTCGCTGGTTCTGGAACCGCTCGCGGGCTTCGACCAGGACGGCAACGTCTTCCCGCGTCTGGCCGATGGCCTGCCGTCGGTCGAGAACGGGCAGATCGCCGAGGACTACACCTCGATCACCTGGAAGCTGAAGCCGGGCATCCTGTGGTCGGACGGCACCCCCTTCACCGCCGATGACGTGGTCTTCACCGCCGAATACTGCATGCATCCCGAAGGCGGCTGCGCGCAGGCCGCGCGTTACGAGGGCGTCGCCTCGGTCGAGAAGATCGACGACCTGACCGTGAAGGTCAATTTCAGCGCGCCGAAGTACAACCCATTCACCGCCTTCGTGGGCGCGACCTCGCCGGTCCTGCAGAAGGCGCAGTTCGCCAACTGCCTGGGCGCGGCCGCCCCGACCTGCACCGAGGCCAACACCAAGCCGCACGGCACCGGCCCCTTCCGCGTCACCGACTTCAAGGTCAATGACGTGGTCGAACTGGAAGCCAACCCGAACTACCGCGATCCGGCCAAGCCGGCCTTCGCCACGATGACGGTCAAGGGCGGCGGCGACGCGGCCGGTGCGGCGCGCGCTGTCATGGAAACGGGCGAATTCGATTATGCCTGGAACACCCAGATCAACCCAGAGCTTCAGGCCCAGATGAAGGCCGGCGGCAAGGGCACTTTCGTTTCCGCCTTCGGCACGCTGGTCGAACGGATCGAGATGAACATGACCGATCCCTCGCCCGACCTGCCGGAAGGCGAGCGTTCGACCGCCAAGCATCCGCATCCGTTCCTGTCGGACATGCGCGTTCGCAAGGCGCTGTCGATGGCGATCGACCGTAACCTCCTGGTCGAAGTGGGTTACGGCGAAGCCGGCCGCGCGACCTGCAACCTGGTGCCCGCGCCGGCGATCTATGCCAGCGACAACACCGACTGCCTGACCCAGGACATGGAAGGCGCCAAGGCGCTGCTGGAAGAAGCCGGCTGGACCGACAGCGACGGCGACGGCGTGCGCGACAAGGACGGCAAGAAACTGTCGATCCTCTATCAGACCTCAGTCAACCCGGTGCGTCAGGACTTCCAGGCGCTGATCAAGGGCTGGTGGAACGAACTGGGCGTCGAGGTCGAACTGAAGTCGATCGACGCGGGCGTCTACTTCGGCGGGGATCCGGGTTCGCCCGACACCTTCCAGAAGTTCTATGCCGACGTCGAGATGTACGCCAACAACTTCGACGGCACCGACCCGGAACCCTATGTCGCGCAGTACACCTGCGAAAAGGCTCCGCGTCCGGAAACCCAGTGGCAGGGCGAGAACATCAACCGCTTCTGTGATCCGGCCTATGACGCGCTCGTCGGCGACCTGCTGAAGACCCGCGAGACCGAAAAGCGGGCCGAGATCATCAAGAAGCTGAACGACATGCTGACCAAGGAAAGCTATACCGTCGTGCCCCTGGTGGACCGTGGCCGCCTGTCGGCCCATTCCAACACTCTGGGCGGGATCGTCCTGAACGTGTGGGACAGCGAACTGTGGAACGCTTCCGACTGGTATCGCATCAAGTAAGCTGACACATCGGGGCGCCCCGGACGGAGTTCATCACGAACTCCGGGGGCGCCCCTCCTTTCCCGGTGACCCCAAGACCGTTGAACCGAGGCATCGCCCATGCTCACCTACACGATCCGTCGGCTGCTGCTGGCCATCCCGACGCTTCTGTTCATCAGTCTCGTGATCTTCCTTCTGGTCGATCTGGCCCCCGGCTCGCCAGCCAGCCAGATCCCGCTGACGGTGCCGCCCGAAGTCAGGATGAAGATCCTTGAATCGATGGGCGTGAACGAACCCGTCCATGTCCGTTACCTGCTGTGGCTGAAGCAGTTCTTCGTCGTCGAACCGCTGGTGCTGATCGATTCCACCTTCGGCACGGCCTTCGCCGAGGGCCAGCAGCGCATCCTGTCCTGGCAGTCGCGCAGCCCGGTCTTCGATATCATCGTCGAACGCATGCCCCAGACCCTGACGGTGATCGGCTCGGCCTATGTGCTGGGGGTGCTGATCGCGCTGCCGATCGGCATCTATTCGGCCTATCGCCAGTATTCCTGGTTCGACCAGCTGGGCACCTTCATCGCCATGATCGGCTTTTCGGTGCCGACCTTCTTCACCGGCCTTGTGCTGATCCTGATCTTCGCGGTCGAACTGCAATGGTTCCCGTCGATCTATGACACCTCGCTGAAGGTCACCGACTGGGACAGCTTCCTGGCGCAGGTGCGGCAGATGGCCATGCCGGTCATGGTGCTGGCGCTCTACAACGCCGCCACGATCAGCCGCTACATGCGGTCCTCGATGCTGGAGAACCTTGGCCAGGACTATGTCCGCACCGCCCGCGCCAAGGGCATGTCGGAACGCGTGGTCGTGCTGAAACACGTGCTGCGCAACTCGATGATCCCGGTGATCACGGTGATCGCGCTTGGGATTCCCACCATCTTCGGCGGCGCCATCATCACCGAACAGGTGTTCCGGGTGAACGGCCTTGGCGCGCTTCTGATCGGCGCCATCCAGGGATCGGACCTGCCGATGGTGCAGACGTTGACCTTCATCTTCGCCGTGCTGATCGTGCTCTTCAACCTGATCGCCGACATCCTGTACGGCATTCTTGACCCGAGGATCCGCTATGACTGATCTGGCGATCGAAAAACCCCGCAGCCAGTGGGCCGATGTCTGGGCGCAGTTCCGCAGCCACAAGGGCGCGCTGATCGGGCTGGCGGTCTTTGTCTCGCTGATCCTGTTCGTCTTTGTCGGGCCGCTCATCTGGACGAAGGACCCCACCTTCATCAACCCGAACGCGGCCGAGATGATCAAGACCCGGAACAAGCCGCCGAGCCTGCAGTTTCCCCTGGGCACCGATCAGCTGGGCCGCGACATGCTGGCCCGGATGATGAAGGGCGGGCAGGTGTCGATCTCGGTCGGGCTGGTGGCGATGCTGATTTCGATCACGCTCGGCACGACCGTGGGCGTGATGGCGGGCTATTTCAAGCGGCTGGACGGGCCGCTGATGCGCCTGACCGACCTGTTCCTGGCCCTGCCCCTGCTGCCCTTGCTTCTGGTCATGGTGATGCTGTTCCGCGATCCGCTGTCGCGCAGCCTCGGCCCCGAGACGGGGACATTCCTGCTGATCGTCTTCGCGATCGGCGTCACCAGCTGGATGCAGGCCGCGCGGATCGTGCGGGGCGAGGTGCTGGCGCTGAAGGAACGCGAATTCGTGCTGGCAGCGCGGTCGATCGGCACGCCCTCGCGCCGGATGATCCTGCGGCACATCCTGCCCAACGTGATGTCACCGATCATGGTGGCGGCGACGCTTGGCATCGCCAGCGCGATCATCACCGAATCCGCGCTGTCCTTCCTTGGCCTCGGCTTTCCGCCGGACTTTCCGACCTGGGGGCGGCTGTTGTTCGACGGGGTGGAATACATCCAGCAATACCCCGCGCGCGTGATCTGGCCGGGCATCGCGATCTCGCTCACGGTGCTGTCGGTCAACTATGTGGGCGACGGGTTGCGCGACGCGCTTGACCCGCGCATCCGCGGCCGCTGAGGCGAAATAAGGACGGGCGTCCCGCCACCGGCGAGGCGCCGCGAATATTGCACCAGGCACGGGGGCAAGGGCGGGCGGATGTGCCTGCCCTTCGCGTTTTCCGGAACAATGTTCCACATTCCCGACCCGCGTGGCCACGCAGAAGGCTTGCCAATCCGGTTTTCCGCACGCAGATGGACGGAAATTCCACTTTGCAACGGAGCCGCGCCATGTATGAAGCGCTCGGTCTGTCCATCCCGCCGCAGGCGGCCAGCCTCTGGCTGGGCCTTGCCCTTGGCCTGGCCTTCGGGGCGCTGGCCGAGGTCAGCCGGTTCTGCCTGCGCCGGGCGGTGGCGGGCGAGGCGGGCGAACGGGCGCCTGCCGCCGCGCAATGGATGGTCGCGCTGGCCGTCGCCATCGCAGGTACCGGGGCCGCGCAGGCCGCGGGGCTGATCGACCTGTCGGAACACCGGTTCCTCAGGGCCGACGTGCCGGTGGTTTCGATCCTCGTGGGCGGGCTGATGTTCGGCGCGGGCATGGTCCTTGCGCGCGGGTGCGCCGCCCGTCTGACGGTGCTTGCCGCCGGCGGCAATCTGCGCGCAGTCATGGTGATCGGCGGTCTTGCCATCGCCGCCCATGCGACGATGAAGGGCATCCTCGCGCCGCTGCGCGTGGCGCTGGAAGGTGTCACCCTGCCCCTGCCCGCACTGTCCGCCCTGCCCGGCCTCTGGGTGATCCTGCCCTTGGCGCTGGTTCTTTTCGCGCTGCGCCTGCGGCCCTCTGCGGGCGGACTGGCATCGGGCGCGGCGATCGGCCTTCTGGTGCCGCTCGCCTGGCTTGGCACCGGCCTGCTTCTGGCGGACGAATTCGACCCGATCCCGGTCGAGGCGCTGAGCTTCACCGCCCCGCTTGCCGACACGCTGTTCTGGATGATCGCCGCGACGGCGGTTTCACCCGCCTTCGGAACCGGGCTGGTCCTGGGCACCCTGATCGGCGCCGGAGTTGCCGCGGCCCTTGGCGGGCGGACGCGCCTGCAGGGCTTCGACAGCCCGCGCCAGACGCTGCGCTACGGGCTTGGCGCGGTTCTGATGGGGGTGGGCGGTGTCATGGCCGGGGGCTGCACCCTGGGCGCCGGGCTTTCCGGAGTGTCCACCCTTTCGACCGCCGCAGCACTTGCGTTGGCCGCGATCATCGCCGGGGCCTGGGCCACGACCCGCGCGCTCAGTGCATCTTCTGCCGGACGCGCCGCACCAGAAGCCATACCAGCAGAATGACCACCGGCGTGGCCAGCGCAGTCAGCGCGCCCTTGGACAGGCCCAAAACCTCGGCCAGGGGATAAAGCAGGTAGCCTGCAAGGCTCACCGCGTAATAGCTGATCGCCACGACCGAAAGCCCTTCGACCGTGTGTTGCAGCCGCAGTTGCAGATCCGCCCGGCGGTCCATGCTTTCCAGCAGTTTCTGGTTCTGCGCCGACCGGTCCACATCGACCCGCGTGCGCAGGAGTTCCGCCACCCGCGCGGCCCTTTCCCCCATCTGCGCCAGCCGTGCCTCGGCCGATTTCACGGTGCGCATGGCCGGGTCATAGCGGCGCATCATGAATTCGCCGAATGTCTGCCGGCCGTTGATGCGCAGCTCGCGCAAGACTTCGATCCGCTGGTTGACGATGGCCTCATAGGCCGCCGTCGCGCCGAAGCGGAACGAGAATTGCACCGCAAGGCTTTCCAGTTCGGCCGAGATGGTCAGCAGTTCGTGCAGCACCGCCTCGGCCGACCTTTCGGGCGCATCGAGGGCCGTCACAAGTGCCGAAAGGCGGGGGTCAAGCGCATTGAGCCGCCCTGTCAGGTGCCGCGCCCGCATCAGCCCCAGCATCGACATCGACCGGTAGGTTTCGATCTCGCACAGGCGCTGTACGATGCGGCCTACCCGCCGTTCGCCGGTTCCGGGGCGCACGAAGACGGCAAAGCGCATGTGGCCCGCCGGATCGATCCGGAAATCGCCCGCGACGATCGCCGCGCCATCGACGACCCGGCTGGCCGCCAGGCTTTCGGGCACGAACCATTCCTCAAGCTTGCGCAGGACCTCGGCTTCGTCTTCGGGCATCTCCTCGATCCGGATCAGCAGCGAACAGAGCCGCTTGCCCGGCGCGACACGGACCCAGTCGGCGGGAAAGACCTCGGCCTCGGCCGGATCGAAGGGGCGCGCGGAATTCCCGGCCCCGAAGGCCGAATAGGTCACGAATTCGGTGTGGCTTTCCCATTTCAGCTCGTACCGGCCCACGCGATCGGAAAAATGGGTGGCCTCGGGCTGCGGATGCCCCGCCCCGTTGCGATCAAGCAGGTCCAGCAGATGGGCGCGGTCCCGCCCCCGGTCGCGGTTCGCGGCATCCACCGGTTCCTTGAACGCCACATAGACCGCGTGCGACGGCACCTTCAGCGACGGGAAGGGCCGGGCGTGCAGTTCGTTCACAACCGCATAACGCTGGGGATGGTCGTTCATCTGGGGCATGGTCGCGGATTTCCGTTCGGCTGGCTTCTTGATGGGTCAGGCCCCCCGTCCTTTGAAGCGCAAAGCCCGGCATCCCAGGGTATGCAACAAAACTGTTGCAGCCTTGCACGATCAGCCGTCGTCCACGCCACCGCGAGGGCCTGAAACGGGGCGCCTGAAACGGGGGAACCCCGGCCTTGCGGTCCGGGGTTCCCGTCTTTTCTTCCGATTGCGCAGCCGATCAGTCGATCATCGGCAGCAGCGCGTCGATCGACTTCTTCGCGTCGCCATAGAACATCCGCGTGTTTTCCTTGTAGAACAGCGGGTTCTCGATGCCGGAATAGCCCGTGCCCTGGCCGCGCTTCGACACGAAGACCTGTTTCGCCTTCCAGCATTCCAGCACCGGCATCCCGGCGATGGGGCTGTTGGGGTCTTCCTGTGCGGCCGGGTTCACGATGTCGTTCGAGCCGATGACGATGGCCACGTCGGTTTCGGGGAAGTCCTCGTTGATCTCGTCCATCTCAAGCACGATGTCATAGGGCACCTTCGCCTCGGCCAGAAGCACGTTCATATGGCCCGGCAGACGGCCCGCCACCGGGTGGATGGCGAAACGCACGTTCTTGCCCTTGGCGCGCAGCTTGCGGGTCAGTTCGGAAACCGATTGCTGCGCCTGCGCCACGGCCATGCCATAGCCGGGGATGATGATGACACTGTCGGCATCGTTCAGCGCGGCGGCGACACCTTCGGCGTCGATCGCGATCTGTTCCCCCGTCACCTCCATCTGCGGCCCGCCCGTGTTGCCGAAGCCCCCGAGGATCACGCTGATGAAGCTGCGGTTCATCGCCTTGCACATGATGTAGGACAGGATCGCACCGGACGACCCCACCAGCGCGCCGACCACGATCAGAAGGTCATTGGACAGCGAGAAACCGATCGCTGCCGCGGCCCAGCCGGAATAGCTGTTCAGCATCGACACCACGACCGGCATGTCGGCGCCGCCGATCCCCATGATCAGGTGATAGCCGATGAAGAAGGCCGCCAGCGTCATCAGGATCAGCGTCCACGAACCCGCGCCCTGCATGTACATCACCAGCAGGACAACCGACAGGATCGCCGCGCCCGCGTTCAGCGCGTGGCCGCCCGGCAGTTTCTTAGCCTTGCCGTCCACCTTGCCCGCCAGCTTGCCATAGGCGATGACCGAACCGGTGAAGGTGACGGCACCAATGAAGACGCCCAGGAAGACCTCGATCTTCAGGATGCCGATCTCGGCCCCGGATTTTGCAGCGACCTTGGCGGCAAAGCCAGACAACGCCTGGATCGCATCGGCATCGCCCGCGGCCTGAAGGGCCGCGATGCGCACCATCTCGATTTCCGCGTTGAAGCCGATGAAGACGGCGGCAAGGCCGACGAGGCTGTGCATCGCCGCAACAAGCTGCGGCATCTCGGTCATCTGGACGCGGGTGGCGACGATCCAGCCGATGGCGCCGCCGGCGGCGATCAGCAGGACCGACAGCCACCAGTTGCCCAGGCCCGGGCCGATCAGCGTCGCCGCCACGGCAAGGGCCATGCCGACGATGCCATACCAGACGGCGCGCTTGGCGCTTTCTTGGCCCGAAAGGCCGCCCAGGGACAGGATGAACAGAACGCCCGCGACGACATAGGCGGCAGTGGTGAATCCGTATTCCATGACGCGCGCTCCCTTACGACTTCTGGAACATGGCGAGCATGCGCCGGGTGACCAGGAAGCCACCGAAGATGTTGATCCCGGCCATGAAGACCGACAGGGCGGCCAGGATGATGACCAGCCAGTTGCCCGAGCCGATCTGCATCAATGCCCCCAGGATGATGATCGACGAGATCGCGTTCGTGATCGCCATCAGCGGCGTGTGCAGGGAATGGCTGACGTTCCAGATCACCTGGAAGCCGACGAAACAGGCCAGAACGAAAACGATGAAATGCGCCATGAAGCTGGCCGGGGCGAAAAGGCCCGCCAGCAGCACCAGCGCCCCGCCCCCCGCCAGAAGCGCGACCTGATCGCGCGTCTGCTTCTTGAAGGCGGCCACTTCCTGTGCGCGACGCTCCTCGGGCGTGAGTTCCTTCGGCTTTTCCTTCGGCTTGGCGGCCGCGATGGCCTGCACCTTGGGCGGCGGCGGCGGGAAGGTGATCGCGCCCTGATGGGTCACGGTCGCGCCGCGGATCACGTCATCTTCCATGTTGTGGTCGATCACACCGTCCTTCTTAGGTGTAAGATCGGTCAGCATGTGCCTGATGTTCGTGGAATAAAGCGTGCTGGCCTGCGCCGCCATCCGGCTGGGGAAGTCGGTGTAGCCGACGATCGTCACGCCGTTGTCGGTGACGATCTTCTGATCGGGTACCGTCAGGTCGCAGTTGCCGCCGCGTTCGGCCGCAAGGTCGACGATGACCGAACCGGTCTTCATCATGCCCACCATATCCTCGGTCCACAGCTTCGGCGCGGGCCGGCCGGGGATCAGGGCGGTGGTGATGACGATGTCCATCTCGGGGGCCAGTTCGCGGAACTTGGCCAGCTGCTTTTCCCGGAACTCCGGCGACGAGGGCGCGGCATAGCCGCCGGTCGCGGCACCATCCTGGGTCTGCTCGAATTCAAGGAAGACGAACTCGGCGCCCATCGATTCGATCTGTTCGGCCACCTCGGGACGGACGTCGAAGGCATAGGTGATGGCGCCCAGGCTGACGCTCGTGCCGATGGCGGCAAGCCCGGCCACACCGGCGCCCACGACCAGGACCTTTGCGGGCGGGATCTTGCCCGCCGCCGTCACCTGCCCGGTGAAGAACCGGCCGAAGTTGTTCCCGGCTTCGATAACCGCGCGATAGCCAGCGATGTTGGCCATCGACGACAGCGCGTCCATCTTCTGCGCGCGGGAAATCCGCGGCACCATGTCCATAGCGACGACGGTCGCGCCGCGCGACTTGCACAGTTCAAGCAGCTTTTCGTTCTGCGCCGGCCAGAAGAACGAGATCAGCGTCTGCCCCTCGCGCAGCAGCTTGGCCTCTTTCTCTTCCGGGCCGCGCACCTTGACCACCACATCGGCGGCCTCGAACAGCGCCTTGGCGGTCTTGACCACCTCGACGCCAGCCGCCTGATAGGCCGCGTCGGAAAAGCCCGCCTTCGCGCCCGCGCCGGACTCGATCACGCAGGTATGGCCAAGTTTCTGCAACTGGGTGGCCGAATCCGGTGTCATGGCGACCCGGTTCTCGCCCTCGAAAATCTCTTTCGGTGCCCCGATCTTCACGTCTGTCTCCCCCGTGTCTGAGGCCGGGCCGGCGTGAAGCCGCCCCCGCGCTCCGGCGTTCGTCCCGCCCTGTTAACATCGCGCAAGAATATTTCAATTGCCTTTGCCGCCCTGCGGCAATTATGTCCCGATGTTAGCGCCAAAGGTCACAACCAGCGCCGGGTCCGGGCCGACCATCGGGCGTAATCCTGCGGAAAGGCGGCGCGCAACCGTGCCTCCTCACCAAGGATGAAGCGGTGCTGGATCACAAGGATCAAGAGCAGCACCAACATCGCCGCCAATGGCACGTCCCACCACAGGACCGCCCCCGCCAGCACAAGGACATCGCCCAGATAGATCGGGTTCCGGCTGAACCGGAACAGCCCGCCCGTGACCAGCGCCGAGGGATCGCGCCGCGGAATGAAGGTCGTCCGCGCCAGGACCATCTGCGCCGCCGCCCCCGCCATCAGGAAAAGCCCGACCGCGACCAGCACCGCACCGATCGTGCGGCCCGCGGGGCCGAACATCCCCCAGGGCAGCAGCTGATCCAGCGCCCAGGTCAGCGCCACAAAGCCGCCCGTCCAGACCGGCGGCCAATCCAGGAACTTCATCTTCCGTCCTCATCGTCGCCAAAGGCTGGCACATCTTGCCGCTGAGCCTGCGGGACGCAAGGGGCAGAACGGAAAAACCGCGAGGGCGAAGAAATTTCAAACTTGAAATTTCCCGGGCGATGCCGTTCTCTGGCGGCGATCCAGGAGACCACGATGACCACCGATTTTTCCGCCACGAAACGCATGTTCGACCTGCCCGCTGGCATGACCTATCTGGACGGCAACTCGCTTGGCCCCCTGCCTCGCGCCGTGGCCGACCGGGTGGCCCACGCGGTGACCCAGGAATGGGGCCACATGCTGATCACGGGGTGGAACAAGGCGGGATGGATGGACCTGCCCCGCCGCGTGGGCGACCGCATCGCCCGCCTGATCGGCGCGGAAGCGGGCAGCGTGATCATGGGCGACACGCTGTCGATCAAGGTCTATCAGGCGCTGGCCTCGGCGGTGGAGATGAACCCCGAACGCCGGGTGATCCTGTCGGACACCGGCAATTTCCCGTCCGATCTCTACATGGCCGATGGCCTGTGCCGCACGCTCGGGCGCGGCTACACGCTGCGCACCGTCGCCCCCGAAGAGGTTATGGAGGCGATCGACGAAACCGTGGCGGTGACGCTGATCACCGAGGTGGACTATCGCACAGGTCGCCGCCATGACATGGCCGCGATCACCGAACGCGCCCATGCCAAGGGTGCGCTGACGATCTGGGACCTGGCCCATTCGGCGGGCGCGCTGCCCGTGGACCTTGCAGGATGCAAGGCGGATTTCGCGGTGGGATGCACCTACAAGTACCTCAATTCCGGCCCCGGCGGCCCGGCCTTCATCTATGTCGCCCCGCGCCATGCCGATCTGGTGCGCCCGGCGCTGTCGGGCTGGCTCGGCCACGAGGCGCCCTTTGCCTTCGACCTTGATTATCGTCCGGGCCGCGGGATCGAACGGATGCGGGTCGGAACCCCGCCGATCCTGCAACTGGCCGCGCTCGATGCCGCGCTCGATGTCTGGGATCATGTGGCGATGGCCGATCTGCGCGCCACCTCGCTGGCCCTGACCGACCGGTTCATCGCCGGGGTCGAGGCCGCCTGCCCCGATCTGGTGCTGGCCACCCCGCGCGACCATGACCGGCGCGGCAGCCAGGTCAGCTTTCGCCACCCCGAGGGCTATGCCATCATGCAGGCCCTGATCGCCGAGGGCGTGGTGGGCGATTTCCGCGCGCCCGACATCATCCGCTTTGGTTTCACCCCGCTGTTCATCGACGCGGGCGACGTGGATCGGGCCGTGGCGGTGCTGGCGCGGATCATGGCCGAACGGCTGTGGGACCGGCCCGAGTTCAAGGCGCGGGCCAAGGTCACATGATCGCCATCCGCCCCTACCGCGCCGAGGATCGCGCGGAATGCGCGGCGCTGTTCTATCGTGCGGTGCACGAGGGCGCGGCCGGGGCCTATGACGCGGTTCAGCGGGCCGACTGGGCGCCAAGCCCCCTGCCCGACCTGTCGAAGCCCGACCGCAAGCTGGACCAGTTCGCCTGGGTGTCCGAAGCCGACGGCCGGATCACGGGCTTCATGACGCTGACGCGCGAGGGGCATCTGGACATGGCTTTTGTCCTGCCCGAGGTCATGGGCAAGGGCCATGCTGCAGCACTTTATGACGTGCTGCTGGACCGGGCACGGGCGGAAGGGATGAACCGGCTTACGGTGCACGCGACGCCCTATTCCAAAAGCTTCCTGATGAAGCGGGGTTGGGTGCTGGACAAGGTGGAACCCTTCGTCTCGGACGGCGGGGTGGCCTACATGCGCAATTACCTGTCCCTTGCGCTTGATCAGGGGGCGCGCTGATGGCCGGTGCCCCCGCCCCCCTGCCCGACCTGCCGCCGCTCTGCCGCCCGTCGGCCTGGGCCTGCCTCTGGCGGCGGATGGGCAATTCCTCGATCCGCAGCCGCCGCTGATCCGCGCCCGCCAGAATGCCCCCACGGGGCCGGACGCAGATCAACGGAGCGACACATGACCAACACCCCACTCGACCCCGCCACGGACGGCGCGCAGATGGCCTTTGACGGCCGCATGTCCTATGGCGACTATCTCGCGATCGACGCCGTTCTGGGCGCCCAAAGGCCGCTGACCGCCGCCCATGACGAGATGCTGTTCATCATCCAGCACCAGACTTCGGAACTGTGGATGAAGCTGGCGCTGCATGAACTTGACGCGGCGCGGCGCCTGATTGCAGCGGACACCCCGCAGCAGGCGTTCAAGATGCTGTCGCGCATCGCGCGCATCTTCGAACAGCTGAACAATGCCTGGGACGTGCTGCGCACGATGACGCCCTCGGATTATTCGACCTTCCGCGACGACCTTGGCCAGTCGTCCGGCTTCCAGTCCTGGCAATACCGGCTGATCGAATTCGCCGTCGGAAACCGTAACCTTGCGATGCTGCGCCCCCATGCCCACCGGCCCGACCTTGCCGCGCGGCTTGAGGCGGAACTGGCCCGCCCCTCGCTTTACGACGAGGCGCTGCGCCACCTTCACCGCGCCGGATTGCCCGTCCCTCACGAGGTTTTGACCCGCGACCTGCGCCAGACCTGGGTCGCCCATCCGGGTGTTCGCGCCATGTGGGAAGGCGTCTACCGTGATCCTCAGGCGCATTGGGCCGCCTATGAACTGGCCGAGAAACTGGTTGATTTCGAAGACTATTTCCGCCGCTGGCGGTTCAACCACGTCACCGCCGTCGAACGGGTGATCGGCTTCAAGCGCGGCACCGGGGGCACCTCGGGCGTGGCCTATCTGCGGCGGATGCTGGAGGTGCAGCTTTTCCCCGAACTCTGGGACCTGCGGACCATCCTGTGACGCTTTGACCTGTTCCCGGTCGTAAGGTAGGTTTGCCAGCGGCGAGCGGGGCGCATGGATGATTCCCCGGAAGTATGGGGTATTTCATGACGCGAACAGGACTGAAACTTGCCACGGCTCTGGCGGCACTTGCGCTGCTGTCGGGTTGCGTGGTCGATCCCACCATGCAGGCGGGGTCGTCAAATGCCCCGGCCAAGGAAGTCGCGCCCGAGGATCCGCCGCCGCCGCCCCAGCTGCAATTCGCCGCCAACTACATCGCCAAGCAGGACGGCACCTTCGCCGTCCCGCAGGTTCCGGTGGAAAAGGTGCCGGTGAACATGCTGCGCCAGGAGGTCGATTTCCCCAACACCGAGGCGCCGGGCACGATCATCATCCATCCGGGTGAAAAGTCGCTGCATTACATCCTGAACAACCGCCGCGCGATCCGCTACGGCATCGCTGTCGGACGCGACGGGTTCGGCTGGGCCGGCGAGGCGATCGTCTCAAGCCGCAAGCCCTGGCCCACCTGGACCCCGCCGAAGGAAATGATCGCCCGCGACCCGAAGCTGGAAAAGTGGAAGGACGGCCAGCCGGGCGGTCCGACCAACCCGCTGGGGGCGCGCGCGCTTTACCTGACGACGAACGGGCGCGACTACGGCTATCGCATCCATGGCACGCCCGATTGGTGGTCGATCGGCCGCAGCGCATCGTCGGGCTGCTTCCGCATGATCAACCAGGACGTGATGGATCTTTACGAACGCGTTCCGGACGGCGCGAAGGTGATCGTTCTGAACAATGACGGAAGCCGGGCGAACGGGCTGAAGCTGCCGCCGCCCCAACCGGTGAAGGCCAAGGCGACACCAAAGCCCAAGGCGCAACCTGCGGTGACGCCCGACACCGGCGCGGCCGCACCGATCCCGACCGCGGCGACCGGGCCGATGTCGACGCCCGCGCCTTCGGTAGCACCCGCCGTCACGCCCTCGGTGACCGCGACCCCGGCGGTCACGGCCCCTGCGGTTCCGACGCCGTCGACCGGGACGACAACGACCGCCTCCCCCACCGTCGCCGTGCCTGCGGCACCCGCACCCGCGGCCCCTGCCGCAACGACGCCGACCCCGGTGGTGGTGCAGCCTGTGGCGCCCGCCGTCACGGTCCCGGCAGCGCCCGCACCGGCACCGGTGGTGATCCAGCCCGCGCCCGCCGCCCCGGCACCGACCTGCGCCGTCCCGCTGGTCAACGGAATTTGTCCGCAGGGGTGATCTGCGTGACCTGAAAAGACAAGGCCGCCCCTCCGGGCGGCCTTTTTCTTCAGGTATCTCAGCGGCCCAAGGTTCAGCGGCCAAAGGTTCGGCAGCCGGATATTTGCGGGCCATGGCCGGGGCGATCAGCCCGCGGCAGGCAGCCAGCGGTCGTAATCGCTGACCAGCAGGTGCGTCGGCGCCTCATCCTCTTCCACATCGGCGAAACGGCCGATGGGTTCGACAAAGATGTTGTCGGTCAGATCGTCATTCACGGTCGATACCTCGCCGATCAGCACATCGCCGCCCTCGCCCCAGAAGGCGTGCCAGTCGCCGGGCATCAGCGTGATGCTTTCCCCGGGCGCAAGGCGCAGCTTTTCCCCCGGACCATAGGCACGGTCGATCCCGTCGCAGCGCACCCGCCCGCCCCGGTCGTGCGCAAAGCGGCCCTGATCGTCGGACCCGTAAAGCTCGATCACCAGCGTGGCGCCGCCGCGGTTGATGATATCCTCGGCCTTGATGACATGGGTGTGCATCGGCGAAAGCTGGTCGCGGCGCGAGATCAGCAGCTTTTCAGCATAGCACATGCCGCCGCCGCGTTGCAGGTCGGCCAGCGATCCGTTGCGGAGCGTGAACAGGAAGAGGCCCATCTGATCGAACCGGCCCTGCCCGTAATCGGTGATGTCCCAGCCGCAGCGCGACGCAACGATCTGGCCCGCGTCGCGCCCGGCACGGTCACGGAATTCCTCGGGCGTCCACCAGGCGAAGGGCGGCAGGACGAACCCGTGCCGGGCGATCATATCGGCCGCGTCGGCCATGATGGCATTGATCCGTGAGCGTTTCATGTCGTCATTCCCTGCTTGTGCGGCGGGATCATATCAGGTCGGTTAGCGCGAACAATTCCCGCCGGACAGACCCGGATTACCAGACCCGGACATGGGCCCCGGTCACGTCCCCGTCGGATGGCCCGTCAATATGCCTGGCGACGATCCGGGCGCGGTGCGTCTGTCGGGGATCCAGCCCTGTGTCATGGCGGTTCCGAACGCTCGCACTCTGGTACCGGCACGGCCCGGACGGAAGGTCAGCGCGCCGCGCCCCAGGCGCGCACCGCATCGCCGAAGGCCGCAAACAGCGGACGTGAAACGGGGTCGGCCACGGCGTTCCATTCCGGGTGCCACTGGACCGATAGGGTAAAGCCGGGCGCGTCGCGGACATAGATCGCCTCGGGCGTGCCATCAGGCGCCGTGCCGTCGATCACGATCCGCCCGCCGGGGCGGTTGATACCCTGCCCGTGCAGCGTGTTCGTCATCACCTCCTCTGCCCCCATGAGGCGGTGAAATACGCCGCCTTGCGTGAACCGAACGGGATGGCGCAGGGCGAATTTTTCCTCGAGCGTGCCATCGGGCGGCATACGGTGGTTCATTCGCCCCGGCAGGTCGCGGATCTCGGGGTAAAGCGTGCCCCCCATCGCCACGTTCACCTCCTGAAACCCGCGGCAGATGCCCAGAAAGGGCTGGCCCCGGTCCACGCAGGCGCGGATCAGCGGCAGCGTGATCGCATCGCGGCACCGGTCGAAATCGCCATGCGCAGGCGTCGGTGCCTCGCCGTATTCCTCGGGGTGCACATTCGGCCGTCCGCCGGTCAGCAGAAAGCCGTCGCAGATTTCCAGCAGTTCCCCGACAGAGACGAATCGCGGGTCCGAGGGAATGATGACCGGCATGCAGCCCGCCACCCGTGCCACCGCCTCCGAGTTCATCGTGCCCCCGGCGTGAACCGGGTAGCTGTCGTTCAGAAGGTTCATGTTGCCGATGATGCCGACGACAGGCCGGCGGGAAACAGAGGAAACCATGCTGTCCTTCCTGTTGCGCATGGCGCCATACTAGGACAGCCCTCGCCGGGCGTGAAGGGGCAGGCCCAAGCCCGCGGTTCGTCACGGTCTGTTGACTTGCATCTGGTCCCAAAGACAGCGCGAAATGCGCCATCTGCAAGACAAAGAGGATGTCATGAAACGCCCTGCCCTGATCCTGATTGCCGGCCTTGGACTTGCCGGTGCCGCCGCTGCCCAGACGATGGACCATTCGGCCCATTCCGGCCACACCATGACCGGCGACGAAACCGCCTCGACCGTGGCCTTCATGGAGGCGAACGCGAAGATGCACGAGGATATGGCCATCGAATTCACCGGCAATGCCGATGTGGATTTCATCAAGGGCATGATCCCGCATCATGAAGGCGCAGTCGACATGGCGCGCATCGTTCTGGAACACGGCGCCGACCCCGAGGTCAGGAAGCTGGCCGAGGCGATCATCGCCGCCCAGGAAAGCGAGATCGCCTGGATGAAAGAGTGGCTGGCGAAGAACGGGATGTGAGGGGGGGGGCACACCCTTAGGGGTGGCTTTCGGCCCGTCGCGGACGATCAATCGACCTTCAAATCTGCCGTTCAAGCACATCAAAGTGAGAGGGCTGAACAACCCAAAGCAGCAAATCGGTCAAGCTTGAAGCGTCAGGCGCACGCACAGCTCTTGAACAAGGCAAGAACCGATCTGCAGGCTTTCAGTAGGTTGGTGTGATGGAGATTAGCTTACATGGATGGGATGGCAGCGGGCGTCGGTGCGCTGTTGGCGCTGGCCTTTGGCTTCGTGCTCTACATCTGGCTTCCAGCCTCAATGGCCGCCCACCGAGGTCGATCATCACTTGGCTGGGTCATTCTCACGCTAATCTTCTCTCCCTTCATTACCATTATAGCACTGTTGGTTTTGGGACCGACCGTTGAAAAAACCCTCGCGCGAATGCAAAGGAAATAGAGAAGGGTTCCCCTGCAGACACTTTGCGCTTCGCGATCGAATGCCCGCATTGGCGACTTCGGAATGCAGCCACGGAGAAAAACGAGGGTCCGCTCATCCCCCCCAACCCAAAAAGGCGCCCCTTGGGGCGCCTTTTTGTTTCTCCGCTGTCCGCCCGGGCTTAGCCCAGCAGGTTCGGCACGATGGTCACGATCCCCGGCACGAAGTAGAGGATAAGAAGCGAAACCAGCTGGATCAGAACAAAGGGAATGATCCCCTTGTAGATATGGCTGGTCAGCACCTCTTTCGGTGCCACGCCGCGCAGGTAGAACAGCGCAAAGCCGAAGGGCGGCGTCAGGAACGATGTCTGCAGGTTCACCGTGATCATGATCGTCACCCACGACGGATCGAAGGTGCCGCCATAGATCACCGGCCCCACGATCGGCACGACGATGTAGATGATTTCCAGGAAATCCAGCACGAAGCCCAGGATGAACAGCACCAGCATCACGATCAGGAACGCCGTGATCTCGCTGTCAAAGCTGCGCAGGAAGCTCTGGATATAGTGTTCCCCGCCGAACGAGATCAGCACAAGGTTCAGGATCTGGCTGCCGATCAGGATGGCAAAGACCATCGAGGTGACCTTGGTCGTCTCGCGCACCACCGGCGTCAGGACCCGCGCCCGGAACAGCACCCAGCAGGCGTAAAGGAAGCCGAACATCGCAAAGCTGTAGGCGATCATGGCGACGCCGAAGGCGATCCACTGTTCGGTCGTGGTGACGCCGACACCGACCCGCAGGTCGAAGTTGACGCCCACCAGCAACATGATGACGATGGCGAAGGCGGTCATCAGGATCATCCGGCCCGAACGGTGCTGATCGGCCAGCTTGCGATAGGCGGCCAGAAGCAGCGCGCCGCCCGCCCCCAGACCGGCCGCCGGCGTTGGATTGGTGATGCCCCCCAGGATCGAACCCAGCACCGCCACGATCAGAACCAGCGGCGGAAAGACCACCCGGATCAGATCGTTGCGCGCCAGGATCCCCACCGCATGACGCAGGCCGTAGGCAGTGAGCAGGAAGGGGATCGCCAAGAGGACCCAGGTGGTGCCGGGGGTCGCCTGGGGCGAGATCAGAAGCGCATCGACCACAAGGGCAAGCGCCACGCCGCCAAGGCCGATCCACAGCGGGCGATGATCCTGCATCGGGCCCGCTCCGCGCGCCGTAGTCAGCACCAGCGCGAGCATCAGGAACAGGATCGCAACCCCGCTGCCGACCGGCGCTCGGCTTGCCAGCTTTTCGGCGGCGGCGGCTTCCAGTTCTTCGGGCGTCAGCGCCTTTGACTGGGCCACGCCCCCGGCGGCATCGATCTCGGCCTGCTGGGCGACGGCACGATCCCATTTCTCCTGCCCGTGCAGTTCGATCATGCTGGCCTTGCACTGGTCAGAGACGCGCGTGCGCAGTTCCGCCGTCTGCCCGGCATCGGAATAGCTGTCCACCGTCAGGTCCTGATCGCCGATCAGGTTGGCCTGCGACAGAAGGATCGCCCCGCCGATCACCAGCGCCGGGACCGCGGCAAACCACAACAGTCCTTCACGGCGGGTAATCACCTCGCCCTTGCCGGCCTCGAACTGGACGGCGGGGGCCTTCGATGGGTTCAGCATCGCAAAACCGAAGGCATAGATCGCATAAAGCGCGGCCAGCATGACGCCCGGCAGCATCGCCGCCTGGAACAGTGTGCCCACCGAGACGACGGCAGCGCGCCCCAGATAGGTCAGCGCATCCGAACAACCCGCGGCGGTCGCGCGGATCTCCTGTCCGGCCGCATAAAGGTCGCCCGCCATCGTGCCCAGAAGCACGATCACGATCGAGGGCGGGATGATCTGCCCCAGCGTGCCCGAGGCCGCGATGACCCCGGTGGCCAGTTGCGGGCTGTAGCCCGCCCGCAGCATCGTGGGCAGGGACAGAAGGCCCATCGTCACCACGGTCGCCCCCACGATCCCGGTCGAGGCGGCAAGGAACGCGCCCACGACCACCACCGAAACCGCAAGCCCCCCCGGCAGGGGGCCGAAGACCCGCGCCATCGTCGTCAGCAGATCGTTGGCGATCTTCGAACGTTCCAGAACGATACCCATCATCACGAACATCAAGACCGCCAGCAGAGTCTCGATCGAGGCGCCGGCGATGACCCGTTCGTTCATCCGGTTGACGATGAAGGAAAGGTTGCGGTCCATCGCCATTTCCCAGCCGCCGGGGAACACGGGCTGGTCGATCAATGGCAGGTCAGGGTATCGGAAATGGGTGATCTCGATCAGCGGCACACCCTGCCGCAACAGATCCTGATAGGCGGTAGATGAGGTGTCGATCGCCTGATGGATCAGCATCCCCGAACTGTCCAGCGCGGCGATGATCCCGAAGCTGATGATCCCTGCGCCACCGATGGCGAAGGCCACCGGAAAGCCCGAGATGATGCCCCCGAAGAGGCAGAGGAAGACAATGATCAGGCCGACTTCGACCCCGTCAAGTCCGAACAGCATCTATGTTCTCCTGCCGCTCAATGGGTACTGACCAGACCGTCCGTCGATTGCTCGCCCGGGTCGTCACGGTCCAGATACTTGTTTTCGCTCGTCTCGCCTTCGCGGAATTCCAGGAAGGACCGCCAGAAGAAGGCGATCGAATGAAGAAAGACCAGCGCACAAAAGGCCACCATCAGGATCTTGAACAGGAAATAGGCGTCAAACCCGTTGGGCGAAAAGCCGATGGTTTCCACGTTCCACTTCATCACCTTGGCCTTGCGCAGGATCATCTCCAGGCTTTCCGAGGCCGACACCTTGGGCGTGACCAGGCTGCGCCACAGGAAGAACCAGGCAAACAGCCATGTCAGCACCGCCCCGGTCATCATGAAGAACAGCGCCCCGAACATGTCGATCACCTTCTTGGTGCGGAATTTCACGTTCGCATAAAGCAGGTCCACCCGCACATGCCCGCCCTGCACGAAGGTGTAGGTGACGCAAAGGCAGACGATCATCGCGTTCCACAGCTTCAGTTCCTCGGACCACCACGACAGGTCCTTGGCGAAGGACGGGCCAGGGATCAGTGGATAGCCGAAAGGCGCGAAAGGCCCGATCTCGATCGAGGCGACACGGAAGATGCGCTGCAGGAAGATGATCATGATCTGTTGCAGCACCATGATCAGGCCCACCCAGGCGACGGTCCGGCCCACCAGGTTGGCGACCCCTTCCAGCCCCCGAACCATGACCCACATCACCGCCGGCTTCAGGATGCCGATCAGCGTCAGCACCAGAAACAGGGTGAAGACGACAAAGAAGAATTCCACGGATGCGCCGTAATAGATGAACCGGCCCAGCGATTCCTTGTCGGACCAGTTCAGCCAGCTTGACGGATGCGTCACCGCATAACCGAAGTTGACGAAGGCCATCGCGATGTTCTGGAAAAACCAGGAAATGCCCTCAAGCATCGTGTCCCCCCTCGGTGGCGCATCCGTTCCCGGCGGATGCGACAACACATCCCCGGCCCATGAGCGGGCCGGGGACGATCGCACTCCCTGTCAGGGAATTACATCTTCTGCGTGCGGGTGCGCTGATCGGTGTAGTCACCATCCGACAGCTTCAGCCAGGCAGCCGAGGAATTCATCGAGGCCATGTAGCTGTCGTAGATCTTCTTGTAGAGCTCGTCACCCAGGTTTTCGTCATGGGTTTCCTGAGCGGCCTTGGCGAAGGCATCCCACACCGTTTCCGGGAACTTCAGCGTCTTGACGCCCGCGGCCTGCAGGCGCGACAGCGCGGCAGAGTTGTTGGCCAGGAATTGCGACAGGTTCCATTGATGCGCTTCGCCGGCGGCGATCTCGTAGATCTTCTGCTGCGCCGGGGTCAGGCTGTCATAGACGCCCCGGTTCATCGCCAGCGACAGACCCGCGCCCGGCTCATGGAAGCCGGCGGTGTAGTAGAACTTGGTGATTTCCTGGAAGCCCGCCTTCTCGTCGGCCCAGGGGCCGATCCATTCGGTGCCGTCGATCGCACCCGAGGCCAGCGCCTGATACACCTCGCCGCCCGGCAGGTTCTGCACCGAGGCGCCCAGCTTGCCCAACGCCTTGCCGCCAAGGCCGGGCATACGGAACTTCAGCCCGTTGAAATCTTCGGGGCCCTTGATTTCGTTGCGGAACCAGCCGCCGGCCTGCGCGCCGGTGTTGCCGCCCAGGAACGATTTCAGGCCGAAGATCTGGCCAAGCTCGTCGTGCAGCTCCATCCCGCCGCCGTGGTAGTACCAGTTGGCCAGTTCCTGCGCGGTCATGCCCATCGGCACCGAGGTGAAGAAGGCATAACCAGGATGCTGGCCCACGAAATAGTAGTCTGCACCGTGATACATGTCGGCCTGACCCGCGGTCACGGCGTCGAACACCTCGAACGCGCCAACCAGTTCGCCGGCGGCCTTCAGGTCGACGGTCAGCTGGCCATCGGTCATGGCGGTGATCGTGTCGGCGGCACGCTGTGCGGCGTCATGCACCCCCGCAAGGCCGCGGCCCCAGGTGGTGACAAGCGTCAGCGTGCGGTTGCCCTGCGCATACATCGGCGCGGCCAGCGTCGATGCCGCAGCGGCGGTCGCCCCACCCAGTGCGGCCTTGGTCAAAAAGGAACGGCGGTCCATCAGGTATCCTCCCCTGTGTTTGCCCCCCCTTTCGTGGAGGGGCGGTTCTTGTTTTCAGTGAGGCCAGACTATCGGGCGGGATCGCGTCTGCAAATACCCTCGTTGCCGCAGACGTGTCGTCAGGGGCATGTTTTTCCGGGCAGGAATTTGCCATCCGCGCAAGATTTCGCCACCGGATTCCATCCGGCCCCGCAGGGACGGGCAATTG
Source organism: Aliigemmobacter aestuarii (assembly GCF_004799285.1). GTDB lineage: Bacteria > Pseudomonadota > Alphaproteobacteria > Rhodobacterales > Rhodobacteraceae > Aliigemmobacter > Aliigemmobacter aestuarii. The sequence goes on along the minus strand of NZ_SSND01000003.1, from coordinate 57,810 downwards.
GCCCGCCAGCCTGCCCCCGGCCCTCGCCACGGCGCGGCTTTCCCGCAGGAATCACGCCAACGCCGGGATGGTCCCGGATCGCTTGACGCGGGGCGGTCGGGCTGGCAACGGAAAGGCGGAGCCCCAAGCGCCCTATGCGGTCGGCCCGCTCCAAGCCCGTACCAGCCCCGTCGTTCGAGATCGGTCCCGATGCCACGCCCCGCCGTCCACTTTCCTGCTGTCTCCGGCCCGGCCTTCACCTGCCCGGCCTTCACCTGCCCGGTGTTCCCGCACCATCCGCCCGCGTTCGATGAAGGGCCGAAAGCGTGACCGGCCCGGCCTCGCCCCCGCCGGACCTGTCGGCCTTTCCCGGCGTGACACCCCGGCACCCCTTGCCAGGGGGAAACCGCAATTCGGTCTGGCTGGTGGACACGCCCGTTGGCCCGGCAGTCGCCAAGACCACGACCCGAAGCGAAGACCAGTTGCACTGGCTCCTGCCGCTTCAGGAGGCGGCACGTGCGGCGGGGTTCCGCGTGCCTGCCCTGATCCCGGCCCCCGACGGACGGCTCGGCCCCGGCGGGACCACGCTGGAACCCTTCGTCGCGGGCGCCTCGGCCCACCCCCGAAACCTGCCCGCGCTGCTGCCCCGGCTGCAGGCGATGCACCGCGCCACGGTCCACCTGCCGCAACGCCCCGGTTTCGCCTCGGCCCGCGCCTTGCTGACCGTCGGGCGGGGCGGCGATGTGGACCTGTCATCCATTCCGCCGGACCTGGCCGAGGCCTGCCGCGCCGCATGGGCACGGCTGACCGGCGCGGAATGCGCGATCCACGGCGACATCACCCCGGACAACATCCTGATGACGCCGGAAGGCCCGGCGCTGATCGACTGGGACGAGGCCCGACGCGACCTGCCGGTCTTCGACACGATGGCCTGCCGCACGGCGAGCCCCGTGCAGGCCTGTGCCCGGCTGGCCTGGGAAATCGCCGCCTGCTGGACCGTCGAACCGGATCGCGCCCGCAGGCTGGCCGGCTCTCTGACCGGAGCGGAGCCATAGACCAACCCGGGTTCCCGGCGCCGCACCACACCCGCCCCGGCGCCGGAGCGCGAAGATTTTTCTTCGAAAAATTGTCGCCCGCCCCAGGATCGTCAGGCGCCTTTCGGACGGAAGGCCGCCAGAACCTCGGGGTTTGTCTCGATCCGGGCGGCCCCGATCAGATCAAGGCAATAGGGCACGGCGGGAAAGACCGCGTTCAGGCAGGTGGCGATGGCGGAAGGCTTGCCCGGAAGGGTGATGATCAGGCACTTGCCGCGCGTGCCCGCCCCCTGGCGTGACAGGATCGCCGTCGGAACCTCACGCAGCGATACCTCGCGCATCAGTTCGCCAAAGCCCGGCAGGTCCTTTTCGATCACGTCGGCCATCGCCTCGGGTGTTTCGTCGCGCGGCGCGGGCCCGGTGCCGCCGGTGGCAAGGATGAGGTCCGCGCCCTCGTCATCGGCAAGGCGGCGGAAGGTATCGGCCACCGACGCGCGGCCGTCAGGAATGATGACCCGCCGGATCTCGACCGGCGAGACGATCACCCCGCGCAGCCAGTCCTCGGCGGCGGGTCCGCCCTTGTCCTCGTATTCCCCCCGGCTGGCCCGGTCCGAAACGGTGACGATCGCGATCAGCGCCATGTCGGCCTCCCTTTCCTTGCCGATACGGTTTGCCCGCTGAGCCGGAAAAAGGAAAGGGGGGCTGTCTGCCCCCCTCTTTGCCTTCGGCAAATTCACCCCCCGAGGGTATTTTGGCCAGGTTGAAAGAGGATTTGGGTCAAAATTGCTCTCACTCTGGCGCCAATATCCCGGGGGTGAGGGCCGCAAGGCCCGAGGGGGCAGCGCCCCCTTCCCCGGTCACGGCCCCCCATCACGGCCTCGGTCACGGCCCCCGGTCACGGCCCCCCCCGTCACGGCCTCGGTCGCCGTCACGCGGCCACGAACAGACCGTCGGCTTTCAGCCCGGCATAGGATTCGTCCAGCGACTTCCGCGCCCGTTCGATCAGCACGTCGATTTCCTCGGGTTTGATGACCAGCGGCGGGGCGATGATCATCCGGTCGCCGACATGGCGCATGACAAGGTTGTTGGCAAAGCAGCGTTCGCGCGTCCGCAGGCCGACCGTCCCCGCCTCGGAGGCGAATTTCGCGCGCCGCGCCTTGTCGGGGGTCAGCGCGATGGAGCCCATCAGGCCCACCAGTTTCGCCTCGCCCACCATCGGGTGATCCTCCAGCGCCTTCCAGCGCTCGGCCAGATAGGGATGGGCGACGTTGCGGACGTGGTCGATGATCCCCTCTTCCTCGATGATGCGGAGGTTTTCCAGCGCCACCGCCGACGCGACCGGATGACCGGAATAGGTGTAGCCGTGGTTGAAATCGCCAGCTCCGCCCACGGTTTCGGCGATCTCGTCGCAGACGATGGACCCGCCGATCGGCGCATAGCCCGACGACAGGCCCTTGGCGATGGTCATGATATGCGGTCGGATGCCGAAGGTCTGCGATCCGAACCAGTTGCCGGTGCGCCCGAAGCCGGTGATGACCTCGTCGGCGATCAGCAGGATCCCGTATTTCTGGCAGATGCGCTGGATTTCCGGCCAGTAGGTGGCGGGCGGCACGATCACGCCGCCTGCGCCCTGGATCGGTTCGCCGATGAAGGCCGCGACTTTTTCGGGGCCGAGTTCAAGGATCTTGTCCTCAAGCTCTTTCGCGCGGGCGAGGCCGAATTCGTCTTCGGTCATGTCGCCGCCCTCGCCCCACCAGTAGGGCTGGTTGATGTGGACGATGCCGGGAATGGGCAGGCCCCCCTGCTGGTGCATCGGCGTCATCCCGCCAAGGCTGCCACCGCCCATGGTCGATCCATGATAGCCGTTCTTGCGGCTGATGATGATGTGGCGTTCCGGCTGGCCCTTCACGTCCCAGTAGCGGCGGACAAGGCGGATGTTGGTGTCATTCGCCTCGGACCCGGAGCCGGCATAGAAGACATGGTTCAGATCGCCCGGCGCCAGTTCCGCGATCTTGGTCGCCAACGCGATGGCGGGCACGTGGGTGGTCTGGAAGAAGGTGTTGTAATAGCACAGTTCATCCATCTGGCGCTTGGCGACCTCGCCCAGTTCGTGGCGGCCATAGCCCACGTTCACGCACCACAGACCGGCCATGCCGTCGACGATCCGGTTGCCTTCGCTGTCGGTCAGCCAGACACCCTTGCCTTGGGTGATGACCCGCGCGCCCTTTTTCGCCAGTTCCGCCCCCGCGGTGAAGGGGTGCATGTGATGGGCCGCGTCCAGCGCCTGCAATTCGGCGGTCGGCATGTGATTGGTGATCTTGTTCATGGCATCCCTCATCCGGTTCGAAGGCCCCGCCACGCGGAATCGGCCTTGCGCGATTTCGCTCAGGATAGGGGGAAACCGAACCGGCTTCAAGGATTTGATCAAATTATTCGAGCGGGCTCAGATCTCGCCCGCGGCCAGTGCCGTGCGCACCAGTGCCACCCCGTCGGCGATGTCGCGCTGCATCGCCCCGGCCAGCGCCGCGGCATCGCCTGCGCGCATGGCAGAAAGCGCCTCGGCATGGCGATCGGGCAGCCCCGAAGTGCCGTAGCGCCCCACGACCACCCGCAGCGCCGGACCGAAGCGCAGCCAGAGAGACCGGGCGATATCGGTCAGCACATCTGCCCCCGAGGCTTCGTAAAGCGTGAAGTGGAACGCGTGGTTATGGGTCAGATAGGCCGAGATGTCACCCGCGTGGATCGCGGGTTCGATCCGCGCGTCGATGTCGGCCAGGCGAGCGATCAGCGCGGGGGTCAGGTTCGGCGCGGCCAGTTCGGCGATGCGCGGTTCGACGGCGTCGCGGGCAAAGGCGATCTGGTCCAGATAGGCCATCGTCAGATGCGGGACGGTGACGCGGCGGTTGTCCTGAAGGGTCAGCGCACCTTCGGCGATCAGCCTCCGTATCGCCTCGCGCACGGGCGTCATGCCTGCATCCAGGTCGCGGATCAGGCCCTGGATCGTCACCGGCTGGCCCGGTTCCAGCACGCCGTAAAGCACCATGTCGCGCAGGCGGCCGTAGGTCACTTCATGCGTCGGAACCTTGCGGTTTTCCTGTTCCATCATCCGGCCACCCTGCAAGACAGTCGCGTTACATATGCAATCCGCAGGGATTTGATCAAGTCGGAAAGGCAGGCAGGGGTCACCCAAGCCCCCTGCCCCGGCGCTTCCCGGTCACAGCATCCGGTCGGCGCTGGCCTCGAACAGGGTGCGGGCGTAGTCGGTCTTCATCCCCGCCCCGGCCAGGTCGGCGTGGTTCAGTTCCTCGACCGCGCGGCCATGCTGCATGACCAGCACGCGGTCGCACATGTGGTCGATCACGGCAAGGTCATGGCTGACCATCAGGAAGGTCAGGCCACGTTCGGCACGAAGACGCGACAGAAGGTTCAGCACCTCGGCCTGGACACTGGCATCCAGCGCGCTGGTCGGTTCGTCCAAGAGCACGATCCGCGGCTTCAGCATCAGAGCGCGGGCGATGGCCACGCGCTGCCGCTGGCCGCCCGACAGCTGGTGCGGATAGCGGAACCGGAAGGCGCGCGGCAGGCCCACGTCATCGAGCGCCTGCATCACGGCACGGTCGGCATCGCCCTTGACGCCGTGGATCGCAAGGGGTTCGGACAGCACCCGGTCCAGCGTGTGCCGGGGGTGCAGGCTGGCGTAGGGGTCCTGAAAGACCATCTGCACCTGGCGGCTGAAATCGCGGCCGCGCGGGTCCGGCACGGGCTGGCCCGCGATGCGGATCGTCCCGCCGGTCACCGGGGCAAGGCCGCAGATCGCGCGCAGGATCGTGGACTTGCCCGATCCGCTTTCACCGACGAGGCCATAGCTTTCGCCGTCGCCCACGGACAGCGACACATCCTGCACCGCGCGCACCAGATGGCCCTTCGACCGGAAGGTGACCGACAGGTTCTCGATCTCGATCAGCGCCATGTCACGCCCTCGCCCAGTCTGCGTCGCGATCGAGCCCCGGCAGGGGTGCGCGGCTGCCGCCGATGCGCGGCAGGCAGTTCAACAGGCCCTGGGTATAGGGGTGTTTCGCCCGCGTCAGTTCGCCCGCGGCCACTTCCTCGACGATGCGGCCCTTGTACATCACCAGAACCCGGTCGCAGAACCGCGCGACCAGCCGCAGGTCGTGGCTGATGAAGATCAGCCCCATGCCCCGGTCGCGCACAAGCCCGTCGAGGATCGACAGAACCTCGGCCTGCACGGTCACATCCAGCGCGCTTGTCGGTTCGTCGGCGATCAGCAGGTCGGGGTTCGGGATCAGCATCATGGCGATCATCACCCGTTGCCCCATGCCGCCCGACAGTTCGTGCGGATAGGCCTCCATCACGCGTTCGGGGTCGCGGATCTGCACCGCCTCCAGCGCCTCGATCGCCTTGCGGCGGGCCTCGGCCGCACCGAGCCGGTCGCGCAGGCGCAACCCCTCGGTCAGTTGCGCACCCACCTTCATCACCGGGTTCAGCGAATATTTCGGGTCCTGCATCACCATCGCGATGCGGGGCCCGCGCAGGGCGCGCATCTCGCGTTCGCTGATCCTCGTCAGGTCGATTCCGTCAAAGGTCATCTCGGCGGCCTCGATCCGGCCCGGCGGCCGGATCAGGCGCAGGACCGAGCGGCCGGTGATCGTCTTGCCCGAGCCGCTTTCGCCGACGATGCCCAGCCGTTCGCGCCCGAGCCGGAACGAAACGCCACGCACCGCCTCGACCGGGCCGGTTTCGGTGTCGAAGGTCACGCGCAGGTCACGGATGGTCAGAAGATCGCTCATTTTCCCGAATTCCTCGGGTCCAGCACGTCGCGCAACCCGTCGCCCAGAAGATTGAAGCCGAGCGAGACGATGAAGATCGCGAGCCCCGGCATGGTGGCGACCCACCACTGTTCGAACAGGAACTTGCGCCCGGACGAGATCATCAGCCCCCATTCCGGCAAGGGCGGCTGCACGCCGAGACCAAGAAAGCCGAGGCCCGCCGCGATCAGGATCACGCCCGCCATGTCCAGCGTGACGCGGATGATGACCGAGGGCAGGCACATCGGCATGACATGGCCCCAGATGATGCGGGGCGCCCCCGCCCCCTGAAGCCTGACCGCAGCGATGTAGTCAGAGCTGCGAACGGTCAACGTCTCGGCCCGCGCGACGCGGGCATAGGGCGGCCAGGCGGTCAGCGCGATGGCCAGCACCGCGTTCTCGATCCCCGGCCCCAGCACCGCGACCAGCGCCAGCGCCAGGATCAGGCGCGGGAAGGCCAGGAAGATGTCGGTGATCCGCATCAGGACCTGATCGACAAAGCCGCCGAAATAGCCCGAAACCGTGCCGATCAAGAGGCCCAGGACCGGGGCGGATACGGCGACCAGCACCACGATGTAAAGCGTGATGCGCGAGCCATAGATGATCCGGCTTAGGATATCGCGGCCGAAATCGTCGGTGCCCAGCAGATGGCCGGGCGTTCCCGGGGGCAGAAGACGGCGCGTCAGGTCCTGCACATATGGATCGTGCGGGGCAAGCCAGGGCGCCAGCGCCGCCATGACGAGAAGCAGCAGGACGATCGTCAGCCCCACCATCGCCAGCGGATTGCGCCGCATCCGTAGCCAGGAAAGATAGGCCTGCCCCAGCCGGGCCTGCGTCCGGCTGTGGGGGTTGGGCTCGCGCAGCCAGGCGATGACGCCGCCGCGTTTCATCTCGGCCCCGCTCATTTCGCCCTCGGATCGACGAGACGGTAAAGGATGTCGGACAGCATGTTCAGCCCGATGAAGACCACCCCCACCACGACCGTGCCCCCCAGAACGGCGGGCATGTCGGCGGCAAAAAGCGCGTCGGTGATGTAGCTGCCCAGTCCCGGCCAGGCAAAGATCGTTTCGGTCAGGACGGACCCTTCCAGAAGATAGGCATAGGACAGCGCCACGACGGTGATCAGCGGCACCATCACGTTCTTCAGCGCATGCACCCAGATCACACGCCATTCCGGCATGCCCTTGACGCGGGCGGTGGTGATGTATTCCTGCCCAAGTTCGTTCATCATGAAGCTGCGGGTCATCCGGCTGATGTAGGCCATCGAGGTATAGCCCAGGATCCCCGCCGGCAGCACGATATGCGACAGCGCGTTGGCGAACATGTCCCACCGGCCGTTCAGCGCGGTATCCAGCAGGATCATCCCGGTATGCCGCGTCAGTTCGAATTCCATCAGCATCTGGTATCCGGCATCAAGCTGCCCCGGCCCGCCGACCCAGCCAAGGATGCCGTAGAACAGAAGAAGCCCCATCAGGCCCAGCCAGAAGACCGGCATGGAATAGCCCATCAGCCCCACGATCCGCACGATCTGGTCGATCAGGCTTCCCGGGCGGGTCGCCGCGATCACGCCAGCGGGCACCCCCACGATCACGCCAAAGATCGTGGCCAGCGTGGCCAGTTCCAGCGTGGCGGGGAAATAGCGACGAATTTCGTCCACCACCGGTTCGCGGGTGCGGATCGACTGGCCGAAATCGCCGTGCAGCGCATCCCAGACATAGATCCCGAACTGTTTCCACAGCGGCTGGTCAAGGCCAAGCGCCTCGCGCACGGCGTCATACTGCGCCTGCGTCGCCCGTTCGCCGACCACGGCCAGCACCGGGTCGATCGGAACCACGCGCCCGATGAAGAAGGTGACAAGAAGAAGGCCAAGCAGGGTGGCCGCCAATGACAGCACGATACCCCCGCCCTGACGCAGGGCGAAGGCAAGACGGCTGTCCCGGAACGAGGTGTCGGAAACGCTCATGCTCTGGTGCAGGAGGGCGCGGCCGGGAAAGCCCCGACCGCCCCCCGATCGCCGGTTACTTCGTGACCGTCCAGTACGCGACCGAGTCCGTCGCGCCACCGGTGTAGAAGCCCTCGACATTCGCGCGAAGCGCGGTCTGCGACATCTGCTGGAACATCAGCAGGAAGGCCGAGCCATCGCGGTGCTTGCGCTGGATCTCTTCATACATCGCGCGACGCTTCTCGCCATCGCGTTCCTCGACGGCGGCGGCGGTCATCGCGCCCAGTTCACCCGGATCCCAGGCGGTGCGCCACGCCAGGAAGCCCGTCGCGTTGGCCGCGTCCGAATTGTCCGGGTTCATCGCGAAGGTCGAGGCGTTGGTATGCGGGTCGGGATAGTCCGGCCCCCAGGTCTGCAGCGTGATGTCATGCTCGCGCGCCCGATAGGTCCCCAGCGCCGTCGCCCCGTCGGCCACGTCCAGCGTCAGGTTGATGCCGATCTGGCCAAAGGTGTTCTGGATCTGCTGGGCAATGTCCATGCGTTCCTGGTTGTTGCGCACGGTCAGCTTCACCTCAAGCGGCAGCGTCACGCCTGACTCGGCCATCAGCGCCTTGGCCTTGTCCAGATCGAGGCTGTAGGGCGTTTCCTCGAGCGCGCCAAGGAAGCCGCGCGGCAGGAAGGCCTGATGCACCATCCACTGGCCCTTGAGGATGGTTTCGGTCATGCCGGTATAGTCCACCGCCCAACGCATCGCTTCCAGCACCTTGGGATTGGCCAGCGCCTCGCGCTTCTGGTTCATGGCGAGGTAATAGATCTGGCCGCCCACGTCGTTCTGCACCTTGACGTCGGCATTGCCTTCAAGGCCCGCGATGTCGGTCGGCGTCATCTCGCGCGCCACGTCGATGTCGCCCTTTTCCAGCATCAGGCGCTGTGTCGCGCCTTCGGGGACATGGCGCATCAGCACGGTCTTCAGGTTTGGTGCGCCGCGCCAGTGATCGGCGCGCGCCTCAAGCACATAGCCCTCGTTGGCCTTGAACGACCGCAGCACGTAGGCGCCCGTTCCGGCCGAATTCGACTTCAGCCATTCGTTGCCCATGTCGCCGTTCACCTCGTTCGCCATGACGGTGTCATAGTCGACGATGGCCGCCACGCCCGCGGTCAGGCAGTTGTAGACGAAGGTCGGCGCATAGGCCTTGTCGGTCTTCAGGATGACCGTGTCACCCTCGGCCATGATCATCTGGTCGACGTTTTCGGCGGTGAAGCCGAACTGCGTCAGGATGAAGGCCGGGGTCTTGTTCAGCTTGACCACGCGGCGCAGCGAATTCGCCGCCGTCTCGGCCGTCACGGGGTTCCCGGACGAGAAGGTGATCCCCGACTTCATCTTGAAGCGGTAGGTCACGCCGTCCTCGTCCACCGACCAGCTTTCCGCCAGACCGGGGACCAGTTCGCCGGGCTTCGTCGGGTCGATCTCGACAAGGCCGTCGTAGAGATTGTTGTTCAGGTCCACGCCCGAAAATTCAAAGGCTTCATGCGGGTCGATCGACACGATGTCGTCGATGGCATCTGCGATCACCAGCGTGTCCGCGGGCGTTTCAGCAAACAGCGCCGCAGGTGCGGTGCCGATCAGAAGGGCAGAAAGTGCAACAGCGCCCGCCCGGCGCAGGGTCGGTTCGAATTTCATCACGTAAACTCCCTGGTTCTTGGGTTCGTTCCGGCGGTTCACCCCGTCTGTCGGGGGGATTCCTTGACCAAGTGGGCAACTTTCCGGTTTGCCTTGTCAAGCCGTCTTCCTGCGGGTCAGATGAAACGCAACAAAGTTGACCGAAAAGGGCCTGGGCAGAATGACGGATATCCCTGTTTTCGACGGACACAACGATCTTCTGTCCTGCCTTTGGGAGGATGGCGATTTTTCCGCACGCGGCTTCTTCGAGGGGCGGGAAGGCCACATCGACCTTGCGCGGGCGCGGGCTGGCGGGCTGGCGGGGGGGTTCTTTGCCGTCTGGCCCCCCTATGACGCGAAGACCGCGCCCGACCCGAAGGCGCGCGAAAGGGTCTTTCCGCCCGCCGATGTCGACGTGGCACGCCGCGCGACGCTGGAACAGGCTGCGATCCTGGCCCGGATGTCGCGCGACTGGCCCGATGCGATCCGCATCTGCACGACGACCTCTGACATCCGCGCCGCAAGGGCCGATGGCGCGATCGCCGCGATCCTGCACATCGAAGGGTGCGAAGGCATCAGCGCGGACCTGACCGAACTTTACCTCTACCACGCGGCGGGACTCCGGTCGCTCGGTCCGGTGTGGAGCAGGTCGAACGTCTTCGGCCACGGCGTTCCCTTCCTGCACGGCACCTCGCCCGACACCGGGCCGGGCCTGACCGAGGCGGGGCAGCGGCTGGTGCGGGAATGTGACCGGCTGGGCATTCTGTGCGACCTGTCGCACCTGAACGAACAAGGGTTCTGGGATGTGGCCCGGATCAGCGCGCGGCCGCTGGTCGCCACCCATTCGGCCGCCCATGCGATCTGCCCCTCGACCCGCAACCTGACCGACCGCCAGCTTGATGCGATGGCCGAACGGGGCGGTCTGGTCGGGCTGAACTTCGGCACCGGGTTCCTGCGCCCGGACGGGGTAAAGAACCCCGACACCGGGCTTGACGTTCTGATCCGGCACCTGGACCACCTGATCGGACGCCTGGGCGAAGACGGCGTGGCGCTTGGGTCCGACTTCGACGGCACGACCGTGCCCGCGGCGCTGGCCGGGGCCGACCGCCTGCCTGCGTTGATCGAGGCGATGCGCAAGGCGGACTTCGGCGAACGCCTGATCCGCCGCATCGCCTGGGACAACTGGGAACACCTTCTTGAGCGCGTGATCGGCTGAGGCCGTTCACGAATGCGTTTGCCCCGGTTACAGCACCGCCGCGGGACACTAGTGTTCCGCCATCGTGACCATTTCGAGGATACCATGAAACGTCTTCTGCTTTCCGTGCTGCTTCTGTCCGCCTCACCCGCCCTCGCCGATACGGCGGACGGCTCCATGCTGATCGGCAAACCCTGGGCCGAGATCGAGAAGATGGCGAAGGGCGGCACGGTGAACTGGTTCATGTGGGGCGGTTCGGACACGATCAACGCCTATGTCGGCGACCGGATCGGCGGCATGCTGAAGGACAGCCACGGCATCACCGTGAACCGTGTGGGCATCACCGACGCCGCCGAGATCGTGAACCTTGTCCTGGGCGAGAAGGAAGCCGGGGTCATGGATCGCGGATCGGTGGACATGATCTGGATCAACGGCGAGAATTTCAGGTCGATGAAACAGGCGGGGCTGGCCTTTTGCGGCTATGTCGAAACCCTGCCCAACAACGCGCTGATCAATTGGGACGACCCTGCCGTGGCGAACGATTTTGGCGTCCCGGTCGAGGGCTGCGAAGTGCCGTGGAACAAGGCGCAGTTCGCCTTTGCCCATGACAGCGCCACCCTGCCCGAACCGCCGCGCAGCATCCCCGCGCTGCTGGACTGGATCAAGGCGAACCCCGGCCAGTTCACCTATCCCGCGCCGCCGGATTTTCACGGCTCGGTCTTCGTGCGGCATGTGTTCTACCATGCCGCGGGCGGGGCAGAAAACCTGCTTGGCCCCTTCGATCAGGCGAAGTTCGACGACGTGGCCCCAAAGGCCTGGGCGATCCTGAACGAGATCGAGCCCTACCTCTGGCGCGAGGGCACGACCTATCCCAACACCATCGCGCAACTGCAGCAGATGTTCGCCAACAAGGAAGTCGCGCTGGTCTTCGATTACGACGCCTCGCAGTTCGGGCTGGCGGTGGACAACGGCACCTATCCCGCAACCGTGCGGTCCTACGGGCTGGAGGATGGCACGATCGGCAACACCAATTACGTGCTGATCCCCTTCAATTCGCCCAACAAGGCGGCGGCGATGGTCGTGGCGAACGCGCTGATTGCGGGCGAGGAACAGCTGGCCAAGGCCGACCCCGCCATCTGGGGCGCGGCCCCGGCGATCGACGTGACCCGCGCCAGCACCGAAGTTCAGGCCGGCTTCGCGGCCCTGCCGATGCACCCGTCGGTCATTCCCGCCACGGAACTTGCCAAGGCCAGCCTGCCCGAACTTCAGGCCGACTGGATCACCGCCATCGAACAGGGCTGGATCGAGAACGTGGGCAAGTGACAACCGCAGGGCGCGGGCCCTGTGGATGCGAATGGCCGGGCCAGACTTGACCCGGCCCCGTCCCGCGGGCAAGCCATGACGTGACGCGCCTGCCACCACAGGCCCCCCAAGCCCCCCGAGGGATCCGCCCGCCCATGTCCGACCGCAGGAAGATCGTCCTGATGCTGGTCCCCGCGCTGATCGTGCTGGGGGGGCTGTTTCTGGGCGGCCTCGGCATCGGACTGGCCCGCAGCCTGAACTGGATGCCGGTCATCGGGCTGACCGAACCGAACCTCGATGCCTATCGCGCCGTCCTCACGGACCCAGATTTCCTGTGGTCCTTCGCGCTTTCGTTCCACATCGCCTTTACCTCGACCCTGCTGTCGCTGGTGATCGCGATCGCGGCGGCGCTGATGATCCGCAGGACGGGGCGCGGCGGCGCGCTGGTGCGCTTCCTGTTCCAGCTGAACCTGACGGTGCCGCATCTGGTGGGGGCGATCGGCATCCTCTATCTTTTCTCGCAATCGGGCAGCTTCGCGCGGCTGGGGTATCAGGTCGGGTTGATCGACCGCCCGGCCGATTTTCCCGCGCTGGTCTTCGATCCGGCGGCGATCGGGATCATCCTGCAATATGTCTGGAAAGAGGTGCCCTTCATCGGGGTGATCCTGCTGGCACAGATGCAGACCATCGGCGCGGATTACGAAAGCGCCGCCCGCAGCCTGGGGGCCACGCGCTGGCAGGCCTTCCGCCACGTCCTCTTGCCCATGATCCTGCCCGGCGCGCTGGCCGCGTCGATCATCGTCTTTGCCTTCGCCTTCGGGGCCTACGAGATTCCCGCGCTTCTGGGGCAGAACCACCCCGCCGCCCTGCCCGTCCTTGCCTGGCGCAGCTATACCGATGTGGACCTTGCCGCGCGCCCGCAGGCGATGGCGATGGCGATGGTGATCGCGGCGATGAGCCTTGTGCTGATCCTTGCCTATCTGCGCGCCGCGCGTGGCCGGATCGGGGGGCGGCGATGACGGCGGCCCTGCGCAACCTCAGCCTTGCACTGCTGATCGTCTGGCTGGTGCTGCCGCTTCTGCCGCTGGCGGTCTGGTCGGTCGCGAAAAGCTGGTTCTTTCCCGATCTGCTGCCCTCGGTCTGGTCGCTGGACGGTTGGGCCCATGTGGCGAGCCCGCGTTCGGGCGTGCTGGCGGCGCTTTGGGAAACCACGCTGATCGCGGGGCTCGTCACCGCGCTGGCCATCCTGATCGGCCTTCCCGCGGCGCGCGCTTTGGGCATGCACCGCTTTCGCGGCAAGGCGGGGGTCGAGATGCTGATCCTCGCCCCGATTCTGGTGCCCGGCCTTGCCTATGCCCTCGGGCTTCATTCCGTGTTCATCGGACTGGGGCTGACGAACAGCCGCGCGGGCGTGGTGATCGTGCACCTGATCCCCACCCTGCCCTACATGATCCTTGTTCTGGCGGGCGTCTTCGCCAACCTTTCCCCCGACATGGAGGCGCAGGCGCGCAGCCTTGGCGCCTCGCCGCTGCGGGTCTTCCGCCATGTCACCCTGCCCGCGATCCGCCCCGGCCTGATCGTGGGCGCGACCTTCGCCTTCCTCGTGTCGTGGAGCCAGTACGTGCTGACCCTTCTGATCGGGGGCGGCCGGGTCGAGACGCTGCCGCTTCTGCTGTTTTCCTACGCGACATCGGGGCGCAACGACCTGACCGGCGCGATCGGCATGATCTATATCCTGCCCGGCGTGCTGATCCTGCTGTTCGCCTCGCGCCACCTGACCGGGCAGGGCGCGGGCCTTGGGGGGGTGCGCCCGTGACGCGCGTGACGCTGGACCGGCTGACCAAGCATTTCGCCGGGGCCGATGGCGCATCGGTCCGCGACCTGACGCTGGAATTCCCCTGTGGCGAGCTGACCGCGCTTCTGGGTCCCTCGGGCTGCGGCAAGACCACGACGATGAAGATGATCGCGGGGCTGATCCGCCCCTGTTCGGGCGAGGTGCGGTTCGATGGCCGGTCCGTCCTGCATCAGCCCCCCGAGGTGCGCGGCGCGGTGATGGTCTTTCAGAACGGGCTTCTGTTTCCGTTCCTGTCGGTGGCTGAAAACGTGGGCTTCGGCCTGAGGATGCGGGGCACCCCTCGCGCCGAGATCGCCGCGCGGGTCGAGGCGATGCTGGACCGCGTGCGCTTGCCCGGCATAGGACCGCGCCGGGTTCAGGACCTGTCAGGCGGCCAGCAGCAGCGCGTGGCGCTGGCGCGCGCGCTGGTCACCGAACCGCGCGTCCTGTTGCTGGACGAACCGCTGTCGAACCTCGATGCCCATCTGCGGTCCGAGATGCGCGACCTGATCCGCGACCTTCAGCGCGAGACGGGGATCACCACGATCCTTGTCACCCATGACCAGGAAGAGGCGGTGGTGCTGGCCGACCGCATCGCGCTGATGTTCGACGGAGAATTGCGGCAGTTCGCCCCAGCGGCCGAATTCTACGCCCGCCCGCGCGACCGGCAGGTGGCGGAATTCTTCGGCGGCGCGAATTTCGTGCCCGGCCGGGCGGCGGCGGGTGTCTTCGACTGCGCCCTTGGCCGCCTGCCCCTGCCCGCCGGCGCGCCCGAGGGCACGGGTTGCCTGACCGTCCGACCCGAGAACATCCTTCTGGCCGAACCCGGCGACGCGGGCGCGCTGGCGGTCACGGTGATCGACCGGGTGTTCCTGGGGACCCAGACGCGGCTTGTGGTGCTGGCCGGCGACCTGACGCTGGTCCTGATCCGGCCCCCGGCCGAGGCCGCGCGCCTTTCCCCCGGCGATGCCGCGGCGATCCGCCTGCCCCCCGAGGCGGTCTGGGTTCTGCCCGAACGGCCTTGACCGGGCGGGGTTGTCGCGTTCAGTCGAGGATCGGCACGATGAATTCCGCCCGGTAAGGCGCACCTTCGGTTTCCGCGGTGGCGACCAGCCGCCAGAACCGCCCGACGGGTGCCCGGCCATGCGTATAGGCGCGGCGGAACCCCGGCAGCGTGATGAACACGCCACCGCTGAAATAGGGATTTCGTCGGCTACTGATGCGGCCGACCGGCTTCGGCCCGACCGAAGCGGGCAGATCGAAGCGGAAGGCGATGCCATTGCCATGGATCGCCTCGGGCGGAATCAGCCGCTCCTGTGTCCAGACGGGAAACGCCTGATCGCGCCCCTTTGCGTCCGTGTCGTCGCCGGATTCATGGACGTCATGGCAGGTCAGAACCACGCGAAATGCGCCCTTGGGCCGGATCGGCCGGTCAAACACAAGCCGCCCCACCAGCGGCCTGCCAAGGGGCGCAGGCACCGGCCCGTCAAGCTGCATCCGCGTCGCGCCGAACCGCCTGAGGCGCAGGTACCAGAGGATGGCCTGAAACCCGTTCCACAGCGACACCCCCAGGGCGAGGCCCAGAAGGCCCACCATCGGATTGAAATCGGGATCGTTGATGTCAAGGATCAGGGGCCAGCCCAGCATCCAGGCCACCCAGCCGGAGGCCCCGGCAAAGCCCACCGCCATCACGATGCGGTTGATCATTTCCGCCTTGGGGTCCGAGGCATCAGTATAGCTGTCCCGGCGCATCGCACATCCCTGCCCTGACGGCCCGGCCCAGTCCGGACCCGTATCGCGGGCAAATCTACACCACAGACGATCGCGGCCCAAACGCTATCGATTCCCACCCCCGCCGGGCCGCCCCATTCCCCCTTGCAGGCTCCGGCCCGATCGGCTAGTCACACAGCACCTTTCGGCGGCGGGTTGGCGGAGAGGTTACGCAGCGGATTGCAAATCCGTGAAGACCGGTTCGATTCCGGTACCCGCCTCCACTTTCCACACAGTCTTGTTGCAAATCCGGTCTGTCGCGACGGCCCGGCGATGCGGGAGCGATGCATTTCAAACGCGGGCCGGTCTGGCGGGTCAGCGGGTGGCCGAAAGCGCGGCGGCGAGGCTCGTTGCCGTCGGGTGATCCAGCAGCATCCAGCCCTCCACCGGCCGGGACAGGCGCGTGGAAAGGGCCGCCAGAACCTGTTCGGCGGCCAGGGAATCGCCCCCGGCGGCAAAGAAATCGTCCTCCGGCCCCAGGTCCGAGCCGACCGCCTCGGACAGGACGGCGCGGATGAGTTCGCAAAGATCAGTGCTGTTCCCGGTCATCCCGCTTCTTCCTCACCTTGTCGCATAGCGCGCGCTGGTCGATCTTGCCCGCCGGTGTCAGGGGCAGGTCGGACCAGATGTGGATCGCATCCGGCTGTTCCGTCACCGGCAGCGTCTGACGCAGGTGGCGTGCCAGAATCCCGGCCAGGCTGTCACCCCTGTCACGCGCCGCCTGCACGACAAGATGCGCCTCGTCATCGCCATCGGCACCGTCCAGCACAGCCACCCCTGCATCGATCACCTGAGGCAGGGAAAGGCAAGCCGAAACAATACGTTCCGCACTGAAGTTCACACCTTTCCGCGACAAAAGACCCTGCACCCGCCCCGTCAGGTGCAGATACCCCCCGGCGTCGAGCCACCCCAGATCGCCGGGCCGGTGGCCGGTCACGCGATCCGTGCTGATGACGACCTCGCCCACCTCGCCGGGGCCGCAGCGCCTGTCGCCGTCGCGGATCTCGACCACGACCGGAAGTGCCGGACGGCCACAGGACGACGGGCGTTCCAGAATCTCGGCCCCCCTGATCCGCGACACGAGGCCCACGCCCGCGCAGCTGTAGGTCATCGCGAAGACGGGCGACAGGCGGGTGACGGCGGCCACCTTGTCCTCGGGCCGGGCGGGGCCGCCGACGGTCGAGAAGCGGACAAGCTGCGGATAACGGGGAACCCGGTCCGACGGCAGGGCCAGAAGCCGTCGGATGGCGCCGGGGGGAAGCGAACATTCGACGACATCGGCGCGCTGCAGCGCGGTGTCGAGTTCCTCGATCCGGTGCACCAGATCAAGCGCGAGGATCGGCTGCCCGACCAAAAGGTGCCGCAGCCACAGATAGGCGCTTGCCGAAAAGGCGACAGAGACGGATGACAGCGTGGCGCCCCGCGGGTCTCGGTGCAGTTCGACGGCCGAATGTTGCAGAACCTCGGCCAGCCGGGCCTGGGTCACGTCGGTCAGCGTCGGCAGGCCTGTGGTTCCGGAACTTGCCAGATGAAGCGCGCGGCTGGACGGGTCGGCCTCGACCGGCAGAAAACCGTCCGTGGCGGCCGGATCGCGCGGCTGGATGCGGACATCGCCGCCCGTCATGGCGCGCAGGCCGACGACAAGGGACGGGGAAAGACGCGCGCGCCATTCCGCGATCCGCGCCGGGGGTGACCGGAAATCGACGAAATGGCCGCAGGACCCGTTCATCCAGCAGGCGATCATCTGTTCGATCGCCGCGAGGTTGTCGCTGACGACGATCAGCACCGTCTGCCCCGCACCGAGGCCCGCCTGCCGCAGGTCAGCGGCACGCGCCTCGATCCGGGTCAGTAGGTCGGCCCCGGTGAACCGGCGTCCGCGATATTCCACCAGCACCCGGCCGGATGCATCGGAGAGCGCCCGCAGGATGCCGCCCAGGGCAGTGGTCACGCGCTGGCCCGCGCCTGGTCGGCCGCAGCGACGCCTGCGGCGGCCTCGTCGATGATCGTCCGGCCAAGCGGCGTCAGCCGGCCGTGATCGCGGATCACCTCATGCGCGGCGCGGAACCGTTCGACCGAGCTTTCCAGCACCGCCTCGATCGCGCCCTCGGGCAACCGACCCAGCACCTCTGTCACCCTGCCCGAACTGCGCAGGTCATCCAGAAAGCAGATCATCCGCGCCAGGACGAAGGCCGCGTGATAGATGCCGTTCATCGGGCGCGGTTCATGTCGCAGCGGGCTGGAATAGCCCTCGTCGGGGTCGTTCAGGACGATCTCGTCATCGACATAGGCGCTGAACAGCTTCAGATGCGAGCTTTCGTGGATCAGCGTCAACAGAAGCGCCAGATCATCCGCCTGCGCCTTGGGATTCACAAGGATCGCCCCCCAGGCCGCAAAGGCCGACGCCCCGCCGAAACGACCCTCAGAGGTTTCGGCAAGATGGATCTGCGCGACCAGCGCCGTAAATTCCTGCTGCCAGAGGGGAAGCACGGCGCCAAGCCGGTCCATGAGCGCGGGAATGGCGAATTTCAGCGCCGCCGCCCGCGCCGGGTCCGGGGCGACAAGCTGCGCCGTCAGGCCGATATCGTCGCGAAAGGCCGATTGCAGAAGATCGTATTCCGCACCGGCAAGGGCATCGTCGCCCCAGGCGATCACCTGCGCGCGCGCAGTTGCCCCGGCCTTGGTCAGGACGGCGCGGAAATCATCGTAAAGGTTTCGTATCCGCGCGACGTCGCCCGCAACCGCCGCCTCGCGAAAGAGCGCCTGGGCGGCATGCGCCGAGGGTGAGGAGGACCATGCGCCGGGGCGCGCTTCGCCAAGGACATCACAGGCGACATGATCGAACGCGGCATGAAGCCGGCGTTCAAGCATCGCATTGACGCCGTGAACCAGATCGGGATCGGGCCGAAGCAAGGGAACCCCCCAGGGTCAGGTCCGGGCGAAGGGGTCGTTGATCGCGGTCAGGATTTCTTGGGCGCGGCCGGCGGTTCGTTCTGGCCAACCTTGGCGGCACCGGCGGCGGGAACCTTCAGTGACAGGAACTTCGTCAGATCAAGCATGGCAAACCTCGGGTATCGGCGATGAAAATGGGGGACACTCGAATATCACGTCATGGCAGACTAGGCGTGAGCCCGGATTCGGTCAATTCCGAACTGACCGACGGGCGAAGAAGGGACGGCCAGACCAGCGGCCCCTGCCCGGCAAGACAGGGCAACGGAAGGACGGTCGCCCCCGGAAAGGGACCCGGGCGCGGAAAGCGACAGCGCCAGAAGGGCCGCGTCGTGACCGGCACCACCCAATCGGGCCCCGGCACGCGCAGCAACCCACCGTCCGCACCGCGCCAGAGCGGCAGGACAGAAAGACCCGGCATAGCCGCCAAGGCGGGCGGGATTTCGGCCTCGATCCAGATGGCGGCGGTCGTGGTCAGGGCGGTGCGAAAGCGGATCACCGGCGCCTCGCCGGGCAACGCCATGGTCGTTTCCCCGTCAGGTCCGGGTGCAAGGATAGCCCTTGCCACATCAGGCAGGTTCTCGGGGCGGAAATACTGCCCGTGCGCGCCCGGCACGATCCGGCAATCGACGCGGGACCAGGCCCTTTCCCAATGCCAGGGAACCGGGCGGGTCACGTCTTCGGGGGGCTTCAGATAGGGGTTGAAGCCAGCGCTTTCCGCGCCGAACAGCACCCGCACTGGTCCCGGAAAGGGCAGATGCGGTTCGGCATCGAGAAAGACCAGCCGTTCCACGGCCACCCCCGCCGCCATCAGCCGGATCGCCACCCGCCAGGCGATCGCAGCCGACTGGCAGTTGCCGCCGACGATGCAGGGACGCGGGCCGAACCGCCTCAGAAGCGCATCGGCGTAATGCGCGGCAAGCAGGTCAAGCGCGCGCGATGTGCCATCTGACAGCGTCATGATGAGGCTCAGCGACCGCATCCCCACCAGCGGTTGCCCCGGTCCGAACGCCTCGGCCAGGGCGGTGAATTCGGCTGTCGCGTTGAAACACCAGTAGACCGGCGTCAGCGGATCGTCGGGTCGGATCGCGCGGACCGTCCCGGCGGTGTCGATCGGCTCGCCCGGCCAGTCCTGCACAAGCGTGCCCAGGCGCCGCAGGTTGGCCGCAAGGCTGATGTCGGGTTGGTGCGGGATCACGCCGGTGGCCTGCCTTTCATCGCCCGGACAATAGCCGCGCCGAGGCGCCAGACAAGCGCCTTTCGGCCGTGCCTGCCGCGAGGCTGGAGCGGCCGCGCCCGACACCGGTGGCCCCCTCCCCGGCGACCGCAAGGGCCGCCGCGCGCTGGCAGGCGACGTTCCGGGGCGGTAGATCAGGGCAAGAGCGACACCATCCGCGTGCCGTCGGCGTCGTCGGTGATCGACCAGATCGCCTCGATCAGGCGGTCCTGCCCGGCGGTGTCGATCACCCCCTCGCAGCACGACCGCAGCTTGGCCTCGACCTCGGCATCGGTCATCGGGTTTTCCGGGCCACCGCGATAGCGTTCGTCGGCCCAACCCGTGACCTCGGTTCCGTTCTTGCGCCGGATCGTGATGCGCGAACGGACCTTGTCGAACCCCATCGCCTCGATCGCGGGGTCGAATTCGGTCCGCACCCGGCGCTGCATGGCCTGCATGGCGTCCGAGGCCACGAACTCATCCGAGAACTCGCGCTTGCCCGCCTTGCGCACCAGCGCGATCATCGACACCTCGGCAGGCAGCGAGAATTTGGCCTCAAGGTGGTTCGACGCGATCGGATAACGGATCGGCTTGAGGATGTTCGTGCCCGCGTGGATGATGATCTGGTCGATCTCTTCGGGCTTCACGTCGGCCTCGGTGACAAGGCGCAGCATCAGGTCCATCGTCGGATGGGTAAGGATGCCGCAGGGATAGGGCTTGATCGACACGCCCGGATCGGTGATCGACCATGTCCGGCCAAAGCCCTGCGCCATCTTTTCCGGGCTGACGCCGCCGCCCATGACGGCCAGGAACCCCCACGGCCCGTCCAGCGCCGCCGGATCGGCGCCGAAACCGCGCCGCGCCAGAAGCGCCGCGGTCACGCCGTTCTCGCTGGCGCGGCCGACATGGAGGGGCTTGGTCATCGTGCCGAAGTTGCAGCGGATGCCAGCCGCAAGGCTGGCCGCGATGCCAAAGCCCTGCCGCAGTTCCGCGCCGCGAAGGCCCAGAAGCCAGGCCGCCGCCGCATAGGCCCCGAAAGTGCCCACCGTGCCCGAGGAATGCTTGCCGCTGAGGTAATGCTGCGGCAGCATCCATTCCGAGATCTTGCTTTCCACCTCGACCCCGGCCTGGAACGCCGTCATCACCCGGCGGCCGTCCACCCCGCCCAGCATCTGGCCCACACAGAGCGCCGCGGTCAGCGGCGGGATCGTGGGATGGGTCAGCAGGCCATAGACATGCGCCGGATCGACCGACACCTGCGTATCGTCCCAGTCATGGGCATGGCCCGCCGTGCCCAGCACGCGCGCCGCCATCCCGACGGGAACCTTCACCCCGCCACCGCCCAGAAGCCGCGCATCCCCGCGCCCGCCGACATCGCGCGCCTCATCCACCAGGATATGGACGGAATGTTCCTCGCTGCCCGCGGCGTAAAGCCCGGCCGCGTCCAGCATGCAGCGCCGCCCGATCCGCAGGGCGTCTTCGGGGATGCTTTCATAGGTCACCGCCTCAAGGAACCGGGCCGCGTCCTCGGTGATCGTCATCCCCTCGGGGATGCGGGCGAAATCGTTGTTTGTCACGGCCATGGTCAGGCTCCTGCGGTCTTGCGTTGGTCAATCAATGATGCGGGTGAAAACGTCCGGCCCGCTGCGGATGGTCTTTCCGGAAATCCGGCGGTCATTCTGCCCCCCGTTCGAACAATCCCGGCGGCCCCTGAAGAGCCGGGCGCAGGTCGGCCGCGACGCCAAAGCGGTGCAGCCGCGCCGCATCAAGCGCCGCCAGATCGCCGGCCTCGGCCAGAAAGGCCGCAGCCGCGGCGGATGAGAGGCAATCGGCGGTCAGATCAAGGAACTTGCCGCGATAGTCGGCAGGGCCCCAGGGCGCCGCCCCGCGCGGATGGGAATTGGCGACCGCCAGTTCCTCTTCGACGCTGCGCCCGTCGGAAAACCGGATCACGGCCCGCGCGCCATGCGCCTTGTCCAGGGGATCGGCCGCGTCAAAGCGGCGGTTCCAGTCCGGGTCCTCGACCGTTTCCACCTTGCGCCAGAGCGCCACGAAATCAGGGGCGGAAATGCGGGCGGGGTCATAGCTGCGGTCGTGGTGCCATGCGCCATCCACCAGCGCGCGGGCGAACTGGAAGGGCGCCGAATGATCAAGCGTCTCGCGCGAGGCGGCGGGGTCCCATTTGTCGGGATCGCCCGCGCCCGACCCCATCACCATATGCGTCATCCGCTTGGTATGAAGCGTGATGCTTTCGACCTGTGCCGGGTCGGGCACCTTCGGCCGCATGTTGATGGCAAGGTCGATGATCGCCTGGCCGTGATAGCCCGCCGAATGGGCCTTGGGCAGCGTGTCGAGGATCGCCCGGCAGGGTTGACCGGCATCGGGCAGCGTCACCTCGCCCCCTGCCCCCTTCAGCAGCACCGCAAGGATGCCGTAATCCCCTTCGTAGATCGGCGAAGGGGCCGTTTCGCCGCGCATCGCGCGGTCGATCGCCTCGATCGCGGTCTTGCCGATATGGCCGGGCGCGGCAGCCTTCCAGGACGAGATTCGGCCCTTGCGCACCTGCCGCGTGGACAGCGACAGATGCGCCGCCAGGTTGACCGCCTCGTAAATCACCGGCACTGCAAGGCCCAGCATCGCGCCAAGCCCCGCGGCGACCGCCGGGCCCAGATGCGCAACATGGTCGATCCGGTGATGTTGCAAGGGGAAGGCCCGCACCAGCGCGGTCTGCACCTCGTACGAGGTCAGGATGCCGCGCACCAGATCGGCCCCGGTCAGACGCGCCTGCTGCGCGACGGCCAGAAGTGGCATGATGCAATCCGCCGGATGGCTGGAATCCAGCGCGAAATAGCTGTCGTGGAAATCAAGCTCGCGCACCGCCGTGGCGTTGGCCATCGCGGCCCAGAGGCAATCGACGCGCGCGGCCTCGCCCAACCCGATGACCCGCGCCCCCCCGGCCCGTGGAAAGCACATCGCCTGCGCGCGGGCAGCCGCCACGGGCGCGCGGTTCAGCGCGGCCAGCGCAACGGCGGCATTGTCGATCAGGCGGCACGCCGCCATCTCGGCCGCCGCCGGATCGACCGGGCGCGGGGACGCGGCAAGCTCGGCGATCTTCCAGGCAAGCTGGTCTTCGGCGGCGGGCCGCGCCTCGGGCCGGCAGACGCGAACGGGGAATACCAGGCTCATGCACTCTTCCCCTCGGCCACCGCCCGCGCCGCGCGCCGCGCAAGCACGATGTCACGGATCGCCGAACCGATCACGAACACCGCCGCAAGGCTGAGAAGGCCAAGCGAGATCGGCGTTTCCCAGAAGATGCGGTGATCCCCCGCCGTCAATTCCAGCGACCGGCGGTAGTTCGCCTCCACCAGGTAGCCCAGCACAAGCCCGAGGACGAGCGGCAGGAAGGGAAATCCGAAGACCCGCAGCAGATAGCCCACCACCCCGAACAGCAGCACGAGGTAGAGGTCATAGGTGGAATTGTGGATCGAATAGATCCCTGAAAAGACCAGCGCGAAGATCGCGGCCATCAGATAGGGCTTGGGCCGGTTCACCAGCCACAGCGCGGGCGTCATCATCAGGATGCCCAGCATAAGCTGCGAGATGTTGGCGACCGCCAGCCCCCCGAACAGCCCATAGACGAATTCCGGTTCCTTCTGGAACAGCATCGGCCCAGGCGTCAGCCCGTGGATCAGCATCCCGCCCATCAGGATCGCGGCCGAGTTGGAACCGGGGATGCCGAAGCTCAGCACCGGCACCAGCGCGGTACAGGCCACGGCGTTGTTCGCGGCCTCGGGCGCAGCGATGCCCTCTTCCGATCCCTTGCCGAACTTTTCGGGTTCGGGCGACCAGCGCTTGGCCTCGTTATAGGACATGAAGGCGGCGATCGACCCGCCCGCCCCCGGCATCACCCCCTCGAAGATGCCGACGCCGCTGCCGATGGCCTGAGCGCGCCACAGCTTGCGCCATTTCCTGAAGCCGGGCAGCTTGATCCGCGTCTGCCGCCCGTCGGTCTTGCCCCAGTCGGGCGAGTTCGCCGTCATCATCAGTTCCGACATGGCGAAGACGCCAACCATGACGATCACGTATTCGATGCCGGTCAGCAGTTCGGGCTCGCCGAAGGTGAACCGCGTCACCCCCGACAGGGGATCGGTGCCGATGGTCGCGATCATCAGGCCAAGGGTTGCCGCCATCAGCCCCTTGATCAGGGACCCGTTCGAAAGCGACACGATCACCGAAAGCCCCAGGATGCCCAGGGCGAAATAGGCCGGGAAGTTGAAGGCCAGCGCCACCCGCGACAGGGGTTCGGTAAAGACGATCAGGAAGATCAGGCCGAACAGCCCGCCCACGACGCCCGATTGCAGCGAGATGCCAAGAGCCTCGCCCCCGCGCCCCTCGCGGTGCATGTAATAGCCATCGACGACCGTCGCCGCCGCCGCATTGGTGCCCGGCGTGTTGATCAGGATCGCGGGGATCGACCCGCCGTATTCCGCGCCGACATAGGTCGCCCCCAGAAGGACGATCGCGGTGATCGGGTCCATCCCGTAGGTGAAGGGCAACAGCAGTGCCAGTGCGATGGATGGCGAGATCCCCGGCAGCGCGCCCCCGATGATGCCCCAGGCGACGCCGCCGATGGCCGCGAAAACCGCGGGGCTGCTCGTGAGGATGTGAAAGGCGGTGGAGATACCGTCCATGTCGTCCGAACCTTCTGATTGGATTGGGCTGACGGGAAAGGGGGTTGCCCCCTCCCTAGCCGAAAAGCGATGGCCAGAACCCGGCGGGCAACGGAATCCCCAGAAGCCGCACGAAAAGCAGGTAGAAGGCCACCGCCAGGACAACCGCCACGCCGAGCGTATAGGCCCCGGCCCGGGCGCCGATGTAGACTGACATCACCACGACCAGCAGGATCACACTGGGAACATAGCCAAGCCACGGCAGGATCAGCAGATAGGCGATCCCGATGGTGACCACACCCGCCGCCTTGACATGCTGGCGCGGGGTAAAACCGTGCCCTTCGGCCTCGGGGCGGTCGGCGGGCGGACCCGCCGCGCGCCGCGCGGCCCGCAGGTACATGACCTCGACCAGAAGCGCGCGCAGGATCAGCAGCACGCTGAAGACCATCATCGCGGTGGCCAGCATCCGCGGCAGGGCCGAGGCGTTCACCACCCCGTCAAGCGGGCTGATCGGAATGTCGCCGGCGGCCCGCCAGTACCACGCGCCAAGGGCAAAGGCCGCAAGACCGATCCACACATCGCGCGGGATACGGAAACGGGGCGCCGACGACTGCATCATCTTGTCGATCCTCCCGGGGTCACTGCTTGAGGATGCCGTACTGGATCAGGAAGGCCTTCTGGTCCTCGGCGAAGGTGTTCAGGAAGGCTTCGTATTCCGCCGCCGGCATCAGCGTGGGAACCAGGCTTTGCGCCTCGTACCAAGCCTTGAAATCCGGGTCTTCCAGAACGCGGGCGATGCCTGCGGCCCAGAGATCCTTCACATCCTGCGGGATGCCGCGCGGACCGGCGATGCCACGGAACTTGTTGACCACCAGATCGACACCCTGTTCGCGGGCCGTCGGCAGATCGGGGAACCGCGGCAGGCGGTCCTCGGTGTAGGACGCCAGCAGGCGGATTTCGCCCGCCTCGATCTGCGGGCCAAGCTCCTGGATCTCGCCGATGGCCACGGCGACCGTGCCGTTCAGGACCGAAATCAGCAGCTCGCCGCCGCCGTCATGCGTGATCACCGGCGAGGTCACGCCGGTGACCGCCTTGAACTGTTCCATCACCTGACGGTCAAGCGATCCGGGCGTCGTCACACCGAAGGGAACCGCCGTCGGATCGGCCTTCGCCGCCTCGATCAGGTCGGTCAGCGACTGGTACGGGCTGTCAGCCTTCACGAACACGATCTGCGGGTCCATGAACACGTTCACCACGCCTTCGAGGTCGGTGAAGTCGTATTCCGGGTTCGAAAGCAGCGATGTGTTGATGTAGGTCGGCGTGGTGCCATAGAAGATCGACCCGTCGGCGGGCGAGGTGGCAAGTTTTGCCATCGCGTTAGCACCCGAACCGCCGGTCACGTTCTCTACCACAAAATTGGCCCCCATCGCCTTGCCGAGGAAGCCCACCATCTCGCGCAGGAAGACGTCGGTGCCGCCGCCCGCCGAGGAATGGGTGACGAGTGTCACCGTGTCATGCGGATAGTCCTGTGCCGAGGCCGCCCCCGCCACGCCGAACGCCAGTCCGGCGGACAGGATCGCACCTCGCGCAATACGTCCGAATTCAAGGCCCATGATGTTTCCTCCCATGCCGAAGCCTACAGCCTCCCCTCCCCATGCGGCCCGGTGTTCCCGTCGCGCCCCGTCCCTGCGGGGCCTTTCGGAAGGTCGTGGCCCGGACATGGGGCAGCTGTTGCGCTTCATCGTGCATCGAACTATCAAAATGTCAATCGTAGACAATCTGCGATATGCAAATGAGGCCGCCATGTCCTGCCCGCAGACCGAACGCATTGCCGAATACATCGCCACGGCCCTGACCCGCCCCCTGCCGCCCGAGGTCGAGGAAAAGGCGCGCCTGCACCTTCTGGACACGCTGGCGGCGATTCTTTCGGGCGCGCATCTGGCGGCGGGCAAGGCGGGGGCGCGGCTGGCCGACCGCCTGGGCGGCCCCGCCGAGGCCCTGTCGATCGCGACAGGACGCCTTGTCGGGGCGCCGCAGGCCGCCCTTGCCAATGCGATGGCCGCCCATGCCGACGAAACCGATGACAGCCATGTGGGCGGGCGGTTCCATCCCGGCTGCGCGGTGATTCCCGCCGCGCTGGCCCTGGCCGAAACCGAAGGCCGCAGCGGCGCCGACCTGCTGCGCGCCCTCGTCCTTGGCTATGACATCGGCGCGCGGGCGGTGATGGCGCTCGGGGTCCGTTCTGCGGATACCGCCCGGTTTTCCACCCATACGATCGGCGGCAACTTCGGCGCGACCGCAGCCGCGGCGGCGCTTGCCGGGCTGGACCGGCGCGGCGCGATGCATGCCCTGTCCTACGCCGTGCAGCAGACCTCGGGCGTGCCCTACTGGCGGCGCGACGGCGACCATGTCGAAAAGGCCTTCGACTTCGGCGGGATCGGTGCGCGAAACGGCACGATGGCGGCGATCATGGTGCAATCCGGCTGGACCGGGGTCGAGGGTGTGCTGACCGGAACGCCCTCGTACCTGTCGGCCTTCGCCGAGAACCCCGACCCCGACGCCCTGACCGACGGGCTTGGCACCCGGTTCGAGATCATGGGGGCGGCGATCAAGAAATGGTGCGTGGGATCGCCGATCCAGGCGGCACTCGATTCGCTGATGGCGCTGATCGAGGCGCACGCGATCGCCCCCGACGACGTGGCGGCGCTGCGCGCGATCATGCCCGATGATCGCCTGCACATCGTCGATGACCGCGACATGCCCGATGTCTGCCTGCAGCATCTGCTGGCAATGTGCCTGATCGACAAGGGTGTGGGTTTTGCCGCCGCGCATGACCGCAACCGGATGTCAGACAGCGCTGTCCTGTCGCTGCGAAAGCGGACGAAAGCCATTCCCAGCAAGGAGTTGACCGAGGCGCGCCCGCCCCGTCAGGCGATCATCGAGATCGACACGCGCGACGGGCGCAGCCTGCGCCACCACACCCGCGCCGTTCTGGGAACGCCCGCAAACCCGATGACGCGGGATCAGGTGGTGGCCAAGGCGCGCGACCTGATCCTGCCCGACCTCGGGGCGGACCGGACAGAGGCGCTGATCGACGCGGTCCTGTCGATCGGGGACATGGCGGATATCCGCGCCCTGCGCCCGCTGCTGGCCCCGACGCCCTGACCGGGCGGCGGGCACTGGGCAATGGCTTCCGGGACTTGGCCCGGCCGGATCAGGGCATGTACATGCCGCCGCTGACATGCACGGTCTGGCCGGTCATGAACCGCGCCTCGGGCATGCACAGCGACAGGATGACAAAGGCCGCCTCGGCGATCTCGCCCTCGCGCCCCAGGATCGGGCCGGTGCCCATGTCGGGCGAGGCGCCCGAGGTGGCCGAACGCTTGCCGCCGATCTTTCCGGGCGCCACGCAATTGGCGATGATGTTGCGGTCGGCGAATTCCAGCGCGATGGACTTCGTCAGCCCCACGAGGCCTGCCTTGCCGGTGGCCACATGGGCGCGTTTCTTCGCCCCCACATGGGCCGACACGCCCCCCAGGTTGATGATCGTGCCGCCGCCGCGTTCCACCATGCTGCGCAACGCCTCGCGGCTGCACAGGAACGCGCCGTCGAGGATCACCGCGTTGGTTGCGCGCCATTCCTGCAACGTCATGTCCAGAAGCGGCTTCTCGCCCCGGATGGCCGCGTTGTTGATCAGGATGTCCACCCCGCCGAAGGCCGCGCGCGCCACCTCGAACACGGCCAGCACGTCCTTTTCGACCGTGACATCGCCAAGCGCCACCTCGGCCCGCCGCCCCATCGCCCGGATCTCGGCCGCGACCGCCTCGACCTCGTCGCGCGACTGGCGGGCGTGGACGATCAGATCCGCCCCCGCCTGCGCCAGGCCAAGCGCCACCGCCCGCCCGATCCGCCGCGAGGCCCCCGTGACCATCGCAACCTTGCCCTGCAACGGCATGTCGGTCCTGTTCAGCATCGTTTTCCTCCCTGCTGGTCCTGCGCATGACGCGTCAGGTTGCACTTGCGCATCTTTGCCAATTGTTGACAATATGCAATACTGTGATCCGCAAGGAAGGACCTGGAATGATTGAACGTAGTCCGATGGAAACGTCCGAGGCACTTGATGTCTTGCGCACCTCGTCGCTTAGCAAGGTCGTCCAGGCCGAGATCGAGAAGATCATCCTGTCGGGCACCTTCGGCCCTGGCGAGAAGCTGAACGAAAAGACGCTGGCAGACCAGCTGGGCGTCAGCCGCGGCCCGGTGCGCGAGGCGTTCCAGGGGCTGCATGCCCGCGGTCTGGTCGAGATGATCCCGAATCGCGGGGTCTTCGTGCAAAAGATCTCGCGGCATGACGCGGTGGCGATCTATGACGTGCGCGCGGGCCTCTTCGGCACCGCCTGCCGCCTGCTGGCCGAACGCATCACATCGGATCAGGCGGCGGAACTTCACGCATTGATCGCGCAGATGGATGTGGCGGGCAAGCGGCGCGACCTTGACGCCTATTTCCCGCTCAACATCGCCTTCCATACCGCCATCGTGACCGGAACCGACAACAGGATCCTCGCGGAAACCTATTTCGGCCTCGTCTCGCGGTTGCAACTGTTCCGTGCCCGCGGTCTGGTGCATGGCGGCGGCTTCGAAAGCTCCAACATCGAACACCGCGCCATCGTCGCGGCGCTTGATGCGCGCGATCCCCATGCCGCCTTCGAGGCGGGATTCGCCCATGTGCAGGCAGGCAAGGCCCGCATCCTCGCCTCGGGCGATCCGCCGCCGGGGCGCACATGACGGCCACCCTGCCCCCGTCCGGCGGCGCGCTGGCCGAAACCTATGCGGCATGGCTTTCCGGACTGGACATCGCAGCATTGCCGCAATCCTTCCGCCGCGTCGTCAGCCTTGACCTGATCGACGCCACGGGGCTTTGCATCGCCGCGCGGGGCGAGCCCTACATGGCCCAGATCGTTCATGGATGGGACAGCGACGGCCCCTGCACCGCGCTCGGGCACGCCCGGCGGCTGGACGCGGCAGGCGCCGCAGCCGCAAACGGCATGGCGATCCACGGCGAGGATTTTGACGACACGCTGGAAGGCGCGCCGATCCGCGTCGGCGCCATGACGATCCCCGCCGCGCTGGCCGCCGCCGAACGCTTTGGACTGTCGGGCGAACGGGCGTTCCTGGGCGTTGCTGCGGGCCTGGAAACCGTCTGTCGGCTGAACCACATCGCCCCCGGCGCGATCCACCGGGCAGGCTTCCACCCCGTCGGCGTGATCGGCGCGCTTGGCGCGGCGGCGGCGGCGGGCGTGACGCTTGGCCTTGATGCGCGCCAGCAGGCCTCCGCCTTCGGGCTGGCGGGCAGCATGGCCTCGGGCATCCTAGAATATCTTTCCGAAGGCGCATGGACGAAACGGCTGCACCCCGGCTGGGCGGCGCAGTCGGGCCTGCGCGCCGCGGTCCTTGCCCGCACCGGGTTCTTTGCGCCGCGCACCGTTCTGGACGGTCCGCACGGCTTTTTCCACGCCTTCGCCCCCACCGCGACGCCCGACTTCCGGCACCTTGCCGAGGGGCTGGGGCAGGACTGGTATGCCGAACGCATCGCCTTCAAGCCCTATGCCTGCGGGACGATGATCCACCCCTATGTCGACTGCATGATCCGCCTTGCCGCAACCGGCATCCGGGCCGACCAGATCAGATCCATCACATGCCCCACCGGCGAAGGGCTGGTCCACCGCCTGTGGGAACCGCTGGCGGGCAAGCATCGCCCGCCCTCGGGCTATGCCGCCAAATTCTCGATGCCCTATTGCATGGCGGTCGGCTTCTTCGACGGGGACGCGGGCCTGTCGCAGTTCACCGACGCCCGCGCTGCCGATCCCGAGGTTCTCGCGCTCGCGGAGAAGATCAGCTACGTCATCGACCCGGAAAACGAATATCCGCGGAACTATTCGGGCCATATCCGGGTGGAAACCACCGATGGCCGGCGGATCGCGCTGGACCAGCCGCACATGCGCGGCGGCGTCCGCGACCCCCTGACCGAAGACGAGATCCGCGCCAAGGCGCTGGCCAATTGCCGCCACGGCGGCTGGCCCGACGACCGCGCGGAACGCCTGACGGACTGGGCGGCCGACCTGGCCCGCCATCCCGACCTGTCCGGCCTTGCCGCCTTTGCCACCTGAACCCCGGGGGACGACGACCCATGACAGATGCCACCGTTTCCGAATGTCTTGCCGACTGGCTGACCGGACTGGAGCTTGATCACATCCCCGCCCCTGCGCGTCAGGCGGCGGCCGATACCATCCTCGACACCGTCTGCCTGACCGTCGCGGCGCTTGAAACCGATTACGGCCGCGCCGTGCGTGCCGCCTTCCCCGATCCGGGCGGCGCCACCGTCTGGGGCCTTGGCGAAGGGCGCAGCCCCGAGGCCGCCGCCGTCATCAACGGCACCTGCGGCCATGGCGAGGATTACGACAACACCTTCGAGGGCTGTCCCGTCCATTCCGGCGTGGTGATCGTGCCCGCACTTCTGGCCGCAGCCGAACGCTACGGGCTTTCGGCCACGGATGTGGCGCGCGGCCTGATCGCGGGGATCGAGGTGATGTGCCGCCTCGGCCTTGTCGCCGACAAGGCAGTGCACAAGGCGGGCTTTCACCCCACCGGCGTTCTGGGCGCGATGTCTGCCGCCGCGGGGGTCGCCACCGCCCTCCGCCTTGACCGGACCGGGATCCGGAACGCGCTTGGCGTCGCCGGGTCCACCGCCTCGGGCATCATCGAATATCTCGCCGACGGCAGTTCGACGAAACGCCTGCACCCCGGCTGGGCCGCGCAGGCCGGGATGCGCGCCGCCGCCATGGGCGCGGCAGGCTTCACCGGCCCCTCTTCGGTGTTCGAGGGCACGCATGGCTTCTTCCACGCCTTTTCGACCCCGGTCGCGACCGAATTCGCCCCCCTGCTCGACGATCTGGGCAGCCGATGGGAATCCGCCCGCCTTGCCTTCAAGCCCTTCGCCTGCGGGACGATGACCCAGCCCTATGTCGATTGCGCCATCGACCTGGCCCGGCGCGGCATCCGCCCCGAACAGGTGGAGCGCATCACCTGCGACGTGGGCGAAGGCACGGTGCACCGGCTGTGGGAACCGCTTGACGTCAAGCGCAGGCCGCCCACGCCCTATGCGGCCAAGTTCTCGGGGCCCTATTGCGTGGCGGCCGGCTGGATCTGGGGCGACGCGGGGCTTGCGCAATTCACCGAAGAGGCGGTCCGCGACCCGCGCGCGCTGGCGCTGGCGGCGAAGGTTTCGTTCCGGATCGACCCGGAAAACGAGTACCCGTCGAACTACACGGGTCACATCAAGGCCGAACTGACCGACGGCAGCGTCGTGGAATCGCATGTTCCCTGCCTGCGCGGGGGCGCCCGCGCGCCCATGTCGCGCGAGGACCTGCTGGTCAAGGCGCGCGCCAACCTCGTCTTCGCGGGCCGCGACCCGGCCCATGCGGAGGGGCTGGCCGCATGGGCCGATGCGCTGATGGCGGGCGGCGGGCCGGTGGCGATGGACGCGCTCAGGTGCTGACCGAAGCCCAGCTTCTGGCCGGGCAGATATCGGTCGGCATCGCGCTGGCCGGGATGGCGGTGTGCTTCTTCGCCGGGGTGCTGGGTGGTCTGTCGGGATATGGCGCGGGCCTGCTTGTGACGCTGTTCATCGCGCCGATCGTCGGGCCGAAGGCGTTGATCCCGATGATCTCGGTCCTCATGCTCGTCAACAACGGCAGCCGCGTCTGGTTCTACCGCCATGCGCTTGACCTGCCCACGGTGGTGAAGGTGTCTGCCGTGGCCATGCCGATGTCATGGATCGGGGCCGAGCTTTATGTCAGGCTCGATTCCAGCGTCATCCAGACCGTTCTGGGCGTGGTGCTGATCGCCTCGGTGCCGCTGCGCCGCTGGATCGAACGTGCGCGGATCAGGCCTGGCCCCATTGCCGTCTACGGCATCGGCGCGACCTATGGCTTTCTGGCCTCGCTGATCGTCGGGGCGGGGATGCT
The DNA here is from genome assembly GCF_004799285.1 of Aliigemmobacter aestuarii. Classification (GTDB taxonomy): domain Bacteria; phylum Pseudomonadota; class Alphaproteobacteria; order Rhodobacterales; family Rhodobacteraceae; genus Aliigemmobacter; species Aliigemmobacter aestuarii. The sequence goes on along the minus strand of NZ_SSND01000003.1, from coordinate 25,415 downwards.
GATCGTGCCGATGCTGATGGGGATCGGCTTTGCGGGCCCTGCCCTGCTGGCGACCGATGCGGCGATCGCGGCCGTCACGAACCTGTTCAAGTCGGTCGTCTTCGGCGCGCTCGATGCGCTTTCGGTCGCGCATTTCATTCTGGCGCTGGTGCTGGGGTTCTGCACCATTCCCGGCACCGCCTGCGCCGCCTGGATCGTGCGCCGCACAAGCCTGCGGCTGCACACCGCCCTGATCGAGGGGCTGATCCTGATCGGCGGATTCGGGATGATCTTCGGCCTGATCTAGGCCGAGGACCGCCGCGCCCTTCCGCTACGCCCTGGCGTGGATCCGGCTGGGCGGCACCCCGTAGCGCCGCGAGAAGCATTTCGAGAAATAGGATTTCGTCTCGAACCCGCAGGCCACCGCCACCTCCGAAAGGCTGAGGTCGGTGCTGGCCAGAAGGTTGCGCCCGTAGTCCAGCCGCAGGTTCTGATAGAACTTGCCCGGCGAAAGGCCCAGTGTCAGCCGGAACAGCCGTTCGACCTGACGGCGGGAATAGCCGACACGGGCGGCCAGTTCCTCAAGCGGAAGCGGGTCCTCGCGATGGCGCTTCATCAGTTCGACGATGGCCGCAAGGCCCGGATTGCGCGCCTGCGCCACGGCCGAAATCGGCGAGCGTTGCGCAAGGTCGCGCCCGATGGCGACGCGGCGCAGGCACATCTCGGACACCATCGCGGCGAAGGCCTCGCCATGATCCCGCACGATCACGTCCAGCATCATGTCGGTGGCCGCCGCCCCGCCGCCGCAGGTCATCAGCGGCCCGTCGATCTCGAACTTGTTGTCACTGGGCGGAAGGTCGGGATAGGCCTCGCGGAAGGCGGGCTGGTTTTCCCAATGCAGCGTGAACCGCCGCCCCTTCAGAAGCCCGGCCCTCGCCAGGGCCAGCGCCCCGGTGCAAAGCCCGCCGATCTGCCCGCCGTGGCGGACATGGCGCTGCGCCAGCGCGACGACCGGCCCCTGTTCTGCCGCCGAAGGCAGGTTGCCCGCACAGACAAGCAGCGTCGCATCCCGCGCGGCGGGATCATGGGTGCCGTCCACATTGACGGACACGCCGCAGGAACTGACGACGGGCGCACCATCGACCGAAAGCGTCTGCCAGTCATACAGCGGGCGTTGCGACAACTGGTTGGCGATGCGCAACGGTTCGATCGCCGAGGAAAACGCAAGAAGCGTGAAGGACGGGCACAAGAGGAACAGGAACCGCCTTATGCCGGCGCCCTGCCCCCCCAGCGGGAAATAGGCGGCCCCCTGCGGGATCAGCGGCTTGCGTTCGACATGCATGGCGTTTCCTTTCCGTCCGTGAACTCTGCGCGGTCAGCGCCCGACGGGATCGGGGACGCCGCGCCGGAACAGGCGTTCGGCAAGGCGCTGCGCGAAACGCCGCAACCGGTGGCCGGGGCCGCCCCCGGAAAGCGGAACCTGGCCGACCTGTTCGGCGGTCAGCCCGCCCCCCTGGATGAAGATGTGCGACATGTCCGATTTCCTTCGTGCCTCAAGAAGCGCGCAGACCGAAAGGCGTCCCTGACCGGTCAGGGACAGGCCAAGCGCCCCGCCCGGCGGTTCCGATCCCGGACGGGGCTCAGGCCGCGCCGACATGGTGGCTGTCCGAGGGCGACCACCAGGCGAAAAGCGGCTGTCCGGCCGAGATCGGCAGGGATGCCAGTTCGTCATGGCTTTTCTGCACCTTGATCTCGTGCCCGCTGTCGGTCTCGGCATAGATCGTCGCGGTCGCGCCGATGAATTCCTCGCCGATCACACGCACGGGAAGGACGTTCACATCGCCTTCCGGGCGCGCGACGCTCAGGTGCGTCTTGGTGTCCAGAACGGTGATCGTCGCCTCGGCCCCCTGCCCCGGCATGGCGGCCACCGGCCCGGCAAGCCGCACCGGCCCGTCCTTCGTCGAAATCTCCAGCCCCTGGCCCGAGGTCGCCGTGACCGGCCCGGTGAAGATGTTCGACGAACCCAGGAAGTCGGCCACGAAGCGGGTGCGCGGCGCGCCGTAGATTTCCTGCGGCGAACCGATTTGTTCGATCCGCCCCCGGCTCATGATCACCACGCGGTCGGCCATCGAAAAGGCCTCGGACTGGCTGTGGGTGACATAGACGAAGGTGATCCCCGTCTCGCGCTGAAGGTTCTTCAACACCGCCTGCATCCGCACCTTCAGCGCCGCATCCAGCGCCGACAGGGGTTCGTCCAGCAGAAGGATCTCGGGCTCCACCACCAGCGACCGGGCCAGCGCCACGCGCTGCCGCTGCCCGCCCGACAACTGGGCGATGTTGCGTTCGGCGAACTCCAGGATCTGCATCCGGTCCAGCCACTGTTCGGCCCGGCGGCGGCGTTCGGCCTTGCCCACGCCCCGCATCTTCAGCGCGAATTCCACGTTCTCGCGCACGTTCAGGAAGGGAAAGAGGGCAAGGCTCTGCCACACCATCGGCGTGTCGCGTTCCCAGGTGGGAAGGTGGTTGATCGGCTTGCCCGACAGGCGGATCGTGCCCTCGCTCGGGGCCTCCAGCCCCGCCAGCATGCGCAGCGTCGTGGTCTTGCCACAGCCCGACGACCCCATGATCGCGAGGAACTCGCCCTTGCGGATCTCGAAGTCCATCTTCTGGACCGCGACGAAAGTGCCGAAGCGCTTCACCACACCTTCGAAGGACACCAGCGTATCGCGTTGCATGACTTACTCCTTGTCGACGGTCGAGGAACGCGGCGCAGCGGTGCGCCCCGAAAGCAGGATCTGGGCCAGGATGACCAGCGTCATCGAGGTGACGAAGACGAAGGTGCCGATGGCGTTGATGCGCGGGCTGACCTGCCCCTGCAGGAAGCCAAGCACCTTCACGGGCAGTGTCTCGTTCAGGCCCGAGACGAACCAGGCGACGGCGAATTCATCGAAGGACACCGCCATCGTGATGAACAGCGCGCCAAAGATCGCGGGCTTGGTGAAGGGGATGATGACATGGCGCATCGTGGCCCATTCCGACGCCCCGAGATTCCAGGCGGCGGGTTCCAGCGCCGGGTCCATCTGGCTGAGGCGCAGGCGGATGATCGCCATCGCGAAGGGCGCGCAGACGACGACATGCGAGATGATGACCGATATCGCCCGGCCCGAAAGGTCGATCCGCGACAGATAGGCCAGCATCGCAAGGCCCAGGATGATCACCGGGATCGTCGGTGGAAGCAGCGCCAGCGCCAGATAGACCTGCTTGCCCATGAACTTGTAGCGATAGTCGGTGTAGGCCGCGCCGAAGCCAAGCGCGGTTGACACGACCCCGACCACCACCCCGATCACCAGGGTATTTGTCAGCCCCTGCCAGACCAGCGGATCGGCGGCCACCGCGCGATACCACTCCAGCGAGAAGTCGCCGAGCGGGATCGACGGGAAGCGGTCGGAGTTGAACGAAAAGACGAAGCTGGCCGCGATCGGGGCGAAGACGAAGGCATAGGCCAGCACGATGTAGACCATCAACGCCCAGTCGACGACGCGGTTGCGGTTCAGTTCCTGCCCGGATATCTGGCTCATTTGCTGCGCCCTTTGTAGGCAAAGCGCACCGCGAGGAAAGCCACGACCAGAAGCGTTGCGATCATGGTCAGCGCGATGACGGCGGCACGGGGCCATTGCTGGCCGGATTTCGTGGTGTCGGTGATCAGGATCGACAGCGTCGTCGGATCGCCGCCCCCCAGATAGACGGGGCTGACGAAATCCCCGAAGGTCAGGATGAAGCAGAACAGCGCGGCAATCGTGAGCCCGACGCGGGCCGAGGGGATGACCACCTCGAAGACGGTCCGCAACCGGCCGCAGCGCATGTTGTGGGCGGCCTCGATCAGGGTGCGGTCGATGAAGACAAGGCTGAACAGCTGCAGAAGGACGACCAGCGGGAAGGACAGCGTCAGGTATCCCACCATCGTGGCGCCAACCGTATTCAGCATGCCGAAGGGGCCAAGGCCGATCCAGCCCAGCATCACGTTGAAGATGCCGTTGTCCGAAAGGAAGATCTGCCAGGAATAGACCCGCACCAGATAGCTGGTGAAGAACGGGATCACCATCAGGAAGACGGCCCATCGGCGCGCCGTGTCCGACAGCTTGAAGGCGATGGCATAGCTGCAGGGAAAGGCCAGGACGCTGGTCAGCAGCGCCGCCCCGCCCGCCAGCGCGAAAGTCGTGCCATAGGCCTGCCAGAACACCGGGCGGCTGAACATCGTCACCCAGTTGACGGTGTCGAAATCCGGCCGCATGGCGAAATTCTTGACCGTCCAGAAGCTCAGCGCGACCAGGAAGGCAAGCGGGAACACAAAGAACAGAAGTTGCCAGATCAGCAGCGGCAGCGAGAACGTCAGGCCGTAGAGGGACACGTGGCGTTGCATCGGGCATATCACTCCGGTTGGATGGAAAAGGCCGGCAGGGGTGGCCTGCCGGCCCGCGCCGGATCAGGCGCCCTTGTATTCCGACCAGAAGTCGTTCCAGGTCTCAAGGTCCTGCTGGATGGGCAGCTGGCGATACTGGATGCGACCGTTGCGGATCATGTCCATCACGTTGGACTGGCCGATGACCATGCCCTGACGCTTGGCCTCGTCGGGGTTTTCGGCGTTCAGCACTTCCCAGCCCTTCTGGTTGGGGATCAGCGCTGGATAGGCCGCCATGTTGGCCGATTTCGCCTGGCCCTTGGCCGAGGTGACATACTGGATCCATTTCTTCGCCAGGTCGGCCTTCTGCGATCCCTTCCCGATCGAGAAGCTTTCGGTCCATTGCAGGCCGCCTTCCTCGGGGATCACCGACCGCACCTTGGCGCCGTTCTTTTCCAGCGTGCCGGTGATCCAGTCGCCGATCCCGGCGAAGGCCAGCATCTGCCCGTCGTTCAGCGACGAGAAGGTGCCGCCATAGTCGAAGAACCCGCCGACCTGCGGGCGCAGCGACAGCGCCTTTTCCTTCACCGCCTCCCAGGCGGCCTCGTCGATGTCATAGGGGATGGCATTGCCGTTCAGCTGGCTGATCTGGCCCAGGTTGGGCAGGTGCCAGTCGAAATGGCCGACCTTGCCCTTCAGCTTCTCGTTCCAGAACACGTTGTAGGTCGATGCTTCGGCCTCGGTCAGGGCATCGGTGTTGTAGGCCACGCCCAGGAACCCGAAACGGGTGATGACCGAATAGAGCGTCCCGTCCTGCCAGTGGCCGGGGAACTGCTGGAATTCGGGGAAGAATTCGTCAAAGGCGTAATCGGCGGGGTCCAGCGCCTCGATATAGCCGGCGGCGTTCAGCTGCTGGACATATTCGGCATCCGACAGGATCACGTCGAAGGTGCCGGGCGGGGATTGCGAGATCAGGCCCAGCATGTTGTCGCCGCCGGTATAGTACTTCGGCACGAACTTCACGTTGTTCTCGGCCTCGAACTCGGCAACCATGTCGGGCTCGGCATGGCCGTACCAGGCCAGCATCGTCAGCTCGGTCGGGGCGGCAAAGGCGCGGCGCGACAGCATCGGCGTGGCAAGCGCCGCGGCGCCGGTGGCCAGAAGGGCGCGGCGCGTCACGGAAAGCGGTGCATCGGTTCGTCTGGTCATTCGGTGGTCCATCCCTGTGGTGATGTGGGCTTTGTTATTGCCGCAACGTTAGGGGATAGCCGCAGACCGGCAAAATCGGTTCTTGAAATCGTTTCATTTGTCGGGGAACTGCTGCCCGTTATTGCGGCAGTTTGCGAACGCCCGATCCGACGGATTCAATCCCCGCCACCAGCTCGCTGACCAGCTGCAACCCCGCGACCGACAGGCGGGGATGCTTGTAGAACAATCCGATCCGCAACGGCTCCAGCCGCGGAAAGCCTTCTTCCTCGGGCAGTTCGCGCATCCCCGGCAGAAGCGTCGCATGGGTCAGCGCGGTGACGCAAAGACCGTTCAGGACGGCGTTCTGAAGGCCCGAGATGCCCGGCCCGGTATAGACGATCCGCCAGCGCCGTTCGACCGAATCAAGCGCGCCGATCATCCGCGCGCGGTAGTCGCAGCCCTCCAGATGCGCGCCAAGCGGGATCGGGCGATCGGGATCGGGGCGATAGGCTTCGGACGCGGCCCAGAGCGGCTGTTCGGTCCAGGCCCGCGAAAGATAGGGCATCCGCGGTTCGGACATGGTGGCCACGATGATGTCGAGGTCCTCGGCCCGCAGGTGCTTGTGCAACTCGCGGCTGACGTCGCAATGGATCTCGAGTTCGACGCTGGGATGGTCCTGCATGAACTTCGTGAGCGTGGATTGCAGGAACGCCACGGCGTAATCCGTCGGCAGGCCGATGCGCAGCACGCCCGACCGGTCCGAGCGGTGGAAATAGCTGACCGCCTCGTCATTGATCCGCACCATCTCGCGCGCGTAGCTGAGCAAGGCCTCGCCCGCCGGTGTCGGCTGGATTGTCCGCCCGTCCTGCACCAGAAGCTGGGTGCGCACCAGTTCCTCCAGCCGCCGGATCTGCAGCGAGATCGCAGGCTGGCTGCGGCCAAGCGCGGCCCCGGCCTTGGAATGGCCCCCCAGTTCGACCACGGTGATGAAGGTGCGCAACAGGTCTGTCGGCAGGTTCGTGATGAGCGCCATGGATTTGCCGCCGCAATGGAGGAATTGCGACAATCTATTTTCCAAATACCCATCACGCAACGAAAATGCAGGGGACGCTTTCAAATCCAGGAACGGACCCATGCACCTGAAGACCGCCTTCGCCTCGGAACTGACCTGGCCCGACTATGACGCCGCGGTGAAATCCGGGGACACGCCGATCCTGATCCCGATCGGGTCGATGGAACAGCACGGCCACCACATGCCGCTGCATGTCGATGTGCTCTTGCCCACCGAATTCGCCCGCCGCGTGGCGCTGGAAATCGGCGCGCTGGTGGCCCCCCCCTTCACCTATGGCTACAAGTCGCACCAGAAATCGGGCGGCGGCAACCACCTGCCCGGCACGACAAGCCTTGACGGCGCCACGCTCGTCGCCGCGCTAAAGGACGTGATCCGCGAATTCGCCCGCCACGGGGTGCGCAAGATCTGCCTTGTGAACGGTCATTTCGAGAATTCGTGGTTCATCATCGAAGGGATCGACCTTGCGCTGCGCGAACTGCGTTGGGACGGCGTGACCGACATGAAGATCGTGGTCCTGTCCTACTGGGATTTCGTCCACAAGGAGGCCATCGCCCGGCTTTATCCCAACGGCTTTCCCGGATGGGAGATCGAACACGGCGGGGTTCTGGAAACCTCGCTGATGCTGGCGCTGCATCCGCATCTGGTGCAGCTGGAACGCGCGGTCGATGTCGCCCCGGCCAGTTTCCCGCCCTATGACGTCTATCCGGTCAAGCCCGAATGGACCCCCTGTTCGGGCACGCTGTCCTCGCCGAAGGAGGCTTCGGTCGAGAAGGGCGAAATCCTGCTCGAGGTCTGCACCACCGGCATCGTCAACGCCCTGCGGACCGAGTTCGGCTGAACCCCGGCACATTTCACCTCCCCTGACTGCACGGGCCCCCGCGGGGGCCCTTCCTTTTTGACCGGAAGGACGGACGGGAACGCGCCCGCCGATCCATCCGCACCCTCTGCCCGTCTGCCCCTTTGCCCGTCTGCCCGTCCGCCCCTCTGCCCGCCGCAGCATGGCAAAAGGCCCGGGGAACCCCCGGGCCTTCCTTCGCCGCACCTTGTGGCGTGGTCAGTTCCTGATGATGTTGTGTTCCGGGCCGAAGGGGAAGCCGGTGATGTTCTCGGCCCCGGTTTCGGTCACGATCAGGATGTCATGCTCGCGGTAGCCGCCGGCGCCGGGCGTGCCTTCGGGCAGCATGACCATCGGTTCCATCGACACGACCATGCCGGGCTTCAGCTCGGTGTCGATGTCCTCGCGCAGCTCCACCCCCGCCTCGCGGCCGTAGTAGTGCGACAGGACCCCGAAGGAATGGCCATAGCCGAACGAACGATACTTCAGCAGGTCCCACTGGCGGTACATGTCGTTCAGTTCCAGCGCGATCTCGTTGCACTTCGCGCCAGGCTTGATCAGCTCCAGCCCGCGGCGGTGAACGGCCACGTTCTTTTCCCAGATGTCCAGGCTTGCGTCATCGACATGGTCGCAGAACAGCGTGCGTTCCAGCGCGGTGTAGTAGCCGAAGATCATCGGGAAGGTGTTGAGCGACAGGATCTCGCCCGACTTGATCTTCTTGTTCGTCACCGGGTTGTGCGCGCCATCGGTGTTGATGCCCGACTGGAACCAGGTCCAGGTGTCCATCAGTTCGACGAAGGGGAAGGAATTCGCGATCTCGCGGATCATCGCGTTGGTGCCGGCGATGGCGACCTCGTGTTCGGGCACGCCCGCCTTGACCGCGCCCGCGACCGCCCATCCGCCCACGTCGCAGATGCGCGCGCCTTCGCGGATCAGCTTGTGTTCCTCGGCCGACTTGATCGACCGCATCCACATCGACGGCTGGGCGATGTCGACGAATTCCACACCGGGAAGCGCGGCTTCAAGCTGCTTGCGGTAGTCGAGGTTCACATGGTCGAACTCGATCCCCAGCCGCTTGACGCCCGGCGTCAGCTGGCGAACCGCGCGATAGAAGTTGTCGCGCCGCCAGTCGGTATAGGTGATGTTGTTGCCAAAGCTGCGCCGCCAGGGCTGGCCGCCGTCGATCCCGGCCGAAATGGTCGTGGCCGCGTCCTGGGTGATCACCATCCCGTACTTGCGGCCGAAGTAGCAGTACAGCCAGCCGGAATAGTAGTTGATGCAGTGATACGAGGTGAACAGCGCCGCATCCACATCGTTCCTTGCCATCCAGCCGCGAACATCGTCCTGACGGCGTTTCATTTCGGCATCCGAGAACGGCGAGAAGTCCTTGTCGCCGTTGTGCCATTCCATCACGTGAAGCATATCTTCGGTTGTCATGCCGCATCCTCTTCTTGGGTTCGGGTCTGGGGCGAGATTACCGCCGGGCCCTGCGTCCAAGAAATTTGTTCTGGCAATCCTGTCATTTGCGCTATCCGGGCATCCGGGCGGCGCCCCCCCTGCCCTGCCGCGCCTTACCCGCAGCCGACCGTCAGGTTCCCAACCCGAGAGCCGCGGAAATGAAGGCGCTGAAGACCTTGGCCGGGCCCGACAGGGGCCGCGCATTCGACCATGTCAGGCCCACATCCATCGAGGGAACCGGCTCTGTTGGCTGGCGCTGTTCGATACGCTGCCCCTCCAGCGACCATGGGCGGTAGACCATGTCGCTGAGGATCGTCACCCCCATGCCGGCGGCGACCATCGACCGCACCGCCTCGACCGACGAGGTCGAAAAGACGATCTTCGGCACCAGCCCGTACCTGTCCCAGTATCGCCCTGCGGTGCGGCTGGCTTCGTCCACGGTCAGCATCACATAAGGTTCTTTCGCCACGTCGCGCAGGCTGATCTCGGGGGCGGACAGCAGGCGGTGATCCGATGGCAGCCAGATCCGCCGCCGCGACCGGAACAGCGTCTCGGAGGCAAGTTCGCCCGTGTTGGCAAGGTTCGAGGTCAGCATGACCGCAAGGTCAAGCCCGCCGGACACCAGCGCATTCTCGATCGCCGATCGGGGCTGTTCGGACAGTTCCAGCGTGATGCCGGGATAGATGCGCCGGAAGGCCGCATAATGGCGCGCCATGAAATACCCGGCAACGGTATAGGTCAGCCCCAGCCGCAACCGCCCGACGACCTGGGTTTCCTCGCCCAGGGGGCTGCGCGTGGCTTCCTCTACCGCCGCGATGATGCCCTTGGCGCGCGACAGGAACCGCGCGCCTTCCGGCGTCACCGACACGCCCTGCGCCGTGCGCGACAGAAGACGCGCCCCAAGGGTCGCCTCAAGCGCCTGAATCCCCGCCGTCACGGCCGACTGCGAGATGTTGAGTTCCATCGCCGCGTGGCTCACCTGCCCCGTCTCGGCAGCGGCGATGAAATAGCGAAGTTGTCGGATGGTCAGTGACATGCCAGGTTATCAGATTTTTCGATATCGTATCTCAATAATTCGAATTTGCAATGATAGCCGCATCCGGCGAACCTGCATCGGCAGCGAGTAGTTGAAGGGGGTGCTATGCCGGTCACGATCAACTGCGACATGGGCGAAAGCTTCGGGCTTTGGCGCATGGGCGACGATGCGGGTCTGATGCCGCTGATCCACATCGCCAACGTCGCCTGCGGCTTTCATGCCAGCGATTTCGACCACATGCGCGCCACGGTGCGGCTGGCGAAGACGCATGGCGTGAAGGTCGGGGCCCATCCCAGCCTGCCCGACCTGCAAGGATTCGGGCGGCGCGAGATGAAGATTGGCCGCGAAGAGTTGGCCAACTGCATCATCTATCAGGTCGGCGCGCTTTGCGGCTTCCTGAAGGCCGAGGGGATGGAACTGAACCACATCAAACCGCATGGCAGCCTTTATGGCATGGCCGCCAGGAACGAAGAGATCGCGCAGGCGGTCTGTGACGCGGCGGACGTGTTCAAGGTTCCGCTTCTGGGCATGACCGGAACGCTGCACGAAAAGGTATATCCGTCCCGCGGCCACGGGTTCGTTGCCGAATTCTATGCCGATCTGGAATACCGCCCCGACGGAAGCCTGATCGTCACCCGCGAACATGACGCGAAGGACCCTGATTTGATGGCCGCCCGATGCGTCCGGGCGATCACCGAAGGCAAGGGCACGGCGACCGACGGATCGGACATCCCCGTTCGCTGCGATTCCATCTGCATCCACTCTGACACGCCGAACGCCATCGACATCGCCCGCGCGGTGCGTGCCGCGGTGCAACCCTATACCTGAGAGGTTTACCCATGGCCCAGATCCAGTCTCCGCTTCCCGGCACCTTCTACCGTGCTTCCGCCCCCGACAAGCCGCCGTTCAAGGCCGATGGCGACGCGGTCGCCGTTGGCGACGTGATCGGCCTCATCGAGGTGATGAAATCCTTTCACGAGGTCCGCTCGGAAGTGGCCGGAACCAACATCCGCTTCATCACCGACAACGAAGAGCCCGTGATGGCGGGCGCCGTTCTGGCCGAGGTGGATTGATGCTGCGCAAGCTTCTGGTCGCGAACCGGGGCGAGATTGCCGTGCGGGTCATCCGCGCGGCACAGGATCTCGGGATCGCGACCGTTGCCGTCCATTCGGATGCCGACCGCGACAGCCTGCATGTCCAGATCGCGGACGAGGCGGTGGCGATCGGGCCGCCCGCGGCAAAGAAATCCTATCTGAACCAGGCGGCGATCCTGAAGGCCGCCGCTGATACTGGCGCGGATGCGGTGCATCCCGGTTATGGCTTTCTGGCCGAGAACGCCGATTTCGCCGATGCCTGCAAGGCGGCGGGGCTGGTCTTCGTCGGCCCGTCGGGTGATGCGATCCGCACGATGGGCGACAAGGTGGCGGCGCGGTCGGCCGCGCATGCCGCCGGCGTGCCGGTTGTGCCGGGCAGCATGGGCCGGGTCGCCGATATCGACGAGGCACGCCATATCCTGCTGGATACGGGCTTTCCGGTGATGATCAAGGCCGCGGCCGGCGGCGGCGGGCGGGGCATCCGCATCGCCAATGACCTGGCCGAGTTCGAGGCCGCCTTCCCCCAGGCCGCGGCCGAAGCGCTGGCCGCCTTCGGCGACGGCGGGCTTTACATGGAAAAGGTGATCACCCGGGCACGCCATATCGAGGTGCAGATCCTCGGCGACGGCACCGATGCCATCCACTGCTGGGAACGCGAATGTTCGCTGCAGCGCCGCCGCCAGAAGGTCTGGGAGGAAGCCCCCTCGCAGGCCCTGTCGGATCGCGTGCGCGACGAATTGTGCCAAAGCGCCGTGCGCCTTGCGCGGGCGGTTGGCTATTCCGGCGCGGGAACCATCGAATATCTTTACGACGACGAAGGCGACCGGTTCTATTTCATCGAGATGAACACCCGCATCCAGGTGGAACATCCGGTGACCGAGATGATCACCGGTGTCGATCTGGTGGCCGAAGGCCTGCGCATCGCGGGAGGCGAGCCGCTTCGCCTGCGCCAGCGCGACATCGTGGCGCGCGGCCATGCGATCGAGGTGCGGCTGAACGCCGAGGACCCGTCGCGCGATTTCGCCCCCTTCCCCGGCACGGTTTCCGACCTGCGCGTGCCGGGCGGGCCGGGCGTGCGGTTCGAGTCGATGCTGTATGCAGGTTACACCGTGCCGCCGTTCTACGATTCCTTGCTGGCCAAGCTGGTCGTGCATGGCGAAACCCGCGCGGCGGCGATCGCGCGCCTTGTGCGCGCGTTGAAGGAAACCCGGATCGACGGCCTGCGCACCACGCGGCCGCTGTTCCTGGCGCTGGCAGATGACCCGGACGTAGAGGCCAATGCCGTTCACACCCGCTGGCTGGAAGGCTGGCTGGAAACCCATGCGGCCCGGCTGGTGCCGGACCTGGAAACATAGGAGGTATCATGTCGATCCGATTCAGCTTCGGGGGCGACGAGCACATCTTCGGAGAGGTCTCCGAATCCATGTCGCTTGAGGCCTTCTTCATCTCGCTGTCGATGACCAATGCGGTCAGGGCGGCGGGCATCAGGGGCGTGACCGAGATTTGCCCCGCCAATGCCAGCTTTCAGGTCAAGTTCGACCCCGACGCGATCAAGCCGGGCGACCTCTTGAAGGAATTGCAGGGGATGGAGGCGGCAGCGGCGCAATCGGATGCCAGCCTCAAGACCCGGATCATCGAAATCCCGGTCTACTATCAGGACCCCTGGACTCACGAGACGCTGATGCGCTTCCGCGAGCGCCATCAGGACCCGTCCAAGACCGACCTCGAATATGCCGCCGAGATCAACGGGCTGGGAACGGTCGAAAATTTCATCAAGGCCCATTCCAGCCAGCCCTGGTTCGTATCGATGGTGGGCTTCGTGGCGGGGTTGCCGTTCCTCTACCAGATGGTGGAACGCAAGCGGCAGCTTGAAGTGCCGAAATATCTGCGGCCGCGCACGGACACCCCGAAGCTGACCGTGGGGCATGGCGGGTGCTTTTCCTGCATCTACTCGGTCCGGGGCGCGGGCGGGTATCAGATGTTCGGCGTCACGCCGATGCCGATCTACGACCCGACGCAAAAGGTTTCCTACCTTCAGGACGAGATGTGCCTCTTCCGTCCCGGCGACATCGTGAAATGGAAGCCGATCAGCCGCGACGAATACGACGCGGCGCTGGAAGCGGTGGACGAAAACCGTTTCGAGCCGGTGATCCGCCCGGCGACCTTCTCGCTGTCCGAGTTCAACAAGGACATGGCCGGGACCAACGCCAAGCTGATGGAGGCTCTCAATGGCCGTTAAGGTAATCTCATCAGGCCTTTCCACGACGGTGCAGGATCTTGGCCGTCCGGGCTATTACCACCTTGGCATCCCCCTGTCGGGCGGGATGGACCGTTTCGCCCTGAGGGTCGCCAACATGCTGGTCGGAAACGACGAGGGCGCGGCGGTCCTGGAAGCGGTGTTCATGGGGCCGGAACTGGAATTCACCGCCGCGGCGACCGTGGCCGTGACGGGGGGCGACCTGCCGCCGAAGCTGAACGGGGAAGAGCGCGCCGGCTGGGAGGCGTTCCCGGTCAAGGCGGGCGACAGGCTTTCGTTCGGTTTCCTGAAATCTGGCGCAAGGGCCTATATCGCCGTCTCTGGCGGAATCGACGTGCCGCTGAAGCTGGGATCGCGGTCCACCTACACGCTGGGTGCGCTTGGCGGCCATGAAGGGCGCGCCCTGAAGGCCGGCGACGAACTCCCGGTCGGCAAGGGCGGTGCGGGCAAGGGCAGCGTTCCGACGAACCTGCGGCGGATGCCCGGCAATCCGGCCGAGTTGCGGATGCTGCCGGGCCTCTACTGGCACCGGATCACGGCAGAGGCGGGCACGCGTTTCTTTGCCGACACCTGGAAGGTCGCGCCCGAGGCGGACCGGATCGGCTATCGCTTCCGGGGCGGCACGGCGCTGGATTTCGTGCCGCGCGAACAGCCCTTCGGCGCGGGATCGAACCCGTCGAACATCGTCGACGCCTGCTATCCCTATGGCTCGATCCAGGTTCCGGGCGGGACCGAACCCATTGTGCTGCATCGCGACGCGGTGTCGGGCGGGGGCTACATGATGCTGGGCTGCGTGATCAGCGCCGACATGGACCTGATCGGCCAGCTTCAGCCCCACGCCCCGGCGCGGTTCGTCGAGGTTTCGATGGATCAGGCGCTTCAGGCCCGGCACGACCGGCAGGCCGCGCTGGCCCGCGTCCGGTCGCATCTGGGGCTCTGACTGCAGGGGGGCGCGCGGGATGGCTGCATATGCATCAGGCCCTCACCCGCGCCTCCTTCGGCGTCACCCCGAAACGCGCACGGAAGGCGCGCGAGAACTGCGCCTGATCGGTGAAGCCGCGGGCATAGGCAATCTCGCCGATGGCGCGGCAGTCCAAGGGGTTCGTCAGGTCTTCCATCGCCGCCTGAAGCCGCGTGTCGCGGATCCACTGGCCAAGCGTCATGTTCGTGTCGCGCAAGAGTTCATGCAGATAGCGGACCGAGATGCCGCAGCCCCCCGCCACCTCGTCCGGTCCCAGATCGGGGTCGTCGATATGACGGCGGACAAAGGCCTCGATCCGCGCCAGATGCGCCGCGCGGACGGTGGAGGCGCCCGAGGTCAGCACCCGTTCATCCGACTGGATCGCCAGCGCCAGCAGGTCCACCAGCTGACGGCCCACGGTGGCGCGGGTTTCCTCGGTCATCGAATCATAGCGCGCAGGGATCAGATGCATCATGTCCACGAACAGCCCGTTTGCGCCGTTCGTGGCGTCGAACTGCAACGAACAGAACCGGTCCGGCGCGCGGATCCGGCCGCCCAGCATGTCCTTCGGCAGCTTCATCACCCACAGGTCGGCCGGATCGGCATGCGAGAATTCATAGGGTTCCTGGCTGCGTTCGATGAAGAAGGCGCCGGGGTTGGCGCGCACTTCCTTGCCGCCTTGCGCGAACCGCACTTCGGACTTGGCGGGCAGCGTCACCAGGAATTCCTCGGGGCCGGGTTCGCGAAAATGCTTGGGCAGGCGACGATAGAGCAAGCCATCGGACGTCAGCCGCGAAATCGACACGCCGCCAAGGTCCCAGGTCGTCAGTTCGCCGTCAAAGGCCTCGGGGCGGCGAAACGTCAGGTCCAGCGGAAAATAGGCCCGCGCGATCGTCTCATGCCAGTGCCGGCTTCTTGCCGTCTGTTCGACGCCCCGTGTGGTGATCGTGTTCTTCATCGCGCTCTTCCCCCTTCCGACCATCAGGCCACGGACGGGCGAGTCGGACAAGCAGCCAACACGCACCACTGCACGGAAACGCAAAAGGCGGTGCATCCGGTGCAAAGACGCAGACACAACCCCGCCGCTAGCCTTTCCCGATCAAAGGCGCAACAGACGCCGCGCAACAGGGATGGCAGACACGGGAAAAGGGCCTTTCGCCCTTCCGGCACTCTTTTGCGCGGCCCCAACCGGAGGGCTTCGTGATGGCGAGCAAGCCAAGAAAGAAGGTTGAAGTGGATCCGATCACCCTGTCGGTGGTCCGCGGCATCCTCGAGACCACGCAGCGCGAGATGACGCTGAGCCTGGAAAAGACCGCAAGGTCCAGCGTGTTCAACCTCGCGCATGACTATTCGACGGCGCTGTTCAACCATCGCCCCGAGATGATCCTGCAGGGCCAGGACATCCCGATCCACCTCGGCTCGCTGATCCCGGCGATGAAGGTCGTCGCGAAGTATTTCGAGGGCGACATCCACGAAGGCGACCTGATCATCCACAACGACCCGGCCTGGGGCGGCAGCCACGCGATCGACACCTGCTTTTACAAGCCCGTGTTCTGGAAGGGGAAGCTCAAGTACTGGACGGTGTGCAAGGGCCACCTGACCGATGTGGGCGGGCCGGTGCCTGCGGGCTACAACCCCAACGCCAAGGAAATCTATGCCGAATGCCTTCGCATCCCGCCGGTCAAGGTCTGGGACCGGGGCCAGCCGCGCAAGGATGTGCTGAACCTTTTGCTGACCAACATGCGCGCCCGGCGTGACCAGGAAGGCGACTTCAACGCGCTGATCGGCGCCTGCCAGGTGGGCGAACGCGCGCTTCTGGCGATGCTGGAAAAATACGGCGAGGAACAGGTCGATGCCTGCATCGAGATGCTTCTCGACATGGCCGAACGGCAGATGCGCGGCCTGATCGCCGGGGTTCCGGACGGCACCTACGAAGGCTCGGCCATCCTCGAGGACGCAGGCCACGGCTATGGCGACTTCGAGATCAAGGCGACGGTGACGATCAAGGGCGACAACTGCCACATCGCGATCTCGAGCCCGCCGCAGATCCCGTATTTCATCAACAGCTACGAGGGCAACAGCCATTCGGGCGTCTATCTGGGCCTGATGATGTTCGCCCAGCTTCCGCCCCCCTACAACGAAGGGCTGTATCGCTGCGTGTCGGTGGATTTCGGCCCCAAGGGCACAATCTGCAACGCCGCGGAACCCGCCCCGCACATGAACTGCACCACCACGCCGATGGAAACGCTGACCGACGCGGTGCGCCTTGCCTTCGAAAAGGCGGTTCCGTCCAAGGTGTCTGCCTCGTGGGGGCATGCCAACGGCCTGAATATCGCAGGCTGGGACAAGCGGCATGACGAGGAATATGTGACGATGGTGCTGGCCACCATCATTTCGGGCGCGGGCGCCACGCCCTCGCAGGACGGCTGGCACGCCTGCGGGCCGGAATGCTGCTTCGGCGCGCTGACATCGGGCGATGTGGAGCTTCTGGAATACAGCTACCCCATCATCATCCACCGCTATTCCCTGATGACGGATTCGGGCGGCGCCGGGAAATTCCGCGGCGGGTCGGGCACCGCCTGGGAGGTGGAGCCGCTGAACGACGACATGACCTTCATCACCTTCGGCGAGGGTCGCCGCATCCCTGCCGTGGGTGCGGCCGGGGCGGCCTCGACGATGATCGACACCAAGGTCGGCCGGCTGGAACTGGTCGAGGGCGAGCGGTCCGAAACCATCCGCGAAAATGTCATCAAGGTCATCAAGCCCGGCGACCGCATCACCAACATGAACCCCGGCGGCGGCGGGTATGGCAACCCGCTGGAGCGCGCGGTCGACAAGGTCGTCTGGGACGTGAAGAACGAACTCGTCTCGATTGACGGAGCAAGGGAGGATTACGGCGTCATCATCACGGACCCCAACACGTTGCACGTGGACATCAAGGCAACCGAAGAGCTGCGTGCGCGCCGTCGCGCCGCAGTGGCCGCGAAGTGAGGGGGGACAAAAGATGAAATCCGATTACCGACTGGGCATCGACGCGGGCGGCACCTTCACGGACTTCGTGCTGGCCGACAAATCCGGGCAGGTGCGCCTGTTCAAGGCCCTTTCCACGCCGCAGGACCCGACGCTTGCGATCCGCAACGGGCTGGCGCTTATCTCCGAGGAACTGGGCGTCCCGGCCAACGAGGTTGTGTCGAACTGCGATCTTTGCATCAACGGCACGACGGTGGGCCTGAACGCGCTGATCACCCACAAGGGCGCGAAGACGGGGCTGATCTGCACGGCCGGCCACCAGGATTCGCTGGAAATCCGTCTGGGCCACAAGGAAGACGGCTATCGCTATGACCCCGAGTATCCGCCGGCCACGATGCTGGTGCCGCGCTATCTGCGGCGGGGCGTGCGCGAACGGGTCCTGTCCGACGGCACGGTGCGCGAGGCGCTGAACGAATCCGACGTGCGCGCCGCCTGCGAGCTTTTCCGCGCCGAAGGCGTCGAGACGGTGGCGATCAGCTTCGTCTGGTCGGTGCTGCACCCCGACCACGAACGCCGCGCCGGCGAAATCGTGCGCGAGATGCTGCCGGGCGTCGTCCTCACCCTCGGGTCCGAGCTTTATCCGCAGGTGCGGGAATACACGCGCACCTCGACGGCGGTGGTGAACGCCTATCTGGCGCCGATCATGAAACGCTATGTCGAGGCCGTGGACAGCTATTTCCGCAGCCTCGGTGCGCGGCAACCCGTTCGCTACTACCAGTCGAACGGCGGTCTGGCGATCGGCCAGGCGATGACGGACCGGTCAGTCTATGCCATCAACTCGGGGCCGGCCTCGGCCCCGGCGGCCGGGCAGTATGTCTGCGAACCCTTCGGCAAGAAGGACGTGATCACCGTCGACATGGGCGGCACGTCCTTCGACATCACGCTGACCAAGGACGGCAGCACCAATATCAACAAGAACATCGACTTCCTGCGCTACCGGATCGGCGTGCCGATGATCCAGGTGGAAACGCTGGGTGCCGGTGGCGGAAGCATCGGCTGGATCGACGAGATGGGGTTGATGCAGATGGGGCCGCAATCGGCGGGTTCCGACCCTGGCCCGGCGTGCTATGGGCAGGGTGGCAAGCTGCCCACCGTGTCGGACGCCAATCTGGTCCTGGGGTATCTGAACCCCGACGGGCTGGTGGGCGGGCGCCTGCCGCTGGATGCCGCGAAGGCGCATCAGGCGATCAAGACCAACCTCGCCGATCCCCTGCGCATGAGCGTGGAACGCGCCGCCTATGGCATGTTCACCATCGTCAACGCCAACATGGTCAACGGCATCCGCCGTGTGACGGTAGAACGCGGCTACGATCCGCGCGACTTCGTGCTGGTCGGCGCGGGCGGGGCGACGGCGGCGCATATCACCGCGCTTGCCGACGCGATGGGGATCGACACCATTGTCCTGCCGAAACTCGCCTCCGGCCTGTGCGCCTTTGGCCAGATCATCTCGGACGTGAAATACAACTACATGGCCACCGCGCCCCTGCGGCTGGACAATGCCGCCGCCTATGCGCGGATCGACGAGCTTTTCACCCAGATCGAAGGGCAGGGCGTCGCGCATCTGAAATCCGACGGCTTCAAGGGCAAGGACGTTGTCACGAAGCGCAGTCTCGACATGAGGTATGTCGGACAAGTTCATGAATGCACGGTGGAAATCGGAAACTTCAAGGTGGACGCGAAGTCGATCGAGAAGATCAAGGACGCCTTCCACAAGCGCCACAAGGAACTTTACACCTATGCCGAACCTGCCTCGACCGTCGAGGTGGTGAACATCGAAAGCACCCTTTACGGCGTGGTCGACAAACCCGCCCGAATGAAGATCGGCAAGGGCGTTTCGCCGCAGAAGGCGCTGAAAGGCCATCGCGATGCGGTGTTCAGCGCCGATGGCAAACGGATCCGGACGCCAATCTACGACGGCACCCCGCTTGGCGCAGATGCCGTCATCAAGGGACCGGCGGTGATCGAAGAGGTCACCACCACCATCGTGATCGAACCGGGCTGGACCGCACGGCTTGATGCCAGCGGCTCCTACCTTGTGACCCGTGATCGGAAAGGAGCGAAATGAGCCATCTCAGCGCTGACAAGGTTTCTGTTTCCTTCGCCGGGCTCAAGGCGCTGTCGGGCGTGGACCTGACGGTTGCCCCGGGCCAGATCGTCGGGCTGATCGGCCCGAACGGGGCCGGCAAGACCACCCTTGTCAACGTCCTGACCGGGTTCCAGTCCGCAAGCGAAGGGGCTGTCCTTCTGGAGGGTCAGCCCCTTTCGGGCCTCAAGCCGCATGAGGTGCGCCGGGCCGGCATCGCCCGGACCTTCCAGGGCGGGCGGCTGTTCCGCGACCTGCCGGTGATCGACAATCTGGAGGTCACCGGCGTGGGCCTTGGCCAATCGCGCGCCGCGGCGATCGCCGAAGCCGAAGAGATGCTCGACTGGGTCGGCATCGGCCCGCTGGCGGGCCGCATCGCGGGCGCCCTGCCCTATACCGACGAACGCCGCGTCGCCATCGGGCGGGCGCTGATGGGGCGGCCGAAGTTCCTGCTTCTGGACGAACCCGCCGCCGGGATGAGCGCGCAGGAAGCGGCCGAACTGTCGGCCCTGATCCGGCGGATCGCGACCGAGATGGGCTGCGGGGTCCTGCTGATCGAACACAACGTGGGCCTGGTTCTGGGCCTGTGCGATCACATCGTCGTGCTGGACAGCGGCGCGGTGATCGAAAGCGGCCCCCCTGACGCGATCCGGGCCAGCGAGAAGGTGCGCCATGCCTATATGGGCAGCGCCGCCGACATCGACCTTCCCGTGCTGGAGGTGGAGGCATGAGCCTTGTGTCGCTTTCCAACGTCTCGGTCCGCTACGGGCGGCTGACCGCCGTCCGCGGCGTGACCTTCACCCTTGCCGAGGGCGAGATCCTGTTCATCACCGGGCCGAACGGCGCGGGAAAATCCTCGCTTCTGCGGGCCATTGCCGGGGTGACACCACCGGCGGGCGGCAGGATCGACTTTGCCGATCACGACATCACCGGCCGCGCGCCCGAGGATATCGCGCGCCTCGGCCTGTCGATGGTGCCCGAAGGCCGCGACGTGTTCGGCAGCCTGACCATCGAGGAAAACCTGATGGTTGGCACCGGGATGCATGCCCGCGAACGCAGCTGGAAGGCCCGCGCAGCCAACGAGCTTGAGGCGGTCTATGCCACCTTCCCGATCCTGAAGGAACGCCGCCATACGCAGGCCGGCCTGCTTTCGGGCGGCCAGCAGCAGATGCTGGTGATCGGACGCGCCCTGATGACGAACCCGCGCCTTGTCGCGATTGACGAACCCTCGCTGGGTCTGGCGCCAAACATCACCGACCAGGTCTATGAACGGCTCATCACCCTCAGGGCGGAACGGCGCCTGACGCTTCTGATCGTCGAACAGTCCTCGACCCGCGCCATGATGGTGGGCGGGCGGATGATGCTGATGCGCGGAGGGGAAATCCTTCTGGACGGAGATGCGCGCGCCCTTGGCCAGAGCGAGGCGATGCAGGCCGCCTATTTCGGATACGGAGAGCATTGATGGCCCCGATCATGCAGGTTGTCTTCGACGCGCTGTCCCTGGGGTCCCTCTATGCCCTCGGGGCCTTGGGGATCGCGCTGATCTTCGGCGTTATGCGGCTGGTGAACTTCGCGCATGGTGACGTGATCGCCTTCTGCGTCTTTGCGCTTCTGTGGCCCTCGGTCGATGCGGTGGCCATCATCTTTGCGGGCAACCTTCCCTGGTTCCTGCTGATCCCCTTCACCCTGGCCGTGGGAGCGGGTCTGTCCGTTCTGTCCGAGGTCGTGGTCTTCCGCCGGTTCCGCCGCGCCAATCCCGCGACGATGATGATCGCGTCCTTCGCGCTTGGTTTCGTGATCCGCTATTTCCTGCTGATGCTGTTCTCGAGCCGGCCGAAAAGCATCTCGCTTCTGCCGGGGCTAAGCCAGCCGGTCGAACTCTTGGGCGCGCGCATCCCGCTTTTGCAACTCATCACCATCCTCGTGACCATCGCGGTGCTGATCGGCCTGACCGCCTTCCTGCGCCGGACGCGGTTCGGCCTGGAAATGCGGGCAGCGGCCGAGAACTTCACCATGGCGCGGATGCTGGGGGTGCGGGCGAACCGCGTCATCATGGGGGCCTTCGCGCTGTCGGGCGCGCTGGCCGCGGCGATTGCGCTGATCCTCGGGTCGCAGACGGGCACGGCGAACATCATGATGGGGGCATCGGTGATGCTGATGGCCTTCATTGCGACCGTGATCGGGGGCATGGGCAGCCTTGCCGGCGCGGTGATCGCGGGCTTTGCCCTGGGGGCCATCGCGACGGTGATGCAGGTGATCCTGCCGCCCGATGCCCGCGCCTTCCGCGACGCCTTCGTCTACGGCGCCGTCATCCTGGTCCTCATCTTCCGCCCGCAAGGTCTGCTGGCGGCCCGCGGCACGAAGGAGCGCGTGTAATGGCCCGTCCTTCCATGCTTCGCCGCACCATCGCGACCCCGCTGATCCTGTCGGCGCTTCTGGTGGCCTTCGCGCTTGTCGCCTGGCTTGCAGGGTCGCGTCCGTTCAACCAGACGGTGATCGACATCTTCCTTCAGGTGATCTTCGTCGTCGGGCTTTACACCTTCGTCGGGAATTCCGGGGTCATCAGCTTTGGCCACATCGCCTTTGCCTGCCTCGGGGGCTATGTCGCGGCCTGGACCACGATCAAGCCGATGATGAAGGGCGTGTCCATGCCCGGACTGCCCGACTGGCTGATGCAGCTTGAAATCCCGTTCTGGGCGGCCGCCGTGGCGGGTGGAGGGTTCGCGGCCTTCTGGGCGCTGGTCTTCGGCGCGGTGCTGATGCGGCTGTCGGGGATCGCCGCCTCGATCGCGACCTTCGCCATGCTGGCGATGGTGAACTCGATCTACTCCAACTGGACCAGCGTGACGGCGGCGACCTCCTCGGTCGTCGGCATCCCGATCGTCCGCACCGTCTGGCCCTACCTGATCGCCGCGATCATCGTCGTCTTCATCGCATGGGCCTTCGCGATCAGCCGCTATGGCCTTGCGCTGCGGGCGGCACGGGACGAACCCACCGCCGCCGCCGCCAGCGGCGTCGATATCCCCCGCGTGCGGTTGATCGCCTTCGTGATCAGTGGCGCCATCATGGGCGCGGGCGGCGCGCTTTACGCCCATTCCATCGGCCTTGTGACGCCCGACACCTTCTACCTTGGCCTGACCTTCACCACCCTTTCGATGCTGGTCGTGGGCGGCATCGGCAGCCTGTCGGGCGCGGTTCTGGGCGTTCTGATCCTGTCCAGCCTGATCCAGGGCCTGCGCTGGCTGGAAGCGGGCGTGCAGGTGGGTGCCAGCACCATCGCCCTGCCGGGCGGGGTGCAAGAGATCGCGCTTGGCGCGGTGATGATCCTCATCCTCATGTTCCGGCCCGCCGGGATCATGGGCAACAGCGAACTGACCGGGCGGATCGCCCGGACGGAAAAGCCGGGCGAACCCGGTGAGAACTGAAACCAACCAACAGGAGATGAACCGATGAAAAGACTGACAGCGATCCTCGCCGCCACGACCTGCCTTTCCGGGGCGGCCTTCGCCGATGACGAACGCATCGTCGTCGGCTTCGCCACCGCCGAGACCGGCTTCATGCAGGCCTATGACAAGCCCGCACAGGACGCCGCCATGATCCGGATCGCGGAAATCAACGCAGCCGGCGGGCTTCTGGGCAAGCAGATCGAAGTGGTCAATGCCGACACCAAGACCGACCGGGCCGAAGGCGCGAAGGCGGGCCTTTCCGTCATCGACCAGGGCGCCGACATGGTCGTGGTATCCTGCGACTACGACTTCGGCGCGCCCGCAGCCCTTGCCGCGGAGTCGAGCGGCCTGATCTCGTTCTTCCTCTGCGCGGAATCGATCAAGGCCGGCATCCAGGGCGTGGGCCCGAATTCCTTCTCGGCCTCGGTCCTTGCCGCCGTGCAGGGCGCGACGATGGCGGAATGGGCCTACAACAAGAAGGAGGCCCGGACCTTCTATCGCCTGCTCGACACTTGGACCGAATACAACAAGGGCATCTGCGACGGTTTCGACTGGATGATGCCGCAACTGGCCGACGCGACGCTGGTGGGCGAGGATACGTTCCTGAACGAGGATGCCTCGATCGCGGCCCAGATCACCCGGATCAAGTCGCTGCCCGAGGAACCCGACGCGATCATGCTCTGCACGATGATGCCGGGCGCGGTTTCGGCCATCAAGCAGCTGCGCGCCGCCGGGATCAACTCGATGATCCTGAACGGTTCGGGCGTGGATGGCAGCTACTGGCTGTCGGCTGTTCCCGATCTGTCGAACTTCTTCGTGCCGGTTCAGGGCTCGATCTACGGGGATGACCCGAACCCCGACGTGACCGCCTTCAACGCCAAGTTCAAGGAGGTGACCGGCGGCGATCCGTCGACGCAATACACCTATCCCGGCTATGTGATGATCGACGTCTGGGCCAAGGCGGTGGAGCGCGCCGGCACGACCGAGACAAGCGCCGTGGTGGCCGAGCTTGAGAAGATGAACGGCGAACCCACGCTGTTTGGCCCGCGCACCTTCACCAGCGAACTGCATCACCAGAACCAGGCCCGTTACCTGATCGTCGAAACCAATGCCGGCAAGCCCGGCGTGGTGGATGAATGGACGATCTCGGCGCCCATTCCGGTGGCCGACCTGATGAAGTAAGGCGTCCCCAGGGTCTGGCCGGCCCCACCCCGGGGCCGGCCTTTTTCATCGGAGGCAACATGTCCGACATCCTCATCCGCCCCCTGCGCGCGACGGACGAAGCCGATTGGCGGCGCCTTTGGACGGGGTATCTGGACTATTACGAAACCACGGTGCCCGAGGTGGTCTATGCCACGACCTTCGCGCGCCTTCTGGGCGATGATCCTCAGGATTTCAACGGGTTGATCGCCGAATCCGGCGGGCGCGCCCTGGGGCTGACGCATTACCTGTTCCACCGGCACTGCTGGAAGGTGGAAAACGTCTGCTACCTTCAGGATCTGTACGTCGATCCATCTGCACGCGGAACCGGAATGGGCCGCCGCCTGATCGAGGCGGTCTATGCAGCCGCCGATGCCAACGGCACGCCTGCGGTCTACTGGCTGACGCAGGACTTCAACGTCGCGGGCCGCCGCCTTTACGACCGGATCGGCAAGCTGACACCGTTCATCCGTTACAACCGCTAGCCGCGCGCCTTGCGGTAGCTGTCCTTTAGCGCGATCAGGTCGCCGTCGAAGGCAAAGACATCGCAGCCCCGCACATCGACGGCGGCGCCCTCCGTCGTGGTGCCGACAAACCGCCAGGTGGACAGGCCGGTATCCCCCGTCACCACATGGGCGCCTTCGGTCCAGGCTGCCTCGGGGAAGGTCTCGAAGATCGCCGCATAAGCCGCGCGCACGGCATCGCGGCCACGGTGCACCCGGCCCTCGGCCCCCGGCCCCGCAGCCGCGTGAAAGGCGCAATCGGCCGACATGCAGGCCATGAGCCCGTCAAGGTCGCGCGCGTTGAACGCGGCCATCAGGCGTTCCATCGTTTCCCGTCGCCTGTGGGCGATGGCGTCATCCACCACCTCGACCTCGAGAAACGACAGGGGCGCCGTGCCCGAGCCATTGGTCACATTGTGTTCGACGCCGACCCGGCGGGAATAGGGAACACCCTGCCGCAATTGCGCCTCGGCCTGCTGGCCGCCGGGCATGTCGAGCTTGAGCGTTCCGTCGGTCAGGGGCACGATCACATAGTCATGACCGTGCCGGTGCCAGCCGGTCTCGGCCCCCGGCGCAAAACGCCACTCCGTCACCTTGAAGCGGTCGTCATCGATATGGACAACGGGTTCGGCAGTTCCGGTCATGTCCGCGCCCCTCCAGCATCGTGAAAGCCCACCTGCCCTAACCATCGCCGACCGGGCCCCGGCTCGGCAAGCGGAAAAGCGAAGGCCCCCGGACGCCCGTTTCCGGCGTTGCGGATGCGATGAATCCCGTCCAGAACATCAAGGGCGGTGTGGCCTATCTTGACTGGCTGATGAAGGAATTCGACCGCGATCCGCTGATGGTGCTGGCCGCCTACAACGCGGGCGAGGGG
>NZ_SSND01000002.1 GCF_004799285.1 Aliigemmobacter aestuarii | reverse complement strand
CTCAACGAAAAAACCTGGTCAAAACGATCAGTACCATCCTTGACGCGGGGTGGAGCAGCCCGGTAGCTCGTCAGGCTCATAACCTGAAGGCCGCAGGTTCAAATCCTGCCCCCGCAACCAAAATATCAATACGAATCAATGCCTTGCACCCCGCTTTACCGCGGGGCTCTTTGCTGTCCAAATACCAGGTCAACAAACGCACAGAAACGGCGTGCAAGATCAGGGGGACAGTAGGCCCGCAGGATCAGGAACGCGCGAAAACCGCAGGAGGGAAGTGGTCGACAGGAAAGGCGTCTAAGGCAAATAACGCCATCGGGGTCTCGTTCATGCTCGCGCCTGGTTTTCCTCCAGCCAGTTTCAGCTCGGCAGAAGCGTAAAGTGGAGCAACTCACATGTTGTTCAGGTCAGGCGGCATGCGATGTGGCAGGGCGGCGGCGCCATCGGCTGCGTCGTTATGGACGTCCGCCATCCCCACGCCATAGCAGGCCATCGAACACTGTCAGCCGTGGCTTGGCGCCCGCGTCGTGCAGCCATGCTTCTGTAGCGCGGGCCGCTGCAACCGGCATGACCGGATCATCGGCGCCGTGAAGCAGCGTGATGGGCGGCCAGTCGCTGCGTGGAGCGACCGGCCCCGCCAACCGCCCCGACAGCGCGACCACGCCCGCCGCCGGCAGACCTGCGGCAACCGCGTGCAATGCCATGATCGCGCCCTGGGAAAAGCCGATCAGCAGGCCGTCGCGGGGATCGCCGACGCTTTCGATCAGGCGGACGAAGGCGGGTAGCGCCTCGGTCACGCGGGCGGGACGGTTTGCTTCCGTCACCCCCTTGACCGAGAACCATTGCCGCCCCGGCCCCATGTCAAAGGGATGCGGACCGTCGAGAAATACCGCCGGCTGCGGCAGGGCGAGTCCTTCTGCCAGAGGGCGCATTGCCGCGCCCGTGCCCCCGACGCCGTGCAGGAAGATGACCTGCCGATAGAGCGGGGTCATTTGACGGCTTCCAGCAGGGCGGTCACATGATCTGGCCCTGCCGGGACGATGCCTGTGGGGTTCAACGCCTTGATCGAGTAATATCCGGCCTTGATGTGGTCGAGGTTGACGGTCTCGCGCACGCCGGGCAGGCGCAGGACGCGTCCCATGTAGGCCGAGAGGCGCGGATAGTCGGCGATGCGGCGCCGGTTGGTCTTGAAGAGGCCGTGATAGGCCGCATCGAAACGGATCAAGGTCACGAAGAGGCGCATGTCGGCCTCGGTGAAGCGGGGGCCAAAGAGGTACTCACCCGTAAGCCGCTTCTCAAGTAGGTCGAGCATCTGGAACACGCCCGCCACCGCCTCATCATAGGCGCCTTGCGAGGAGGCAAAGCCCGCCTTGTAGACACCGTTGTTCAGCCGATCATAAACCTCGGCGTTCAGCGCGTCGATGTCGGAGGCGAGGTCGGCGGGGTAGAGGTCCGGCCTGTCTGGAACCAGGTCGGCGAAGGCGGTATTGAACATCCGCACGATGTCGGCGCTTTCGTTGCTGACCATCGTGTCGGTTGCCTCGTCCCACAGGACCGGCACAGTGGCGCGGCCGGTGTAGTCGTCATCGGCGCGGGTGTAGAGTTCGTGCAGATGGGCGGCGCCGTGCAGCGGGTCGATGTCGGCATCGGGATACCCGCCGAAGCCCCAACCCTGCGCTGTCAGCACCGGGTTGACGACTGTGACGGGGATCAGATCCTCGAGCCCCTTCAGCTTGCGGGCGATCAGCGTGCGCGAGGCCCAGGGGCAGATCAGCGCAACATAAAGGCGATACCGCCCGGGCTCGGCCTTGAAGCCGCCGGTGCCGGTCGGCCCGGGCGCACCATCGGCGGTGATCCAGTTGCGGAACGAGGACTGCTGGCGGACAAAGCGCCCCTCCCCGTCCTTGGCCTGCACCGGGTGCCAGTCCGCCGTCCATTTTCCGTTTATCAGCATCGCGCAGTTCCTTCGGTGTAAGGTGGGCCGCGCCGGGGGACCGGCGCGGCAAGGCTTTCCATCAGGCGTATTGGACGCGGGGCGCCTGCTTGTTCGAGGGCACAAGCGCATAGGCGCCGTCGCCAAGCGCGGCCAGTGCCGCCTGCACCACGGCCCACATCACCGGGTATTCCCAGCCGCCGTTCGGGTTCGACCAGTTGAAGCCAAAGGCCCCATGGCCAAAGTATGCAGCGCCAAGCAGCACCGGCACCAGTGCCAGCGACACGAGCCGCGCCTTGACCCCCAGGATCAGGGCAAGGCCACCGACGATCTCGACCAGCAGGGTCAGGTAGCCCAAGGCACCGGGCAGGCCGATGCTCTCGAAATATCCCGCGGTCCCGGCCGGGGTGAAGACGAACAGCTTCACCAGACCGTGGAACAGGAACAGCGCACCGGTCGTGACGCGCAGGGCGAGGATGCCGTAAGGGGCGGATTTGTTGTCGATCATGGTCTTGATCCTTTGGATGCGAGGTCAGTGGGAAAGCCAGGCGGGCGCGATCTGGGTGCCTTGCCCCAGCATGTAGCCGAACTGGATGTTGAGGTAGGCGAGCGGTTCGATGTAGCGGGCGTTCGAAAGCGGTCCGGCATCGCGGGCGTCAAAGCCCGCGTCCTTTGCCAGCGCGATCACGGCGGCCTTGGCATCGGCGTCATCGGCGGCGACGAAGGTTTGCACCGGGGTCGCGCCGAAGCTAAGCCCCTGGTCGTAGACCTGTGCGAAAACCGTGTTGAAGGCCTTCACCACTGTCGCGCCGGAAAGCGCCCGGGCGATCTCCTCGGCGGCCGAGATCTCATGCCCGATCGTCAGGCCCGAGAAGTCGTCCTTCACCGGGTTGGTCACATCGACCACGATCTTGCCTGCGAAATCGACGACTTCTGCCAGACCGGCCGCAGCGGTGTAAGGCACCGCCAGGATCACCACATCCGCAGCCTGAACCGCCGGGCGAACCTCGGAGGCCCGCACCGACACGCCCTTTGCGGCGAGCTTGGCCGCTGCCTCCGCGCCGCCCTTGCGGTCGGACAGCGTGACCTCGTTCTTGCCATTTGCTAGAACCGAGGCCAAGCCTGCGCCGATGCCGCCGGTTCCGATGATTGCGATCTTCATTTTCATCTCTCCATCCTTCAGCCTTGCGACCATCCTGGCCGCCTTGGTCATGCCGGGAATATGCGCCTGGCTTCGTCTGGCGAAAATGGCGAAGGCATGGTATTACTTTCGCCAAAATGTTCTGAATGGGTGAGCTATGGATCTGGTGGACGGGATGCGCGTCTTCGTCGCCTCGGTGGAAACCGGTTCCTTCTCGGGGGCGGCTACGCGGCTTGGCATCTCGCCCAAGCTCGCCTCGAAATACATGGCCGAACTGGAGGCACAGCTTGGAGCGCAGCTCTTGCATCGCACGACGCGCCGCCTTGGCCTCACGGTCGCGGGCGAACAGCTCATGGCGCAGGTGCCCGACTGGCTGGACCAGCTGGACGAGATGCAGAACAGCCTGCGAGAGGAGCGGCGTGGCCTGTCGGGCACGATCCGGGTTTCGGCCGCCGTGACGTATGGCGAGATGTTCCTGGCCCCTCTCCTTCGCCGGTTCCGCGAACCGCACCCCGACCTGACCATCGACCTTCGCCTGTCGGACCGCTTTGTCGATCTGGCCGGCGAAGGGATCGATGTGGCGATCCGTATCGGCCGGCTGGACGATTCCGCGTTGATGGCGCGCAAGCTGGGCCAGATCCGCCTGATGCTGGTCGCTTCACCTGGGTATCTTGCGCGTGCCGGTCGGCTTGAAACCCTCGACGATTTGACCCGCCATGCGTGCCTGCGGGACACCAACATGCGCGGCGACGGCGCCTGGCCGCTCTATCAGGGCAACCAACTGACCCGCGTTCCGGTTTCCGGTCGTTTCCTGGCCAACAGTGCCCGCGTCGCGCGCGACCTTGCGATCGAGGGCGAGGGCATCGCGCTTTGCCCCGACTACGTCGTGCAGGTCAGCATCGAAAGGGGCGATCTGGAACATGTCTTGCCGCAGGTCTGCGGGCCGCAGCTCGACATCCACGCGGTGCATCTTCCACAACGCCGCATGGCCCGCAGGACGCGGGCGTTGATGGATTTTCTTGTCGGAAATCTTGCACGTTCCCCAACTGCAGAGAAACCAGTGCCGGACTGATCGCGTGTCGTTGAAGAGCGGATCGGCGCGGCAAGCCAGGGTCAGCAAGGTCGTGGAGGGCGACTTTTTCCCGTTGAAGGGCAAGTCCCGACGCATTCGCATCCGGGGGCTCGACGCGCCGGAATGGAACCATCAAGAGGCGCAACAGCCACGTTCACCGGTCGTAGTCTGATCTCTTGCGAGCAACTTCACCGTGCAGTTCCAGACATCGCTGCGCAATTGATCCGGTCCTATACGCCGTCACTCTCCGCCGCTGTTCGGGGCGGGCCTGCCGGCCTCGGCCACCAGTGCTGCGAGGCGAAAGAACCCGTGGACCATCTTGGAAAATGGTATCAGGAGGAACAGCACCATGACGGTGGCCAGATGCACGGCCAGCAGCGGGCCGACGGCGCCGGTTCCCGTGGCGGCATAAAGCGCAAGGCCGGTCAGGGCGACCGCCCCCAGAAGCAGGACAAAGGCCATCTCGCCACCCCAGACCCTTGCCGCGCCAAGTGCGGGATCGGCCCTCAGCTTCAGCCGTGCCAGCCCGACCGTTCCCGCCACCATCATCACCCCGCCCGGAACGCCCAGAACTTTTGGCAGCGAGATCAGCGGATAGGGCGCCTGCCAGCCAAGGACATAGTGCATGACGGTTCCGCTGGCCGTCGAGGCAAAGCAAAGAAGGAAGCCATGCATCGTCAACTGGTGGAACACCCGGCGCCGATCCGAATACCGGTCGCCGTTCTCGAAGTTGCATCCTTCGCCATGGCCGCCCGAAAGGTTCTTCATCCGCGCCACCTGATCGAAGGCGCGCAACAGATGCGAGGGTCGAACCGCCCCGCCGCCGATCTCGCGCCAGTATGCGCGCAGCGACAGGGCAATCAGCGCCAGTGGCAGAAGGAAGGCCGGGGTAAAGATCGCGACCATCGTGCCATGCGCCAGATGGGCATAGAACCCCTCGCCCGTCTCGGGGCGCAATGCCGATAACGCCCAGAAGAACCCCGCCAGCATGGCGACCAGCAGCGCGGCCATCGCAACCCCATGCGTCTGGAACAGCCGCGCCAGCGATTGCGGGCGGGCCAGACGTTCCCAGCTTTCCGCCCGCACCTCGGCCAGCGCGGCGGGGATGTTCAGCGCGAATTCGTGCGGGTCGGTGTACTGGCAGGCGTAATAGCAGCCCCGGCAGTTGTGGCAGAGGTTCGCAAGTTGCGTCAGGTCGCCATCGGCGAAGGTCTTGGTCCGTGTCATGGCCGGGAAGACCGAACAGAACCCCTCGCAATAGCGGCAGGCATTGCAGATCTCGATCTGTCGGCGTGCCTCTTCGGTGGCGGTCAGGGCCGGCGGCGAAAGGTCAAGCGACATGGGCGGCGGCCTCCTTGCCCGCGATGCGTCCGAAGACGGTGCCGATGGTCATGCCGAACCCGGCCAGATAGCCCTGCC
The DNA here is from genome assembly GCF_004799285.1 of Aliigemmobacter aestuarii. GTDB lineage: Bacteria > Pseudomonadota > Alphaproteobacteria > Rhodobacterales > Rhodobacteraceae > Aliigemmobacter > Aliigemmobacter aestuarii. Next base: position 513,856 of record NZ_SSND01000002.1, on the reverse strand, counting down.
CGAGGATGGATCCCGCCATGATCTCGCCCGCGGCCCACAGGTTGCGGATCGGGCCTTCGGCGGAATGGACCTGCGCGCGGGCGTCCACCTTCAGCCCGAGATAGGTGAAGGTGACGCCGGGGCGCAGCTGGTAGCCGTAGAAAGGCGGCGTATCCAGCGGCCGTGCCCAGTTGGTCTTGGGCACGTTCAGCCCGACGGTGCGCAGCCCGTCCAGCTCTGTCGGGTGGAACGCCCCCGGCTGGCAGGCGGCGTTGAAGCCGTCCACCGTGCGGCGCACGGCTGCCGGGTCCAGGCCCATCTGGCTGGCCAGCCCCTCGATCGTGTCGGCCTTCACCGGCGGAAAGACCGAGGGCATGAACAGGTCGATCGATTTCGCGTCGATCAGCGCAAAGCCCACCTGATCGGGTTGCGCCGCCACCAGACGGCCCCAGATCGCGTAACGTTTGGGCCAGACATCCTCGCCCTCGTCGTAGAAGCGTTCGCCATCCTTGTTCACGACGATGGAAAATGGCACGCAATCCAGCCGCGTGACGATGCCGCCATCGAACTTCGGGGCGCGTCCGTCGATGGCGACGGCGTGGCATTGTGTGGGGTCGCCCACGCTATCCGCCCCCTGATCCAGCATGTCGCGCAGCACGACGCCCCGGTTGTAGGGGGTGCCGCGGATCAGGAAGTTGCGCGCCGCTGGCCCCCAGGCGCGGGCGAGCCAGTCGATATCGGCCTGGAACCCGCCCGAGGCCAGAACGAAGGCGCGGGCCTTCACGGTGACGGGGCGCCCGGCGATGTCAGCCTCAAGATGGGTGATGCGGTCGCCGTCGCGGTGGACGTGGCGCACCTCGGCCTCGTAGGCCACCGTCACGCCAAGATCGGCGGCGGTGTTGTAATAGGCGTTCACCAAGGCCTTGCCCCCGCCAAGGAAGAAGGCGTTCGTGCGTGACAGGCTGAGCGTTCCCGACAGCGAGGGCTGGAACCGAACGCCATGCGCCTGCATCCATCGCAGACATGCCTCGGACGACCGGATCACCAGCCGGGCCAATGCCTCGTCCGTCTTGCCCTTGGTCACCAGCATCAGGTCATCAAGGTATTCGTCTTCCCCGTAGGTGCCGGTCAGCGGATACATCGGCCCCTGATGCATGCAGCGGAAGTTGCGGGTGTGGCGGCTGTTGCCGCCGCGATAGGGCAGCGGCGCGCTTTCAAGGATCAGCACGCTTGCCCCGGCCTCGGCCGCCGTCATCGCGGCGCAAAGCGCGGCATTGCCCCCGCCCACCACCGCCAGGTCGAATGTCTCTGACCAGTGCCTCATGCCCCTTTCCGTCATGGCCCTTTCCGTCATGGCCCGTCCTCAAGCGGAATGTCGCGGCCCCGCATGCCGCGGATGCGGGCGGACAGGGCCGCGCCCACATGGCTGCGCATCGCGGCTTCGGCCCTTGCGCCATCGCGCGCCCGAAGCGCCTCAAGCACGGCGGAATGTTCCCTGACCGCGACAGCGGCGCGGGACGGATCGGCCAGTGTCGTCGGGCCGAGGATCAGCAGCGTCTTCTGCAACGCACTCATGGATTTCACCAGAAACCGGTTGCGCGCGGAATCCAGCAGGCTGCGGTGAAACTGCCGGTTCAACTCGCGCGCCTGCGGGCCAGCGGGTGCCGCAGCCAGTTCGGCGTTCAGGGCTTCCAGTTCCTCAAGCTCGATGTCCGATGCCGCGCGGGCTGCAAGGCGGGCCGCCGTGCCTTCCAGGACGGCGCGCATCTCGTAAAGTTCCACCACCTCGGCATGGTCGAGGCTGCGGATGGTCGCGCCTTGTCGCGGCAGGTGGGTCACCAGCCCGTCGGCCTCCAGCTGGCGGATCGCCTCGCGCACGGGGGTGCGGCTGATGCCCAGCCTTTCGGCCAGTTCGGTTTCGCGAAGCCGCGCGCCGGGGCCAAGCGCACCGCTGCGGATATCGTCCAGAAGACGCCGATAGGCGCCCTGACCCTGGGGAAGCTCGGTGTCTTCTGGCATGAAACGACTCGCCGGTGGATTTCTGTATCCTGATGTATGCAGATGGATACATTATTGCGCAAGATGCCAGTGGCCATCACTTGCCGACCGCCCTTTCCATTTCACTGCAGGCCCGAGGCTGGACCGAACAGAGCCGGCTGGCCGGCCGCCCAAGGATTCCGCACAAGGCAGGGGATCTGCCGGATAAACGGGCGTTGGCCAGAAATGGGGTGACGATGCGCCTGCAAGGTATTGCATCCGTGCGGTCCCTGGCCAACGCCCTGTGGGACAAGGGTGTTTCCGGCATGGCGCGGCTGTCCATCATTGTTGTCGAACGCGATCGCGACCGCGCCTTGCGGATCGTGGATGGCCTGATGGCATCGGGCGACCACGCGATCACGGTCATTGCCGAAGAAACCGGACTGGCTCGGCGGATTGCGGAACAGCGGCCCGACATCGTGCTGATCGACGCGGGCGACCCGTCGCGCGATGTGCTGGAAGAGCTTGCGCTGGTTTCCGGCCCGATGGAGCGGCCGGTTGCGATGTTCGTGGACCGGTCCGACGAAAACCTGACCCGCGCCGCGATCGAGGCCGGGGTGTCGGCCTATGTGGTTGACGGGCTGAAGCCGGAACGGATCAAGCCGATCCTCGATGCCGCGATTGCGCGGTTCCACATGTTCCAGAAGATGCGCGCCGAACTGGCAGCCACAAAGGCGGCGCTGGAGGATCGCAAGATCATCGACCGCGCCAAGGCCATTCTGATGAAGGCGCGGGGGATCGACGAAGAGGCCGCCTATGCCTTGCTGCGCAAGACCGCGATGGACCAGAACCGCCGCATGGCCGATATCGCGCAGCAGCTGGTGATGGCAGCGGGGCTTCTGACATGAGCCTGACGCAACTGCGCCTTGGCTATGTGCCGCTGACGGATGCCGCCCCCCTGATCGTTGCGGCCGAGCTTGGCTTTGCCGCCGAAGAGGGGTTGGAGCTGGACCTGATCCGCCTGCAAAGCTGGGCGCAATGCCGCGACATGCTGGGGCTGGGCGGTATCGACGCGGCCCATATGCTGGTGCCCTTGCCGATTGCTCAGGCGCTGGGGCTGGGTCCGGCCTATCCGCAGTTTGTTCTGGCCATGGTCCTTTCGGTCGGCGGTCAGGCCATCGCGGTCAGCGCCGACCTGGCCGAGGCGATGCGGTCCGCCGGTCACGGCTTCGGGTTCGATGACCCGATGGCCGCGCGCGATGCGCTGGCGCGCGCTGTTCCCGGCATGTTGCGCGTGGGCGTGCCTTTTCCCTTTTCTACGCAATCCGAACTGGTGCGGCGCTGGCTTTTCGGCGGCGATCTGGCGGGGCGGATGTCGATCCATACGGTGCCGCCGCCGCGGATGGCCGATGCCCTTGCCGCAGGAGAGGTCGATGCCTTTTGTGTCGGAGAGCCCTGGGCCTCGTATGCCGTGGAGCGCGGTCTTGGTGCGCTGGTGTTGGCGGGGCGGTCGATCTGGGCCTCGCCGCCGGAAAAGGGGTTGGTCCTGACGCGGGATTTCGCCGAAGGCCGACCGGGAGAGACGGGCCGGCTGATGCGCGCGGTCTGGCGGGCCTGTCGTTGGCTGGACGTGCCAGAGAACCGGACAACAGCGGCGGAAATCCTGTCGCGGTCAGAGTATCTGAACCTGCCGCCGGAACTCAGCGAACGCGGGTTGATGGGCCGGCTGCACATCAGCGCGCAAGGCGAGGTGCGGCAGTATCCCGGTTTCATCCGGTTCCATGAGGGGGCGGCGAATTTTCCGTGGCGCAGTCTGGCCGCCCTGTTTGCCCGCCGGATTGCCGGGTTGCATGGTCTGGACGAGGCCACGGCGATGGCTTCGGCGATGGCCTGCTTCCGCACCGATCTGTATCGCCAGCACCTGCGGGTCGCGGGGGCGGACCTGCCCGGTGCCTCGGCCCGGGTCGAAGGGGCCATGCTGCATCCGACGGCTGTCGCCTCGGAAAAGGGGCAGATGATTCTGGGTCCTGATGCCTTCTTTGACGGCGAAACCTTCGACCCGCCGTTTGCCAAGCGATGAAGATTTCAGCGACGCCCGCGCTGTCTGCGGAAATCTGATGCTGCAAGTGCGATACTGCAATGCAGCACTTGACGACGAGCGGCACCTGGCTGCAGCCTGAGATCAAGCGAAGGACAACGGCGTCTTTCGAAGACTGTCACCGCAAGGATGCGGTTCCCCGAAATGGCAATGAGGCCACCGATCCCGATTCATGTCGGCGATTGCGGTGGCTTTTTTCGTTCAACCCAGCCGTCAGCCCCTGACCGGGGCCCTGCCAGAGGAATTGCCCGATGACACTGACCCTTCCTTCGCGTCGCTCCTTCCTGAAATCGGCTGCCGGCATGGCCGCCACCGCCGCCGCGGCCAAGCTGGCCCTGCCGGGCGGGGCCTGGGCGGCGACCTCCACGCCCGAAGTGACCGGGGCCAAACTGGGCTATATCGCGCTGACCGACAGCGCCCCGCTGATCATCGCGCTGGAGAAGGGCCTTTTTGCCAAGCACGGCATGCCTGATGTGCTGGTGGAAAAGCAGGCCAGCTGGGGCGCCACGCGCGACAACATGGCACTGGGGTCGGCCAACGGCGGGATCGACGGCGGGCACATCCTGCGTCCGAAGGTGCATCTGTATTCCACCGGAAAGGTGATGCAGAACAACCAGCCGTTGCCGATGTACACCCTGTTGGGGCTGAACGAGAACTGCCAGGGCCTTTCGGTAATGCAGGCCTACGCCGATCTTGGCGTGGGTCTGGACAGTGCGCCCCTGAAGGACGTGTTCGCAGCCAAGAAGGCCGCAGGCGCAGAAGTGCCGGTGGCGATGACCTTCCCGGGCGGAACGCATGACCTGTGGATGCGCTACTGGCTGGCGGCGGGCGGGATCGACCCGACGAAGGATGTCGACCTGATCGTGGTTCCGCCGCCGCAGATGGTGGCCAACATGAAGGTCGGCAACATGGAGGCCTTCTGCGTCGGTGAGCCGTGGAACGAGCAGCTGGTCAACCAGGGGATCGGTTTTACCGCCACCACGACGGGCGAGCTGTGGCTGAACCACCCCGAGAAGGTCCTGGGCATGCGCGCCGACTGGGTGGATGCGAACCCCAACGCGACCGTCGCGCTGATGATGGCGGTGATGGAGGCGCAGATCTGGTGCGAAGACGCCGCCAACAAGGACGAGATGGCCGAGATCATCGGACGGCGTCAGTGGTACAACGTGCCGACGGCCGATATCAGCGGCCGCATCAAGGGCGAGTTCAACTACGGAAACGGAAAGAAGGTTTCGGACCCGTCGCTGGCGATGACCTTCTGGCGGAATGGCGCGACGTCCTTCCCGTGGAAGTCGCTGGACAGCTGGTTCATCACCGAAAACAAGCGCTGGGGGTATTTTCCGGGCGATCTGGACACCAAGGCCACGGTGGACGCGACGAACCGCAGCGATCTGTGGCTGCAGGCGGCGGCGGGTCTGGGGCTGGATACCTCGGGCTTTGGCGACAGCCGGGGGGTCGAGACCTTCTTTGATGGCAAGATCTTCGATCCGGCAAACCCGGATGCCTACCTCGACAGCCTGTCGATCAAGGCCATGGCGTAAGGGAGGGGTGGCATGTCCGTTGTTGCGTTGAAAACCCCGCCGGCCGAACAGGCCAAGCCATCGGCAAAGGTCATGACCATGCCGTCTGCCCCGAAACCCCGGCTGGCAGTCGGGCGGATCCTGTCCGAGACCGCGGCAAAGGTCCTGCCGCCGCTGGTGGTGGTGATGCTGCTGCTGGCGGTCTGGCAGGTCGCCTTTTCCGGGGAAGGTTCGGGTCTCCCAACCCCCGCCACTGTATGGGCCGAGAGCGCCGACCTTATCCTCGACCCGTTCTATGTCTACGGGACCCAGGACATAGGCCTTGGCTGGCGGGTGCTGACCTCACTGGAGCGGGTGGCCTACGGGTTTGGGTTGGCCGCCGTCGTGGGCGTGCTCGTCGGCGCGGTGCTGGGGCAGTCTGCGTTGATGATGCGGGGGTTTGACCCGATCTTTCAGGTGCTGCGCACCGTGCCGCCCTTGGCCTGGCTGCCGATCAGCCTGGCAGCCTTCATGGACAGCCGACCCTCGGCCATCTTCGTGATCTTCATCACCGCGATCTGGCCGATCATCATCAACACCGCCGCCGGGGTCCGCGCCATTCCGCAGGATTACCGCAACGTTGCCGCCGTCTTGCGCCTGAACCAGATGGAATTCTTCTGGAATATCATGGTGCCGGCGGCCGCGCCCTACATCTTTTCGGGCCTGCGGATCGGGGTGGGCCTGTCTTGGCTGGCGATCGTGGCGGCGGAAATGCTGACCGGCGGTGTCGGGATCGGGTTCTTCATCTGGGACGCATGGAACAGCAGCCGCCTGACCGACATCATCGTGGCGCTGGTCTACATCGGGCTGACAGGGTTCGTGCTGGACCGTCTGGTCGGCTGGATCGGGCGCGTCGTGTCGCGCGGAACGGCAGAGTAACGGAAATGGATCAAAGCTATCTCAAGATCGACCGCGTCTTCAAAAGCTTCTCGAAAGGCGCAAAGACGACCGAGGTCCTGGCCGACATCCGGCTGACCATAGACAAGGGCGAATTCGTATCGATCATCGGCCATTCCGGCTGCGGCAAGTCCACACTGTTGAACCTGATCGCCGGGCTGACAGGGGTCACCACGGGTGCGATCAAGCTGGAAGGGCGCGAGGTGAACGCCCCCGGCCCCGACCGCGCGGTGGTGTTCCAGAACCACAGCCTGCTGCCGTGGCTGTCGGTCTATGACAATGTCAAGCTGGCGGTGACCAAGGTTTTTGGGGCAACGAAGACCAAGGCCGAACGCCACGACTGGATCATGCAGAACCTTGATCTGGTGCAGATGACCCATGCCGCCGACAAGCGGCCCGGGGAAATATCGGGCGGGATGCGGCAGCGCGTGGGCATCGCGCGGGCGCTGGCGATGGAGCCGAAGATCCTGCTTCTGGACGAACCCTTCGGCGCGCTGGATGCGCTGACCCGGGCACATCTGCAGGACGCGGTGATGGACATTCACGCGCGGCTGAAGAACACCATGATCATGATCACCCATGACGTGGACGAGGCCGTGCTGCTTGCCGACCGCATCGTGATGATGACCAACGGTCCGGCGGCATCCATCGGAGAGGTGCTGCCCGTCGCCATCCCCCGCCCGCGCGACCGCATCGCGCTGGCCAGCCAGCCCGATTACGTCCGCGCCCGCGAGGCGGTGCTGCGGTTCCTGTACGAACGTCACCGTTTTGTCGAAGCGGCGGAGTGACCAGCGATGAAACAGAGACTTGTGGTGATCGGCGCTGGCATGGCCTCAGGCCGCATGCTGGAGCACATCTTCGAAGCGGGCGGCGATTTCGACGTCACGCTTTTCAACGCCGAGCCGCGCGGCAACTACAACCGGCTGATGCTGTCGCCGGTGCTGTCGGGCGAGAAGAGCTATGACGAGATCGTCACCCATGATGCCGACTGGTACACAAGCCATGGCGTCGACTGCCGGTTTGGCGAGTCGGTCGTCAAGATCGACCGGGAGAACCGGGTGGTCTATTCGGCGCAAGGCGGGGTGCGCTATGACGCATTGGTGATCGCCACGGGGTCCGCCCCCTTCATCATCCCGGTGCCGGGCAAGGACCTGCCCGGTGTCTGCACCTACCGCGATCTGGAAGATACCAACGCGATGATCGCAGCCAGCCGTCCGGGCGCGAAGGCGGTGGTGATCGGCGGCGGCCTTCTGGGGCTGGAGGCGGCGGCGGGCATGGCCGCGCGCGGGGCGGATGTGACGGTGATCCACCTGATGGGCCACCTGATGGAGCGGCAACTGGACCCTGCGGCGGGGTATCTTTTGCAAAAGGACCTGGAGGCGCGCGGGATCAGGGTTCACTGCAAGGGGGCCACCAAGGCCATTCTTGGAAACACCCGTGTCGAGGCCGTGCTGCTGGAGGATGGCACGGTCTACCCTGCCGACCTTGTCTGCATGGCGGTGGGCATCCGGCCGGAAGTAAGACTTGCCAATGACGCGCATCTCGACGTCGGGCGCGGCATCACGGTGAACGACCAGTTGCGCACGTCCGACCCGGCGATCTTTGCGCTGGGAGAATGCGTGGAGCATGACCAGCAACTTTTCGGGCTGGTGGCGCCGCTTTATGACCAGGCCAAGGTGCTGGCCGCGACCCTGCTGGGGCAGGAGGCCGCGTTCAAGCCTGTCCAGACCGCGACAAAGCTGAAAGTCACCGGGGTTGACCTGTTCAGCGCGGGCGATTTTGCCGAAGGCCCGGGGCGCGAGGATATCGTATTCCGCGATCCGGGGCGCGGGGTCTACAAGCGGCTGATCCTCGAGGGCGACCAACTGATCGGCGCGGTGATGTATGGCGATACTGCCGACGGGTCGTGGTTCTTTGACCTGATCAAGCAGAAGAAAGACGTGTCCGACCTGCGCGACACGCTGATCTTCGGCCCGGCCTTTGCGGAGGGCGCTTCGGCAAACCCTCTGGCAGCCGTTGCAGCCTTGCCGCCTGAGGCGGAAATCTGCGGCTGCAACGGCGTCTGCAAGGGAAGGATCGTGCAGGCCATCGAAGGCGGGGCGACGACGCTGGACCTGGTCCGGGCGCAGACCAAGGCCAGCGCCAGCTGCGGCACCTGCACCGGACTGGTCGAGCAGGTCATGGCGCTGACCTTGGGCGACGGTTTCACCGCCATCGCCAATCCACCGATGTGCAAATGCACCGACCATACGCACGAAGACGTGCGGCGGCTGATCAAGTCCATGGGGCTGAAGTCCATCCCCGCAGTGATGCAGGAACTGGGATGGAAGACGGTCGGGGGCTGTGCCAGTTGTCGCCCGGCGCTGAATTACTACCTGATCTCGGATTGGCCGACCGAATATGTCGATGACCGCCAGTCCCGTTTCGTGAACGAACGCAACCACGCCAACATCCAGAAGGACGGCACCTATTCGGTCGTCCCACGCATGTGGGGCGGCGTGACCAGCCCGGCCGAGTTGCGCGCCATCGCCGATGCCGCGGAAAAGTACAGCGTGCCGATGGTCAAGGTCACGGGCGGCCAGCGGATCGACCTGCTGGGCGTCAGGAAGGAAGACCTGCCCGCGATCTGGTCGGACCTGAACGCCGCCGGGATGGTCTCGGGTCATGCCTATGCCAAGGGCCTGCGCACGGTAAAGACCTGTGTGGGGTCCGAATTCTGCCGCTTTGGCACGCAGGATTCGACCGGCCTCGGGATCAGGCTGGAGAAACTTCTCTGGGGGTCTTGGACGCCGGCCAAGGTCAAGCTCGCGGTCAGCGGCTGCCCGCGCAACTGCGCCGAGGCGACGTGCAAGGACATCGGGGTGGTCTGCGTGGACAGTGGCTATGAGATCAGCGTCGCCGGGGCCGCGGGGATGGACGTGAAGGAGACCGAATTCCTTTACAAGGCCACCACCGAGGACGAGGTGATGGAGGTGATCGCGGCCTTTGTCCAACTTTATCGCGAAAACGCCCGCTATCTGCACCGAATCTACAAATGGGTGGCGAAGGTGGGCCTTGATTGGTGCCGCGCACAAGTGGAGGACCCGGTGAACCGCCACGCGCTTCATGACCGGTTCATGCAAAGCCAATCGGTTTATCAGGCCGACCCCTGGGCCGAACACGCCACAACCCCGGCCGACTGGGCGCCGGTGGCCGACCTGACTTTGAGGGCTGCAGAATGAACGGGTTCATCGACATCGCCGCGCTTGACGACATCCCCCGCCAGGGAGCCCGGGTGGTGAAGACCCCGCAGGGCTGCATTGCCATCTTCCGCACCGCCGACGACCAGGTCTTTGCGATCGACGATCGCTGCCCGCACAAGGCCGGCCCGCTGTCCGAAGGGATCGTGCATGGAACGTCGGTGACCTGTCCCCTGCATGCGATGGTGTTCGATCTGGCAACCGGTCTTTCTGTCGGGGCGGACGAAGGGGCGGTGCGCCGTTACGCCGTGCGCGTCGAGGCTGGCCGGGTGCTGCTGGATGCCGAATTCCTTCTGCGGCGGTCGGCGGCGTGATGTCGGGTTCGCCTGCGATCTTGCGCGCATCACGGCATGAAGGCGCTTCGATCATCCGGACGACTTGTCCCTATTGCGGTGTGGGATGCGGTGTTCTTGCCGCCCCGGACGGCAAGGGGGGCGTCACCGTGACGGGCGACCCGGATCATCCTGCGAACCGCGGGCGCCTGTGCGTGAAGGGCGCGGCACTGGGAGAGACCCTGGCGACCGATGGGCGTCTTCTGGCGCCGCGCATCAACGGGGCAGAGGCCGGATGGGACGCTGCGCTGTACCTCATCGCGCAGCGGTTTGCCCGGACCATCGCCATGCACGGGCCGGATTCGGTGGCGCTCTATGTCTCGGGTCAGTTGCTGACCGAGGATTACTATGTGGCCAACAAGCTGATGAAAGGCTTCATCGGCAGCGCCAATATCGACACCAACAGCCGCCTTTGCATGGCCTCTTCCGTTGCCGGGCACCGCCGGGCCTTCGGCACGGACACCGTTCCCGGACAGTATGAGGATCTGGAACTGGCCGATCTGGTGGTTCTGGTCGGCTCCAACCTCGCCTGGTGCCACCCGGTTCTGCACCAGCGGCTTCTTGCCGCGAAGGCCGCGCGGGGCACGAAGATCGTGGTCATCGACCCGCGCCGCACCGCGACCTGCGAAGGCGCGGACCTGCATCTGGCGCTGGCCCCCGGGGCGGATGCGCATCTGTTCAACCTCCTGCTTTGCCACCTGTTCGACCGCGGTCGTTCTTGCACGGACTTTCTGCCGCGGCTGACCGGAACTGATGTTGCCGTCGCCGCAGCCCGGACCAGCCGGGCCGAGGATACCGGGCTGTCGCCCGCCGATCTGGACGGTTTCCTTGCCCTCTGGGCAGGCACCGAGAAGGTCGTGACCGTCTATTCGCAAGGCATCAACCAGTCTGACAGCGGCACCGACAAGGTGAACGCGATCCTGAACTGCCACCTTGCCACCGGCCGGATCGGCCGCCCCGGCATGGGGCCGTTCTCGGTCACCGGCCAGCCCAATGCCATGGGTGGGCGCGAGGTGGGGGGGCTGGCCAATATGCTGGCCTGCCACCTGGATCTGGAAAACCCGGCGCACCGCGCCGCCGTGCAGAGGTTCTGGGCCAGCCCGACCATGGCCGAAAGGCCGGGCTTGAAGGCCGTCGACATGTTCCGCGCGGTAGAGGACGGCCGGATCAAGGCGCTGTGGATCCTGCACACCAACCCTGCCGTCTCGATGCCCGATGCCGACCGCGTGGCACGGGCGATCGCGAGCTGTGACTTCGTGGCTGTCAGCGACGCCTTCGGCTCGACCGATACGGCCCGTCTGGCACATGTCCTGCTGCCGGCCACCGCCTGGGGGGAAAAGGACGGCACGGTCACCAACTCTGAACGCATGATGAGCCGCCAACGCGCCTTCCTGCCTGCGCCGGGGCAGGCGCGCCCCGACTGGTGGCAGTTGGCGCAAGTGGCGCGTCGGATGGGGTTTTCCGGGTTTGACTGGACCTCGCCCGCCGAGATTTTTTCCGAGTATGCCGCGCTTTCGGGCGTGGCGGGGGCGCTTGGCAGCGACTTCGACATCTCGGGGTTGCGGGGGGCCGACTATGAGGCGCTTGCCCCCGTGGTCTGGCCGCTGGCGGCGCGAAAGGGCGGGCGGTTCTTTGGCGACGGGCGGTTTCACACCCCCGACGGGCGCGGGCGGATGGTTCCCGTCACGGCCCGGCTGCCAGAAGCCACGTCCGCCGAGCATCCTTTTCGTCTGAACACCGGTCGGGTGCGCGATCAGTGGCACACGATGACCCGCACCGGACTTTCGTCGCGCCTGTCCCAACATCTGGGCGAGCCCTATCTTGAAATCCATCCGGCTGATGCCGCGCGTCTGGGCCTTGCCCCTGCCGCGCTGGCCGAGGTGACCAGCCCGCAAGGCCGCGCAATCTTGCGGGCGATGGTCAGCGATGCCGTTGCCCCCGGCCACCCCTTCGCGCCGATGCACTGGACAGGCGAAACCGCCCCCTCCGGCCGTGTCGATGCGCTGGTCGCGGCGGTGACCGACCTCGTCTCGGGCCAGCCGGCCAGCAAATCGACCCCGGTTGCAATCCGCCCCTTTTCCGCCGGCTGGTATGGCTTTGCCGTATCGAGCCACGACCTGGCGCCCGCTTGCGACTACTGGGCCAAGGCTCCGGTCGTGGGCGGGGTGCAGGTGGAACTGGCAGGGGCATGCGCCCCGGACGACTGGGCGGACTGGGCCTCGCGGCTGTTCGGCACGGCACCGACGGCCGCCGTGTCGGATCCCGGGCGCGGCACGCATCGCTTTGCCTTCGCCCAGGACGGCCAGTTGAAAGGCGCCGTCTTTGTTGCGCGGGACCCTGTGCTGGTGGCGCGAGGTCACGTTGCATCCATGCTGGGCAAGGCCGAGAGCGGGGCATTGGCCGGTCGGCCCGGTGCGGATCAGCCCGACCCCGGGCCGACCGTCTGCGCCTGTCTGAACGTCGGGTTGAACAGCATCCTGCGCGCCATCGCGGAAGGGCATGCGCTCAGCGTGCAGTCTTTGGGCGAGGCGCTTGGTGCGGGCACGAACTGCGGTTCCTGCCGCCCCGAACTTGCGGCTCTGATCCACCGCCACAGCCACCGCGAGGCCGCAGAATGACCTTTCTGCAGCCTCCGTCCCACATCGTTCCTGCCGTCGGTGGGACCCGTGGCCGGATCCCACCGACCGGTGCCGGCGCCGGTGCGGCGGACCTTCCGACCCTGCGGGCGATCCGCTGTCCGGGGCAGGCGGATGGTTGCCGGCGAAGGGGGCCGAGCGGTGAGCATTCTCTTCTGGCCGACCGTGGCCAAGACGCCGACTGGTTCGGGGACGCGTTGAAAGACGGGGGCATAACGCCCTGCGTCCCGGGCAGGAAGTCGCGTGGCGGGTCGCCACACCTGCGACAGATGCCTGAGGGCCATCTTCTGCGCCTTCGCCGCGACCGTCAGTTCTGGCTGCAACGCGGGAACCAGAGCAAGCGCTGAAGCGACCAGCAGCGAAGGCATGGCCCGCATCAAGACATGATCAGCCCGCCGTCCACGTTGATCGTCTGGCCGGTGATATAGGCTGCATCCGCCGAAGCGAGGAAGGCGACAAGTGCCCCGACTTCTGCCGGTGTGCCGGCCCGCCCCATGGGAATGCCCTCGACCCATTCGGCCATAAGCTCGCCCGGTCCGTATTCTCCCAGCATCTTGCCCCATACGCGGTCATTGTAGTCCCACATTTCAGTGTGAATTATGCCGGGGCAGATCGCATTTGCGGTGATCCCTTCGCGGGCGAGTTCCTTCGCAAGGCTCTGGGTGAGGCCAACAACGCCGAACTTTGAAGCGGCGTAATGCGGCGTGTAGATGAAACCCTGCCGCGCCTGCCCAGAGGCCGTATTCACCAGACGTCCCTTCGTGCCGCTTGCGCGAAAGCGGCGGATCGCTTCCTGGCAGCACAGAAAGACGCCCTTGGTGTTGACGTCCAGGTTCAAATCCCATTCCCGTTCGGTAAGGTCTTCCACCTTCGCGATGGTGATCACACCCGCGTTCTGTACCGAGACCGATAGCGGCCCAAGCCTTTCCTCGGCCTCGCCGAAAGCCGCCCTTATGGCACCGCTGTCCGTAACGTCGAGGATCAGTCCCAGAACCTCGGTTCCGGTTTCCGCGGCAATTTCGCGGGCGGCGTCCGGGGTATCCTTGTCGATCGCAGCGATGGCAACCTTCGCCCCTTCTTGAGCAAAGCGAGTGGCGATGCCCCGACCGATCCCCTTGTTTCCGCCTGTGACCATGACCGTCTGTCCGGCAAAGCGCTTCATGTCGTCTCCTTTGAATTGCGCGGCAGACGATCCATCTTTCAGGAGGTCAGGCGCGCCGCGGTGAATTTGTCGGTCACGAGTATGTCGATGATTCCAAGTTTCAGGGCGCCTTCAATGGCTTCGGTCTTCGAGGCGCCGCCAGCCAGGGCCATGACCCGCCTGGCTTTCTTGAGGTGGTCCAAGGTGACGCCGATGACGCGCTCGTTCAAAGGCGTGTCAACGGGTTGCCCGTCTTTGTCGTAGAACCGGAACGAGATTTCTCCGACGGCACCCGCTTCTTGCAGCAGTGCCATTTCTTGCTTGGAAAAGACGTTGCCGGATCGGGCCAGAAGTTCCGAGGGCTCGACTGCGCCAATGCCTACGATCGCAAGGCTCAGCCGATCAAAAAGATCCATCGTGCCGCGAACGACAGGGTCGGCAAGCATGACCAGCTTGGCCTCGCGCGACGATGTGATGCCTTGAACCAGAAGCAGGCGTGACTCGGCACCCGACAGGCGGGAAAGGCGCGAAATCAATTCGGTAGCGTGCGTCTGGACGGCGGACTCGCCCATCCCGCCAAGGATCTGCACCACATACTTTGCTTTCACGCCGCGGAAGGGATGAATGTTGTCCACCATCCGCAAAATGGTCTGGCTCCAGCTCGAAACCCCGATGATCTCGTCGGGTTGGAGGGTGACCTCAAGGAAATGCGCTGCCGCCTCGCCGATCCGCGCCATGATCGCCCCGTCGCGGTCTTCAGAGCAGTCGATCACAATCGCTTCGGTCAGCCCGAAGCGCTGCCTGAGGGATGCCTCAAGTTCCGCGAAAGTCCCGGGTGGAGGAATGATTGTCGTTCGGACGATATTTTCCTGCTCGGCACGCTTGAGCATGCGCGAGACTGTCGCCTGAGACATGTGCAGTTGGCCGGCAATCTCGGCTTGGCGTTTGCCTTCCGAGTGGTACATCTGCGCGACCCGCGCAATCAGTCTCAACTCGTTAGCTCTTCCCATGTCCCCTCCAAAGTGAATTTTTATTCACGCTTAAATGAAGACGTTTCCAAGGTCGAGCGTTGGATCGCGTCCCGCCAAACGGCCAGCCGGGCCGCGGCATCGCCTGGCCGCGGATGCAGTTCATTGTCATGACGCGGAAGGGCCGCGATGTCATCGAGGCCTGACCAGACTCCCAGCGACAGGCCAGCGAGATAGGCCGCCCCTATTGCTGACGCCTCGGGGGCATCGCACTGGATCAACGGATGATTCAGGGTGTCGGAGACACATTGCATGAGGAAGGTATTCTTGCTTGGCCCGCCATCGGCAAAGAGCCTGCCCAACGGCGCTGGCGACTGGCTCGACATGACAGCGAACACGTCATGCGCCTGGAATGCGATGGAGTCAGTCACCGACCGCGCCATCTGCGCCCGCGATGTGTTGAAGGTAATGCCACAGAACAGGGCGCGGGCCTCGGCATGCCAATGCGGCGCGCCAAGGCCGACAAAGGCCGGCACAAAACCCGGGCCACCGGGCTCTGCCGTTGCGGCCAGGTCGGTCAGCGCCTGCACATCTTCCAGCCCCAGCATCTCGACCATCCATGGCAGGGCGGCAGCGGAAACCAGAATGTTCCCCTCGAAGGCATAGGTCGGTGTCCCGTTGATCGACCATGCGATCGTGGTGGTGATGCCGCCTTGCGGCGCAATGAACCCCGGCAAGGTGGTCATGATCGAGGATCCGGTGCCGAATGTTACTTTTCCGTCGCCCGGACGGAATGCGCCGTGACCGAACAATGCCGCATGACTGTCACCGATGGCCGCGGCAATAGGTGTGCCGTCTCGCAGCCCGGCAACACCGCGGGTCACGCCGAAAACGGACGCGCTGTCGTGCACTTCCGGCAAGCAAGCCCTCGGAACGCCGAAAAGCGTGCAAAGCTCGTCGCTCCATTCCTGACGATTCAGATCGAACAGCTGGCTTCTGGCAGCATTGGATGCATCGCAGCCATGAACCTTGCCATCGGTCAGGCAATGGATCAGCCAGGAATCGATCGTGCCGACGCGCGCATCCACCCCTTCTTGGACGCGATCCAGCAGCCATTTCATCTTGGGGCCCGGAAACATCGGATCAATCGGAAGCCCGGTCAGGTCTTGCACCCTTGGGGCATGTCCGGCTTCTATCAGCTCTGCACATACCGCAGAGGTCCGACGGCACTGCCAACTGACCACAGGACCGAGAGGAGCGCCGCTCACCGCGTCCCAGACCGTTACAGATTCACGCTGATTGGAAATTGCCACTCCAAGAATTTCGACAGCCGGACCGTTTGCCAGACATTGCGCGATTGCCTCCTGCACAGATGCCCAGATCCGCAGCGGATCTTGTTCAACCCAGCCCGGCTTTGGATGCTCGATGCCCACGGCTGCCGACCCGCGCGAAAGGATCGACCCCTCAGGTGAAACCAGGACGGCCTTCGAATTCGTGGTGCCCTGATCGATGGCGAGGATGGCTCGGGTCATATCAGCTCCGGGAGGAAATATGTGGGGCGCGACCACGGGAGGAAAGTCGCGCCCCTGCAGGCCGAGGCCTTTTCAAGCGCGGCCGGACTTGCGGGCAAGCAGGGACTTGGCGGCTTCGGCGACGGCAGAGGGCGCCATTCCGAACTCATCGAGCAGGAACTCGGCCGAGCCGGTCGGCGCGAAGATGCCTGGAACGCCCAGGATCTTCATCGGAGCGGGGGCTTCCGCGACGACGACTTCGGCGATGGCTGAACCCAGGCCGCCGAAGACGGAGTGTTCCTCGGCCGTCAGGATCGCACCGGTATCCCGCACGGCTGCGACCACCGCTTCCACGTCGATCGGACGGACGGTGGCCATGTTCAATACACGCGCCTGGATGCCCTCGGTGGCCAGAATCTCGGCCGCCTTCATCATGCGATGGGTCAGGGTGCCGTTGGCGATCAGCGTCACCGCGTCGCCATCCCGCAGCAGGTTTGCCTTGCCCATCTGGAACACATGCCCCGCGGGCAAAAGGTCCGGGACCCCCACGCGGGAAAGGCGCAGGAACACAGGCCCGGGATAGTTTGCCGCCCACTCCACGGCAGCAGCCGTCTCGATCGAGTCGCAGGGGGCGATCACAGGAAGGTTGGGCAAGACCCTGGTCCACGCGAAGTCTTCGATGGAGTGGTGGGTTGGGCCGAGTTCACCGTAAGCCATGCCGGACGAAATCCCGACCAATTTCACATTGGCATTCGAGTAGGCAATGTCTGCCTTGACCTGCTCAAGCGAGCGGCCCGTCAGAAAGCACGAGGCCCCGCATACAAAAGGAAGAAGCCCCCCATTTGCCAGCCCGGCGCCGACCCCGACCATGTTCTGTTCGGCAATGCCGACATTGACAAGCCGTTCGGGGAACTTCGACTTGAAACCGCCAAGTTTCGACGATCCGACCGAGTCGTTGCACACCGCAACGACGTTCGGATTTTCGGCGCCGAGCCGTTCCAGGACCGCGACGAAGGCGTCCCGGCAGTCATGCAGTTTTGCGGGGGTGGCGATAGCGTTCATCACAAGGTCTCCGAAAGTTCAGCAAGCGCAATCTGGTACTGCTCGGCGTTAGGAACGCGGTGATGCCAGTCCACACGATCCTGCATGAAAGAGATGCCGTGGCCCTTGTTGGTATGCGCGACGATGCAATGAGGCCGGGCCGTTCGCTTTTCCAGGGCGGGCACGATTTCTGCCATTTCGTTGCCGTTGATCTCGGTCACGTCCCAGCCAAACGCCACAAGTTTCGACGCAAAGGGGGCGAGGTCGTTGGTGTCTTTCAGGGCCGCGCCTTGCTGAAAACGGTTGTGGTCGATGATCAGGGTCAAGTTATTCAACCCGAACTGGGCGGCGGAGCTGATAGCCTCCCAGTTCGAACCTTCCTGCATTTCGCCATCACCGGTCAGCACATAGGTATGGTACGTTGCGCCGCGCAACTTCGCTGCAAGTGCCATGCCGACCGCCACCGGCAAGCCATGACCAAGCGGCCCTGTATTGGTCTCCACCCCTGGCACCTTGTTGCAATTCGGATGTCCGTTCAGGCGCGAATGCGGTTTGAGGAAAGTGTGGATTTCTTCCTCGGGGATGAAACCACGTTTCGCCAGGGTGACATAGAGGGCAAGCGCGACGTGCCCCTTCGAAAGGACGAAGCGATCCCTTTCGGGATGCTTTGGCTGCTCCGGCCACACACGCAGCACCTTGAAGTAAAGCGCAGTGAGGATGTCGGTTGCCGACATTTCGCCGCCAATGTGTCCTGCGCCAGCTTCATAAACCGCCTGCAGATCGCGTAGGCGGATCTGTCGGGCGATGCGCTCGAGATCGTTCGGCTGCATGGAGTTCCTCGTGTGCATAATTATACAATTAGTAATATAGTTGCAGTTGCGGGCTTTCTGTCAAGCTAAAATGGGCATGGCGGCTAGGAGCAAGGCGGAAAAAGATGATTGACAGCCCTTCTTCGGATAAGTTACGCATTATCAACCGATATTGAATATTTATGCCGTCGATCAATTCCTGGGGCAGCGAGGGGGGCGGGCGCAATGACGACAGAAACGCGAGGGCGAACCCACAATGGTGGTTTCCAGATCCTGGGATCAATGAAAGGGGCCACCGGTCCGCTGATCGGACTGATTGTGCTGTGTCTCTTCCTGACATTCTGGACGGATACTTTCTTTTCTGTTCGGAACTTCCTGAACATCCTCGATCAGATCACGGTGCTCGGGATCATGGCCGTGGGCATGACGTTTGTGATTCTGATCGGCGGTATCGATCTGGCCGTCGGGTCGGTGATGGCCCTGACGATGATGGTGATGGGGTACCTGCACGTCGAAGCCGGCTTGGCGATGGGCATAGCGATCCCGGCGGCGCTTGTGGTGGCGGCGCTGAACGGGCTTGTTGCCGGCGTCCTGATAACGCGCTTCAACGTGCCTGCCTTCATCGCGACGCTTGCCATGATGTCGATCGCGCGCGGCCTTGCCAGCATGATCACGAATGGCCAGCAGATCATCGGGTTTCCTGCCTGGTTCAACCTTTCGGCCATCATCCGGTATGGTGGCTTTCTGACTATGACGGTCGCCCTGATGTTCGGCGTGTTCCTCATCGCCATCCTTTACCAAAGGTATCGGTATGGCGGGCGCGCCCTTTATGCCATCGGCGGAAACCCCGAAGTGGCGCGACTTGCAGGCATCAACGTCACCTTGATGACGATCATGGTCTATGTGGTCTGCAGTGTTCTTGCGGGCCTCTCGGGCATCGTTCTGGGTGCGCGCCTCGACTCGGTTCAGCCTTCGTCGGGTGTTGGATACGAGCTTGATGCGATTGCAGCTGTCGTGATCGGAGGAACCTCTCTTTCCGGCGGGACCGGGGGCATCGGCGGCACGATCATCGGGGTCCTGATCATCGGTGTTTTGCGCAACGGCCTGAATTTGTTGAGTGTCTCGCCCTTCATGCAACAAGTGATCATCGGACTTGTGATCGTGCTGGCTGTGACAGCCGAGACCTTCCGGAAGCGGAAATAGCGAACTTTTCCAGGCAGCCGCACGTTGCCTGGATTGCAAGACGACGGCCGATAACGACCGTCGAACAGGGAGGGGCCTCTCGCCAATCGGATGCCCCAATTCATGTCGGAGGAGAAACACATGAAACTCAAGAAGGTGCTGATGGCCGCGACTGCTTGTGCGGCACTGTTCTCGCCCATGGGGGCGTCTGCGGAAGCCGTCACCAAGATCGGTCTTGCGGTTCCCAACCTGCAGGCAGACTTCTTCAACCAGATCAAGCTTGGTGTCGAAAACTACGCCAAGGAAAAGGGTATCGAGGTCATCGTCGTCGATGCCAAAAATGACACCGCCACCCAGGTCAGCCAGGTCCAGGATCTGATGACCCAGGGCATCGATGCCTTCATCTACATTCCGGCCGGTGCTGCCGCGGCAGCGGTGCCGACCCGTCTGGCCCGTGAAGCCGGCATTCCGGTCATCAACGTCGACCGCTTCCCCGAGGGCGAGCCCGGTGACACGTTCATCGGTGGCGAAGGCGTGAACTCCTCCTACCAGGTGTGCAGCGAAATCATCAAGCGCGCCGGTGGCAGCGGCAAGATGGTCATCATCCACGGCCAGAAGGGCACCACGCCGGAAATCGACCGTACGGAAGGCTGCATGAAGGCAATCAGCGAAAACACGGGCGTTCAGCTGGTTGACCAGCAGTGGACCGAACGCTGGTCGGCCGACGAAGGCTTTGCGATCACGCAGAACATGCTGACCGCGAACCCGGACATCACCATGATCTTTGGTCAGGCCGATGGCATCGCGATGGGTGCCGCCAAGGCGGTTGACGTGGCGAACCTCTCGGACAAGGTTGTGATCGGCGGCTACGACGGTGACGGTTCCGCGCTTGAATATCTGGCGAAGTGCGAAGGCCCGTTCGTTGTGACCGCAACCCAGAGCACCCGTCGCATGGGTGTGTTGGCGGTTGACTCGGCCATCGCGGTTGCCGCTGGCGAAGAAGTTCCGGCGTCCCAGGTCTCTGAAGCTGTGCTGACGACCTGCGAAAACGCCGCCGAATTCGTGGCAAACCACCCGTAATCCGCGGAAAGGCAGCTGCGCCATGACGAAGCCCTCGCCGATCTTGTCGCTTCGAGACATCCGGAAATCGTATGGGTCGATCGAAGTTCTTCACGGCGTCGATCTGGATATCTTTCCAGGAGAGGTTGTGGCGCTGCTTGGCGAAAACGGGGCCGGAAAATCGACACTGTCGAACGTCATTTCCGGAACCGTTTCGCCCACCTCGGGCGAGATGAAATGGCTTGGGGCGGCATACGCCCCGGCCACTCCGCGCGAAGCGATGGATGCTGGCGTCGGCATGATCCACCAGGAGCTCAAGCTGCTGCCGCAGTTGTCGATCGCCGAAAACGTCTTCGTTGGCCGCTATCTGATGTCGGGTGGCAGGATCGACCGCAAAGCCATGGAAGAAAAGGCGCAGTCCGGCCTGAAACGGCTGGGTCTGGACATCCCGCCGTCGCGCATAGTGGATGGCCTTTCGACTGCCAATCAACAGCTGATCGAGATTGCCAAGGCGCTGACCCTGAATGCGCGCCTTCTTATTCTGGATGAACCAACCGCCGCATTGGGTGGCGAAGAGACGCAACTCCTGTTCCGTCAGATCGAGCGCCTGAAGTCCGAGGGCGTCGGGATCATCTATATTTCTCATCGTCTTGAGGAAATCCGCCAGATCGCTGACCGGATCGTGGTGATGCGAGATGGAGCCAAGGTCCAGGAGTTCGACAGCGGGGATGTCCCGGTACGAACGATTGTCGAAGCGATGGTTGGGCGCTCCCTCGAACGGATGTTCCCGACGATCCCGACGCCATCTGACGAAGTCATGCTTGAGGTGACCAATCTTTCGTCGCCCGACAACACGTTCCGAAACATAAGTTTTTCGGTGAAGACGGGGGAAGTCTTCGGGATCGCGGGATTGATGGGCGCCGGGCGCACCGAGCTTGTCCGTGCCCTGACTGGCGCGGACCCCATCTCGCAAGGAAGCGTGAAGCTGAACGGGAAGGAAATAACCCCTCGTTCTCCGCGAGAGGCGATCCGACATGGCATAGTCCTGGTGCCCGAGGACCGAAAGCTTCAGGGGGTCGTTCTTGACCACACGATTGCAGACAATATCGGCTATGCGAACCTTGATGAGCTCACCAATTCGGGCTGGATCACCAACCGGAAGCTGTCAGCCTTCGCAGACGCGTTCATACGCAAGTTCGGGGTCAAGGGACACGGCGCACAAAACGCCGGCGAGCTTTCCGGCGGCAATCAACAGAAGGTCGTTCTGGCCAAATGGCTGGCGCGAAAGCCGCGTGTCGTCGTGCTCGACGAACCGACGCGGGGGATCGATGTGGGCGCACGGTCGTCCATCTACGAATTGATCATGGATCTGGCCCGGGACGGCGTCGCCGTCGTGGTCGTAAGCTCTGATCTTGAAGAAGTCCTTGGCGTTTCAAACCGGATCATGGTCATGGCTCAAGGCAACCAGGCCGGGATACTTGACCGGAATGACGCGAACGACGTGTCCGTCATGGAACTTGCAACGCTTTGAACGAAGAAAGTACCGATATGTCTGGCATCACTCTGAACGCCCCACAGTTGTTCGACCTTAGCGGCGAGGTGGCTTTCGTCACGGGCGCCGGCAGCGGAATTGGCCAAAGAATCGCCATTGGCCTTGCCCAGTGTGGTGCCGATGTCGCGCTTCTGGATCGCCGCACGGATGACGGTCTGGCCAAGACGGCGGAATTCATCGCTGCGGCAGGTCGCAAGAGCATCCAGATTGCGGCCGACGTGACTTCGTCCCAGGCACTGAATGATGCCGTTCAGCGCACTGAGGCCGAACTTGGGCCTTTGACCCTTGCTGTCAACGCGGCGGGCATCGCAAACGCCAATCCCGCCGAGGAAATGGAGGAAAGCCAGTTCCAGACGATGATGGACATCAACCTGAAAGGCGTTTTCCTGTCCTGTCAGGCCGAGTCGCGGGCCATGCTGAAGAACGGGCGTGGGGCCATCGTGAACATCGCATCAATGTCTGGCGTCATCGTGAACCGCGGCCTGATGCAGTGCCATTATAACGCCTCCAAGGCCGGCGTGATCCATATGTCGAAGTCCATGGCGATGGAATGGGTGGGACGTGGCATTCGCGTCAACACCATCAGCCCGGGCTATACCGCGACCCCGATGAACACCCGGCCCGAAATGGTCCACCAGACCAAACTGTTCGAGGAACAGACCCCCATGCAACGCATGGCGCATGTCGACGAAATGGTGGGTCCGGCCGTTTTCCTGTTATCGAATGCGGCAAGCTTCGTGACCGGTGTCGACCTCTTGGTCGATGGGGGCTTCTGCTGCTGGTAAGATGATGTTCCGTCATCGGCTTGCGGCCGGAGACCGGAAGATCAATGGCAAGCGTGGCGCGCTGTCTGACCTGCAGGCGTTGCCTGAAGGGTTCCCTTTTCGCAAGGCCGGGTCGAAACTTCGTCGAAGTGATCGGGCAAATCTGCACGCGGCCAACGGGTCCCGTTTCGGCGGAAAGAGCGTCGTCATTTCATCACCGGATGGGTGTCGAGGGGGAACAGCCCGCACGCGTTGTGGCCGATCAAACCGAGCCTGTGCGCTATTGCGCGAATGAGGATGATAAGGGCACTTGCGTTTCCGGTCTGCTGCAGAGATGGTGCCACCGTTCTCGGGGCGGGGTGAAACTCCCCACCGGCGGTTACAGCCCGCGAGCGCTTCTGCCTTTGGCAGAGGGTCAGCAGATCCGGTGAAACTCCGGGGCCGACGGTATAGTCCGGATGGAAGAGAATGGACGGGATCGTGCGTTATGCCGGCACCGACCAATATCGCCTTGGGACCGATCTGGACACAGGAGGTTCCGCAATGACGACAAAGACACTGAAGATCGCTTTCATCAAAGCGCGCTGGCATGCCGATATTGTTGATCAGGCACTGGTCGGTTTCCAGCAAGACATGGTCAGTTCCGGCGTGCCGCATGAAATTACGGCTTTTGATGTTCCAGGGGCTTTCGAAATGCCCCTGTTGGCAAAGAAGCTGGGCAAGAGCGGAGATTATGACGCCATTGTCGCTGCAGCACTGGTGGTGGACGGTGGTATCTACCGACATGATTTTGTGGCGCAGGCTGTCGTGACGGGGCTTATGGACGCCCAGATGCAGACTGATGTCCCGACGTTCTCGGTCAGCCTCACGCCGCATCACTTCCAGCCCTCCGAAGCGCATCATGCTTTCTTCCTTGAGCATTTCGTGAAGAAGGGCGCCGAGGCAGCACACGCAGTCCGAATGATTGCCGGTTTCGTCGACTGAAGGAGGGTGTGACCGAAAGACGGTGTGAACAGTCAGACGTCGGGAAATCCTGACATGACGTTCACACCAACCCGCCAGATGCTGACCTGCCCCCCGTCATCGGGAGTCGTTGGGGCGGATAGTGTTCATTTTCCTGTCGGGCAAGCGCGCCGGGGGCGAGTTCCCGGCCCGTTCAGATCCGCCGTTCCGTTGCCGCGTCGAAGACATGCGTGGCTTCGGGCGGGATCGAAAACCGTATGACCGATGGCAAATCATCCTCGCGGTGAACGCCGGGCAGGCTGGCCACGACATCGCCGGGGACGCCTTCCATCGTTCCGTGGACCAGCGTGTTTGCGCCCAGGGGCTCGGCCATGCGCAACTGCATCGTCAGCGGGCCCGTCTCGTCACGGGTCAGGTGTTCGGGACGCAGGCCCAGCTTGACCGGCCCCTGCGCCTCGACCGCGACCGGGACGGCAACGCCATTGGCCAGCCGCACCTGCCGCCCCTCACCGGTGCCATCCAGCATGTTCATCGCCGGGCTGCCGATGAACTGGGCGGCAAAGACCGTTGCGGGGCGTTCATAGACCTCAAGCGGTGTGCCGATCTGTTCGGCGACGCCCGCATTCATCACGATCATCCGGTCGGCCAGCGTCATGGCCTCGACCTGGTCATGGGTGACGTAAAGCGCGGTCACCCCCAGCTTGCGTTGCAGCCCCTTGATTTCCAGCCGCATCTGCACCCGCAGCTTTGCATCAAGGTTCGACAAGGGTTCGTCGAACAGGAACACGGACGGATCGCGCACGATGGCGCGTCCCATCGCGACGCGCTGGCGCTGCCCGCCGGACAGTTCGCGCGGCTTGCGCGCCAGATAGGGTTCCAGTTGCAGCATCCGCGCGGCCTCGGCCACCCGCGCGGCGATCTCGGCCTTGGGTTTGCCGGCGATCCGCAGGGCGTAGCCCATGTTCTCGGCCACGCTCATGTGCGGATAAAGCGCGTAGTTCTGGAACACCATCGCGATATTGCGGTCCATCGGTTCGCGGTCGTTGACCCGGTCGGCACCGATGAACAGGTCGCCCGCCGTGATCGCCTCAAGCCCCGCGACCATGCGCAGAAGCGTGGATTTCCCGCAGCCCGAAGGGCCCACGATGACGATGAATTCGCCATCTGCCACGTCGATGGACACACCGTGGATCACGGCGGTCCGGCCATAACTTTTCTGGAGGTTCCGCAGGGATAGGGTTGCCATTACTTCTCGCTGTCGACTAGGCCGCGGATGAACAGTTTCTGCATCGAGATGACGACGATCACGGGCGGCAGCATCGCAAGGATCGAGGTTGCCATGATCACCGGCCAGTCGGCCAGATCGTCGCCCGAGGGGAACATCTGCTTGATGCCCATCACGATGGTGTTCATTTCGGGGTTCGTGGTGATGAGGAGCGGCCAGAGATACTGGTTCCAGCCGTAGATGAAGAGGATGACGAAAAGCGCCGCCATGTTGGTCCGGCTCATCGGAACGAGGATATCCCAGAAGAACCGCATCGGCCCGGCGCCATCGACCCGCGCGGCCTCGGCCAGTTCATCGGGCACGGTCATGAAGAACTGGCGGAACAGGAAGGTGGCGGTCGCGCTGGCGACAAGCGGCAGGATCAGGCCCGAATAGCTGTTCAGCATGCCGAAATTCGCGATCACCTCGAAGGTTGGCACGATCCGCACCTCGACCGGCAGCATCAGCGTCAGGAAGATCAACCAGAAGAATGCCTTGCGCCCGGGAAACCGGAAATAGACGATCGCGAAGGCCGATAGCAGCGAGATCGCGATCTTGCCGAAGGCGATGCCCAGGGCCATGACCAGCGAGTTCAGCATCATCGTGGCGACGGGCACGTTCACACCCGCCACAAGAGCCTTTGAATAGTTTTCGACAAGGTGAGGGCCGGGCAGCAGCGGCATGGGCGGCCGGGCGATTTCGGCCTGCGTCACCGTCGAGGCGACGAAGGCCAGCCAGATCGGAAAGAAGATGAACAGGACGCCGACGATCAGCCCCAGATGGGTCAGCCAGTAGGAGAGGCCACGCTTTTCGACCATGCCCGACATCAGTAGTGCACCTTCCGTTCAATGTACTTGAACTGGATCACCGTCAGCAGGCCGACGACCAGAAGAAGGATCACCGATTGCGCCGCAGACGAACCCAGGTCCTGCCCCACGAAACCGTCTGCATAGACCTTGTAGACAAGGATCGTGGTCGATTGCTGCGGACCGCCCGCCGTGATCGTGTGGATCACCCCGAAGGTTTCGAAGAAGGCGTAGACGACATTGACGACCAGAAGGAAGAAGGTCGTGGGCGACAGAAGCGGCCAGACGATGGTGCGGAACCGCGTCCAGAAACGCGCGCCGTCGATCGCCGCCGCCTCGATCACCGATTTCGGGATTGCCTGGAGCCCCGCAAGGAAGAACAGGAAGTTGTAACTGATGCGCCCCCAGGCGCTGGCGACGACGACAAGACCCATCGCCTCACCCCCGTTCAGGACATGGTTCCAGTCATAGCCAAGCTGGCCCAGATACCAGCTGACCACGCCGATCCGCGTGTTGAACATGAACATCCACAACACACCCGCGACCGCCGGGGCCACCGCATAGGGCCAGATCAGCAGGGTGCGATAGGTGCCCGACCCCTTGATCAGCCGGTCGGCCAGCACGGCAAGGTAAAGCGCAATGCCCATCGACAGCAGCGTGACCGAAACCGAAAAGATCGCCGTGGTCACGAAACTTGCGCGGTAATAGCTATTGCCCAAGAGGTATTCGAAATTGCCAAGGCCGACGAACTGCATCGACAGGCCGAACGGGTCGGGGATGAACAGCGACTGCCAGATCGCCTGCCCCGCCGGGTAAAAGAAGAAGACCGCCGTCACCACCGCTTGCGGTGCGACGAGCAGCAGGGGCAGCCAGAGGCCCTTGAAGGTGACGCGCTTGTCCATCTGTCGGAAGAAAGGCCGGGGGCGCGACGGGCGCCCCCGGCCTGATCACGTGTCAGCGGTTGGCGGCTTCGAAGCGGCGCAGAAGCTCGTTCCCGCGGCTGACCGCCGAGTCAAGCGCGGCCTGAGCATCCTTCTGCCCGGCCCAGACACCTTCAAGCTCTTCGTCGATGATCGTGCGGATCTGGTCAAACGATCCCAGCCGCAGGCCCTTGGTGTTCGGGGTCGGCGGCTTGGCGGTCATCTGCTTGCCCGCGATGTCGGTGCCGGGGTTGGCGGCATAGAAGCCTTGGCTTGCGGTCAGCTCTGCCGCGGCCGGGGTGGCAGGCAGATAGCCGGTGTCCTGATGCCACTTGGCCTGCACCTCGGGCGACGAAAGGTATTCGAGGAAGGCCGCCACGCCGGCATATTCGGCCGGTTCATGGCCGGCCATGACCCACAGCGACGCGCCGCCGATGATCGTGTTCCACGGTGCACCCTCGACGGCGGCCCAGTGGGGCAGCGGGCGGATATCCCAGTTGAACTGTGCTTCGGCCTTCACGCCGGCGTAACCGGCCGAGCTTTCGGTGAAGAGCGCGCATTCGCCCGCACGGAAGTTCGCACCCGCCTCGTTGCGGCGGCCGTTGTAGATGAACTTGCCGTCGCGCGCCCATTCGCCCAGCATGGTGATATGCTGCACCTGGACCGGGCCGTTGAAGGTGAGTTCGGTGTCAAACCCTTCGAAGCCGTTCGCCTTGGTGGCAAAGGGCAGGTCGTGGTAGGCCGAGAAGCTTTCCAGATGCGCCCAGCTTTGCCAGGCAGTGGTGAAGGGGCAGGAAACCCCGGAAGCCTTCAGCTGATCCAGCACCGGGCCGACGGCCTCCCAGGTCGACAGGTCGGTGTTCGGGTCGATGCCTGCGTTCTGCAGCATGTCGCGGTTGACATACATCACCGGGGTCGAGGCGTTGTAGGGGAAAGACAGCATCTGGCCTTCGGGCGTGGTGTAATAGCCGGTCACGGTGGGAATGAAGCCCGCCGGGTCAAACGGCTTGCCGGCTTCGGACATAACCTCGTGCACCGGCTTGATCGCGCCCTTGGCGGCCATCATCGTGGCGGTGCCCACCTCGAACACCTGAAGGATATGCGGTTGTTCACCCGCACGGAACGCGGCGATGCCCGCGTTCAGCGCCTCGGAATAGTTGCCTTTGTTGGTGGCGACCACCTTGAAGTCGGACTGGCTGGCGTTGAATTCGGCCACCTGGGCGTCCAGCAGTTCGGCAAGGCGGCCGGTGAAGGCGTGCCACCACTGGATCTCGGTCTGCGCCGCAGCGGAATTCGCAAAGGTCGTCGCCGCGACCAGAGCCATCAGGCTCGTGGAAAAATGTTTCATGATTTGCTCCTCCATTGGCTCAGGCGAGCGGTCTGTTGCGCTGCGTCCTTGCGGTAAAAGCAAAGCAGATTGTGACCATAATTCAAGTAAAATTTTGATTTAACAAATATAATATCATGTTATGAATCGTGTTCCGGAAAGCAGAAAAGGCCGAGCCGCATGTCGATTCCGATCCGTCAACTTGAGGCGTTTCATGCCACCTGCCGAAAGGGTTCAATCACCCGTGCAGCGGAATATCTGGGGATATCGCAGCCCGCGGTCAGCCGGCTGCTGTCGTCCCTTGCCGAAAGCGTCGGGTTCGAACTGTTCCACCGCAGCGCCGGACAGCTTCAGCCGACAGCCGAAAGCGCGATCCTTCTGCGCGAAGTCGAACGGTTGCTGGACAATCTGGAAACCATCGACCGGCTGAGCCATGACCTGACCGACCGGCGGGCGGGCCACCTGCGCATCGCCTGCCTTCCAGGGTTTGCTGTCAGCCATCTGCCGAAGGTTCTGGCGGACTTTCTTGCCGGGCGTCCGAAACTGCGCGTGACCCTGGAACCCGACCGGCCGGAACGGATCCTGGAATGGATCATCAGGGAACATTATGATTGCGGCATCTCGGATGAATACAGCACCCACCCCGCGATCCGCGTGCGGATGGTGGGCATGCGGACGGTCTGCATCCTGCCGAAGGGTCATGCCTTGTCGGCCCGGCACGAAATCCGGCCCGAGGATATCGTGAACGAGAACATCATCCATACGCGGCGCGATTCGGGCTTCTTTCACCAGTTGCGCGATGTCTTTTCGGCCCGGGGCCTGAAGCTTGGCAGCCGGATCGAGACGCGGCAGTTCACGGCGGCCTGCATGCTGGTGGCGGCGGGGGCGGGCGTTGCCGTGGTGTCCGAGATGGACGCACGGGAATACGAATCGCGCGGTCTGGTGTTGCGGCCCTTCCTGCCCGAGACGCCGCATTACCTGTCGCTGATCCGCCCGCCGACCGCCCGCAGTTCGCTTCTTGCTTCCGAGTTCATGGAGATGTTCGAAGACAGCCTTGCGCCCTTCCGCGTATCGTGAACCGCGGTTCCTCACGGCTCCGCCCCGTGGCGCAGGCCCATGCGGCAAGGTTGCGCAAATCCATCGGTCTGGCGGTGGCGGAACATCATCGGTGATTTGATCGTCACTTGGGCGAAACGCCTGTGCCCAAGCCGATCAAGAAGGTCGAATGCCTCTGCAAGGGCGGTACTGCCGTCCGCCAAATCGCCGATGTGCCGGATCGAGACGCGCGGCGACGGGCGTTCGAGGCGCGCCGGAAATGCGGGCACCTGCCCCCGGCCGTGTACAATCCTGTTGCGATCTGCAACCCTGGCGGGAAAGCGCGAGGCCTTTCGGCCATGGCGGAGCCATCGCGCGCGCATTCGCCCCGACATTGCGGAATTTCCTGCGAACTCTTCGGTTTGAAATCAGGAAATTCGTTATACTCAACACATTGTCAGTGCTTCTTTTACGATTCGTTTGTCGAATGGCTTGGAAGGGCAGGCATGAATTTGCGATGTCGTTTTGGTGTGATGGTGGCGGGGATATTGATGTCCCTCGTCTTGGCCACAGGCATCGCAGGCGCAGTCACTCCGGACGGCTACACCATCACGATCGGTGATGAACTTGAACTGGATATCCTTGATGACAGCGACCCGCCGCAGCGATTTGTCGTCGGGACCAACGGATTGGTTCAACTGCCCTTCATCGGCGGGATCGAGGTTGCCGATGTGACCTTGGGCGAGGCCCGGCAACTGATTGCCGACGCCTACGTCAAGCGCGAGATCTTCGTCGCGCCGACGGTTGAGCTTTCGGTCGCCAATTTCCGCCCGATCTTCGTGATGGGCGATGTGCGCAATCCCGGCAATTACGAATACCAGCCGTTTCTTACGGCCGAACAGGCCGTCGGGCTGGCCGGGGGTACGGCGGTATCGGCCAACAACGAAGAGGCCCGGATCCTGGAACGCCGCAACCTTGAAGGCGCGCTGAACGGAACCGATGCCGACCTGGCGAGACTTGCGGTGCAGTTCGCCCGCGTGCAGGCCCAGATCGAAGGCAGCCCCGAAGTGCGATGGACAGACCTGCCGGATACGCTGCGCGCTGTCGTCGACCGCGAGATGTTCGATGCCTTGAAGCCCAAGGAAGACCAGATCATCGCGCTGGACGACCTGAACCGTACGACCCAGCGTCGGCTGATCGCCGATGCGGCGCAGGAAGCCGAGAACCGCGTTGCCCTGATCGACCAGCGCGAAACGGTTCTGGTTTCAGCGCTTGACCTGGGAAGGGACGAATTGCAGCGCGCCCGCGATCTGGCCGAGCGGGGGCTTGCCACGCAAACCGCCGTGTCCAACGCCGAACAGACCATCGCGAGGCAGGAAAACGAGATTCTTTCGCTGCGCGAACAGCGGTCGGGGGCACTGGTTCAGCTGAACCAGTTGCAGAGCGAATTGTCGCGCATCGACAACGAACGCGAGAAGTCCCTGATCGGGGAATCGCAGACCCATCGCAGCAATATCGAAAAGCTGATGACCGAACGCGCCTCGATCGAAGATCGGCTGCGGCTTCTTGAACAATGGATGAGCATCGGCGCCGGGGCCGAGTCCGAGCTTCTGGTCGGTTACGTCGCGCGCAGGCGCACGGCGGACGGGCTGGTCAGCCTGCAACTGTCGGCGCAGGACGAACTCGCGCCCGGTGATCAGCTTGTGGTGACGGTCCGGCCCCCGGACGGGCTGGAAGAAACGGGGCAGGGCGGATGACAAGATCGACCGGGTTCGAAAAGGCGGAGCCGACACCGATCCGCTTCGGCGGTGAACGCGCGGCGGGCATAGACTTTGTCTATCTCTGGGACATCCTGCGCGGAAATGCCGTCCATGTGGGGGCGATCACGCTGGGTGCGGTCGTCCTGATGTTCATCTACCTGATGACCGTCGCACCGACCTACACGGGCTATGCCCAGATCCTGATCGACACGCGCCAAGAACGGCTTTCCCCCGTCGAGGAAGTCGTCTCGAATCTGAACGTGAGCAATTCGGTGATCGCGGGCGAGGTGATCACCATGCGGTCGACCTCGCTGATCGGGGATGTGGTGGATGCCAACGACCTGATCAATCACCCCGCCTTCGATCCGCGTGTGCCGCGGCCCGAGGGGATCGTCTCGCGCATCAAGCGGCTGGTGAAGTTCGATGCGCCGTTCCACGAAAAGGCGGCGGCAATGTCGGATGATGCGCTGCGTTCCATCGTCATCAGCGATATCCGTCGCGCCCTGACCACCAGCCAGATCGGGGTGTCTTACGCGATCAGCGTCCAGTATTCCTCGACCGATCCGAAGGTGGCGGCCTTCATCGCCAATGCGGTCGCCAACCAGTATCTGGACAATCTGATCGGGGCGAAAGAGGCCGCGACCGACCGGGTGAACGTCTGGATGTCGCAGCGCATCGCCGACCTGAGCCAGCAGGTGCAGGAGGCCGACGCCGCCGTGGTCGCCTTCCGCAACGAAATGAATGATGCCGCGGGCGGCGGGATCGAGACGACAAATCAGCTTCTGGCCGAACTGAACAGCCGGCTGGTGGCGACCAGCGCCGAACGCGCCGATGCCGAAGTCCGCTACCGCCTGGTGGAACGGATGATAGAAGCCGAAGGCGGGCTGGTCGCGGTGGCCGATGTGGTCACATCACCTCTTCTGGAGGCGCTGAACAAGCAGCGCACCGAACTTGCGCTGCGGCAGGCCGAACTGGGCAGCACGCTTGGCCGCAGGCACCCCGAGATGGTGCGCATATCGGCCCAGATCGCCGATATCGACCGCAGCATCGAGGATGAGCTGCGCCGCCGGGTCGAGGCGATGCGCAGCGATGTCAGCGTTTCGCAAAACCGCGAGGCGGCGCTGCGCGAACAGATCGACGAGGTGTCGCAGCGGTCCGAACAATTGGCCACGGCTTCGGTCCGCCTGGATCAGCTTGAACGCACCGCGGCCGCTACGCGGGTGGTCTATGAAAACTTCCTGGCGCGGTTCAAGGAAACCAGCCAGCGGTCCGATTACCAGACGCCCGAAGCGCGCCTGATCAGCCGGGCGGATGTGCCGATCGTGCCGACCGCGCCGCGCAAGCTTCTGTCGCTGACGGTCGCGATGCTGGCGGGGGTGTTCCTGGGTGTGGCCTTCGTCTTTGGCCGCAGCATCATTGCCCATCCGGTCCGCACCTCGACCGAACTGCGCGAGGCGACGGGCCTGCCCAATCTTGCGCTTTTGCCCTATGTGCGGGGTCTGGGCGACAGCACCTCGACCTTGCGCGATGCGTTGACCGAACAGTCCGCGTCGCCGCTGCGCGAGGGCGTGGTGAACGTGCGGATGCGGCTCTTCGACAAACCCCCGGCGAAACGTCCCAAGGTGGTGACGGTTACTTCGGCGCGTGCGGGCGAGGGCAAGTCGACGGTCTGCTACCTTCTGGCCAAGTCGCTTTCGGCCACGGGGCTTTCCGTCGTCATCCTTGATGCCGACCTGCGCCGGTCCGACACGGTGAGGGCGCTCGGGCTTGAAAAGTCGGGTCTGTGCCTTCTCGATTTCCTCGAACATGGCGGCAACCTGAAGGACCTGCTGCATCATTCGGATCTTCTGGGCGCCGATGTGGTGCTGCCGCACCGGCGGGTGAATACGGCGGCCGACATTCTGGCCGATCCGAAGATGTCGGGGCTGATCGCGCGTCTTTCGTCGCGCTATGACGTGGTGATCGTGAACGGCCCGCCGGTCCTGAACCTGCTGGATGCGGTCGTGCTGGCGCGTTACGCCGATACCACGCTTCTGGTCGTCGAAAGCGGGCAGACGCCGGTCAAGATGCTGCGCGACATCCTGCACCGCCTGCAGGAGGCCAATGTGACCATCGCCGGAACGGTGATGACCAAGGTCCGCCACAACGATGTCGCGGCGCGTGAAGTCTATGGCTATTCCTACTAGGCCGGGCCGCACCGAACCACGCGTCGCCATCGTGCATTACTGGCTCGTGTCGATGCGCGGCGGGGAAAAGGTGCTGGAGGAAATGCTGCGGATCTATCCGCAGGCCGAGATCTTCACCCATGTCGTGGACCGCGAACGGATGTCGCCCGGCATCCTTGCCCATCCGATCACCGAAACCTTCGTCGGCCGTCTGCCGGGCGCGAAAAGGCATTACCAGAAATACCTGGGCCTGATGCCCCGCGCGCTGGAAGAACTGGACCTGCGCGACTTCGATCTGATCCTGTCGTCGGAAAGCGGCCCGGCCAAGGGGGTGATCGGTGCTCCGGGGTCGCTTCATGTCTGCTATGCCCATTCGCCGATGCGCTATATCTGGGACCATTACCCGATCTATCGCGAACGGACGTCCGGGCTGGCGCGGGCCTATTTCGCGCGCACCGCGCACCGCCTGCGGGCCTGGGATGTGACAACCGCCGCGCGGGTGGATCGCTTCGTCGCCAATTCGCGTTTCATCGCCGACCGCATCCACCGGCTTTACAATCGCGATGCCGATGTGGTGCACCCTCCGGTCGATCTGGGCGCCTACCGCCTGCCCGATCCGGGCGGGCCGCGCGACCATTACCTGTTCGTGTCGCAACTGGTGCGCTACAAGCGCGCCGATCTGGTAATCCAGGCGTTCCGAGGCCTGCCGCACCGGCTTCTGGTGGTGGGCGAGGGGGCCGAACGCAAGGCGCTGGAACGCGATCTTCCGCCGAATGTCACGCTGCTGGGGCGGGCGCGGGCCGAAGACCTGCCGGGCCTGTACCAGCGGGCAAAGGCGCTGATCTTTCCGGCCGAAGAGGATTTCGGGATCGTCCCGCTTGAGGCGATGGCCTGCGGCACGCCGGTTCTGGCCTATGGTCGCGGCGGTGTTCTGGACAGTGTGATCGACGGGCGCACGGGGCTTTTCTTTCCCGAACAGTCCGCTGCGGCGATCCGCGCTGCGGTGGAACGGTTCGAAGCGGGCGAGGGCGTGTTCGACCCTCAGGCGATCGCGCGGCAGGCGCAGCGCTTCGGCCCCGACAGGTTCCGCCGGGATTTCGCCGCTGCCGTCGAACGCGCGGCCGAGGAACTGGCAAGGCGGCAGGCCGCACGCCACACCGGCAGCATCGGCGTGACCTGAGATGGAGACGCCCCCGGCAGATGCACCCGTGACGGTCGATCTGTGGCAATGGTCGCTTCAGGCCACGCCTGAACGGATCGCGCGCTGGCACGATCTTTTGTCCGCCGACGAGGCGACCCGCGCCGCGCGGTTCCTTCGGGCCGAACACCGCGACGCCTTCATCGCCGGGCGCGGGCAACTGCGCGAGGTTCTGGGCGCTGTGGTCGGACAGGCGCCAGAGGCGCTGGTCTTCGACTACGGCAGTCATGGCCGCCCGGCTCTGCGCGGCGCGGGGATGCCGCTGTTCAACCTTTCCCATTCCGGCGGGATGGCGGCGCTTGCGGTCTGCACCGGGCTTCAGCCGGGGATCGACATCGAACGTATCCGGCCGGTGGAACCGGCGGTGGCCCTGCACCATTTCTCGGCTGCCGAGAATGCGGTGCTGGGCACCCTGACGGGGCAGGACTGGGCGCGGGGCTTCTTTCGCTGCTGGACCCGGAAAGAGGCGATGGTGAAGGCCATCGGGCACGGGCTGTCGCTGCCGCTGAAGGGGTTTGACGTCACGCTGGCGGCGAACGACCCGCCCCGCGTCGTCAGAATCGCCGATGACGATGCCGCGGCCTGGGTGATGATCGGGCTTGACCCGGCGCCGGGGTTCGAGGGGGCCATCGCCCTGCGCAGTGGCGGGCGCGCGATACGGCTGCAAAGGCGTGACCTGCCATGACGATACTGGCCCGAACCCCTGACACCCGTCCGAAGGAACGAAGGATCGGCCCTGCCAACGCCGCCGGCCGCAGTACATTCGCAGAGCGAGGACGCTGATGGCCTTTTTCCCCGCATCGGCAGTCTTTCTTCTGATCTGGATCGCACGGGTGATCCGCAGCCCCGACAACGGCGTTGTCGTGGCCATCGCCACATTGCCCTTCGGCATGTTCGCCGCGGTGAAGGTGGCCGGGCTGTCGCTGCTTGTCACCGACCTGCTGGCCTCGCTGACGATGGCGGCGCTGATCCTTGCCTGGGTGCGTGCGGGTGCACATGTCGAACGTGGCGTGCTGACGGCCACGAATGCGTTTCTTGGCTTTTATGCTGTCTATGCGCTGATCTCGGCCACGATCCTTGTGCGCCTTTTCGCAGGTCAATTCCTGGTCTTTCCGATGAACGTCTCGGCGACCGGGATCGCTGTCAGCATCTTTTTCCAGTCGACGATGCAACCCCTTGCGCCTGGAATGTCGAATGTCGCGCAGGCGGGATATATCCTGCTGTCCTTCGGCTTCTTCGTTGCGGCGGCGGCGGTGTTCTTTCGCCGGTCGCCCGCACTGGGCGAACGCGGCCTGGCGATTGCGGCAGGGATCAACATCCTTCTGGGCGTGCTCGACCTGATGGCCTTGGACACGCTCCTTTCGGTGATCCGCACGGCCGATTACAGCCTGCTGAACCAACACAGCTTCAACGGCTTTCCGCGCGTGATCGGCGGGTTTTCCGAAGCCTCGGCCTTCGGTGCGACCTCGGCCGCGTTCTTCGCCTATTTCACCATGGCCTTCCTGATCCATCGCCGGGGGGCGCACGGGGGGCTGGCGCTTGGCAACCTGCTTTGCGCCCTGACGTCGCTGTCCTCCTCGGGCTTCGTCGCGGTTGCGGTGGCGGGTGTGGTGATCCTGGCGCATATGCCCGTCTATCTGGGCCGCGGCATGAGCCGGGGGTTCGCACATGGATTTGTCATCGTGGTGTCGCTTTGCCTTGCCGCGATCTGCCTGCTGTTCCTGCTGCCGGGCGTGACGAAATCCGCAAGCAACGTGTTGGACTGGCTGATCTTTTCCAAGGCAAGCAGCGAATCCGGAATTGAACGCAGCGCCTGGGCCAGGGCCGGGTTCCAGGCCTTCGCGGAAACCGGCGGTCTGGGGGCGGGGGCGGGTTCGCTGCGCGCCAACGGGCTGGCGGCGGTGCTGATGGGAAGCGTGGGCCTGCCCGGCACGCTGTCCTTCGCGATCTTCTTCCTTCTGGCGATCAGCGGCGGGCGGCGGATCACCGACCCGCATGACCGGAGGGCGTTTCACGCGGCGCGCGCCACCGCGCTGACGCTTCTGGCGGCGTTGATGCTTTCGGCC
Organism: Aliigemmobacter aestuarii; assembly: GCF_004799285.1. GTDB lineage: Bacteria > Pseudomonadota > Alphaproteobacteria > Rhodobacterales > Rhodobacteraceae > Aliigemmobacter > Aliigemmobacter aestuarii. The sequence continues at coordinate 477,608 of NZ_SSND01000002.1, read as the reverse complement.
ACGACCCCCAATCCCACGCTGTTCCTGATGGCGGTCACGGCCATGTCGGCGGCCGCGCGCCAGCGGGCGCGGGCGATGCAGGCGGCCCCTGCCCATGCGAGGGTGCACCCGGCATGAGCGTGTTGCGGGCGGGGGCGTGGACGGCGGCGTCGCGCGTGCTGGCGCAGGCGTCGCAGTTCATCATCTTCCTTGTGGCAGTGCGGCTTCTGTCGGCAGCCGAATTCGGGGTCTTTGCGGTTGTCGCGGCCTGGACGGTGATCCTGTCGCAATTCTCGCTGGCCGGCTGGCCCGAGTTCGTGATGCAATGGGCGGGCACGACCCGAAGGTTGCGGCAGGTTCTGGCTGTCTGTCTGTTCGTAGGCACGGGCTTTGCGGCACTCGGTGTCGTGGCGGCCCATGTCCTGCCCTATGACGACGACGCGACCTTGCGGCTGATGTGGGTTCTGGCGCTGTGGATCCCGGTGGTGAGCCTTGGTGCCACATATGCGGGCATCCTGAACCTTCAGGATCGTCTGGTCCCGGCGGCCATCGCCTCGAGCCTTGGAGAGCTTGCCAATCTGGCCGTGTCCATCGCCGCATTGCTGAACGGCGACGGTGTGCTTGCCTTGGCCTACGGGCGATTGGCGGGCGGGCTTGTCTGGTTGCTGGCGGTCTTCGTCCTTGTGCGGCTCTGGCCCGATCCGCGCATGACGCTGGCCGAATTCCTTGAGGTGTTCCGGTTTTCCTCGCGCATCATCGCGGTCAGGCTGTTGCTGAACCTGCGGCTTTACGCGGGGACGCTGGTGATCGGGTTCTATCTGGGGGCGGCCGATGCCGGGTATTTCCGCGCCGCGCAACGGCTGGTCGGCGCGCTGAGCGAGGTTCTGGGCGAGCCGACCCGCGTTCTGGCCTGGAGCCTGTTTCGCGCCGCGCGCAATGCTTCATCCGGGCCGCAGGTGGATTTCCGCGACACCGCCAATCGGTTCTTTTCCGCGCTTCTGGTGGTTTCCGTGCCGCTGTTTGCGGTCCTCGCCCTCTTGGCCGAGGATCTGGTCGCTGTGGTGCTGGGGCCGGAATGGGGACCCGCCGTGCCGGTGGTGCGGATCCTGGCCATCGCATACGCGCTGTATGCCTCGGGTGCCGCGACCGAGGCGATCCTGTCGCTGGCCGGGCGGATCGGCCTTCTGCCCTGGCTTGTCGCCGCTTATGCCGTGATCGGGGTCGCGTTGACGGTCATCGCCGCGCACTGGGGGCTGGAGGCGACGGCCTGGGCGCAGGTCGCGGCGGCGACGGTGATCTTCGTGACCACGATGCTGGTCCAGTTCCATGCCGCCCGCATCCGATGGGTCGAGATCCTGGCGCGGCTCTGGGCGATGCCCGTGGCGCTGGCGGTGGCCCTTGGCCTTGCGTGGGGTTTCAACGGGCTTGCCCCGCTTCAGGTCTGGCCCGCCGCACTGCGGCTTGTCCTGTCGTCGGTGGTGGCGCTGGTGGTCTATTCCGGCGCTCTCATGGTGGTGGACCGGCGCTTCCTGCGGCTGATTCTGGATCGCCGGAAGGGCGACTGATCCTGCGCACTTGGGGGTGAAATCCCTTTTCCTACCATATGTTGAGCCACCGTTTCGGCCCTGGGCGGAATCGACAAAAGGTGCACACGCATAGCGTGAAAAGAGGCAAAATCAAGGCAAAAGCCGTGCTTCCCCGCATGATTGCAGTAAACTGAATACATAAGCGGTGACGCCTTACGATTCGCTCCCAAAATTTTTCATCCTTGACGTTTACAGCACTGGGGTAGCTGCCATGCCTTCAGATGTGCAGTTTGAGCGGTTGGTGCAGACGAGTATCAAGTCGGGTCCGAAAGAAGCGGTTACTGCCGTTTCCAGAACGGTCAGGTCCGGCGATGTCGCAAAGTGGGTTTTTGACAAGGTCTTCGCGTTCTCGGCGCTGCTGTTTCTCGCGCCGTTCATTCTTGTCATCGTGATTGTCATCCTCATCGAGGACGGTCGGCCCGTCTTCTTTCGCCACAAGCGCGTGGGCAAGGACGGCAAACCGTTCCATTGCCTGAAGTTCCGCACGATGTACCGGGATGCCCCGGAACAGTTGGCGCGCATTCTTGCCACCGATCCGGTGGCGCGCGCCGAATGGGAGGCGAACCAGAAGCTTTCGGACGATCCGCGCATCACCTGCGTCGGTGAATTCTTCCGCAAGACCAGCCTGGATGAGCTTCCGCAATTCTGGAACGTGCTGCGCGGCGAGATGTCGGTCGTCGGCCCGCGTCCGATCGTCGAGGACGAAGCGCGCCACTACGGCGAACACTATGCCGATTACCTGTCGGTCAAGCCGGGGATCACCGGCCTGTGGCAGGTCAACGGGCGCAGCAACACCACCTATCCGGAACGGGTTGCGATGGATTGCGACTATGTGCGCCGCCGCAGCCTGCAACTGGACCTGCAGATCATCCTTCAGACGGTGCGGGCCGTGCTGCGCCGGGAAGGGTCGGTCTGAGGACGGATCGAAAAAGGTATCAGAACGCGATCAGATAGATGACCAGCACCCAGAACAGAGCGCAACCGGCGATCACGATCCGGCGCAACGTGCTGCCGGATGCCGAGGCCAACCAAGCCGCGCAACGTGAATATGTTGTGGTTCGGTGCGTGCTCATGTCCATCTTTGGATGCCACAACCCTGAGGGTGCCGTAAAGATATTGCTACGTGCACGGCCTGTTCCGGTCAACAAAGCTGAATCCCGGTGGCAGGATTGCGCCGAAACCGGCGGTTCATCGGGGGATTTTCGCCGATGCGCCTGATCGTCGCCATCCCCACGACAGGGCGGCGTGCCATCGTCGGGCCGACGATCCGCGCCATCGCAGACCAGACCCGTCTTCCCGACCTGCTGATCGTCGTCACGGCGCGCGAGGGCGACGTGGACGCGGCCGACCTTCGGTCGCTGCCCTTCCCGGCCCGTCTGGAACGGTCAGACCTGGGCCTGACCCGCCAGCGTAACCGCGCGCTGGATCTGATCGTGCCGGATGACGTTCTGCTGTTTCTCGATGACGATTTCCTGATGGCGCCGGATTATCTGGCCGCGCTCGAGGCGCTGTTCACCTCCCGGTCGGATGTGGTTCTGGCCACAGGAACGGTCCTGAAGGACGGGATCATCGGCCCGGGCATCCCGCTGGACGAAGCGGTCGCAACGGTGGCCGCGCTGCCGCCGGTCGGGGATCCGCGTCTGGTGCCGGTCTACAACGGCTATGGCTGCAACATGGCGGTGCGGGGGCGGCCGGTGGTGGAAACCGGCCTGCGCTTTGACGTGGCGTTGCCGCTTTACGGCTGGCTTGAAGATGTGGACTTCTCGCGCGCGCTGGCCCCGCATGGTGCGCTGGTCAGGTCCGATGCGCTGCGCGGTGTGCACATGGGCACCAAGACCGGGCGGGTCAGCGGGCTGCGGCTGGGCTATTCGCAGGTGGCAAACCCGATCTACCTGATGTCGAAGGGCACGATGCGTGCGTCGCGGGCTGCGGCGATCCTGTTGCGCAATCTCGTGCGCAACCTGGCCCGCGCGCTCTGGCCCGAACCCGAGGTCGACCGGCGCGGAAGGCTGCGCGGCAACCTGCGGGCCTTCGCCGATCTTCTGCGCGGCAGGCTGCATCCCCAACGCGCGGCGGAGCTGGAATGATGGTGCGGCACCCCGGACGGCTGGTGATCCTGACAGACTTCGGCCGCGCCCGGGGCGGTGCGTCGAAACTGGCGATGCTGCATGCCGGGCTGATGGCAGGGCGCGGGTTGCCCGTCACCGTCTTTGCCGGGGACGAGGGCGGCGATGAACCGGCAGGTGCCGAACTGGTCGCACTGGGGGCGCGGCGGCTGCTGGAACAGGGGCGCGTCGCGGCGGCATTGGGCGGGCTGTGGAACCGTGCCGCCCATTCCGCCCTGCGGGACTGGATCGCGGCGAACGACCGGCCGGACACGATCTATCATGTCCACGGCATCCAGCAGACGCTTTCGCCTTCGGTTCTTGCCCCGTTGGGGGCGGTCCGTCACCGGGTGGTGCTGCACGCGCATGACTATTTTCTGGCCTGTCCGAACGGGGCGTTCTTCGACTACCGCGCCGCGGCGACCTGCACGCGCCGCCCGCTGTCGATGGCCTGCCTTGCGCGAAACTGCGACAAGCGCAGCCGCGCGCAAAAGCTGTGGCGCGTGGCGCGGCAGGCGTTGCAGGACCGGGGCGCGGCGCCCCTGTTCCGCGATGGCCGGGTGGCCCTGATCCACGAGGGCATGGGCGCCCGCCTCTGGCGCGACCGGATGGCCGGGGTCCGGGCGGTGGTGATCCCCAACCCCGCCGACCGGCCCGCCGAACTGGCGCCCGATCCGGGGTCCTGTGACGAATTTCTCTATGTCGGCGATATCCACGCCTACAAGGGTGTCTTTCTTCTGGCCGATGCCGCGCGTCGCGCCGGGGTGCGCCTGCGTTTTGTCGGCGAGGGGCAGGACCGCGCCCGGTTGCAGGACGCCTATCCCGAACACCTGTTCGACGGCTGGGCCGACCGCGCCGGGCTGGCGCGGCGGCTGATGGGGGCGCGCGCGCTGGTGGCGCCCACCCTTGGCCCCGAGCCCTATGGTCTGGCCCCGGTCGAGGCGCTGCTCACCGGCGTTCCGGTGATCCTGTCGGATGGCATGCTTCTGGCCCGCGACATCACGGCCGGGGGGGCGGGGGCGGTTTTCCCGGCGGGCGATGCGGCGGCGCTGGCCACGCTTCTGGCGGACCTTGCGCGGGATGACGCCAGGATCAGGTCAATGGCCGCCCACGGCCCGCGCACGGCTGCGCGCATTTCGCTTGCGCCCGGCGACTGGGGCGACCGGCTTCTGGCGCTTTATGCCGAGATGCTGGCCGAAGCGGAGGGCCGGCGATGAACGAGCCGGGGATGAACGGGGCAGTGATGACCGGGGCAGTCATCACTGGGGCAGTCATCACTGGGGCAGTCATCACCGGGGCGGGCGCAGTCGGTGCCGCGCGGGATGCCGCAGGGACTACAGACGAACGGAAACCAGAAGCCCGGCGGGTGACTGTCCGGGCAAACGGGGGATCGGAACAATGAAGGCTGTCAAACCCGAACAGGTGCTGGCGACATTTCCCGCCTCGGTGACGCAGGCGCGCTGCTGGGTGATGGACCAGATCCAGCCGGGGAACCGGGGGTTGAACCTCGCGATCCGCTGGGAGGCGCGCGGCAACCTGCCGGGCGACGTGGCCGAGGCAGCCTTCCAGGAAATCGTCAACCGGCACGAGATCCTGCGCACCCGCTTTGTCGAACGCGATGGCGAACCGATGCAGGAGGTCGTCGATCATGTCGACTTCAAGCTGAACCGCGTCGATATCCGCAACATCCCCGAGGCCGATCAGGAAGACCGGATCCGTGCCATCGCCCGCGACCATGCCGACGAGCCGTTCAACCTGTCGAGGCCCTGCCTGTTCCGCGTGGCGATGGTGCAGATGTCGCGCGACCGCGCCGCGCTGCTGATCAGCGTCCACAATTCGGTGTTTGACGGGTTTTCGATCCGGGTTCTGGGCCATGAATTCGGCACCATCGCCTCGGCCCTGATCGAGGGGCGCCCGCATGGCCTGCCGGAACTGCCCCTGCAATATGGCGACTATGCCATGTGGTTCCGCGACTACGAGGCCGCCGGCGCGCTGGCCGAGGACGAGGAATACTGGCTGCGGCAGTTGCGCGACATGGCCTATTTCGAGGTGCCCTCGGATCATCCGCGCAGCGTGGCCAAGCCCGAGACACGGTCGATCGCCCGCGACCTGCCTGCCGATTTCGACGCAAGGATGACCGAGGCCGCACGACGGCTGGATGTGTCGTTCTTCGCGCTTGGCACGGCCGCCACCAGTGCCGCGCTGGAACGCGCGTCAGGGCGGGGCGATGTCAGCTTTGCGATCCAGGTTGCCGGGCGCAACGACGTGGATCTGGAACCGCTGATCGGGATCTTCACCAACCCGATCGTACTGCGCTTCAACATCGACCCCGGTCAGACGCTGTCAAGCCACGCGCTGGCCACCCGCGCGCTGGTGAACGACGCCATCGCCCATCAGAACCTGCCCTTCGACCGGCTGGTGCAGAAGCTGAACCCGAAACGCGATCCGCTGCGCATCCCGGTCGTGTCGATCATGTTCAACCTCCAGCGTGCCTTTCTTCAGGAACTCGATTACGGGCCGTTCGAGCTTGTGTCGGTGCAGTCCCATTCGCCGGGCACGCTTTACGACCTGCACCTTGCCATTCTTGGCCGCAAGTCGGGCTGGCGGATCGTGATCGACTACAACGCGAACCTGTTCCAGGCGGCGACGGTCGAACGGATCGCCGATGCGATGGTGGATCTTCTGACCCAGGCGATAGACGCGCCAGACAAGCCGATTTCGGCGGTGGCGCCCATCCTTCGCGCCCCGGTCGCCGAACCTGCCCCCGCCCCGTCCGAAGCCCAGCCCGCCGTGAAAGAGGACGCCGGGGCTCTGCCCCGGCTTGCGCGGATCTGGTCGGATCTTCTGGCCCTGCCGACAGACGCGGTCGATGGCAATTTCTTTGACCTGGGCGGGTATTCCGTGCTGTCGCTCAGGATGCTGGCGAAGGTTGGCGAAACCTTCGGCTATAGGCCCTCGCTTTACGAATTCCTGGCTGATCCCACGCTTCGGGGCATGGCCGACCTGATCGGCCGGAACACCGAAACCGCCCCGGCCCCCGCGACTGAACCGCCCGCCCGCCCGATGTGGGGGCTGATCGAACTGCGGCCCGGTGCGCCCGCGGGCCCGGTGCTTTTGTCGGTCAACCAGACGTTCCTCTACCAGTCGATCGGGCAGGGTATCGGGGCGGAAGCGACGGTTGCCAACATTGCCATCCCTGATCGCGAGGCGCTTGCCGCCGAGGCCGCGGCGGGTTTCGACGCAGCGATGGAACAGGCGGCGGACCTTGTCGTGCGGCGCTATGGCGGGCGTCCGCTGATCCTGACCGGACTCTGCGTCGATGGCCGGCTGGCGCTGCGGCTGGCGCAGGCACTTGAGGCGCGCGACAACCCGGTTGCCTCGGTCGCGATGATCGACACCTGGGCGCCCGGTGCGGTGCAGGAGTTTTCCGCACTGCGCCGCTGGCTGGACAAGCTGACGGTGCGCGCCCGCAGGCTTGGCTATTTCCTGAAGATGCGGATGCAGGGGCGGATCGGCTGGGCCGACCTTCTGAAGCAGTACAGTCTTGGCCAGCGCCTGCTGCGGCTTTCCGGCAAGGCGGGTGAACGCCCCGATCTGGATGCGATGATCGACGCGACCGTCACGCAATTCGTGGGGCAGACAAGGGCCTATGCCTTCCGGCCCTATTCGGGCGAGGTTGTCCTGTTCGTGACCGAGGCGCAGGGGATCGTGCCACGGGATGGCGTTCTGGGCTGGGGATCGCTGCTTTCGGCGGATACGGCGGTGCATCGCATCCGCGGCTGGCACGGGGAATCCGTTCTGCGTTCGGGTTTCGACAGGGTGACACGCGTGCTGGACGACAAGCTGAAACGCCTGTCGCGCGGCCGGACGCAGGATGGCTAGGGCCGCATCACCCCTTCGCATCGCGCTGGTCGCCGCGCCGGGATGGCGGCTGTCCGGGTGGCAGGCCCATCTGGTCGCGGTGATGGCGGCCGATCCGCGGTTCCGGCTGACCGGCCGGCTGCAACCCTCGGTGACCGAGGCCGCGCCACGGCCCGCCCTTCCCTTGCGCGCGGTTCTGGCGGCGGAACGGCGGATGGTCGAACGGCGCTTCGGCGTGGTGGATACCGCCGCCGCGCAGCGGATCGTTGACGGTTTGCCCCTGATCGAGGCGGGCGCGGACGGCCCCGACGTGGCGCTGTCACTGGATACAGGCAGGCTTGATTTCGCGACCCGCGCCGCCCTGCCCCATGGCGAGATCACGATCCGGGCCGACGGTCATCCCCCTGGCTGCGGGTTCACCCGCATGGCCCGCGCGGATCGTGCGCGCGATCTGGTCACGGTCGAGATCGTGCAGCAGGGCGCCACGCCACCCCGGATCATCCTTTCGACACGGTTCAACCCCAAGCCCACCAGCGCGCTGACCGCCGAATTCGTGGCCGAGGCCGCGGCCGTGCCGTTGTGCAAGGCCCTCGCCCATCTGGGCGAGGCTGGCCCCCATGTCGGGCCAGCGCCGGTTGCCGGTGTTCCGGGGGTCGTGACCTTGCCCGGATACCTTGGATCGATCGGGCGGACGATCGTGCAACGGCTGGCCGGCGCGATCCTGCACCGGTCGGGCCTGTCGCAGGATCACTGGGAACTGGTCGCTGGCACCGGCGATCCAGATGCCTTCGAACCCGCGCAGGGCCGCCCCCTGCCGCGCCTTGCCTTCCTGATGGCCGATCCGTTCCTGTTCCATCACGCGGGCCGCGATTTTCTGTTCTACGAGGCAATGGATCGCCGCGACACGATCGCCCGGATCGACGTGGCGGAACTGAAAGACGGTGTCCTTCGCCCCCTGGGGACGGCGCTTGGATGCGATACGCACCTGTCCTTTCCGCATGTCTTCCGCGACGGCGATTGCGTCTACATGATCCCGGAAACACAGTCCAATCGACGGCTGGAGGTGTGGCGTGCCGTCGATTTCCCGCTGAAATGGGAACTTCACGCGACCGCGTTCGAAGGGTGCCACTTGGCGGATTCCTTCCTTCTGCGCCATGGCGGGCACTGGTGGCTGTTCACCAACCTTTCAGAACACCGGCGGTTTCAGGAACATTCCATCGCGCTGCATCTCTTTTCCTGCGACGGTCCTTCGCTGGCCAATCTGCGGCCGCATCCGATGAACCCGGTCGTGATCGGGTCGGATACCGCCCGCAACGCGGGTGCTGCGGTTCGCAGCGGCGGGCGGCTGTTCCGCCCCGCGCAGGACAACCGGCGGAATGTCTATGGCTACGGGCTGAACATCATGGAGATCGAGGAACTGACCCCCGACACCTATCGCGAACGCCTGCATCGGCGCTACAGACCCGGTTCGCTGCCGGGCTGGCGGCGGCTGCACCACGCCACCTTCGACAAGGGGATTTTCGTCGTGGATCGGAGCCCGGCATGAGGTTGGCGCGATTTCTTGCGCCCGCCCTGTTGCTTGGTGGTGCGGCGCTGGCGGAACCGCCGTTCCGCCTTGGGGTGCAGACCCATTTCGAACAGGGCTGGTCGCTGGACCTGCTGCCGCGTCTGGCCGAGGTGGGGGCGACGCTGGTGCGCGACGAACTGGATTGGGCGGGGATCGAGACACGGCCGGGCGAATACGATTTCGCCCCGGCGGATGCCTACATGGCGCCGCTGGCCGCGATGGGGATCGAGGTGATGGTCGTCCAGACCGGGACGAACCCGCTGCACGATGCGGGCAACACCCCGCACACGCCCGAGGGCCGCGCCGCCCATGCCGCGTTTCTGGCCGAGACCGCCGCGCATTATGCCGGGCAGGTCACGCGGTTCGAGATCGGAAACGAGGTGAACGCGGGCGAAAGCATCGGTGGCCCGTTCAAACAGGACCCGGCAAGGGAACTTGCGTCGCTTGCGCGTGCCGCCGGTCCGGTCCGGGCGCGGGCAGAGGTTCTGTGCGCGGGCACGAACACCATCCCGATGGGGTTCCTGCGCGATTTCTTCCGTTCGGGCGGGCTTGAGGCCTGCGATTCCGTGTCTGTCCACCCCTATGGCGCACCGCCTGAAACGGTCGATCTGGAAATCGGTCGCCTTCGGGCGCTGATGCAGGAGATGGGCGGCGAAAAGCCGGTCCATGTCACCGAGTTCGGCCAATGGACGGACCGGCCGGAAGAGTCGGCAGGGTTCCTTGTGAAATCCGTGGCCGCGATGGCCGCGGCCAAGGTGGGGGATGCGATATGGTATGCCCTGATCGACGAACCCTGGTGGCCCAACATGGGCCTTTTCACCCCGCAGGGGCAGATCAAGCCGGCGGGGCTGGCCTATGCTTTCGTGCAGAAGAACCTGATCCCGCTGGGTCGCCCGACGGATGTCAGCCCGACCCGTGCCGCCCGCATCTTCGCCTATGGCGGGGAAGGTCAGGCGGTCGTCGCCTGGGGCGCCGGCCTGCCGGTCGAGGTGCGGGGCACTGCGCAAGCCTTCGATGCGACGGGCAATCCGGTGGACCTGCCAAGCGTCCTGGGCGATGACCCGGTGATCCTGTTGGGGCAGGGGATCGAGATTGTCGTCAAGGGTGCGCCGGTTCACGACTCGCTTTTCCATTACGACCTGCCGCCGTGGAGCTATCACGCCCGCCGGCCCGACATCGGGCTGACCCCTCTGGAATGGCGTGACTGGCAATGGGCAAGTTTCCGGGGGGCGCCCGACCTGTCGCCCCTGGCCATCAACGCGAACTGGATCACCACGGCGCGTTTCGGTGATCGCCCCTATGCTGCGGTCGAACGGTTCACCGCCCCTGCCGAAGGCCGCTACCGGATCGAGGGCTGGTGGCAGGCGGCCGACGGGGCCGAACCTTCGGCCATCCGCGTGCTGCTGAGGGGCGAGGTGCTGGCCCAGGGGGAAACGGGTGCCGCCCGGTTTGAAATGCCGCCGGTCGAACGCGATCTGGCCGAAGGCGCGACCGTGGAATTCGAGGTCGGACCCGCCGGACCGGACGGCGACGGATCGGTGCGCCGCCGCATCCGGATCGAGGGGCCGCTGCCCTAGGGCAACGGCCCGCCCGGTTCAGATCCCCCGCTTCGCCCCGGCCCGATAGGCCCTGAGCGCGGGCTTTGACGGGCCGGCATCGGACCCGCGCGCATCGGCATAGGCGGCAAGGCTTGCGATGCTGGGGTATTGCAGCAGGTCCTTCGCCTCAAGGTTCAGGCCCGCGTCGATCATCCGGGCGGCGATACGGAACACGGTCAGCGAATCCGCGCCAAGCGCGTAAAGCGTGGCGGACGTGCTGATGTTCTCGATCCCCAGGACATTTTCCCAGATCTCGGCCAGGCGCCGTTCGGTTTCCGTCGTGGCCCCGGTGTGCATCGGCAGGACGGTCGCCGTCGCCTCGGGTGCAGGCAGGGCCTTGCGGTCCAGCTTGCCGTTCGCGGTCTTGGGCAGGTCGCTCAGCATCACCCAGGCCGTGGGCACCATGTAATCGGGCAATGCGCCCGACAGTGCCCGGCCGATCGCAAGCCCCTCGATCGTGCGGCTGCGGTTTGCCACCACATAGCCCACCAGTTGCTGTCCGCCCCGCGGCGAGGGGCGCAGCGCCACGGCGGCGGCCTCGACCCCGTCGATTGCACGCAGGGCGGCTTCGATCTCGCCCAGCTCGATCCGGAACCCGCGCAGCTTGATCTGGTCGTCGCGCCGGCCCAGAACCGCGATGCGCCCGTCATCCAGACGCCGCGCGATGTCGCCGGTGCGGTACAGCAGGCGGGGACGGCCGTTCACCGTGACCTCGTGGAAGGCTGCCGCGGTCAGGTCGGGGCGGTCGAAATACCCCTTGGCCAGCCCGTCGCCGCCAATCCACAATTCCCCGGCAGCACCGATGGGCAGCAGGTCTTTGTCTTGCCCCAGGACATGCAGTTCGGTGTTGGCGATCGGGTGGCCGATGGTGATCCGGTCGCCCGGCCGCACCCGTTCCACCGCCGACCAGATCGTCGTTTCGGTCGGGCCGTAGAGGTTCCACAGCGCCCCGCCTCCGGCCAGCAGCCGTTCGGCCAGATCGGCGGGCATGGGTTCGCCGCCGCAGAACATGGTCAGCCCCGGACGCGGTTTCAGCCCCGCTTCCAAGAGCATCGCCCACAGGGTCGGCGTGGCCTGCATGTGGGTGATGTCACCCCGCGCGATGCGTTCCACCACCCTGAACCCGCCCAGCACGTCGCCCTTGGTCGCCAGGACGACCTTGCCCCCCCGGATCAGCGGCAGGAAAAATTCCAGCACCGAGATGTCGAAAGTCTTGGTCGTCACGGCCAGAAGCGCGTCATTCGCCCCGAAGCCGGGTTCACGCGCCATCGAGGTCAGCAGGTTGACGACCTGCCGATGCCCGACTTCGACGCCCTTCGGCGTTCCGGTCGATCCTGATGTGAAGATCACATAGGCCGAAGGGTTGGCGCTTCGGCTGACAGGGGCAGGCGTGGCCCCTTCGACAAGGCCGGCCATCGCGATCAGCCGTGCCGCCGAACCCGTGGCAAAGGCCGGTGTTGCAGGGGCGTCGTGCAGGATCGCATCCGCCCGCGACGCCGCCAGCACGGCGCGCAGCCGGGCTTCGGGCTGGGTCGGGTCCATCGGCACATAGGCGTGGCCCGCCTTCATCACCCCCAGAAGCGCCACGATCGTGTCGGAGGTGCGCTGCATCGCCACGGCCACCCGCCCGCCCGGTGCGGGCAGCGCCGCCTGCACCGCCGCGGCCACCGCATCGACGCGGGCCATCATCGCCCCGTAGCTGACGGTTCCGCGCGCGTCTTCGATGGCGACGCGGTCGGGATTGGCGCGCGCGACTTCGGCCACCAGATCGTGGATCAGCGCATCCTGCGGATAATCGGCGCGGGTTGCATTGACCGTCTCGGCCAGCCATCCGGTTTCGGCTGCGGTCAGGATCGGGAAGCTGGCAACCGGGCGATCCAGCCCGGCGGCCATTTCCCGCAGAACGGTGTCCAGATGCCCGATCCACCGCTCGACGGTCGAGGCGTCGTAAAGGTCGCGGTTATAATCCACGTCGATGCGCAGACCGTCCTTCCGTTCGACCACGTTGACGAACAGATCGAAATTCACCGCCCGCTTGGCGTTCGGGTGGACGATCGCCTGAATGCCGCCCATCTGGAGCCCGTCCGCGAGTTTTTCCAGATTGAACTGGATCTCGGTCAGCGGCAGGCGGTTCAACGACCGTTCCACCCCCAGATCGCGGACCATCGTGCCATAGGTGTAATCCTGATGGTCGAAGGCGTTCATCACCGTCCGCCCCACGCGGGCAAGGTGCTCTGCCATCGTGTCCTTGGCGTCGATCGGGGCGCGGATCGGCAGGAAGTTGACGCAGTGGCCCACAAGATCGGGGTTCGGCAGCAGGCTTTGCCCGCCCGTCGGCACGCCAAGGACGATGTCGGACGATCCGGTCAACCGCGAAATCACCACCTGCAACGCCGCGAAGAGGGTCGAGAACAGCGTGCATCCCGCCTTGGCCCCGGCCTTGCGGGCGGCGCGCATCACGTCGCCGTCCACATGCGCGGTGCAGGTCGCGCCGGCATAGCTTTTCACCGCGCCGCGCGGGCGGTCGGAGGGAAGCTCCGGAAGGTCCGGCAGATCGTGATAGACCCCGCGCCAGAAGGCCCGCACCTCGGGGAGCGGTTCGGCCCCGGCGACGGCCCTGGCATGATCCGCGAAAGACGGTGCGGGCGGCAGGCTGGTGGTGCCATGCCCGGTTTCCTCGGAATAGAAGGCGGCAAGGTCGCGGAAGATCACGTTGTAGGACCAGCCGTCGCAAACGATGTGATGGGCGTTCATCACCAGAACATGCAACCGGTCCGACAGCTTCACGAGGAAGGTGCGGAAAGGCGGGCCTTCGACCAGGTCGATGGGCTGGCCCGCATCCTCGGCCAGAACCTCGGTCAGCGCTGCCTCGGGATCGGTCTCGCCCGACAGGTCGATCAGCGGAAGATCGGCCGCGAAGGGTGCGAGGATGTCGAAGGTTTCGCCGTTTCGGGCGAACTTCTGCCGCAGCCCGTCGTGCCGCGCGATCACCCGTGCCAGCGCGCGCTCAAGGGCGGCCGCGTCAAGCGCGCCCTCAAGCCGCATCGACGAGCTTTCGTTGAACGCGCAGGACGGTTCATCGCCAAGTTGGCTGATCATCCAGATCTCGCGCTGCGCCTCGGTCAGGGGCACGGCAACCGGAAGGGGCGCCGCCTGTGCGGCGACTGCTGTGGCGGGTGCTGCGGCGGGCGCCGCGCTGGCGGTGGCGGTAACAGCCCCGACAGGCCGCAGGATGCCCACCGATTGCAGTTCGTCCACGGCCTCGGTGAAGGCGCGGGCCACGGCGCGGAAATCCTCTTCGGAATGGGCGGTGGTAAACATCGCCATGTAGCCCACCTGCACATGCACCCCCCGCATCCTGAGAAGCGGGAACAGCAAGGCCGCGTTCGGATCGTGGTTGGCCAGGTTGAAGATCATCCAGCTGGAATAGCTTTCGACCAGTCGCGGCAGGCCGCGCGCGGCGAGGATCGCGTTCAACTCGTCGACCAGCGCGCCGGTCCGTTGCGCGACGCGGCCCCAGAGGTCGGGGCCATGCCGTTCGATATGGTCCAGCGTCGCATCTACCGCGGCCAGCACCAGCGGGTGGCGCACGAAGGTTCCGGCAAAGAAGGTGGGGGCGGTCTGCGGAATGGAATCATCCCCGAACTGCCAGGTGCCGCCGTCCAGCGCATCCATGAAACGGCGCTTGCCGGCCAGCATGCCCACGGGCATGCCGCCGCCCACGACCTTGCCATAGGTCGCCATGTCGGGGGCGATGCCCCATTCACCCTGCATCCCCTTCGGCCCCACGCGGAAGCCTGTCACCACCTCGTCCATGACCATCGCGACCCCGGCGGCCTCGGTGATCCGGCGGACCTCGCGCACGAATTCGGCCGGGCGCAGTTCGGGGTGGCGGCTTTGCACCGGTTCGACGAGAACGGCGGCCAGGCTTCCGGCATTCCGGCGCAGCCAGTCCAGCGTTTCATCGGCGGCATAGGGCAGCACCTTCATGTTGCCCAGGCCCGACCGCGGGATGCCCGGTGCGATGGGCAGGGCCGCGGGGTCATCGCCCGTCTTCTGCTTGCCCTTAACCAGGACCTCGTCGAACTGGCCGTGGTAGTCGTTGGAAAAGACCACGATCGTCTCGCGCCCGGTTACCGCGCGGGCAAGCCGCATCGCGGCCATCACCGCCTCGGACCCGGTGTTGCAGAAGGTCACGCGTTCATGCCCGACCATGCGTGCAAATCTTTCCGCGACCGGCCCGGCCAGGTCGGATTGCGGGCCGATGGCAAAGCCCTTTTCCATCTGGCGGTTTACCGCCTCGATCACGAAATCGGGGGAATGGCCGAAGGCCGTCTGCCCGAAACCGTTCACGAGGTCGATGTATTCGTTGCCGTCGATGTCCCAGATCCGGGCGCCCTTGGACCGGTCGGCCACCACCGGATAGACCAGTTCCTTCCATTCGGCGCGGAACCCGGCGGCGGTGCGCGGGTCGGCCAGAACCGGGCGGTAGCGGTCGCAATAGGCCTTGGATTTCGGGCTGCGTGCCGAATAGCGGCGGCAAAGATCCTGCGCATAGGCCTTCTGTTCGTCGGTCAGGTCGGCCACCGCCACGGCGGCGCGTCCGAAGCTGAAGGCGGGTCGCGCAGGCGGCGTCGCATCTTCTGCCGCAGGCGTGGCGGGCGGTGCAGCCTCGGACCCTGCCGCGACCGGGGCAGGCATTGACACCGGGGCGGGCATTGACGCGGGGGCGGGCGCTGTCGCCACGGGCGTTGCCGCCGCCGGGGGAACCTGAACCGGGGCAGGGGCGGCCTGCGTGGCGGGCATCGCGGGTTGACCGGTCAGAACGGCCATCTGCTGTGCGAAGATGGATTGCATGGCGTTGATCTGCGCCTGCATGACGCCGGTCAATCCTTCGCCCGGAACCTGCACCGCGGCGGGCGCCGCCAGAACAGGGGCGGCCACTGCAGGGGTCGCCATAACGGGGGCCGTCGGCGCGGCAGCAACTGCCACGGCAGGCGCTGCGGCTGCGGGCGGCGCGACGGGAACGGGTGCTGCCGCGGGTTCCGGCGGCAGGGTGGCATCCAGATGATCGACCAGCGCCAGCGTGCTGGGATAATCCGACAGAAGCTGCCGGAAGGTCAGGCTGACACCATAATCCGCCCCCAGCCTCTGCGAGACTTGCCCCAGGAACAGGGAATCGAACCCCAGTTCCAGAAAGGTCGCAGCGGCATCATCCGGGCCAAGCTCTTCGCCCGAAAGATCGGCGAGCAGGGCAAGGATCTCGGTCGTCAGGCGCGGCTTGCGGTCGGCGGCGGCGGGCAGGGTCATGGCAGGGCTTTCCTGTGACTGGAACGGAACGATGGCCGGCGCGGCATTGACCGGGGCGGCCTCGAGTGCGGGCAGCGGTTGGGGGACTAGGGTGGATGCGGGGGCGGACGGTGCCGATGCATCCCGTCCGGCACGGGCGGGCGGGTCGATCCAGCACCGCTTGCGTTCGAACGGATAGCCGGGAAGCGGGACGCGCCGCGCCCCGCGCGGGCCGGATCTTGCCCAGTCGACGGGGTGGCCCAGGCTCCAGATCCGGCCAAGGGCAGAGGCCATCGCGACATCGTCGGAAACCTCGCGGCGATGGTCGGGAAGCGAGGACACGATCCCCGCGTGGCCTGTGCGTGGCAGGGTCTGCGCGGCAAAGGCCGACAGCACGCCCCCCGCCCCGGTTTCGACAAGGATCGTCGGCCGGGTGGCGGCAAGCCGGGTGATGCCGTCGGCGAAAAGGACCGCCTGCCGCGCCTGACGCGCCCAATAGGCCGGATCGGTCGCCTCGGCGGGGGTGATCCAGTCGCCGGTGACGCAGCTGACATAGGGGATGGACGGCGGTTGCAGGCGCAGCCCCGCGATCTCGGCGGCAAGCGCATCGCAGACCGGGTCCATCATCCGCGAGTGGAAGGCGTGCGAGGTATGGAGAGGGCTGCTGGGGATGCCCGCAGCCTCAAGCCGCGCGGCCATCGCGGCGATCGCCGCGCCATCGCCCGCCAGCACGTTCAGTTGCGGCGCGTTCTGCGCGGCAAGGTCCACCGACCCGTCGAGGAAGGGTTGCAGCCGTTCCAGAGGCGCGCGGACCGACAGCATCTTGCCCGGCGGCTGATCCTGCATCAGCCGCCCGCGTGCCGCGATCAGGCGCAGGCCGGTCTCGAAGTCAAACACCCCGGCCAGCGCCGCCGCCGCGAATTCACCCACCGAATGGCCGATCATCGCGTCGGGGCGGATGCCGCGCGATTCCCACAGTTTCGCGCAGGCGAACTGGATCATGTAAAGCGCAGGCTGGGTCAGGCGGGTGTCGCGAAGGGCACGCGCTGCCGCCTCGTCCGACACATCGCCGAAGCAGAGCAGGTCGTTGATGTTCAGCCCCAGCAGCGGCCGGGCGATTTCGGCGCCAAGGTCGATCCAGCGGGCGAATTCAGGTTCGCTGCCGTAAAGCCCGCTGCCCATGCCGGGGTATTGCGACCCCTGACCGGGGAACATGAAGGCGATGGCAGGCGGTTCCGAAGGGATCGCCGCCCGTGGCGCGGAAAGGCCGCGCAGGGCGGCTGCGGCCTCGGCCCCCGTGCGGGCGGCCACGGCGGCGTGGAACTCGTAGGCAGTGCGGCCCTCCTGAAGGGTGAAGGCGGCATCGGCGAGGGGCGGGGCATCCGTGCCGCCGACCGCGTCGGCAAGCCGCGCGGCCAATGCCGTCAGCGCCTCGGCCGAGCGGGCCGAGATCGGCAGGATCTGCACCGTTTCGGGCGTTTCGACATGGGCGGGGGGCGGCGCCTCTTCCATGACCACATGGACATTCGTGCCGCCCACCCCGAACGAGCTGACCCCGGCCCGGCGCGGCCCGGTCGCGACCCAGGGCGCGGTGCGGTCCTGCACGCGGAAGGGTGTTCCGTTCAGGTCGATCTTGGGGTTCAGGCGGGTGAAATTCGCCACCGCCGGAATTTCGCCCTGCGTCAGCATCAGCGCGGTCTTGATCACACCGACGACGCCCGCCGCCGCATCCAGATGGCCCAGGTTGCCCTTGACCGATCCAAGCGCGCAACTGCCCGGCCCGCCGCCTGCGCCAAAGACGCTGGCCAGACCGCGCAGTTCGACCGGATCGCCAAGCGGTGTGGCGGTGCCGTGGCATTCGACATAGCTGATGCTGTCGGGGGTGATGCCCGCATCCTGCAGTGCGGCGCGGATCGCGCCCGCCTGGCCTGCGACCGAGGGTGCGGTAAAGGCGATCTTGTCCGAGCCGTCGTTGTTCACGCCGACGCCCCGGATCACCGCATGTATATGGTCACCGTCGGCCAGCGCATCCTCAAGCCGCCGCAGCACGACCACGCCCGCGCCGTGGCCAAAGACCGTGCCGTTCGCGCCTTCGTCGAAGGGACGGCAGACGCCATCGGCCGAAACGATCCCGCCATCCAGCGAGAAGTAGCCGCGCTTTTGCGGGAAGGTGATCGAAACGCCCCCGGCCAGCGCCATGTCGCACTGGCCTGCGCGAAGGTTGATCACCGCCTGCGAGATCGCGGTCAGCGAGGTGGAACAGGCGGTCTGCACCGTATAGGCCGGGCCGTGCAGATCCAGCTTGAAGGCCACGCGGGTGGCAAGGCTGTCCTGAAGGTTGCCGGTGAATTCGGTGTAGTTGCCCACCTGGTAATTCGCCGTGAAATCCTCAAGCCGGTCGCCACTGCCCAGGACGTGGCGCATCAGGTAGGTCGGCATGGACGATCCGGCAAAGACCCCGATCGGCCCGCCAAAGCGGCGCGGGTCGTGGCCCGCGTTTTCCAGCGCCTCGTAGCAGATTTCCAGGAACACGCGGCCCTGCGGGTCCATCTCGGCGGCTTCGCGGGGGTAAAGCTTGAAGAATTTCGCGTCGAACTGGTCCACATCGTTCAGCCAGGGGCGCGCGGGCACATAGGTCGGGCGCGCGCGTTCCTCGGGGGTGAAGCCGTCCTCGATCTCGTCGGGGGCGAAGCGGCGGATCAGGTTCCGCCCGGCGCGCAGGTGTTCCCAGAACGCAGCGAGGGAATCGCTTTCAGGCAGGCGGGCGGCCATGCCGACGATCGCGATCGCGCCTTGATGGTCGATCCTTCGAACGGCGGGTTCCGCCGGTGCGGCCGGTGCTTCGGCCGGCGCTTCGGCGAGTGCTTCGGCGGGGGCGCAGGTTGGGGCGCAGGCGGCGGCACTAGGCGTTTCGGCCTGCACCTTAGGGGCCCAGGGGCGCGCCGTGTCCGAGGTGGACAGCGCCGCCAGTTCCCGCGACAGGTCGGCCAGACGTGCCGTTTCGAACATCAGCGTCAGGTCGAAGTGGAAGCCAAGCAGTTCTTCCAGCCGGGCGTGGGCCTCGATCAGTTGCAGCGAGGTGCCGCCCGCCTCGAAAAAGGTGCTGTCGCCGTCCAGCGGCCCGCAATGCAGCATGTCGTGCCACAGATCGGAAATGATCCCGCGGACCTCCGAAGCCGACAGCGCGCGCACCGCGGGCGCGGCAGGTTCGGCCGGTGCCGGGGGTGCATTGGCGGTGTCGTCCGGCTGGTCCGCGGCTGCCATGTCAGGCGGTTCCGCCGTGACCATCCGCACCAGCGCCTTGCGGTCGACCTTGCCGTTTTCGGTCAGCGGGAATTCGGCCATCACCATGTAATGCCGCGGGTGCATCGCCTCGGGCAGGACCTTTGCCAGTTCGGCGCGTACGGCACGCAGGAAGGTGCGTTCGTCCTCGGGCATCGGCCCCTCGGGGCGCAGGAAGGCGCCGATCCGATGGTCGTCGGGCGACAGGTCCACCATCGCCACGGCGGCGTCCGCCAGCATCGGCAGCGCGCGCAGGTCATGTTCGATCTCGTCCAGTTCGATCCGGCGGCCGCCGATCTTCACCTGCCGGTCGACCCGGCCGAAGAAGTCGAACACGCCGTTCGCGCGGCGGCGGACCAGATCGCCGGTCATGTAGGCACGCCCGGTCGCGCCGGGGCGCGGATCGGGGATGAAGCGTTCGGCGGTCTGTTCGGGCAGGTTCAGATAGCCATCCGCCAGCCCGTCGCCGGTGACCAGAAGTTGCCCGATCTCGCCATCGGGAACCTCGTTCAGGGCCTCGTCGACGACGAAACATTCACCCTGGGGTTCTGCCCGGCCGATCGGGATGGGACGGCCGTCCAGATCTTCGGGCCGGATTTCGTGCATCGTGGTGAAGACGGTGTTTTCCGTCGGCCCATAGCCGTTGCACAGCCGGAACGTCGGATAGGCTTGCAGCATCCGTTCTGTCAGAACGGGCGAAAGGACATCCCCGCCCGAGACGACCATGCGCATCCTGCCCAACGTCTGCGGTGCGTGTTCCGCCATCAGGTGGAAGACACCGGTGTAGAAGACGGCGGTTGTCACGCCGTGGGTTTCCACGGCTTCGGAAATCAGGTCGATGGCGAGTTTCGGCTGGTCAATGATGACCACCGTCGCCCCGGCGCAAAGCGCCACCCAGGTTTCATGAAGCGAGGCATCTGCCGCCAGCGTTCCCGCATGCAGCATCCGGTCCTCGGGCAGGATCGTGGCGGCCGGTTGGTCGAAGGCGAGCCGCGTGATCCCCCGATGCGTCACCACCACGCCCTTCGGTCGCCCGGTGGACCCCGAGGTATAAAGGATACAGGCCTTGTCGCCCCCGTTGACCTGCGGTGCATCCTTCAATGCAGGGCCGCCGGGGGCCACGATGTCCACCACCGGCAGGATCGGGGCACGGGTCGCGCCATCGCACCTTGCCAGCCCCTGCGCCAGATCGCCGAACGGTTCCAGCCAGAGGATCGCCGCGGGGCGCGTGTCATTGATGATCAGCGACAGCCGCTCGGCGTCATAGGCGGGGTCGATCGGCACATATCCGGCACCGGCGCGCAGGATGCCCAGCATCGTCACCGTGGTCGCGATCGACCGCCCGCCCACCAGCGCCACAAGGTCGCCATGCCGGACCCCGGCTGCGATCAGACGTGCGGCCACGCGGTCGGCATCATCCAGCAATTCCCGGTAGGTGACGATCTGTTCGCCGCAGATCAGCGCCGGATGATCCGGCTCGATGTCACGTACACGCGCGATGCAGTCGAACAGGCCAAGCGACCGATCATAGCCAAGATCGCGCAAGGCCAAGCGTTCCGAGTTTGTCATTTTGCAGCCCCACCCCAAAAGAGGTGACGGGAACTGGCCAAGAAATAACCCGGCCTTCGCCGGTTAAAAATGCAACTGGAAACAGGCCTTATTCCCGCCCCATTTCACGCCGATAACCGCCGCGCGCACTCGGTTCCGGCATGGGTTCAGGCTAGATCAATTCCTTGTGCCTGTGGACTCCGGAGTCGTGCGAATTTCGGATTTCTTAAGCAAAAATGTGCGGTTATGACGCCATTCGCAGGGTTTTGGCCCTGTATTGTTCATCATCGGGAAACGCAGGACGGGTTGGGATCGCGTCCGCAATATCTGGGGGTCTTGCCCAAATATTGACATAATTCGTTCATCGGAAACATCCATTGGTGACGGGCGGGCCGGTGAGGGCCCGGCTGGTCCAGCCACTCCCGGCCAACGATTCGGATCGTGATTCGCCCGACGCGCCGGTTAGGCCTTCCCGACCGGGCAGCATCGTGGCGCGATGGACCGGAAATCCGGTGTCGCACCGGTGCGGGCAGGCCCGGTTCCGGGCCCGCACCGCCAAGGTCCGGGGATCAGGCCGAGATGTCGACATCGACATCCAGGAAGGGCGCGTATTGCTGCGCGCCGAAGATGTCGCCATCGCCCGCGCTGCCCGAAGGGCGCACGCGCAGGATGGTGAACTTGATCGCATAGGCCGGGTCGTATTCGACGAAATCCGTCAGCCGCGCCGGATCGACGTTCAGGATGCGGCACACGCTTTCGCGGGTCAGCACGCCCGACCGCTTGACCATGTCATAGGTGTCGCGTTCGCGGAAAATGATGTCGAAGGTGATCTTGTCGGTCCCTGCGTTCTTGGACCGGATCGTCTTGGCCAGATCGGAAAGTTTCTTGCGGGTGTTCATCGCGCGCCTCAGCCGACAACGGCGGTATGGGTGGGGAAAAGCTCCAGCGGGTCGCTGACCGACATCGTGTGATTGAGTGTCCAGCGATAGGCGGGGCTGGCCTGCATCACCTCGTCCAGCACGAACGAGACGCCGCCGGCGGTGCCCTTCACATCGGGCAGGCGGGCATAGAACATCTGCCGGGTGCCCGTCATGCAGACCTCTTCGGCCATTTCGCGGGTGGGGGCCACGCCCTGCACCACGACGCACAGTTCATGGCCCGGCTTGTCCTTCAGGGGTTCCATGTCGCCCATCACGCCGTTGCGGCCGAAGACGCTGTAATGCAGTTCCCATCCCTCGGGGCCAAAGCGTTCCTCGGTCTGCTTGCGCGCCCAGTCGATCACCGCATCGACATTGGCGATGGTATAGGGGTCGCGTATGCCCGCCATCCCGACAAAGCGTTCGCCGACCTTGCCGGAGCCTTCCAGTTTCACCCGGAAATCCTCGGCCGGGACGAATTCCATCCCCGTCACGCGGGTGGTCTTTTCGCCGACCTGTTCATAGCGGCAGTTGGTCATGTCCAGCAGGCCGCCCGCCACATATTCGTGGAACGGGTTCGACCGTTCGTACATCGCGTGGCCGGCGACCGATGCGACGGTGCAGCGCTGCCAGGGGGCCATCGCCGTGACTTCGACCGCGTCGGTCGTGATCTCGCCCATCACGGTTTCCTTGGCGCCATAGGGTTCGGCACAGAACGAGGCACATTCCAGCACCTTGCCGAGGTAATAGCTTTGCGCCTCGGGGAAGCCCTTGAAAAGCGCGCAGGCGGCAAAGATCGCGCTGTCCGAGGACCGGCCGCCGATGATGACGTCGCAGCCTTCCTCAAGCAGCTTGACGAAGGGATGCACCCCGGCCATCGCCACGACACGCGATGTTGCGTCCAGTTCGGCTTCAGAAAGGTCGTCTCGGGCGTCGAGGCCGCGCACGGGCGATCCGCCGCGGATCTTCGCGCGGATCAGGTCGCGGTCGACCTCGGAATAGAACCAGCCCAGCTTGAACGGGGGCAGGTTGTGGCGCGCGGCGATGTCGCGGATGATCTGAACATACATGTCGACGCGGCTGTTGGTGCCGGTATCCCCCGCCGAACCGATCAGCATCGGAACGCCGATGCGCCGGGCGGCCAGAAGCATTTCCTCAAGGTCATGTTCCTGCCAGGCGCGGGGGCTGGCGCAGCTGTCATTGCCCAGGGGCACGGGGCCGATGTCGTCGCTGCCGGAATCGGCGGCGATGAAATCGGGACGGGTTTCCACCGCCAGGCGGAAACTTTCGGTCTTGAGCGGGGCAAAGCCCAGGTGCCCGTTCGGGCAGATGATCCTGATGGACGACATGTCTTCCTCTCGCGCTTGGCGTGGTGCCCTTTCCTATGCGCAAACCGTGCCAGAACGGTGCCGGGTTTGGCCTGCGGGGGCAGCCCGGACGGGGGGCGACTGCGCGAATTCCGCGCGGTGGTGTGGGGATCACGCGCGGTGGCGGATCAGGCCTTCAGCAGGCCCAGCTTGATCATCTGGTGACGCAGCGCATGGCGCGACAGGCCCAGAAGCCGTGCGGCCTCTTGCGGGTTGCCGCCCGCCGTCGACATCGCCTGCCCGATCAGCCCGCGCTGGAAGGCTTCGGTCGCGGCGTGGTAATCGGTCGGGTCGGTCGCCACTGGTTGGGCGGGCTGATCCTTCGTGCCCGCGACGCTGCGCAGGATCCGGTCGGGCAGGTGACGCGGCAGGATCTCGTTCTCATCTTCAAGGATGAAGATTCGCTCCAGCAGGTTTTCCAGCTCGCGCACGTTGCCGGGCCAGGCATAGCGTTGCAGGATATCCTCGGTTTCCGGTGCAAGCCCGCGGACGGCGCGGCCGTAGGACCGGTTGAACCGCGCGATGAAGTGCCGCGCCAGTGTCAGAACGTCGTCGCCCCGGTTGCGCAGGGCGGGCAGGTTCACCGCCACGACCTGAAGCCGGTAGTAGAGGTCTTCGCGGAACCGGCCCGAGGTGACTTCGGACAGAAGCACCTTGTTCGTCGCCGCAATGAAGCGCACGTCGACCTTGACGGGTTTCACCGCACCCACCCGGCGGAATTGCTGGGTATCCAGCAGCGTCAGCAGCTTGGCCTGAAGCGTCAAGTCCATCTCGCGGATCTCGTCCAGAAAGACGGTTCCCTGATTGGCGGCCTCCACCAGCCCCAGCTTGCGATCCACAGCCCCGGTGAAGGCGCCCTTCTCGTGCCCGAACAGTTCGGATTCCAGAAGGCTTGCGGGAAGCGCGGCGCAGTTGATGTCGACGAAATCGCGCGCCGCGCGGGATGACACTTGATGGATCATCCGCGCGACAAGGCCCTTGCCGGTGCCGGTCTCGCCATAGATCAGGACGGTGCGTGTCGGGCTGCGGCCGATCTTGTCGACCAGCTTTCGCAGGGATTCGATGGCCGGGGAGGTGCCCACCAGTTCGTTGCTGTAATCCGCCATGCCGTCTTCCGGATGCCCGGCCGCGCCTTACCTGTCAGCGGCAGGGGGCCATCCGCTGCCAGCGGCCAAGGCAGGGCGTGCCTTCGCTGATCTCCATTTCCCCCAGACTACACGAATAGACGACCGAGGAAATGGTTTCGGCACCGTCGCTTCCGTTTCCGTGCTGGCAGATCGGCGCGCCCTCGGTGCCGCCATTTGGGCCGGGATGCGTGGACATCAGCGCGCGGGCGGCGGCGCGCGTCCAGTCGTGGCCCGGCAGGACGCGGGCAAGGTGATCGTAACGCGCGTGCGAATTGCCGGCGATCCGGTCGCCATCGGCACCAAGGGTTTCGTCGCAGGTCGCCGCGTCGGTGTAATGGTTGGTGCGCCATTGCAGGCCGCCTTCGGCAATCGCCGGGCCGCGCGCCGACAGTTCGACCGAGGCCGTCGCGCCGGAACGATCGGCCAGAACCAGCGTGCCGCCCCCCGCATGGGGCGTGGCGCGGATCATCGCCAGCGCCTCGGCCACCGTCGCGGCGCGCGCCAGAAGGCGAGGCAGCAGGAAATACCGCAGCCAGCCGACCCGGTGGCGGTTGACCGCAACCTGCGTGTCGGCCACCGCAAGCCCCGCCGCATTGATCCCCGAGGACCAGGCCGCCAGGCTGCCAAGGCTGCCCAGGCTCAGGACCTGCCCTGTGGCGATGTCCGGCCCGGCATGGCGCAGCACGCACTGGATGCCCAGATGCGCGCCCGAAAAGTCGCGGTTCTTGAACACCATCGGCCCCTCGGGGCCACCGCCAATGGCAATCGCGCTGCACCCGTCGATCAGCGCAGCACCGCCTTTTATGTCGCGCAGCGTGCCAAGGTGCAGATGCGCGAACATGTCGGCCTCGGCCAGGCCAAAGGCGTCCGCCACCCCGCGAAGTTCGGCAAGGCTTTCGGGATCATGCTTTTCGTGAAAGCGGCGTTGCGCAGCCAGGTAGGCCACGGCATCGGCGTCGATCAGACCATCGGCACGGGCCTGTTCCACGCGCGCCACGGTCGCGCGGCGCACCGTTTCGACCGGCGCCGCGCCCTGTTGCGCCCGACCCCGGTCATAGGCCGGGCCCGATGCCGAAACCTCGATCATCGCGCGCCTTCCAGAAGGGTCAGGTTTTCGTCGAGCCGGTGACAGGCGGCGACATGGCCCGGCCCCACCGTCCGGCTTTCGGGGGCAAGCGTCTGGCAGGCCGGGATCGCCAGCGGGCAGCGGGTATGGAACTTGCAACCCTTCGGCGGGTTCAGGGGCGACGGCAGGTCGCCCTGCAGCCGCACGCGCGCCTTCGCCCGGCGCGGCCCCACCTCGGGCACGGCGGACAGAAGGCTTTGCGTATAGGGGTGGCGCGGGTTGTCCAGCACCCGGTCCACAGGACCTGTTTCCACGATCTCGCCCAGATACATCACCGCCACCCGGTCGGCGAGATAGCCGATGACCGAGATGTCGTGGCTGATGAACAGATAGGTCAGGCCCAGTTCGCGCTTCAGTTCCAGCAATAGCGCGATGATCTGCGCCTGGATCGACACGTCCAGCGCCGAGACGGGTTCGTCGCAGACGATGAATTCGGGGTTCGACACAAGCGCGCGGGCGATCCCGATGCGCTGGCGCTGGCCGCCGGAAAACTGGTGCGGATAGCGGTCAAGCTGACCCGCGCGCAGGCCAACGCGTTCCAGCACGCGGGCGGTGATCGCGCGCGCCTCTTCGCCTTCGGCGATGCCATGCAAGGCCAGCGGCAGGCCTACGATCTCGGCCACGGTGCGGCGGGGGTTCAGGCTGGCGTAGGGGTCCTGAAAGATGATCTGCATCCGCCGCCGCATCGCCTTGAGATCGGGGGGCGACAGGGCGGTCACATCTGTGCCGTCAAAGGTGACCCGGCCCGCGGTCGGTTCGTGCAGGCGCAGGATCGCCCGGCCGAGCGTGGACTTGCCGCAGCCCGATTCCCCGATCAGGCCCAGAACCTCGCCCTTCTCGACGGTCAGGGATACGTCGTTCACCGCCCGCACGACGCTGCGCGGCACGCCCGTCAGGCGCTGCGCAAGGGACCGGCGCGCCTCATATTCCTTGGACAGACCGTCCACGCGAAGCAGGGTCATTCCACATCCTCCAGTCTGAGGCACCGGGCGCGGCGCCCCGGCCCCGCATCGCGCATCGGCACCTCGACCAGACATTCGGGCCGGGCCAGAGGGCAGCGGGAATGGAACCGGCATTGCGGCGGCAGGCCCACCAGATCGGGGACCTGCCCGCTGATCGGGGTCAGCGGCTGGCCACGCAGCGCCGGCCGCGGGATCGAGGCCAGAAGCCCCCGCGTATAGGGGTGGCGCGGCTGGCCGATCACCTGATCGGTCGGCCCTTCCTCGACCACCTGGCCTGCATACATCACCATCACCCGGTCGCAATGTTCGGCGACCACGCCAAGGTCATGGGTGATCAGCACCACCGCCATCCCCAGCCGTTCGCGGATGTCGGTGATCAGTTCCAGAACCTGCGCCTGGATCGTCACATCCAGCGCGGTCGTGGGTTCGTCGGCGATCAGCAGCTTGGGCCGGCAGGCCAGCGCGATGGCGATCATGATCCGCTGCCGCATCCCGCCGGAAAATTCATGCGGATACTGCCTGAGCCGTGTGTCGGGCGAGGGGATCCCGACAAGGCCAAGCATCTCGACCGACCGGTCACGGATCGCGGCGCGGCGTGCGCTGCCCGACGAGGGCAGGGTTTCGTCATGGGCCTCCAGCACCTCGGCAAGCTGTTCGCCCACGGTCAGCGCGGGGTTGAGAGCGGTCAGCGCGTCCTGCATCGTCATTGCGATGTCGCGGCCCCGGATCGCGCGCATCTCTTCGGACGACAGGTCGCGCAGGTTGCGCCCGTCAAAGAAGATCGTGCCCTGGGTCACGCGTCCGGGTGACCGAACGAGGCCCATGACGCTGGAAAACGTCACCGACTTGCCCGATCCGCTTTCGCCCACGACGCCCAGGCATTCCCCGCGCGAGACGCGCAGGCTGACCCCGTCCACCGCGCGGACCAGACCGGCGCGGGCGTTGAATTCGGTCCGCAGGTTGGTGACTTCCAGAAGCACGGTCATTCGCTGAACCTCGGGTCGAAGGCGTCACGCAGGCCCTGGCTTGCGACGTTGATCGCCAGCACAAGAAGCAGGATGGCAAGGCCGGGGAAGGTGGAAACCCACCAGGCCTCGAGGATGAAGGCGCGTCCGTCCGATACCATGCTGCCCCAGCTTGCGGTGGGCGGCTGCACGCCAAGGCCAAGGAAGGACAGCGACGCCTCGAGGATGATCACGTTCGCCATGCGGATGGTCGAGACGACGATGACGGGCGACAGGATGTTCGGCAGGATTTCGCGCCACATGATGTGGCGGGGACCGGCGCCAAGCGCGCGGGCTGCCTCTACATATTCCAGTTCGCGCACGGCCAGTGTTTCGCCCCGCACCACGCGGCAGGGGATGACCCATTCCTTGTAGGCCAGCGCCAGCACGATGTTCATCAGGCCCGGCCCCATCATGGCCATCAGGCCGATGGCGAAGATCAGGTAGGGAAAGCCAAGAAGGATATCCACCACCCGCCCGATGACGACATCGACCCAGCCACGGAAATAGCCCGCCGCAAGGCCCGCAAGGATGCCCACGCCGGTGGCAAGAATGATGACCGCGACCCCGATGAAGATCGAGATCCGCGCGCCATAGATGATGCGCGAAAGGATGTCGCGGCCAAGCGCGTCGCAGCCCAGGGGATAGGCCCAGTCGCCCCCCTGCACCCAGGCGGGCGGTTGCAGGCGGCGGAACAGGTCGGTGGCGTTCGGGTCCTGCGGCGCGATCAGCGGTGCCGCCACGGCCATGATGACGAAGATCAGCACCACGATGACCGAGGCCATCGCCAGCCGGTTGCGCCGGAATTCGCGCAGGTTGCGGCGGAACAGGGAATCGGCGGGGGGTGTGGGGGCAAGGGTTGCGTCGGTCACAGCTTCACCCTCGGGTTCAGGACGGTGTAGAGGATGTCGGCGATGAAGTTCAGCAGGACATAGGTGACCGCGTAAAGCAGCACCGCCGCCTGAACCAGCGGGTAGTTCCGCAGGAAGATGCTTTCCACCACCAGACGCCCCAGGCCGGGCCAGCCGAACACGGTTTCAACGATCATGTTGCCGCCCAGAAGGCTGCCGGTTTCGATCGCCGCGACCGAGACGGTCGGGATCAGCGCATTCTTCAGCGCGTGGCGGTAAAGCACGCGGCGGCGGGGCAGGCCCTTGGCCTCGGCAAAGGTGATGTAGTCCTGCCGCATCACTTCCAGCATCGAGGTCCGGGTGACCCGCATCAGGATCGCCGTCATCGGCAGGCCGAGCGTGATGGCGGGCAGCAGAAGATAGCGCAGAGCTTCGCCGAAGGCGGCGATATCGCCAGCAAGAAGCGTGTCGATCAGAAGGAAACCCGTGACGGTCAGAACCTCGCTGGCATAGCCGATGCGCCCCGACACGGGCAGGATCTGAAGGTGGACGGCGAAGAGCATGATCAGCAGGATGCCGAACCAGAATCCGGGCAGCGACACCCCCAGAAGCGAGCCAACCGTTGCCATCCGGTCGAATATGGAATTCTTCCGGATCGCGGCCAGCACCCCCAGCGGAATGGCGGTGGCCAGGGCCACGATCAGCGCGACAAGCGAAAGTTCGATGGTCGCGGGCAGCCGTTCGGCGATGACATCAGCCACCGGCCGCCCGTGATAGTAGCTTTGGCCGAAGTCGAACTGCACGGCATTCGCGACGAACAGGAAGAAGCGTTCCACCAGCGGGCGGTCAAGGCCCAGGTCGCGGCGCAGCTCGGCCTCCTGTTCGGCGGTGATCGCCTGTTCGCCGACCATGATCTGCACCGGGTCGCCGGGTGTCAGCGCCAGCATCACGAAGACGATGAGGCTGACCCCAAGCAATACGGGGACAAGCTGGATTATGCGCTCCAGCAGCTTTCCGAGGCTCATCCCCGTTCCTCCCGGTTCAGGTCAGGTCAATTCAGGCAGGCGTCGTGCAGGTTGATGCGGCTGTCGGCACTGGGCTGCCAGCCGGTCACGCGCTTGGAAACGCCGTAGATGTCCTTGGGAACCCAGAGATAGACATAGGGCTGATCCGCGTTGATCATCATCTCGGCGTCGCGATACATCGCCCGGCGCTTTTCCACATCCAGCTCCACGGCGGCCGCATCAAGGATCGCGTCAAGTTCCGGGTTGGCATAGCCCGCCGAATTGCCGCGGTCATTGGTCTTGTGCGTCGGCGTGAAGATATCGAACGGATCGAGCGAACCGTTGCCCCAGCTGGTGAAATACATGTCGCCGGACTTGGGCGCGCCCTTGGTGCGCCACTTGTCGGAAAGCTGGGCGCCTTCGCCGACCATCACGGTGGTGCGGATGCCCGCGTTGGTCAGCATCGAGGCGATGGCCTCGGCCGTGTCCTTGAACGCGCCTTCGGTGTCCATCGTCACGTCGATCCCGTCGGGGAAGCCCGCCTCGGCCAGAAGGGCCTTGGCCTTTTCCGGGTCATAGCCCACCTTCGGCAGTTCGCTGGCGCCGAACGCGTCGGGCGAGAGGATGCCGTCGATCGGTGCCGCGTTGCCGCCGAGGATCTTGTCGATGATCAGCTGCTTGTCGATCGCCATCGCGGCGGCCTGGCGCACCTTCACGTCGTCGAAATGTTCGCCTTCCATGTTCATCGCGATGAAGAAGCTGCGGGTGCCGTTCACCGTCATCACCTGCGTGCCGTCGTTCGATTCGACCTGAGAGATCGAGAAGGCGGGCAGTTCGTTGATGATATGCACCTCGCCCGCCAGAAGGGCGGCGACGCGGCTGGCGCTTTCGGGAATGATCTTGAAGATCACGCGATCGACGCATGCCTTGTCGACCGGCGGGATATCGGCAGCGCCGCCGTAATAGTCGTCGAACCGCTCCATGATGATGGCATCGCCCTTGCGCCATTCCACCAGCTTGAAGGGGCCGGTGCCGTTGACCTGGGTCGCCAGCCCTTCGTTGCCGACGGATTCGACGAAGGCCTTCGACACGATCTGCTGGTTGGGCAGCATCGCGGGCAGGATCGGCCAGGGTTCCTTCAGCGTGATCCGGACGGTATCCGGCGCCGTGACATCGACCGAGGCGACCGGTCCCATCAGGCCTTGGCGCGGGCTGGTCTGGCCACCCATCGCGTTCTCGACGGTGATACGGTCCAGCGTGAACTTCACGTCCTCGGCGGTCAGGGTGCTGCCGTCATGGAACTTCACCCCCGACCGGATCTTGAAATCGTATTCGGTGGGCGAGATCTGGGTGATCGACTCTGCGAGCTCGGGCACGACAAGCATGTTTGCATCGCGAGTCAGCAGGCCGTCATAAAGGTTGCGGATGATCGTCTCCGTCTCGCGCTTGCGGTGGTTCGCAGGATCAAGCGTGTCGGCATCGAGCGTGAAGCCGACGATCAGGTCCTCGGCCGCGACGGCGGCGGGAAAAAGGGCTGGGGTGGCGGCCAGAGCGGTGGCCATCAGCAGACGCGGAAGTGCTTTCATTTGGTATCTCCCATGTGATCATGCCCCGGTTCTTTGGGTGCGTTGGTCCGATCGGTGCGGACATCAGACTGGTATGCACAAGACGTGCCACACTCGTTCCGCCCCCTGATCCCTGATCGGCCAAGGGGGGCGCGCTGCCTGCGTGAATGTCACGCAGGCCTGTTTGGCTTTCACGCCTGTCGGCGGCGGGCGGCGCGCGGCGGAATTCCTGCCAGCCCGCGGTACTTGGCGACCGTCCGTCGCGCCAGCGCCGCGCCCTCGGGCAGCAGACGTTCGGCGATGGCAGCATCCGAAAGGGGCCGTGCCGGGTTTTCCGCCGCCACGATGGCCCGCATCCGCTCCAGCACCGCATCGACCGACAGGGGGTCCTCCAGCCGTCGGGCGGCAGGGGCCGAGGCGCACATCAGGTCGCGCAGTCGCAGGGTGCGCTTCGGGGTCTTCAGGTAAAGGGCCGCAGTGACACGGCTGACGGTGCTGCGGTGCATTCCCGTCGCTGCGGCCAGATCGTTGATCGTCAGCGCCGCAAGCGGGCCGGACCTGCGCAAATGGGTATCCTGCCGGGCGACGATCTCGGCGGCGATGGCCAGAACCGTGCCGTGGCGCCGCTCCAGCGCCTGCACCAGCGCCCGCGCCTCGCGCAGGGATTCGGGCGATGCGCCTGAGCCGGTCAGCCGCAGGCTTGGCGCGGTCTGCGCGTTCAGTTCCACGATCCAGCCCTCGCCATCGCGGCGCAGCACCAGATCGGGGGGGCGGGCCGGTGCCGGAGCCTGCGAAAAGGCGGCCCCCGGTTTCGGGTTCATCCGCCGCAGCGCCCGCGCCATCGTCAGCACCGCGTCCTGATCGCAGCCGCAGGCCGCGGCAAGTGCGTCGATGTCGCCCGCGGCCAAGAGCGGCAGGTTTTCAAGCAACCGCAGAAAGGCCGGGGTCAGCAGGCCCTTTTCTTCGGCCTGAAGGTGCAGGCATTCCGCCAGCGACCGGGCAAAGAGGCCGGTCGGTTCGGCGGCCTGCAATTGCCGCAGGACCTTTTCGGCGCGGGCGATGGGAACGCGCGCCTCGGTCGCGATGTCCGCCAGATCGGCACCTAGCCAGCCCGACGGTTCCAGCGCCTGAAGGAACGCCTGGGCGACGGGCCGGTCAGCCGGGTCGCGCACCAGAAGCGGCAGCTGCGCGCCCACATGCGCGATCAGCCCCGGATCGCCCTCGGCGATCCTGTCGGTGTCGTAGCCACCGGACGCGCCCTGTGGATCTGGCGGCGGGCGGGGCCGCTGGTCGGACGGTGGCGAAATCTGCCGCATCAGCCCGAGCCATGCTTCGGGTTCCGCCTCGGGTGAAGGGTCCAGCGCGGCGTTCTGCGCCTGAAGGTCTGCCAGCCGGGCGGAAAGTTCGGTGTTCGACAGGGCGAGGAATCCGATCGCCTGCCGCAGCGCCGGCGTCATCGCCAGCACGCCGCGCTGTTTCAGCCCAAGGTCCATACCAACCACGACAGTCTCCCCGGCTCGGGTGTGAAGGCCGATGCGCAAGGCCCATGAGGGCGGCATCGCGATGACCGGATACGTGCGGCCCCGTGTCGGGTCGGACGGCGGCGCGCCCCCTGCCCATGCCGCTTGACGGGTTCAGCATGGCCCCGTTTCACCCGGCAGGCAACCGTCCTTTGCGGGTCCGCCATGCGACCGTGCGAACGGGTGGGGCAGCGCCGTTGCGCGTTATCGCACAATTCCGGTGCATCCACGGCAGGCGACAAGCCGCATCGTGCCGCCTACCTCAAAAGCAACGTTTTTGCACAGCAGGAGACAGCACATGGCATCCCCGAAGATCGCGGTCATTTTCTATTCGACCTATGGCAGCAACCACGGCATCGCCCTTGCGGCGGCCGAAGCGGCGAAGGCCGCCGGGGCTGAGGTGCGTCTGCGCCGCATTCCCGAAACCGCCCCCGCCGCAGTCGTGGCCAGCCAGGACGCCTGGAAGGCGCAAGCCGACCGCAGCGCCGAGATCCCGGAAATTTCGGTCGAGGATCTGGAATGGGCCGACGGCTTCTACCTGACCAGCCCCACCCGGTTTGGCGGCATGGCCAGCCAGACCCGCGCCTGGCTCGATACGCTGGGCGGTCTGTGGGTGAAGGGGGCGCTGGCGGGCAAGACGATCACCGCCTCGGCCACCGCGCAGAATCGCAACGGCGGCACCGAAGGCGCGATCCAGCAGACCTATGTTTCGGCCATGCATTTCGGGATGATCCCGGTCGCGCCGGGCTATACCGATCCGGTCAAGTTCGAAGATGGCGGCAACCCCTATGGATTCTCGGGCCAACCGGGCGCGCTGGACGAGACGGGCAAGAAATCGGTCGCACATCAGGCGAAGCGTCTGGTGGAAATCACCGGCAAACTGGTCGGCTGATACTACTGAACGGGCCGGGGCAGATGACCCCGGCCCGGTTTCCCTGGCCCCGTCGGCTCAGGCCGGGACGGGTGGCAGGTAGCGCGTCTTCAGTTGTGGCGGCGCCCTGCCTTCAAGCGTCGCCAGATCGTGCCGCACCGCGGCCTCGCCCCGCTGCCGCAGGATTTCAAACGGCCCGCGCGGGAAGTTGAGGCCAAGCTTAAGCGCCGTGTCGATTGCGTCCGGGCGCACCCCGCCCGATGCGGCCAGCCACAGCGCCTCGTTCACAAGCGTCGCCTCGATCCGGTCGGCGATTGCCCTTGAGTCCGCCGGGGGATCGGTCGCGCCAGTTCCGATGAAGCCCGCACCCGACTTGCGCCCAAGCCGCCCCGCCGCGACCTGGGCCACCAGCCGTTCGGGCACATGATAGCGGGGATGCCCGCCCATGGCCCGCCACAGCGATTGCGTTGCGGCAAGGTTGATGTCGGCCCCGATCAAGTCGATCAGCGCGAAAGGCCCCATCCGGTAGCCCGCCGCCACCATCGCCGCGTCGATCCCGGCCGGGTCGTGGCCTTCTTCAAGCAGGATGAGAGCCTCGCCATAGAACGGGCGGGCACAGCGGTTCACGATGAAGCCGGGGCTGTCCGGCGCGGAAACCACCGTCTTGCCCGCCGCCTCGGTCAAGGATCGCGCCAGCGCCGCGGCCTGCTCTGTCCCCGGTGGCGCGATCAGTTCGACCAGCTTCATTGCTTGAGCCGGATTGAAGAAGTGCAGCCCGATCAGGCGCGTCGGATCGGCCAGCCCTGCCGCAAGGTCGCCCACCCGCAGGGAAGAGGTGTTCGTCGCCAGAACCGCCAGAGGTGCGGCCTGTTCGAGGCGGGTGAAAAGCGCGCGCTTGGCATCCGCGTCCTCGGCGATCGCCTCGATGACCAGCGATGCCGGGGCAAGGTCCGCGACATCCCCGACAATCTCCAGCCGTCCGGCAATGGCCTGCGCCTCGTCGGCGGTCATCCGGCCCGCCGTGACGCGGGACGCCAACATTGCCGACACCCGTTCCGCCGCCGTGGCGCGCGCGCCGGGCAGGGCATCGGTGGCCAGCACCCGGTGACCGGCCTGCGCATAGACCTGCGCGATGCCAAGGCCCATCGTGCCCAGACCCACGACCGCGATGATCGGTTTCGCCATGGCGCCTTGCCCCTTCGGTCAGCCCCTTGTCCGCCCGGCGATCTTCGCCTGTCGGCAATATATTTCAAGATCAAAATTTCAAACTTGAAATTAAAGGGACAAAGTGGCAGCGTCCGCTAAGGATCGCTGAACCGGAGGCTGCAATGGGGATGAAGGTGCTGTGCCTTGGCGGGGGACCGGCCGGCCTTTACTTTGCCATCTCGATGAAGCTGCGCGATCCGTCGCATCAGGTGACGGTGCTGGAACGCAACCGCGCGAATGATACCTTCGGCTGGGGCGTTGTGCTGTCGGACGATGCCCTTGGGCGGATGGAACGGAACGATCCCGTCTCGACCGCCGCGATCCGGGGCAGCTTTGCCTATTGGGACGATATCGCCGTGGTCCATGCCGGGCATCGCACGGTTTCGGGCGGGCACGGCTTTGCCGGGATCGGGCGCAAGGCGATGCTGGTCCTGTTGCAGGCCCGCGCCCGCGAACTGGGCGTGGACATGCGGTTCGAAACCGAATTCCGCACCGCCGAGGACTATCGCAGGGAATACGATCTGGTGGTCGCGGCCGATGGCATCAACAGCGTGGTGCGCCGCGAATATGCCGATGTGTTCCGGCCCGACATCGACACCCGCTTGTGCAAGTTCGTCTGGCTTGGCACGCACCAGAAATTCGACGACGCCTTCACCTTCATCTTCGAGAAGACGGAACACGGCTGGGTCTGGGCGCATGTCTACCAGTTCGACGACAACACCGCGACCTTCATTGTGGAATGCCTGCCCGAGACATGGGATCGCTGGGGTTTCGCCACCATGTCCAAGGAAGAGACGGTGGAAACCTGCCGCCGGATCTTTGAGGCGCATCTGGGTGGCCATGACCTGATGTCGAACGCGGCGCATCTGCGCGGGTCTGCCGTCTGGATGCAGTTTCCGCGCGTGATCTGCGACCGGTGGTATCACGAAAATGTCGTGCTGATGGGCGATGCGGCGGCGACGGGGCATTTCTCGATCGGGTCGGGCAGCCGTCTGGCCTTTGACAGCGCCATTGCGCTGGCCGACTACCTGCACAGCGAACCGACGATGGAAGACGCCTTCCGCCGCTATCAAGACGAACGCCGGGTCGAAGTGCTGCGCCTGCAATCGGCGGCGCGCAATTCGCTGGAATGGTTCGAACAGGTCGAACGCTATCTCGACATGCCGCCGTTGCAGTTTGCCTATTCGCTGCTGACCCGCAGCCAGAGGATCAGCCATGAAAACCTGCGCGCCCGCGACCCCGAGTGGCTGCGCCGGGCCGAGGACTGGTTTCAGGAACAGGCCGGCGGAACCCCCGGACGCGCGCCGATCTTCGCGCCGTTTCGTCTGCGGAACATGGAGCTTAAGAACCGCATCGTCGTTTCGCCCATGGCGCAATACAAGGCGCGCGACGGTGTGCCGGGCGATTGGCACCTGGTGCATTACGGCGAACGCGCCAAGGGCGGCGCGGGCGTGGTCTATACCGAGATGACCTGCGTTTCGGCGGATGGACGCATCACCCCCGGTTGCCCCGGTCTCTATGCCCCGGAACACGAGGCCGCCTGGCGGCGCATCGTCGATTTCATCCACACCGAGACCACCGCGAAGGTTTGCTGCCAGATCGGCCATGCCGGGCGCAAGGGATCGACCCGGATCGGC
This sequence comes from Aliigemmobacter aestuarii, assembly GCF_004799285.1. Classification (GTDB taxonomy): domain Bacteria; phylum Pseudomonadota; class Alphaproteobacteria; order Rhodobacterales; family Rhodobacteraceae; genus Aliigemmobacter; species Aliigemmobacter aestuarii. The sequence continues at coordinate 441,636 of NZ_SSND01000002.1, read as the reverse complement.
TGGGAAGGGATGGATCAGCCGCTTGCGACGGGCAACTGGCCGCTGCTGGCGCCCTCGGCCCTGCCCTGGAGCGAGGCGAACGCCACCCCCCGCGCAATGGATCGCGCCGACATGGACCGGGTGCGCGACCAGTTCGCCGCCGCTGCCGGGATGGCCGCGCGCGCGGGCTTTGACATGATCGAACTGCACGCGGCGCATGGGTATCTGATCTCGTCCTTCATCTCGCCGGTGTCGAACCGGCGGACGGATGCCTACGGCGGGTCGCTTGAGAACCGGATGCGCTGGCCGCTCGAGGTGTTTTCGGCCATGCGCGCCGCTTGGGGCGAGGCGCGGCCGATGTCGGTGCGGATCTCGGCCAACGATTGGGTGGACGAGCACGGCGTGACCCCGGCCGAGGCGGTTCAGATCGCCCGGATGTTCGCGGATGCGGGGGCCGACATCATCGACGTGTCGGCCGGTCAGACCACCACCGAGGCCCGCCCCGTCTATGGCCGGATGTTCCAGACGCCCTTCAGCGACCGGATCCGGAACGAGGCACATCTGGCCACGATGGCCGTGGGCAACATCACCGATGCCGATCAGGCGAATTCCATCCTGATGGCCGGCCGGGCCGATCTGGTCTGTCTTGCGCGGCCCCATCTGGCCGATCCCTACTGGACACTGCACGCCGCCCTGGACCTGGGCGACCGCGCCGCCGACTGGCCGCTGCCCTATCTGGCGGGGGCCGATCAGGCGCGGCGCCTGGTGCAGAAACAGGCCGAGGCGATCCGGGCATGACGCGGCGGGTTCTGGTCACGGGGGGCGGATCGGGGATCGGGCGGGCCATCGCCCGCGCCTTCGCGGATGCGGGCGACGCTGTCACCATCACCGGGCGCCGGGCCGAGGCGCTGGCCGAAACCGCCGCCGGCTATTCCATGACCTGCCGGGTCGCTGACGTGACGGACGAGGGCGCCGTTCAGGCCCTGTTCGATGGGCCCTTCGATGTCGTCATCGCCAATGCGGGGGGCGGTGTCGCGGGCAAGCTGGCGCAGGCCACGCTGGCCGACTGGAACCAGACGCTGGCGGTGAACCTGACGGGCACCTTCCTGACCTTCCGTGCCGCCCTGCCCGGCATGGGGCGGGGCGGGCGGCTGATCGCCATCGCCTCCACCGCCAGCCTGAAGGGGGGCGCCTCGATCCCGGCCTATGCGGCGGCCAAGCACGGGGTGCTTGGCCTTGTCCGTTCGGTCGCGCTGGATGTCGCGCCGAAGGGCATCACCTGCAACGCGATCTGCCCCGATTTCGTCGTGACGCCGCTGACCGACAAGGCGATTTCCAGCCTTCAGGCCCGCTTTGGCGTCAGCCGGGCCGAAGCCGAGGCGCGGCTGGTCGCGGACAATCCCGCAGGCCGCCTGATCCAGCCTGAAGAAGTGGCGGCGGCGGCGGTCTATCTGGCGTCGCCCGCCGCCGCGATGGTCAACGGCCATGCCTTGACCCTGACGGGGGGCGCGGCATGACCGATCCGCTGTCCAAGCGCCGCCTCAAGGCCTGGATCCGGCTGCTTGGCGTCACCCGGTCGATCGAGGCGGAACTGCGCGAATTCCTGCGGGTCAAGCATGACACCACGCTGCCCCGGTTCGACGTGATGGCCGCGCTATGGCGGCGGCGCGAGGGGCTGACGATGACCGAGCTCAGCCGGATGCTGCTGGTGTCGAACGGCAACGCCACCGCTGTGGTCGACCGTCTGGAAAAGGACGGGCTGGCGCGCCGCCGCCCGTCCGAGACCGACCGCCGCACCGTGCATGTCGCGCTGACCGACGAAGGTGCGCGGCTGTTCGAGGGGCTTGCGGCCGAGCACGAGCACGAGGTGAACCGCCTTCTGTCGGACCTCGCCGAAGAGGATCTGGACGCGCTGACCGCCATGCTGCGACGGATCACGAAAGGAGAGCCGAAATGACCAAGATGGCCGATCTGAAGCCGCAGCATTTCATCTGGGACTGGCAGGACCGGGTGGCGACGATCCGGTTGAACCGGCCCGACCGCAAGAATCCGCTGACCTTCGACAGCTACGGCGAATTGCGCGACATGTTCCGTTCGCTGCCCTATGCGACGGATGTCGATGTGGTGGTCTTCGCCTCGAACGGGGGGAATTTCTGTTCGGGCGGCGATGTGCATGACATCATCGGCCCGCTGGTGGGGATGGACATGAAGGGCCTTCTGGCCTTCACCCGGATGACCGGCGACCTGGTCAAGGCGATGATCGGCTGCGGCAAGCCGGTGATCGCGGCGGTTGACGGCATCTGCGTGGGCGCGGGCGCGATCATCGCGATGGCCTCTGACCTTCGGCTGGCGACGCCGGGGGCGAAATGCGCCTTCCTGTTCACCCGCGTGGGCCTGGCCGGCTGCGACATGGGCGCCTGCGCGATGCTGCCCCGGATCATCGGGCAGGGCCGCGCGGCAGAACTGCTTTACACCGGGCGGATGATGCGCGCCGAGGAGGGCGCGGCCTGGGGGTTCTGGAATGCGCTGCACCCGGCCGACCGGCTTGAGGCCGAGGCGCTGTCGCTGGCCGCGAGCCTGGCCGCCGGGCCGACCTTCGCCCATGGCATCACCAAGACCCAGCTCAACCAGGAATGGAACATGGGGCTGGATCAGGCGATCGAGGCCGAGGCGCAGGCGCAGGCGATCTGCATGCAGACGCGCGATTTCGAACGGGCGTATCGCGCCTTCGTCGGCAAGGAAACCCCGGTGTTCCGTGGGGATTGAGGCTGGGATCGAGGCGCCGGGGCTCTGCCCCGGACCCCGGGGTACTTGGATCAGGTTGAAGACATGAGCGACAAGAGTTTCCTCGACTGGCCCTTCCTCGACCCCGCGCATCGCGCGCGGGCCGAGGCGCTTGAGGCATGGTGCGCGGGCCTTTCGGTGGATCATGCCGATACCGATGCCGCCTGCCGCGCCTTGGTGGCGGCACTTGGTGCGGGCGGCTGGTTGCAGGCTACAGCGGCGGGCGAGGGCGAACGGATCGACGTGCGCAGCCTCTGCCTGACGCGCGAGATTCTGGCCCGCCATGACGGGCTGGCCGATTTCGCCTTTGCGATGCAGGGGCTGGGCATGGGGGCGGTGTCGCTGTTCGGGACGGGGCCGCAGCGCGACTGGCTGGCCGAAACCCGCGCCGGCCGGGCGATCGCGGGCTTTGCCCTGACCGAGCCGGGATCGGGTTCGGACGTGGCGCGCAGCACAATGACCGCCACGCGACGGGGCGACCGTTACGTTCTGGACGGGGAAAAGACCTATATCTCGAACGGTGGGATCGCGGAAGTCTACACCGTCTTCGCCCGGACCGGAGAAGGCGAGGGCGCGCGGGGCCTGTCGGCCTTTCTGGTGCCAGCCGACACGCCGGGCCTTGAGGTCGCCGAGCGGATCGAGGTGATCGCGCCGCATCCGCTGGCGCGGCTTCGGTTTGACGGATGCGAACTGCCCGAAGCCGCGATGATCGGGGCGCCTGGGCAGGGCTTCAGGATCGCCATGTCGGTCCTCGATGTGTTCCGCCCGACGGTCGGGGCCGCCGCGCTTGGCTTTGCCCGACGCGCGCTGGACGAGGCGCTGGACCGGTGCCGGGGGCGCCAGCTGTTCGGCGCGCCGCTCTCGGACCTGCAAATGGTGCAGGGCCACCTTGCCGACATGGCGCTGGAGATCGACGCCGCCGCCCTTCTGGTCTATCGCGCGGCCTGGGCCAAGGACCGGGGCGCGCCCCGCATCACGCGCGAGGCGGCGATGGCCAAGCTTTTCGCCACCGAGGCCGCGCAGCGCGTGATCGACCGGGCGGTGCAACTCCATGGCGGCGATGGCGTGCGCAAGGGCTTTGCGGTGGAAAGCCTGTATCGGGAAATCCGGGCGCTGCGGATCTATGAAGGGGCCAGCGACGTGCAGAAGATCGTCATCGCCCGCGCCGTGCTGGGGGGCGAGGGATGAGCTATTCGCGCGACATCCAGATCGAGTTCAACCATTGCGATCCGGCCGGGATCGTCTTTTTCCCGCGCTATTTCGAGATGGTGAATTCGGTCGTCGAGAACTTTTTTGCCGATGTGCTGCGCCACCCCTTCGCGCGGATCACGATCGAGGAAGGCTGCGGCGTGCCGACGGTGCGGCTTCAGGTGACATTCACCGCGCCCAGCCGTCTGGGGGAAACCGTGCGCTTCACGCTGGAGGTAGAGGGCGTCGGATGCAGCAGCGCCGACTTCCGCATCATCGCCGCGCGCGACGGCGAAACCCGCCTGGAGTGTGCGCAGCGCATCGTCTGGGTGGGCCCGGATGGCCGGGCGCAGGCTTGGCCAGCACCGCTGAAGGCGCGGTTGACCGAACAGATCAGGAGCACGCCATGACGCAATCGCCGCATGAAATCCTGCACCCGTCGAACTGGAAGCCCGCCCAGGGCTATGCCAACGGGATCGCCGCGACCGGGCGTCAGGTCTATCTGGGCGGAATGATCGGCTGGAACGGCCAGCAGGAATTCGAGACCGACGATTTCGCCGGTCAGGTGGCGCAGACACTGCGCAACATCGTCGAGGTGCTGGCGGTGGCGGGCGGTCGGCCGGAACACCTGGTGCGGCTGACCTGGTATGTCACCGACAAGCACGAATACCTCGGCGCCCTGCGCGAGGTGGGCCGCGCCTACCGCGAGATCATCGGCAAGCACTATCCGGCAATGGCGCTGGTGCAGGTCGTGGCGCTGGTCGAGGACCGCGCCAGGGTCGAAATCGAAGCAACCGCCGTGATCCCCTGAACGGGGTGCGGCATCGCGGGTAAGCCGCCCGGCAGAGGCGCGCCCGCCAACAGGGAGAGTTGGGATGAAAGGCAACCCGCCTCTGGGGCCGTCGGCGCATGTCGACACCTTCACGCGTGACAACCTGCCGCCGCCCGATCTGTGGCCGGACCTGTTGCTGGACGGGTTCGACTATCCGGAATGGCTCAATGCGGCGGTGGAACTGACCGACCGCATGGTCGAACGCGGTTTCGGCGACCATACTGCGCTGATCGGCAACGGCCGGATGCGCACCTACAAGGAACTGACCGACTGGACCAACCGCATCGCCCATGCGCTGGTGGAAGACTACGGCGTGAAACCGGGCAACCGGGTGCTGATCCGGTCGGCCAACAACCCGGCGATGGTGGCCTGCTGGCTGGCGGCGACCAAGGCGGGGGCGGTGGTGGTCAACACCATGCCGATGCTGCGCGCGGGCGAGTTGGGCAAGATCATCGAAAAGGCCCGCATCAGCCATGCGCTGTGCGACACCCGCCTGATGGACGAACTGACGATCACGGCCAAGGGCAGCCGGTTCCTGTCCTGCGTGGTGGGGTTCGACGGGACGGCCAACCACGATGCCGAACTGGACCGCGCGGCCCTGTCGAAACCGGTGCGCTTCGAGGCCGTCAGGACCGGGCGCGACGATGTGGCGCTTCTGGGCTTCACCTCGGGCACGACGGGCGAACCCAAGGCCACGATGCATTTCCACCGCGATATCCTGATCATCGCCGATGGCTATGCGCGCGAGGTTCTGGACGTGCAGCCTTCGGATGTCTTCGTGGGGTCGCCGCCGCTTGCGTTCACCTTCGGGCTTGGCGGGCTGGCCGTCTTTCCGCTGCGCTTTGGCGCGTCGGCCGCGCTTCTGGAACAGGCCACGCCGCCGAACATGATCGAGATCATCCAGAAATACCGCGCGACCGTTTGCTTCACCGCGCCGACCGCCTACCGGGTGATGCTGCGCGCGATGGAGGACGGGGCGGACCTGTCCAGCCTGCGCGCGGCGGTCTCGGCGGGCGAAACGCTGCCCGCGCCGGTCTATCAGGAGTGGGTAGAGCGCACGGGCAAGCCGATGCTGGACGGGATCGGATCGACCGAGATGCTGCACATCTTCCTGACCAACCGCTTCAGCGACAGCCGACCGGCCTGCACCGGGCGCCCGGTGACGGGCTACGAGGCGCGGGTGATCGGGCCGGACGGGGCCGAACTGCCGCGCGGCGAAACCGGGCGGCTTGCGGTGCGGGGGCCGGTGGGGTGCCGGTATCTTGCCGCGCCCGCCAAGCAGCGCGCCTATGTCCAGGGGGGCTGGAACCTGACCGGTGACAGTTTCTGGCACGATGACGAGGGGTATTTCCACTTTGCCGCGCGCAGCGACGGGATCATCCTGTCGGCCGGCTACAACATCGCTGGCCCCGAGGTCGAGGCCGCGCTGCTGGCCCATCCCGATGTGGTGGAATGTGCCGTTGTCGGGGCGCCCGATGCCGAACGCGGCCAGATCGTCGAGGCGCATGTCGTGCTGGCGGCGGGGGTTTCGCCCTGCGATGCCACGGCGAAGATGCTTCAGGATCACGTCAAGGCGATGATCGCGCCGTTCAAGTATCCCCGCCGCGTGGTCTTCACCACGGGCCTGCCCAAGACCGAAAGCGGAAAGATCCAGCGCTTCCGCCTTCTGGAGGGGCGCACATGACGGTTCTGCTTGCCAGCGCCGAAGGAATTGGAAAACTGGACCCACAACAAACAGGGAGCCTGAAATGAACCTGAAATCCGTATTGATGGGCGGGATCGCCGCCCTTGCCCTTGCCGTCGGCGCCGCTGAGGCCGAAGGCGTCAAGGTGGGCATGATCACCACGCTTTCGGGCGGCGGCGCGGGGCTTGGCGTCGATACGCGCGACGGCTTCCTGCTTGCGCTGAAACAGGCGGGCGATGCGGGCGCGGCCGTGGAACTGGTGATCGAGGACGATCAGCAGAAGCCCGACATCGCGGTGCAGATCGCTGACAAGATGATCCAGTCGGACAATGTCGATGTGCTGACCGGGATTGTCTGGTCGAACCTTGCGATGGCGGTGGTGCCCGCCGCCGTGGCGCAGAACAGGTTCTACCTGTCGACCAATGCCGCACCCTCGGCGCTGGCGGGCGCGGGTTGCCATCCGAAGTATTTCTCGGTCTCCTACCAGAACGACAACCTGCACGAGGCCGCGGGTGCCTATGCCAGCGAGGCGGGGATCGGCAAGATCTTCATCATGGCGCCGAACTACCCCGCGGGGCAGGATTCGCTGGCGGGCTTCAAGCGGTTCTTCAAGGGCGAGGTGGTGAACGAGGTCTATACCCAGGTGGGACAGACCGACTATGCCGCCGAGATCGCGCAGATCCGCGCCAGCGGGGCGGATGCCGTGTTCTTCTTCCTGCCCGGCGGCATGGGCATCGCTTTCATGAAGCAATATGCCGAATCCGGCGTGGGCCTGCCGCTGGTCGGCCCGGCCTTCAGCTTCAGCCAGGACATCCTGCCCGCCGTGGGCGATGCCGCGCTTGGGGTGAAGAACACCGCGCAATGGTCCAAGGATCTGGACAATGCCGCCAATAAGGCCTTTGTCGAGGGGTTCCAGGCGGAATACGGCCGCCTGCCGTCGCTTTATGCGGCGCAGGCCTATGACACGGCGAACCTGCTTCTGTCGGCGATGGCCAAGGCCGACGTGGCCGATGCCGATGCCTTTGCGGGCGCGCTGAACGCCGCCGAGTTCGACAGCGTGCGCGGCAAGTTCCGCTTTGGCCCGAACCGCCACCCGATCCAGGATATCTATATCCGCGAGGTGGTGAAGGAGGGTGATGTCCTGACCAATCGCATCATCGGTGTCGCGATGACAGACCGGGGCGACGCCTACGCCGATCAGTGCCAGAACTGATCCCTGTCGCGGGCCGGGGCTGACCCCGGTCCGCGCCTTTTTCCCTGACACGAAGGAAGACGCGCGTGCTGCTTCTGGCCGAGCAGGCCCTGAACGGTCTGCAATACGGAATGATGCTGTTCCTGATGGCGGCGGGCCTGACGCTGGTCTTCGGCGTCATGGGGCTGATCAATCTGGCGCATGGGTCGCTTTACATGATCGGCGCCTTCGCCTGCGCGGCGGTCGCAGCGGCGACGGGATCGTTCTGGCTGGGGATGGCCGCCAGCCTTGCCGCCGCGGCGGCGGCGGGCGCCGTTGTGGAAATGGCGGTGATCCGAAGGCTTTACGCCCGCGACCACCTGGATCAGGTGCTGGCCACCTTCGCGCTGATCCTGTTCTTTTCGGAAGGCACACGCTGGGTCTTCGGATCGTTCCCTCTGTACCTGACGCTGCCGTCCGCCCTGTCGGGCGCCGTCACACTGCCCGGCGGGCTGCAATACCCCGTGTTCCGGCTGGTCATCATCGCGGTGGGGGCTGCCGTGGCACTGGGGCTTTGGCTGCTGATCACGCGGACCCGTCTTGGCATCCGCATCCGCGCGGGTGAGGCCGACCGCGAGATGATCGGCGCCCTGGGCGTCGATATCGCGCGGCTTTACACCATCGTCTTCGCCCTCGGCGCGGCGCTTGCGGGGCTTGCGGGCGCGCTGGTGGGGTCCATCCAGTCGGTGCAGGTCGGCATGGGGGAACCCGTGCTGATTCTGGCCTTTGTCGTGATCGTCATCGGCGGGATCGGATCGGTGAAGGGGGCGCTGGTGGGGGCCCTGCTGGTGGGGATGACCGACACGCTGGGAAAGGCGCTCTTGCCGGGGCTTCTGGCTACGGTCATGGACCCGTCCAGCGCCAACACCATCGGCTCGGCGCTGGCCTCGATGATGATTTACATCCTGATGGCGGTCATCCTGATCGCCCGGCCGCAGGGCCTTTATGGCGCGAGGGCCTGATCCATGCGGCGGGACATGACCATCAACCTCGTGATCTTCGGCCTTCTGGTCGCCACCGCGATCGGCGCGCATCTGATGGGCGAGGGGTTCACCGTGACGCTGGCCACCAAGGCCGCGATCTTCGGGCTGGCGGGCGTGGGCCTGAACCTTGCACTGGGTTACGGGGGGTTGGTGTCGTTCGGCCACGCGGCCTTCTTCGGCATCGGCGGCTATGTCACCGGCATCTTCGCAAGCCACGCGGCCAGCGGCCAGCCCATCCTGACCCTGCCCTTCACGCTTGCGGGCAGCAACGAGATGCTGGGCATCTGGCCGATGGCGATGGTCGCGGCCGGTCTGGCCGCGCTGGTCATCGGGGCGCTGTCGCTGCGCACGACGGGCGTCTATTTCATCATGGTGACGCTCGCCTTCGCGCAGATGCTGTTCTACTTCGCGATCAGCTGGCCGCGATACGGCGGCGAGGACGGGCTGAGCTTTTATGTCCGCAACACCTTTCCCGGCCTGAACACCTTCGATCCGATCCAGTATTTCGCGATCTGCGCCACGCTTCTGGGCCTTGCGCTGCTGTTCACGGCGGTCGTCACGCAATCGCGTTTCGGGCTGGCGCTTCAGGCGGCGCGGCAGAACAGCCAGCGCACCGTGGCGGTCGGCATCCGCCCCTACGGCATCCGCCTTACGGCCTTCGTGCTGTCGGGGATGATCGTGGGGCTGGCGGGGGCGCTTTACGCCGACCTCAACCGGTTCGTCAGCCCGGCGATGCTGTCATGGCACATGTCGGGCGAGATCATGGTCTTTGTCATCCTGGGCGGGGTCGGGCGGCTGTGCGGCCCGGTGGCGGGGGCCGCGATCTTCATCCTGCTGGAGCACCTTCTGGGAGGTGTCAGCGATTACTGGCAGGCGCTTCTGGGACTGTTGCTGCTGGCGATCGTGCTGTTCGCGCCGGGTGGCCTGATCGGCATCGTCACCGGGAGCCGCCGCCATGCATGAGCCGATCCTGGAACTGACCGGGCTGCGAAAATCCTTCGGGGCGCTTGTGGCCACGGACGATGTCAGCCTGACCCTGCGGCCTGGCGAGATTCACGCCCTGATCGGGCCGAACGGGGCCGGAAAATCGACCCTGATCCGGCAGATCACCGGCGAGATCCGCCCCGATCAGGGCAGCATCCGTTTCGAGGGGCAGGTGATCGACGGGCTGGACGCGGCGGCCCGCGCCCGTCTGGGTCTTGCGCGCAGCTTTCAGGTGTCATCGGTCATTCCCGATTTCACCGTCCTTCAGAACGTCATGCTGGCGGTCGCCGGTGCCAGCGGCAACGCCTTCGGCCTGCTGCGACCGGCCCTGTCGGATCACAGGCTGACCGAGCCTGCAGCCTTTCACATCGAACAGGCGGGCCTGTCCGGTCGCGCCGGGGTGAAAGCCGCCGAACTGGCGCATGGCGAACGCCGAAAGCTGGAGATTGCCATGGCGCTGGCGCTGCGCCCGCGTGCCTTCCTGCTGGATGAACCGATGGCGGGGATGGGGCTGGAGGGCGGCCGGCAGCTTACGGCGATCCTTTCGGACCTCAGGACCGAGGCGCCGATCCTTCTGGTCGAACATGACATGGATGCGGTCTTTGCGCTGGCCGACCGGATTTCGGTTCTGGTCTATGGCCGGATCATCGCAACCGGCACCGTCGACGAGATCCGCGCCAACCCCGAGGTGCGCCGTTCATACCTGGGAGAGGCGGCATGACCGCGCTGCTTCAGATCGATCGGCTGACCGCCTCATACGGTAGCGTGCAGGCGCTGTTCGACCTGTCGCTGACGCTTGAGGAAGGGCAGGTCGTGGCCCTGATGGGGCGCAATGGCATGGGCAAGACGACGACGATCCGCTGCATCACCCGCCTCTTGCCCGCGACCGGCGGCAGCCTGCGCCTGGCGGGCCAGGACGTGACCCGGCTTTCCGCCCCGCGCGTGGCGCAACTGGGCGTCGGGCTGGTGCCAGAGGGGCGTCGGTGTTTCGCGCCCCTGACGGTGGCCGAGAACCTGCTGGTCGCCGCTCGCCCGGGCCCCTGGGATACGGCCCGTGTCTGCGCGCTGTTCCCGCGCCTTGCCGAACGGATGACACAGGTTGCCCGGACCCTGTCGGGGGGCGAACAGCAGATGCTGGCGATCGGCCGGGCGCTGATGACCAACCCGCGGCTTCTGATCCTGGACGAGGCGACCGAGGGGCTGGCCCCCGTGGTGCGGCAGGAAATCTGGCGCGGCGTGCGGCAACTGAAGGCCGATGGCCTTTCCATCCTTCTTGTCGACAAGTCGCTGAAGGAAATCGCGACCGTGGCCGACAGCGCGGTGATCGTCGAACGGGGCGCGACGGTCTGGACCGGCGGGATCGACGGGCTGACGCCCGAACTGACGGATCGTTACCTGGGCGTGTGACCGGCCCCGAAGGCGGCGGCAGGGAAGGGGCGGCGGTCAGGCATCGTGCCAGCCGTCATCATACCAGCAGCGGTCCCGTGCGAAATCGCTGTCGAGAAGGACCAACTCGGCCCGGCGGCCGGGGGCGATGGCGCCAAGCCGGTCGTCCGCGCCAATCACCCCGGCGGGGATCGAACTGGCCATCGCCAGCGCGCGTCGGGGGGCGATGCCAACCCACCTGACCAGATTGCCGATGGCCTCGGGCAGCGTCAGGTCGGCGCCCGCCAGCGTGCCGTCATCCAGCGTGAGCCGCCCCTCGCGCCTCAGGATGCGGCGGCCGTGGAGTTCAAGCTCTGTCAGGTCGGTCCCGGCGAAGGCCATGCAATCGGTGACAAGAAAGATGCCCTCGCTCCGCATCGTCAACGCCGTGCGCATGGCGGCGGGATGCACATGGATCGTGTCCGCGATCAGGCCCGCCGCGCAGGTTCCGTTCATCACCGCGCCCACAAGGCCGGGTTCGCGGTTGCCAAGCTGGCTCATGGCGTTGAACAGGTGGGTGGCGCACCGCGCCCCGGCGGCGAAGGCGGCGCGCGCCGTGTCGTAACCGCAATCGGTGTGCCCCAGGCTGACGATCGCCCCCGCCTGCGCAAGCGCGGCGATCTGGTCGGGTGTCGCGGATTCCGGGGCCAGCGTGACCATGAGGACAGGCAGGCGCCGCGCGGCATCGCAAAGCCGCGCCAGATCCGCATCCGTCATCGGGCGGATCAGGGCCGGATCATGCGCGCCCTTGCGGCGCGGGTCCAGATGGGGGCCTTCCAGATGTAGGCCCAGAAACCCCGGCGCACCGATCGCACCGATCCCGGCAGCGATCACCCGTGCGGTGGCCTCGGGCGTATCGGTGATCAGCGTGGGCAGGATGCCGGCGGTTCCCATCGCCCGGTGTGTGGCGCAGATCGCGGCAAGGTCGGCGGCAGTCGTCCCGGCGCCGACAAACCGGCCGCCCCCGCCGTTCACCTGAAGATCGACGAAGGCGGGCGCAAGGATGCCGGACACGCGTTCGGCATCGGCGGGCGCCTCCTTGTCGGGGATCAAGGCGGCGATCACGCCCCCCTCGATCACCACGGCCAGACCGTCGTGAAGGTCGGTTCCGTCAAAGAGGCGCGCGCCGGTCAGGACATGGGTTCGGGGCATCTCAGACAGTCTCCGTCACCTTGCGCAGATGGGGGGGTGCGTCGGGATCAAGCCCACGTCGGCGGGCCAGCCGTTCGATGAAGGCATAGAACCCGGCGATCCCCACAAGCGGCGCGACCATCGGATGAAGCCCCGCGACCGACGGCAGGCGCGTGGCCCCCGCCACATCGGCCCCGGTCAGAAAGACATCCGCCCCCTGTGCCGCCAGCCGTTCCGCCGTGGCGCAAAGCTGCGGCAGGGCGGCATCTTCCACCCCAAGGGCCAGAACCGGGAAATGCGCCTGCACGATGGCGGCGGGGCCGTGCAGGACCTCGGCGGCGCTGTAGGCTTCGGCATGCAGGCCGCAGGTTTCCTTGAACTTCAGCGCCGCCTCGTTGGCGATCGCAAACCCCGGCCCCCGTCCCAGCACGAAGGCCGAGGATGCGCGGGCGAGGCGCGCCGAAAGTGGCTCCCAGTCCAGCGCGATGGCCTGCGCCAGATCGTCCGGCAGGCGGAGAAGCGCCGCGCGCAGGGCCGCATCGCCCCGCCATTCGGCCAGCAGCGCCAACCCCGCCAGGACGCTGGTGACAAAGGTCTTGGTCGCCGCGACGCTGCGTTCCTCGCCCGCGGCCAGCGGCAGGCAATGGGCAGAAGCGGCGGCCATCGGGCTGTCGGCGTGGTTGGTCACGGCGATCGTCAGCGCGCTGCCCTCGCCCGCGCTGCGCATCATCTCGACAATGTCGGGGCTGCGGCCGGATTGCGAGATGCCCAGACAGACAGCCTGACGCAGCCGCAGGGGACGGCGATAAATCGAGGCGACGGACGGGCCGACCGAGGCCACGGGGATGCCCGCCTCGATCTCGAAGGCGTATTTCAGATAGGTCGCCGCATGATCGGATGATCCGCGCGCGACCGTCACCACAAGCGCGGGGTCGCAGGCGCGCATCGCATCGGCGGCGCGGGCCACCGCCGCGCCCGACCCGTTCAGGAACCGGGCTGCCGCCTCGGGAATTTCGGCGACTTCGCGCGCCATGTGGCTTTGGGTCATTCGGGGATCCTTTCGCGCGGCCTGTGCGCCGTTTCGGGGGCCAGCTTCAGTTCCACCGCGAAGTCATAGGCATCGCCGCGATAGAGCGAACGGGTGAATTCCACGACCTTGCCCGAGGGCAGATAGGACAGCCGTTCGATCCTGAGCCCCGCCACGCCCTGCGGCACGTTCAGAAGATCGGCGTCGCGCTGGCCAAGGTTGGCGGCCGAAATCCGCTGCACCGCGCGCACCGGGCGCAGGCCGCGATCCTCAAGCACCGCGTAAAGCGACCGGGTCACGGCTTCGGGGTCGGGCAGGATCGACGCGGGCAGGGAGGCGCGTTCGATGGCCAGCGGCACGCCGTCGGACGTGCGCACCCGTTCCAGCCGCGCCACCCTGTCACCCGCGCCAAGGCCAAGCGCCATCACCTCTTCGGGGGCGGGGGCATGCAGGCCGCGCGCGAGCCAGAAGCTTTCCACCGTCTTGCCGCGGCGCTCCATGTCCTCGGTGAACGAGGTCAGCAGCGACAGCGCCTGTTCCAGCCGTTCCACACGCGGCGCGACAAAGGTGCCCGACCCGCGCCGCTGGACAAGCTGCCCCGAGGCGACCAGCGCCTCCACCCCCTTGCGGACGGTGACACGGGAAAGGCCGGTAAGCGCCGCCATCTCGCGTTCGGGGGGCAGGCTGTCGCCGGGCTTCAGCCGGCCCGAGCCGATCGCCTCGGCGATGCGGCGATGGAGTTGCAGGTAAAGCGGCCCGGCGCCGGTTTCATCAAAGCCGTCAGGGGAAAACAGATCGTCCATCATGCCCCCACCGTCAGGCCGCGCGCCATCGCCAGGGCCCCGTCCACGCCCGATCCCAGAGGCGCGCGCTGTTCCCAGAGGCCCGCAAGCGCCGCCGCGTAATGTGCGCCAAGGCCGCCGAGGAAGACCACCGGCAACGGCCCGTCGGCCTGCAAGCGGGCAAGGATCGCCCGCACGTCGGCCACGCCTGCGGCAAGGACCGACAGGGCGGCCGGGTCATCCGCGCCAAGCAGGCGGGGCATCAGCGCCGCGAAAGCGGCAGGTGGGTTGGACGAGGCGAAGCGGATCACCCCCTCGATCCCGCCCATGTCCTGCAGGACCGTCCGCAGAAGCGGTGTCATCGGCTCGAACCCGTCTTCGGCCCGCAGCGCCCGCGCCAGAAGCATCCGCCCCATGACCGCGCCGCTGCCCTCGTCGCCCAGGACGAACCCGCGCCCGCCATACTGGCGCAGCCGCCCGCCCCGGCAGACGGCAAAGACCGATCCGGTACCGATGGCCGCGACGATCCCGTCCGTATCCCCAAGCGCGCCGCGCGCCGCCGTGACTGCATCGGTCACGACATGGCTTTGTGCAAAGGGCAGGGCCGTGGCCAGCGCCTGTGCGGCGGATGTGACATTGGCGCCGGCAAGGCCCAGCACGGCGATCAGGTCCTGTGGACGGGCGCCGGTGCCGTCCAGCGCCTCTGCCGTCGCTGCCAGCACATTCGACAGGGCGCCGTCGGGGTCGCTGTTGACATTGGCAGGCCCGGCGCGGCCCGTGCCAAGGATGCGGCCGGCATCATCCGCCACCGCCGCGCGGCATCCTGTGCCGCCCCCGTCAATGCCCAAGAAAAGCGCCATGCCGATTCCTTTTGCATGAACAATACCAAAGGAATACCAAATTAAAAGGACGATCTGAGATACGTCAATGATGAGGCCGAAATCGGCATAATTTGAAGGGTGCTTTACAATTGGTATTAATTTGGCATTATCTTTTATGAGGGAGGAATCAGATGGCGCTCCGCAGCACGGAAGACCGGCATCCAGCTTCGGACGGGCTGCACGCGCGGCCGGGTGTCGCGGTTCTTCAAGATCTGCTGGCGGCCCAGTCTGCGGGCCTGCGCGCGCTGGAGCCCGCGCTGGAAGCAATCGGGCGTGCGGCGGAAGCGGGGGCGCAATCGCTGCGCGCGGGCGGGCGGATGGCCTATGCCGGGGCAGGCAGTTCGGGCCTGATGGCGCTGGCCGACTGCCTTGAGCTTGCGGGCACGTTCGGCCTTTCGCCGGATCGTACGCCGATGCTGTTCGCCGGAGGCGTGTCAGCGCTGTTGCACATGATCGGCAGCGTCGAGGATGACACCGGCCTCGCCTACACGGATGTGGAGCGTTCGGGAATGGCGGCGGGCGATACGGTGCTGGTCCTGTCGGCTTCGGGCCGCACCCCTTATGCGCTGGCGGTGGCATCCGAGGCCCGCCGCAGGGGCGCGACCGTGGTCGGCATCGCCAATGTACCCGACTCGCCCCTGCTGGAGGCGGCGGACATTCCCATCCTTATCGACACCGGGCCCGAGGTGATTTCGGGTTCCACCCGCATGGCGGCGGCCACCGCGCAGAAGGTGGCGCTGAACATGCTGTCGGTTCTTGTCGGAATCCGGCTTGGCCACGTCCACGATGGGTATATGGTCAACCTTGCGGCCGATAACGAAAAGCTGGCCGATCGCGCGGCGCGGATCGTCGCGGCGGTCGCCGGCGTATCGCGTGCGCGGGCCGATGCGGCCCTGGCGGCGACCGGGGGCGCGGTGAAACCCGCGATCCTTGTGGCGCAGGGGATGCCGCCCGACCGCGCGCTTGAGGCGCTGAACGAAACCGGCGGGCATCTGGCCGCCGTGCTGAAGACCAAAAACCAACCGGGAGACTGACATGAAATCCAGACTTCGCCTTGCCATCCTGACCAGCACGCTGCTGGCCGGGGCTGCCCATGCGCAGGATGTCACGCTGACCATCGAAAGCTGGCGCAACGACGACCTGACGATCTGGCAGCAGACGATCATCCCCGCCTTCGAGGCCGCGAACCCCGGCATCAAGGTCGTATTCGCCCCGACCGCGCCGGCGGAATACAACGCCGTGCTGAACTCCAAGCTGGATGCCGGATCGGCGGGCGACCTGATCACCTGCCGCCCGTTCGATGCCTCGCTCGAACTTTACAACAAGGGCCATCTGGCCGACCTGTCGGGCCTTGCCTCGATGGCGAACTTCTCGGACGTCGCGAAATCGGCATGGCAGACCGATGACGGTTCGGCCACCTTCTGCGTGCCGATGGCCTCGGTGATCCACGGCTTCATCTACAATGCCGATGCCTTCGCGGAACTGGGCATCGAAGTGCCCACCACTGAGGCGGAATTCTTCGCCGCGCTGGACAAGATCAAGGCGGATGGCACCTACATCCCGATGGCGATGGGCACCAACGACCAGTGGGAAGCCGCGACCATGGGCTACAACAACATCGGCCCGAACTACTGGAAGGGCGAAGAGGGCCGCAAGGCGCTGATCGCAGGCGAGCAGAAACTGACGGACGAACCCTGGGTCGCGCCCTATCGCCAGCTTGCGAAGTGGAAGGACTATCTGGGCGACGGATTCGAGGCGCAGACCTATCCCGACAGCCAGAACCTGTTCACCCTTGGCCGGGCGGCGATCTATCCCGCCGGGTCGTGGGAAATCTCGGGCTTCAACACCCAGGCCGCCTTCAAGATGGGGGCCTTCCCGCCGCCGGTCGCGGCCGCGGGGGATACCTGCTATATCTCGGACCACACCGACATCGCGCTTGGCATGAACGCCAAGTCGGCCAATGCCGATGCGGCCAAGACCTTCCTTGAATGGGTGGGTTCGCCCGAGTTCGCGACGCTTTATGCCAATGCCCTGCCGGGCTTCTTCAGCCTGAACTCGACCCCGGTCGAGATGGCCGATCCCCTGGCGCAGGAGTTCGTCGGCTGGCGGGCGAAGTGCCAGTCGACCATCCGGTCCACCTATCAGATCCTGTCGCGCGGCACGCCGAACCTGGAGAACGAGACCTGGAACGCCAGTGCCAACGTGATCCGCGGGACAGAGACGCCCGAGGATGCGGCCAAGCGCCTGCAGGACGGCCTGGCCAGCTGGTACGAGCCGCAGAAGTAAGAGCGCGATCCGCGCCAAGGCCGGGGGGCTGTCTGCCCCCCGGACCCCCAGAGGATACTTTCACCAGAATGAAGGGAGAGGGCGGTGACGGGACGCAGGGCCTTTCGCTGGCATATCGTGGTTTTCCTGGCCCCGGCGGTGCTGGTCTATACCGCGATCATGATCATCCCCCTGTTCGGGACATTGAACCTGTCGCTGTTCAATCTGGATGCCACGCGCGAACGTGTCTTTGTCGGGCTTGAAAACTTCCGCACCCTGTTCGGCGATCCGCGCTGGTCGCACAGTTTCTGGAATGCTCTGGCCAACAACGCCTGGTTCTTTGTCGTGCACATGCTGGTGCAGAACCCGATCGGCATCCTGCTGGCCGCGCTTCTTTCGTCGCCGCGGCTGCGGATGGCGGCCTTCTACCGGACCGCGATCTTCATTCCCACGATCCTGTCCTTCGTGATCGTGGGTTTCGTCTGGAAGCTGATCCTGTCGCCGATCTGGGGCATCGCGCCGGGGATCCTGGACATGGTCGGGCTGAAGGCGCTGTTCGCGCCGTGGCTTGGCAAGGAGGAATACGCGCTGACGACGCTGGCGCTGGTATCGGTCTGGCAGTTCGTGGGCATCCCGATGATGCTGATCTATGCGGCGATGCTGTCGATCCCCGATGAGGTGATCGAGGCGGCCGAGATGGACGGCGTGACCGGCTGGTCGCAGTTCTGGAAGATCAAGCTGCCGCTGATCCTGCCGTCGATCGGGATCATCTCGATCCTGACGTTCGTCGGCAATTTCAACGCTTTCGACCTGATCTACGTGGCGCAGGGCGCGCTGGCCGGGCCGAATTTCGCGACCGACATCCTGGGCACCTTCCTTTACCGCACCTTCTTTGGGTTCCAGCTGCAACTGGGGGACCCGCACATGGGGGCGACGATCGCCTCGGTCATGTTCCTGATCATCCTGCTGGGCGTCTGCGTCTATCTGTTCCTGGTGCAGACGCGGCTGCGCCGCTATCAGTTCTGAGAGGCCCGCGATGCACAAGGCCCGCCATTCCCCCGCCCGCAGCATTGCCGCCCATGCGATCCTGATCGCCTGGACCGTGATCGCGCTGTTCCCGGTCTTCGTGATCGTGATCAACAGCTTCAAGTCGCGCAAGGCGATCTTCGGCGATCCGCTGGCGCTGCCCCTGCCCGAGAATTTCGACCTTGTGGGCTATACCACCGTTCTGGCGCAGGGGGATTTCTTCCAGTATTTCCTGAACTCGCTGATCGTCACTGTGGCCAGCCTGTTCTTCGTCCTGCTGTTCGGCGCGATGGCGGCTTTTGCCCTTTCGGAATACCGCTTTCGCGGCAACACGCTGATGGGGCTTTACCTGGCCCTGGGCATCATGATCCCGATCCGGCTGGGCACGGTCGCGATCCTGCAGCTGATGGTCGCCTCGGGCCTTGTGAACACGCGCACTGCGCTGGTGCTTGTCTATACGGCGCAGGGCCTGCCCTTGGCGGTGTTCATCCTGTCGGAGTTCATGCGCAACGTCTCGCACGATCTGAAGAACGCGGGTCGGATCGACGGGCTGAGCGAATACACCATCTTTTTCCGGCTGGTCCTGCCGCTGGTGCGCCCGGCGATGGCCACGGTCGCCGTTTTCACCATGATCCCGATCTGGAACGATCTGTGGTTCCCGCTGATCCTGGCGCCGGCCGAAGAGGTCAAGACGATCACACTGGGCAGCCAGGTCTTCATCGGGCAGTTCGTCACCAACTGGAACGCGGTTCTGGCCGCGTTGTCGCTCGCCATCGTCCCTGTGCTGGTGCTGTATCTGATCTTTTCGCGCCAGCTGATCCGGGGCATCACCGCAGGAGCCGTCAAATGATCAACGTTCTTGTCGCCGGTCTGGGCAACATGGGGCGCAGCCATGCGCTGGCCTATCATGCGGATCCGGCCTTCCGGATCGTCGGGCTGGTCAACCGCTCGCCCGTCGACCTGCCGGTGGAATTGCAGGGCTATCCGCTTTATCCGGAGTTCCACGAGGCGCTGGCCGAAACGAAACCGGACCTGGCCTGCATTGCCACCTATTCCGACAGCCATGCCGAATATGCGGTCGCGGCGATGGAGGCGGGCGCGCATGTCTTTGTCGAAAAGCCGCTGGCCACCACCGTGGCCGATGCCGAACGGGTGGTGGAAACGGCCCGCCGGCTGAAGCGCAAGCTGGTGGTGGGATACATCCTGCGCCACCATCCGAGCTGGCAGCGCCTGATCGCCGAGGCGCGGGATCTGGGCGGGCCCTATGTGTTCCGCCTGAACCTGAACCAGCAATCGAGCGGCCCGACTTGGGAGGTGCACAAGGCGCTGATGCAGACCACGCCACCGATCGTGGATTGTGGCGTGCATTACGTGGACGTGATGTGCCAGATCACCGACGCCGCCCCGGTCGAGGTGCGCGGCATGGGCCTGCGCCTGTCGGAGGAGATCGGCCCCGACATGTACAATTACGGGCATTTCCAGGTGATCTTCGCCGATGGTTCGGTGGGCTGGTACGAGGCGGGCTGGGGCCCGATGATGAGCGATACGGCGTTCTTCGTGAAGGATGTGGTCAGCCCGAAAGGGGCGGTGTCGATCCGGATGCCGGAAACCGCGCGCTCGGACGATATCGACACGCACACGAAAACATCCACGCTGCGGGTTCACCGGGTGGGGCGGGGCGACGAGGATCTGTCGATGGCTGATGAGCCGGGCCATCAGCAGTTGTGCGACCGCGAACAGGCGTTCATGGCCCGCGCCATTCTGGAAGACATCGACCTGTCGCGCCACATGACCGATGCGGTCCGGTCGCTTGCCGTCTGCCTTGCCGCCGATGAAAGCGTGCGCAGCGGCCAGCCCGTGAAACTGTAAGGCCCGTAACAGCGTGAGGAGAGCCCCGTGGGCGCACTGACCCTTTCCAATGTCACCAAGTCCTTCGGCAAGACCGATGTCATCAAGGGCGTGAGCCTGGAGGTCAGCGAGGGCGAGTTCTGCGTGTTCGTCGGTCCCTCGGGCTGCGGCAAGTCCACGCTTTTGCGGATGATCGCAGGGCTTGAGGATGTGACAAGCGGCGACGTGATCCTTGACGGGGCGCGGATCAACGACCTTGCGCCAGCCAAGCGCGAGATCGCGATGGTGTTCCAGACCTATGCGCTTTACCCGCATCTGACAGTGCGCGACAACATGGGTCTTGCGCTGAAGCAGGCGGGGGTCGCGCGCGCCGAGATCATCGCCGCGACCGACAAGGCGGCGGCGATGCTGTCGCTTCAGCCGCTGATGGACCGGCGCCCGGCGGAACTGTCGGGCGGGCAGCGTCAGCGGGTGGCGATCGGGCGGGCGATCGTGCGGCGGCCCAAGCTGTTTCTGTTCGACGAACCGCTCTCGAACCTTGACGCCGCCCTGCGGGTGGCGACCCGGATCGAGATCGCGCGCCTGCACCGCGAGCTTAATGCAACCACGATCTATGTCACCCATGACCAGGTCGAGGCGATGACACTGGCCGACAAGATCGTCGTGCTGCGCGCCGGTCTTGTGGAACAGGTCGGCCGGCCGATGGACCTTTACAACGATCCCGACAACACCTTCGTTGCGGGGTTCATCGGCAGCCCGCAGATGAACTTCCTGAAATCGGGCTTGCTGGGCCTGTCATCGGAAACGGTGGGCATCCGGCCCGAACACCTGACGCTGCATCCCGGTGGCGGGCAGATCCGGGGCCGGGTCAACCATGTGGAACGTCTTGGGGGCGAGACGCTGGTTTACGTCACCACCGTGCAGCACGGGATGCTGACGGTGCGGATGTTCGGCGAACACAATTACGATGTGGATGCCGACATCGGGGTGGATTTCGATGCGGCGCATCTGTTCCACTTCGATGCGGCGGGCAAGCGGCTGCGCTGAGCGCCGCGGATCAGGCCCGCCCCTCGCCCGACAATTCCAGGATCTCGGGGTGCCTGCGCGACAGGTTCCCGGTCAGCGCATCGCGGATGCCAAGCCGGACAAGGGTGCGATAGCGCATGCGTTCGTCACCCGAAAGCTCGGCCCCCTTGCGCAGCCACCGTGGCAGCAGCGCAAGCAGGATCGGCCAGAACAGGACCGGGCCCGCCGCCAGTCGGTAGACCATGAACAGGTTGCGGTGGTGGTAGTAGGTCTTCCAGAACGGGCGCATCGCCGCCCCGTGCAGGGCCGTGGCGCATTCATGTTCGAAGGTGATCCGCGGGTCGAAGACGTTCGGAAAACCGGCCTTGGCCAGGCGCAGCGTGTAATGGACGTCGTCGCCATAGATGAACATCCGCCCGTCGGGATAGCCGCAGGCTGCGACCGCGGCGCGGGGGATGAACTGGCCCACGAAGGAACCGCCGTCGACAGGCAGCGGCGCATCGGCGCGATAGGCCACGTCGGGAATGTGGAACGCCTTGCGACCGCCCAGTTTCAGGAACGTGTCGGTGAAGGTCGACAGGTGCCAGAACGGATTGCGCCAGGGGCGGTTCATGTCGCAGATCGCGCCGTCGGGGAAATGCACCGCGGCAAGCACCGATCCCTCGGGCCGTGGCAGCGTGGCGCGAAAGGCCGCGATCGCCCCCGGCATCGGGCGCGCGTCATCATCCATCACCAGATGCCAGTCGGGATCGAAACGGCGCGTGGCTTCGCGCATGCCCACCTCGAACCCCATCGCGCCGCCGCCGTTTTCGGCCTGTTCCAGAACGGTCAGCCGGTCATGCGTCAGGCCGCGCAGCCACTCGCGCGTGCCGTCCGTCGATCCGTTCTCGATCACCAGGACATGATCCACCGGTTCGTCCAGAAGCCGCAGCAGCGTGCGCTGGAACTTCTCCAGCCGGTTGAAGGTCACGACGATGGCGCAGATCGAGGCGCGGGATTGGGGATCGGTCATCGGTGTCTCAGATCGGCGGGGCGGAAAAGGCGGGCAGGGGATCACCGCGTTCCCATGCCCCAAGCGCGCGCTGCGCGCAATCCAGCGCCTCGCGAATGGTCACGTCCATGTCGAGATAACGGTAGGTTCCCAGCCGCCCGACAAAAGTGACGCCCCGTTCCGCCCCGGCGCGGGCGATGTAGCGGCGCAAAAGTTCTTTCTCGTCGATCAGGCGGATCGGGTAATAGGGAATGTCTTCGGGGCCGCAGGCGCGGGAATATTCCCGATAGAGCACCGATGCCTCATGCGTTTCCCAGGGCGAGAAATGCTTGTGTTCGGTGATGCGGGTATAGGGCACGGTTTCGTCGCAATAGTTCATCACCGCGCAGCCCTGCCAGTCACCGTTCGCGGTGAAGCGTTCGAAATCCAGCGTGCGATAGCCAAGCCGCCCCAGATCATGACCGAACCATCCGTCCAGCGGTCCGGAATAGAACACATGGTCATAGCCCGCCGCGTCCTCGCGCCGGACTTCATGGCCAAGCGTCACGGCGATGTTCGGATGATCGAGGATCGACTCGACCATCGCGGTGTAGCCGCCTTCGGGCATCCCCTGGAAGCGGTGCGAGAAATAGTTGTCGTCATAGCTGAACCGCACCGGCAGGCGCTTCAGGATCGAGGCGGGCAGGTCGCGCGGTGAGCAGCCCCACTGCTTGGTCGTGTAGCCCTTAAAGAAGGCGGCATAAAGTTCTGGCCCGACAAAGCGCAGCGCCTGTTCCTCGAAGCTTTGCGGATCGGCGATCGACAGGTCGGCGCGGGCTTCGATGAAGGCGCGCGCCTCGTCGGGGCGCAACGTCCGGCCGAAGAACTGGTTGATCGTGTGCAGGTTCACGGGCAGCGAATAGACGGCGCCGCCGGTGGTGGCCTTCACCCGGTTGACGAAGGGCCGGAACGGCATGAACCGGTTCACATAGGCCCAGACCTCGGCATCGTCGGTGTGGAAGATGTGCGGGCCATAGACATGGACCATGACCCCGGTTTCCGCGTCGCGTTCGGTGTGGCAGTTGCCCGCGACATGGGCGCGCGCATCGATCACATCGATACGATGGCCAGTCTCGGCCAGTGCACGGCCGATCACCGCCCCGCTCAGGCCCGCGCCCACCATGAGGCAGTGCTTTGCTGCCATGTCCGCCGCTCCGGTTGATCCGTCGGGCTTTCTTTGAACGCCGCGGGCCGGGAAGTAAAGCGCCGCGCCGTCAGAGGGCCGCGAAACCGGCATCCAGCGCGGTCAGGATCGTCTGCACATCGGCCGAGGTCAGAACCAGCGGCGGCGACAGGATGATATTCGGCCCCGAAACGCGCACCATCGCCCCGGCCCGGTAGGCGGTTTCCTGAACGCGGGCCGTCGTCGCCTTGTCGGCGGGGGCCTTGGTGGCGCGGTCGGCCACCAGTTCCAGCGCGCACATCAGGCCGTGCCCGCCGCGCACATCTCCGATGACGGCGTGGCGCGCCTGAAGCGCTTTCAGCCCGTCGAACAGTTCCGCCCCCCGCGCCGCCGCATTGTCCGTGACGTTCAGGCGGCGGGTTTCGGCAAGGCAGGCGATGGCCGCCGCCGCGCCGACGGGGTGGCCGGAATAGGTATAGCCGTGGCCGATCGCGGCCTTGCCCGTGGCGTCGCGTTCAAAGACCTCGGCCACCGCGCCCGAGATCATGACCGCGCCGAACGGGAAATATCCGTTGGTGATGGCCTTGGCCGTGCAGGCGAAATCGGGCTTCACGCCCCAGAGCCTGCTGCCCGTCCATGCACCCGTGCGACCGAAGGCGGTGATCACCTCGTCGGCAATGAGCAGAATCCCGTTCTTTCGGCAAATCGCCTCGACTCCGGGCATGAAGGACGGGTGCGGCGGGATCACG
Source organism: Aliigemmobacter aestuarii (assembly GCF_004799285.1). GTDB lineage: Bacteria > Pseudomonadota > Alphaproteobacteria > Rhodobacterales > Rhodobacteraceae > Aliigemmobacter > Aliigemmobacter aestuarii. The sequence goes on along the minus strand of NZ_SSND01000002.1, from coordinate 417,658 downwards.
CCGCCCGCGCCAAGGATCGGCTCCATGATGAAGGCGGCGATGGTGCCCGCGCCCTGGAAGGCGATTTCATCCTCCAGTGCCTGAAGGCACAGCTGGGCCAGCCGCGCCGGATCGGTTTCGTTGAAAGGGTTGCGGTAGGTGTAGGGCGCCGGGATGTGGTGGCAGCCGGGCAGGAGCGGTTCATAGGCCGTGCGGAAATTGGCGTTGCCGTTCACGCTGGCTCCGCCCGTATGGGTGCCGTGATAGCCCTTCTTCAGGCTGAGGTACTTCACCCGGCCGGCCTCGCCGCGGATCTTGTGATACTGCCGCGCCAGCCGCAGCGCGGTTTCCACGCTGTCCGACCCGCCCGAGGTGAAGAAGGCGCGTTCCAGCCCGTCGGGGGCAAAGAAATCGCGCAGATCCTCGGCCAGTTCGATCACCTTGTCGTTCGAGGTGCCGCGGAAGATCGAATAATAGGGCAGCGCCTCAAGCTGGCTGGCGATAGCGTCCTTCACCGGCTGGCAGGAATAGCCGAGGTTGACATTCCACAGCCCGCCGACCGCATCGACCACCTCGTGCCCGTCGATGTCGCGGATGCGCACGCCGCTGGCCCCGGTGACGATCGTCGGCGGGGTCGAAAGGCTGTCGGCCGGCGCGGTCATCGGATGCCAGAGGCTGCGCGCGTTGTTCGCCTTCAGGAAGTTTTCGTCTTTCATGGCCCGTCCTCTTTCATGGCCTGTCCTCTTTCATGGCCTGTCCTCTTTCATGGCCCGCCCGTTTCCATGGCCCGGTCGTTCCGGCTGCCGTCTTCGGCACCTGCCCATCCGGCGGCCTGCCAGATCGCCGCAAGATCGGCGGGCAGGGTCCCGCCCGCGAGTGCGGTCATCCGCCGCGCGCCATCAGTCAGGTGGCGCTGGATCGTCTGGCGCAGGTCCGGCGTCATCCGCGCGGCCGGGGCCGCCACCGCAAGCGCCCCCGTGCACCGGCCCGACTGGCCGAACAGCGGGACCGCCAGGCTGTGCACATCCGCCTCGAATGTGCCGACGGTCTCGGCAAATCCGTTCCGGCGCACCTCGGCGAGCCGTGCATCCAGCGCCGCGCGGTCGGTCGGGGTTTCCGCCGTCAGGCGGCGAAGCGCGCCACCCAGGATCCCCTGCCGTTCGGCATCGGTCAGTTGGGCCAGAACCGCGTGACCGGACGAGGTGGCGTGCAGGGGCAGGCGGTCGGCATCCTCCATCATCACCTTCATGCCGTGGGCGGGGCTGTAGGCGAAGGCCAGGGTGATCAGCTCGCCCCCCGCATAGGCCGACATATGCGTCGTCTCGCCCGTGGCATGGGCGATGGATTGCAGCACCGGAAGTGCCGCCTCGCGCAGTGGCACGGTCGATTCGCGCAACACCGCCAGCCGCAGGACGGCCGGCCCGATCCTGTATTCGCGCGACCCTTCAAGCTGTTCCACAAGCCCGAAGTCCTGAAGCTCTGACATCAGGCGGTGACAGGTGGCCTTGTTCACCCCCGACAGCCGCGCAAGTTCGCTCAGCCCGATCCGGGGCCTTGCCCGATCGAAAAGCGTCAACAATTGCAGGGCCTTGGCGACTGTGCCCATCGGATATGCGGCCTTTCCTTCTGGCGGCGCCATTCCTGTTGCCGGGCGCCCTGTCATTTTTGTTGACAGATCGGCACGGGCGCTGTCAATCTAAATTAAAACCAATGGTTCAAATAATGAACCAATCACAACAGGGAGTCGCGAATGAAAAAGATGCACCTTCTGGGCGCAGCCGCGGGGCTTGCGCTGGCCGCCATGACCGGCACGGCAATGGCCGAATACCCCGAAAAGCCCGTGACCTTCATCGTGCCTTGGCCGCCCGGCGATCTGGAGGACGTGCTGACGCGGATGATCGCGGAAGAAATGCAGAACCAGACCGGCGTGCCGGCCGCGGTGGTGAACAAGCCCGGCGGCGGCGGTGTCGTGGGCGGTGTCGAGGTGGCCACGGCGGCGCCTGACGGCTATACCGTCGGCTCTTTCGTCGTGGGGATTCCCACGATCAAGACGATGGGCGCGGATGCGCAGATCGCCCCGGACGCGCTGGAACCGGTGGGGATCTTCCTGACCTATCCGTTCCTCATCGCGACGAAGGCGGATGCGCCCTATTCGACGATGCAGGAACTGGCGGAACATTCGAAGGCCAATGACGTGCGCCTGGGCCATTTCGGCTATGGTCTTGAACCGACGCTGCTGACCTTCAAGGCGATGGCGGATCTGGGTGGCAAGTTCAGCGCCGAAGCCGCCTTTGACGCGGTCGATTGTTCGACCCTGTCGAATGGCGATGCCGATGTCATCAACACTACCGCACAGCTTGTCCTGTCCTGCCTCGGCGATCTGAAGGTGCTTGCGACGATCACCAACGAACGCACCGCCATCACCCCGGATGTCCCGACCCTGGGCGAAGTGGTGCCCGGCCTTGATGTCACGCTGTGGAACGGGCTGTTCGTTCCAAAGGGCACCCCGCAGGAGGTGAAGGACAAGATCGCCGCCGTCGCGCAGACCGTGATCGCATCCGACGCCGCGCAGGAGATCGCCAGCACGACCGGTGCGCTGGTCTACTGGAAGGGCGCCGAGGACAGCGCCGCGCAGATCGCCAGCGACATGCAGATGCTGATGGGCGTGCGCGAAGCCTTGGGCGTGACCGAATAGGCCCCGCCTCTTTGCACGGGCGGCGCGGCCTATCCTGCCCGCGCCGCCTCCTCCGCCGCATCCTGCCGCCGCGCCCCTGCCGCGCCGAACCGGGAAAGCCATGCCCGAACCCGACGAACAGACGAACCGGCTGGAAAGCCTGCTGCTCACGCTGATCTTTGCGGCGCTGTCACTGGCGCTTCTGCTGACCATCTTCGTTGCGACCCGGACCGGGCCGGCACAGGCCGGATGGTGGACGCGCCCGGCGCTTGCCCCCGGCGTCGCGCTGACGGTGCTGGTTCTGGCCAACGCGCTGACGCTGTGGAAAGAGATCGCAAGCCTCAGGCGCAGCCCGGCCACGCCCGCCGAATGGGCCGAGGCACGGGCGCGCGTGATCGCGTGGCTGCGCCCGGTGGAGTTTCTGGCCTATTTCGCCGCCTACCTGTGGTCGCTGAAGCTGATCGGCTATTTCCCGGCAACGCTGGTTTTCGTGACCGGCCTCATGTGGCGCGTGGGCCTGCGGGGCGGGCGCTGGATGCTGGCCGGGGCGCTGACCGCGCTTGCGCTTGTGCTGATCTTCCGCGTCGGGCTGGGGGTATGGATGCCCGCGCCCGCGCTTTATGACCTGATGCCGGGCGGGATGCGCACCGCCCTGATCCGCTGGTTCTGATGGGGGCGGGGCGATGGATTTCCTGCTGACCGGCCTTGCGCAACTGTCCGATCCCGCAGTGATCGCCGTGATGGTCATTGGCGCGATCCTTGGCGTCGTCGTCGGGGCGATCCCGGGCGCGGGCGCTGCGGTCACGATCTCGATCCTCTTGCCCACCACCTTTGCGATGGATCCGCTGACGGGGATGACCCTGCTTCTGGGCGTCTATTGTGGGTCGGCCTACGGATCGGCCATTCCCGCCGTGCTGATCAACACGCCGGGCTCGCCCGTGGCGGTCCTGACCGCGATGGAGGCGCGTCCCTTCGTCGAACGCGGCGAGGCGCGGCGGGCGATGTCGCTGGCCTATTCCTCGTCCTTCGTGGGGGGCGTTCTGGCGGTGCTGGCGCTGATGGTGATGACGCAGCCGCTGGCGCGGATCGCCAGCAACTTCGGCTCGGCCGAATTCGCGATGTTGGCCATCTCGGCGCTGGTGCTGGTTATCATTGGTCATAGCGGGCGCAGGGCCGAGGCGACGGCGGCGCTGGCCTTCGGGCTGTTCCTCGCCACGATCGGCATCGAAACCGCCTATTCCACGCAGCGCTATACCTTCGGCATCCCCTCGCTCATATCGGGGATACCCTTGGTGCCGCTGGTGATCGGATTGTTCGCCATGTCCGAGGCGCTGGTGCAGCTTTCCTCGCGCAGCCACGCGGCGGCCCCCGCACAGCTGGGCGGTCGCTTCTTTCAGGGTTTTGCCGAGGTCTTCCGCTATCCGCGAACGCTGTTCGGATCGTCCGGCGTAGGCATCGTGATCGGCATCATGCCGGGGGTGGGCGAGTTTCTGGCCCAGCAGGTCAATTACGTCTGGGCGCGCAAGTTCAGCCGCGAGGGGCATCTTTTCGGCAAGGGCGCGCCCGAGGGCATCATCGTGTCCGAGGCCACCAACAATGCGGTGCCCCCCGCCGCCCTGATCCCGATGCTGGCGCTTGGCATCCCGGGCGAGGAACTGACCGCGATGATGCTGGCGGTTTTTCTGGTCCACAACGTCATTCCCGGCCCGGACCTGTTCCTGAACCGGCCCGAGTTCGTGGCGGGGCTCTACTGGACGCTGCTTCTGATGAACGTCGTCATCATCGTCTTCCTGCTGTTCGCGACGCGGTGGATCGCGCGCGCGGCGACGGTCGACAGGCGCTTTCTCGGGGTGTTGATCCTGACCCTGTCGCTGATCGGCACCTATGCCTCGAACTACAATTTCTCGGATTGCGCGATCGCGATGGTCTTCGGGCTTCTGGGCTATATCCTGCGCAGCCACCGCTGGCCGCTTACACCGATCATGCTGGGCCTCGTGATGGGGCCGATCGTCGAGGGCCGGATGCGCCAGGCCCTTGGCGGCGCGAACGGCGATTTCTCGATCTTCGTGACGCGGCCGATCTCGGCCATACTGGTGGCCGCGCTGGCGATCCTGATCCTTTTCACCCTGCGCGCAGAGCTGAAGAACCGCCGCCGCGCCCGCGAAGACTGGCAGATCAATGACCAATAGCACGGACGACCTTCAGACCCGCATCGATACGCTCGCGCGTGCGCCGGTGCCGCCGGGCCGCCTTCAGATCGGGGGCCGCCATGTGGCGGGCGAAGGCGGCGAGGCCGAGGTGATCTCGCCCATCGATGGCCGGGTGCTGACCACGATCGCGACCGCCGGTGCCGCGGATGTGGACCGCGCCGTTGCCGCCGCGCGCGCCGCCTTCGAGGATGGCCGCTGGTCGCGCCAGCCGCCTGCCGCGCGAAAGGCGGTGCTGATGCGGCTTGCCGATCTGATCGACGCGCATGCGCTGGAGCTTGCGGTACTGGGCGTGCGCGACAACGGAACCGAAATTTCCATGGCGCTGAAGGCCGAACCCGGCAGCGCCGCCGCGACCTTCCGCTATTACGCCGAGGCGATCGACAAGGTGACGGGCGAAATCGCCCCCACCGCCGCCGGTGTCCTTGGCCTCGTCCATCGCGAACCGGTGGGTGTGGTCGGGGCCATCGTGCCCTGGAACTTTCCCCTGATGATCGGCGCATGGAAGGTGGCACCCGCCTTGGCCATGGGCAATTCCGTGGTGCTGAAACCGGCCGAGACCGCCTCGCTCACCCTGCTGAGGCTGGCCGATCTCGCGCTTGAGGCGGGGCTTCCGCCCGGCGTTCTGAATGTGGTCACTGGCCCGGGCCACATCACCGGCGAGGCGCTGGCCCTGTCGCGGGATGTCGATGTGCTGGTGTTCACCGGCTCCGGGGCGACGGGGCGCAGGCTGCTGGAATATTCAGCCAGATCGAACCTGAAACGCTGCTATCTGGAACTGGGCGGCAAGTCTCCCAACATCGTTTTCGCCGATGCGCCCGATCTTGCCGCCGCCGCCCGCGCCGCCGCGACGGCGATCTTCCGCAATGCCGGGCAGGTCTGCGTGGCAGGCTCGCGCCTTCTGGTCGAGGCATCGGTGCAAGAGCCCTTCCTGGCCGAACTCGTCGCCGCGACCGGGGCGATGCGCGTGGGAAATCCGCTGTCGCTGGCCACCCAGGTCGGCGCGGTGAACTCGGACGGGCAGTTGCAGGGCAACCTTCGCTTCGTGCGGGATGCCCGCGCCGAAGGCGGTCGTGTCGTGACCGGCGGCGAACGGGTGCTGGCGGACACCGGCGGCTACTACATGGCGCCGACCGTGGTCGCCGATGTCGCCCCCGCGCACCGTCTGTTCCGCGAAGAGGTCTTTGGCCCCGTGCTGGCCGTCACCCCCTTCACCGACGAGGCCGAGGCCGTCCGCCTTGCCAATGCCACCGACTACGGCCTTGCCGCCGGGGTCTGGACCGCGAACCTGTCGCGCGCGCACCGCATGGTGCGGGCCATCCGCGCCGGTGTGGTCCATGTCAACACCTACGGCGGGGCCGACATCACCGTGCCCCTGGGCGGCGTCAGGCAATCCGGCAACGGGCATGACAAGTCTTTGCACGCGCTGGACAAGTACACCGACCTGAAGACCGCCTGGATCCAGCTTTGACCTCTTCAACCTGATGCAAATACCCTGGGGGTCCGGGGGCAAGGCCCCCGGCGCCCGCCACCCAAGCAAAGGTCAATCCGATGGGAAACCGCATCCTCGTTGTCGGCACCTATGACACCAAGGACGATGAACTGACCTACCTGGCCCGACGCATCCGCGCGCAGGCCGGCGAGGTCGTCACCATGGACGTGTCCGTCCTGGGCGAACCGAAGGCGCCCACCGACATCTCCAAGCACGATGTCGCGGCGGCGGCCGGATCGTCGATTGCCGCGGCGATCGCGGCCGAGGATGAAAACACCGCCATGCAGATCATGGCCACCGGCGCGGCGCGGCTGGCGCGGCAATGGTTCCAGGCGGGGCGCTTCGACGGGGTGATCGTGCTGGGGGGCACGATGGGCACCGACCTTGCGCTTGACCTGTGCGCCGCGCTGCCGATGGGGGTGCCGAAATACGTCGTCTCGACCGTCAGCTTCTCGCCCATGATCCCGCCCGAACGGCTGGCGGCCGATATCCAGATGATCCTTTGGGCGGGCGGGCTCTACGGGCTGAACTCGGTCTGCAAGGCCTCGCTCAGCCAGGCGGCGGGCGCGGTTCTCGGGGCCGTGCGCGCGGTGGAGCCGCCCACCCGCGACCGCCCACTGATCGGCATGACCAGCTTCGGCAAGACCGTGCTGCGCTATATGGTGGCGCTGAAGCCCGCGCTTGAGGCGCGCGGGTTCGAGGTGGCGGTGTTTCACGCCACCGGCATGGGCGGGCGCGCCTTCGAAAGCCTCGCCGCCGAAGGCGCCTTTGCAGCGGTGATGGATTTCGCCCCGCAGGAGGTGGCCAACCACCTGTTCGGCTCGGCGATCACCGCCGGTCCTGACCGGATGACGACCGCCGGGGCGCAGGGCATCCCGCAGATGGTGGCGCCGGGTTGCTACGACCTGCTGGACGTGGTCGGCTGGCACGCCCCGCCGGACCGCTTCCGCGACCATCCTGCTCATGCGCACAACCGGCTTCTGTCGTCCTATCTTCTGGGGGCGGAAGAAAGGCGGATGGTGGCGCGCGAGATCGCGGCGAAGCTGGCCGGTGCCACCGGGCCGGTCACGCTGTTCCTGCCGACGCAGGGCTGCAACGAATGGGACCGCCCCGGCGCGCCCTTGCATGATGCAGGCGGGCTTGCCGCCTTCTGCGAGGAAATCCGCGCGGTCTGCCCGGCCACGGCACGGCTTGTCGAGATCGACGCCCACATCAACGATGCGGCCTTTGCCGAGGCGGTCCTGGCAGAATTCGACGATTGGTGCGCCCGCGGTGTGATCCGGGCCTGACGCCGGGCCGTATCCCCGACAAAGGAAAGGGCATCCCATGCAGGCCGTCATCGCCTTCGTCGTCACCTCGCTTGTCTTTCTGGCTGCCGATGCGGTCATGCTGCGCAATGTGCTGCAACCGCTTTTTGCCAGCCATCTGGGCGATCAGCTTTATCCCGACGGGTTCCGCCTGCCCGCGGCGGTGGGGTTCTACCTGGTCTACATGCTGGGGGTGATGTGGTTCGTAAGCCTTCCTGCCCTGCGCGAGGCCAGCACGACCTCGGCATTGGTCAACGGCGCGGTCCTGGGGCTTGTCGCCTACGGGACCTATGAGCTGACAAGCTGGGCCGTGATGCGCGACTGGCATCCCTCGATGGTCGCGATCGACATGGTCTGGGGCACGACGGTCACGGCGATTTCCGCTTGGGCCGGTGTGACGGCCGCCCGCGCCGTCGGGTAAAGCGGCAGGCACGCCGCCACGCGGTCAACCATCGCGGCCAAACTTCGGGCCAGGCTTCCGGCCTTCCCCCTATACAACCCCGGCCTTTTCCTGTATCGCCCACGCTTCGCCCTGCGGTTCCAGGGGTGGCACGGGCAGGGAGGCCCTGCCGCGACACGGGATGAGGGGGCACCATACGGGCGCCCGGCCGAAGGCCGCCACCGCCCCCCATCAGGCTTGGACCATGACTGACATGACGACGATTGCCGCGCCTCTGGCTGCGGCCCTTTCCGACCGGGGCTATGCCAGCCTCACCCCCGTGCAGCAGGCGATGCTGGCCCCCGAGATCGCGGGACGCGACCTGCTGGTTTCGGCGCAGACCGGATCGGGCAAGACGGTGGCCTTCGGGCTTGCCGTCGCGGGCGAGATCCTGGGCGGGATCGATGCGCTTCTGCCCGCCGACAAGCCAATCGCGCTGATCATCGCGCCGACGCGCGAACTGGCGCAGCAGGTGGCGCGCGAACTGGGTTGGCTTTACGCCAATGCAGGCGCGCAGATCGCCACCTGCGTGGGCGGAATGGATTATCGCACCGAACGCCGGGCATTGGAACGTGGCGCGCATATCGTCGTCGGCACACCGGGCCGTTTGCGCGACCATATCGAACGCGGTTCGCTCGATCTGTCCGAGGCGCGCGCCGTCGTGCTGGACGAGGCGGACGAGATGCTGGATCTGGGCTTTGCCGAGGATCTGGAATTCATCCTTTCGGCCGCGCCGGAAGGCCGCCGCACGCTGATGTTCTCGGCCACGGTGCCGAAAGAGATCGCCAAGCTGGCCGAAACCTTCCAGCGCGACGCGCAGCGGATCGAGGTGAAGGGCGAGGCGACCCAGCACGCCGATATCGAATACCGCGCGCTGTCGGTCTCGCCGCGCGACCGCGAAGGTGCGATCTTCAACGTGCTGCGCTTCTACGATGCGCAGACCGCGATCGTCTTCTGCAAGACGCGCACGGCGGTCAATCACCTGCTGGCGCGGATGGGCAACCGGGGCTTTCAGGCCGTGGCCCTTTCGGGCGAGCTGTCGCAATCGGAACGGATGCACGCGCTTCAGGCGCTGCGTGATGGGCGCGCGCGGGTCTGCATCGCGACCGACGTCGCCGCCCGCGGGATCGACCTGCCGGGGCTGGAACTGGTGATCCATGCCGATCTGCCGTCGAATTCCGAAACCCTTCTGCACCGCTCCGGCCGGACCGGGCGCGCGGGGCAGAAGGGCGTTTCGGCCCTGATCGTCGCCGGGTCCGAATACAAGAAGGCGCATCGCCTGCTTCAGGGCGCGAAGGTGGTGGCCGAATGGGGCCAGCCGCCCTCGGCCGATCAGGTGCAGGAACGCGAGGACGCGCGGATGCTGGATCATCCCGCGCTGGCCGATGCACCCGGCGACGAAGAGGCGCTGGCGGTGGACCTGCTGGACCGTTACGGCCCCGAACAGGTGGCGGCGGCCTTCGTGCGGCTGTGGCGGCAGGGGCGGTCAGCGCCCGAGGTGCTGCGGGATGACGTCTCGCCCGGACCGGCCCCGGCCGAACCCCGGCCGCGCACCGAATTCGGCGCAAGCCGCTGGTTCGTGCTGTCGGTGGGCCATACCGGCCGGGCCGAGGCGCGCTGGCTTCTGCCCAAGATCTGCGACGCGGGCGGGATCACCCGCAATGATATCGGCGCGATCCGGGTGCAGCAGGAACGGACCTTCGTGCAGATTGCGACCAAGGCGGCGGAACGCTTCGCCGACGGGATCGAGCTTGAGAACGGTATCCTGATGGAGCCGATGGACGACGAGCCCGATCTGGCGCGCCCCGAACGCGGTGCGCCGCGCAGCGGTGCCCGCCCGGACCGTCGCCCGGCCGCGCCGCGCGACGGTGCCGCCCCGCGCCCCGCCCGTGCCCCGCGCGAGGATCGCCCTCGCGACGACAGGCCGCGCGAGGAGCGTCCCGCCTATCGTTCGGCCAAGCCGCCGCGCTTTGTCGACGAGGATGCCTCCGAAGCGCCGCGCCCGCGCCGCGATGCACAGGCCGAAGCGCCGCGCAAACCCTGGGCGCGCAAGGAGGATGCCGGCGAAGACCGCGCACCGCGCAAGCCCCGCGCCGTGGCTGAGGAGGCCCCGCGCCCCAGAAAGCCGCGCGACGAAGGCGGCTGGACGCCGCGCGCCCCGCGTGGCGAGGATGCGCCGCGTCCCCCGCGCCGCGCCGAGGGCGATGCGCCCGCCCCGCGCAAGCCGCGCTGGACGCCCGATGACCGCGACCGTGCGGCCAACCCCGCGCCACGTTCGGCCGGGTTCAAGAGCCACGGCGGCGGCGCCGGGAAGCCCGCGCGTTCCGCCGGCTACAAGTCGCACGGCGGGGCCGAGGATCGCCCGGCCCGGTCCTCCGGCTTCAAGAGCCACGGCGACAAGCCCCATGGCGACCGTCCGCCGCGCGCCGAAGGCGCCGACGCCCGCCCGGCGCGGTCCGGCGGCTTCAAGAGCCACGGCGACAGGCCCAAGCCCGAGGGCAAACCCTATGGCAAGCCCGCATCGGGCAGCGCTGGCAAGCCGGGCGGCAAGCCCTTTGGCAAGCCCGCGGGCAAGTTCGGGGCCAAGCCGGCAGCCGCCGCCAAACCGGCGCGCCCCAAGGCCGACGCGCGCGACACCTCCAAACGGTTCGTCCCGCCGAAAAAGAAGTGACGATCAGCGGGCGGCGGTCATCGCCTTGATCGCCGCCACATGATCCGCCGTGGCGCCCCTTGCGTCGGCGGCGAGGGTGGCGGTTTCGGCCATCAGGTCCTGCGGTTCCACGATCCGGTCGATCAGGCCCCAGGCCAGCGCCTCTTCGGCGGTGGCGCGGGCGCCTGCCATCAGGATCATCCTTGCGCGGGCGGGCCCGACCAGCGCCACAAGGCGACCGGGGTCCGATGGCTGCGGCAGGAAGCCCAGTTTCATCACCGGATAGAAGAACCGGGCCGTGGGCACTGCGATGCGCAGGTCGCAGGCCAGCGCCATACCCATCGCGCCGCCCGCCAGCGTCCCGTTCAGCGCGGCGATGGTCAGGCAGGGCAGGGCCGCGATCCGGCCCGACAGCCGTTCCCAGACGCCATCGGTGGCGAGGCCGGCGCGCGCCTCGTCCAGGTCGGCGCCGGCGGAAAACACCTTGCCCACCCCGGTCAGCACCAGCACGCGGGCGCTGGCCGCATGCGCGTGCGCCACGGCATCATCCAGATCCTCGAGCATGGTGCGGGTCAGGGAATTGGCCTTGTCCGGCCGGTTCAGGGTCAGCGTCCACACGCCCTCATCGACCTGCACCCCGATCATGCGATCAGCCCCACGCGGCGGCGGATGGCCTCGTCCCGCAACGAGATTTCCTGCCCCAGGAATTCGTCGGCATCCGGGCTGCACATCCAGTGAAGCGCCCGCGCCGGCCATTCGGCGGGAATGTGCACCGAAGGGTCGAGCTGGCTGACGGGGTTGATGCCGCTGGCCTTGATCTTGACCTGCATCTCGGTCGCAACGGTGCCGGGCGACAGGCCCATGACGCGCAGGCCGTTCGACGCCTCTTCCAGATGCGCGCTGCGGGTCAGCATCGCCGCCCCGGCCTTTCCGGCGCAATAGGCGCTCCATCCTTCCAGGGGGTTGTGCGCCGCGCCGGAGGATACGGTGATCACCGTCCCCCCGCCCTGCCGTTTCATCAAGGGGATGGCCGCGCGCATGCCGTTGAAGACGCCGGTCAGGTTGATCTGGATCGACCGCGCCCATTCGGCGGGGTCGGCCTCGGTCAGGCGGGCGATCGGGTCGATCACGCCGGCGTTCCCGATCCAGACATCAAGACGGCCGCAGCGCGCCATGACCGTTTCGGCCGCAGCCTGCACCGATACCCAGTCGGCCACGTCGCAGGTCAGGGCCATCGCGCCGTTTCCGATTTCTTCGGCGAGGGCGGCGATGTCATGGCCGCTGCGCGCGATCAGCGCCACACGGGCGCCCTGCGCTGCAAAAAGCCGGGCGGCGGCCGCGCCGATCCCCCGGCTTGCGCCGGTAATTGCGATCACCTTTCCGTTCATGTCCGACCCCTGCTTTCGTCCCGGTTCAAACCTTGTTACCCCATCCGCGGACTGCGCGGAATCCCTTGACCGCGCCGTGCCTTGGACTGATGCTGAGGCATCGATTACGAAAGGATGATTTGTTATGTCCCAATGGAAACTCGCGGCTTCGACGGCGGTGATCGCGCTGGTCGCCGGCCATTCGGCTTTGGCCGACGTGACCCCCGAACAGGTCTGGGAAGATTGGCAGGGCCTGATCAAGGCCTATGGCCAGACGCTTGAGGTGGGTGGGGAAAACCGGTCGGGCGATACGCTGGTCGTGTCGGGCGTGAAGATGATCGCCACCGAAGAGGGCGCGTCGGCGACCGTCAATATCGACGAAATCTCGTTCCAGGACCGGGGCGACGGGTCGGTTCTGGTGAAGATGTCCGAACAGGTGCCGGTCGAGATGGCCGTGCCCCCGGTCGAGGGCGAGGCGAAGGCCGTCAACATGGCGATGCAGATCAGCCAGCCGGGGCTGGAGATCATCGCCTCGGGCGCGCCGGGCGAGATGCGGTATGACTTCACCGGCCCGCAGATGAAGATCACCCTGACCGGCACCGAAGAGGGCGCCACCGCGCCGGCCATGACCTTTGATTTCGGCTTTGGCGGGATCGCGGGCAACTACCTGTTCGCCGGAACCGATACCAAGACGCTGAATTCGTCCTTCAAGGCGGACAGCATGACCTTCGTGATGAACGTCGACGAACCCGAAGGCGATGGCGTGATGAAGTTCGAAGGCGCGGCCGCGAACCTTACCGGCACGTCGAACGCGACGCTTCCGGCCAACTACGATGCGGCCAACCCTGCGGCGGCGCTGGCGGCGGGCATGTCGGTTGATGGCGGCTTCACCTATGGCGCCTCGACTTTCGGCTTCGATTACAACGCCGACGGGCAAAGCGGCAAGGGCAATGGCACCTTCACGGGCGGCGACTTCACCGTGGTCCTGAACCAGGCGCAGATGGGCTATGGCGCCAGCGCGCAGGGGGCGCAGATGACCTTTTCGTCGTCGGACATGCCCTTCCCCGAGGTCAAGCTGGCCTATGCCGACAGCGCCTTCAAGTTCATGATGCCAGTGTCGAAATCCGATGAACCCGCCGATTTCGCCTTCCTTACGAAGATCGTCGACCTGACCATCTCGGACGAGATCTGGGGGATGTTCGATCCCACGGCGCAGCTGCCGCGCGATCCGGTGTCGGTGGTCCTGGACACCAAGGGCAAGGCGAAGATGACGACGGATATCCTTGATCCGGCACAGGCCGAGGCCATGGGCGAGGGCGCGCCGGGCGAACTGCACGCGCTTGACCTGACGCAGTTGCAGATCAAGGCGATCGGCGCCGAGATCACCGGCGACGGCGCTCTGACCTTCGACAACTCCGATCTGGAAACCTTCGGCGGGATGCCCGTGCCCACCGGCACGATCAACATCAAGGCCGTAGGCGTGAACGGCGTGATGGACAAGCTGGTTGCCATGGGTCTTCTGCCCGAGGATCAGGTGATGGGCGCGCGCATGATGCTGGGCATGTTCGCCAAGGTCGTGGAGGGCGAGACCGACACGCTGACCTCGACGCTGGAGTTCAAGGACAAGGGCTTTTTTGCCAATGGCATGCAGCTGCAGTAATCGCCGCTGAGCCTGCGAACCGGGCCGCCCTGCAAACCTGCCGGGCGGCCCTTTCTTGTGAAAGGACCACCGGATGACCGACCCCGCCATCGTCTTTGCCGATCTGCATGCCGCGATGGGGGGCCGGCTGTTCACCATCACGGTGCAGGACGATGCCGCGGGCGTGGTGCGCCGGGCCTGGTCGTCGGCCCCGGAGGCCTATCCGGTGTCGGGCACAAAGCCCTTGCAGCACGATCGATGGAGCCTACAGGTGCTGGTGCAGGGCGAAAGCTTTGTCGCCAACACCACGGCGGAATTCGCCGATGTCTTTCCCGACCATGAACTGATCAACAGCCTGGGATGTCATTCCGCGATGAACATCCCCGTCTTCGATGGCGACCGGGTTCTGGGCACGATCAACATCCTGGATGCCGAAGGCTTCTTTACCGAAGAGCGTGTTCTTGCGTTCGAGACGCTGGCGCTTGGCGCGCATGACCGGCTGGTCGCCGCGATGCGGGCCGTCGACCTGAGCGTTGGCTGAGGCTTGCACTGGCCTGCGAGCCGCACTAGGTGCGAGACGCAGCAACATTTTGGGGCGCCGATGACCGACAGGCTTGAAACACTGACCGCCGCGCTCTTGTCCGCCGCCCGCAAGGCGGGGGCCGAGGCCGCCGATGCGCTGGCCATCGATGGTGCCTCGGTCGGGATCGACATCCGTCAGGGCAAGCTGGAACAGGCCGAACGTGCCGAGGCGGTGGAAATCGGCCTGCGCGTCCTGATCGGCGGGCGGCAGGCCTGCGTTTCTGCCTCGGACACTTCGGACCGGACGATTGCGGACCTTGCCGAACGGGCCGTCGCGATGGCACGCGAGGCACCGGTCGACCCCTACGCGGGGCTTGCCGACCCGTCACAGATCGCCACGGCGTGGGACCTGGACGCGCTGGCGCTGTGCGACCCTGCCCCCGAACCCGAGGCGCGGGCGCTGGAAACCGATGCGCGTACCGCCGAGGATGCGGCGATGTCATCGGCGGGCATCCGGCAGGTCGAGGCATCGGCGGGCTATTCGCGGCGGCGGATGTTCCTTGCGGCCACCAACGGCTTTGCCGGGGGCTATGCGCGGACGTCGCGATCGGTTTCGGCCGTGGCCTTCACCGGCGAGGGCACCGCGATGGAACGGGACTGGGCCGGTGAGTCGCGCGTGTGGCAGGCCGACCTGCCGTCGGCGGCCGAGGTGGGCGCGCTGGCCGCCGAACGGGCGCTGGCACGTGCCGGGGCGCGGAAACCGGCGACCGGCGTCTATCCGGTGTTGTTCGATGAACGCATCGCCAGTTCGCTGATCGGGCATCTTCTGGCGGCGGTGAACGGTGCCAGCATCGCGCGCGGGTCAAGCTGGCTGCGGGATGCGCTTGGCCAGCAGATCCTGCCCAGGGGCCTATCTGTCATCGAGGACCCGCATCGCCCCCGGATCGGATCGAGCCGCCCCTTCGATGGCGAGGGTCTGCCGACCCGCCGCCGCGCCATCGTTCAAGATGGTGTTCTGACCGGTTGGACGCTGGATCTGGCCACGGCGCGGAAACTGGGCATGGAAAGCACCTCCAATGCCTCGCGCGGGACATCCTCGCCGCCCTCGCCTTCGACTTCGAACATCGACCTGACGCAAGGGACCGACAGCCGCGACGACCTGATCGCGGCGATGGGAACCGGGCTGCTGGTCACGTCTCTGATCGGGTCCACCATCAACCCGACGACGGGCGACTATTCGCGCGGGGCGTCGGGGTTCTGGGTGGAGGGCGGGCAGATCGCCTATCCGGTCAACGAATGCACCATCGCGGGCAACCTGCGGCAGATGCTGATGCAGATCGTCCCGGCCAATGACGCGCGGGCGCATCTGGCGACGCGCGTGCCCAGCCTTCTGGTTCCGGGGATGACGCTTGCCGGCGCATGATCTGGCCCTTCTGACCGAAGCCGCGCTGGAAGCGGGGACCATCGCGCTGCGCTACTGGAAGCGCAATCCCGACGTCTGGGACAAGGGCGACGGGGCCGGACCCGTAACCGAGGCCGATCTGGCGGTGAACCGGATGCTGCACGACCGGCTTCAGGGCGCGCGCCCCGATTACGGCTGGCTGTCCGAGGAAAGCGAGGACAGCGCCGCGCGACAGGCGGCCGACCGTGTCTTCATCGTCGATCCGATCGACGGAACCCGGTCCTTCATCGCGGGCGAGGATCATTTCGCCCATTCGCTGGCCGTAGCCGAACGGGGCCGGGTGGTGGCGGCGGTGGTCTATCTGCCGGCGATGGATCGCCTTTACACCGCGTCGGCGGTAACGCCGGCCATGTGCGATGGCCAACCGGTCCGCGCCTCGACCATCGCGGGGATCGAGGGGGCGAATGTGCTTTCGACCAGGGCGAATTTCCAGCCCGAGCAATGGCCCGGCGGCGTGCCCGACCTGAAGCGCAGTTTTCGCGCCTCGCTGGCCTACCGGCTGTGCCTGGTGGCCGAAGGGCGCTATGACGGGATGCTGACGCTGCGCGACGCCTGGGAATGGGACATCGCGGCAGGCGGGCTGATCGCGGAACGGGCGGGCGCGGTGGTGACCGACAGGGCCGGTCGGCCCTTGTCCTTCAACACGCCGCTTGCGCGCAATGCCGGTGTGGTGGCCGCGGCCCCCGGCCTGCATGGCGCGCTGATGGCGCGGTTGGTTGGCGCGGCCTGACAAGGTAAAGGGGCGGCCCTTGCGGAACCGCCCCCAATGGCATCGTCCAATGCCACGAAACCCGTTTCGGGATACGTCAGATCGCCGAGTTGATCCAGTTGGCCAGCGCGGCCTTGGGCGCGGCGCCGATCTTGTTCGACACGACCTCGCCATTCTTGAACAGGAACAGCGCGGGGATGCCGCGAACGCCCAGAACGGCCGGGCTGTCGGGGTTCTCGTCCACGTTGACCTTCACGATCTTGACCTTGCCCGCGTATTCGGCGGCCAGCTCTTCCAGGGCCGGGCCGATCTGGCGGCAGGGGCCGCACCATTCGGCCCAGAAATCCACGACAACCGGAATGTCCGATTTGCGGACTTCGGCGTCGAAGGTGGCGTCGGTGACGGCGATCGTAGCAGCGCCCATGATATATCTCCGGGAATGAATATGTCGGCTATCGAAGCTAGGGACCAAGGCGGGGAACGTCAAGGGATCGTGGGTGTCGCACCCCGGACCTCACGATATCGGGATCAGTCCGACGGGTTGTCCAGCGCCGCAAGCGCATGCAGCAGTTGCAGAAGTTGCGCGATCCGCTCGGCGCCGAATTCCTGTTCTAGGTCGCGGTAGACCCGCAGGCTGTGGGGCGAAACCTGCCCGATCAGCGCCTCGCCCGTGTCAGAGATGGACAGGACGATTCGCCGCCTGTCCCGTTCGTCGCGCATCTGGTGGATCAGGCCGCGTTCCGTCATCGCGCGGATCATCCGCGTCAGCGACGGGGCAAGGATGTTGGCGCGCGCCGCCACTTCGGTGGCATCCAGCGGCCCTGCTTCGGCCAGCACCCGGATCACGCGCCACTGCTGTTCGTTGATGCCGGCCTCGGCCAGAAGCGGACGGAACCGCGCCATCACCGCCTCGCGCGCCCGAAGCAGCGCCATCGGCAGCGACGACCGCGTGTCGCGGGGCAGGATGGCGTCGCCGTCGGGTTTGGGCGGCGGCGTCATGCCCGCACCCCCTGATCATGAGGCGCTGCGCCTTGCGCCTTCTGCCGGTCGGCTGCCCTGGCCCATGCGCCCATCTCAGGCTGCCCCCCGGGGCATCGGGTTCCGCGCCTTGTTATAGGGCTTCCAGTCCTCGACATCGGGATAGAACCGGCGCCGCCATGCCCTGACCCTGGGGTTCATCACGCGTTTCCAAAGCGGCGGGATCATCGCCAGCGTGGTCATCGCCGGATAACCGTAGGGCAGTTGCGGGGCCTCGTCCTCGGAATAGGTCTGAAGCAGGGGAAAGCGCCGGTCGGGTTTGTAATGGTGGTCCGAGTGGCGTTGCAGGTTGATCAGCAGCCAGTTCGAGGCACGGTGGCTGGCGTTCCAGGAATGGCGCGGCAGGACGTGTTCATATCGGCCCTCGCCCAGATGGCGGCGAGTCAGGCCGTAATGTTCGATGTAATTGACCAGCTCCAGCTGCCAGATCGCGACGCCCGACTGCCAGACGAACAGCAACATCCCTTGCCATCCCCCCAGCATCAGCGCAAGGACCAGCATCGCCAGTTGCAGCGCGCCATAGCGCCAGAACGGGTTTGACCGATGCCAGACGGGCAGGTCACGCCGCGCCAGCATCGCCTTTTCCGCCGCCCAGCTTGAGGCAAGGACCTGGCGCAGCACGCGGGGAAAGAACCGGTGGAAGCCTTCGTTGTAACGTGCCGTGACCGGATCGCGCGGCGTGCCGACCCAGGGGTGATGCACCCGCAGATGTTCACTGCGGAAATGGCCGTAAAGCACGCTTGCCAGCAGCAGATCGCCCAGCCAGCGTTCGACCGCCGATTTCTGATGCATCAGTTCGTGGCTGTAGTTGATGCCGATCGTGCCCGAGATGACGCCCACGCCGAAGAACAGGGCGACCTTTTCCATGGTGGAAAGGTGATCCGCCTGCGGGACGTACCAGATCAGCGCGAACAGGACGGTGAACTGGATCGGAAACCACAGCAGCGTGATCAGCCGGTACCAGAACAACCCGCCCTCTGGGGTATCAAGGTCGGCGTTGTCCTCGTTCAGCCCGGTGATCGCGTCCAGCAGCGAAAACATCCCCCAGCTGTAGAGCGGCAGCAGAACCAGCGTCCAGCCGCCATGCCAGGCCTCGATGAAGGCGACCGGGATCATCCCCAGCGAAAGCCAGAAGGGCAAGGCATTGACCGGGCGGGAAACCTCGGCTGCGGGGATCATCGTCATCTGTCACACCTTCACTCACGCTGGCGGAAGTCTAGCGCCAATCCGGCTTGCGGCTCAACTGTGACCAAAGGTGCCAGATGCGATATCCCAGACCTTGCGCATGACGGTGGGCAGGTCTGCCGGGCGGAAGGCCGGGCGCGCCACGAAGGCACCGCGCAAGGGGGCGTCCGACGCGTCGGGATCGACCATCACGGACAGGATCAAATGGAAATGGGTGAAGGTGTGCCGCGCCTCGCCCGCAAGGCGCCAGTCGCCGGCCAGGGGTGGGCCGCCGCCCGCGCCGTCCCAGCCATCGCCGGGAAAGCCGGGCATGCCCCCCAGAAGGCCGCGCTCGGGCCGGGTTTCCAGGAGGATCGCGCCGTCGGCGCGCCGGGCCACCCAGACCGTACCCTCGCGCACCGGTTTGGCGGCTTTCGGCGTCTTGCGCGGCAACTGCGCCGCGATCCCCCGCGCGCGCGCCGCGCAGGGGGCCGACCAGGGGCAGATGCCGCAGGCCGGGTTGCGGGGCGTGCAGATCGTGGCGCCCAGGTCCATCACCGCCTGCGCATAGTCGCCCGGCCGATCCGCTGGCGTCAGTCCGGCGGCCAGCGCCACCAGTTCCGGTTTTGCCGCGGGCAGCGGCGTTTCAACCGCGTGAAGCCGGGCCATCACCCTTTCAACGTTGCCGTCCACGACGGTCGCGGGTTCGTCATGGGCGATGGCGGCGATGGCAGCCGCGGTATAGGGGCCGATCCCCGGCAGCGCCAGAAGCCCTTCGCGCGTGGCAGGAAACACCCCGCCATGATCCGCCACCACGGCGCGCGCGCATTTCAGAAGGTTCCGCGCCCGGGCGTAATATCCCAGACCCGCCCATTCGGCCATCACCTCGGCATCGGCGGCGGCGGCCAGATCGGTCACCGTTGGCCAGCGGTCCGTGAAACGACGGAAATAATCCCGCACCGCGGCGACCGTGGTCTGTTGCAGCATCACTTCGGACAGCCAGACGCGATAGGGATCGGGGCGGATGCCCGCCGCGCGGTCGGCGGGACCGACGCGCCAGGGCATCACCCGCGCGTACCGGTCATACCAGGCCAGAAGGCTGCCGCTCAGATCGCCGTCACGCAATGTTTATGCTCCCCGCGGTTCCTATTCGCTGGCACATGGCCCGATCCGGCGTAAGATAACCGGTGAAAGGATGATTGCCAGATGGCCGCTCGCAAAGCCGATGAACCGTCCGCCGATACCCGCCGCATGCGCGGGTTCGAAGCGGCATCGGGCCTTTTGAAGGATCGCATCCGGGTCGCGGGCGAAAGCCGGGGCTTTGCCGCAACGCGGCTTCTGACGCATTGGGCCGATATCGTGGGCGAGGACCTGGCCAGATGCACCCGGCCGGTCAAGATCGGCTATGGCAAGGGCGGGCTTGGCGCGACGCTGACCCTTCTGACCACCGGACCGATGGCCCCGGTGATCGAGATGCGCAAGGAACAGATCCGCGAGAAGGTGAACGCCTGCTACGGCTACAACGCCGTGTCGCGCATCCACCTGACCCAGACCGCCGCCAGCGGCTTTGCCGAAGGTCAGGCCGCCTTCGCGCCCGCGCCGAAACCGGCAGGCCCGCCACCCGTGCCGCCGCAGATCGTGGCGCGCGCGCATGAGGTTGCCGAAGGCATCCATGACGATGGGCTGCGCCATGCCCTTGAAGCTTTGGCGCAAAACATCTTAACTCGCCACAAATCAGAATGAGGCTTCACGACATGAACGCAAAACTCGGTATCGGCGCCCTTGCGCTGGCCCTGATCGCCGGTTTCGGCCTTTGGTCCACCACCCGCGCGCCAGAGGCTGCCGGAACCTCACTTCTGCCGACGATGGCCGCGAACGCCCAGGAAGCGCCCGCCGCGGGCGAGGCGATCGAGATCAAGGACATGGCCCTGGGAAGCCCCGATGCCAAGGTCAAGATCATCGAATATGCCAGCTACACCTGTCCGCATTGCGCCACCTTCCACGAGGCTGTCTTCAAGCCGCTGAAGGCCGATTACATCGACACCGGCAAGGTGCATTTCACCTTCCGCGAGGTCTATTTCGACCGTTACGGCCTGTGGGCCGCGATGGTGGCGCGCTGCGGTGGCGACATGCGGTATTTCGGCATCTCGGGCCTGCTGATGGAAAAACAGTCCGAATGGGCGGCGACGGATGATCCGCTGGTCGCGGTCGAGAACATCAAGACCATTGGCCGGACGGCGGGCATGGATGATGCGACGCTTGGCGCCTGCATGGAAAACGGTGCGATGGCGCAGGCGATGGTGACGACCTCGCAGGCGAACATGGAAGCCGACGGCATCCAGGGCACGCCCACGCTGATGATCAACGGCGTCAAGCACTCGAACATGAGCTATGCCGACCTGAAGGCGATCATCGAAGAAGAACTGGCCAAGTAATCCCATGACGTCTCCGCTTGACGGCCTGAAGGTCATCGAACTGGCGCGCATCCTGGCCGGCCCCTGGGCCGGTCAGACGCTTGCCGATCTGGGTGCCGACGTGATCAAGGTGGAGGCGCCCGAAGGCGATGACACCCGCCGTTGGGGCCCGCCCTTCATCGACCGCGAGGGCGACCGATCGGCGGCCTATTTCCACGCCACCAACCGCGGCAAGCGATCCGTCACCTGCGATTTCCGCACGCCGGAAGGGCAAGAGGTGGTGCGCCGCCTTGTGGCCGAGGCCGATGTGGTGATCGAGAACTTCAAGGTCGGCGGGCTGGCGAAATACGGGTTGGACTACGACAGCCTGCGCAAGGTCAACCCGCGGCTGATCTATTGTTCGATCACCGGGTTCGGCCAGACCGGGCCCTATGCGCATCGCGCGGGTTATGACTTCATCATCCAGGGCATGGCCGGGCTGATGAGCGTGACGGGCGAGGCCGACGGACAGCCGCAGAAGGTGGGTGTCGCGGTGACGGACGTCTTCACCGGCATCTATGCCGCCACCGCGATCCTGGCCGCCGTGATCCAGCGCGACCGCACCGGCGAGGGCCAGCAGATCGACATGGCGCTGATGGACGTGGCCTGTTCGATCATGGCCAATCAGGCGATGAACTATCTGGCCACCGGGCGTGCGCCGCAGAAGATGGGCAACGCCCATCCGAACCTTGCCCCCTATGCGGTGTTCGACTGCGCCGATGGCTGGCTGATCCTGGCTACGGGGAACGACGGCCAGTATCGCAAGCTTTGTGCGATCCTCGGGCTTGACGGGATGGCCGAGGCGCCGGACTTCCTGACCAACGCCGACCGCATCGCCAACCGGGCCGAAATGACGCGACGCCTGACCGAGGCGACGCGCCGTTGGACCAAGGCCGACCTGCTGGCCGCCTGCGAGGCGCAGGGTGTGCCGGCCGGGCCGATCAACGACCTGGCCGAGGTGTTCGCCGATCCCCAGATCGTGGCGCGGGGCATGCAGCTTGACCTGGATGGCGTGCCGGGTGTCCGGTCGCCCTTCGCCTTCTCGGGCGCCGACCTGGCCCTGTCGCGGCCGGCCCCGAAGCTGGGCGAGCATCAGGACGAGGTTCTGGCCGCCAAGGGATAAGCGCCCGTCGCGCCTTTTCCTTCGGCCCGGGTTCCAGTAGGTTGCGCGCGATGCAACGGCAGGAGCCCGACCCATGACCCAACGCCTTCACCTCGTTTTCGGTGGCGAACTCGTGACGCCGTCGAAGACCGTGTTCAAGGACGTGTCCAAGATCCACATCGTTGGCATGTTCCCGGACTATGCCAGCGCCTTCAGCGCCTGGAAGGCCGAGGCGCAGCGGACCGTGGATGATGCGCACATGCGCTATTTCATCGCCCATATCCACCGTCTTCGCGACGAGGCGCAGGCCGGTTCGCCGACGGAAGAACTTGGCGACTGACGCGCCGCCTGACCATGGCCAGTCGTCTGGGGCTGCGGCTCAATCCCCTGTCGCGCGGAAGGAAGGCGCCCCCCGAAGCCGCCGTTCCGCCCGAACGGCCTTCGGGGCGGCTGGTGTGGTTGCATGCGCGCGACCATGTGCATCTGCCCGCCGCAGCGGAACTGGCACGCCGCATCCGTGACGACGACGGGCACCCCGTCCTTCTGACCTTCCCTGCGGAACTGGCCGCCGAGGCCACGTCGCATATCGGCATTCTCACGGCGACGGTTCCGGCCGATCAGCCCGGCGACGCGCGTGCCTTCGTGGATCACTGGCGGCCGGAATGTGCGGTGATCGTCGGGGGCGAACTGCGTGCGGCTCTGCTTGGCGAACTGGACAGGTGGCGCATTCCTCATGCCATGATCAACGCGCGCGCGCCCGCGCTGGCCCGAGGGCGCGACAGCTGGTGGCCGGGGACGCTGCGCAGTGTCCTTGCCCGGATGCGGCATGTCCATGTGATCGACGAAACAGCGGCACGCGCCTTTCTCAAGGCCGGCGCGAACCCGGCGGCCGTGCATGTCAGCGGACGCCTGGAAGAAGGGTCGGCGGCGCTGCCCTGTACCGAGGCCGAACGCGCCGCGCTGGCCCACCGATGGGCGGCGCGACCGGTCTGGCTGGCCGCCGACCTGCCGCAGGACGAAGAGACCGCCGTGATCGAGGCGCATCGCCATGCGCTTCGCCTGGCGCA
This sequence comes from Aliigemmobacter aestuarii, assembly GCF_004799285.1. Lineage (GTDB taxonomy): Bacteria > Pseudomonadota > Alphaproteobacteria > Rhodobacterales > Rhodobacteraceae > Aliigemmobacter > Aliigemmobacter aestuarii. The sequence goes on along the minus strand of NZ_SSND01000002.1, from coordinate 394,387 downwards.
CCGCCTGCTTCTGATCGTCATGCCGCGCGACCCGGCGCGCGTGCCCGCGCTGGCCGAGCGGATGGAAACACAGGAACGCTGGGCCGTGGCGCGCCGCTCGCAGGAAGAAGAGCCCGACCCCGAAACCGAGGTCTACATCGTCGAGAACCCTTCGGAATACGGGCTGTGGTACAGGCTTGCGCCGATCACCTTCCTCGGCGGCAGCCTTTCGGGCACCGGGTGCTACCGCAACCCGATGGAGGCCGCGGCGCTTGGCTCTGCCATCATCCACGGGCCGCGCCCCGGCCCCTGGGGCGTGGCCTTCGGGCGGCTTGGCGCGGCGCGCGGCGCGCGGTCGGTGGCCTCGGCCTCGGACCTGGCCGAGGCGCTGGCCGACCTTCTGTCGCCCGACCGGATGGCGCGCCTGGCCGGTGCGGCCTGGGGCGTCTGTTCGGACGGGGTGGAAGCGACGGAACGGGCGCTGTCCCTGGTGCGCCACCTGCTGGGGGAAGAGTGATGCGCGCGCCCCGCTTCTGGTTCACGCCGCCCGACCGGCCCGCCCTTCTGGCGCGGCTCCTGTCGCCCCTCGGCGCGCTTTACGCCGCCGCGACGGCGCGGCGTGTGGCGCGGCCCGGCCATCGCGCGGGCGTGCCGGTGATCTGCGTGGGCAACCTGAACGCGGGCGGCACCGGCAAGACGCCCACGGCCATCGCCCTGATCGACCGTCTGACCGGCGTGCATGTCGTCAGCCGTGGCTATGGCGGCCGCCTGTCGGGGCCCGTCCAGGTCGATCCGGTCCGCCACACCGCCGATGAGGTGGGGGACGAGCCGCTGCTTCTGGCGGCCTTCGCCCCGACCTGGGTCGCACGGGACCGCGCCGCCGGGGTGCGCGCCGCCGAGGCCGCGGGCGCGCGGGTGATCCTGATGGATGACGGGTTCCAGAACCCGTCGGTGGAAAAGGACCTGTCCATCGTCGTGGTCGATGCGGTCGCCGGGTTCGGCAACGGGCGCTGCCTTCCGGCCGGCCCCCTGCGCGAGCCGGTCAAGGCGGGGCTGGCACGGGCGGATCTGCTGCTGTCGATCGGCCCGCCCGCCGCGCAGGCCGTCTTTGCCTCAGGCCTGCAAAGCCCCGTGCCGCATCTGACCGGCCGGCTTGAGGTGCTGCCCATGGGGATCGACTGGGCAGAGGAACGCGTGCTGGCCTTCGCCGGGATCGGCCATCCGGAAAAGTTCTTTGCCACGCTCAGGGCCGAAGGCGCCACGATCCTGCGCGCCGAGGCGCTGGAGGATCACCAGCCGCTGACCGACCGGCTTCTTTTGCGGCTCGAGGCCGAGGCGAAACTTCTGGGCGCGCAGATGGTGACGACCGAAAAGGACGCCGTCCGCCTGCCCCCCGCCTTCCGCTCGAAGGTCCTGACCCTGCCCGTCCGGCTGCGGATCGACGATCCGACGGCGCTGGACGAGGCATTGGCGCGGGTGGTGGGGTAAAAACAGACGAATACCGCTGGCCGTGCTTTGCCGGGCGAGCCGAACCGGGCAAAGAATATTTGGCCTGAAAGCTGTAGAAATCGTATCATCGGCAAGTTGGGTCGCGGGCGGTGCGCATTGCATGGGCAAAGCCCTACCGCGTCTTCTTTCTGCAAGAGTCGGGCATGGGAGGCAAGGAGGCCATGACCAACGAAGAAACAGTTGCAGCTATTGTTAGGGTTGTTCGCACCTACGTTACGTCCATGACCGCTGGCGATCGTCAGGGCCTTGAGCGAGTGTTCTTCGAAAACGCGAGCGAAGTTGGTCACTATCAAGGTGAACTTCTCTGGAACTCACGGGATGGGTTCATCCGCATGTGCGAGGAGGCCGCTGACGGTTCAACAGATCCAGCATGGACAATTCGCAACCTCTCGGTTCACGGCGATATCGCTGTTGTCCACGTAGAGGATGATTGGGCGGGGATGCGCTTTGACGATATCCTGACCCTGCTTTACCATGAAGGCGCTTGGCGCATTGTGTCAAAAGCGTTCCGTATCCAGCCCTGAGAAGGGTTGGCTTTGGACTTGGATCCGTCCTGATCTGAACGTCAGGCTTGCCACCCCCAGAGCCGCTCGGCGTCGAGGGGGGAGTAGCGGCCGAGCCGCACGTCTTCGGCCACCGCCGCCGGGTCTCGGGCGGAGGGGGGGCCGTAGCCGCCGCCGCCCGGTGTGCGGACGCGCACGCGGTCGCCGGGTTTCAGCGGGATGTCCTGCGCCTTGGACAGGTGCGGCGGCACCCAGACCTCGCCTTCGCGGATCACCTCGACCCGGTTCAGCGCGCCGTCCCATCCGCCTTCCACCCCTTGCGGGCCAAAGCGGCCGTGATCCATCACGAAGGAGGCCCGCGCCTCGCCCCGCAACAGCTCGATCTCGTAATCCAGGCCGAAGCCGCCCCGGTGCCGCCCGGCCCCGCCCGACCCTTCGTGAAGCGCATAGCGGCGGTAGAGGACGGGGAACTTCTGTTCCATGATCTCGACCGGCGGCGCCTTCGAGATGCCGATGGTGGAACAGCCGTTCGACAGCCCGTCATGGTCGGCATTGCCGCCGTAGCCGCCGCCGGAAATCTGGTACATCACGTAATCCGCCCCCGTCGCCGGATCATGCCCGCCCAGGCCGAAGTTGCCCGAGGTGCCCGCGGGCGCGGCGGTGACGCGGTCGGGCAGGGCCTGCACCATGGCGGCAAAGACCGCCTCGGCAATGCGCTGGCTGACCTCGGCGGCGCAGCCCGATACGGGGCGGGGGTAGGAAGCGTCAAGGAAGGTGCCCGCGACCCCGGTGACGTGCAGCGGGTCGAAGGCGCCCGCGCTGATCGGCACGTCGGGAAAGATGTGGCGCATCGCCAGATAGACCGATGACAGGGTGGTTGCGCGGACCGAGTTCATCGGCCCCATGCAGGGCGGCGAGGACCCGGCGAAATCGAATTCCAGCCCGTCGCCGCGTTTCGTGACGGCAAGCGCGATGGTCAGGGGGCGGTCCACCACGCCGTCACTGTCGACGAAGGCCTGCGCCTCGTATCGGCCATCGGGGACCAGCGCGATCATCGCCCGCATCTGCCGGGCGGCCAGGGCGCGCATCTCGGCGATGGCCTGTTCCACGGTCGCGTCGCCGTAGCGGTCCATCAGTGCGGCCAGCCGTTCGGCCCCCACCATCAGCGCGCCCGCCTGCGCCTTGACGTCGCCGATCCTTTGTTCCGACACCCGGATGTTGGAACAGACGATCTGCCAGATGTCGCGGTTCATCACGCCCTTGCGGAACAGTTTCACCGGCGGAAGGCGCAACCCTTCCTGTTCGGCGGAAATGGCGGATGCCGAAAACCCGCCCGGCACGGCGCCCCCGGTATCGGGCCAGTGCCCGGTGTTCGACAGCCAGCAGACCAGCCGGCCGCCCCGGTAGAACGGCATGGCAAAGCGCACGTCCATCAGGTGGGTGCCGCCAAGGTAGGGGTCGTTGACGATGTAGATGTCGCCCTCGTCGGGCGGCTCGGTTTCGCCCGCGGCGATGCGTTCGATGATCGTCCGGGTGGAAAACTGCATCACCCCCACGAACACCGGCAGGCCCCTTGACCCTTGCGCGATCAGGCTGCCGTCGGAGGCCGAATAGATGCCGTCAGACCGGTCGTCGGCCTCGGCGATCACGGGGGAAAAGGCGGCGCGGGAAAAGGACAGGTCCATCTCGTCGCAGACCTGTTGCAGGCCCGCCTGGATGACGGCCAGCGTGACGGGATCAAGCGGCATGGCCCACCTCGATGAACAGGTTGCCCTCGGCGTCCGAGGTGACGATGCCGCCGGGTTCGACGATGGTCGTCGTATCCATCTGTTCGATGATCGCGGGGCCCGTCAGGTGAAGGTCAAGCGGCAGGTGATCGCGCCAGTAGACCGGCACATCCTGCCAGCCCCCGCCGAACCACACGGGCCGGTTCCCCGTCAGCGCGCCTGCCAGATCGCGGCGGCCATCGGGGGCGATCAGCGCGCGCAGGTCCATCTCGGGGCGTTCGCCGATGACGGAACAGTTCAGGTTCACAAGGTTCGCCCGGATCGTCGGCAGATCGACCTTGAAGCGGGCGTGATAGGCCGCCTCGAACCGCTGTTGCAGGGCCTCGCGGGTCGGCGTGCCATCGGGCAGCGGCACGCGCAGCAGGTGGGTCTGGCCGATGAACTGCATATCGGCGGAATATTCGGCGCGGATGCCCTTCAGCGCCAGTTTCTCGGCCCCGATCAGGGCGCGGCCCTCGGCCTGCTGCGCGGCCCAGATGGCATGGACCTGTTCCATGTCGCAGCCGTCCAGAGGGCGGTTCAGGGTGCGAACGAAATCATGCCGCAGATCGGCAACCACACATCCCAGGGCATTGGTGATACCCGGCCGCGCCGGGATCAGCACGCGCGGAATGGCCAGTTCGCGGGCCAGAGCCACGGCATGCAGCGGCCCCGCGCCACCGAAGGCGAACAGCGCGAAATCGCGCGGGTCCGCACCCATCGAGATGGAAACCATCCGGATCGCACCGGCCATATGGGTGTTGGCGATGCGCAGCACGGCCTCGGCCGCCTGCTCCACTGACAGGCCAAGCGGGCGGGCGATCTGATCGGCCATCGCGGCGCGCGCGGCCTCGGCGGCCTGCCCGAAGCGGCTGGCGGGCAGGCGGCCAAGGATTAGGTTCGCGTCCGAAATCGTGGCTCTTGTGCCGCCACGCCCATAGCAGACGGGGCCCGGATCGGAGCCCGCACTTTCCGGGCCGACGCGCAGCATCCCCGCCGCATCGACCCGCGCGATGCTGCCTCCGCCCGCGCCGACGGTGCGGACATCGACCATCGGCACATGGATCGGCATGGCGTATTCCACCTCGATCTCGTTCGAAACCGGCGCGCGGGCATCGCGGATCAGCGCCACATCGGTCGAGGTGCCGCCCATGTCATAGGTGATGAGGTTCCCCACCCCGGCGCGGCGGCCCGTGTAGCAGGCCGCCATCACGCCCGAAGCGGGGCCCGACATCACCGTTTTCACCGCTTCGCGCGACACCGCGCGGGCGCTGACCATGCCGCCGTTTCCGTTCATCACCAGAAGGTCACGCGCGTACCCGCGTGCCTGCAACTCACCCGCCAGTCGCCCGACATAGCGTTCCAGCAGGGGCTGCACCGAGGCATTCACCGCCGCAGTCACGCCGCGTTCGAACTCGCGGCTTTCCGACAGCAGCGCATGGCCAAGGGTGATGTGGTCGTTCGGCCAAAGCTCGCGCGCGATCTGGCCTGCACGCAACTCGTGCGCGGGGTTCGCGTAGGCGTGCAGGAAATGGATCACCAGACTTTCGCAACCGGCCTCCAGCAGGCGCGCGACGCGCTCGCGCAGGGCGTCCTCGTCCAGCGGCGTCAGCACATTGCCGCGTGCGTCCATCCGTTCGGGCACTTCCAGCCGCAGGTCACGCGGGATCACCGGGGTGAAGCGGCCGGACATGCCATAGGCCTGCGGGCGGGTGCGGCGGCCCAGTTCCAGCACGTCGCGGAAACCTTCGGTGGTGATCAGTCCGGTGCGGCACAGGTTGCGTTCCAGCACCGCGTTCGTCGTCGTCGTGGTGCCGTGAACGATCAGGTCCATGGTGGCGAGGTCGGCCCCGGCCTCGTCAAGTGCGGCGAGGACGCCGCCCGCCTGATTGGGCAGGGTCGTGGGCACCTTGGCCAGCTTTACCGCCCCGGTAACCGGGTCAAGCAGCACCAGATCGGTGAAGGTGCCGCCAACGTCGATCCCCGCAACCTGCCCCCCCATCAGCGCAGCCCGTCTTCGCCCTTGACCTGCCAGACCTCGAGCCCGCCCATCCTGGAATGGATGCGCGGCCCCTTGGCCATTGCGAGGATAAACAGGATTTCGCCCGCGCGGGGGCCATCGGGGACGGCCACGGTGACCGCGTCGAAATGGCTGCGGACATAGGCCGCGTTGATATGGCCCAATGGCACGTCAAGGGCCGCGCCCATGGCCCCCACCTTCATCGCCGACGGCACGATGGCGCGGCTTTCGCCCAGCCGTTCGCGCATCGAATAGCCCCCCGGCACATGCCACATCGCGCCATGTTCGGCCTCGCCCGCCTCGCCCACGATGGCGCCCTTGCCGTATCCGTCGATCCCCTCGCGCCCGCCAAGGGCGGCGATCAGCCGGTCGGTCATCATCAGGCCGAGGGGCTTCAGGTCGTCCATCGCGCTTTGCAGGTCGGGCTCATACTGCCCCGCGAACGGGTTCGCGACAATGGCCGCGATGGCACCGCGCAGGCGCGGGGTGGCGGCATCGGCCCCGCCTTCGTGGCGGATTTCCTCGATCTGGGTCACGATCTTGCGGATGGGAAAGTCAGCCATGGGGGGCCTCCGGCGGTGCGGCGGGCAGGACGGCCCGGCCAAGGATGCGGGTTTCGGATTGCAGGAACAGCGCGGCACCAAGGATCAGACCCCGGCCCAGACAGGTATCGGCAAAGGCTGCGCCCGTGTCCAGCGCGCGGGATGCATCGCGCCGCGACAAGGGCGCGACATCCACCGTCACGTGGCGAAAGCCAAGGTCACTGTCGGCCTTCACCTCATGCGCGGGGCGGCGGGTGATGGCGGGGTGGCCCGGCAGGTCCACGGCATTGGCGATCATCGTGGCGGCCGCATCGGCCATCGCGGCGGTGGGGGCCAGCACGGTGACCGCATCCGCGATGCCCAGAGATTGCGACCGCCCGCGCCAGCCGCTGGTGGCGATCCCGCCCACGCCCGCGCCATGAGCAACCCGTGCGGTCTGGCCCGACCGGCCAATGGCCACGGCGTAGGACTGCCCGGCGGTCAGGTGCAAGGCGATGTCGCCGCCATTGTTCACATAGGCGCGGCTGATCCCCGGCCCGGCGATCAGCGCGGCCAGAACCGCATCGGCCACGGCGCCCGCAACCGCCGCCATCGGGGTGACGAAGGCCGGGCGGAACGGCGCGACCGCCTGCCCCATAGCCCGCGCCACCGGGCCAGCGAGCGGCGCATCGGGTTTTCGCAATGCGGGCAGTTCGGCCACCAGTTCCTCGAGCAGGCCGTCGAACCGCGATATCGCCCGGGAAAATCCGGCCTCGGCCCCCGGCCCGTCCGCGCCGATGACCAGGTCCATTGGGCCGTGGTTCAGGTGCAGCCGCCCGCCGGGAAGCCAGGCCGCCTGATACCGGGGCGCGGGCTTCAGCGCGCGGGCCATGGTTCAACCCTTCCGGCAGTGGTGTATTCGCCGCCCTCGGCCTCGACCCCCGCAAGATCCCGGATCGCCTCGGCGTGGCCGCCGAGGGCAAGGTAATCCGCGCGCGGCAGGGTGAATTCCAGGGGTGCGACCAGCGCCGGCGTGGGCACATGGCCAAAGGCGCCGGCAGGCAGGCGCGTGACGTCCACCATGAAGGTGATCCCCCCGCCGGGCCAGACATAGGTTTCCGCCCCGCCCGAGGTGAGCCGCGTGATCCCGGCCTGCACGGATCGTGTCAGCCGCACGGGATTGCGCGTGACACCTGCCCGCAGCGACCCGCCCGCGCCCCCCATGAACAGGACGGTGCAGAGCGAGGGTTCGCAGTTTTCGTCGATCAGCCGGACGGTGGGTTCCAGTTCGGGCGGCAGGGGGCGCGGGACCGGCTGCAACGCCTCGTCGAGGACGAAATAGGCGTATTCCTCGCCCGTGGTCGACACCATCAACAGCCGCAGGCCGGGCCGTGCGCCCTTGGCCGCGTTCCACGGCCCGAGGATTTCCAGCGGGTCGGTCAGCCGCGTGCCGCCCCAGCCAAGGCCCGGTTCCGAGACGCGGAAATACCGCCCCGGCGTGGAGCGGTGGCCCTTGATCCTGATCCCCGTCGGTTCCCATCCCAGAACCTTTCCGGCCTGGTGTTCGCTGACGACGCCGGTGATGTGGTCATCGACCACGACGACCTCATCGACGAGGCCGCGCCACTGGCTGGCGAACATGCCGATCGTGGCCGACCCGCAGCCCACCCGCATCCGCCGTTCGGGCACCCCATCGACGATGGGCGCGCGGCCCGCCTGCACGATCACCGTGGAGCCGCCGTCGATGGAAAGTTCCACCGCCTCGCCGTTGCAGAGCGCCAGGAGCGTGGCGCAGGTGACGCGGCCCTCGGCCTTTTCGCCCCCGGTCAGGTGATGGACACCGCCGAGCGACAGCATCTGGCTGCCGTATTCGGCGGTGGTGACATGGCCCACGGCCTCGCCCCCGGCGCGGACGGTGGCGGCCTCGGGGCCAAGGAAGCGGTCGGTGTCGATCTTCACCTTGACGCCGCAGTAGGAAAAGATCGCCTCGGTGACGACCGTTACCATATCGGCGCCGTCGACCTGCGAGGCGACGATGAAGGGCGCGGGCTTGTAATCGGGATAGGTGGTGCCCGAGCCTATTCCGGTGACGAAGGCATCGGACGGGGTGACGGGGTTGCCATCCCATCCGGCGCGGGCGAAGGGCACCAGACGGCCGCCCCTTTCGGCGGTGCGCGAGAGCATCACCACAGGGTCGGTCCGCACGATCCGGCCCGCGTCATTGGCATAGCGGTCGCAGGCGCCGGTCTGGCCGGGGGCGATGTAGCACATCACCGGGCAGGCGTCGCAGCGGATCTTTTCGGGCGCTTGGGTCATGGCCGCGTCGCGGGTTGGCGAGCGTGGCGGCGGGGGGCTGTCTGCCCCCCGCACCCCCCGAGGGTATTTGGATCAGGTTGAATGCAGGTCATGATCCGGCCTTTCGGATCGCATCGAGGACGCGGTGCGGCAGCGCGGGCAGGCGGGTGACCGTGGCGCCGGTGGCATGGTGGATCGCGTTCAGGATCGCAGGCGCGGTGGGGATCAGCACATGTTCGCCAAGGCCCTTTGCGCCGTAGGGACCTTCGGGATCGGGCACCTCGATCAACAGGCTTTCGACCGGGGGGATGTCGCCTGTCGTGGGGATCAGGTAATCGTGCAGGTTCTCGGTCCGGCCGGGGATGTATTCCTCCATCAGCGCAAGGCCGACGCCCTGGGCGATGCCGCCCTCGATCTGGCCTCGGGCCAGTTGCGGGTTGATCGCCCGGCCCACGTCATGGGCGGCGGTGATCCGGTGCAGGGCGACGGTGCCGAGGGCGGTGTCGACCGAGAGTTCCACAAGCTGCGCGCCGAAGCCGTAGACGGCGTAGGGGGTGCCCTGCCCGTCGTCATCGAGGGGGGCCGTGGGCGGGTCGTAGGTTTCTTCGGCCGAAAGGGCATAGCCGGAGCCGTCGGCGGGAAGGGCGGCGAGGTCGATCCGCGTCGTCCGCCCGCCGTCACGGACCAGCAGCGCCGCGCCTTCCAGCGCAAGCGACGCCCCTTCGCCCGCATTGGCCATCCGCAGCACGGCCGCACGCAGCGCCGCGCCCGCCGCCTGTGCGGCCCGGCCCGTCACATAGGTCTGGCGGCTGGCCGAGGTCTTGCCGGCATCGGGCGTCAGGTGGGTATCGGGCCCGATCAGCCGGAAGGCCGTGACGGGCAGGCCCAGGGCTTCGGCCGCGATCTGGGTGATGACGGTGTTCGCACCCTGGCCGATATCGGTCGCGCCCTGGTGCAGGACGACCTCGCCCTGCCGCGTGATCCCCAGGCGGATCGTCGACGGGTTGGGCAACGATGTGTTGCCGCAGCCATACCAGCAAGAGGCGACGCCGACGCCATGCCGGACCGGGCCGGGGCGGGCATTGGCCGCGGCAGCCTCGGCCAGCGCGCGGGTCCAGGCCGGGCGCAGCGCGACAAGGCAATCGCGGATGCCGGCCGCCCGAAGGACCTGGCCGGTGGCCGTGGCATCGCCTGTCTGAAGGGCGTTCAGGATGCGGAATTCCAGCCGGTCGATCCCTGCCGCTGCGGCCAGGCGGTCAAAGAGCGGCTCTTGCCAGATCGCCGCCTGCGGCACGCCGAAGCCACGGAAGGCCCCGGCGACGGGGCCGTTCGTGTGCATCGCCCGGGCGCGGGCATGGATCGCGGGCGTCCGGTAGGGGCCCGAGATGTGGACCGGCACGCGGTTGGCCACCGTCGGGCCCCAGCTGGCATAGGCGCCGGTGTCGAAGATCCCTTCGACCTCGACGCCGGTGATCCGCCCCTTGGCGTCGCAGCCGATCCGCCCGGTGATGCGCGACGGGTGGCGCTTGGTCGTCGAGGCCATGCTTTCCTGCCGGGAAAAGACCATCCGGCAGGGTCGCCCCGTCCTGAGCGTGACCAGCCCGATCAGCGGTTGCAGCGAGACGTCGAGCTTCGACCCGAAGCCGCCGCCCACAGCCGAAGGCAGGATGCGCAGCCGTTCGGGGGGCAGGTCCAGGATCAGCGCGGTTTCATCCCGATCCATGACCGGGGCCTGCGTGCAGGCGCGGATGCAGAGCGTATCGCCCTCCATCCATGCGGCGCCGGCCTCGGGTTCGATATAGGCATGTTCGACGAACCCGGTTTCGGTCGTTGCCTCGGCCACATGGGTCGAGGCGGCCAGGGCGGCGGCCGCATCGCCCTTGCGGACGCGCCCTTCGATCAGCAGGTTGCCGGGCCGGGCCGGATGGAGGGGCGCGCACCGCGCCGCTTCGGCCGGATCAAGGCAGGCATCCTGCGGTGTCCATGTCACCGGAAAATCCGAAAGATCGGGGTCGTGGCCGTCATCCTCGACCGCGACGATGGCCACCGCCTCGCCCCGGAAACGGACGTGCGAAACCGCAAGGGCGGGTTGGTCGGCAAAGGACGGGATCGCTCCAAAGACGTTGCGACCGGGGATGTCGGCGGCGGTGAACACCTGCGCCCGATGGCGCGCCGCCCATGTTGCCAGATCGCCGAAGGAGAAGGCCGCGTGGAAATGCGGTGAACGGATGGCATGAAGGCGCAGGCCGCCGGGTTGCCAGACATCGGCGCCGAAGGCGTCGCCCGCCACCTTCTCGGCGCCGTCGAGGCGGGGCAGCGGGGCACCGACCGCGCCGGTCACGGCAGCCGGAGGATCGCCGTCGCGCCAGGCATCGCAGACGGCGGCGATGATGGCGGCATAGCCGGTGCACCGGCACAGGACGCCGCCTAGTGCGGCTTCGGCCTCGGCCGGGGTCGGGCGGGGCCGGTCGCGCAGCAGGGCGGCGGCGGCCATCAGCATGCCCGGCGTGCAGATGCCGCATTGCGCCGCCCCCTGGCGCAGGAAGGCGGCGCGCAAGCGGGCAAGAACCGGATCTTCGGCCTCGACGGTTTCCACGTTTTGTCCGTCGATCCTGGCAGCGGGTGTCAGGCAGGCGCAGACCGGTTCGCCCTGAACCAGCACGGTGCAGGCCCCGCAATCGCCCGCGTCGCAGCCGACCTTGGTGCCGCGCAGGCCCAGATCCTCGCGCAGGAGTTCGGACAGGCGCCGGGTGGGGGGCGTGTCACATTCCGCGGGTTGTCCGTTCAGGGAAAAGCGCAGTCTCATGCCGTCCCCCAAGCAGGCTCGGATGCCCCGGAAGAGGCGAGATCGGACAGGGCGCGGCGGATCAGTTCGGCTGCCGCCGTCGCCCGATAGGCGGCAGAGGCGCGCAGGTCATCCATCGGCGCCAGTGCCGCGGCCACATCCGCATCGCGCACGGCGGTGGCGGCCAGATGGGGGGCATGGCCGGCAAGGGCGGCCTCGACGGCGGGCAGGCGGCGTGCCGTTGCCGAACAGGCCCCGACCGACACGGCGGCATCGGTGATCCGGCCCGCATCTGCGGCAAGCCGGACAGCCACCATGGCGATCGAGATCACCAGATACCGTCGCGCGCCGAGTTTCAGAAAGCGTGACCGTCCGGACAGCCCCGTTTGCGGGATCAGGATCGCGGTCAGGATTTCATCGGGCGCGCGCAAGGTCTGGCGTGGCCCGGTCAGGTAGTCGGAAAGCGCCATCTGGCGCGTCCCGCGCTGGCAGGCCAGTTCGACCTTTGCGTCGCAGGCCAGCAGCGGTGGCACGCCATCGGCCGCAGGTGAGGCGTTGCAGAGGTTGCCGCCCAGTGTACCCGCGGTCTGGACCTGCGGCCCGCCCACCTCGACCGCCGCCTGTTGCAGCGCGGCCAGCGCCGGTGGCAACGGGGTGCGGGCGATGTCGGCCCAGGTCGTGCAGGCGCCGATGCGCAGCCCGTTATCGGTAGCCGCAATCCCGCGCAGGCCGTCGAGCCCCGCAAGATCGAGAACCGGGAAGGTCAGGGCGCGGCCCTTCTCAGCCGGGTAAAGATCGGTGCCGCCGGCCAGAAGGCGCCAAGGGCCTGTCGCCATGGCGGCAAGGGCCTCGTGCAAGGAACGGGGGCGGAGATAGTCACCCATCGGCCGGTTTTTCCCTGTTGCACATTCACCGTTCGGGCAGCGAATTTCATTTGTGTGCAAACACTGTGGCCAATCGCCCGGTTCCCTGTCAATCGGCTTGCGGCAGGGGTGGCGGCCCGCTATGCCACAAACCTGTGGATGATGCCGATGTTTCCTACCTGCTGGACGACCAGATCGGTTACGTGCTGCGTCGCGTGACCCAAAGGCATCTTGCCATCTTTTCCGAGGCTATCCCCGAAGTGACCACGACCCAGTTCGCCGTTCTGGCGCGGCTGGCCCAGATGGGCCCGCTGTCGCAGAACCACCTGGGGCGCGAGACGGCGATGGACGCGGCCACGATCAAGGGGGTGGTGGGGCGTCTGGCGCGGCAGGGTCTGGTGGCGACGCTGCCCGATCCCGACGACAGGCGTCGCCTGACGGTATCGCTGACCGAGGCGGGGCAGGCGCTGTATCGCAGGCGCGTGGCCGATGCGCTTGCAGTCTCTGCCCGCACCGTTGCGCCCCTTTCGCCCGCCGAGGTGGAACAGTTGGCGGCGCTTCTTGCCCGCCTGACGTGACTGCACCTGACGTCACTACGCCTGACGTCACTGCGCCTGACCCGACTGCAGGACCCTGTTCTTTTGCCGTCAGTCGGGATCGCGCCTTGTGGTGATCCGCGGATCAAGCGCATGCCCCGAGGCCGGTCCGCGCAGGGGTTGCACCAGCATCCTGTCGATCCACAGGTCACGCGGCGTGCGGAACTGATCGATCCCGATCTCCATCCCCCGATGGCCCTTGGCGGGCTGGGCCACATAGGTGCCCAGCAGGCGGTCCCACCAGGGGACAGAAAACCCGTAGTTGGAATTCGTCTCGCGCGGGTCGACCGAATGGTGCACGCGGTGCATGTCCGGGGTGACAAGGATCAGCCGCAACACGCGGTCAACCCGCGGCGGCAGGGCGATGTTGGAATGGTTGAACAGCGACGTGGCGTTCAGGATCACCTCGAAGGCCAGCACCGCCACGGCGGGGGCACCGATTGCCCCCACCACGGCAAGCTTGATGACCATCGACAGCAGGATCTCGACCGGGTGGAACCGCAGCCCGGTGGTGACGTCGAAATCCAGATCGGCATGGTGCATCCGGTGCAATCGCCAAAGCCCGGGCACCGCATGGAACAAGACGTGCTGCAGGTAGATCGCCAGATCCAGGATCAGGATCGCTGCCACGAAGGCCAGCCATCCGGGAAGGTCGATCACGTTGAACAGGCCCCACCCCCGTTCGGCGGCAAGACCGGCGAGGCCCACCGCAAGGACCGGAAAGGCAAGCCGCAGGATCGCCGTATCGATCACGACGAGGGCCAGGTTGTTTGTCCAGCGGATCACCCGGGGGATCTCCAGCCGGCGGCGCGGCGCGGCCAGTTCCCAGATCATCATCGCAACCAGCACGAACAGGAAGGCCACAACCCGGACCCCCGGTTCGTGCACCATTAGGAATTCGCCCATCCGGTTTCTTGCTCCTGCCTTGTCGTCCGGGGTTGCGACATGATAATCAAGTGATCACTTGAATGATAGGAAGGCGGGGTTGCCGATGTCAACAAGCCCGAAGGCAGCGCTGCTGGAGGAATACGCGCTTGTCGCACGCGCCCTTGCGGCCCCTGCACGGCTGCTGATCCTTGAACAGGTCGCACAGGGTGAACGCGCGGTCGAAGGCTTGGCCGAACGCACAGGGCTGACCTTCGCCAACTGTTCGCAGCACCTTCAGCAACTCAGGCGGGCGGGTCTGGTGACAAACCGGCGCGAGGGCAAGTCGATCCTCTACCGCCTGACGGATTCTCGCGCGCTGCGCCTGATGGAACTGCTCTGCACGGTGGCCGAACGGAACCTGGCCGAGGTCGGACAGATCCTGCGGGCTCTGTCCGGCGGGCAAGAGGCGCCCGAACCGCTGAGCCGGGACGAACTTGAGGCGCGTCTGGCGGAAGGTTCGGTGACGCTCTTGGATGTGCGGCCTGCCGACGAATTCGCGCTGGGTCACATCGCCGGTGCGATGAACGTCCCCCTTGCCACCCTGCCCGAAGCGCTGCCGCAGCTTGCCGACGGGGCCGAGATCGTCGCCTATTGCCGGGGGCCCTACTGCATCTATGCCCATCAGGCTGTCGCCGCCCTGCGCCGCCACGGGCTGGCCGCGCGCCGGATGGAGGGCGGTCTGCCGGACTGGCGCGCGGAGGGGCGCGCCATGTCGCCCCCTGTGGCGGGCCTGTCGTGACGAAAAGGCCCCGCCATGCGGACATGGCGGGGCAGTTGTGCCACAGGCGGACCATGGCACAGGCGTAACCGATGTGTTCGGGGATGGGCCCGTCAGTTCGGGCGGGTGCCGTCGGCTTCCATTTCGGCCCTGATCTGCTGGCGCAGAAGGTCGATCGGGATCATCTTGCCGTCGCGCTTGAAGTGCCAGTAGGTCCAACCGTTGCACGAGGGCGCGCCTTCCAGCGCGGCGCCCACCTGATGGATGGAGCCCTTCACGTCATTGCCGATCAGCGTGCCGTCGGCGCGGACCTTGGCCTTGTGGCGGTTGCCGATGGAATAAAGTTCCTCGCCCGGGCGCAGCATGCCGCGTTCCACGACCTGCCCGAAGGGCACGCGGGGTTCGGCGCGCTTCGATCCGGTGACTTCCAGCGCCGAGGCGTCGAACTTGCGGACGCGGGCGATGCGCTGCGCGGCGGCCTGACGATAGGCCTCTTCGCGTTCGATCCCGATGAATTCGCGTCCCAGCATCTTGGCGACCGCGCCGGTGGTGCCGGTGCCGAAGAACGGGTCAAGGACCACGTCGCCCGGATGGGTCGTGGCGACAAGGATGCGGTGCAGAAGGCTTTCGGGCTTCTGCGTGGGATGCGCCTTGTCGCCGTTTTCGTCCTTCAGGCGTTCATGCCCGGTGCAGATCGGCAAGACCCAGTCCGACCGCATCTGCACGCCCTCGTTCAGCGCCTTCAGCGCCTCGTAGTTGAAGGTGTATTTCGCGGTCTCGTCGCGGCTGGCCCAGATCAGCGTTTCATGCGCATTGGTCAGGCGCTTGCCCTTGAAGTTGGGCATCGGGTTCGACTTGCGCCAGACCACGTCGTTCAGCAGCCAGAACCCCTGGTTCTGCAACTCGGCGCCCAGGCGGAAGATGTTGTGATAGCTGCCGATCACCCAGATCGCGCCGTTCGGCTTCAGCAGGCGGCGCGCGGCCTTCAGCCATTCGCGGGTGAAATCGTCATAGGCGGCAAAGCTGGAGAACTGGTCCCAGTGATCGTCGACAGCGTCGACCTTGCTGTTGTCGGGGCGATGCAGTTCGCCCTTCAGTTGCAGGTTGTAGGGCGGATCGGCAAACACAAGATCCACGCTGCCCGCCGGAAGCGCGTTCATCACATCAATGCAGTCACCCGCAAGAATCTGGTTGAGCGGAAGCGCCGGCGCCTCTGCTGCCTTGGTTTTCGTCGTCATATCTGCCTCTGTCCCCGGCCATTTTGTGCCGTGTCGTTGAGGCCAAGAATGAGTCAGGACCGATTCGGCGTCAAATTCTTTTTTGAATCAATCACTTACAGAAATCTGTTGATACAATATCTTGTGCACCGGCGCGAAGGAACGTCTATGAACTGCGGTTGGCCCAAGATTTAGAAGCGCGTCGAGGTGGTCTCTTGTGGGGTAGCCCGCGTTCCGTTCCCAGCCGTAGCCGGGGTATTGTTGCGCCAAATCCACCATGATCCGGTCGCGTGTCACCTTGGCCACGATCGACGCCGCCGCGATGGACAGCGACCGCGCGTCGCCCTTCACGACCGCTTCGGCGGCGCAGGTCAGACCCGAGGGCAGGCGGTTCCCGTCGATCAGCGCATGGTCGGGCGCGCGGGGCAGGGCGGCCATGGCGCGGATCATCGCCAGCTGGCTGGCGCGCAAGATGTTCAGGCTGTCGATCTCTTCGACCGTGGCATGCGCAATGCCGACTTCGGCCGACCCGAGGATCGCATCGAACAGCGCCTCGCGACGGGCGGGTGTCAGTTTCTTGCTGTCGTTCAGGCCGGGTGGAATGCGGCCGGGATCAAGGACGACGGCCGCCGCAGTGACCGGGCCGCAAAGCGGTCCGCGCCCCACCTCGTCCACCCCGCAGACGATGCGTGCGCCGCGCGAAAGGGCGGCGGTTTCAAAGGCGAAGTCGGGGGCGGGAACGGGCGGGCGCATGGTCGCATCAAGACCCCATCACGCCGGTCGAGGAAAGCGGAAAAAAGAGGGGCGCGGATCGCTGCTCGGCCGATCCGCGCCCAAGGCGGGCCTGGTGGTCAAGGGAATTCACGGCCCGCCAAGGCCGGGGACAGGACGATCAGTTGCGCCGCTTCTGGCGGCCGTAGACCCCCAGATCGGCCATGCAGTTCGCGCCATAGACGCGATCCCACCGGCCCTTGATCTGCACCGGCGTCGCGCAATGCTGCGGCAGCGGGTCCCAGAAACCCTGAGCGCGCAGGCAGTTTTCGGCATAGGCGCGGGTTTCGCCGCGGATGCCCTGCACGTTGACGCGGCAGATGCGCGGCAGTTGCGGTTCGACCCGGACCGGCGGTTTGACCGGCGCGACCACCGGCGGGCGGTGCGGCCAATGCGGTTGCGCGACGGGCGGCACGGGCTTGTGATGGCCCCAGGCATTGCCATAGGGCGGATAGGCCGGTTGCGTCGGAACCGGATGGCGGTTCACGCCCTGCCAGTCGGGGACCGGCTGCGGAACCGGGGCAGGGCGCGCCGATTTCTTGCGGTTGTCTTCGACCGCGTCGGCGATGATCGCCAGAACTGCGAGTCCCGCGATCCACTTGGCGACATCGGCGCCATCGGTTTCGGCGCGGGCCGGAAGGGCGGCCGCGGTCATCAGGCCAAGCGCGGTTGCCGTCGCGGCCAGAGTGGCGACAAAGCGGCGCTTGATGTTCCGGGTGCGTGTCATGGCGTGCATCCTTGTTCGTTGCGGGTCGTTCGTTGCGGGTCCGGCACGACGATCGCACCGGGGATGCCGGAAAGGTCGGCCAGCCCCCGCCGGACAGGCAATATCGCCGCCCGGCTATGCGATAGCGGCGCGCGAAAGGCGGATTGTTATTGAATAGCAGTGCCCCGATCACGAGGATGTGCCCAAGAAGAACCTATGGAGCAGTCCCATGAAACGCCCGATTCCCGCCGTTATGGCCCCCGTGGTTCTGGCCGTGGTGGCGGTCATGGCGCTGGCCGCCCCGGCCCAGGCGGCCTGCTATGCGCAATACAAGGCCAAGCAGGACAACCCGTTGCGGTTTCACGTCGGCGTGGCCGAGGTGGCCGATGCCGATTGCAGCAAGGCGGCAGCGAAACGCGCACTTGCCCCTCGCCTTGCCCAAGGGGGCTGGACGCTGCTCAACGTGATTGACATCTTCGGGCCGGAAGGTCTGGACGAAGGGAAGGCAAGTGCGCGCGAATACTTCCTCCGCTACTGATGTGCTGAAGGCCGGCAACCGCGTGGTTGCGGGCGGGATCATCGCCATCGTCGTGATCCTGCTGGTCGCGGCGGTCCTGTTGTTCGTGAACCTGCCCGACGCGAACGCCTTCAACGCCCGTGTCGAACGGATCTTTGTCGAGAATGACGATATGACCTCGGGGGCCGAGATCAAGCTGCTGGAGATTCTCGCGCAGTCGGGCACGGCCTTTTCCGAGGTTTTGGCCAGCTATCGCGGCATCATCTTCGTGCTTCTGGTGTTTTCGACCGCGCTTCTTCTGGCGGCGCTGGTGTTTCTGGTGACGATCGTCACCCTGAACCGTCGGATCTCGGCAATCCAGCGGTCGGGGATCCAGGTGTCGTCGATGCTGATCAGCCGCGATGCGCGCGCGGTCTACATCAACGATCTGGAATTCGCCCTGACCGATGCGGCGCTTGAGACGCTGGCGGTCCTGGCCGAGGCCCGGATGGATGACGAGGTGCTGACCGGCGCCCAGATCGAGGCAGTCATTTCCGGGCGCGATGCAGCCGATTGCGACGAGGCGGCGGGGGCCACCCGCGTGAAACGCCTGCGCGACACCCTTGGCAACCAGCTTGTCAGCGAGCTTCTGGTCAAGACCATCGCGCGGCGTGGCTATGTTCTGGCCGTGGGCAAGGATGCCATCCGGATGATCTGAATCCGTGCCTGCCGCCGGGAAGCCACCGCTTTCGCTTGAGTGGGAAGGGCCTTCTGGCCTAAACGATGGCCGGTCGTGACTGGTAAGGCCGTGCCATGGATGAGACACCGGAAATCGTGACGAAGGTCACAGGCTGGCTTGCCGATGCGGGCGAGGTGGCCATGGGCTGGCTGGCAAGCCCGGCGGCCTGGTCGCAGTTCGCGCTGCTGGCGGCGGCCTTCATCGTGGCGCGCATCGTGACGCTGCGGGTCAACCCCGTGCTCAGCCGCCTGATCGCGCCGCCCGAAGGCAGGACCGGCCCGATCGCCACCGCGCGTTCCTTCGTGCTGCGGTTCCTGCCGCTTCTGCTGCCGCTTTTTGCCTATGGCCTGACGGCGGTCGGCGAAGAGGTGACGCGGTCGCTGTTCGGCTCGGGCGAGGTGATCGCCTTCGGCAAGCGGGTGTTCCTGTTTCTGGCCGTCCGCGCCTTTGTGCGCGATATCCTGACCGATCCGTTCCTGCGGCTTCTGGGGCGGTACGTGCTGATCCCGGTTGCCGCGCTTTATACCCTCGGGCTGCTGGACGACATCACCACCCGGCTTGAGGAAACGGTGATCGCGCTTGGCAACATCCGCTTTTCGGTGATGGCGCTGATCCGGGGCGTGATCGCGGGCAGCCTGCTGTTCTGGCTGGGGTCATGGTCGAACCGGCAAAGCGCCGATTACATCAAGAAGCAGGCCGAACTGCGCCCGGCCACGCGCGAGCTGGCGGTGAAGGCGACCGAGGTGCTGATCTTCGGCGCGGCCTTCCTTCTGCTGATGTCGATCATGGGGATCGACCTTACGGCCGTTGCCGTTCTGGGCGGTGCCCTTGGCGTGGGCATCGGCCTTGGCCTGCAACAGATCGCGGCCAATTTCGTGTCGGGTATCATCCTGCTGGTCGAGGGTCAGACGACCGTGGGCGATTACGTCGAACTTGACGGTGGCGAGAAGGGCACGATCGTGAAGATGACGGCGCGCTCCTGCATCCTCGAGACGTTCGACGGCAAATGGATCGTCGTGCCGAACGAACATTTCATCACCAGCCGGGTCGTCAACTATTCCGACCAGGGCAGCGCCAACCGGTACGAGGCGGCCTTTTCGGTCTCTTATGACACTGACATCAACCGCGTGCCGGGGATCATCGAAGCAGCGGTCGCCGCCTTGCCCTTCGTGCTGAAAAAACCCGACGGGCCGGATGTGGAACTGCGCGGTTTTGGCGAAAGCGGCATCGATTTCGCGGTCGAATACTGGGTGAACGGGATCGACGACGGCAAGAACAAGTACGGCAGCCAGGTGCTGTTCGCGATCTGGAACGCGCTGAAGGCGGAAGGGATCGAAATCCCCTATCCGCATCGCGTTGTCGAACTGCGCGACGGATCAACGCCGGTGAAGGCGCGGGTGAAGAAGGCCGGGGCGTGACCCAGGCGCTTGTGATCGGGGCCGGGCCTGCCGGCCTGATGGCGGCCGAGGCGATAGCGCGGGCCGGGGTGCCTGTGATCGTGGCGGAAGCAAAGCCAAGCCCCGCCCGCAAGTTCCTGATGGCGGGGAAATCCGGCCTGAACATCACCAAGGATGAACCGTTCGACCGCTTCGCCGCGGCTTATGGGGCCGAATGGCTGCGTCCGGTGCTGGCAGGGTTCGGGCCCGAACAGGTTGTCGAATGGTGCCGCGATCTGGGGCAGGAGGTTTTCACCGGATCGTCCGGGCGGGTCTTTCCCGTGTCGATGAAGGCATCGCCGCTGTTGCGGGCCTGGCTGCACCGGCTGGCCGGGGCGGGGGTCGAGGTGCGGACCCGCTGGCGCTGGACCGGATGGGAAGACGCGGCCCTTGCCTTTGACACGCCCGAGGGGCGGCGCAGGATCGTCCCTTCGGTCACCGTTCTGGCCCTGGGCGGCGCAAGCTGGCGCAGGCTGGGGTCGGACGGGGACTGGGCGCCGCTTCTGGCGGCCCGCGGCGTGGCGCTGGCCCCGTTCCGGCCCGCCAACATGGGATTCGCGGTGGATTGGTCGCCGCACATGGCCCGCCATTTCGGCCAGCCGGTAAAGGGTGCAGCCCTGATTGTCGGCGATCAGGTGGAAAGGGGCGAATTCGTGATCTCGGCCCGCGGGATCGAGGGTGGCGGGATCTATGCGGTATCGCGCGCGGTGCGGGATGGCGCATCCCTGACGCTGGATCTTGTGCCCGATGTCACGCCCCGGGCGCTGGCCGACCGGATCGCCCGGTTGAAACCGGGGGAAAGCCTGCCGAACCGGCTGCGAAAGCTGGGCCTGTCACCGGCCGCGGCGGCGCTGGTCATGGAATGGGGGCGCGATCTGCCGCTTGGGCAGGCAGTGAAGGCGCTGCCCGTCCGGCACGCCGGCCCCCGCCCGATGGACGAGGCGATTTCGACCGCAGGCGGCATCATGGCCGAAGCACTGACCGGCGGGCTGGAACTGCGGGCGCTGCCCGGTGTCTTTGCCGCGGGCGAGATGCTGGACTGGGAGGCGCCGACTGGTGGCTACCTGCTGACGGGCTGCATGGCTACCGGCCTCTGGGCCGGACGCCACGCCGCGGCGCTGGTCAATGGCCGAACTCTGCCGCGAGGGCCGCGATCAGATCCGTCCGGGTGATCACGCCCACCAGTTTCCCATCCTCGGTCACAGGCACGTTGGCCTGCCCGCCCGCCGCAAGGATCGCGATCAGCGGCGCCAGAGGATCGTCCGGTGCCACGGTGGCCATGTCGCGGCGCATGATCCTTTCGGCGGTCGCGTCCGGGGCATCGGTCAACGCCTTGATATAGCGCGACTGGTTCACCGTGCCGCACAGATGGCCTGCTGCATCGGTCACGGGCAGCGCCTTGACGGGATGGCTGCGGAACATCGCGCCGATTTCGTCCAGCGTGGCGCTTGGCCGAACGGCAAAGACGTTGCGCGACATGATCTCGCCGCAGGTGATGCCGCCCAGATGTCGGGCCGTCGTTTCGGCCTGGGCTGCGCCGATCACGCGCGCCAGATCCTCGGGGCCGATGTTCGCGCCAAGGTGCATCCGTTGCAGGATGGCGGCCAGGTCATCTGCCGAAAGCCCAAGACGCCGGTCGGGCGCGCTGGCGCGTTCTGCCTCGGTCGGTGGTTGGCGAAAGGGATAGATGCGGCCCGTGGCCCGGTTCCACAGCACCGCGAAGGCAACCAGAAGCGTGGTATCCAGCATTACCGGGCGCCAGGCAAAGGCATAGCCGGTATCGCGCAGCGCCCCCGCGTTCAGCGAGATCAGCAAGGCCACCGCGGCGGCAGGCGGGTGGATCGCCCGCAGGGACATCATCGCAAGGATCCCGCCCCCGACCGACAGCGCCGCCGACAGCGCAGGGTTGCCGACCACCCGGATCACCGTCAGCGCGATGAGGGCCGAAGCGGTGTTGCCGACGATGGCCGACCACGGCTGCGACAGCGGGCTGTTTGGCACCGCGAACACAAGGAAGGCCGTCGCCCCGAGCGGCGCGAAAAGAAGCGCCGCCGGGGATATCGCCGTATCGACCGGGGTCAACAGATGGGCCAGCGCCAGGCAGGCCAGCAGCCCCGCCGCCGCCCCGGCCGAAGCGCGCATCATCTCGCGCAGGCGGGGGCGACCCATCGCAGGGCCAAGGCCCCGCAGGACTCGCAGCGGCAGCCTCATCGGCGCATCATCGCAAGGCGGATCAAGCTGCGTTCCATCACCGCCATCGCGGGCGCCCGCGACGAGGATCGCAGCGTCAGATCGGTTTCGACAAGGATCGACAGCGCCTCTTCCAGCCGCGCAAGGCCCCAGCCCTGCGCCTGACGGATCATCCGGTCGCGGCGCGGGCCGAACACGGGCGGGCGCATCCGGGCCACGCCCTGTGCCGGTCCGCCCGGATCGCAGGCCGCAACATGCAGGGTGCGGAAATGGCGCATCGCCCCGATGCACAGCGTCACCGGGTTGACGCCCTGGCCTTCCAGCCGCCTGAGGATCGGCCCGACCTCGGCGCCGCGCCCCTCGGCCACGGCATGCAGGATGTCATCGACCTCGGCCTCGATCGTGGCGGGTGCCATCGCGGCCACGTCAGCGGGCGTCAGGGGCGAAGGGTCGCCCCATTTGTAAAGCGCGATCTTTTCCACGGTCTGGCGAAAATCGCCTGGGTCCAGTTCCTTGGCCAGCGCAAGAAGATCGGTCATCGCGGCGCGGTCGATGTTGGTCAGGCCGGATTTCGCCAGCGTCGCCTCGATTTCCTCGCGGCTTGGCGGGTCGTCGTAGATGCCGATGCAGCGTGCGGTGGGGTGGGCTTCGAACAGCTTGACCATGTTCGATTTCGTGGTCAGGCCGCTTGCCGTGACGACGATCTGCGCATCGCCGGGTTTCCAGGCCTTCAGCGCCTCGGTCACGACGGGCGTCATGGCGTCGGTTGCATCCTCAAGGAAGGCCACACGCGGACCAGGGAAGAACCCCTGCGCCTTGACCGCATCCAGAAGTGCCGCCGGATCCTTGCGCACATCGGCGGCGGGCAGGCGCGCGAGCCGCATCTCGGCCTCGCCCTCGGGTCCGATCAGGGCGGCGATCACCTCTTGCCGGCGCAAGGCGATGCGCATCGCATCGGCGCCAAAGATCAGAAGGCCCGCGGCGTTCGGATCGGGCTTGGCGAAATAGGACGTTGCCGCGGCGCCGGTAAGTTTCATGCGCCGCCGGACCCGGTCGACGGGTCCCCCGCCCACTGGCCCGAAGTCGCCAGCAGCCGGGTGACGATCTGGTCGGCCAGAATCCGCATCAGGCGAAAGGCGGCGTCTTCTTCGGCAGCAAGCCCCGCCACGGTGGAACCGGTCGCGGAATATGAGGTGAAGTTTTCCACCCGACCGCCGGTCAGGCGCTGGCCTTCTGCGTCGAACAGGGTCCAGTCCACCCGGCCGACAAGGTTGTAGCGGGTGATCGCGTTTTCCGGCGTGATGCCGACGCCGATCGCCTCGGTCGTGATCGAATGGGCCAGCCGAAAGCGCGCGCCTTCCGGGCGGCCGAGCCGTTCTTCCAGCCGTTCGACCAGATCGAAACCGTTCTTCGTGTCCGGCCCGTCCACGCGGATCGCGCCTTGCAGCCCCGCCGCAGGCCCCCCCGGCGCATAGGCCGGGGTGAAGGTGCAGGCGGGAAGGCCCGCCAGCAGGATCAGAAAGGCACGGCGGTCAGACAACCACATTGATGATGCGCCCCGGCACGACGATGATCTTCTTCACCGGCTGACCGGCGAGGAACCTGATCACAGCTTCGTCCGCCAGCGCGATCTTTTCAACCTCGGATGCGGGCATCTCTTTCGGCACGGTGATTTCCGCGCGCCGCTTGCCGTTGATCTGGATCGGCAGGGTCACGGTGTCATCGACCAGCAGCGCCGGGTCGGCCTTGGGCCAGGGCGCAGTGGCGCAAAGGCCATCGCCGCCCTGGTAGGTCCAGATCGATTCCGCGATATGCGGCGTCATCGGCGACATCAGTTTCGCCAGCGTGCGGATCGCCTCCTTCATCACCGGGGTCGAGGCATCGGCCTTGGCCAGCGTGTTGGTGAAGGCGTAAAGCGTGGCGATCGCCTTGTTGAAGGCGAAGGTTTCGATGCCCTGCGTCACGTCATGGATGGCGCGGGCGGTGGCCTTGCGCAGCATGTCGTCATCGGGGCCGGTGTGATCGGCGGGCAGCTCACCGATGCGGGAACACAGGTTCCAGACGCGGGTCAGGTGCTTGAACGCGGCCTCGGCGCCGCTGGCCGTCCATTCCACATCGCGTTCGGGCGGGCTGTCGGACATCACGAACCAGCGCGCGGTGTCCGCGCCGAACTGGGCGATGATGTTCATCGGATCGACGACGTTCTTCTTGGATTTCGACATCTTGGCCGAGGGGATGACCTCGACCGGGGTGCCGTCCTTCAGCGTCGCGCCGCTTTCGCTGCGGATCACGTCCTCGGGCAGGTGATAGACCGGGCGGCCGTTGCCGTCGCGCGTCATGTAGATCTCGTGCGTCACCATGCCTTGGGTGAACAGCGCGTTGAACGGTTCGATCGCCTTGGCGGGCAGGTGGCCGGTCTTGTGCATGGCACGGGCGAAGAAGCGCGAATACAGCAGGTGCAGGATCGCGTGTTCGATGCCGCCGATATACTGGTCGACGTTCATCCAGTAATCCACATCCGCCGCATCGGTGGGCGTGGCCGCATGCGGGCTGGTGAAGCGGGCGTAGTACCAGGACGAATCCACGAAGGTATCCATCGTGTCGGTCTCGCGCCGGGCCTTCGCGCCGCATTTCGGGCAAGTGCAATCGCGCCAGGTCGGATGCCGGTCAAGCGGGTTGCCGGGCACGTCGAAGGTGACGTCGTCGGGCAGGCGGACGGGCAGGTTTTCCTTCTTCTCGGCCACCACGCCGCAGGTTGCGCAATGGATGACCGGGATCGGACAGCCCCAATAGCGCTGGCGGCTGATGCCCCAGTCGCGCAGCCGGTACTTGGTGACGCCCTGGCCATAGCCATTGGTCTCGGCATGGGCGATGGCGGCGGCGACGGCCTGATCGCCGGTCTGCACCGCATCGCCGGCAAAGCCGCGCACATAGCGGACGCGTTCGGATTTCATCGGCACGAAGGCTTCGGCCAGCGGCGCCTCGTCGGCGCCTTCGGCGACGAAGACGGGCTTGATCGGCAGGCCGTATTTCGTTGCGAAATCAAAGTCGCGCTGGTCATGGCCGGGGCAACCGAAGATCGCGCCGGTGCCGTAATCCATCAGGATGAAATTCGCGATCCAGACCGGCAGTTCCCAGTTCGGGTCCAGCGGATGCTTCACGCGGATGCCGGTATCGAAGCCGATCTTCTCGGCGGTCTCGATCTCTTCGGCGCTGGTGCCGCCCTTGCGGCATTCGGCGACGAAGGCCGCGACCTTCGGGTCTGACTCAAGCGCCTTGGCCAGCGGATGATCGGGCGAGATGGCGGCGAAGGACGCCCCCAGCAGCGTGTCGGGCCGGGTGGTGTAGACCTCCAGCCGCTCAAAGCCCGCGGGCGCGCCCACCGTTTCGAAGGCGAATTGCAGGCCGCGCGACTGGCCGATCCAGTTGGCCTGCATCAGGCGCACCTTTTCCGGCCAGTCCTTCAACCCGTCGAGCGCGGTCAGCAGGTCCTCGGAATAGTCCGAGATTTTGAAGAACCACTGCGTCAGTTCGCGCCGTTCGACCGCCGCGCCCGACCGCCAGCCCTTGCCGTCGATCACCTGTTCGTTTGCCAGCACGGTCATGTCGACCGGGTCCCAGTTCACCACCGCGTTCTTGCGATAGACCAGCCCCTTTTCCATCATGTCGATGAACATCGCCTGTTGCTGGCCGTAATACTCCGGATCGCAGGTCGCGAATTCGCGGCTCCAGTCGATCGACAGGCCCAGGGGTTTCATCTGGTCGCGCATGTCGGCGATGTTGCCGTAGGTCCATTCCTTGGGATGGCCCCCGCGTTCCATCGCGGCGTTTTCGGCGGGCATGCCGAAGGCGTCCCAGCCCATCGGATGCAGCACGGAATAGCCCTGCGCGATCTTGGTCCGGGCCACCACATCGCCCATCGTGTAGTTGCGCACATGTCCCATGTGGATGCGTCCCGACGGGTAGGGGAACATCTCGAGCACATAGTACTTCGGCCGGGCCGGATCGCGACGCGCGGTGAAGCAGCCCGCCTGGTCCCAGGCATCCTGCCATTTCTTCTCGATCACTGCGGGGTCGTAGCGCGACATCAGGTTCCCTCCGGTTGCCCGGCGGAATTACACCGACCTTGGGGAAAAGGTCCAGAGTGCGGGCGCGGCCTTAGAGGTTGCCGTCCTGGATGCGCAGCTGGCGCGCGCGGGTCAGGATCGCGTCTTCCACGGCGCGCTGCGTCTCGGACGAAACCGGGCCGCCGCCGCGTGCCACAAGCGACACCTTCAGCGACCGGGCATCCAGCGCCGGATCCTGCACAAGGACAGTCGCGCGATAGGCCCGGCCGCCGCCCGGAGGCGTGCCATAGCCCGTCACGATCACGCCGGTGAACGGGTCCACCGATTCGATGGGCAGGAAGTTCAGGATGTCGAGCGAGGCGTTCCAGAGATACTTGTTCACCTCGACGGTGTTGTTCGGATCCTGGTTGTTGGTGAAAAGGTCCCAGATAGTGCCGCGCTGGCGCTGGCCGCGCTGTTCCACCCGTTCGATGGCTGCGCGTTGCTGATCGGCCGCGATCCGGCGTTCGAACTGATCCTGGGTCGGGATACTGTTCTGGCGACGGAAAAGACCGCTGTCCCCGCTGGCGATCCCGCCACCGCAGGCGGCAAGCGAAAGAACAACGCCGCTCATGGCGGCCATCCGGACGAGACGTTCAAAAGCCATACGGTCCCCCGATACACGCATGGGTCTGTCTAGCCGAGCGTTCCGGCCCGAACAAGGCTTTTCAGCCGACAATCCCGCCACTTGCCCGCCACTTGGCGGCCTTTGCCCTGATGGCCTGCAGGTTTGCCGCATCAATCGCGCGCATGCGTGACCGCAAAGGTGCGCCGGGTGACGCCGGGGCAGGTCGGGATCAGTGTGGCATTGCTGCACCATCATTGCCGTCTTTCCCGATCCGCCAGACGGTCGTGATTGCAATCGTCGGTCACAAGAGGGAAACAAAGGCATACCCAATTCGGATTCCCCTGAGTTGGGCCGCACCTTGTGAGAAAAGAGGGAAAACGATGAAAAAGATTCTTCTCGCTTCGACCGCTCTCGTCGGCTTCGCCGGCGCTGCTGCCGCCGAAGTCAGCCTGTCGGGCTACGCCGAAATGGGTATCGCTGGTGGTGACGCCGTCGAAACCCAGTTCTGGAACGAGATCGACGTGACCTTCACCCTGTCGGGTGAAACCGATGGCGGCCTGCAGTTCGGCGCGACCATCGACCTGGACGAAGTGACCAACGCGGGCAACGTGGCTGGTGACTTCGACGCTCGCGATGGCGGCCCGGATTCGGTGTTCATCTCGGGTTCGTTCGGCAAAGTCACCCTGGGTGACACCGACGGCGCCTACGACTGGGCTCTGACCGAAGTCTACATGGGCACCGCCCTGGCCGACGACCATTCGACCCACGCTGGTTCGAACGGCAACTCGGGCCTCGACGGCACCTATGACGGCCAGGTGATGCGCTACGAGTACTCGTTCGGCGACTTCGCGGCTGCTCTGTCGGCTGAACTCGACGACACCGGCGTCAACGACGCTGTCATCGGCCTCGGCTTCAAGTGGGGCGCTGACATGGGCGGCACCACCGTCAACGTCGGCCTCGGCTACCAGACCGACGGCACCACCGACATCATCGGTGTGTCGGCTCACGCTGCTCTGTCGAGCGGCCTGGACCTGCGTCTGAACTACGCTGACCTGGACGTGGACGAGTGGATGGGCCTGGGTATCGGCTACACCTCGGGCGCTCTGCTCGTGCAGGCCAACTACGGCGAGTACGACTCGGGTGCTGACGGCTTCGGTCTGGTCGTGAACTACGACCTGGGCGGCGGCGCTGTCGTGATGGCTGGCTACGGCTCGGGCAACGGCCCGGCTGGCAACGGCCACGGCGACGACACCTTCTCGCTGGGTCTCGGCCTGTCGTTCTGATCTGACGATCAGACGGTTATGGGAAGAGCGGGCCTTGTGCCCGCTCTTTTCATTTCGGGCGGGTAACTCGACACTGCGGCCACCCGCCGTTATGGTCCGCACGGATTTCCGATCTGACTGGACCTGCCCATGCCCGCTCTTTCCCCCGCCGACATCAAGGCACGCTATGCCCGTGCGATGGCGCTGCTGTCGGATGGCAAGCCGGACGAGGCCCTGCCGGTTCTGGGCGAGATCGCCGAGGCGAACCCCTCGATCCCCGAAGTGCAGTTCCAGATCGGGCGGATCTTTCTTTCGGCGGACAGGTACGACCGCGCGCATCACCATTTCGCCCTTGCCGCAGGGCTGCGCCCGCAAGAGGCCAGCATCTGGCACGGTTGGGCCGCTGCCGTGGCGCTGCATGGCGACACCGCGGCCGAGGCGGAATTCCTTGCCCGGCTCAAGGCCGCGGCCCTGCCTCCGGCGCTGAAACTTGCACTTCAGGACCGCTTCGGCGCGCGGCGCGCGAAATCGCGGCCGGAAACCGGCGGGGCGGCGCCCGCCGCGCTGACCGCCGCCGCGCAGGCGATGGCCACGGGCAAGCCCGCCGAGGCCGAGGCCCGCGCCATGGCGCTGCTGAAGGCGCATCCGAAATCAGCTGCGGCGGCGAACATCCTGGCCTCGGCCCGCGCCGCGCTTGGCAAGGCCGAGGCCGTGGCCACGTTCCGCGAAGCGGCAAGGCTTGACCCGGCCTATGCAGAACCGCACCTGAACCTTGGCCAGCTCTTGCTGGAGCGGGGCGAAGAGGAAGCCGCGCGCCTGGCCTTCCGCGAGGCTGTCGTGCGTGCGCCGGGGATGGTCCCGGCACTGGTCGCGCTTGCGGTGCAGTTCACAAGATCTGACCAGCCGGAAAAGGCGCTGCCGCTTCTGGAACGGGCCGTGAAGGCCGATCCCCGGTCGATGCCTGCGCTGCTGGCGATGGGAAATGCGCGGACGCGGCTGCATGACTACGCCGCCGCCGCCGAGGCGCTGGAAAAGGCCGCAAGGCTGCCCGATGGGCGCACGCCTGCCGTCCTTGCCATGCTGGCGCAGGCGCAGGCCCGGCAGGGGCGCGATGAAGAAGCGTTGCGGAACTATGACGCGGCCCTTGCGATCAACCCCGATCATCCGGTCGCGCAGGGAGGCAAGGCCGCCCTGTTGCAGACCCTTGGCCGGTTCGACGAGGCCGAGGATTGGTTCCGCCGCGCCTTTCGCACCGACCCCGCGAATGGCGAGAATTACCGCCTGTTCGTCGCCTCGCACAAGACGCAGGCAGGCGACCCGATCATCGACCAGATGACCGCCCGGTTTGACGATCCCGCCACGCCCGAGACCGACCGGATGAACCTTGGCTTTGCCATCGCCAAGGTGTTGGAGGATGTGAAGGATCACGCCCGCGTCTTCCGCTATCTGGATGCCGCCAACGGGTTGATGCGCAAGGCCCATCCCTATGACATCGCGCAACGCGAGGCCGAAGTGCAGGCCGTGCGCACGGCCATGTCCGGTTTCGACTGGCAGGCGGCGCGGATCGAGGGCGCGACGGATTTCGCCCCGATCTTCGTCACCGGCATGCCGCGTTCGGGGACGACGCTGGTGGAACAGATCATTGCCAGTCATTCCACCGTGGAAGGCGCGGGCGAGGTCGGTGACGGCACCCGCGCGGCGCAGGCGCTGCTGATGCAGGGGGCGGGGGCGGGCATGTTCCGCCGGATGGCCGACCTGTCAGGGGACAAGATCGCGGGACTGGGCCGCGAATACGAGGCGATGATGCGCCGTCGTTTCCCCGACGCCCCCCGCGTCACCGACAAGTCGATCCAGACCTATCTGTTCCTGGGGCTGACACGGCTGGCCCTGCCGAAGTCGCGCATCATCGTAGTGCGCCGCGATCCGCGCGACACGCTGCTGTCGATCTACAAGAACAAGTTCCCGGACGGCACGCATCTTTATGCCTATGACCAGCGGGACCTGGCGAAATACTACACCAGCTTCACCCGCATGATCGACTTCTGGCGTGATCTGGTGCCGGGGTGGTTCCATGAGGTGCAGTACGAAGACCTGGTTGCGAACCCCGAGGCCGAGACGCGCAAGCTGATCGCGGCCTGCGGCCTTGACTGGGAGGATGCCTGCCTCAATTTCCACGAAAACCGCCGCAAGGTCGAAACACTGAGCGTCTTTCAGGTGCGGCAGCCGATCTCGAAAGGGTCGGTGCAGGCCTGGCGGCGGTACGAGGCCGAACTGGCCCCGATGATCGAGGCGCTGAAGGAGGATGGCCATGTCCTTGACTGATATCCTTGCCCGCATCCGCGCGGCCGAGGCGGCACACGGGCGGCCCGAGGGATCGGTGACACTGATCGCGGTGTCCAAGGTGCAGCCGCCCGAACGGGTGGAAGCGGTGCTGAGGGAAGGCCACCGCGTCTTCGGCGAAAACTACGTGCAGGAGGCGGCGGGCAAGTGGCCGGCCTGGAAGGACCGCTTTGCCGGGGTCGAACTGCACATGATCGGCCCGTTGCAGACCAACAAGGCGAAAGTGGCCGTCGATCTGTTCGACGCCATCCACACCGTCGATCGCCCGTCGCTGGCCGAAAAGCTGGCGCGTCTTGCCGACCAGCGCGGCGCCTGCCCGCGGCTTTTCGTGCAGGTCAACACGGGCGAGGAGCCGCAGAAGGCGGGCGTCCTTCCGGGGGAAACGGATGCCTTCGTTTCGATGTGCCGCGGCCTGGGCCTGCCGGTCGAGGGGCTGATGTGCATCCCTCCCGAGGATCGGGACAGCACACCGCATTTCGCGACGCTGGCCACGATGGCGGCGCGGAACGGGCTTTCCGGCCTGTCGATGGGCATGAGCGGCGATTTCGAGGCCGCGATCGCCCACGGCGCCACCCATGTGCGGGTGGGCTCGGCCATCTTCGGCGCCCGCAACTACGGCTGAGGCTGCTCAGGCCACCCAGACACGCGCCTGCGGGGGCAGCGGGATCAGCCCGTCGTGCCCGACCAGAGGCGCTTCGTGCAGAAGATCGAACATCTTGCCGGCCCCGTTCCCGCGCAGCCAATCGGCCGGAAGGTTGACCCAAGCGTCGGCGAAGTTGAACAGACAAAGGATCGTGCCGGTCGGCGCGCGCCGCGCAAAGGCGAAGACGCCATGCGCCGGGGCAGGCAACACCTCGGTCGGATACATGGCGTGCAGGCCCGGCGTATCGCGCCGCCGCCGCAGGATGTGCCGGATGCCGCGGAACACGCGGCCCGCCGGACCATCGTCCGTTTCCCGCTGCGCCGCAACCGCCCAGTCCATCCGCGGACGGTGCAGCCAGCGGCTGTCATGGGCGTGGTCGGGATCGTCGCGATAGCTGTAATCGTTCAGCATCGCAAGTTCGTCGCCCATGTAGACCAGCGGGATTCCCCCGAAGGAGGCGATCAGCGCGTGCCCCATCAGGATGCGGTGGATGGCGGCCTCGACCGCGGCGGCATCGTCCGCAGCAAGCGCCTTTTCCAGACCGGCCAGTGACGCGAAACTGCCCGAAATCCGCTTGTCGCCGGTGGCTTCGTTGACCTGGAACAGGGCTCCCTGCGCGAAGGACCCGGGAAACCCGCCTTCGTAGAAATCCGACAGATAGGCGCGGTGCGCGGGGCCGGAAATCCCCAGTGCGGCGGCATCCTCGTCGGTCACGGCCCAGCCGATGTCGTCGTGGCAGCGGATATAGGTGGCATAGGTCGCGTTGGTAAGGACGGTCGGAAAATGGCTGAGCAGGACATGGGTCATCATGCCCGTATCGCGGGTGGCCAGCGCCCCCCAGAACTGCACCATCAGGCTGTTGTGATAGGCAAGGTTGCCCTCCTTGCCATCGTGCTTTCCCCGGCCCAGATAGGGCAGCATCTCGGCCGGGGCGACGATCGCCTCTTCCAGATGGATGACGGCGGGGGCGGCGATCCGGCAGCAGGCGCGCAAGGCCTGAAGGATCATGTGCACCTCGGGTTCGGACTGGCATCGCGTGCCCATCCGCTTCCACATGAAGGCCACCGCATCCAGCCGCAGCACATCCACCCCGCGATTGGCCAGAAACAGCATGATGTCGGTGATTTCCAGGAACACGCGCGGATTGGCCCAGTTCAGATCCCATTGATGTTCGCTGAACGTGGTCCAGACCCATTTGCCGAAATCCGGGTAATGGGTGAAGTTGCCCGGCGCGTGGTCGGGAAAGACCTCGACCAGGGTTTCTTCATACCGCTTTGGAAGGTCGGGGGTGTCGAACATCAGGTAGTAATCCTGATGGATGGGGTCGCCCGCCCGCGCCGCCTGCGCCCAGGCATGTTCCTTTGCGGTGTGATTCAAAACCAGATCGACGCAGAGGTTCATCCCCCTTTGCCGCAGGGCGCGGGCAACCGATTCAAGATCGTCCATCGTGCCATGGGCCGGGTTGATCGAACGGTAGTCCATCACCGAATAGCCGCCGTCGCTGTCACCCGGACGGGGGTGAAGGCAGGGCATCAGATGGACGTATGTGATTCCAAGATCGGAAAGATAATCCAGCTTTTCCAAAACCTTGTTCAAGCTTCCCGCGAAGCGGTCGATATAGAAGACATAGCCTGCGCGGTCGGGGCGCTGGAACCAGTCCGGCTCCAGGTCGCGCTTGAGGTCAAGCCGCTTCAGATCGGCGGGACGCTCTGCCCAGTTGCGGCGCAGGCAATCCATCAGTGCCTCGCGAAAGCCTGCGAAATCCTCGCGATGCCCGTAAAGCTGTTCCAGCATCGGCCAGAGATCTGGGGCCGACCGTTCCAGCCGCAAGGCAAAGACCTCGTCCTCGGGCGTGATGCTGCCTGCCTTGCGTGCCATGCCGTTTCCCCCTGTCGCGGGGCGGAGGATAGTCTTTCCAAAGCGGTTTGGAAAGACTTTGACGCTGCGTCAGCCGCGCACGATCAGGCGGGTCTGATGGGTGATGCGCGGGGCGATCCACAGCAGGTCGGCCCGGGCGAAGGCGACGCAGCCCGCCGTGGGAAAGCGCGGCCTGCGCCAGGTGTGGACAAAGATCGCCGATCCGCGTCCGGGTTCGGCCTGCGGCCAGTTCCAGTCGGTGATCAGGATCAGGTCGTAAAGCGGGTCGGGGCGGCACAGGCGTTCGTGGGAAAACTCGTGCGGCCGGCGGACCATCAGGTTGTAATCCGGGTCTTCCACGTCATCCGACCACAGGTCCGACGGTGCGAGGGGCAGCGCCCAGTCTGCCGGCGACCGGAGCCTGTCGGGACGGTAGAGCATGCCCACGATCCGGTGTTCGCCATCGGGTGTGGCCCCGTCGCCTTCGCGCTTGGCCTTGCGGGGCACGATGCCGCCCCGGCCGATCGAACAGGGGAAATGCCGCCCCATGAAGCGCGCGCCCTGCCGTGTGACGACGATATCTGCGGGCTTCACAGCAGGTGCCCCGACTTGGCGGCCTTGGTCGCCAGATAGCCCGCGTTCTGTTCGGTCTGCCCGACCTTCAGCGGCACGCGTTCCACCACGTCGATCCCCTGCGCCTGCATCATGGCGATCTTCTTCGGGTTGTTCGTCAAAAGGCGCACCGACCCGAACCCCAGTCGCCGCAGAAGCTGGGCGCCGATGCGGAAGTCGCGTTCGTCATCCTCGAAGCCAAGCCGATGGTTGGCCTCGACGGTGTCGAACCCCTGATCCTGAAGCGCATAGGCCCGCATCTTGTTGGCAAGCCCGATGCCGCGGCCCTCCTGGTTGAGGTAAAGAAGGATGCCCGCGCCCTCCTCGCCCATCTGCTGCAGGGCGGCGCGCAACTGCGGGCCGCAATCGCATTTCAGGCTGCCCAGAACGTCGCCGGTGAAACAGGCCGAATGAAGCCGCGCCAGAACCGGCTTTGACCGGTCGGGCTGGCCGATTTCGATGGCATAATGTTCCTCGCCCCCGTCCTCGGGGCGAAAGACATGGACCCGGCCGAATTGCGAGGCTTCCATCGGAAGGCGGGCATGCACGACGGGGGTGAATTGCGCGGCCGCCCGCAGATCGGCGCCCGTCAGGTCGATCTGCGTCACACCCTCGGGCAGGGGCGACGCAGGCGGCAGGGGCAGGACCAGAACGGCGGGCAGAAGGTGTGCGGATTTCGCAAGCTCCAGCGCGGCGCGGTGCAGGGTCGCATCACCTTCGCGCAGGGCATGGAACGGCCCCTTCATCGGATGGCGCAGGTCATCCACCGGGTCGGCCACGGCCAGAAGCCATCCGACATCCGCCTCGTCCGGCAGGGCGATGCGGGCCAGATCGCCATCATAGGCGCGTGCCTTCAGGGTTTCGGCCCGCCGCGCGGTGATCGCCAGTTCCGGCCGCCCGATCCGGCGCAGGTCCGCCAGGCGGTCGGGTGGAAGTGTTTCCACCGCCGCGACCAGAGCGGCCCCGGTGCCAAGCGTCAGCGCCACGGGAACCCCCATGCGCAGATCGCCCCTTGCGCGGGACAGCCGTTCGGACAGGGTCGGGCCAAGGGTCATGCGGCATCCTTTCGCGCCCATATCTAGAACCGCTTGCAGGAAATTGAAACATTTGCCCGCAGGGCGACACGACCGCGTGAGATGGCCGTTGCAAATCTTGCCGCAAGAGCGCGCGTGACGCATCTGGAAATCACGACCAAGGGAGCCCGCCCAAAGGAGCGATGCCATGCCGAACCTGAAGAAGATCCTTCTTGTCGACGATGACGATGACCTGCGCGAGGCGCTGTCCGAGCAACTGGTGATGACAGAGGATTTCGACGTCTTCGAAGCCGGCAATGGCGCCGAGGGCATGGAAAAGGCAAAGGTGGGCCAGTACGACCTGGTGATTCTCGATGTCGGCCTGCCCGATACGGATGGGCGCGAATTGTGCCGCAGGATGCGCAAGCAGGGGGTGAAATGCCCGATCCTGATGCTGACGGGGCATGATTCGGACGCCGACACGATCCTTGGCCTGGATGCCGGCGCGAATGACTATGTGACCAAGCCGTTCAAGTTTCCGGTGCTTCTGGCGCGGATCCGGGCGCAGTTGCGCCAGCACGAACAATCCGAGGATGCGGTGTTCCAGCTTGGCCCCTACACCTTCCGGCCGGCGCAGAAGATGCTGGTGGATGAACGTGAACGAAAGATCCGCCTGACCGAGAAGGAAACCAACATCCTGAAGTTCCTCTATCGGGCACAGTCAAATGTGGTGGCGCGCGATGTGCTGCTTCATGAGGTCTGGGGCTACAATGCCGGGGTCACGACCCATACGCTGGAAACCCACATCTACCGTCTGCGCCAGAAGATCGAACCCGATCCCTCGAACGCACGTCTTCTGGTGACCGAGTCGGGGGGCTACCGTCTGGTGGCGTGATCCGCGCCTTATTGTCGCCGGAATCGCCTGTTATCCGAACGATATTGCGGAATTGGTTCCGCTACGAGCACCCCTCGCCGTGTCGGGGTCATGACACGGCATCCTCCCTGTTGGACTGGCCGGGCCTTGTGCCCGGCCTTTTTTTGCGGTTTCGCGCAAAGGTTGCGTTGCATTTCTGCACTTATTTAAATCAGACCTTTTGAATGTTTGATTTAGATCAGATCGTTTCGGGAATCCCGTGGTATACACGTCTCACCTCCCTGTTGGACTGTGCCGGGCCTTCGTGCCCGGCGTTTTGTTTCTGGCGTGCTGTTTCTGGCCTCTCCGGGACGATCCCGGTTCCATGCCGCGCGGCTGACCTTGCGCAAAGCGGGCCGGGGGATATTGGAAAACATGCAATCAATCCCTATGTTGCAATCGTGCCTGGCTTGGGGCGCGGAATGGAAAGGCAGACGGGTATGCGTAAAACCCTGATGGCAGCAGTGGCGGTTCTGGCGGCGGCTCCCGCCCTGGCGCAGGACATCCAGTTCACAATAGTGAACCAGAGCGGCGTGGACATCACCGAGCTTTATGCCCGTGCCGCGGGGGCTGGCGACTGGGAGGAAAACATCCTTGCCGGTGCAACGCTTCCCTCCGGCAACGATGGCACGGTGACGATCGCGGGCGCGGGTGCCTGCGAGTTCGACCTGCGGATGGTCTTTGCCGATGGCGACCAGCTCGAAGACCGCGCGAACCTTTGCGAGAACCCCAGCTACACGATCAACTGAGGCCGGCCAACCAAGGCCCGCACCCGGTGACATGATTTGGAACGCCGCGCCCGGCCAGCGCGGCGTTTTGCATGACGGGGCCGCCCGGATGCCGGTCTGGACCCCGGCGGGGAAACATGCATTCTGGCGCGCGAACAGAAGCGAGACAGACGATGCCCTTTTCCCTTGCCACCTGGAACATCAACTCGGTCCGCCTGCGCGAGGCGCTGGTGGCGCGCCTGATGGCCGAAGAGATGCCGGACATCCTGTGCCTTCAGGAATGCAAGAGCCCCGTCGAAAAGATCCCGATGGATCGGTTCCGCGCCCTGGGCTACCACCACATCGTCGCGCGGGGGCAGAAGGGCTATAACGGGGTCGCGATCCTGTCGAAACTGCCGATCGCCGATGTCGGGGGCGAGGATTTCGCCGCGCTCGGTCATGCCCGCCACGTCGCGGCCCGGCTGGAAAACGGGGTTACGATCCACAATTTCTATGTGCCCGCGGGCGGGGACATTCCCGACCGGGACGCGAACGAGAAGTTCGGCCAGAAGCTGGATTACCTGACCGGGATGCG
Source organism: Aliigemmobacter aestuarii (assembly GCF_004799285.1). Classification (GTDB taxonomy): domain Bacteria; phylum Pseudomonadota; class Alphaproteobacteria; order Rhodobacterales; family Rhodobacteraceae; genus Aliigemmobacter; species Aliigemmobacter aestuarii. The sequence continues at coordinate 357,734 of NZ_SSND01000002.1, read as the reverse complement.
CGACTGGTTCCACGCGGACCGGCCGCGGAAATCCATCCTTGTGGGCGACCTGAACATCGCCCCGCGCGAGGATGACGTGTGGAACCACAAGCAGCTTTTGAAGATTGTCAGCCACACGCCCATCGAGGTCGATCATCTTGGGGCGGTGCAGGATGCGGGGGCCTGGGTGGACGTGACGCGCAAGGACATTCCCGATGGCCTTCTGTATTCCTGGTGGTCCTACCGCGCGGCGGATTGGGACGCTGCCGACAAAGGGCGGCGGCTGGATCATGTCTGGGCCACGCCCGATATCGCCAATGCCGCCCATTCCAGCCGCGTCCTGCGGGCCGCGCGCGGCTGGGACCAGCCAAGCGACCACGCGCCCGTTTTTGCCACCTTTGATCTTTGATCGCGGGGGGCGCGGCATCGGCTTGAAGGTCGCATCGGGTGTTTGCCCCTTGGCCTTTCCCGGATGCGCGCGCATATAGGGTGCAAAGTCAAAGCGCATGAGGACCATCATGTTCGGGATGAGCGACAAGCCCGCCGCCCCTGCCGCAGCGGGCGATCTGATCAAGGACGGGAACGAGGCCAGCTTCATGGCCGACGTCGTCGAAACCAGCCGGGACGTGCCGGTGATCGTCGATTTCTGGGCGCCGTGGTGCGGCCCGTGCAAGTCGCTTGGCCCGGCCCTCGAAGCGGCCGTGACCGAGGCAAAGGGCCGTGTCCGCATGGTCAAGATCAACGTGGACGAAAACCAGCGGATCGCCGCGCAACTGCGGATCCAGTCGATTCCCACGGTCTATGCCTTCTGGCAGGGCCAGCCGGTTGACGGGTTCCAGGGCGCGCTTCCGGCGTCGGAGTTGAAGAAGTTCATCGAACGTGTCGCGGGCGTGGCCGGTGACGGCGGCCTGGCCGAGGCGATCGAGGCCGCCGAAGGCATGCTGGCCGAAGGCGCGGCGGTGGATGCCGCCGAAACCTTCGCGGCGATCCTGGGGGAAGAGCCGGAAAACGCTGCGGCCTATGGCGGGCTTGTGCGGGCGCACCTGGCCCTTGGCAATCTGGACCAGGCCGAAGGGCTGCTGGATGCGGCACCCGCGGCCATCGCCCGCGCGCAGGAGGTGGAGGCCGCCCGCGCGCAACTGGCGCTGGTACGGCAGGCGGCCAATGCCGGGCCCGAGGCCGAATTGCGCGCCGCAGTCGATGCCGATCCCGGCAATCATCAGGCGCGGTTCGATCTGGCGCAGGCGCTGCATGCCAGCGGCAAGGTGGACGAAGCCGTGGATGAACTGCTGGAACTGTTCCGGCGCGACCGCGAATGGAACGACGGCGCGGCCAAGGCACAGCTGATGACCATCTTCGAGGCGCTGAAACCGACGGACCCCGTGGTCCTGAAGGGCCGTCGGCGCCTGTCGTCGATGATATTTGCCTGATGGCCGTTCCGGTCTAGGTTCGAGGGCATGATCAAAGCCGCCGACCTGCCTGCCATCATCCCGGTGTTCCCGCTGCCCGGAGCGTTGCTGCTGCCCCGGGGGCGGTTGCCCCTTCATATCTTCGAACCCCGCTATCTTGCGATGATCGAGGATTGCATGAAGACGCCCGGCCGGCTGATCGGGATGATCCAGCCGCGCGAGGTGCCGGGCACCGGGGAAAAGCGGCTTAACGCCATCGGCTGCGCGGGCAGGCTGACCGGGTTTTCGGAAACCGAGGACGGGCGCTACATGATCACGCTGACCGGAATCTCGCGGTTCCGCGTGATCGAAGAGGTGCAGGGGTTCACCCCCTATCGCCGTTGCAACGTGGACTGGGCGCCCTTTTCCCGCGATCTGGGCGAGGCGGAACAGGACCGGGCCTTTGACCGCGATGCGTTTCTTGACCTTCTCGCGCGCTATTTCCAGGCGATGCAGCTTTCATCGGACTGGTCCAGCCTGAAAGAGGCCGAGGCCGAGTTGCTGATTAACTCGCTGTCGATGCTTTGCCCCTTCGCGCCCGAGGACAAGCAGGCCCTGCTTGAGGCGCCGTCGCTTTCGACCCGGCGCGAGACACTGGTGACATTGATGGAATTCGCCCTGCGCGGGGGCGGTGAAGACGAGGTGATGCAATGAACGAGGCTCCGCAGTTCGACCGCCGGATGCTCGAGGCGCTGGTCTGCCCGGTGACGCATGCCGCGCTGACCTATGATGCCGAACGGCAGGAACTGCTGTCGAAGGCCGCGCATCTGGCCTTTCCGATCCGCGACGGCATCCCGATCATGCTGGTGAACGAGGCGCGCGAGGTCGAATGACCCCGCCGCGGGCCGTTGCCCCGCGACTTACAGCTTTTGCCCCGCCAGAAGCCTTGGCAACTCGCCCGTAAGCCCCGCGGCCTGCCGCTGGAACGCACGGCGCAGGCCGGGCATGGCGTTCACCGCACCAAGACCGATGTCACGGGCCGCGCGCAGGATCGGATTGTCGTTCGAGAACAGCCGGTTCACCGTATCCATCCCGAGGGCGAGCGTGGTTGAATCGAACCGCCGCCAGGTCTGGTAGCGTTCCAGCACGTCGATGGCGCCGATGTCCTCGCCGCGCCGCATCGCCTCGACCAGCACTTCGGCCAGCGCGCCCACGTCGCGCAGGCCAAGGTTCAGCCCCTGACCGGCGATCGGGTGAACCCCGTGCGCCGCATCGCCCACCAGCGCCAGGCGCGGCGCGGCAAAGCTGTTGGCCAGCGTCAGGTTCAGCGGATAGGTGAAGCGCGCGCCTGCAAGTTCGATCCGGCCCAGGAAATCGCCGAAACGGGGGCGCAGCGCGGCCAGATACTGATCGTCCGGAAGCGCCTGGATTGCCTGGGCCACATCATCCCGTTCCGACCAGACGATCGACGAATGATGCCCGCCGGGCAGCGGAAGGATCGCCAGCGGACCGGCCGACATGAAGAACTGATGCGCGATCCCCTGGTGATCCCGTTCGTGACGGATCGCTGTGACCAGCGCGGTCTGGCCATAGCCCCAGCCCGTCCGCCCGATCCCGGCACGCTGGGCGGTACCCGAGGCGCGACCGTCGCAGCCCGCGATCATCTGGCCTGTCAACCGGCGGCCAGAGGCCAGGGCAAGGCTGGCCTCGGCCGGGCCACAGGTCTGTTCCACGACCGTTTCGCCGGAAATCAGCGTGATCTTCGGTTCGTCCCGCATTGCCTTCAGAAAGGCCGCGTACAGATGCCGGTCCTCGACCATGAAGCCCATCGGGCCTTCCTCGATCTCGGCCGAGTCGAAGGCCAGGAAGAAGGGAGCAGGCCCGTCGCCCGCAAGCCCGTCGCTGGCCTTGATCTGAAGGATGGGTTGCGCCTGCCCGGCGATCAGGGGCCAGACGCCCGTTGCCGCCAGCAACCGCTGCGATGCCAGCGCCAGAGCATAGGCGCGCCCGTCGAACCCCGTTTCGGCCCGGGCCGGGGCGGGGCGGGCATCGACCACGGCGACCGTCAGCCCGTTCTGGGCCAAGGCCAGCGCAAGCGCCGGGCCGTTCAGCCCGCCGCCCACGATCAGCACATCCGCATCATGTTTCCGGTTCGGTATCATGGGGTCCAATATGGCCCTTGATGCGGGATTGTCCATGCGCCCCTCAGCCGCTAGCGTCTGGAAAATCCGGCGAGTGGGGAACATGGCATGGGCAGCGACTGGCTGAAGATGACGGCGGCGGATCTGGGGCGCGGGATCGGCGCGGGAAGGATCCATGCGCTGGAACTCACCGAGGTCTTTCTCGAGGCGATCGCACGCCACCCCGACCGCGATCGCATCTATGCCCGCGTCACCCCGCGACGGGCGCGCTCGATGGCGATGGCAGCCGCCGATCGGGCCAAGGCAGGCACGCGGATCGGCCTTCTGGATGGCGTGCCGCTGTCCTGGAAGGATCTCTTCGATGCCGCCGACGCCCCGACCGAGGCAGGCAGCCGCCTTCTGAAAGGCCGCGTGCCGCGCAGCGATGCCGAGGTGCTGGCCACCGCCACCGCCTGCGGTACGGTCTGCCTGGGCAAGACCCATATGACAGAACTGGCCTTTTCCGGCTTGGGCATCAACCCGATGACGGCCACGCCCCCCAACCGCGTCATCCCCGGTGCGGCACCGGGCGGGTCGTCCAGCGGCGCCGCAGCCTCGATCACGCATCATCTGGCGCCCGCCGCCATCGGATCGGACACCGGCGGATCGGTCCGTATCCCGGCCGCCTGGAACGATCTTGTGGGGCTGAAGACCACGCACGGTCGGCTGTCGTTGAAGGGCGTCGTTCCGCTGTGCGCCAGTTTCGACACGGTCGGCCCGCTGGCCCGCACGGTCGAGGACTGCGCCGAGATCCTCGCGGTTCTGGAAGGCGGGCGCGCCGTGGACCTGCGCGGTGTCACGCTGAAGGGTGCGCGTTTTCTGGTTCTGGAGGGAGTCGCGCTGGACGGGGTGCGCGAACTGCCCGGCGCCGGGTTCGAGGCCGCAGTCGACCGGCTGGCGCGGGCGGGGGCGGTGATCGAACGCCGGGCCGTGCCTGCCGCCGACAAGGCGCTTGCGCTGTCGCCCGCGCTGTTCGCGCCCGAGGCCTATGCCCAGTGGCAGGAGGTGATCGAGGCCGCGCCGGAAAGGATGTTCCCCGTGATCCTCGAAAGGTTCCGCAGCGGGGCTGCCGTATCCGCGATCGACCATATCCGCGCCTGGCAGGCGCTGCACCGGCACCGCGCCGAATGGCTTGACGCCGTCGCGGGATATGATGCGGTGCTGGTACCGACCGCGCCGATCCTTCCGCCCGAAGCGACGCGGCTTTTGACGGATCCCGACTATTTCGCCACCGAGAATCTGATGGCGCTGCGCAACACCCGGATCGGCAATGTGCTGGGCCTCTGCGCCCTGACCCTGCCCACGGGCGAGCCCGCCTGCGGGATCAGCCTGATGGGCACACCGATGGGCGAGGAACGGCTGCTCCGGATCGGGGCGGCGGCGGAACGCGCCCTGGCCTGAAACGGGGCAGGGGGCGAGTCTCTCGGATCAGGACGAAAAAGCCACAACCTGTGGCCTCTAACCCCACAGATTGACGCGTTTTTCTGGACCACCGCGAAATCGCGCGCTAATCTGGCCGCAATACGGGGCGAAACGACCCCGAGAACGAGGCAGTCATGGCGTTTCCTGAGCGGTTTTCGAACCTGCCGGATTATGCGTTTCCGCGTCTGCGGAAGCTTCTGGATGCACATGCGCCGGGGGGCGAACCCATCGCCATGACCATCGGCGAGCCGCGCCATGCGATGCCCGATTTCGTTGGGCCGATCCTTGCGGCGAACCTGTCCGGGTTCGCGGTCTATCCGCCGAACGATGGCACGCCGGAACTTTTGGCCGCGATTTCGGGGTGGATCTCGCGCCGCTATGGCGTGGCGGTGGAAGAAGACCGCCTGATGGTCCTGAACGGCACGCGCGAAGGGCTGTTCAACGCCTGTCTGGCGATCAGCCCGGAACGGAAGGGCGGCAAGGCCCCCGTGGTTCTGATGCCGAACCCGTTCTACCAGGTCTACACGGTTGCGGCCGTCACCGCCGGCGCAGAGCCCGTATATGTGCCTGCCACGGCGGCAACGGGGCATCTTCCCGATTTCGGCAGCCTTCCCGCCGATCTGCTGGACCGGGTGACGGTGGCCTATATCTGTTCGCCCGCGAACCCGCAGGGCGCGGTGGCCAGGCGCGACTATTGGGCCGATCTGCTGGCGCTGGCGGAAAAGCATGATTTCGTGATCTTCGCCGACGAATGCTATTCCGAGATCTGGCGCAGCGCGCCCCCGCCCGGTGTGCTGGAGGTGGCGGCCCAGGTCGGCGCGGATCCGGAACGCGTGTTTGCCTTCCATTCGCTGTCGAAGCGGTCGAACCTGCCGGGGCTGCGGTCGGGCTTTGTCGCGGGCGGGCGCGAGGGGATCGCGCGCATCCGCAAGCTGCGGGCCTTTGCCGGCGCGCCCCTGCCGCTGCCGCTGCAGCGCGTGGCCGAGGCCTGCTGGTCAGACGAGGCGCATGTCGCGGCAAGCCGGGCGCTTTATCAGGAAAAGTTCGCCCTGGCCGACCGGATCCTTGCCGGAATGCAGGGCTATCAATCGCCTGAAGGCGGGTTCTTCCTGTGGCTGCCGGTGCCCGATGGCGAGGCGGCGGCGCTGAAACTGTGGCGCGAGACGGGGGTGCGGGTTCTGCCCGGCGCCTACCTGTCGCGCGATGTCGGGGGCGAGAACCCCGGCAAGGGATATATCCGGGTCGCGCTTGTGGCCCCAAAAGACGAAATGCAGCGCGGGCTGACGACGCTTCGCGACTGCCTTTACGGGTGAGGACGGTAAGGCATGGCATCCTATCAGGTCAGGCAGCGCGACCCTCTGGTCGATCCGGGCACGCAAGCCGCACTGGAGCGGCGCGGGCGCGAATTGCTGGGCGTCGGGCTGATCGTGGTCGCGGCGCTGTTCGCGGCGATGCTGGCATCCTATTCGCCCGAGGATCCGGGCTGGATGGTGGCCACTGATGAACCGGCGCGCAACTGGCTTGGCCGGTTTGGCGCTTCGGTGGCATCGACCCTGATGATCATCGGCGGCAAGGGCGCCTGGGGCATACCCGTGATCCTGCTGGCCTGGGGCGCGCGGTTTGTCCTGCATCAGGGCGAGGATCGCGCGATGGGGCGCATGGTCTTTGCGGTGATCGCGGTCGCGATGTGTTCGGTCTTTGCCGCAACCCATGTTCCGGGCGCCGACTGGCCACATTCCTTCGGATTGGGCGGGCTGTTCGGCGACACGGTTCTTGGCGCGGTTCTGGGCCTGCTGCCGATCGGTGCGGGGGCGGGGCTCAAGATCCTGTCGCTGATCTCGGGCCTTGTGATGGTGGCGCTGGTGCTGTTCGTGGCGGGCTGCGACCGGGCCGAACTGGCGGGCGTGCTGCGGTTCCTGTCGATCAGCCTTGTCACCACCTATTCGGCGTTGCTTGGCCTAGCGGGCCGGGGTGCGGCGGGAACCGCGCGGGCGGCCGCCTCGCTTCAGGAGCGCCAGAGGCAGCGCCGCGAACAGGCTGCAAGCCACGCCGAACCCGCCGACTGGATGGCGGAAGACGCCGCGCCTGTCCGTCGGCGCGGGTTTTTCGGTCGCGCCGAACCGGCGGTGACCGGCGGCCAACCCGCCCTTGCGATGACGCCCGAACCGTTGCGGGCGACCCGCGTCCGCCGCGCCGAACCGGTCATCGAACCCTGGGACGACCAGGGCGAACCGTATGAGCCTGCCGCCCCGGGCATTGCGCATCCGATGATGGCGCAGGCCGCAGTGGTTTCCGCGCCGCCCGAGAAGAAGGGGCTTCTGGCCCGCATCCGTCGCGCGGTGGAACCCAGCCCCGTGGCCGACCCGGTCGAGACGGAACAGGAAGACCTGTCCGCCCTTTCCGCCGATGAACGCATCCGTGCCCGCATCAACAGCGTGATCAGGACGCGCGCGCGCCAAGGGCTTCCGACTGCCGCGCCGACCCAGCCGATGACGCCGATCCAGGCGGCGATCGCCCGGCGCGAACCTGCGATGATGCGGCCGCGCGGGCCGCAGCCCCTGATGGCCGACACGGCGCGCAACCGGGGGCTCATGGTCGCTGAACCGCCGCTGACAGCGGCCCATGCAGCCGCGACGGCGCCGGTCGTATCCGGCCTGCGCGCAACGCGTTCTGTGGCGGATGTGGCCGTTGCCGCGGCCGCCGGTGCGACCCAACCGCCGGCATCCCCGTCCTGGGGGACGATGGCGTTGACCCCGTCGCAGGCCGTGCCGCCGCATGTGGCCGCCCCGTCCACCGATCCCCGGACGGAATGGGACGACGCCGACGAACCGGATGACGACATGGACGCGATGGCCCAGTGGGAACTGGAGGCCGAAGACGAACTGCCCGTCATGGCCCCGCCGCCGCTGCGTGCCGCCGTGCAGTTTGACACGCGCCGCGTCGTGCAGGCCCCGGCGAAGAAGCCGGTTGCGCCTTCGCGTCAGGCGATGGCCGAGGCGCAGCCGCGCCTGCGGTTCGAGGAACCGAAGCAGGAATACGAGCTTCCGCCCCTGTCGCTTCTGGCCAGCCCCTCCTCGATCCAGCGGCATACGCTGTCGGAAGAGGCGCTTGAGGAAAACGCCCGCATGCTGGAAAGCGTGCTGGACGACTACGGTGTGAAGGGCGAGATCGTTTCCGTGCGTCCCGGCCCCGTGGTGACGCAATACGAACTGGAACCCGCTCCGGGGTTGAAGGCCAGCCGCGTGATCGGGCTTGCCGACGATATCGCGCGGTCGATGTCGGCCCTGTCGGCGCGCGTCTCGACCGTGCCGGGACGCAGCGTGATCGGGATCGAACTGCCGAACGCGCATCGCGAAAAGGTGGTCCTGCGGGAAATCCTCGCCGCCCGTGACTTCGGCGATTCGAACATGCGGCTGCCGCTTGCGCTTGGCAAGGATATCGGCGGCGATCCGATCGTGGCGAACCTGGCCAAGATGCCCCACCTCCTGATCGCCGGGACCACGGGTTCGGGCAAGTCGGTGGCGATCAACACCATGATCCTGTCGCTGCTCTACAAGCTGACGCCCGAGGAATGCCGCCTGATCATGATCGATCCCAAGATGCTGGAACTGTCCGTCTATGACGGCATCCCGCATCTTCTGTCGCCGGTGGTAACCGATCCGAAGAAGGCGGTCGTCGCGCTGAAATGGGTCGTGGGCGAGATGGAGGAACGCTATCGCAAGATGTCGAAGATGGGCGTTCGCAACATCGAGGGCTACAACGGCCGCGTCCGCGAGGCGCTGGCCAAGGGCGAGATGTTCAAGCGCACGATCCAGACCGGCTTTGACGAGGACACCGGCGAACCCGTCTTCGAGACTGAGGAATTCGCGCCGCAGCTGTTCCCCTATATCGTCGTCATCGTCGACGAGATGGCCGACCTGATGATGGTCGCGGGGAAAGAGATCGAGGCCTGCATCCAGCGCCTTGCGCAGATGGCGCGGGCGTCGGGGATTCACCTGATCATGGCCACGCAGCGGCCTTCGGTCGACGTGATCACCGGCACGATCAAGGCGAACTTCCCCACCCGGATTTCCTTCCAGGTGACGTCGAAGATCGACAGCCGCACGATCCTTGGCGAACAGGGCGCCGAGCAACTGCTGGGGATGGGCGACATGCTGTACATGGCGGGCGGTGCGCGCATCACCCGCATCCACGGACCCTTCGTTTCCGACGAAGAGGTCGAGGAAATCGTGAACCATCTGAAATCCTTCGGTCCGCCCAGCTATATGTCGGGTGTGGTGGAAGGCCCCGAGGATGACCGCGCCGACGATATCGACGCGGTGCTGGGGCTGAACACCGGCGGCAACACCGACGGCGACGACGCGCTTTACGATCAGGCGGTCGCCATCGTGGCCAAGGACCGGAAGTGTTCCACCAGCTACATCCAGCGCAAGCTGGGGATCGGCTATAACAAGGCCGCCCGTCTGGTGGAGCAGATGGAGGAAAACGGCGTCGTCACACCCGCGAACCATGTGGGCAAGCGCGAGATCCTGTTGCCCGAGCAATAAGGCCAGAGCGCAACATGCCGGGTGCGCCGTGTCGCCCCGGCATGTTTCCGCGCCATCCCTCTTTCGTGATGCGCCGGGGGATGCAGCCTACCCCCGGCGTTGCTATATTCGGCCCATGATGCGTCTTCGTGCCCTTCTTGCCCCGCTCGCCCTCTCGGCCTTCGCCTTCTCGGCCTTCGCCCTTCCGGCGCAGGCCGAGAAGATTCCGCTTTCGGAACTGTCGCGCTATCTGAATGCGCTGACCACGGCTCAGGCGCAGTTCACGCAGGTGAACCCCGACGGGTCGATCACCACCGGCACGCTGTTCATCAAGCGGCCCGGTCGCGTGCGGTTCGAATACAACCCGCCTGATCGAAGCCTCGTCCTGGCCGGTGGCGGGCAGGTCGCCGTGTTCGACCCCAAGTCGAACCAGCCACCGGAACAGTATCCCTTGAAAAAGACGCCGCTGAACCTGATCCTCGATGCGAATGTCGATCTGGGCCGGGCGAAGATGGTGATCTCGCACAAGGAGGACGGCACCACCACCAAGGTGCGCGCGCAGGACCCCGAGCACCCGGAATACGGCTCCATCGACCTTGTGTTCACCGCCGGACCGACGGAGCTGCGGCAATGGGTCATCAATGACGATTCCGGCAACCAGACGACTGTGATCCTTGGCGAGATGGCCAAGGGCGGCGACATCTCGCCCTCGCTGTTCAACATCACCCGGGAAACCGAAAAGCGGATGCGCTGAGGCATCCGCTTTTCCGATTGCGGTCAGGCTGTCAGCGGCGGCAGGATTGCAACTGCTGGCGGTACATTTCCGATCGCGACCCGACCTTGTCGGCCACATCCATCAGCCAGGACTTGGCGCGATAGCTGCCGTTGGCATAACCCGTGCGGCCTTCGTGATAGGCCAGATACTGGTTGCGGGCGTCGGTTCGCGAAATGCCAAGCCGCGCTTCGGTTTCGTGGAAATACCAGCCCATGAAATCGGTCGCATCCTGGATGCGGTCGCGCTTGGCCGATCGCTTGCGCTGCGCGACCTGGTATTCTTCCCAGGTGCCGTCCAAGGCCTGGCTGTAGCCATAGGCCGAGGATTGCCGTCCCATCGGGATGATCCCGAGCGCAAACCGGTGCGGCGTGCGGGCGTTTCCGATGAACTTCGATTCCTGATGGATCGTGGCCATCTGCACATGCACAGGCACGCCCCACTTGCGTTCGGTGGCCTTCATGGCGCGGTAATACTGCGGGCGCTCGCGCACAATACTGCATGCGTTGTCCAGATCGCGGGGCGCCGAGAACCGGCCTCCCCCGCAGGACGCCAGCAACAGTAAAAGCACCGCCGCGCGGAGAAGTCTGCTCATCTGCCCCTCGCGAAACCATTCTTGTTTTGCAGCAAGGATAGGGGAAAACACGCGCCGGGGGAATGCCCGCCGCAGCGATTTCCGATCAGAAAACCGAGAGGGGGCGACAAGGACACAGCCGCAGCCGGTGCCGACGCACCGATCCCGCGCGCCCGACTGTCGGGCTAAGGGCCACAGACTGTTTCCCCTTTTTTCGCGCGGTCAATGTGGACAAGTGGCCCCCCCGAGGATTACTAACCAAAATCGGGGGACTTGAAGCTATGCTGAAGACGCAGGCGAAATATCATCTGGGTCAGGTGCTGCGGCACCGGAAGCACCCGTTCCGGGGTGTCGTCTTCGATGTCGACGCGATGTTTTCCAATACCGAGGAATGGTACGAGAACATCCCCGAGGAAAGCCGCCCGTCGAAGGACCAGCCGTTCTATCACCTTCTGGCCGAAAACGACCAAAGCTATTACGTCGCCTATGTGTCGGAACAGAACCTTGTTCCGGACGAAACCGGGGAACCGGTCGATCACCCCGACCTGCATGACCTGTTCGGCGATTTCGAGAACGGCCGCTATCCGTTGACCTTCCAGCTCAACTGACGGGGGGCGGATGCGCCGGGCCTAGTAGCCCAGGGCGCAGCCGTCCTTGCGCGGGTCCGACGCCCCTTCCAGAACGCCTGTATCATGGATCAGGATCGCCTGCGCGCCACCCAGCGGTTCGTCGGCGGGAACGACCTTGTGGCCCATTTCGGCCAGCGAGGCCGCCACTGCGGCCGGGTAGCCCCGTTCCAGTTTCAGCCCCTCGGGTGCGGAAAAGGCGCGGGGCGCGTCGATCGCCGCCTGCGGGTCCTGGCCGAAATCGACAAGGTTCGACACGAACCGTGCATGTCCGCAGGGCTGATAGGCCCCGCCCATCACGCCGAAGGGCATGGTGACGCGCCCGCCCTTGCGGATCATCCCCGGAATGATCGTATGCATGGGGCGCTTGCCACCCGCGGCCTCGTTCGGATGGCCGGCTTCAAGCGTGAAGCCCGCGCCGCGGTTCTGGAAGTTGATGCCGAACCTCGACGAGGCGAAGCCGGACCCGAAGCCCCAGAAAATCGAATAGATCAGGCTGACGGCCATTCGGTCGCGGTCGACGACGGTAATGTAGATGGTGTCGCGATGAACGGCCTCGGCCAGGGGGGCGGCCGAGGGCATCGCGCGTTTCGGGTCGATCAGGGCAGCCAGCCGCGCCGCCGTTTCCGGGGACAGCATATGCGCCAGCCGGGTGGTGTGATCGGCATCCGCGATGAACCGGTTGCGCGCGTCATAGGCCAGCTTGGTCGCCTCGGCCTCAATATGGATGCGGTCCGCGCCCCAAGGGTCCATCCCGGCGATATCGAAATGCGACAGGATGTTCAGCATCAGGTTGGCCGTGGCGCCCTGGCCGTTCGGCGGGTGTTCCAGCAGGTCGATCCCCTGATAGGGTCCGCTGACCGGATCGGTGTAAGTACAGGCAGTTGCGGCAAAATCCTCGGCCGTGTGGGTGCCGCCAAGCGCGCGGAGCGAGGCGACCATGTCCTCGGCCACCTCGCCTTCGTAGAACCCGGCGCGGCCTACCCGGGCGATGCGGCGCAGAACCTCGGCCTGGCCCGGAGCGCGAAAGACCTGACCGACCTGCGGAGCCTTGCCGCCCATCAGATAGAAATCGCGCGCCGCGCCCTTCAGGTCGGGTTCATCGCCCGCCCAGTCGAAGGCCACGCGCGGTGCGACTGGCACGCCCTCGTCGGCATAGCGGATCGCGGGCGCCAGCGTTTCGGCAAGCGACAGGCGCCCCCAGTCGGCGGACAGGCGGCAGAATGCATCGATCGCGCCCGGAACGGTGACCGATTCGATCCCCCGCAGCGGTACGGCGGTCAGGCCTCGGTCGCGCATCTCGGCGGCTGACAGGCCCGCAGGTGCCCGGCCCGATCCATTCAGCGCGACAACACCATCCTCTCCGGCGGGTTTCAGCAGGACAAAGCAATCGCCGCCGATCCCCGTCATCTGCGGTTCGCAAATCCCCAGAACGACCGCCCCGGCGATGGCGGCGTCCACGGCGTTTCCGCCCGATTGCAGGATGTCGATCGCGACCTTCGCGGCCAGCGGGTGCGAGGTGGCACAGACCCCGTTCGTGGCAAGCACGGCCGAACGGCCCGGCATCTGAAAATCGCGCATCGCTTCCTCCCGCTTGTTGCGGGTCAGAGCCTAGGCATCGCGGCGGGCGATTCAAGCGTCCGGACACCGGAACCGGTGGAAATCTGCAGGTCTTCACTGATGGGGGGCAGAACCTCGGCGCCGCAGACTGGGTGGGGGCTTTTATCCGCGACGCCGAGGGAAGCTTTATGCAGCTACACCGCTTATATGGTCGGTCCTTGCGGCGCGTTTAGGGGGAAAATGCGGCGACTTGGTGTCAGAAATCCCGGCGCGGAAACAGTCGCGCGGTCAGTTTTCCGATTGTTCCGGGCATAGCAGGACAAGAAGCCGGTTCCGGCCCTGCCCCCGCCGATAGCGCAGGGCGCAGGACAACCGTCGAATCAGAAACCAGCCAAAGCCGCCTTCCGGTGGATTTCCGTCGCTGCCGGGGTCCGGCGGCTGGCCTTCGGGCAGCGTCCCCCCCGGAAAGGGCCGCCCCAGATCCGTGATCCGGAACAGCACGCCCCCGCGATGCCGACGCCCGACCAGCCGGATCGTCCCGCTGCCATTCGCATAGCCGTGTTCGACGATGTTGTTCAACACCTCGGCCAGAACGATCTCGACCTGCCCGGCAAAGGTCAGGTCGGCCTGCGCAAGAACCGGATGCGCCAGGGTCGCGGCCAGTGCCTGCCGCACCGCGTGGCTGTCTGCGGCAAAGGCCAGGCGCAACGGGCGGACGCACCCCTCCCGAACGCAGGTGGCTTCAACCGGCATCGCGGCGGACATCCTGCCCGGCGGTCGCCGCGACGGCGGCAGAGGCATCCGCATGGATGGTAAAGACGCTGTCCATGCGTGTCAGGCGGAACACGCGATCCACCGTCGGGGTCAGGCCGGCCAGTTCCAGCGGTCGGCCCGGCCCCAGTTCCTTCATCACGCCGACGACCGCGCCAAGGCCGCTGCTGTCAAGAAAGCCTACGCCGGACAGGTCCAGCACGACCCGCCGGGACGGCGTTCGCGCGGCCTCGCGCATCGCGTCCTTGAAGTGGATCGCGACCGCCGCGTCGATCCTTTCATCCCCGATCCGGACGATCAGCGCATCGCCCACCCGTTCCGAATTCACGTCCATCTCTGTCCTTTCCCCGGAAGATGCCTTGCAGCCTAGGCGCGCATCGTTAGCATTCGGTCAACGACAGCGAAGCGGAGGATCGGATGCAGGACGTGGTGATCGTCGGGGCGGCGCGGACCGCGATGGGTGGCTTTCAGGGCGCCTTTGCCGAACTCGATGCCCCGAAGCTGGGCGGCGCGGCGATCCGGGCGGCGTTGCAGGGGGCGGGCGTTGCCCCCGACCGGGTGGACGAGCTGCTCATGGGCTGTGTCCTTCCGGCGGGTCAGGGCCAGGCGCCCGCGCGGCAGGCGGGCTTTGCCGCGGGTCTTCCGCAATCCGTGCCGGCGACCACACTGAACAAGATGTGCGGCTCGGGCATGAAGGCCGCGATGATCGCCCATGACCAGATCGCGCTCGGCGCGGCCGGGGTGATCGTGGCGGGCGGCATGGAAAGCATGACGAACGCCCCCTACCTTCTGCCGAAGATGCGCGGCGGCGCGCGGCTTGGCCACGGGCAGGTGATCGACCACATGTTCCTCGACGGGCTTGAGGATGCCTATGACAAGGGCCGCCTGATGGGCACCTTCGCCGAGGACTGCGCCCAGGCCTTCCAATTCAGCCGCGAGGCACAGGATGCCTATGCGCTCGCCTCGCTCACCCGCGCGCGGGCGGCCCAGTCTAGCGGCGCGCTGCTGGCCGAGATCGCGCCCGTCACCGTGACCACCCGCAAGGGCGAGACGGTGGTGGCCGACGATGAACAGCCCGCCACGGCGCGGCCCGAAAAGATCCCCACGCTGAAACCCGCCTTCCGCAAGGACGGCACGGTGACGGCGGCGAATTCCTCGTCGATCTCGGACGGGGCGGCGGCGCTGGTTCTGGCGGCGCGCAGCGTGGCCGAGGCGGCGTCCCTTCCCGTCCGCGCCATCATCCGCGGCCATGCCAGTCATGCCCATGCGCCGGCCGATTTCCCGACCGCGCCGGTGCCTGCCGCGCGCAAGCTGCTGGACAGGCTCGGCTGGTCGGTCGCCGATGTCGATCTGTGGGAAGTGAACGAAGCCTTCGCCGTGGTGCCGATGGCCTTCATGGCGGAACTCGGCATCCCGCATGACAGGGTCAACGTGAACGGCGGGGCCTGCGCGCTCGGCCATCCGATCGGCGCCTCGGGTGCACGGATCATGGTGACGCTTCTCCACGCGCTTGAGGCGCGCGGCCTGAAACGCGGGGTCGCCGCGATCTGCATCGGCGGCGGCGAAGGCACGGCCATCGCCATCGAACGCCCCTGAACCCGCGCCCCCTTTTCCCTTCACCCTGGTTCAAATATCCTCGGGGGGTCCGGGGGCAGACAGCTCCCCGGCCTTCCTGCACCTCAGAGGCCCGTCATGGATTACGCCGATCTGTCCGCCCGCATCGAGGCGCTTTGCCACGGTGAAACCGACACCGTCGCCCTGATGGCGACTGTCGTCTGCGAGTTGCACCATAGCCACCCGATGTGCGACTGGACCGGGTTCTACCGTGTCACCGCGCCCGGCATGCTGAAGATCGGACCCTATCAGGGGGGGCACGGCTGCCTTGTCATCCCCTTCTCGCGCGGGGTGTGCGGGGCCTGCGCGCGCACGGGCGAGGTGCAGCTTGTGCCGGATGTGGACGCCTTTCCCGATCACATCGCCTGTTCGTCTTCCACCCGGTCGGAACTTGTCCTGCCGGTGCGGAACGGCGCGGGCGAACTGCTGGGGGTGCTGGATCTGGACAGCGACACGCCGGCCGCCTTCACCGAAAAGGACGCAGGCGAACTGGCCGCGATCCTTGCGCGCACCTTCCGCGACGCGCGCGGGGGTGTGGCGGCGTGAGCCTTCAGGGCTGGCTGGTCTTCGCCAGCTTCTGGGTCTTCTTCGTCACCACGCCGGGGCCGAATGCCGTCAACTGCATGACGACCGGGATGCAGGTGGGGTTCCGGCGCGGGCTTTGGGCGGTGGCGGGCATCCTGACGCAGGCGGCCCTGTTCCTGACCCTTTCCGCAGCCGGGATCGCGGCCTTCGTCGCGGCTTCGCCCGGGCTTTACGGCGCGCTGCGGCTGGCGGGGGCGGCGGTGCTGGTCGGACTCGGGCTGCGCACGCTGTGGCTTGCGGGGCGGCCGGTTCGCGTCGATCAGGTGCCGTCGCGGTCGATCTATCTGCGCGCGCTTGCCATCGCCACCTTCAACGCGAAAAGCCTGGCGGGATACCTTGCCGCCTTCACCCAGTTCGTGCAGCCCGACGTGCCGGTGATGGCGCAGATGGGGCTGATCTATCCGACCGCGCTGACGATCACCGCCGCCAGCTATTCCGGCTATGTTGCGCTTGGCACGGGACTGGGACGGGCGGCCTTGGGGGCGGTCCTGAACGTCTGGTTCCGGCGGTTGATGGGGGTTGCATTCGTGGGCTACGGGCTGGCGCTGGCGCTTTCGGGGTGGGGGTAAGGCCATGCATGCGGGCGGATGCCATTGCGGCGCTGTGCGGTTCGGGGCCGATGTGACACGCCCGGCGGTCACGGTCTGTCATTGCCGGCAGTGCCGGGCCTGGTCGGGCCATGTCTGGGGCGCGGTCGAGGTGGCGCGTTCCGGCCTTCACCTGGACAGGGCGCAAGCCCTGCGCTGGCATCGTTCGTCAGAAAGGGCGCGGCGCGGATTCTGCGGTGACTGCGGCGCAAGCCTATTCCGGGCCGAAGATGCCGCGGGCACCATCGAGATCGCCGCGGGCGCGTTCGACGACCCGGCGCTGCTGTCGCATGGTGGCCATGTCTTTACTGCCGAAGCCGGTTACTATTACGCCCCCGAAGGCCCGCCCCCGCTGCCCGATGTGCCGCTTCCGGATCGGCTGGAGGGGTCCTGCCTGTGCGGGGCGTGCCGGTTCGGGCTGCCGGGGCCGATGGGGGCGGTGACGGCCTGCCATTGCGACCAGTGCCGCCGCCTTTCGGGCTATCATTCGGCCAGCTTCGATGCCGATGAGGCGCGGCTGATCTGGCGATCGCGCACTGCGCTGAAGGAATACCGCACCGCCGGCGGCGCGCTGCGCGGGTTCTGCGGCGATTGCGGATCGTCGCTTTATTTCCGGGCGGTTGACGGCGCCTTCTCGATCGAGGCGGGGTGCATCGCGGGGCCGACCGGGGGGCGGATGGGCGCGCATATCTTCATCGCCTCGCCCCCGGGCTGGCTGCATTTGACCGACGGCCTGCCGCAATATCCGGAATGGGAACCATCAGATCCGGCGTGACGGCACCCAGGCGTATCCGTCCGGGTCAAGGATGACCGTTTCGCGCAGCCCGTGGGGTTTGTCGGCCGGGGGCTGAACCACCATGCCGCCCGCCTCTTCGGCCCGTGCCGCCGCCTGATCCGGATCGGTTTCGTAAAGCCGCAACTCGGCCCCCGCGCCGCGCGGTCCGGCCTCGGGCAGAAGCGCGAACAGCGGATGCGCGGCGAAGGTCCCATCGGCATGCAGCTGAAACGGCTGGCCGTGATAGACGAGGATCGCAAAATCCGCGCTGACGCGGTGGGCCGTCATCCCGAACACGGTTTCCAGAAAGGCGACCGAACGGCGCACATCCGCCACCAGAAGATTAAGCCCCATGCCGCGCAGTGCGCGGCCGAAGTCGGGTGCGGGGACGGTTTCGTAATCCATGCGCGGGCTCCGGATTTCAGGACAGCATCGCTGACCTTTCTGTACCTGTCAATTCCGTCCCCGGGTGACGCGGCGCGGTGTCATCTGTGGTGGCAATCCGGCGCGGCTTGTGGTTCTTGTTCGGCAACGGAAAAGGGGAACATCATGGCCGATATCACGCTTCTGGACGGGGGCATGGGGCAGGAACTGGTGGCGCGGTCGGGTGATGATCCGACGCCGCTCTGGGCCACGCGGGTGATGATCGACCACCCCGGCATGGTGCGCGACATCCACGCCGACTATTTCGCGGCAGGCGCCACAGTGGCCACGACCAACACCTATGCGATCCATCACGACCGGCTTGAGCGGTTCGACCTTGACCACATGTTCCACGCGCTGCACCTGCGCGCGCTGGTCGAGGCGCACGAGGCCCGTGCCGCGCACGGATCGGGGCGGATCGCCGGGTCGATGGGGCCGCTGGTGGCCACCTATCGGCCCGAGGTCACGCTGCCGGTCGCGATCGCCGCCCCGAAATATGCCGAGATCGCCCGTATCCTCGGCGCCCATGTCGACATGATCCTGTGCGAAACGCTCGCCTCGGTCGAGATGTGCGAAGGCGCGGTCAAGGGGGCCGCGGTTGCGGGCGTGCCCGTCTGGCTTTCGGTGACGGTGGATGACCATGACGGCAGCCGCCTGCGGTCGGGCGAGCCTGTCGCCGATCTGGCGCGGCTGGTGCGGGATTATCCCGTGGCGGCGGTCCTGGCGAACTGTTCCGTCCCCGAGGCGATGGCCGATGCTCTGGGAGGGCTCAGAACGCTCGGGCTGCCCTTCGGGGCCTATGCCAACGGGTTCACCCACATCTCGGGCAATTTCCTGAAGGATGCGCCCACGGTCAAGGAGCTGACCCACCGGCACGACCTGACGCCCGCGAAATACGCGGATTTCGCAATGGGCTGGGTCGAGATGGGCGCGACCATCGTCGGCGGCTGCTGCGAGGTGGGGCCTGCCCATATCCGGGAACTTGCCGCGCGGCTGGTCGCGGCGGGGCACCGCATCGCATGATGGAATTCACCTATGCGCCGCCCGATGTGCCGCTGAAAATCCTGCACCGGGACGAGGCGATCCTGGTGGTGGACAAGCCGCCGGGGCTTTTGTCGGTGCCCGGCAAGCTGGAAGGGCGCGAGGATTGCCTGATTGCCCGCATCGCCGCCGAGATCCCGCAGGTCCTGCTGGTGCACAGGCTGGATTGCGACACCTCGGGCGTGATGGTCTTTGCCCTGACCAAGGCGGCACAGGGGCATCTGGGCAAGCAGTTCGAACACCGGCAGACCGAAAAGACCTATGTCGCGCGGCTCTGGGGCCATCTGACCCCCGAAAGCGGACGGGTTGACCTGCCGCTTTGTGCCGACTGGCCGAACCGCCCGCGCCAGATGGTCAGCCACGAACACGGCCGCCCGGCCCAGACCGACTGGCAGGTGATCGGCTACGAGGGCGACACGACGCGCGTGCGCCTGCACCCGCTGACCGGTCGCAGCCATCAGTTGCGCGTCCACATGGCCGAACTGGGCCACCCGATCCTGGGTGATCCGATCTATGCCAGCGGCCCCGCCCGTGACTTCCCCCGCCTGATGCTGCATGCCGAAAGCCTGACCTTCCGCCACCCGGTTGGCGGCGAAAGGGTCACCTTCCGGTCAGAGGTGGGGTTCTAGGCGCCGCCCGGCGGCGGTTGCCCGCCGGTGTGTCAGGCTATCCCGTACCGCGCCCGCGCCTCGGCGAAGGACATCAGCTTGCCCTGCGCCTCGTCCCAGAGATGCAGGCGCACCGTGGCAAGGCTTTCGCGGATCGTCAGGCGCTGCGCCTCGGCCAGGTCGCGGTGGTCGCGGATCACCTCGGTCAGGCGGTAGAAGGGGATGCGGGAATAGAGGTGGTGCACATGGTGGATGCCGATGTTGCCCGAAAGCCAGCGCAAGGGCTGGGGCAGCACATAGTGCGAGCTGCCTTCCAGCGCCGCGTCGTGCAGTTGCCATTCCTCGCCCTTCGACCAGTGCGTATCCTCGAACTGGTGCTGCACATAGAACAGCCAGACCCCGATGGTGGCCGCCATCAGCGAGGTCGGCAGGAAGATCACAAGAACGGGCATCCAGCCGCCGAACCAGACGATCAGGCCCAGGGCAAGGGCGATCATCGCATTGGTCCCCATCGCCGAGGCCCAGTAGCGCCAACCCGATGACATCAGACCGATGGGAAGCCGGTTCTGGATGAGGAACAGATACCCCGGCCCGATCAGGAACAGGACGATCGGGTGCCGGTAGAGCCGGTACATCAGCCGGCCGAAGGGCGACCGCGCGCGATATTCCTCAAGCGTCAGGGTGGTGACATCACCGATGCCACGATGGTCAAGATCGCCGTGATGGGCATGGTGGATCGAATGTGTCCGCCGCCAGACGGCATAGGGCGTCAGGGTCAAGACACCCAGCAGCCGCCCGATCCAGTCCTGTGCCGTGCGGTTCTTCAGGAAGGCGCCGTGCCCGCAATCGTGCTGGATGATGAAGATGCGCACCAGAAACGCACCATTGGCCAGCGAGATCGCCAGAGAAATCCAGGGGCTGACCGACAGCATCATCCAGGCAAGTGCCCAGAGTGCAAAAAAGGGGATCAGGGTGGCTGCCAGTTCGAACAGGCTGCGCAGGGTGGACGGGTCGCGATAGCGGGCAAGAACGCTCAGCCATTCGCGCGCGTTGCGGGGGGTGGTAAGGCGGTCGGGCATCAAGGCCTGTGGGTTGGTGCCGGTTGGGTCCGGCAGGTTTGATCAAGCCTTGGCAGACATCCCTTAGGGCACGTTCCATTCAGGCCCCCCCGGGGTTAGGGCCTGTGTGGCAGGTTTTCAACTGATTTGATGCCGCACCGGGACCGGGCACGCAAAATTCCCCCTGCCGGAGGGGTGCTGCAAAGGCGCTGCATCGCCGCGGGCCTTGTTGCGCGGCGCGAACGGCCTAGAGCCCGAGCCCTGCCTTCCGGCCTTCATGGAACGCATAGGCGGCAAGCCGTGGCGCGGCACAGTCGCCGATGCGCAGCGTGGTTTTTCCGGCAAAGGTTTCCGGCCAGGGGTCGAAGGCGCGGTTGGTCGTGGCCATGACAAGGCCCGAGGCGGGGATCGTCTCTTCCGTGCCGGTCAGGAAGCTGACGACCGTCGCGCCGTTGCCGTGCCAGCCCTTCACGCCATGTTCGGTGACAAAGCGGACACCCGCCTGCGCAAGCCGCTGGCGCACCTGCCCGTCGGCGGCGGTGCGCGTCAGTTCGTGACCGACGAAGGCGGCGGGGGTAACGATCGTCACCTTGTGCCCACGGTCGGCCAGCGCCCAGGCGGTGCCGGTGCCGCGCCAGTTGCCACCTTCGTCATAGACGATGACCGCATCGCCCAGCCGGGCTTCGCGGCGCATCGCCTCTTCCGGCGACCAGACACCGCCCAGGTCCAGCCCCGGCAGGCGGTCGAGATCGGGCAGCCAGCGCTGGCGCGCGTCGGGATCGGGCAGCGAACCTGTGGCCAGGATCACCACATCGGCTGGGTGGGCGGCGATCTCGTCCTCGTCCATGAAACGGTTGAGGTGCAGCGTCACGCCAAGCCGCGCGAACTGGCGTTCGTACCAGTCCATCAGGTCGATGATCTGTGCCCGCCGCGGCTGCATGCCCGCCAGCCGGAACTGCCCGCCGATCACCGGCAGCGCCTCGACCAGCTCCACCCGGTGGCCGCGTTCGGCGGCGCTGCGGGCGGCTTCCAGCCCGGCGGGTCCCGCGCCCACGACCAGAACCGTCTTAGGCGCATGCGCGGGCGTGAACCGGTCGCCGCCCCATTCCCATTCGCGCCCGGCCGAAGGGTTGATCAGGCAGGAGATCCAGTAATCGCGGCTGCGGCGGCCCCAGCACATCTGGTTGCAGGAAATGCAGCCGCGGATGTCCTCTGCCCGCCCCTCGGCCGTCTTCCGCGCAAGATGGGGATCGGCAATCTGACCCCGGACGATCGAGACAAGATCCGCTTCGCCGCCGGCGATGATGGTTTCCGCGTTCTCGGGGGTGCGCACCCCGGCCTCGGAGGTGACGAGGGCGTGCTTCACCACGGCCTTCAGCCGTTGGGTTAGCGGTGTCGTCAGCTTTTCGCCCAGGGTGAAGGCTGGGATGATGCCGTCAAACGCCAGATAGCTGCCGAAGCCCACGGTGACGTAATCGACATCGCCCGTCGCGTCATGCAGCGCCACGATCTCGCACAGCTCATCCGCCTGAAGGTTGACCTTGTAGGTGGGCGAATAGCTGATCGCGAGGCCGATGATGAAATCCGGCCCGCAGGCGGCGCGAATTCGCGCGATGAGCTCGCGCGAGAAACGGGTGCGGTTTTCAAGGCTGCCGCCCCAGTCGTCTGTGCGGCGGTTCGACCAGGGCGTCCAGAACTGATCGATCAGCGAGTGATAGGCGGCCCAGACCTCCACCCCCTGGAAACCGCAGGCCCTAGCGCGGGTCGCGGCCTGAAGATGGGCCTCCAGCAATTCCTCGATCTCGGCCACGGTCATGGCGTGGCTGCCATCGCTGTCGTGGTAGGACGGCTCGCCCGAGGGGGACCAGTGCGGCGCGAAGGAGAGGTCGGAATCGCCATGCGCGCCGACATGGTAAAGCTGCTGGATGATGACGGCGCCGGCCTCCTTGACCGGGCGGGTGACGGACTGGAACGGCGCGATGATGTCGTCCGATGCGTGCAGCATGTTGCCCCGCGTCAGGACGCCGGTGCGATGCACGGGCACCGGTTCGCAGACGATCATCCCCGCCCCGCCCAGCGCCCGTTCCAGCAGATAGGCCGCCATCCGCGGGCCGGGCAGGCCCATGTCGGACATGTTGTTCGTATGCGCGCCAAAGACGATGCGGTTGCGAATCCTGTGCCCGCGCAGGGTGACGGGCGACATCAGACGGGGGTGCTTGCTGGTGGTCATGGCGGGCCTTGCTGTTTGCCCTGATCCTGACGTCCAGCGCCGAGGCGGTAAACCCGATCCGCGACATCAAAAGGCCCGAACGCGCCATCCGCACAGGCCTGCGGCCGGATCGCCGGGACCTGGTCAACCCGCGTCGGCCGCCGCCGGGGACGAAGATTTTTCGTACGAAAAATCTTCGCCCGCCCTACTCCGCCGTCCTACTCCGCCGCGCTGTCCCAGCCCGAGATGGCCTTCACCTCCAGGAACTCTTCCAGCCCCCAGTGGCCGCCCTCGCGCGCCCGGCCCGAGGCCTTCACCCCGCCAAAGGGCGAGCCTGCTGCGCGGGATTTTCCGTTCATCTCGACCATGCCGGATTTCAGCACCCGCGCCAGCCGGTTGCGCCGTGCGCCGTCCTGGCTCTGGACATAGTTGGTCAGGCCATAGGGCGTGTCGTTGGCGATGCGCACGGCCTCGTCCTCGGTGTCGAAGGGGATCATCGACAGGACGGGGCCAAAGATTTCCTCGCGCTCGATGGTCATGCCTGGCTTCACGTCGGCGAACACGGTGGGGCGGACATAATAGCCCTTGTTCATGCCTTCGGGCAGGCCAAGCCCGCCCGCGACGAGGCGCGCGCCTTCGTCGATGCCTTTCTGGATGAAGCCCTGGATCTGGTCCCACTGGCGCTTGTTCACCACGGGGCCGATGTGATTGCCGGGTTCGGACGCCGGGGCGACCCGGATCGACGATGCCACCTCGGCCGCGATTTCCACCGCGCGGTCATAGATGCCGCGTTCCACCAGCATCCGCGAGGGCGCGTTGCAGGACTGGCCCGAGTTGTTCATCATGTGCCTGACGCCGCGTTCCACGGCGCGGTCATCGGCATCGGCAAAGATCAGGTTGGCGCCCTTGCCGCCCAGTTCCAGTGTCACGCGCTTCAGCGTCTCGGCTGCGGCGACCGAGATGGCCTTGCCCGCGCGGGTCGATCCGGTGAAGCTGATCATCTCGACGTCCGGATGGGTCGAAAGCTGGCTTCCCACGCCCGCGCCGTCGCCGTTCACCAGGTTGAACACCCCCGGCGGCAGCCCCGCGTCATGGCAGAATTCGGCAAAGATCATCGCGTTCAGCGGCGATTCCTCGGACGGTTTCAGCACACAGGTGCAGCCCGCCAGGATCGCCGGAATGGCCTTGAGCGCGATCTGGTTCATCGGCCAGTTCCAGGGCGTGATCAACCCCACCACGCCGATCGGTTCCAGCGCGATCCGGTCGTTGGGCGCATGCGGACCCAAGGGGCGGATCCATTCCATCTTGTCGAAGGCTGCAAGGAAGTTGTTCAGGTGCCACGGCAGGCAGGGCGCCTGGCTGTCGCGTGCCATGTCGATAGGCGCGCCCATTTCCAGGCTGATCGCCTTGGCCAGGTCCTCCTTGCGGGCCTCGTACTGTTCGAGGATGCGCACGACCGCGGCGCGGCGTTCCGCGGGGGGCGTCGCCGCCCAGCCGGGCAGGGCGGCCTTGGCGGCGGCCACAGCGGCATCGGTATCGGCCTTGTCGCCCAGGCTGATCACCGCACAGGGTTCCTCGGTCGACGGGTCGATGACCAGGCAGTCACGCGCTTTCGCCGGCGCGACCCACTGGCCGTTGATATAGAATTCGCGTCTTTCGATCATGGAAGCCTCCGTGTCCTGCGGCGCGGATCGTGTCATCACTGGCGCAGGCGCGCAAGGGGCAGCGGAAAGATTTGATCAAATTTTGCGGGCTGGTCCGGTCGTGGACGGGCTGCTAAAGCCGGAACAGGACTGGAGGCGGTATGTTCGGCTTTCTGACGCGAGGAAAAAGCATCACGCGGATCGCGCTTGATCCGCCCGTGCCGCAGGGCGACCGGCACGGTATCGCCGTGGTGCTGATCGTGCGGAACGAGGCGCGCCATGCCGCTGAATGGGCGCGGTTTCACCGGCTGGCCGGTGTGCGGCAGTTCATCGTCTACGACAACGGATCGACCGACGGCACGGCAGAGGTGCTGCGGTCGGAACTGGGCGAGGCTCTGACGCTGATCCCCTGGGACCAGAAGTTGCGCGATGCCGTCCGGGGGCTAGAGATCCACAACCAGGTGCTGGCCTACGCCCATGCGGTGCGCAACTTCGGCCCGTCGTTCCGCTGGATGACGTTGATCGATCTTGACGAATTCCTTGTTCCGAAAGGCGCGGGCGATCTGAACGAGGCGCTTGCGGGTCTTGAGGGCTGTGACAACATCAGCCTGCCCTGGCACATGTTCGGCCGCTCCGGTCACATCGAGGCGCCCGAGGGCGGCGTGCTGCGCAACTACACCCGCCGCAACCCCGACCCGATGAGCGATGCCAAGGGGCTGCGCAATTTCAAGATGATCGTCGATCCCTGCAAGGTGCTGTCGATCAGGGTGCATCAGATATGGACGGATGCGGCGGGGACGACCTGCAACGACGCGGGCCGTCGCTTCACCCACAGGACGCGCGAGACGCGGGAGTTCTATTGCGCCGAACGGATCCAGCTGAACCATTACTACACCCGTTCGGATGCCGAACTGCGGGCGAAGATCGCGCGCGGGCCGAACCTGACGACCCCGGATGCCGACCACCTGCGCCGCGTCATGCGCAAGGTGGAAAACATCGAGCGGGATGAGATAGAAGACACCAGCGCGCTTGACTGGCTGGACCGCAAGGGGGTTTCCGGATGGACCTGACGAAATGGCTGAAACGGATGTTCGGCGAGGTGAAGTATCGCCTGTATCCCGGAAAGGCCGAGGAATCGCGCGTCGTGGATATCCCCGCGTTCCATGCGCTTGGACCCGGTGACGTCGCCATCGACTGTGGCGCCAATCTGGGCGTGATCACCACGATACTGGCCGCCCACGGGGCAGAGGTGCACGCGTTCGAACCGAACCCGGACGCCTTCCGCGTGCTGACCGAACGCACCGCGCATCTGCCGAACGTGCATCGCCATCAGAAGGCAGTGCTGGACCGCGACGACGAGATGACGCTTTACCTGCATGTCAACTACGGCCTTAACCCCGAACGGTTTTCCTCGCGGTCCTCGCTGATCGGGGAAAAGCGCAACGTGGATGACCGCAAGGGCGTGAAGGTGCCGGTGATCGACCTTCCCGCCTTCATCGAAGGGCTGGGCCGCCCGGTCAAGCTGCTGAAGATCGACGTCGAGGGCGCGGAATATGACATTCTGAACGCGCTGATCGACCGTGGCCTGATGGACCGGATTGAGGCGGTCTTCGTCGAAACACACGCCCATTCGATTCCGTCGCTGCGTCCGAAGGACGCCGCGCTGCGACAACGTATCGCCGATCTGCGTCTGGGCGGAAAGATCGACCTGAACTGGCTTTGAGGGTAAGACGGCGTTCTTATCTGCCCTCGCTCCGGTTCCGGGGGCTGAAACCGGTGCCTCGATCCCATACCTAGGGCGCAGCACGCAAGAAAAGGAGAGGGGACCCATGTCCATCCGCATCAACGACACCGCGCCCGATTTCACCGCCGACTCCACGGCGGGAACGATCCGCTTTCACGAATGGCTTGGCGACAGCTACGGCATCATCTTTTCGCACCCGCGCGATTTCACCCCCGTCTGCACCACCGAGTTCGGGGCCGTGGCCCAGCTGGCGGGTGAATTCGCGAAACGCGGGACGAAGGTGATCGGCGTCTCGGTGGATTCGGTCGAGGAACACCAGAAATGGAAACGCGACATCGAGGCGTTTTCCGGCGCGCCCGCCGATTTCCCGATCATCGACGACACCTCGCTGACCGTCTCGAAGGCGTATGACATGCTGCCGGCCGACTACTATCTGCCGGGGGAAGGGCGTACGCCCGCGAATACGGCGACGGTGCGCACCGTCTATATCGTCGGGCCGGACAAGAAGGTCCGGCTGACGATGTCCTATCCGATGTCGGTGGGCCGCAACTTTGCGGAAATCCTCCGCGCGCTGGATGCGGTGCGGGCCACAGATGGCGTGCCGGTCGCGACGCCTGCCAACTGGGTGCCGGGGCAGGATGTGATCGTGGCCCTGTCGCTGAACGATGAACAGGCGAAAGAGAAATTCGGCCAGATCGACATCCGGCTGCCCTATCTGCGCTTTGCCCGGCACGCGGGCTGATCGCGGGGCGTGTCGTTCTGTGAAAATGTCAAAGGGGCGCGGCAATCCGCGCCCCTTTGCCTTGCCGGATGGTGGCGCGGGTCCGGGTGGCGGGATGCCCCCACCCCGGTTCCAAACGAATGCTATCCACGATAACATCCGGCAAAGACGATCGTCCCCGTTCGCAGGGTCCCCTTGATGGGGCGATGATCGGCCTCGGTCTTTGCCCCGGCGAAACGCTTGCCCGTGGCGAAAGGCCTGCGCAGCTTTACGCCAGTCGCTGCCGCACCGGATGCAGTGGCGAACGCCAGGGCGGCGACACGGCAGAGGCGCCGCAGATGGTTTGTGGTGGAAAAGGCCGCATGTGATGGCCCGGTTGGAAAGCGGTTGAGTCGTTCCATCGGATCATGGCCGAAGTCGCGGCACCTTTGGGCGGTGCGGCGGGATGTTCGGGGGCAGGTGCCCGATCTGGTGCCCCTCAAGGATAGGTTCAGGCGGCGTTGGCGGGCCGCAGGGGCGACCGTATCGTTTCGCATTCGTCGGGCAGCGCGGCGACAAACCTGAAGAATTCTGCGCTGATGGACCGGAGGGTTTCGGCGGGATGGCCGGACCGCGCCGCCGTCTCGCCCCGTTAGGCGACAAGGGTCAGCGGCCTGTGGCCGATGACGGCGGCGCAGCCCTTGGCCTCGTGGAACAGGGCGGCATGATCCTCGGCGGTCAGTGCCTCGTCCGCGGCCAGCCGCGCCCCGATCCGCCGCATGTCGGCGCAGAACCTTTCCAACGCGCTGATCGTGCGATCCAGCCCGAGGGCCGCGGAAATTTCGTCTATCCGTTCGGGATCGAAGGTTGGCCGTGCCGCTTGTTCTGCCGGTGCGGCCTGCGCCTCTGCTTCGCCGGTGGCGGCCCGTCCGATAGGCCGTTCAAGCGCCGCGCGCGCGATCGGCTTGGTCAGGATGTCCAGCATGCCGGCCTTGCGGAACCGTTCGATTTCCTCCGGCATGCTGTGGGCGGTGACGGCGATCACGCGGCTTTTCCGCGATGCGCCTGCGCGGCGAATTTCGCCGGTGGCCGTCGGGCCATCCATTTCCGGCATCGAGACATCCATCAGGATCACGTCGAACCGGCGGGCGGCCGCCATGCGCACCCCGATCAGGCCGTTTTCGGCCAAGGCCACGTCATGGCCAAGGCGCGTCACCATTTCCTCAAGCACGATCCGGTTGGTCAGATTGTCCTCTACGATCAGGACATCCAGCTTGTGCCCGGCGACCGGCGCGGCCGATGTGGCATTCGCCGATCCGTCTTGCGTGCGCCGCCCGGTGGCCAGCGGCAGGGACAGGGTAAAGCGGCTGCCGATTCCCGGCGTGCTTTCGACGACAAGGCTTCCCCCCATCCGTTCGGCCAACCCGCGCGAGATCGCCAGCCCAAGGCCGGTGCCACCGGCGCTGCGGCCGTATGAGGCATCCGGCATCACGAAGGGATCGAAGATGCGCCCCTGATCCTCGGGGCTGATGCCGATCCCGGTGTCTGTCACGTCGATAGCAAGCCGGACCTGCTTGCGTCGCAAGGGTTCCAGCCGAGCCGCCACTGCGACCGCGCCTCCGGATGCGAACTTAAGGGCGTTCGTCACCAGATTGTTCAGGATCTGGCCGATGCGGAACGGATCGCCGATCATCGTCGGAAGCTTGTCGGGGGCTTCCAGCGTCAGGGACGTGGCCATCTGGTCCGCCTTTGCCTTGGCGGGCTCCACCACGCTGTCAAGCAAGGCGCGCAGGTCGAAGGTTTCCTGCACGATCGCCAGTTGCCCGGTTTCGGCCTTCGAGAGTTCCAGCACATCGTCGACATGCCGCAGAAGTTGATCCGCCGATGCCCGGGCCAGATCGAGGAACCGTTTCTGGCTGGCGTTCGCGGCCTCTTCGGTGGCGAAGTCCAGCGTGGCCAGAAGGCCGTTCAGGGGCGTGCGCATCTCGTGGCTGACGACCGCGATGAAGTTGGTCTTTGCCTGTTCGGCGGCCACCGCGTCGTCGCGGGCCTGCCGCAGGCCCTGTTCCGCCGCAACCTGATCCGACACGTCGCGCAGATACGAGATGAAGATCCTGCCGTCGGCCGACACATCCCACGCGATGGACATTTCGGCGGGAAACTCCTCGCCCGACTTGCGCCGGGTGGTCACGGTGAACCGGCTTCCATCCGCCACGCCGTCGGCGATCTTCTCCTTGGTGCGGCGGTATTCGCCCACGGTCTGTTCGGAAAGGATCAGGTCTTCCGGCGGGCGGTCCAGTGCCTCGGACCGCGAATAGCCGAAGATCCGTTCGGCGGCGGGGTTGAAATCCAGGATCCGCCCGTCGCGCGTGGCCACGATCACCGCATCGAGCGCGGTCCCCACGGTGGCCTGAAGCCGCGAGGTCAGCCGTTCGTTTTCCCTCTTCGAGGCCTCGGACTGCTGGCGCAGGATCAGCGTGGCGTAAAGCAGCGTGGCGTAAAGCAGCGTGATCAGGCTGATCAGCACAAAGGCCGTGGTCCAACCCAGCTTCTGCATCAGCAAAGTCAGGGGTTCGCGCGAGGCGACGGTGGCCGCCGCGTGATCCTGGATCAGCCGGGTTATCGTGCGGCGCAGGGTCTGGCGGTACGTGCGGGCATCGGCCGCGATCTTGGTCAGGTCCGGGCGAAGCCGGTCATCGCCGGCGTCGATCAGGGGCGTCGTCTTGTCAAGATAGTCGCGCAGCATCCCCACCAGTTCGGACGCGCCGCTGTCTATTGCGGCGTCACTCAAGCACCGGCTGCCCATGGCGATCCGGGCGCGGCTGTAGAACAGGTCATAGCGCAGCCGCAACTGCGCAAGGTCCGCCGCCGGGTCAAGCCCGGCCAGACGCGCTTCGTTTTCGAATTGCAGAAGGTCGACCTCGATCTGCGTCAGGTTCCACTGGATGTTTTCATGCAGCTCTTCGCGCAGGTTCTGCAATTCCTGCGAAACCTCCTGCGCCATGATGATCAGGGTTCCCAGCGAAATGCAGACCAGCGTCAGCACCATCCAGCGAAACCACTGGCTTGTCGAGAACGCGGGCGACTTGGCGCGGGGCATCATGCGGGACCTCGGGAAGCCTGCCTGCCTTCGGTTAGTTGCGTACCTCGATGCGGGTCAGCTGCCAGATCGACTTGGAATAGACGATCTCGCTGCGCAGGTTCGTATCGGCGTCATAAGGAAACACAAGCCAGATCGGCCCATGATCACGGATCGACATCGGCGCGCCGTTCTGGCGGGTCGCGAGAAGTGCATCCTTCAAAAGCGGATCGCCCGCTTCGACCTCGACCTGATAGTCGTTGAGGGCGGTCATCAGCAGGCTGCCTGCTTCGGCCCCGACGTGTGCCAGCATGTCGGACAGGCGGACACCGGAAAAGGACTGAACGCCTTCCGTCCAGATCGTCGTCGTCTCGAAGCCGGTCTGGGGAAGCTGGTCCAGATCCGCAAGGCCGAACGCCGCGCCCTCCTGACCGTTCGTCACGCCGATCTTGCCGCTGACGGTCAGGATCACATCACCGGAAGGTGCGGGAAGGGCCTCGGCCTCGGCCGCGTGCAGGGGCAGGGCGGAAAGCAGCGCGGCAAGCGCGGCGTTCCGGATCGCGTTCATCAGCGTCATGGTGTTTCCTCGTGAACCGTTCAATGACAGGGCCGGTCACACCAGCCCGTTTTCCCGTGCGATCATCGCGGCATGGGTTCGGTTGCGCGCCTCGATCTTGCGGAAGAGCGCTTTGACATGCAGCTTCACCGTCATTTCCTGAAGTTGCAGTTCGCGGGCGATTTCCTTGTTGGACTGGCCCGCGCACAACAGCCGCAGCACTTCAGTTTCGCGCGGGGTCAGGGCGGCGCCCGTGGGCCCGCGCGTCTCAACTGTGTTGGCGGCGGGGGCCATCAGGATCGGGGCATAGATCTCGCCCGCCACCATGAAGCGGATCGCTGCGATCAGCGATTTGGTCGACATGGTCTTGGACAGGAATCCCTGTGCCCCCATCGCAAGCGCCTGTTCGGCGACGTAACGTTGCGACAATCCCGACAGGATGGCCACCGGCTTGCTGCCTTGCTCTGCGCGCATCTGGGCAATGCCGTTCAGGCCGTTCATGCCGGGCATCATGAAATCCAGCAGGACAAGATCGTAGGGCCCTTTTTCGCGAACGGCGCAAATCGCGCCTTGCAGGTCCGACGCGGTATCCACGACCAGATCGGGGGAGGTTCGCAGAAAGGCGGCGATCGTGTCGCGCACCAGTTCCTGGTCATCGGCAAGCAGCAATCTCATTCATCGTCCCGGTGTTGTGTCCCTTCCTCCCTCGCCGTGCGGTGGCGGAAATTTCGCCAACCGGAACGCAGGGGCTTGCGACAGCCCAATCCTGCCTGATTATGGCAGGGGGCAGGCGGAAACCGCGACCAATGATTCTGCGGCTATCTAATTTTCCGCCGGACCTACCCGAAAGGGTTATTCGGCGGGCATTCGGGTTACAGCCGGTGGGTTTTCGCAGGCCGGAACGCTGTGATCGACGTCCACGTAGGGGCTCTGTCATCCTCGCCCAGTTGGCCCACGTCTGCACCTGGATCAGGCGCAGGGCACATGGCCCGGATTGGTCAGGCGATGCATCCCTCCCAGGGGATGCAAACGGGTTCATTCTCGGCGATCCGCGGTTCATCTCTGCCGACCTGGACCGGCGCGGTCCCTTCCACCACGCCCCAATGTTCGGCGCGATGGACATGGCTTTGCTGCGAAAGCCGGCCGCCCGGTGCCACCATGATCGCCTTGACCTGAAGGCGCGGACCCGGCGACAGGGTTTCGTCATGGGCCCAGGGGCGGGAACGGCGGAGGAAGGATTCCGCCTGCGTGATACCTGCGCGCTGTATCTGCTTCGCCGCCTCGCCTGTGGATTGGGCATGGTTCATGTCACAGATCAGCACGCTATCCCGCGTGGCCACGGCGGCGATGTCCGATCAGCACCCGCCGCGCGTTGAATGCGTCGGGTTTCTCGACAAGGCCTTCGAACGGTACGGCCGTTCCGGGCCGCGCCGGGGCGCAGAGGCACAGCCACCCTATCCTGACGGCGGGGGTGGCTGACCCCCCACGCGAGGGAAAGGAAAAAGGGCGGCTGCATGCCTGCAACCGCCCCCGAACCGTTTTGCGCGCGGGTCGCGCCCCTGATCTGCCCGCGCTTCGCGTATCAGTCCTGCGCGCGCGACACGTAGGTGTTGTCTTCGGTGTTGATGATGATCCGCGTGCCCGGCCCAATGTGCGGGGGCACCATGACGCGCAGCCCGCTGTCCGTCATCGCGGGCTTGTAGGACGAACTGGCCGTCTGGCCCTTTACCACGGGTTCCGTCTCGGTGATCTCGACGGTGATCTTCTGCGGGAATTCGATGGCGATGCAGGCGCCTTCAAAGGTCTTCAGCCAGCAGCGCATGCCTTCCTGCAGATAGACCTTGCCATCGCCGATGACGTCGGGCGACACGGCGATCTGTTCATAGGTTTCCGGCTCCATGAAGTGGAAGCCTTCGCCGTCCTCGTAGAGGAAATCATATTCGCGTTCGTCCACCGTGGCCTTTTCCACCTGTTCGGTGGTGCGCCAGCGTTCCGAAACCTTCGTCCCGTCCGAGATGCGGCGCATGTCGACCTGCGTCACGGGCGTGCCCTTGCCGGGGTGGATGTTCTGGGCCGAGAGGATGACGTAAAGGCGGCCGTCCATATCGACGACATTGCCCTTGCGCAGCGAGGAGGCGATGACTTTGACCACGGGTCTTTCCTTGTGATTGCAGGGGGCGGGCTGTAGAAGCCGCGCGGAATTGCCCGTGCGGTTAGCGCAGTTCGGCGACAATTTCCAGCCAAAAGCCGAAGGATTTGATCATGTCCGCCCAAAGCACGCCCTGGTGGAGCCCCGCCCGCCACGCCGACCGCCGCCCGGTCCTTCTGGCGCGCAACCGGATTCAGGCGGCGATCCGCGGCTGGCTGGCAGAGCAGGGCTTTACCGAGGTGGACCCCGCCGCGCTTGCCATCAGCCCGGGGAACGAGGCGCATCTGCACGGCTTTGCGACCGAGGCCATCGGCAATGACGGGCAGGGGCATCCCATGTACCTGCACACCTCGCCCGAGTTTGCGATGAAAAAGCTGCTGGCGGCGGGAGAAACCCGGATTGCGTCCTTTGCCCATGTCTGGCGCAACCGCGAGCGCGGCGCGCTGCACAGCCCGGAATTCACCATGCTGGAATGGTATCGCGTGGGGCAGGATTACACGGCGCTGATGGAGGATTGTGCCGCGTTCCTGCGGCTGGCGGCGCAGATGGCGGGGGCCGACGTGCTGCGCTTTCGCGCGGCCACCTGCGACCCTTTCGCCGAACCGGAAAGGGTTTCGGTGGCCGATGCCTTTGCGGCCCATGCAGGTATCGACCTTCTAGCCACGATCGGGCCGGACGGGGCGACGGACGCGGCGGCCCTTGGCGCGCAGATGGACCGGGCCAGCATCCGCCGCGCGCCCGATGACACCTGGTCGGACATGCTGAGCCGGGTTCTGGTCGAACGGGTGGAACCGCATCTGGGCCACGGCCGGGCAACGATCCTTGACCGGTATCCGGTTGCCGAAGCCGCACTGGCCCGTCCTGC
The DNA here is from genome assembly GCF_004799285.1 of Aliigemmobacter aestuarii. GTDB lineage: Bacteria > Pseudomonadota > Alphaproteobacteria > Rhodobacterales > Rhodobacteraceae > Aliigemmobacter > Aliigemmobacter aestuarii. Next base: position 324,300 of record NZ_SSND01000002.1, on the reverse strand, counting down.
GCCCGATGATCCGCGCGTGGCCGAACGGTTCGAGCTTTACGCCTGTGGCGTGGAGCTGGCCAACGGCTTTGGCGAGTTGACAAATGCAGCCGAACAGGCCCGCCGCTTTGCCGCCGAGATGGACGAGAAAGAACGCGTCTATGGCGAACGCTATCCGGTGGACCCGGATTTTCTGGATGCCCTTGCACAGATGCCGCCTGCAAGCGGGATCGCGCTTGGATTTGACCGGCTGGTCATGCTGGCCACCGGCGCGCCGCGCATCGACGATGTGCTTTGGGCGCCGGTGCCCGAGGTCTGATCACTCGGCCGGGATGGCAGCCGGTGCGGGGCGGGCGGCGCGCAGGGCGCGCGGCTTCAGCAGGTAACGGGCATAGCCCAGATCGGCGCTTTCGATTTCGGCCCGCTGACCGCTGACCAGATCGGCCAGAAGACGGCCCGAACCCGCCGCCATCGTCCAGCCAAGCGTGCCGTGGCCCGTGTTCAGGAACAGGTTCTCCACCGGCGTACGGCCCACGATCGGGGTTCCGTCGGGTGTCATCGGGCGGTGGCCGCACCAGAATTCGGCCCGCGCCTGATCGCCCGCGCCGGGGAACAGTTCCTCGACCGACTTCGTCAGCGTCGCCTGACGGCGGGGGCTGAGGCTGGTGTCAAAGCCCGCGAGTTCCGCCATGCCGCCCACGCGGATCCGGTCACCCAGACGGGTGATCGCGATCTTGTAGGTTTCGTCCATCACGGTGGACACGGGCGCGCGGCCTTCATCGGTCACCGGGACGGTGATCGAATAGCCCTTCAGCGGATAGACCGGCAGGCGCAGGCCAAGGGGCGCTACAAGGCGCGGCGAATGGCTGCCTAGGGCCACGACAAAGGCATCGGCCGTCACGCGGCCCTCGCTTGTCTGCACGGCGGTGACGCGGCCCCCGTCCATTTCCAGCGCGTCGATCCCCACTCCATAGCGGAAGGTCACGCCCGCCGCCGCGGTCATGTCGGCCAGACGGTTGGTGAACTTGAAGCAGTCGCCGGTTTCATCGCCCGGCAGCCGCAGGCCGCCCGCGATCCGGTCGGCGGATGCGGCAAGGCCGGGTTCGGCCGCGATACAGCCTGCGCGGTCCAGCACCTCGAAGGCCACGCCGCCCTCGCACAGCACGGCGATGTCCTTGGCGGCGGCATCGACCTGCTTTTGCGTGCGGAACAGTTGCAGCGTGCCCTGGGTGCGCTCGTCATAGGAAATCCCGGTTTCCTCGCGCAGGGCGATCAGGCAATCGCGGGAATATTCCGCCAGCCGCACCATGCGCGCCTTGTTGGTGGCATAGGCATCGGAGGTGCAGTTCATCAGCATCTGCGCCATCCAGCGCAGCTTTGCCGGTTCCGGGTTCGGCTGGATGATCAGCGGCGCGTGGCGCTGGAACAACCATTTCATCGCCTTCAGAGGGATGCCCGGCGCGGCCCAGGGGCTGGCATAGCCGGGGCTGATCTCGCCCGCGTTGGCAAAGCTGGTTTCCAGTGCCGGACCGGCCTGCCGGTCGATCACCGTCACGTCATGGCCTGCACGCGCCAGATACCATGCCGAAGTGACCCCGATGACCCCGGCCCCCAGAACGACGATCCGCATGCCAAATTCTCCTGTCGCAGCGCTTGCAAAGAAGGATAGGCGGTTTCCGTGAAATTTCTTGGTGAAATTCACGGCGCACTTGCTTCGTTGCGAAATTATATTCTGTCGTTAGATCATAAATTCGAAGATTTCATCTTGCATCCCGAATCTGGCCGCAGAAGTTGCGGCCGCGAGGCTTCTCCTGAAAGGGGCTGAGGATAGTCCTTTCCCCAGATCGCCTCTGCCTCGCGCCGAAGGGTCTTTCTTTCGGCGCTCTCAAGCAGCGCCCGCGCTTGATCGGGTCCGCCTCCCTCGGCGATGGCCCGCTGCCACAGGCGACGGGCGGAAGATGCGCTCCACGGAAGGGCGGCGTGGATCAGCCAGGCGCGCAGATCCGGGGGCAGCCTGTCATGTTCCGCCATCGGATCGGTGGCGCGCCAGCGTGCGCGGGTCGAGGCAAGGTTGCGCTTCATGCCGCCGACCGCTGCCCCCACAGAGGGAAGGGATCGTCCAGCATGGCCCAGGAGTCGGGCACGAAATCCTCTTCCTCCACAAGCGCCGAATCGAGGGCGGCGCAGATCGCATCACGATTCATTCCGGACCCTATGAAGACGAGCTCCTGTCGGCGGTCGCCCCAGGGGTCGATCCAGTGGCGGGCGATTTCGGCCCGTGCGTCGGGATGCATCGGAAGACGTTCCGCCGGAACCGAGGCCCACCAGCGGCCAAGCGGACTGACCGAAGACATGGCCCCGGCAAGGCTGAATTCCGCGACCCACTCGGGCCTTGTGGCGATCCAGAAATGCCCCTTGGCGCGGATCACGCCCGCAAGATCGCCGTTCAGCACCGCATGGACCCGCGCGGGATGAAACGGCCGACGGGAGCGATAGACAAAGGATGAGATGCCGTATTCCTCGGTTTCCGGGGTGTGGTTTTCAAACCCGTACAGTTCCTTTGCCCAAAGGGGGTGTTCCTGCGCGCGGTCGAAATCGAACAGGCCGGTGTCGAAGATGGCGGCTGGCGGGACGCTGGCGTGATCGGTCTCGATCAGCCGTGCATCGGGGTTCAGCGCACGGATGATCCTGCGGGCCGCATCGCGTTGTGCGGGTGTGGCATCGGACGCCTTGTTCAGCACGATCACGTCCGCGAATTCCATCTGGTCGGTCAGAAGGTTCACGAGGCTGCGCCCGTCCTCTGCGCCAAGGGATGCGCCACGGTCCGCGAGAAAGTCGTGGCTGGAAAAATCGCGCAGGAGGTTTGCCGCATCCACCACCGTCACCATCGTGTCAAGCCGCGCCACGTCAGACAGGCTGTCACCGTCCTCGTCACGGAAATCGAAGGTGGCCGCGACCGGAAGGGGTTCGGCGATGCCGGTCGATTCGATCAGCAGATAGTCGAACCGCCCTTCGCCCGCGAGGCGGCGCACTTCGGACAGAAGATCGTCGCGCAGGGTGCAGCAGATGCATCCGTTCGTCATCTCGACCAGCTTTTCCTCGGCGCGGCTCAACTCGGCCCCTTCGCGGATCAGGTCGGCGTCGATGTTCACCTCGGACATGTCATTGACGATCACCGCCACCCGACGGCCTTCGCGGTTGTTCAGCACATGGTTCAGAAGCGTGGTCTTTCCGGCCCCGAGAAAGCCGGAAAGGACCGTGACGGGAAGGCGGGGATCGGGCATGGGACTCGTTCCTGTAATGTTATAAAATAACACTTACCGGGTCCCATTTTCCCATGCAAGGGTGCGGGCGAAAGGAAAAGGCCCCGGCGTTTCCACCGGGGCCTTCGCATGGCGTTTACGGAAGGATCAGCTTTCGCTGGCTTCTTCCTTTTCCTTCTTCTCGGGCGCGATTTCCTGCCCGGTTTCCTGGTCGACCATCTTCATGCCAAGGCGCACCTTGCCGCGATCGTCGAAGCCCAGAAGCTTGACCTTCACTTCCTGGCCTTCCTTCAGGATCTCGTTCGGGTGGTTCAGGCGCTTGTTGGCGATCTGGGACACGTGCACCAGACCGTCGCGCTTGCCGAAGAAGTTCACGAAGGCGCCGAAATCGACCAGCTTCACCACCTTGCCGGTGTAGATCTGGCCTTCTTCCGGCTCTGCCACGATCGACCAGATCATGTCATAGGCCTTCTTGATCGCATCGGCCGAGCTCGACGCGATCTTGATCACGCCGTCGTCGTTGATGTCGACCTTGGCGCCCGAGGTTTCCACGATCTCGCGGATGACCTTGCCGCCCGAACCGATCACTTCGCGAATCTTGTCGGTGGGGATGGTCATCGTCTCGATCTTGGGGGCGTATTCGCTGAAGCCCTGCGGAGCCGAGATCGCCTTGGCCATTTCGCCCAGGATGTGCATCCGGCCGTCCTTGGCCTGTGCCAGCGCCTGTTCCATGATCGCCGGGGTGATCCCGGCAACCTTGATGTCCATCTGCAGGCTGGTGATGCCCTTGTCGGTGCCCGCCACCTTGAAATCCATGTCGCCGAGGTGATCCTCGTCGCCCAGGATGTCGGTCAGCACGGCCCAACGGCCATCGTCCTCAAGGATAAGACCCATGGCCACACCGGCCACCGGAGCCTTGAGCGGAACGCCCGCATCCATCATCGACAGCGAACCGCCGCAGACCGAGGCCATCGAGGACGACCCGTTCGATTCCGTGATCTCGGACACGACGCGGATCGTGTAGGGGAAATCGGTCGGAGCGGGCAGAACGGCCTGAAGCGCGCGCCAGGCCAGCTTGCCGTGGCCGATCTCGCGCCGTCCGGGCGAACCCACGCGGCCCACTTCCCCCACCGAATAGGGCGGGAAGTTGTAGTGCAGCAGGAAGTTCGACCGGCTGTTGCCGTGCAGGGCGTCGATGATCTGCTCATCCTCGCCGGTGCCCAGGGTGGTCACGACCAGACCCTGCGTTTCACCGCGGGTGAACAGGGCCGACCCGTGGGTGCGCGGCAGGATGCCGGTTTCGCAGACGATCGGGCGGACGGTGCGGGTGTCGCGGCCGTCGATGCGCGCACCCCCGTTGATGATGTCGCCGCGCAGGATCGACGATTCCAGCTTCTTGATCGCCGAACCAAGGTTGATATCGGCCTGGTCTTCTTCCGACAGCGCCGCCTTGATCGCGTCGACAGCCGCCGAGATCGCGTTGCTGCGGTCCTGCTTGTCCTTGATTGCGAAGGCCGCGCGCATCTGCGCCTCGCCCGCCGCCTTCACCTTTTCATAGAGTGCCGAATAATCCGGCGGGGCGAAATCGAAGGGTTCCTTGGCGCATTCCTCGGCGAAGTCCACGATCAGGTCGATCACCGGCTGCATTGCCTCGTGCCCGAACTTCACCGCGCCAAGCATTTCGGCCTCGGTCAGCTCGTAGGCTTCGGATTCCACCATCATCACGGCATCCTTGGTGCCGGCGATGACAAGGTCCAGACGCTGTTCGGGGTTGTTGCGCAGGTTCTGCAGGTCATCCACGGTGGGATTGAGGACATACTCGCCATCGACAAAGCCCACACGGGCCGCGCCGATCGGACCCATGAAGGGCACGCCCGAGATCGTCAGCGCGGCCGAGGCGGCGATCATCGCCACGATGTCGGGTTCATTGACCAGATCATGCGACAGCACGGTGGCCATGACCAGAACCTCGTTCTTGAACCCGTCCACGAACAACGGACGGCAGGGACGGTCGATCAGGCGCGAGGTCAGCGTTTCCTTTTCGCTCGGCCGGGCCTCGCGCTTGAAAAAGCCGCCGGGGATCTTGCCCGCGGCATAGTATTTTTCCTGGTAATGCACGGTCAGCGGGAAGAAATCCTGCCCCGGCTTCGCCTGCTTGGCGAAGGTCACGTTGGCCATGACGCTGGTTTCGCCCAGCGTCGCGATGACCGACCCGTCGGCCTGGCGGGCAATCTTGCCCGTTTCCAGAGTGAGCGTTTCCTGGCCCCACTGGATCGACTTCTTGGTGATATTGAACATCCGTTTTCCTCATGGAAGACCGGCGGGCCCCTTGCCCGTGTCTTCCGCATCTGGCGGCCCCATTGCCGCCGCCCCCAATCCTTCGCATGTGCCCGGGGGCCGTGGGCGTCACGTCACAGATGCGCGGCGCATACAGGAAAAGACGCGGTTTGGAAAGGGTCAGTTCCGCGGCGGGCGTTGGCGATGGCCTGCAGAACGAAAAACGCCCGCGCCTTCCGGCACGGGCGTTTCCCCGTCATCCCTTGGGATAGATCAGCGGCGCAGGCCAAGGCGCTGGATCAGCGCGTTGTAGCGGCCTTCGTCCTTGCCCTTGAGGTAGTCCAGCAGTTTGCGGCGCTGGGCGACCAGCATCAGAAGGCCACGGCGGGAGTGGTTGTCCTTCTTGTGGGTCTTGAAGTGTTCGGTCAGCGTCGCGATGCGCGACGACAGCAGCGCGACCTGGACCTCGGGCGAACCGGTGTCGCCTTCCTTGGTCGCGTATTCCTTGATCAGGCGGGCTTTTTCTTCGACAGTGATCGACATCGGGGTCTCCATTCGTTCAGGGTGACGGCGCAAGCCGGGATGTCGTCCAGCAAGGCCCTTGGCCCCCGGCGCGGCCTGAGCCGATGCGGGGATGCGGGCGTATATGCCATCATCACATAAAAGAAAAGCCCGTACAGGCAGGGCGCGGGCCGCCCGACGCGGGCCGACCTTTCGAATTTTACCAAGTTGTCAGAACTTCGTGGTTCCTGCGCCGTGTTCATGCCATGTTCGGCCGGGATTTTCCCAAGTAGCGCAACCGGTTAGGTGGAAAACTGGTTAACGGCGCAGGAAACGGTCGGGGGTGTGGGCCATGTTGGGGCTTCTGGGTGTGATCGGCGCGCTGGCCGCCGGATTTCTGGCGGATGCGATGATGTCCGGGCCGAAGGCCGAGGGCGAGGACGATACCGATTCCCCGCCCGACGACGACCTGGCCGACAGCGGGCAGGGCAATCTTCTGGACGATGCCGCCGCGCCCGGCGACGTAACGGGTGCGCCGCGGGCCGAACCCCCGGACGGGGGCAACGGCGAGGATGACGCCGATCTGCCCGACATTGGCGAATGGCTCGACGGCACCGGCGGTGCCGACAAGCTGGCGGGCGGCACCCTTGGCGACACGATCCTCGGCGGCGACGGTCTGGACCAGATCATCGGCAGGGGCGGCGACGACTCGCTGAGCGGCGGCGGTGGCAACGACGTGATCTGGGGCGAGGACGGCCGCGACCTGATCTTCGGCGATGACGGCGACGATGTGCTGCACGGCGAGGCCGGTCAGGACCGGATCGACGGCGGTTCCGGAAATGACACGATCCGGGGCGGCGCTGGCGATGACGGGCTGACCGGTGGCGAGGGGGACGACGAGGTGCTGGGCGGCACCGGCAATGACACGCTGATCGGCGGCGCGGGGAACGACTGGCTGAATGGCGGCTTCGGCAATGACCTGATCGAAGGCGGCACGGGCGCTGACACGCTGGACGGCGACTTCGGGGATGACCTGCTGAACGGTCAGGCCGAAGGGGACGAGGACGTGGATTACCTGAACGGCGGCGCCGGAAACGACACGCTGATCGCAGGCTGGGGTGACTGGCTGAACGGCGGCGAGGGTGCGGATGTGCTGACGACCGGCGACTGGGCCGCTGGCGAGGGCGCCGCGCAGATCACCGGGTTCGAGCCGGACCGGGACGAACTTCATCTGGTCTATGACCCTGCTGCCCATCCCGATCCGCAAGTGACGGTGGACCATGACGGCGCGAACGCGACGATCCGGCTGGACGGCATCCCGCTGGCCCATTTGATCGGCGGGGCCGAAGGGCTGACGCCCGACCGTATTCATCTGCGCCCGACCGGGTGATCTTGCCCCCCGGCCCGGACGGCTGCCGCCCGGTCGGCGCCCACGCGGTCAGCCCCGGAAGAACGGCAGGAACGCGCCGGTCACGGCGTCGGGGTTTTCCTCCATCACGAAATGGCCGCTTTCGCAGGGTTCGCCGGTCACGCTTTCGGCCCATGTCCGCCATATCCCCTTGGGGTCGCCGGTGCGGGCCGGAAATCCATGATGCCCCCAAAGGAAATGCAGCGGCGCGCGGATGCGGCGCCCGGCGGCGCGATCGGCCTCGTCATGGGCCCGGTCGGTCGTGGCCCCGGCGCGGTAATCGGCACACATGGCGTGGATGCGGGCCGGGTCGCGGATCTGGTTGCGGTAGCTTTCCAGCGATGCGGCGGGAAACGGGGCCAGCGATTTCGCCCGCGTCCAGCTGGCCAGCGTCCAATCGACATAGGCCACCGGATCGGCCCCGATCATCCGTTCGGGCAGGGGTGCCGGCTGGGCAAGGAAGGTCCAGTGATAGGCGGCCATTGCCATTTCGGCGCTCCAGTTGGCCCAGTAATCGGCGGTGGGGGCGATCTCGATGATGCCAAGCCGGTCCACCCGGTCGGGATGGTCCAGTGCCAGCCGGTAGGCGACCCTTGCCCCCCGGTCGTGGCCAAGGACGTCCGCGCGGGGCAGGTCCAGCGCATCCATCAGCGCGACGATATCGGCCGCCATCCGCCGCTTGGAATAGGCGTCGTGGCCGGCATCGTCGGGCGGGGCGTCGGATTGGCCATAGCCGCGCAGGTCGGGCACGATCACCCTAAACCGCGCGGCGAAGGCCGGGGCCACGCGCGCCCAGCAAAGGCCGTTCTGCGGAAAGCCGTGCAGCAGGATCAGCGCCGGGCCGGTGCCAGCCTCCTGCACGGAAAGCGCGACCTCGCCGCAGGCAAAGCGGCGGCGGGTGAAACCTTCGATCTCGGCCATGGCAGGCACCTCCCTCGGGTCAGGAAGCCACAGCCGCGCGGGAAACGGAAGGCCGCAGGTCCGCCCGCCGCCCTGTCCGGGCTGGCAGGAAGTGATGGGCTGGCAAGAAGTGATCGGGCGGCCGGGAAAAACTGTGGACAGACCGGGGAACGCTTGGCACCCTGCAGGAATTACAGCGGGAGGCCTTCCCGCGAACATATTGAGTGGGATGGATCATGGTTACGGTTCCCGTTTTTTACGCAACGACATCCAGCACGACAATGGGCATCTTCGCGATCATGCCTGATGGGACAGCGAGGTCCCTCGTGCCGCAAGGGGATATCGAGTTTTCGTATCTTTTGCCGCAACCGATCGTCACGATCGGCGATCGTCTGGTCTTTTCCGGCTGGACGCCCGCGAATGGCGGCGAGATCTACTGGGTGGACGGGCAAAGCGGTGGCTTCAACCTGCTGGCGGAGATCAACTTCGGCCCCGCCAACTCTGCCGTGCAGAACATGGTCCTTGCCGGGAACAAGCTGTTCTTCGTGGCCGACAATCCCGCCGCGGGGCGGGAACTTCACGTGCTGAACGGCAATACAGTAACCGTGGTCAGGGATCTTTTGCCGGGCCTGGGCAATGGCGTGCCCGGCGGTGACAACCAGATCGTCGTGCTGGGTGACAAGGTGATCTTCCAGGGATCGGAAACCGCGACAGGCGCCGAACCTTATGTCAGCGACGGCACCATCGCCGGAACCTTCCGGCTGGCCGACATCCTTGGCGGGGCGTCAGGATCACGGCCAGTCTTTTTCGAAAACGGTGTTCTGGGCAATCATGTCTATTTCGCCGCCTCGACCAGCACGAACGGCATGGCCCTCTACCGGACGGACGGCACCATCGCGGGCACGCAGCTTGTGCAGAACTTCCCCGCCAACACGTCCGATCCGCCAGCCGCTATCCGGGATGTGACGGTATCGGACGGCAAGGTTTTCTTTGCCGTTACAGAAGGCACCTACGGGCGCGAGCTGTGGGTCCATGATCCTGTGGCGGGGACCACGCAGTTGACCAAGGATATCGGCGGGCCAGCAGCCAGTTCCTCGCCCGACGATGTGACACCGTTCGGCGATGGCGTTCTGTTCGTGGCGTCAGCCCCGACAACCGGGCGGGAGGTGTGGTTTTCCGACGGGACGGATGCAGGCACCGTTCTTGTGGCCGACATCCATTCTGGCGCGACGGGATCGAACCCTCGATCTTTCACGGTTGTCGGCGACAGGGCCTTCTTCGTTGCAGAATCATCCACTCACGGGCGCGAGTTGTGGGTGACCGATGGCACCACCACGGGAACCGCGCTGGTCAGGGATATCCGCCCCGGTTCGTCCGGTTCGTCGCCAGAGTCGTTGATCGCCGTGGGCGACCGCATCTATTTTTCGGCCGACGGCCCGGAAGGTGGGCGTGAGGTCTGGACATCTGATGGCACCGCCTCAGGGACGATGATGGTAGCCGACCTTTGGCCAGGGATCGACTTTTCCTGGCCAAGGGCAATGGGCCTTCTCGACATCAATTTCTACACCCCCGGCCAGATCACCCTTTCGGGCGGTTCGGTACGCGAGAACCGCGCGGCGGGTGCGGTGGTCGGGCGGCTGTCAGCCACGGATCAGGACGGCGATGCGCTGACCTATTCGCTGGTGTCGAACCCCGGCAACCTGTTCCGCATCGTGGGCAACGAACTGCGCACCAATGCGGCGCTGGATTTCGAGACGGCGCGCAGCCACACGCTGACCGTGAGGGTCAGCGATGGCGAACTCTCCTCGCAGCGCAACCTGACCATCAACGTCCTGAACGACACGACCGACGACCGTTCGGTGATCGTGGGCACGGCCGGGCCGGACCGGCTGGTGGGGGGCGCGCGCCCCGATCTGATCCGGGGGCTTGGCGGCAATGACACGCTGATCGGGCGCGGAGGCAATGACACATTGCTGGGTGCGGCGGGCAACGATCAGTTGCGCGGCGGGGCAGGCGGCGATGTGCTGCGCGGCGGCACGGGCGCGGACCGGCTGGGCGGCGGGGCCGGCATTGACCGGCTGATCGGCGGGGGCGGGACCGATACCTTGCTCGGCGGTGCGGGAAACGACCGGATGCTGGGTGGCGCCGGGCGCGACCGGCTGGACGGCGGTCGCGGCAACGACGTTCTGGCCGGTGGCCGGGGGGCGGACAGCTTTGTCTTCAAGAAGGGTTACGGCATCGACCGGGTCACAGATTTCTCGGTCGGACAGGGCGACAGGCTGGAACTTTCCTCGGCGCTCTGGACCGGCGAATTGACGGCGGATCAAGTCATCGACCGGTTCGGGGCCACCTACAGGGGGATGCAGGCGCTGCGTTTCGGCGAGGATATCCTGGTCCTTGACGGGATCAGCGACCTGTCCACGCTGGCCGCGCGGATCGACATCCTCTGACCGGTCATCGCACGGGCCTTGCGACCGGGCCTTGAGACTGGACCTTGAGACCGGGCCTTCAGAGCGGGGCGGTCAGCCGTGCCAGGGTTCGGGCTGGCGGTCGTATCCGATGTACAGCGGATGCTTCGGCGCGCCGCCCTGGGTCAGGCCGAGGTGCCACAGGGCCGCGCCGGCCTGGCGCAGCAATCCTTCCACCTGCCGCCCGCGGTCCAGATGCGCGCCATGGGTGCCCCAGGCGCAGATCACCTGATCGGCCCAGGGCAGGCTTTGCAGGATGGCCGCGTCGTTATCCGGTCCGACCGGATCGGTGGCGGCGCGCATCACCTTTGGGTCCGTGGCGCGGAAGGCGAAGATGTTCGTCACGCGGAAGGCCCCGAACCCCAACGCGCGCGCCCGGCGTTCGCAGCGTTCGACCGTGGGGTCGTTCTGCACCTCGGTCGCGGTCGAAGGGTTCAGCATGATGAACAGCGCGCGCCGTCCCTCGGGGTGCCAGACCCGTGTCAGCAGATAGCGATAGCGTTCGCAGTCGGAATAGACCGCTACGCTGGGGGCATCGCCTTTCAGGTGTTCGCGCGTGATCATGCCTGTCGCCTCACCTGCCGCCTCAGGTCACGAAGACCCGCGAGGGGTGCAGCTCGCCCCCCATGTAGCGCCCGACCGCAACGGCCCGGCCCTGATGCGCGGCCCAGCATTCCTCGCCGTATTCGAGGCCCGAGGCGATGACCATTCCGGGGTTGCCGTTGCGCAGCCGCGCGGCCCCTTCGGCGGTGGCCTCGACCCGTGGCAGATCGGCCAGCCCCGTTTCCAGCGGCAAAAGACGGGCATCCAGTTCGGGCGTGCGGGCCATGCGGTCGATCTCGTCCATCCCGATCCCCTGATCCGCGTCGAACGGGCCGGACCAGACGCGCCGCAGCCAGGCCACATGGCCAAGACAGCCAAGCACGCGGCCAAGGTCGCGCGCGATGGAGCGGACATAGCCGCCCTTGCCGCAGATCATTTCCAGCTCGACATGGTCGGCATCGGGGCGGGCGATCATCTCAAGACCCTCGACCCACAGCGGGCGCGCGGCAAGGTCCAGCGTCTCGCCCTCGCGGGCCAGGTCATAGGCGCGTTCGCCCTCGACCTTCACTGCGGAAAACTGCGGCGGAACCTGCATGATCTCGCCCCGGAAGGCGGGCAGGGCGGCGGCGATTTCCGCATCGGCGGGTCGGGTGTCGCGGGTTTCGATCACCTCGCCCTCGGCGTCGTCGGTGGTGGTCGCCGCCCCCAGCCGCACCATGAAACGATAGCATTTGAGCGAGTCGGTGACATAGGGCACGGTCTTGGTCGCCTCGCCCAGGGCCACGGCCAGAACGCCGGTCGCGGCCGGGTCAAGCGTGCCGGCGTGGCCCGCCTTCTGCGCCTCCAGCGCCCATTTGACCTTGTTCACGACCGCGGTCGAGGTCACGCCCGCAGGCTTGTCCACCACCAGCCAGCCGGAAACCGCCCGGCCTTTCCTCTTGCGCGCCATCCGATGGCCCCCCTGATCCGAAGTCCCGCCTGCTAGCCAAAGGCCGCCTGCCCGTCAACCTTCCGGAACGACGAGGCCGACGATCGGCCCCATCGGAAAGCCCGCATCCTCGCGCCCGAGACCGGGGGCATGAAGGCGCGAGATGCTGCCATCGAAATAAAGCGCATCGGGCATCCCCAGCCCGTCGCGGAACAGTCGGGCGAATTCGTGAAACGTCACCCGTTCGTTCGAGATGGCAAAGGCCACGCGGTTGCCGTCTGCCGAGACGCCCACGCCGTTGCGGATATGGCGGCTGTCGCTGTCGGGCAGAAAGCGGGGATGCAGCGCGCCCCCGATCACCAGCATCGGGCCGGACTGGCTGGCGTGCTGGCAGCCGGGCGGGTCGGCGGCATAGGCGCGGCTTTCGATCACGGAAAATCGGCCGCCCGCAACGCAGAAGACGCCGTTGGGCAACATGCCGAAGTTTCCCGGCCCCTCGCGGGTGACGATCGGGGCAAGTTCGGTGCCGTTTTCGACCAGCAGGCCCACCGGGCGGCGGTCGGGATGATACATCCCCCCGTTCATGGCGAAGGCCAGCCGTGTGCCGCTGGTGGCCAGCGCGGCATCGACGGCGGCGAAGGTGCCGAAGGGCTGACCGTCGGGGCCGGTCTGGAACAGGCGGATGTCGGCGGGGGCCGTTGCGGTGCAGACGGTAAAGGCCCGCCCGTCATGCATCAGGTCCCGGCAAACGGGTTCGTCGGCGCGGGCTGGGGTGGACAGGGCTGGGATGGACAGGGCGGCGGCGGACAGGGCGGCAAGGAAGGCCAGGCCGACGATCTCAGCCTTCATCGTCTGCTGCGTCATCCCCGGCGATGTCGCGCCGAACCCGTTCGTCGGAAAACAGCCTGCGTGTCTCGTCCAGCCGGTCGAAGGTCTCGTCGGCCCGGAACCGCAGGTCGGGCGCGTATTTCAGCGTCAGTTCCGAGGCGACGCGGTGGCGCAGTTCCGCCTTGTTGCGGGCAAGCGCCGCGATCGCATCCTCGACCTTCACCGACCCCATCAGCGGCATCACATAGACGGTGGCCACCTTCAGGTCGGGTGAACAGGACACTTCCCCCACCGTGATCGACATGCGGTTGAGGTCGGGATCGTGGATCTCGGCCCGGTTCAGCACATCCGACAGCGTGCGCCGGATCAGTTCGCCGACGCGAAGCTGGCGCTGCGAGGGGCCTTCGCCCGTATGAAAGCGGTTCTTTGCCATGTCCCGCAGATAGGGGTTTTTCGCCCCGCCCGCAACGGCGGGCTTTGCCAGGGGCCGCAGGCTCGGCTAAAGGGGGCCGACAGACAGGAGGAACCGCCATGACCGCTCTGCCGGGAATTGTCGTCACCGGGGCTTCGGGCCGGATGGGGCAGATGCTGGTGCGCACCGTGACCGCATCCGAAAAAGCGCGGCTTGTTGGCTGCGTCGAACGGGCCGGGCATCATTGGGTCGGTCGCGATATCGGCGAATGCATGGGCGGCGCGGCCCTTGGCGTGACGGTGACGGATGATCCGCTGGAGGCCTTCGCGAAGGCGCAGGCGGTGATCGATTTCACTGCGCCCGCCGCGACGGTGGAATTCGCCGCGCTGGCCGCGCAGGCCCGCGCGGTGCATGTGATCGGCACCACGGGGATGGAGGCGCATCACCTTGAAAAACTCGGCCCCGCTGCGCGCCATGCGGTGATCATCCGTGCCGGGAACATGAGCCTGGGGGTGAACCTGCTGGTCCGGCTGACGCAAAAGGTGGCCGCGGCGCTGGATGCCGATTGGGATATCGAGGTGGTCGAGGCGCATCACCGCATGAAGGTCGACGCGCCCTCGGGCACGGCGCTGATGCTGGGGCAGGCGGCGGCCGACGGGCGCGGCGTGGTACTGGACGATGTGCGCGAATCGGGCCGCGACGGGATCACCGGGGCGCGCGCCAGGGGCGCGATCGGCTTTTCCGCGATCCGGGGCGGCGACATCGTGGGCGAACATGACGTGATCTTTGCCGCCGATGGTGAAAGGATCGTGCTCCGGCACATCGCGACCGACCGGGCGATCTTTGCCCGCGGCGCGTTGAAGGCCGCGCTTTGGGGTCAGGGCAAGGCGCCGGGGGAATACGACATGATGGATGTGCTGGGACTTTGATCCCGCGCCTGCGGTCCAAGTGATCCAATCCGCCCTTTCCGGCGTAGACATGGCAATGCCGAACCGTCACCGGGGATTTTGCCATGCTGCGCCTTTCAATCCTTGCCGTCATTCTTGGCCTGGCCGTCCTGCCCGCAAGGGCCGACACGCCCGCCGCCGTGCGGGACAAGTCCACCTTCCTCAAGCTGGTCGATGGCCGCGCGCTGGAAATCGGCCTTTATCGTCTGACCCTGAAGGTCAAGGGCGATGGCAAGATCGAGGGCCGGGCGCTTGGATGGGACATCACCGGCAACTGGGGCTGGAAGGACGGGCTGTTCTGCCGCGAGATGGACTGGAGCGGCAAGGTTATCCCCTACAACTGCCAGCTGGTCGAGGCCGTCGGGCCGGACCGGCTGCGCTTTACCGCCGATGCGGGGCAGGGCCAGTCGGCGGTGTTCCGGATCCGCTGAAGGTGGCGGCCGGGGATCAGAAGTCGATCGCCAGCCCCTTCTTTTCCCAGTCGCCATAGCGCACGGGTTCCGGCCCGTCGCGGCCGCCCAGTTCGGGCGGCAGGTCAAGGGCGCTGGCCTTCCGGCGGCGTTCCTCGGCCTCGGCCAGCGCGCGCTGCGCGGCGGGCGACAGGTCGGGGCGCAGATCGGGGCGCAGATCGGGGCGCAGATCGGGGCGCGGAGCGGGTGTATCCTCGGACATGGGCGCGGCTTTCGGCTTTCTTGTGTCGCTGGCAGGGGTGATATAGGCCGGATCGCACCGGAAGGCGAGTGCCGGGACCATCACTGGGCATCACGGGGCAAGGCGGGCAATGGCGGGCGAAGGATTGGCGGCACGGCGGGCGGCGCTGGCGCTTCTGGCGGGGGTGCTGGGCGAGGGGCGGATGATCGGCCCGCTTTCGGGTGCCGCCGATGGCCCGCTCTCGGCGCTTGCCCCGGCGGACCGGGCGCGGGCGCAGCGTCTGGCGCTGACCGTGCTGCGCCATCTGGATGCGGCCGACCGGGTTCTTGCCCCCCTCTTGCAACGCCCGCCGCCGCTGGCGGCGCGCAACATCCTGCGGCTGGCAGTGGTGGAACTGGCCGAAGGTGCCGCTGCGCATGGCGTGGTCAACGATGCGGTGACGCTGGCGCGACAGGGCAAGCGCACGGCAAGCATGGCCGGGATGGTCAACGCGGTCTTGCGGCGGCTGGCGCAGGCGTCGGTCAACCTGGACGCGATGCCGCCGCAGCGGATGCCCGACTGGCTGCGCAAGCCGCTGGTCGCGGCCTGGGGCCCGCAGGCCGTGGCCGGGATGGAACGCGTGCAATCCCGCGCGCCAGTCATCGACCTGACATTGCGACCGGGCGCGACGGTGGACCCGGCCCCCGCGGGGGCCGAGCGGTTGCCCACGGGCAGCCTGCGCCTGCCCCCCGGCGCGCAGGTCACCGCGCTGCCGGGGTATGACGAAGGCGCGTTCTGGGTGCAGGACGCCGCGGCGGCACTGGCGGTGCCGCTGCTGGCGCCGCAGCCGGGCGAAAGGGTGCTGGACCTGTGTGCCGCACCGGGGGGCAAGACGCTGCAACTGGCCGCGGCAGGCGCCGGGGTGAAAGCGCTCGATGTTTCGGAGCCGCGTCTGGCGCGGCTTCGGGAAAACCTGGCGCGGACGGGGCTTGAGGCGCAGGTCGTTGTCGCCGATGCGCTGGAATGGGTGCCTGATGCGCCCTTCGACGCGATCCTTCTGGATGCGCCCTGTTCGGCCACCGGCACGATCCGCCGCCACCCTGACCTGCCCTTCGTCAAGGACCGTGGCGACCTTGCCGCGCTGACCGCCTTGCAGGCGGCGCTGATCGACCGCGCCCTTGGCTGGCTCGCCCCCGGCGGGCGGCTGGTCTATTGCACCTGTTCGCTTCTGCCGGAAGAGGGCGAGGCGCAGCTTGATGCGGCGCTGTCGCGCCATCCGGGGCTGACGGTGCGGCGGCCCGACCTGCCGGGGGTCGATCCGCGCTGGATCACGCGGGCGGGCGGGCTGCGGCTCAGGCCGGACTACTGGGAACGAACCGGCGGGATGGACGGCTTCTTCATGGCCTGCATGATGGTGCGCTGATGGCGCCCTGACGGCCCGCTTTGGCGGTGACAGGGCGGGGGCTTGCCGCTATGGTGCGGGCCAAGATCCGGGGCGAACCCGGACGGATGAGGGCAGTCGCATCAGGTAGGCGGGGAATGGTCGGGGAAAACCCGGAAAGCGGATTTTCGGCATGGTGGGCGGCGGTGCAGAACCGCCGCGAGGTCCGTCGTGCGCTGAAATCGCCGCCCGCGAACGGCTTCGTCTCGCAGCCCGAACCCCGCACCATCGGGCTTTTCGCCCGGGGCCGGCAGATGATCGCCGGCAACTTCCTGTTCGGTGGCCATCTGGTCGAGGCGCCCGGCGTCCGGCTGTGGGACATCACCGTGCCCGATCCTGGATTTGCCGAGGCCGCGCACGGCTTTGCCTGGCTTGACGATCTGGCCGCCGTCGGCGACGGGGCCGCGCGCGCCAAGGCGCAGGACTGGACCTGGGCCTGGATCGCGGATTTCGGGCAGGGGCGCAGGCCCGGCGCGCCCGGATGGTCGCCCGACCTGACCGGGCGTCGGCTGATCCGCTGGATCAACCATGCGCTGCTTCTGCTGAACGGGCGCGAACGCGACGATGCGCTGGCCTTCTACCACTCGCTTTCGGCGCAGGTGCATTACCTGAACCGCAACTGGCGCAAGGCGGCCCCCGGCCTGCCCCGGTTCGAGGCGCTGTGCGGCCTGATCTATGCGGGATTCGCGCTGATCGGGATGGAAGATCGCGTGGCCCCGGCGACCGAGGCGCTGGCCGCGGAATGCGAGCGCGAGATCGACGCCGCGGGCGGCATCCCCACCCGGAACCCAGAGGAACTGCTTGAGGTCTTCACGCTGCTGATCTGGGCGGCCGGCGCCCTTGGCGAGGCCGGGCGCCCGGTGCCCGAGGCGCATCTGGCCGCGATCGAACGGATCGCCCCCACGCTGCGGCTCTTGCGCCATGCCGATGGCGGTCTGGCACGGTTTCACGGCGGCGGTCGCGGGCTTGAAGGCCGGCTGGATCAGGCGCTGGCCGATTCCGGGGTGAAACCCGGCCTGCCCGACGGTCTGGCAATGGGCTTTGCCCGGCTTTCGCACGGGCGCACCAGCGTGATCGTGGATGCCTCCGACCCGCCCTCGGGGGCGGCGGGGGCGGTGGCGCATGCCTCCACCCTGGCATTCGAACTGACCTCGGGGCGACGGCCCCTGATCGTGAACTGCGGATCGGGCCAGCCTTTCGGGCAGGACTGGCACCGCGCGGGCCGCGCCACGGCCAGCCATTCCACGCTGACGCTGGACGGTTTTTCCTCGTCCCGGTTCGCGCGCGGCGGGCGCGAGGTGCTTGAGGCGCGCGCCCATGTCGAAGGTCTTGACCTTGCCGCGAATGCCGATGGCGCCACACTTGAGGCCCGTCATAACGGCTGGATGGGCAGTCACGGCCTTCTTCACGCACGGCGGCTGTCGCTGTCTGGCGACGGGCGGCGGCTGGCCGGGCAGGACAGCCTGATCGCGCCCGATGATCCGGCCATCGCCCGCCTTGCCGCGGCGATCGAACGATCGAAATCCCGCGGGATCGGCTTTGCGGTCCGGTTTCACCTGCACCCAGAGGCCGACGCCGCGCTGGACCTTGGCGGCACGGCTGTGTCGATCGGCCTGCGCTCGGGCGAGATCTGGGTCTTCCGCCACGATGGCGCGCTCGACCTGTCGCTGGAACCGTCGGTCTATCTGGAAAAGGGCCGCTTGAGCCCGCGTGCGACAAAACAGATCGTTCTTGCCGGGATTTTGCGCGAAAATGAAACCCGGATCGGCTGGACCTTGGCGAAGGCACAGGATACTCCGCTGGCCATTCGTGACCTTGACCGGGACGATCTGCCGTCCCCTGCCTGATTGACGGAGGGCTGCCGCCATGTTCCACCCCGAAACCAACCTCGTGCCGGTCGGCCGCGCGCTGATCAGCGTGTCGGACAAGACCGGGCTGATCGAATTCGCCCGCGGGCTGGCCGCGCAGGGGGTGGAGCTGATCTCGACCGGGGGCACGGCGGCGACGCTGCGCGGCGCCGGGCTGAAGGTGCGCGACGTGTCCGAGGTGACAGGCTTTCCCGAAATGATGGATGGCCGGGTCAAGACGCTGCACCCGATGGTGCATGGCGCGCTTCTGGCGCTGCGCGACGACGACGAACACCTGCTGGCGATGGCCGCCCACGGGATCGAACCGATCGACCTTCTGGTGGTCAACCTCTACCCGTTCGAAGCGACGGTGGCCAAGGGCGCGGATTACGCGACCTGCATCGAGAACATCGACATCGGCGGCCCGGCGATGATCCGCGCGGCGGCCAAGAACCACAAGTTCGTGTCGGTCGTGACCGACCCCGAGGATTACGCGGCCCTGATGGCCGAACTTCAGGCGCATGATGGCGCGACCACGCTTGCCTTCCGCAAGAAGCTGGCGCTGACCGCCTATTCCCGCACCGCGGCCTATGACGCGGCGGTGTCGGGCTGGATGGCAGGGGCGGTGGGCGAACCCACCCCGCGCCGCCGCGCCTTCGCCGGAACCCTGGCCCAGTCCTTGCGCTATGGCGAGAACCCCCATCAGGGGGCGGCCTTCTATACCGACGGCTCGCGCCGCCCCGGCGTTGCGACGGCCGAACAGCATCAGGGCAAGGAACTGTCCTACAACAACATCAACGATACCGACGCGGCCTTCGAACTGGTGGCTGAATTCGATCCGGCGCACGGCCCGGCCTGCGCGATCATCAAGCATGCCAACCCCTGCGGTGTCGCGCGCGGCGCCTCGCTGGCCGAGGCCTATCAGCGCGCCTTCGACTGCGACCGCACGTCGGCCTTCGGCGGGATCATCGCGCTCAACATGACGCTTGACGGGGCGACGGCGGCGAAGATCACCGAAATCTTCACCGAAGTCGTGATCGCCCCCGAGGCCGACGAGGACGCCCGCGCGATCTTTGCCACCAAGAAGAACCTCCGCCTTCTGACCACCGGCGCGCTTCCCGATCCGCGCGCGGCAGGCCTTGCCTTCCGTCAGGTGGCGGGCGGGTTTCTGGTGCAGGACCGCGACAACGGCCATATCGGCCGCGACGACCTGAAGGTGGTGACAAAGCGCGCACCGTCCGAGGCCGAGATCCGCGACCTGCTGTTTGCCTGGAACGTGGCCAAGCATGTGAAGTCGAACGCGATTGTCTATGTGAAGGATCAGGCGACGGTGGGCGTGGGCGCGGGGCAGATGAGCCGCGTGGACAGCACCCGCATCGCCGCGCGCAAGGCGCAGGACATGGCCGAGGCGCTTGGGCTTTCGGCCCCCCTGACGCGCGGATCGGTCGTTGCGTCGGATGCCTTCTTTCCCTTTGCCGACGGCCTTCTGACTGCGGCCGAGGCGGGCGCCACCGCCATCATCCAGCCGGGCGGATCCATGCGCGATGACGAGGTCATCCGCGCTGCCGACGAGGCGGGGCTGGCGATGGTGTTCACCGGCCAGCGGCATTTCCGTCACTGAGGGGGGGGCGATGCGTGCGTTCTGGGTGACGGCGGTTCTGGTGTTCGTGATCGACCAGGTCACGAAACTTGCCGTGGTGTTCGGGCTGAACCTGATCGAGCGCGGCGTGATCGAGGTCTGGCATCCGTTCCTGACCTTCCGAATGGCCTGGAATCGCGGGATCAATTTCGGCCTTTTCGCAAGCCACCAATCAGAGGTGCGCTGGCTGCTGATCGCGGTGGCGCTGGCGGTATCGGCGTGGGTCCTGCGCTGGATGATGCGCAGCGAACAGCCGACGCTTGCGCGGATCAGCGCGGGCTTCCTGGTCGGCGGGGCGATCGGCAATGTCGTGGATCGCATCGCCTATGGCGCGGTGGCCGATTTCCTGAACATGTCCTGCTGCGGGATCGAGAATCCCTATGCCTTCAACGTGGCCGACATCGCGATCTTTGTCGGTGCCGTCGGGCTTGTCCTGTTCGCAAGGGATGCGGGAAAGGATGACAAGGCAAGGACTTCGGCGGGGCGAAAGACCCCGTGACGCGCGCCGATCAATGCGCTAAGACGAAGGCGAGGTCTGTGGGAGACGGGGTATGAAGGCAGCAGGACGGGGATCGGCGGCGAAGGCGGGACTGGCGTTCGTGCTGGTGCTTTCGGTGGCGGCCTGTTCTTCGGGCGAACCCCGCCTGATGAATGTCAAGGCGTCGGGCGAAGGCCCTGACGAGTTTGCGATCATCCCGCCCAAGCCCCTGGAAATGCCTGAAAGCCTTGCCGAACTGCCGCCGCCCACGCCGGGCGGCGAAAACCGGACCGACCAGAAGCCGCGCGAAGCGGCGATTGCCACCCTGGGTGGCCGGGTGCGGACCGGAACGGCCGGCGATGGCGGCCTGATCTCCTACGCAAGCCGCTATGGCGTGACTTCGGGCATCCGCCAGACGCTGGCCGCCGAGGATCTGGAATTCCGGCGCCGGAACGACGGGCGGCTTCTGGAACGCCTGTTCGACGTGAACGTTTATTTCCGCGCCTACGAGCCGATGTCGCTTGACCAATATGCCGAACTGGAACGCTGGCGCCGCGCCGGGGCGGGCAACCCCTCGGCCCCACCGCCGGAATTGACCGAGTAGGCTCACATCCCTGTCAGCCGGTCTTGAACGCCCCCCGAGGCTGCGTAGCTATGTGGGGTGCGGTTGATGAAAGGTCTGTCGATGAAAGGTCTGTCGATGCCCCTGAAATCCCTCAACGGCCTGAAATCCCTCAACGGACGGGCCGTCAGCCTGGTTCTGGCCGGTCTTTCCGCCAGTCTTGTGCCTGTCCCCGCGCTGGCCGAAACGGTTTCGGGCTTCACGCTCGACAACGGCATGCAGGTGGTGGTGATCGAAGACAACCGGGCGCCCGTGGTCACGCATATGGTGTGGTACCGCGTCGGGGCCGCGGATGAGGCGCCGGGCAAGTCCGGCATCGCGCATTTCTTCGAACACCTGATGTTCAAGGGCACCGACGAACTGGCGCCGGGCGAATTCTCGGCCATCGTCGAGGCGCAGGGCGGCAATGACAACGCTTTCACAAGCTGGGATTACACCGGCTATTTCCAGCGTGTCGCGGCCGATCGCCTTGGCCTGATGATGAAACTTGAAGCCGACAGGATGCGCGACCTGATCCTGAACGACGAGGTCGTCGCCACCGAACGCAATGTCATTCTGGAAGAGCGGGCGCAGCGCGTGGACAGCGATCCGGGCGCGCTTTTGCGGGAACAGGCGCGGGCGGCGCTGTTTCTGAACCATCCTTACGGAATTCCGATCATCGGCTGGCGGCACGAGATAGAACAGCTGAACCTTGCCGATGCCGAAGCCTTCTACCGGCGCTTCTATGCCCCGAACAACGCCGTTCTGGTCGTGGCCGGCGACGTGACGCCAGACGAGGTCAGGGCGCTGGCTGATGAACATTACGGCCCGCTTGAGCCATCGGCGGACCTGACGGCCGAACGGCTTCGCCCGGCGGAACCGCCGCACCTGTCGGAGCGGCGGCTGACGATGGCCGATCCGCGGGTGTCCGAACCCGTCATGGTACGCACTTACCTTGCGCCGGAACGGGACCCGGGCGATCAGGCGAAGGCCGCGGCGCTGACCTATCTGGCCGAATTGCTGGGCGGATCGGGCACAACCAGCGTGCTGGCGCGCGCGTTGCAGTTCGA
This sequence comes from Aliigemmobacter aestuarii, assembly GCF_004799285.1. Taxonomy (GTDB): domain Bacteria; phylum Pseudomonadota; class Alphaproteobacteria; order Rhodobacterales; family Rhodobacteraceae; genus Aliigemmobacter; species Aliigemmobacter aestuarii. The sequence continues at coordinate 302,140 of NZ_SSND01000002.1, read as the reverse complement.
CGACGCCAAGGCCGTCTATTCGGCGGCCCATTATGACGGGCTGGCGCTGGATTCGGGAACCTTCAGCCTGGTCGTTGTGCCCGTGCCCGGCGTCTCGCTGGAAGAGGCCGAGGCGGCGATGGACAAGGTCATCGCCAGTTTCCTGCAAACCGGCCCCGATCCGGCCGCCTTCGAACGGATCAGGACGCAGATGCGCGCCTCGGAAATCTATGCCCGTGACAATGTGGATGGTCTGGCCCGCCGCTATGGCGAGGCACTGACGGTGGGCCTTTCGATCGAGGATGTGAAATCCTGGCCCGATGTCCTGCAAACCGTCACCCCCGAAGCCGTGATGGAGGCCGCGCGCGAGGTTCTGGACCGTCGCAATGCCGTCACCACCTTACTGACCAAGGCCGAGGGCTGAGCCGATGATGATGCGTTTTCTGGTCGCGCTGTTTCTGTTCGCGATGCCCGTTCAGGCCGCCGTGCCGATCAAGGAAGTGGTCAGCCCCGGCGGTATCAAGGCCTGGCTGGTCGAGGAACATTCCATCCCCTTCGTCGCGCTGGAAATCCGCTTTCGCGGCGGCACATCGCTTGACCCCGAGGGCAAACGCGGGGTCGTCAACCTGATGACCGGGCTGATCGAAGAGGGCACGGGCGATCTGGACGCGCAGGGCTTTGCCGAGGCGCGCGATGCGCTGGCGGCCGATTTCCGGTTCAACGTCGGGCAGGATTCGCTTTCCGTCTCGGCCCGGATGCTGACCGAAAATCGTGATCAGTCGGTCGATCTTCTGCGGCAGGCGCTGGTTTCGCCACGCTTCGACGAGGCGGCTATCACCCGCGTGCGCGGGCAGGTCCTGTCGATGATCCGGTCCGATGACACCGACCCCGGCGCCATTGCCAACCGGGCCTTCGACCGGGCGGCGTTCGGCGCCCACCCCTATGGCAGTTCCGGCGACGGCACGGCCGAAACCGTCTCGGCCCTGACGCGCGACGATATCCTTGCCGCCCATCGTGCCGCCATCGCCCGTGACCGCGTCTACGTGGCCGCCGTGGGCGACATCACGGCCGAGGAACTGGGCGCGCTGATGGACCGACTGCTGGGCGATCTGCCCGAAACCGGGGCGCCCCTGCCGGGCCGGGCGGACTATGCCTTGAAGGGCGGCGTCACGGTCGTCGATTATCCATCGCCGCAGTCGCTGATCCTGTTCGGGCACGAGGGGATCAAGCGGGACGATCCCGATTTCTTTGCCGCGTTCATCCTGAACGAAATCCTTGGCGGTCAGCGGTTCACCGGCCGCCTGATGACGGAAATCCGCGAAAAGCGGGGCCTGACCTATGGGGTGGGCAGCTATCTTGCGGCGATGGATCAGGCCGAACTGGTGATGGGCCAGCTTTCCACCGACAACCGAACCGCCGGTCAGGTGATCGACCTTATCCGGGCCGAGTGGCGCAAGATCGTGGAAAACGGCGTCTCGCCCGAGGAACTGGCGGCGGCGCAGACCTATCTGACCGGGGCTTATCCGCTGCGCTTCGATGGCAACAGGCCGATCGCCAACATCCTTGTCGGGATGCAGATGGAAGGGCTGCCGATCACTTATGTCGAAACCCGCAACGACCAGATCAACGCCGTCACGGTCGAGGATATCGCCCGTGTGGCGGGGCGTCTGTTGCAGCCCGACGCGCTGCATTTCGTCGTTGTCGGCAAGCCCGAGGGCATCGGCGCCGCGCCCTGATCGGGCGCGGCGGGGCACCTCAGGGCAGTGGTCGAATCTTTCCTGCCGTGCTAGGGATGGTGGCATGATGATTGCCAGCCCCAAGATATCCACGAACGGCCGCCCGGTCATCCGGCAACTGGACGAAGCCGCGATCAACCGGATCGCGGCCGGCGAGGTTGTGGAGCGGCCCGCCAGCGCCGTGAAGGAACTGGTCGAGAACGCGCTGGACGCGGGCGCGCGGCGCATCACCGTGGATTATGCCGACGGCGGCAAGACGCTGATCCGCGTGACCGATGACGGCTGCGGGATGACGGGGGATGACCTGCCGCTGGCGCTGGCGCGCCATGCGACGTCAAAGATCGACGGGTCCGATCTGCTGAACATCCGGTCCTTCGGTTTCCGGGGCGAGGCGCTGCCGTCTCTGGGCGCCGTCGGGCGGCTTTCGATCACCAGCCGCGTTGCAGGGGGCGAGGGTATTTCGCTGTCGGTCGAAGGCGGGCGCATGGGGCCGGTGCGCCCGGCTGCGCTGACGGGCGGCACGGTGGTTGAACTGCGCGATCTGTTTTACGCCACGCCCGCCCGGTTGAAGTTCATGCGCACAGACCGGGCCGAGGCGCAGGCGATTGCCGAGGTTGTCCGGCGTCTGGCCATGGCCGAGCCGAATGTGGGCTTCACGCTGCGCGATGTGTCAGGCGGCGGCGAAGGGCGCGTGGTGTTCCGCGCGGACCCTGAAAGCGGGGATTTCTTCGACGCGCTGCACGGGCGTCTGGCGCAGGTTCTGGGCGCGGATTTCGCGGAAAATGCAGTGCCGGTCGATGCTGACCGCGAGGGGTTGCGGCTGACCGGATATGCCGCGCTGCCCACCTATTCGCGCGGGTCGGCGGTTGCGCAGTTCCTGTTCGTGAACGGACGTCCGGTGCTGGACAGGATGCTGTTTGGCGCCTTGCGCGCGGCCTATATGGATGTGCTGTCGCGCGACCGGCATCCGGCGGCGGTGCTGAACCTGACCTGCGATCCCGAACGGGTCGACGTGAACGTGCATCCCGCGAAATCAGAGGTGCGGTTTCGCGAACCGGCCCTGGCGCGGGGGCTGATCGTCACGGCGATCCGTGCGGCGCTGATGGGGGCGGGCCATCGCGCCTCGACCACGGTCGGGGCAGAAACCCTGGGCGCCTTCAGGGCCGAACCCCTTGCGCCGGTGGCCGCGCCGCCGCGCATCTATCAGATGGACCGCGCCAGCCAGCCCGCGCTGGCCCGCAGCTTCCGCTTTCAGGCGCCCGAGGCCGGGACCGCTCCGGGCTTTGCCGAGGCGCCGTCGGCACGGGTGGAACCCGCCCCGACGGAACCGGCGCCTGAAGGCCGCCCGCTGGGGGCTGCCCGCGCGCAGGTACACGAGAATTACATCATCGCCCAGACCGAAGGCGGCATCGTCATTGTCGATCAGCACGCCGCGCATGAACGGCTGGTCTATGAACGGCTGAAGGCGCAGCGCGCCGAAGGCCGGGTGCCGGCGCAGGCGTTGCTGATCCCGGATATCGTGCAACTGTCCGATCTGGATGCCGCGCGGCTGCTTGAACTTGCCGACGATCTGGCGGACCTCGGCCTTGTGATCGAACCCTTCGGCGCGGGGGCCGTGGCGGTGCGCGAAACGCCCGCGATCCTGGGGCAGGTGGACGCAGCGGGGCTTCTGCGTGACATCCTCGACGATCTGGCCGATCTGGGTCGGTCCGACAGGCTGCGGGGCCGGATCGACGCGGTCCTGTCGCGCATGGCCTGTCACGGATCGGTCCGGTCCGGCCGCCAGATGCGGGCCGAGGAAATGAACGCGCTTCTGCGCGAGATGGAGGCGACGCCCCTTTCGGGTCAGTGCAACCACGGCAGGCCCACCTATGTGGAGCTCAAGCTGGCCGATATCGAACGGCTGTTCGGGCGGCGATGATCCGGATCGGAGACATCGAACTGGCGTGGACTGATCCGGTGGTCCTGGCCGCAGGCGGGGTCCTTCTGATGCTGGTACTGTTGCTGGCACTGATCCTGCGTGCCGCGCTGCGCGCCGGGGCCGCCGCGCAACCGATGCTGCGCGAGCTTGGCTGGCTGGGCCAGCGCGTGCAGATGCTGTCGGACGGGCAAGAACGGCTGGCGGGCGGGCTGCATCACGTGTCCGAGGTGCAGGCCGTCAGCCAGACCTCGATGATCCAGCTGATGGAGGCTCGCCTGGCCGAGGTGACGCGCCAGATGGGCGAGAACCTTCAGGGATCGGCGATGCGCACCGCCCGGTCTTTGGGCGAGTTGCACCAGCGGCTGGAAACCATCGACAAGGCGCAGGCCAATATCGAGAAGCTGTCGGGCAACGTGCTGTCCTTGCAGGATATCCTGTCGAACAAGCAGACCCGCGGCGCCTTCGGCGAGATCCAGTTGAACGACATCGTGCAGAAGGCGCTGCCATCGGATGCCTACGCGATGCAGGCGACGCTTTCGAACGGGCGGCGGGCGGATTGCCTTGTGCATCTTCCCAATCCACCGGGGCCGATCGTGATCGATGCGAAATTCCCGCTTGAGGCCTACGAGGCGATCCGCCGTGCCGAAACCCCGCGCGCCGCGCAAGAGGCGGCGGCGCAGTTCCGCACCGCCGTCAGGGGGCATGTCCGCGCCATATCCGACCGATACATCATCGAGGGGGAAACCGCCGATGGCGCGCTGATGTTCCTGCCCTCCGAAGCGGTCTATGCCGAACTCCACGCCAATTTCGCCGATATCGTGCGCGAGGGCTTTGCCGCGCGGGTCTGGATCGTGTCGCCCACCACCTGCATGGCCACGCTGAACACGATGCGCGCCGTGCTGAAGGATGCGCGGATGCGCGAACAGGCGGGGGCGATCCGCAAGGAACTGGCGCTGCTTTACGGTGACGTCACGCGCCTGTCGGAACGGGTGGGCAACCTCGACCGCCATTTCGCGCAGGCCGCAAAGGATATCGAGGATATCCGCATTTCATCCGACAAGGCGTCGCGGCGCGCGCGGCGGCTGGACAATTTCGATTTCGAGGAACTGGCGCCTGATCCGGTCAAGCCGTTGGTGGATGGTCAGGCGGCAGAGTGACCGCCGCCTGAATGTCCGGTCAGATGCGGAAGATCGGCTGCAACAGGCGCGGCATCAGGCTGTTGAAGCGCAGCGGCGCATCGGTCGCTGCAAGGCAGATGCAATCGGCGCCCGCCTCGGCCACCGGGGTATGTTCCATCTCTTCGTCGGCAATCTCCAGATCGCCGGGGCCGAAACGGTCTGATTCATCCCGGAACGCGCCCTGCAGCACCAGCGTCAGTTCCATCCCGCGGTGCCCGTGATCGGGCACGGCCTGACCGGCCGGAATATGCAGCAGCCGTGCGCTGGCGTCCTTTGCCATCGGCAGGATCGCCTGGCGAACGCCCATGCCGATCGGCCGCCATTTCACCGCGTCGAGATCGCCGCCGATCACATCGGCCAGCGGGGTCGGGAACAGGCCCTTGCGGCGGCGCGGTTCCGGGCGCGGCTCGGGTGCGCCCGACAGACGGGCCAGAACCGCGTCAAGGCTGCCATCGTCCATCGCGATGGTGCCGCAGCGTTCGATCATCGACCCGCCCACGGCATCGAACGCCCCGGCCCTGGCACGGCACTCGTCGCACATCGACAGATGTGTCGCGACGACCAGCCCGAAGGCCTCGGGCAACTGACCGGCCGAATAGGCCATCAGCAGCTGATCGGAAACATGGTGGCGGATCGTCATCTTCGTCTTGCCTTCAGTCATCAACTCATATGGTGGCGCAGTTTTTCCAGCGCCAGCCGGATGCGCGACTTGATCGTGCCAAGCGGCAGGCCCGTTTCCTCGGCGATCTCCGTGTGGGAAAGATCGCCGAAATAGGCCCTTTCGATCAGCGCGCGCTGCTTTTCGGGCAGCTGGGCCAATGCCTTGCCCAGCCTGTCTGTTTCCTGCTGCATCTCGAAGGCGTCGGCCTGATCGGGTTCCGGTTCCGGACCCCAGGGCAGATCTTCGGGCTCTGGCCGTTTGGCGCGGCGCAGCGCGTCGATGCGTCTGTTGCGGGCGATGGTGAAGACCCAGGTCGCCACCGAAGCCCGCTCGGGATCGAAGAGATGCGCCTTTTGCCAGAGCGTGGCCATCACGTCCTGCGCGCACTCCTCGGCTAGGGCCGGGGACATTCCCGATTTGATCAGGAACGCCTTGACCCTTGGCGCAAAGTGGCGAAACAGATCGGCGAATGCCGCGCGGTCCTGACGGTCCCGGATCGCCAGCATCGCCGGAACCCAGTTTCCCTCGGAGTCTTCTGCCGTCACCTTGCCACCATCCGTCCGCTGCGCTCGCCATGGCGCAGGCGCAGCATAGGCGGTCGCCGCCGCCTCTGCACCCGGTTTTTCCGTGGTCCGTGCATCGAACATCATGCAAGGGATACGCAAGCCTTCCGCAAACGGATCACCTTCCCGCAGACAGTTTTTTCGGCGTCCTTTCGGGTGCACTGGCGGCGGATTGTGATCCGCAAAGGCTCAGACCGCGTATCGTCGTCAAAACCCTGCAACAAGGTGACAGTGAATGCCCTTTGAACGACCCGAACTTCCGCCCCGCCGCATTGCCGTCATCGGCGGCGGTATCTCTGGCATGGCCGCGGCGCATCTTTTGTCATCCGATCACGCGGTTGTCCTGTTCGAGGCTGAAGGGCGGCTGGGTGGCCACGCGCGCACCGTGATCGCGGGGAAGCGGAAGGATCAGCCGGTCGATACCGGCTTCATCGTGTTCAACAAGGTGAACTATCCCAATCTGGTGCGTCTGTTCGACGATCTGGATGTGCCGGTGACGGAAAGCGACATGAGCTTTGGCGCCTCGATCGGTGGCGGGCGGTTCGAATACGCGCTGAAGACGCTGGATTCGGTCTTTGCCACGCGCAGCATGATGCTGAACCCGCGTTACCTGCGGATGCTGCGCGACATCCTGCATTTCAACGCCAAGGGCGTTGCCGTGTCGCGCGACCCGTCGATGACCATCGGCGATATGCTGGCCGAACTGCGGACAGGCGACTGGTTCCGCGACTATTACATCACACCGCTTTCGGGTGCGATCTGGTCCACCCCGGTGCAGGGCATCCTTGATTTCCCGGCCAAAGCTATGGTCGATTTCTTCCAGAACCACGCCTTGATGAGCCTTTCGGGCCAGCACCAATGGTACACGGTCAAGGGCGGTTCGGTCGAATATGTGCGCAGGCTTCACGCGGCGATGGATCGCGCGGGCGTCGATATCCGCCTGTCGGCCCCCGTGGCTGCGGTGCGCCGCCTTGGTGCCGGTGTCATGGTGCGCCCGGTCGGCGGCGAGTGGGAGCTGTTCGACGAGGTCGTCTTTGCCACCCATTCCGATCAGGCGCTTCGTATGCTGGAAGATGCCGACGCCGAGGAACAGGGCGCGCTGTCGAAGATCCGCTATCAGCCGAACGAAGCGGTGCTGCATGCCGATGTCTCGCTGATGCCGAAGCGCCGCAAGGTCTGGTCGAGCTGGGTCTATGTGGAGCCCGCCGATTGCCCGCGCCCGGAGCGTATCGACCTGACCTACTGGATGAACAGCCTGCAACCGATCCCGCAGGACGACCCGCTGTTCGTCACGCTGAATTCCAACCGTCCGATCCGCGATGACCTGATCCACGATGTCGTGACGTTTCATCATCCCGTCTATGATCTGGCCGCCGAACAGGGGCGGCAGGTGATCCGGGCGCGGAACGGCGCGCGCAACACCTGGTTCTGCGGCGCCTGGATGAAGAACGGCTTTCACGAGGACGGCTTCGCCAGCGCGGTCGATGTGGTCGACGGCATCCGCGCGCGGCCGCTTGTGCAGGTGGCGGCGGAATGAGCCTGGTCGAACATATCGCCGGGGAAACCTTTCACGGGCGGAAGGGGGCCGTGGCCAACAGCTTTCGCTACGGGGTGGATTACGTCCTGCTGAACCCGGAAACGGCGCGTGGGCCTGCCCTGTTCGGCCGCAACCGGGGGGCGCTTGCCTCGGTCCATGATCGCGATCACGGCGGCGCGCCGGGGCAGGGCCGGGGCCTGGACTGGGCGCGCGAGGTGCTGGCCGAATGGGGCATCCCGGCCGATGGCGAGATCCTGCTTCTGGCGCAGCCGCGCATCCTTGGCCATGTGTTCAACCCGGTCAGCTTCTGGCTGGCCCATGACCGTGAGGGCGGCCTGCGTGCGGTGATCGCCGAGGTCACGAACACCTTCGGCGACCGCCATTCCTATATCGCCAACCGTGGCGACCTGGCGCCGATCGGGCGCGAGGATACGCTGGTGGCGCAAAAGATCTTCCACGTCTCGCCGTTCCAGCCGATCGGCGGGGAATACCGTTTCCGTTTCGACATCCGGCCCGACCGGATCGGGATCTGGATCGACCATTCCAACGCCGAGGGCGGGATCTACACCAACCTGATCGGCCCGCGCCGGCCGCTGACGAACCTTGGCCTCTTGCGCGCCTGCCTGCGGCGCCCGTTCGGGTCGCGCCGGGTGCTGGCGTTGATCCACTGGCAGGCGCTGCGCCTGTGGTGGAAGGGCGTGCGCTATCGTCCCCGGCCCGAGGCCCCCGCCGACGAGGTGTCGCGGTGATGGCCCTTGGCCGCAAGTCCCTGTCGCCCGTCGCGGGTGACCGACTGCCCGCCTGGGCAGGGTTTGCGGCGCTGATCGCGGCGGCGGGCCTGCCGATCTACATCCATGCTCCCAAGTTCTATGTCGACAGCTACGGCGTGTCGCTGGCCACGATGGGTGTCGTGCTGTTCGGGCTCAGGCTTCTGGACGTAGTGCAGGACCCGGTGCTTGGCTGGCTTGCGGAACGCGGGCGGGATCATCGCCGGGCGATGGTGGCGATGGCGGTGGCGGTGATGGCGGGGGCGATGGTCATGCTGTTCGCCCTGCCGCCCCTGGGGCCGGCCCTGTTGTGGTTCGCGCTGTCGCTGGCGCTTTTGTTCAGCGCGTTTTCCTTCCTGACCATCGCCTTCTATGCCGAGGGCCTCGCCAAGGGCGCGCGCCTTGGGCCCACCGGCCACCTACGCCTTGCGGGCTGGCGCGAAAGCGGCGCGCTTCTGGGCGTGACGGTGGCGGCGGTGGCGCCCGTGGCGCTGGCGGGCATGACCGACCGACCCTTCGCGGCCTTCGCGGCGGGCTTTTGCGCGCTGGCACTGGTGGTCGCCTGGGCGATGGGACGCGAATGGCGGGGCGCTGCGGCGCCGATGCCTGCAACCCCGCTGCGGCAGGTGCTGGCCGATCGCGACACGCGCCGCCTTCTGATCCTGGCGCTGGTAAATTCCGCGCCTGTTGCCGTGACCTCGACCCTGTTTCTGTTCTTCGTCGAAAGCCGCCTTGCCGCCCCCGGCAGCGAGGGACCGCTTCTGGTGCTGTTCTTCCTCGCGGCGGCCGTTTCCGCGCCGGTCTGGAGCCGCCTCGCTGCCGCCTTCGGGCTGCGGCGCGTGCTTCTGGTGGCGATGGTGCTGGCGGTGGTGTCCTTTGCCTTTGCCGCCACACTGGGCGCGGGCGATCTGTGGGCCTTCGCGTTGATCTGCCTTGTCTCTGGCGCCGCGGTCGGCGCGGACATGACGCTTTTGCCCGCGCTTTTCTCGCGCCATCTGGCGCGGTCCGAGGGTGCGGCGGGCGAGGCGGTGGCCTTCGGCCTGTGGTCCTTCATGACGAAACTTTCGCTGGCACTGGCGGCCGGCCTGCTTCTGCCCGCGCTTCAGGCGCAGGGTTTCACCCCTGGCACCGAAAATACGCCCCAGGCGCTGTCGGCGCTGACGCTGGCCTATGCCGTCCTGCCCTGCGGCCTGAAGCTGCTGGCGATCGGTCTGCTGGCGACCATGCCCTTACCCGGAGAATGACGATGTCCGAAATCCTGTTCCTTCTGGCCGGTGTCGCCCTGACCCTTGCGCTGTTCGCGGCCATTGCCCGCGCGACCGGCTTTCGGGCACAGCGGCCCGCCGACTATGCCACGGGCGGCCCCCACTTCGACCTGCGCGAACACCTGTCCGGCCCGATCCTCTGTGAAGGGGTGATCTACGGGCCGACGGGGCGCGTCACCTCGCGCTTCGTTGCCCGGATGGAGGGCATCTGGACCGGAAATCGCGGCATCCTCCGCGAACGCTTCCGCTATGACAGCGGCACCGAACAGTTGCGCGAATGGCGGCTGAGCCTGGGAAATGACGGCATGATCCGGGCCGAGGCCGATGACGTGGTCGGCGTGGGGACCGGCCGGATGGAAGGGTCGGCGGTGCAGATGTGCTATCGCATCCGCCTGACGCCTGACGCGGGCGGGCATGTTCTGGATGTGACCGACTGGATGTATCTTTGCGAGAACGGCACGGTGATGAACCGCAGCCAGTTCCGCAAGTTCGGCATCAAGGTGGCCGAACTGGTCGCCACCATGCGCCGGATCGAGGCATGAGCCGCGTCGCGGGCAAACGTTACTGGCTTGTGGGCGCAAGCGAAGGGCTTGGCCGGGCGCTGGCGCAGGCGATGGCCGAACGCGGCGCGCGGCTGGTCCTGTCTGCCCGCAATGCCGACCGTCTGGCCGATCTGGCCGCGTCGCTGCCCGGCACGCATGAGGTGCAGGCTTGCGACGTGGCCAGCGCGGCGTCTGTTCAGGCGGCGGCGGATGCGATCGGCCCGGTGGATGGCGTGGTCTGGCTGGCCGGCGTCTATTGGCCGATGTCCGCGGCCGACTGGGACCCGGACAAGGCCGAGGCGATGTGCGACATCAACCTGACAGGTTGCGCCCGCGTTCTGGGCCGGGTGGTGCCGGGAATGGCGGCGCGTGGATCGGGCCATGTGGTGATCGTGGGGTCGCTGGCGGCGTTCCGGGGCCTGCCCGGCGCGATCGGCTATGCCGCCTCAAAGGCGGGAACGATGGTTCTGGCCGAAAGCCTTCAGGCCGATCTGCACCGCACCGGGGTTCGCGTGCAACTGGCCAATCCGGGGTTCATCCGCACACGCCTGACCGACAAGAACGACTTTTCCATGCCGCAACTGATGGAACCGGATCAGGCCGCGGCCGAGGTGATGACCCTGATGGAGGGGAACCGCTTTTCCCGGTCCTTCCCGGTCCCTTTCGCCTGGGTGTTCCGGCTGGGCAACCTGATGCCCGACCGGCTTTACTTCCGCCTCTTCGGCGCAAAGTGACGCGGGCGGGGCGGCAGGCCCCGCGCCGCGCCGGACAAGCGATCAGACCCGCGCAAGATGGGTGTCGAATTCCGCCCGCGCGCGCCCCCAGACACCCCGTTCCAGATCGCCAAGCGCCAGCAGCGACGGCAAAAGCTGTGCCGCGTAATCCTCGCTGGCCTCGACCGGCAGAAGCGAGGGAAGGTTGTCGATCGCGGTGACGTCCAGCGGCGGATCGTCCCAGACGCGCAGGGCCGGGGCCTGCCAGTCTGTCGCCCGGTCATAGACCTTGATGGGCGAGAAATCCGATGTCGGATCGCAGGCGATGTCGCCGATCACCCGCAGCGCGCGTGGCCGTTCGCCTGCATCGGCCGGGACAAAGACCGGGCAGCCCGGCCGGGCGAGGATGCAGTTCAGAAAGATCTGATGCGCCAGAACCTCGGGGAAGGGGCCGCCATGCGCGGTTTCGGCCATGTCCCAGCGTGTCACCTTCGATCCCACCGCTTCCATCAGGTCTCCCGCGCCGGTGCCCACCCGACCGAGTGCGCCGATGATCAGGGCGCTTGGCGGGGCAAAGCCGTCCAGGTCGGCGCGCAGGTCGGCCAGCAGCGCGTCGCGGTCGGCATATCTGGTCAGGGGGCCGCAGATGCCCCCCCGCATCTGCGCGGCAAGGCATTTCACGGCCACCGCCGCGCCCGCATAGCCCGCCCAATAGCCGAAGGCCGCGACCCTGCGCCCGCTGTCGTCGACAAGCGATTCCAGATCGTAAAGCACGCCCCCGCCCGCCTTGAAGCGGCGCAGCAGAACCTGCCCCGCAGGCTGGCCCTTGTAGGCATGGCCGAACAGGATGTGACGATGGGTGAGCGGCGTGCCATCCTCGGGCAGTTCCTTAAGGCCAAAGATGATCGCCTCGGCGGGAGCGTCCGGCCAGCTGTTTTCCGGCGCGATGGTGCAGCCCGCCGCGCGATAGCCGTCGATCCCGATCGCGCGGCAGTGGCTGTCTTCCACGGTCACGCGAACACCCGCCGCGATCAGGCGCGCCGCGCCCTCGGGCGTCAGGCCCACCCGTTCCTCGTTCGCGCGCTGTTCCGCCCTGACCCAGAGATGCACCATGGTTCCGCCCTGTCACCGGTTCGTTTCGCAATCCAGTCTGGCGAATTTGCGAGCGAGATACCAGATTGGCCGGAAGGAGGATCGCGAATGGATCGACGGATGCTGTTGGCCGGGGCTGCGGCGCTGGCGGCCCTTGGCGGTGGTTTGCTGTGGTGGCGCAGACGGGCAGAGCTTTCGGCCTTTCTGTCGGCCGAGGAATTCAGCGCCCGTCATGCCGAACCCCTGCCGCCGCCTGCGGGGCCGATGACGGTCTATCACCTTGGTCATTCGCTGGTCGGGCGCGACATGCCCGCGATGCTGGCGCAACTGGCCGGTCACACCCATCACAGCCAGCTTGGCTGGGGCGCCTCGCTGAAACAGCATTGGGAACCGGACGAACCCGTGCCCGGCTTCGATACCGAGAATGCCCATCCCGCCCACCGACCGGCGCGCGAGGCCATTGCCTCGGGCGGGTATGATGCCGTTATCCTGACCGAGATGGTCGAGATCCGCGACGCGATCCGCTATCACGATTCCGGTCGCTGCCTGGCCGAATGGGCGCGCGCGGCGCGGGCCGCAAACCCGGATGTGCGGATCTATCTTTACGAAACCTGGCACCGTCTGGACGATCCCGCAGGCTGGACAGATCGCATCCGCGACGATCTGCCGGGGCAATGGGAGGCCATCATGCGCAAGGCGATGGCGCAGGAGGGCACCGGGACGATCCACCTGATCCCGGCGGGCACGGCGATGGCGGCGCTTGTCGCGCGGATCGAGGCGGGCGAGGTGCCGGGCCTGGCCCGGCGCGAGGACCTGTTCGGCAAGAACCCTGATGGCACGCAGGACATGATCCACCCGAATGATCTGGGCGCCTATTTCGTGGCGCTTGTGCATTACGCCACGCTCTATCACCGGTCGCCCGAAGGGATGCCGCACGCCCTCATCCGGGCCGATGGAAGGCCGGCGGACGCGCCTTCGCCCGAGGCGGCCCGGATCATGGCGCAGGTGGCGTGGCAGACCGTGTCGGGCTATGCTGCCACCGGTGTGGCCCCTTAGGGGGCGGTTGTTCCGGTGTGCCCATGTCGCTGTTCGCCCTTCTGACCGAAATCGTCTTTGTCGGCCATTCGCTGATCGGCACGGGCCTGCCGCCGCTTGTCGATGGCGGGTTCCGCGCGATGGGGGAACCCGTGACCGTCGAGGCGCAGATCATCAACGGCGCGCCGCTGAAATACAACTGGGACAACTCGGCCAGCAACGACACGCTGGATGCCCGTGCCCATCTGCGGCGCGGTGGCACCGATATCCTGATCCTGACCGAGGCGATCCCGCTGGCCGGGCACATCGAATGGAATGACACCGCAGGCCAGGTGGCGGCCTTCGCCGGCCTGGCGCGCGAGGCCCGGCCCGATACCCGCATCTATCTTTATGAAACATGGCATTCGCTGGCCTCGGCGCCCGGCGCGGTGATCCCGGATGATCCGGGCGGCGGCGTGCCATGGCGGGAACGGATCGATTCGGATCTGGCGCTGTGGCAGGGCGTGGTGGATCAGGTCAACGCGCGGCTTGGTGCGGCGGATGCGGTGCGGCTGATCCCGGCGGGGCAGGCGATGGGGCTGGCCGCCGATGCCATCGCGCGGGGCGAGGTGCCGGGCCTGGCCGACATCCGCGATCTGTTCAGCGATGACATCCATCCCAACGGGCGGGGCTTCTACCTTGTCGCGATGACGCATCTGGCGACGATCACCGGAACATCGCCCGAAGGTCTTCCCGCAAAGCTGACCCGTGTCTGGCAGGATCGCGCCTCGATCCTGACCGACGAACAGGCGCTGGCCTTGCAGCGCATCGCCTGGGCCGCCGTTCAGGCCCAGACGGCGCGCGAGGCCGCAGGCCCCGTGATGCCCCCGGCATCGACCGATGATGCATCGGCGGCTTCGGCCGGGGGCGATGTGCCCGCTGTCGGGGCCGACGGCCCCGGCGTGCGGAACCCGAACCTTGGCCTTGGCCTGGCCGGCGTGCATGACTGGGCCGTGCAGCAGCCGTTTCTGGACGTGATAAAAACGGCCCGGCCCTGGGTCGGTCATCTGCCGGGCCAGTGGGGCGGGTTCGAACATGATCGCCTGCGCGCCGAAGGCTGGCTGGACGATCAGGGCTGGCCTATCGGCGTTCCGCCCGAGGTGACCGGGCTTTCCACCCTGATCCTGACCGAACTGCCCCAGGACGCAGGCGGGATCGCGGGCCGCTATGTGGTGGAATGGGAGGGCAGGGGCAGGCTGAAGCTGGAAGGCCGCGCGACGGTCGTGGATGACGCGGAACGGCGCCGGGTATTCGATTTCGCCCCCGGCCCCGGCGGTGTCGTCCTGACCATCGAGGAAACCGATGCCGGTGATCCGATCCGCAACATCCGCGTCGTGCGCGAGGACCGGCAGGCCGCGTTGCAGGGCGGTGCGATTTTCAACCCCGACTGGCTGGCACGCATCCGGGGCGTGCGGCTGATCCGGTTCATGGACTGGATGGCCACCAACGATTCCCGTCTTGCCGCTGTCGAGGACCGGCCCCGGCCCGATGACTTTTCGTGGGCTGTGCATGGCGTGCCGGTTGAGGTGATGGTCGCCCTTGCGAACGAGTTGCGCGCCGATCCCTGGTTCACCCTGCCGCATCTGGCCGAGGATGACCTTGTCCGCCTCTACGCCGAAACGGTGCGGGATGGTCTTGCCGAAGGGCTGGTCGCGCATGTGGAGTTGTCCAACGAGGTCTGGAACTGGCAGTTCGCGCAGGCGAAATGGGCCGAGACGCAGGGCAAGGCCTTCTGGGGGCGCGAGGCGACCTGGGTGCAGTTCTACGCGATGCGTGCGGCCGAGGTGATGGCGATCTGGTCCGAGGCCTTCGGCGATCAGGCCGAGGCGCGGCTGGTGCGAATCGTGGGTACCCAGACCAGCATCGAAGGGCTTGACCGCACGATCCTGACCGCCCCGCTTGTGATCGAAGAGGGCTTGCCGCCCCCGCATGACAGCTTCGATGTGCTGGCGGTCACGGGCTATGTCGCCGCTCTGCTCGGGGCCGAGGAAAAGCGCGCCCTGGTCACCGCATGGCTGGACGAAAGCCGCCTGACGGCCGAAGCCGCCGCCACCGCCGAAGGGCTGGAAGGCGCGGCACATGCCGAATACGTCGCGCGCCACCGTTTCGACCACGCGGTCGAGATCGCGGCGCGCGAACTGCGCGACGGGTCGGTCAGCGGATCGGACGCCGACACGCTGGCCGCGCTGTCTGGCCGGGTCTGGCCCTATCACGCCGCCGTGGCGCAGGAATTCGGGCTGAAACTGATGATGTATGAAGGCGGAACCCATGTCGTGGGCTATGGTGCGGCGGTGGATGATGCCGAACTGACCGCCTTCTTCCATCACCTGAATTACAGCGAGGCCATGGGCGACCTTTACCGCGATCTGATGGCCGAATGGGCGAAAGTGTCGGACACGCCGTTCAACGCCTTTGTCGATGTCTATGCACCGACGAAATGGGGAAGCTGGGGGGCGCTGCGCCATCTGACCGATGACAATCCGCGCTGGCGGGCGCTCGCCGAAGGTTGCGGCGCGTGCTGAGCGTGATCATCCCGGCCTCGAACGAAGAGGCCTATATCGGCCCCTGTCTGGCGGCGCTTTTCGCGTCATACCCGGTGCCGGGCGGGGCCGAGGCGGTGGTGGTGGCCAACGGTTGCCGCGACCGGACGGCCGATCGGGCGCGCGCGATGTCCGACCAGGCCGCCGCGGCAGGCTGGGGCCTGACGGTGATCGAACGGGCCGAAGGGGGCAAGCCCGCCGCGCTGGATGCGGGCGATGCCGCCGCCGGGGGAAACTTGCGCGCCTATCTGGATGCCGATGTCATCGTGTCGGCCCCGCTGATGGCGGAACTCGCCGCGGCCCTTGGGGAAGACCCCCCGCGCTATGCCACCGGAACGGCACACATTCCGCCCGCCCGGTCGCGGGTCACGCGGGCCTATGCGCGGTTCTGGCAGCGCCTTCCTTTCGCACGCTCCGTGGCGCCCGGTTACGGGCTTTTCGCGGTCAATGCGTCGGGCCGGGCGCGATGGGGCTGCTTTCCGCGGCTGATTTCGGACGACACATTCGTGCGGCTGCAGTTCACCCCGGAAGAACGGGTGCAATGCAGGGCCAGCTATGACTGGCCGATGATCGAGGGCTTTGCCGCGCTGGTCCGGGTGCGGCGCAGGCAGGATCGCGGTGTGGCGGAGATTGCCGCCCTCTATCCCGGCCTTCCGGACCGCGAGGCAAAGGCGCCCCTTGGCGCGGCAGGTCTGGTGCGGCTGGCGCTGGCCGATCCGGTGGGCTTTGCGGTCTATGCCGCCGTATCGCTGGCCGTGCGTGCCGGGGGCGGCGACGGCGGCTGGACGCGGGGCCGCTAGGCGCTTGCGGTCAGGTCCGCCCAGCCACAGCGCGCCGCCAGCATCCGGGGGTCTTCGGCGGTGCCGATGGCCACACCGGCGCGGAAGGCGGCCGTCTTGCGGTTGCGCCAGTTGTCGCGCAGAAGGTGCAGCCCCGAACGGCTGATCTTGGTGATCGGCGTCCGGATCGGCAGCACGGCAGACCATTTCCGCTGCATGAAGCGGTAGCATTCGGCAAAGTCCGCCCCCAAGGCCTCGTGATAGGCGTCGTTGTGGATGCAGGGAAGGCCCACGGCGAAGGCACCGCGCCCGGCGGCGCGGGCGGTCTGGACGATGTCGGTGCCGTAAAGGTGCCAGCCCGGCAGCGCCTCGTCGAACCTCAGACCGCTGCTGCGGCGCAGGACGATCAGAAGTTCGTCGAACCCCTGCACCGGCACGGGATGCATCGGCACCCGCCCCACGATCATCCCCAGCGAGGATGACCAGACCGGGCCCAGATGCGCCCCGTCCAGCCCGATTCCGAAGGCGCCGATCAGCGCCCAGTTGGGATGGGTCGCGCCGACCTCGGCGATGCGCGCCGCCAGAAGCCTTTCCCAACCCTGCGGCAGAAAGACGTCGTGATGGGCAAGGACCACCACATCCGCCGCGTCCGGCCCGGCGGCATCCAGCGCCCGGTTGTAGGCGATGGCGGCCGACGGGGCGTTTTCCACCACATGCAGCGGCACCGCACCGGAGGCGATGCAGGGCGACAGCGCAAGGTTGGCCTTCAGGATGGCCGGGTTGTGGCTGGCGGCGGCGATGGCGATACGGGTCATTCTGTCCCCTCGAACAGCCGGGCAAGCCGGGCGGCCTCGTGGTCGATGTCGTGGCGGGCAAAGACGCGTTCGCGCCCGTGGCGGCCCATCTCCGCCAGTCGCGCCGCCGGTGTGGCGGCAAATTCGCGGATCGCCGTGGCCAGCGCATGGGCATCCCCCGCCGGGACCAGCCAGCCACAGCCGGGCGTGACCAGCTCGGGCACACCGGCGATGGCGGTCGCGATCACGGGACGACCGGCGGCCAGCGCCTCCATCACCACCACGGGCAGGCCTTCGGCGAAAGAGGGCAGGATCAGCGCCTGCGCGCGCGCAAGCTGATCGCGCACGCCCGCCTCGTCCAGCCAGCCGGTCAGGGTGATCCGGTCGGTCAGGCCCTGATCGGCGATCGCCCGCCCGATGGTTTCGCGCAGAGGGCCGTCGCCCACCAATGTCAGGTGCAGGCCCGGCAGGCGTGGCGCGGCCTCGGCCATCGCGGCCACCAGCAGCGGAAACCCCTTCTGTTCGGAAAACCGCCCGATCGCCACAAGGCGCGGCGTCTGCGGCATCTGGGCCGGTTCCGGAAACCGGGCCGGTTCGATGCCGCAGTGAACAACCCTGATCCGCGGCCAGTGGGACGAGGCCACCCAGCGGCAAAGCTGGCTGCGCCCGAACGAGGAAATCGCCACGACAAAGGCCGCGCGTTCGATCTTGTCGCCCAGGGACAGGGCCAGGGGGGCGTCGAATTCTTCGGGCCCATGGACGGTAAAGCTGAATTGCGACCCGCCAAGCGCATGGGCAAGCGCCGCGACGGTCGCGGAATTGGTGCCGAAATGCGCGTGCAGATGGTCGATCCCCAGATCGGCGCAGCGCTTTGCGACATGGGCGGCCTCGGCCAGATAGATGAGGTGGCGCAGGCGGTGGTTTGCCCGTACCCCCATCCGCCAGGCCAGCCGCGCGGCCGTCCAAGCCTTTGCCGGGCGCGCACTCATCCAGCCGAGCGCCGAAACGGCAAGGCGCGCTGCCCCCAGTTTCAGGACATGTTCGGTGCGCGCGTCCTCGTCCAGATCCTCGGTATCGACCAGCGCCGCGCGGTCAGACCGCATCGCCAGCCGGTGCACGGACAGCCCGCGACGTTCCAGCGCGCGGATCTCGCGCCGGATGAAACTGTGCGAGGCGCGCGGGTAGGTGTTGACAAGATAGGCGATCTTCACTGGCACGGGGTCCGATGGCAATCCGTTCGGGTCAGGGCCCTGAATAGGCCCAAGGCTGCGGATTGCATAGAGATAAGGCGCCAAGATGGCGGGCGATTGACCGGGGGCGGGCGCCCCCCTAGGGTCGCGCCCATGGAACCCGCCGCCGCCCGTCCCAATCTTTTTGCCCGCGCCCTGCGCGGCGGTGCGCTGACGGCCGGGTCCTACGCGATCACGCAGGTCCTGCGGCTGGCATCGAACCTGATCCTTACGCGGCTCTTGTTTCCCGAGGCCTTTGGCCTGATGGCGCTGGTTTCGGTCGTTCTGGTCGGATTGGCGATGTTTTCCGATGTGGGTATCGGCCCGGCGATCGCGCAGAACCGGCGCGGGGACGATCCCGATTTTTTGGACACCGCCTGGACGATTAACGTGGGGCGCGGGGTTTTCCTGTGGCTGGCGACCTGTGCGCTGGCACTTCCCGCCGCGGCGCTTTATGGCGCGCCGGAATTGGCGCTGCTGTTGCCGGCCGCGGGTCTGACACTGCTGGTTGCGGGCTTCAACCCGACCCGGATCGACACGGCGAACCGCCACCTTCTGTTGGGGCGGGTGACGGCGCTGGACCTGATCGCGCAGGTGATCGGGATCGTGGCGATGATCCTTCTTGCCCTGGCGATGCGGTCGGTCTGGGCGCTGGTGATCGGCGCGATCATCGGATCGGCGGCAAAGCTCGTGCTGATGCATGTCGGCCTGCCGGGGCGGGCGAACCGCTTCCGCTGGGAAAAGCCCGCCGCGACCGAGCTGATCGGGTTCGGCAAGTGGATCTTCCTGTCCACCGCCTGCGGGTTTCTGCTGTCGCAGGGCGACAAGGCCATTCTGGGCGCCTACCTGCCGCTGGATCAGCTTGGCGTCTACAACATCGGCTATTTCCTTGCGTCGTTTCCGATCCTTCTGGGGGGCGCTGTGACGGGGCGCATCCTGATCCCGCTTTACCGCGATCATCCGCCCGCCGGGTCCGCGGCCAACTTCGCCCGTCTGCGGCGGATGCGGAACGGGGTGACGACGTTCATTCTGGCGCTTCTGGCGGTGATGGCCCTTGCCGGGGTTCCGCTGGTGGGGCTGCTATACGATGATCGTTACGCGGCGGCGGGGGCGATCGTCGTTGCAATCGCCTGCGTGCAGATGCCTGCGGTGATCGGCATGACCTATGACCAGTCGGCATTGGCGGCGGGGGATTCCCGCAGCTATTTTCTTGTCATCGCGGCGCGTGCGGCCGTGCAGACGCTGGCCTTCCTGATCGGGGCGGAAATCGCGGGGCTTCAGGGCGCGCTGACCGGGCAGGGGATTGCCCTGCTGGTCGTCCATCCGTTGATCGTCTGGCTGGCCCGGCGGCATGGCGCGTGGGACGCCCGGCATGATCTGGGCGGTTTTCTGGCCGTGGCCGTGCTTGCGTCGGTTGCACTGTGGTGGAACGCGGGCGCGCTTGCCGCCCTGGGCTGACGCCCGGTTGCACGCTGACCGTGGCATAAAGGCCGCGAAAGCGACCATATCGCGCCATGATTTCGCCCTGATTGGCCAATAGCCCGAAATGGCACTGGCGGAATTAGCATTTCATGCAAGGATTCCTGTCAGGATGACAAGGCAGCGGCACGGGAGATCGGGCGATGGTCATCGGAATGGTCCTCTTCGGGTTCCTCGCAGGAATCGGTGGTGTCATCTGGGGCATTGCCGCCGGGCTTTCCGTTCTCGGGTTGCTTGCTGTCTATTCGCTGGCCGGAATGGTCGGCGCGCTATCCTTCGTGATGCTGGCGCTTGGCATGAACGTGGCGCGCGAACCGGCCTTCGCGCTTGAGCGGGCGCGCCACCCGCGCTGAGGCGCGGTTTGACGCCAATCCGAAACAATACTCAACCAATGGTTGCCGTCCGCGGCAGGCGCAAATCAGACGCCCGTTCCGCATGATTTGCGCGCCGTCCACGCCCGGGCGAAAAATCGCCCCGAATCATCTTGTTGGAAATGACGCCGCATCCACGGGCCTCTTCGCCTCAGGGTTGTTCTGCGCCGAAATGCGGCAGCAATGGGGCGAGGATCAGGCGAAAAAAATCATGATGAAGGCAGAATTGTGCCGCCGCGGGCCCTGGCCGCTGTCGCCAAGGGGGGAAGAGACCGGGTAAAATATCCTTGGGGGCGCTGCATGAAAGTGTAAGCCATGTATTGCTGGTTTCCGGGGATTTCCCGGTTGTTTTGTTCCTGGGCAGAAGACGCCGCCGCAATGACACCTTCCGTAACTGTTGCCGGGTGATTGACAATGACGATCACCTATCCCGATTTCGGAGCGTCTGAACCTGCTGCGTCCGAGCATGTGGCAACGATTGCCGTTCCGGTGGCGACCCGTGCCCTTCCCCCCTCGGGCGGGATCTACGGGCGGTTCTTCAAGCGTTTTCTTGACGTGTCCGTCATTCTTCTTGCCACGCCGTTCATCCTGCCGATGGTCCTGCTCTTGGTGGCGACGGTCGCGCGCGACGGTGGGCGCCCGTTCTATACCCAGTTGCGGGTGGGCCGGCATGGCCGGGCCTTCCGGATGTGGAAGCTGCGCACGATGGTCACGGATGCCGACGAGCGCCTGGAACTCTATCTTCAGTCCAACCCCCATGCGCGGGCGGAATGGGATGAGACCCAGAAGCTGAAATGCGATCCGCGGATCACGCCCGTGGGCCGGTTCCTGCGCCGTGCCTCGCTGGATGAGCTGCCGCAGCTGTGGAACGTTCTGGTGGGCGACATGAGCCTCGTAGGCCCGCGCCCTATGATGCTGAACCAGCAGGCGCTGTATCCCGGCCAGTCCTATTTCCAGTTGCGTCCGGGCATCACAGGGTATTGGCAGACCGCCGGGCGGAACAAGACGACGTTCGAGGCCCGCGTCGGGTTCGATGACGACTATGCGCGCGATGTTTCGCTGATGACCGACCTGCGCGTGCTGATGCGCACTGTCGGCGTCGTGATGAAATGCACCGGATACTGAACCGGGCGCAGCAGGCTTGATCCGGAAACAGAAAAACCCGCCCGGTCCGGGCGGGTTTTGTCATGGTTGGCGGCTGCTTCCATAGCGTCGCCCGGCCCGGGTGGGTAATCCTTTCCGGCGGAAACGGCGCCAAAGCCGCACGCCCCGCACCCCTCGCGCGGGCCCTTTGGCCGATCAGGCCATCGCCGCCGCTGCAGCCAGCAGGAACAGCGCCGCGCCGCCCAGAAAGACCACGGGTTTCGGGGCATCCCGCACCGCTTCGGCCAGTTTCGGGCCCACCGTCTGCAGCCTGGGCCACCGTTTGCCCGAGTTGCGGAAGGGAATCTCAGGGATTGCCACAACCGGCCGCAGATCCAGTTCGCGTTCCATCTGGGCCGAAGTGCGGATCGCGGGATAGACCAGATCCAGAAGGAAGGCGAGGCCAAGTGCCAGGCCGGCGCTGGCGATGGCGCCCAGAACGGCAACCTTCTTGCCCCCGCCGCCGGACGCGAATTCGGGGATGATCGCGCGTTCCAGAAGGGTGAAATGTTCGCCCTGCTGCAACTCTTCAAGCCTGAGGTTGCTTTCGGCCTCGGCCAGCCGGGCCGTCACCACATCGGATTGCGCGCGCAACTGGGTCAGCTGGCGTTCGAAACCGGCCAGTTCCTGTTCCACAGAGGGTTGTCGCGCAAGATTGGCGTTCAGGGCATCGCGTTGCGCCAGCAGCGCGTCCCGCTGCGTATCCAAGACCGCCGTTGCGGAGGCAATCTCTTCCAGGCGGCGCCGGTCGGTTTCGCGCAGGGTCTGCTTGCGTTCGATGGCGGTTCTTTCGCCTTCCAGTGCCGCGCGGGACTGATCCAGTTCGCGCAGATCGGCCGCAAGGTCGGTCAGGGCAGATCGGCTGCTTTCCGCAGACCCAGGCAGCGCCTCGGCGTTGCTGTTGCGGACGTCGGCGATCTGCGCTTCAAGCGCGGCCATCTGATCACGGATGCGTCGGTCTTCGCCGACATAGAACCGGTAGGTTTCCTGGGCGCGGCTGGCCTGCCGGGCGCTGGACATGTCCAGCACGCCCTGCGCCAGATCGTTGGCCACGCGCGCGGCCTTGTCGCCGTCCCCCAGCCGCGCGGTGATAATCAGTGCCGATACACGTTGCGCGCCAAATCCCGGCTGATCGGCGGAGGCCACGCTTTGAAAGCCGATCGAGGCGCGCAACGCGGCCACCTTCTGATCGACGCTCAGGCCGGGCGCCTCGCTGAAAAGGCTGTGGCGTTCGATCATCGCGATCAGGTTCTCGCGCGTGGTCAGGCGTTGTTCGATCATCTGAAGCGTCTGTGCGGCGCGCGCACCGACGGCCGCGGCATCCTCGACCCCCACGATCGGGGTCTGGACCTGAATCACGGCGCCCGTCTCGTAGACCTTCGGTCGGCTGAGGCCCGCAATGACCGAAAGGATCATGCCGACCACGATCACCGCCGCAATCAGCCAGCGGCGGCGAAAAACCAAACCCAACAAATCGTCAATCGTCTGTATCGGCCCCATGCCGGTCTTCCCGTCCGCTCTGCCTCTTGTGTGCCGTCCGACGTGCGGCGGCCTTATCGTGTACCATACCGATAGCGGGCGGCGTTGCGATCCTGCGCGCGGTTCAGAACCACGCCAAGGATTGGCATCCTCCCCTCGAACAGGCGTTCGCAGCGGCGGATGTCTTCTGCCGTCGTCATCGTGCCATCGGTCACCAGCAGAATGGCATCCAACTGCGGCAACATTGCGATCACGTCGTCATTTCCAAGGGCATGCGGCAGGTCACAGACGACCATGTCGGGATCAAGATGTTCCATCATCGCCGCCAGTGTCTCGCCGGTGAAGGGCGATAGCAGCAGTTCCGATGCACCCTCGACCGGCTGATCGTTCAGCGCCAGCGCAAGATTGCGGCCATGCACCCGGAAATGCGATTCCAGCGGCTGTTCGCCAGTCAGGTAATCGCGCATGGGGCCAGGGGATTTCACGCCCAGCATCCGCGACAGGACGGGATTGCGAAGTTCCATGTCCATCAGAACCGACCGTGTCGCAGGAAGGCGGCCAAGGCTCAGTGCCAGATTGGCGGCGACAAAGCTTTTTCCGCAGCCATGCGTGGGCGAGGTCACACCGATCCGCCGCCAGCGGCGTTCCTCCAGCGCCTGCATCGCGCGGGTGCGCAGGATGTCGAAATAGGTGGATACGCCGTGCTTGTCCGGCGTTGGAAACAAACCGTTTCCAGCCAGATGATCGGGGTTCAGCGTGACGGGCGTCAGCGATTCCCACACCCGGTCGGGGCGTGGCCGCAACACCGGCAGCGGTGAAACGATCATCCCGCGAGCCTTCGCCAGATCAAGGCCGGTGCCGGGCTGGTCGGATCCTCGCCCCGGACGAAACACCGAGAAAACGCCCCGCCCTTCCTGTCCCGGCGGGGTGGATTTCTTGTCAGGGCGGCTGTCCGTCATCGTGTAGTGCCCTGCATCGGAAGTATTTTCCGCCCCGGAAATCAATAGGTTGCGCTGGTTCATGCGACCATCCGGCTCCTGCTGCGGCGCAACCCCTCGGGGCTGCGTCAACCATTACACACGTAACCCGCCATGCAGCAGGCAAAGAACCGGTTTTCCCCTTCCGGGCTGCGGAAACACGATCATCCGCACCCCTTTCAGAATCGTCCGGACCCCCGCCCAGCCGTTTGATGATTAACAGAAATTCGGTGGAAATGAAAGCGTCACGGTGCCTTGGTAAAGCCGTGGAATCCCCCCCTTGATCGGCTTAAGGTAAGGCGTGATCGGCGGGTGAAGGTGGGCGGGGCGTGCAGGAAGGTCGGGTCGTCGCGGTTGTGATCGGGCGCAATGAGGGCGCCCGCCTTGTCGCCTGTCTGGCCTCGCTGGCCGGGCAGGTCGACCGCGTGATCTATGTGGACAGTGGGTCGACGGACGACAGCCACGCCGCCGCCGCGGCCGCCGGGGCCGAGGTTGTGCCGCTTGACCTGTCGCGCCCCTTCACCGCCGCGCGCGCCCGCAACGCCGGTCTGGCGCGCGCGGGCGATGCTGCCTTCGTGCAGTTCGTCGATGGCGATTGCGAGGTCCGGCCCGGCTGGATCGCCGTCGCGCTGGCCCATATGCGGGCGCATCCCGGGGCGGTCGTCGTCTGCGGTCGCAGGCGCGAAAGGCAACCCGAGGCATCGGTCTACAACCGGCTGTGCGACCGCGAATGGGACACGCCCCTGGGGCTGGCCACGGCCTGCGGCGGCGATGCGCTGATGCGGGTTGCCGCAGTGCGCGCCGTCGGTGGCTTTCGCGATACCCTGATCGCGGGGGAAGAGCCGGAACTTTGCCTGCGGCTTCGTCGCGCGGGTGGCGAGGTCTGGCGCATCGATGCCGAGATGACGCTGCATGACGCGGCGATGGTTCGGTTTTCGCAATGGTGGCGCAGAACGCGCCGCGCCGGTCATGCCTTTGCCGAGGGTGCCGCACTGCATGGCGCGGGCCCGGAACGGCACTGGGTGCGGGAAACCCGCCGTGCGATCCTGTGGGGGATGGCCGTTCCGGCGATCGGGCTTGCGGGGGCGCTGGTCTGGCCCCCGGCGGCGGCGTTTCCGCTGCTGGCCTGGGGGGCGCAGTTCCTGCGCCTGATGCCCCGGATGGGGGCCGAGGCCGCCTTCTTCACGGTTCTCGGCAAGCTGCCCGAGGCGCTAGGCGTGGCCGAGTTCCACCTGCGCCGCCTTGCCGGTCGCCGGGCCGGGCTGATCGAATACAAGTGATCCGGCTACAGTTGATCACCGCGTCCGGCGCCTGAGGGCCAGCGCCGCAGCGGCCTGACCGGGCAGGATCGCGGCGCAGGCGGCATAGCGCGACACCAGACGGCGCGGCGCCGACAGCATGCGCCAGGCCCATTCCATCGCGATCCGCCGCACCCATTGGGGCGCGCGCTGCTGCGATCCGGCCAGGAAATCCAGCCCCGCCCCGATCGAGGCAAAGCCCGTGGCCGGTGCAAGGCTGCGTCCGCGCGCGGCCAGTGCCTCCTGCCGGGGCGCGCCAAGGGCCAGAAAGCACAGCCCCACGTCGCGCGCGGCCAGATCGGAAAGGATGGCCGCCGCCGGTTCCCCGTCAGGGTCGAAGCCCATCGGCGGGGCAATGGTGGCGACGATGGACAGGCCGGGCGCCTCGTACCGCAACCGGGCGGCGGCGGCATCGAGGGCGGCATCGGTGGTGCCCACCAGCGCAACCCGGATCCCCGTCTCGGCGGCCAGCCGCGCCAGCGGGATCACCAGATCCGAGCCGGGCACAAGCGAGACGGGCCGCCTGGCCAGTCGCGACAGCCAGACGATGGGGTTGCCGTCGGCACAGACCAGATCCTGCGCGGCATAGGCCTGCCGGAAGGCGGGCGAACGGGCCAGCTTCACCAGATGGTCAAGGTTGATCGTGGCCAGCGCAAATCCCTGCCGGCGCTCGAAACGGTCGCGCACGGCGGTCAGCACGGACTGCCTGTCGGGCAGGTTCACCCCTATCCGGGCCGTATCGAACTGGAACTCCACCGTGCCATCCCGCCTTGTCACACACCGCCTGCGTGATAGCACAGAAGAACCGCAAACGCGATCACCGCAGGCGTCGCGTCGCGCGGCGACACTGTGTTGCCACAGGGGAAACGGAACGGGCCGCGCGGCCATTGCCAGAACAGGATGGTTCGGCTAGCGCAGGCGCGATGAGCCCCGCCCGACCGACATACCGCACCGCGATGGACCTGGCCCGCTTCCTTGCCGCCTTCGGCGTGGTCGCGGCCCATGCCTATGCCTCCGAGCGTGACTGGATCGGGCATCTGGCGTTGGGGCTGTTTCTTGTCCTGACGGCGTTCCTTGCGGTGCAGTCGATGGACCGGGCCGGGGGGCGCTATCCCTGGCTTGCGCGCGCGCGGCGGCTTGTCCTTCCGTGGCTGTTCTGGTCGGCGGTGTTCCGTGTGGTGTTTCTGGTCGTGGCGGACGGGCCGGAAAAATGGGCGATCCTTTCCGATCCCTGGACGCTTCTGATCGGGTCGTCGATCCACCTGTGGTTCCTGCCCTTCGTCATGCTGGCGATGGTGATGGTCGAACCCTCGGGGCGGTGGATCACCTCGGACGAGCGGGTCCGGCTGGCAAGCGTCTTCCTTGTCCTTGTCACGGTGCCGCTGTTCGCGCTGCACCATTTCGCGCCGATGCCCGAACCGCTGCCGCAATGGGCCTTCGGCTTTCCGGTCTATGCCTATGGCCTGATCATCGGGCATGCGCACCGGATCGGGCGCGTGGGCTGGCCGGTCGCGGCGATGGCGTTGCTGTCGGCCGCGGGTTTCGCGCTGACGGGCGAACCCTGGGCGCTGATGCCGATCGTGGCCGCACTGGCGTTTGAGGCGTTCTGGCGCGCGCCCGTCACGGCGGGATGGATGAAGCCGCTGGGGGCTGCCGCGTTTGGCATCTATCTTGTGCATCCGTTCTTCATGCTGGTCTGCTACAAGTTCCTCGGAGCGGATGTGAACCGCCTGCTGGCCACGGTGCTGACCTTCCTGATGTCCTGGGCCGCGGCCGAAATCTTGCGCCGCCTGCCTGTCCTGCGGACCCTGGTCTGACCCGGAAACCCCCGAAAATTGCCGCAATCTCCGGATTATGCTAGGTCTCGCGCGCGCCTGATCGGGCGCGCCTGTCCATGACGGTTCCGAAGCGTGCAAGTATCGCCGAACGCCCTTGCCTGGTTGATGCTGATGGTCTGGCCCCTGGTGGCCCTGGCCCTTTTTCAGCGCACCAGCGCGGATCGCGCGCTGATCTGGACCATCCTCGGCGGTTATCTTGTGCTGCCACCGCTGGCCGCGATCAACCTGCCGGTGGTTCCCGACCTGACCAAGGACAGCATCCCGGCCCTGGCCGCCGCCGCCATCGTTTTCTTCTACCTCAAGGGGCGGTTTTCCTTGCTTCCGCAAAGCTGGATCGGGCGGGGTCTGATGGCGCTTTTCGTGCTGGGCCCCTTTGCCACGGTGCTGACCAACGCCGATCCGGTGCCGAAGGTGGACGGCGACCTGCAGGGAATGCGGATCTATGATTCCGTCGCCTCGGTCGCGAACCAGTTCATTGCCCTCTTGCCCTTCTTCCTTGCGCGTAAATACCTCGCCACACCCGAGGCGATGCGGCATCTGCTGGTCGCGCTGGTGTTGGCGGGGCTGGTCTATTCCCTGCCGATGCTGGTCGAGATCCGGCTGTCGCCGCAGATGAACGTCTGGGTCTATGGCTATTTCCAGCACGATTTCTTCCAGACGATCCGCTTTGGCGGCTATCGCCCGGTGGTCTTCCTGCCGCATGGCCTGTGGGTGGCGCTGTTCACTCTGATGACGGTCACGGCTGCGGCGGTTCTGCTGCGTGACGTGCCGGTTGGCGAAAGGCCCAGGTATTTCGCCGCCCTCCTTTACCTCTCCGCCGTGCTGATCCTGTGCAAGAGCCTTGGGGCGCTGATCTTTGCCGTGGCGCTTGTGCCGCTTGCCTATCTTCTGCGGCCCCGCGCGCAGGTGCTGACGGCGGCGGTTCTGGCGGTGATGGTGGTGGCCTATCCGATCCTGCGCGGCGCGCATCTGGTGCCGCTGGATGACATCCTTCGCTTTGCCGAAGGCATCAGCGCCGAACGGGCCCATTCGCTGGCCTTCCGGATCGGGAACGAAGAGGCGCTCCTGGACAAGGCCGCCGAACGGATCTGGTTCGGATGGGGCGGATACGGGCGGAACCTGCTTTATGATCCGCTGACCGGGGCCGGAAGATCGATCGCCGACGGTGCCTGGATCATCACCATGGGGATCTATGGCTGGAGCGGTTACATCGCCCAGTTCGGCCTTCTGGCGCTTCCGCTTTTCCTGATGGGGCGCGAGGCGATTGCCGGGCGCGACATCCGCCCCCTGTCGCCCTATGCCGGGGCGGTCGCGCTGCTTCTGGCGTTCAACATGCTCGACATGCTGCCGAACGCCACGCTGATCCCGCTGACCTGGCTGATGGCCGGGGCCTTGATCGGCCATGCCGAGGCGCTGGCTGAGGAACGCCGCGCGCATCACTGGTTGCAGCGCAAGGCGGTGGTGCGGCGCAGGCCGTCGCGCACGGTGATCTGATCCATGGTCCTGAAGGTCGATATCGGCGTCTTCGCGCATGACGAGGTGCAGGGCATCGCGGCGATGGTCGCGGAACTGGGGCGGCAGGACATCCTTCTGGCGCCCGACATCGCCGCGCGTGTGCTGATCTTGGCCAATGGCTGCACCGATGGCACCGCGGCGGCGGCCGAACGCGCCAGCGCCGCGATCGGCGGCCGGATCGAGGTGGTCGACCTGCCCGAAGGCGGCAAGTCGCGAACCTGGAACCGGTTTGTCCATGACCTGAGCCGCAGCGATGCCGATATCCTGATCTTTTGCGACGCCGATATCGAACTGCCGGAACCCGACAGCCTGTCGCGTCTTGTGCGCGGGCTGGCGGCGCGGCCGTCGCTCTGGGCGTTCAACAGTCGTCCGGTGAAGGACCTTGTGCACCGCCCGGAAGGCCTGTCGCGGCTTGACCGGCTGATCGCGGCCTCGTCGGGGATGCTGGACGACTGGAAGACGGCGATCTGCGGCCAGCTTTACGCGATGCGCGCGGACAGCGCCCGCAGCCTGCATCTGCCCATCGGCCTGCCGGTCGAGGACGGGTTTTTGCGTGCGATGATCCTGACCGATGCCCTGACCGCGCCCGAAGACACCGGGCTGATCGACGGCGGCACCGTGTGGCATGTCTATGCCTCGGAACGGTCCATCGGTGCGCTGATCCGGCACCAGACACGGATTGTCATCGGCTCGGCCGTCAATGCGGCCTGCTTCGCGCATCTGCGGGATTTGCCAAGGCGCGCGCGCCGTCCGGAACTGACCCGCGCCGCCGGGGATGAAGAGTGGTTGCGCCGGGTCATCCGGCAGCGTCTGCCAGCCCTGCCCTGGGGCTATGTGCCGGCGCATTTCCTGTTCAAGCGGCTGGCCCGGCTGGTACAGAACCCGCGCGACCTGCTGCGCCCGCGTCGGCTTTTCGTGGCGATCGCAGGTTTCGGCTTTGATCTGATTGTTTATCTGAACGCACAAATCCGGATGGCGCGGGGCGTGGGGGCAGGGCATTGGTAGGCGGATCTGCCACAATCCCCCGGCAACTCCGGCCTTGCTGTGTCGGCCGCGCGGCATTGTTTCCGATGGGTGCAAGATCGGTAAGGACGCCCGGCAAGGGTATCGCCAACCCCCGCTTTGCGATACTCTTTCCGAGGTGTGAGATGTGGTGAAATTCCCCCCTGAAAATTGGGGGATGGGTCCCCTTATGGGGTGTGTGGATCGGTGAACCGGGTGACGGCAGGCATGAACGAGGCGACAGGAGTGGCTGACACCGACATTGCGATTGTCGGGATGGCCGCGCATTTGCCGGGCGCATCAAGTGTTGCAGAATACTGGGCCAATCTTGCCGCGGGCGTGGAAAGCATCCGCCACCTGTCCGAAGCCGACCTGCTGGCGAATGGTGAAGACGCGGCCCGCATGCGGCACCGCAACTATGTGCCCGCCGCCGCCGTGCTGGACCGGTTCGAACATTTCGATGCAGAGTTCTTCGGCTTTTCCCCGAAGGAGGCCGCGATCCTTGACCCGCAGCACCGTCAGTTCCTGGAAGTGGCCTGGGAAGCGCTGGAAGACGCGGGCCACCCGCCGGAATCCTTCCCCGGTGCGATCGGCGTCTACGCCGGTTGCGGCATGGGCAGCTATTTCTACTTCAACCTCTGTTCGAACCGCGATCTGGTCGACAGCACGGGGATGTTCCTGCTGCGCCACACGGGCAACGACAAGGATTTCCTTTCGACCCGCGTCAGCCACATCTTCGACCTGAAGGGGCCCAGCCTCAACATCCAGACCGCCTGTTCCACCTCGCTGGTCGCCGTGCATTACGCGGCACAGGCACTGCTGAATGGCGAATGCGACATGGCGCTGGCGGGCGGTGTGACGATTGAGCTGCCGCACGGGCGGGGCTATGTCTTCCACGAGGGCGAGATCCTTTCGCCCGACGGGCATTGCCACGCTTTCGATCATCGCGCGCAGGGGACGGTCTTTGGTTCCGGTGCGGGCTGTGTGGTGCTGCGCCGGGCGAAGGACGCGATCCGCGACGGCGATCACATCTGGGCCATCCTGAAGGGATCGGCCGTCAACAATGACGGGGCGGCCAAGGCGGGCTATCTGGCGCCTTCGGTCGACGGGCAGGCGCGCTGCGTGGCCGAGGCGCAGGCGATTTCCGGCGTCACCGGCGATGATGTCTCGTACGTCGAATGCCACGGCACCGGCACCTATCTGGGCGACCCGATCGAGGTGGCCGCCCTGACGGCGGCCTTCCGCGAGACGGGGCAGGACACGGGGCATTGCCGCATCGGTTCGGTCAAGACGAACATCGGCCATCTGGACACGGCGGCGGGTGTGGCGAGCCTGATCAAGGTGGCGTTGTCGCTGCATCATCGCCAACTGCCGCCCAGTCTGGGGTATGAGGCGCCGAACCCCGCGATTGATTTCGAAACCTCGCCCTTCCGGGTGAATGACCGGCTGACCGACTGGCAGGCGCCGGGGCGGCGCATCGCCGGGGTGAACAGCCTTGGGGTGGGCGGCACGAACGCCCACGCCGTTCTTGCCGAGGCCCCGGCGCGCGAGGCATCCGAAGAAAGCCTGTTCCCGTTCCAGCCGCTGGTCATTTCGGCCCGGTCGAAACCGGCGCTGGACGAGGCCGCGAAACGGCTGGCCGCGCATCTGCGCGCCCATCCCGAACAGCCGCTGGCCGATGTCGCCTATACGCTGAAGGAAGGCCGCCGCGCCTTTGACAAGCGCCGGGTCATCGTGGCCGCCAGCCATGACGAGGCCGCCGCCCTCCTGGAAGGCGCCGATCCGCGCCGCGTGTTCAACCATGACCATCTGGGCGACGCGCCCGAGGTGGTGTTCATGTTCCCGGGCGGGGGCGCGCAATACGCGGGCATGGCGCGCGACCTTTACGACACCGAACCCGATTTCCGCGACTGGATGGATCGGGGCCTCGCGATCCTGCAACCGAAGCTGGATTACGACATCCGGGCGCTCTGGCTGCCCGAACCGGGGGCCGAGGCGCAGGCGAACGAACGGCTGAAAAAGCCCTCGGTCCAGTTGCCACTGATCATGATCACCGAATATGCGCTGGCGAAGATGTACGAAGGCTGGGGCATCACCCCCGCCGCGCTGATCGGTCATTCGATGGGCGAAAACACCGCCGCCTGCCTTGCTGGCGTGATCGGCTTCGAGGATTGCATCGGCCTTGTGCATCTGCGCGGGCGACTGTTCGACACGGTGCCGGCGGGGGGGATGGTTTCGGTTCCGCTGGATGAGGCGGCGCTTGCGGCCTACCTGACGGATGATCTTGACCTTGCCTCGGTCAATGCGCCGGGTCTGTGTGTCGTGTCCGGCCCCGATGCGGCGCTGGACGGGCTGGT
Organism: Aliigemmobacter aestuarii; assembly: GCF_004799285.1. Classification (GTDB taxonomy): domain Bacteria; phylum Pseudomonadota; class Alphaproteobacteria; order Rhodobacterales; family Rhodobacteraceae; genus Aliigemmobacter; species Aliigemmobacter aestuarii. The sequence goes on along the minus strand of NZ_SSND01000002.1, from coordinate 270,311 downwards.
GAGGCGGCTGGCGGACGCGGGCATCGAGACGCAGCGCATCCAGATCGACATCGCCGCCCATTCCCGCATGCTTGACCCGATCCTGACGGAATTCGGCGATTACCTGCGGTCGATCCGTCTGAATCCGCCCGCGCTGCCCATCGTGTCGAACCGCACGGGCCTTCCGCTGACCGACGATCAGGCGACCGACCCTGAATATTGGGTCGCGCATCTGCGCAACACCGTTCTTTTCCAGGCCGGCATGGCATGGCTGACCGCCGCGCCCGGACGGGTCTACATGGAAATGGGGCCGGGGCGCGCGCTGTCGTCGCTGGCGCAGGCCAATGGCGTGCCTGCAGGTGCGGTCATTCCGGCGCTGCGCCACCCCGAACAGGCGATGGCCGATGACGCCTGGCACATCGGCACCGTCGCGCGGGCCTGGGCCTGTGGCGTGGCGGTCGACTGGGACATGATCTGGGCCGGCGCACGGCGCAACCGCGTGCCGCTGCCCACCTATGCGTTCCAGCGCAAGCCCTATTTCATCGAACCGGCCCGGACCGTGGTCGAAACGGCAGCCCCCCTGCCGATGCGGGCCGAGGATATCGGGCACTGGGGATGGCAGACGCACTGGCGCCCGCGCGCGGCCGATTGCGAGATCGACATCGACGCCGGGATCGAGGGCGCGCCGCCCCACAGCTGGCTGGTCTTCGCCGACGAGGCGGGGCTTGCCCGGCAGGTTGTCGACAGGCTGCGCGCCGCCGGACAATCGGTCGTGACCGTGCGCGCGGGCGATGCCTTTGCCCCCGATGGCGAGGGTGGCTACTGGCTCAACCCCGAACGCGGGCGCGAGGGATATGACGCGCTGATCCGCGAACTTGTGGCGCATGGCCGTGCGCCAGACCGGATCGCGCATTTCTGGCTGGTGACAGGGGACGAGACGTTCCGCCCCGGATCAAGCTTCCTGCATCGCAACATGGAACAGGGTTTTTACAGCCTGATGTTCCTCGCCCAGGCGATGACCGAGGAAAACCTGCCGCGTCCGATCCACATCACGGTGGTCATGAATGGCGCGGCACAGGTCCGGGCCGAGCCGCTGCCCTATCCCGAAAAGGCGACGGTTGCGGGACCGGCCCGCGTCATCCCGCGCGAATTGCCGGGCGTGACCTGCGCGACGCTGGATGTGGAACTGCCGCCACGACCGTCCCGGCGCGGGGCCAAGGGCGATCCGGCGGCGCTGTCGGCCCTGGCCGGGCGCGTGCTGGAGGACCTGCTGGCCGAACCTGCAAACGGGGTGGCCGCACTGCGCGGATCGCGCCGTCTGGAACAGGCGATCCGGCCCCTGGCCCTGCCTGCGGCCGATGCTTTTGACCTGCCCCTTGGCGCCCCCGTCCTGATCACCGGCGGTTTCGGTGGCATCGGCCTGACGCTGGCCGAGGATCTGATTGGCCGGTTCGGCGCGCGGATTGCCCTGATCACGCGGCGGGCCCTGCCGGATCGTGCTGGCTGGGACGGATGGCTTGGCGCGCATGGCCCCGACGATCCGGTGTCGCGGCGGATACAGGCGCTGCGCCGGCTGGAAGCCCTGGGCGGGTCCGTGGCCGTCTTTGCCGCCGATGTCTGCAACCTGTCCGACATGCAGGCGGCCGTGACCGCGGCCGAGGCCGAATTCGGCCCGATGCGGATGGTCGTGCATGCCGCGGGCGTGGTCGACGACGCGCCGCTGCTGGCCAAGACCCCGGCGGCGGTCGAAGAGGTTCTGGCGCCCAAGCTGCACGGGTTGAAAGTGCTGGAACAGCTCTTCCCCGACGGGCGGCTGGACCGTCTGGTGGTGTTTTCCTCGACCTCCACGGTCACGGCCCCGGCGGGTCAGATCGACTATGTCGCGGCGAACGAATACCTCAATGCCTGGGCACGGTCGCGCGCCGGGGGCAAGACGAAGGTGACGGCGCTGAACTGGGGGATCTGGGCCGATGTCGGCATGGCGGCCGAGGCGCTGGCCGACCGCACCGGCAGCCGCCCGCCCGCGCCGCGCCTGCCGCTGGGTCTGCCGATGCTGGACGAGGCGACGTTCGACCGGCAGGGGAACCGGCTGTATCTGGCCACCCTGGGCACTGATCGGTGGATCCTCGACGGCCACCGGACGAAGGACGGGCAGGCGCTGATCCCCGGCACGGGATATCTGGAAATCCTCGCCGAGGCGGCGGAACACGAGGGCATGGCCGCCTTCGAGATCCGCGACCTGATGTTCTTCCGGCCCTTCGACGTGACCGATGGCACGGCGCGCGTGCTGCGCCTGAAACTGGCCCGCAGCGACGAGGGTTTCCTTGCCGAGGCGCGTGGCAGCCTTCCCCATCGCGGGCGCACCGGCTTTGCGCTGAATGCGCAGGCGCGGCTTCTGCCCCTGACCGGATCCGCACCCGCCGCCCTGGACCTGCCCGAGCTTTGGGCGCGCTGCGGCCCGGCCGAGGAAGGCCGGGGGCTGGCCAGCCCGCAAGAGGCGCATCTGGCCTTCGGCGCGCGCTGGCGGGTGCTGAACCGCCGCGCCCTGGGCGTGGGCGAGGGGATCGCGCGGCTGACCCTGCCCGGCGATTTCGCGGGCGAACCGGGCGCCGGCTGGCGGATGCATCCCGCGCTTCTGGACCTGGCCACCGGTTGGGCAATGGGCCTGATCGACGGCTACCGCCCCGATCACCTCTGGGTGCCGGTGTCCTATGGACGGGTGCGGGTCTTCGCCCCGCTGCCGGGCGATATCGTCAGCTGGGTCCGCAACGCGGGCGCCAACCGTGGCGATGGCCCGGTTGCGACTTTCGACATCACGCTTTGCGCGCCCGACGGGCGGATCCTGGCTGAGATCGAGGGCTTTTCGATCCGCAGGCTGGATGGCGCGTTGCAGACCGCCGCGCCCGAGACGCGCGACCTCGAATTCGACGATCCCGATCCGGGGCGTGCCGCCTCGCCCGCCGAAGAGCGGCTTTTGCACAACCTGTCGCAAGGCATCCGCGCCGATGAGGGGCCGGTGGCCTTTGCCCGGGCGCTGGCGGCCGGGCAGGCGCAGGTGATCGTCTCCTCGATCGACCTGCCCGCGCTGGTGGCACAGGCAGCACAGACCGAGGCCCCGAAAGCCGAGGTGCAGGCCTTTGCCCGGCCGGATCTGGACAGCGCCTATGTGGAACCGCGCAACGACATCGAACGGACGCTGACCGGGTTCTGGCAGGATCTGCTGGGCGTCGGGCAGGTCGGGGTGGAGGATGACTTCTTCGCCCTTGGCGGGCACAGCCTGATCGCCGTACGGCTTTTCGCGATGGTGAAAAAGGCCTTCCGCGTGGATTTCCCGATCTCGATCCTGTTCGAGGCGCCCACGATCGCGAAATGCGCCGCCCTGATCGAGGCGCAGATCGGCCCCGTGGTTGAAGGTGCCGCACCCGCCGCGCGGACTGACGCGCCGGTGCGCCGGTTCACGCATCTGGTGCCGATGCACGAAGGCGCGGGCGGCGACCGGCAGCCCTTCTTCCTTGTGGCGGGGATGTTCGGCAATGTGCTGAACCTGCGGCACCTGGCACAGCTTCTGGGCGGAGACCGGCCGTTTTATGGGCTTCAGGCGCGGGGGCTGTTCGGCGATGCCGAACCCCACCGCCGCATCCCCGAGGCCGCCACCGACTATATCGCCGAACTGAAACAGGTGCAGCCGCGCGGCCCCTATCTTCTGGGCGGGTTCTCGGGCGGCGGGCTGACCGCCTGGGAAATGGCCCGCCAGCTTGAGGCAGATGGCGAAGAGGTATCGCTTCTGGTCCTGCTGGATACGCCGCTGCCGGTGCGCCCGGCGTTGTCGCGGCGCGACAAGGCGCTGATCAAACTGGCGGAACTGCGGCAGAAGGGCCCCGGGTATCTAGTCGAATGGGCGCGCAATCGTATCGCCTGGGAACGGCAGAAGCGCCACCGGGCGGGCGATGCCGCGCAGGCCCACGGCTTCCACAACGCCGCGATCGAGGCTGCGTTCCGCGATGCGATCGCGGTCTATGACCTGCCGACGCGGTCGGGGGCGACGGTGCTTTATCGCCCGCCGCTGGACCGGCGCTGGCAGGTGTCGGGCGGGCGTTGGGTGTCATCGGCGAAGGAATATGTGCTGGCCGACAACGACTTGACACGCCATGCGCCGGCGCTGCAGGTCGAAGAGGTGCCGGGCGACCATGACAGCATGGTGCTGGAGCCGAACGTGCGGGTGCTGGCGGCGCGGATGCGCGCGGCGATCGAGGCGGCGGAACGGGCGGCGCCTGCGGATACGGGGCCTGTCGGGGCCGCCGTGGCGATCCTGCCCGCGCGCGCCACCCTGCGCACGGCGGCGGAATGACCCATGACCGGCCCGACCGTCCTGACCGTGATCCTGAACTGGCGCACGCCCGAGATGACGATCCGGGCGGCCGAGGCGGCGCTTGTGGCGATGGAGAGGATCAAAGGCGCGCTGGTGATCGTCGACAACGATTCCGGTGACGGATCGTTCGAACGGATCACGGCAGAGGTGAGCGCGCGCGGATGGCCGGATGGCCCGCATCAGGTGCGCGTCGTCCAGTCGGGGCGCAACGGAGGCTTCGGCGCGGGCAACAATTTCGGCATCCGTCAGGGCCTGCCAGACGGGCGCGCGCCGGATTACGTCTATATCCTGAATTCCGATGCCTTCCCCGCGCCGGATGCGATCCTTGCGCTGCTGGATCATCTGGAACGCCACCCGGCCACGGGTTTCGCCGGAAGCTACATCCACGGCACGGACGGCGCGCCGCATCGCACGGCCTTCCGGTTTCCGACCATCGCCTCGGAACTGGAAGGCGCGGCGCGGTTCGGCCCGATCAGCCGCATCCTGAAAAACCGGATCGTTGCGCAGCCCATTCCGGAACAGACCGGGCGGGTCGACTGGCTGGCCGGGGCCAGCCTGATGATGCGGCAGTCCGTGCTGGACCGGATCGGCCTGTTTGATGAAACCTTTTTTCTTTATTTCGAGGAAACCGACCTGTGCCGCCGGGCCGCGCTGGCGGGATGGCCCACCGATTATGTCGTGCAAAGCCGCGTGGCCCATATCGGTTCGGCCTCTACGGGCATGAAGACCTGGACCCGGATCCCTGCCTTCTGGCTGGACAGCCGTCGCCATTATTTCACCAAGAACCACGGCTACGCCTATTTCGCGCTCGCAACGCTGGCGCATGTGGTTGGGGGGCTTCTGTGGCGCGCGCGGCTTGTGGTGCAGCGCAAGGACCGGGGCGATCCGCCGCATTTCCTGCGCGACCTGATCCGTCATTCACTGCGGCCAGCGCGTCAGGGACCGTCCGCCGCTGCCCGGACCGGCGCGGCGATCGAAGGAACCCGCCCCGCCGGATAGGGGCATGTCCGCCTCTCGACCGGGGCGGAAGGAGTGTGTGATGAACCCGTTTTCTGTTCTGCTGATCGGCAACGAAAGCCTGACCATCCAGTGCGGCGAAACCCTGATCGCCCGCGGCCACCGGATTGCCGCCGTGGTCACGCGCAACGCGGACGTCCGGACATGGGCGCAGGGCCACGGCCTGCGGGCCGAGACGCAGGACAAGGGCCATGCCGTACGGATCGCGGACCTGTCCTTTGACTGGTTGCTGTCGGTCGCCAACCTGTCGCTGATCCCCGATGCGGTTCTGGCGCGGGCGGCGCGCGGAGCGGTCAATTTCCATGATGGCCCCTTGCCTGCCTATGCCGGGTTGAACGCGCCGGTCTGGGCGATCCTGAACGGAGAGGCGCGCCATGGGATCACCTGGCATCTGATCACGCCGGGCGTGGACGAAGGCGACATCCTGGAACAGCGCCTGTTCGACATCGCGCCGGGCGACACGGCGCTGACGCTGAACACCCGCTGCTACGAGGCCGCGATCGAAAGCTTTCCTTCGCTGATGGACCAGCTGGAAAGCGGCACCTTGCGCCGCCAGCCCCAGGATTTCAGCCGCCGCAGCCTTTACGCCCGCGCCGACCGGCCGCGCGGCGCCGGGCGGCTGGATTTCGCGCAACCCGCCGAGGCGGTGCTGCGAATGGTCCGTGCGTTGGATCATGGCAGGTATTTCAACCCGCTGACCTGCCCCAAGATCGTCGCGGGCGACCGGGTACTGCTGGTGGCCGGGGCCGAGATGGCCGAGGGGCAGGGCGCCGCCGGCACCGTTCTGGACGCGCGCGAGGATGGGCTGACGGTGGCCTGCGGCACGGGGGCGCTGCGCCTGACGGTGCTGACCTGCCAGCGCGGCCTGCCGGTCTGTCCGAAATCGCTGGGGGTGGCGCGGCTGGCGCTTCCGTCGGCGGATGATCTTGACCTCTGGACAGGGGCGCTGGCCGCGGTCGCCCCGCAGGAAGGCGCGCTGCGCAAGGCGCTGGCCGCACTTGACCCGGTGGACGTCGCAGCACGACCCGCCGCCGATGGCAGCGACTGGCAGCGGCTGGTGCTTGACCTGCCGTTGACGGGCACGCCCGCGCTGGCCCGTCTGGCGATCGGCGCGTTGCGCATCGCGGGGCGCGAGGCGGGCGATATGGCCCTGTCGAAGGGGCCTGCCGCCGTGCCGATCCTGTCGCCCTGGGTGCCCCTGCATCTGGCCCCGGCCGGAACGCTGGGGGCCGACGGCGCCGCCGTGGCCGCCGCGATCGAGGCCGCCGCCCCCGGTTTCGCATGGGACATCCGCGCGCGCGATGCCGCGCTTTCGGCGGTCGAGTGCCCGCCTGTGGGCCTGTCGCTGACCGATGCGCCGGTGCCCGGAACCGTGCTGACGCTGACGCCCGGCGCCCTGCACTTCGACGCCAGCCGCCTGCCCGCGGACGAGGCGCAGGCGATGGCCGCGCGGCTGGCGGTCATTGCCGCAGCCTCTGGCGATCTGGCCAGCGCGACCGCCCCGATCCTGCCCGAGGCCGAACGCGCGCGGGTTCTGTCGGAATGGAACCAGACGGCGAAGGACCACGACCGCGCGCTTTGCGTGCATCAGGCCTTCGAGGCGCAGGCGGCACGCACGCCCGATGCGGTGGCCGTGGTCTTTGAAGGCGAAAGCCTGACCTACGGCCAACTGAACGCACGGGCCAATCGCGCCGCCCATGTGCTGATCGGGATGGGGGTGCGGCCCGGCACGCTTGTCGGCCTGCATTGCCGCCGGTCGATTGACATGATCGTGGGGGCGCTTGCGATCCAGAAGGCGGGTGGGGCCTATGTGCCGATGGACCCGGCCTATCCGGCCGACCGCATCGCGCTTTATGTCGAGGACAGCGCCTGCCCGGTGATCGTCACGCAATCGCCGCTGGTGCCGGGGTTGCCCGCGCACGGGGCGCAGGTCCTGACGCTCGACCATGACGGGCGTCTGGCGGATGCGCCGGTGACGAACCCCGACAGCGGGGTTTCCGCCGCGGATCTGGCCTATGTGATCTATACCTCGGGGTCCACCGGGCGACCGAAGGGCGTGATGGTGGAACACCGGAACGTGGCCAACTTCTTTGCCGGGATGGATGACCGGATCGACCATGCCGCGGGCGGCGTCTGGCTGGCCGTCACCTCGCTGTCCTTTGACATCTCGGTCCTGGAACTGTTCTGGACGCTGGCGCGCGGCTTCAAGGTCGTGCTGTCGGGCGAGGAAAGCCGCGCGCTTGTCTCGGCCGGGCGGATCGCCAGCGACCGGCAGATGGAATTCTCGATTTACTACTGGGGCAATGACGACGGGGCGGGGCCGAAAAAATACGAACTGCTTCTGGAAGGGGCGAAGTTCGCCGATACCCACGGGTTCTGCGCCGTCTGGACGCCCGAGAGGCATTTCCATGCCTTTGGCGGACCCTATCCCAACCCTTCGGTGACCGGCGCCGCCGTTGCGGCGGTGACGAAGAACATCGCCGTGCGCGCCGGGTCTTGCGTGGTGCCGCTGCATCATCCGGCCCGCGTCGCCGAGGAATGGGCGGTCATCGACAACCTGACGAACGGTCGGGCGGGGCTGGCCGTGGCGTCGGGCTGGCATCCCGATGATTTCGTGCTGCGGCCCGAGAACACGCCACCCGCAAACCGCGATGCGATGTTCGCCGCGACCGAACAGATCCGCCGCCTGTGGCGTGGCGAAAAGGTGGATTTCCCCACCGCGAACGGGGGAGCCTTCGGCGTGGTCACGCAGCCGCGCCCGGTGTCGTCGGAATTGCCGATCTGGATCACGACGGCGGGCAATCCCGCGACTTGGCGCGAAGCCGGCGAGATGGGTGCGCATGTGCTGACCCACCTTCTGGGGCAGTCGATCGAGGAAGTGTCCGAAAAGATCGCCATCTACCATCAGGCGCTGCGCGGCGCCGGGTATGATCCGGCGGCGTTCAAGGTGACGCTGATGCTGCATACCTATGTGGCGCGCGACCGCGACCTGGCGCGTCGCGTGGCGGAAGGGCCGATGAAATCCTACCTTGCGTCGGCAGCGGGTCTGGTCAAGCAGTACGCTTGGGCCTTCCCGGCATTCAAAAAGCCGCAAGGCGTTGAAAAGCCGATGGATATCGACCTGCGTACCCTGTCGGACGAGGAAAACGCGGCGATCCTCGATTTCGCCTTCCATCGGTATTTCGAGGATTCGGGCCTGTTCGGCACGGTCGAGGATGCGCTGGCACGGGTCGAACAGCTGAAACGGATCGGCGTGTCCGAGGTGGCCTGCCTGATCGACTATGGCATCGCGCCCGAAACCGTGATGGAGGGGCTTTATCCGCTGGCCGAGGTGGTGCGTCGCGCCAATGCGGGCGCCGGGCCGCAGGATGGAGACTGGTCCATCGCGGCGCAGATCATCCGCCATGGGGTGACGCATCTGCAATGCACGCCCTCGATGGCCCGGATGATTGCGATGAACGAAGACAGCCGGCACGCGCTTTCGCAGGTCCGGCACCTGATGATCGGGGGCGAGGCACTGCCCGGCGGGCTGGTGGCCGATCTGCGCCGGGCAACGCAGGCCACGATCACCAACATGTATGGCCCGACCGAAACGACGATCTGGTCGACCACGGAACGGATCGGCGCCGTGCCCGAGGCCATCGCCAACATCGGCGCGCCGATCGCCAACACGCAGGTTCATGTGCTGGATGCGGCCATGCAGCCGGTGCCCGTGGGCACGTCGGGCGAGTTGTGGATCGGTGGCGAGGGCGTGGCGCGCGGCTACTGGCAGCGGCCGGACCTGACGGCGGAACGCTTTGTCGCGAACCCCTTCGGCGAGGGTCGGATCTATCGCACCGGCGATCTGGTGCGGTGGCGTCAGGACGGGCGGATCGATTTCATCGGCCGCGCTGACCATCAGGTGAAGCTGCGCGGCTACCGGATCGAGATGGGCGAGATCGAGGCCGCGCTGGAGGCCCAGCCGGGTGTGACGCAGGCGGTGGTTCTGGTGCGCGAGGATACGCCCGGCGACCGGCGGCTGGTGGCCTACGTCACCGGGTCGGCGGGCGAGACGGCGCTGCGTGCGGCCCTTGCTGCCGAATTGCCCGAACACATGCTGCCGCAGCATTTCGTCCGGCTGGATGCTTTCCCGCTGACACCGAACCGCAAGGTCGACCGCAAGGCGCTGTCGCCGCCGTCGAAGGCGGCGGCGCCGCAGGCCGCGACCGATTTCGTAGCCGCCGTCTCGGATATCGAGACGCGGATCGCCGCAATCTGGAGCCGGGTTCTCGGCGTCTCGAAGGTGGGGGCGAAGGACAATTTCTTTGCCCTCGGCGGACACAGCCTTCTGGCTGTGCAGGCGCATCGCGAGCTGAGGCAGGATCTGGGCGCGACGAAACTGTCGATCACCGACATCTTCCGCTTCCCGGTGCTGTCGCAGCTTGCGGCCTATCTGGACGATGCCCCGCGTCCGGCGCCGGTGCAGGCCGTGCCCGTTGCCGCAACCGGGCCGGTCGCGGCCGTCGGCGGGCTTGGCGACCGCGCCGATGCAAGGGCTGAGGCGATGGCGCGCAGGCGGGCCCTGCGTGCGGGCAAGGTCGATGCCTGACCTGGCTGCGCTGGCCGGGACAGCCCGCGCGCTGCTGCCGCCGGGTGTCGCGGTTCGGGCGGCCGACCCGCGCGCCCCCGCGCCGCCGCTGCTGCAGGGCGAAACGCCGGGTGGTCGGGCGGTTGACAGGCGGCTGCGGGAATTCGCGGCCGGGCGGGCGGCGGCACGGGCGGCGATGGTGGCCCTCGGCCTGCCCGAGGTCCCCTTGCCGATGGGCGCGCACCGCGCGCCGCACTGGCCCGCCGGGGTGGTGGGCAGCATCACCCACAGCGATACCGCCTGCCTTGCCGCCGTGGCCCGGACGGACAGTATCTGGGGGATCGGGATCGACCTTGAACCGCAGGGCAGGCTTGACCCCGATTTGTGGGACACGGTCCTGCGCCCCGAGGAACGGATGGACCTGCCGCGCGAGGGCGCGGGGTTTCAGGCGCTTCTGGTCTTTTCCGCGAAAGAGGCCGCCTACAAGGCCCAGCATCCGCTGACCCGGACGCTGATCGACTTTCACGCGTTGCGCGTGCGGCTGGCGCCGGCGACCTTCACAGCCGAATGGCAGATCGACCTTGGCCCGTTCCGCAAGGGCGCGGTCATGGAGGGCCGCCACGCGCTGGCCGAAGATCACCTGCTGACGGCCCTGGTGCTGTGACCGGCCTCAGGTCCAGGTGACATCGCCCAGAAAGATGTAACCCGCACCATAGATCGTCTTGATCAGTGTGGGGTTCTTCGGGTCTTCGCCCAGTTTCGTGCGCAGCCGCGAGATGCGCACATCCATCGCCCGGTCAAAGCTTTCCCCCGCCGCGCCGCCTAGGGATTCCTGCATCTGCGCGCGGCTGATCAGACGCTTGGGGCTTTCCAGGAACAGCCGCAGCACTTCGCCCTCGGCATGGGAAAAGGGCACCTCGGTGCCATCTTCCGCGACCAGCAGATAACGGTCGAAATGCGCGGTCCAGCCGTTGAACCGCGCGGTCTGGTGCCCGCCGCGTTCGGCATCGCCCCGGCCCTTGCGCAGGCGCGCGCGCACGCGGGCGACCACCTCGGTCGGGTCGAAGGGCTTGATGATGTAGTCATCGGCCCCCAGTTCCAGCCCCGTCACCCTGTCCTGCACCTGCGCCCGGCCCGAAATGATGATGATCGAGGCGCCCGATTCCAGCGCCAGGCGATGCACCAGCGCCAGCCCGTCCCGGTCGGGCAGGCCCAGATCGACCAGACAGACATCGGGCGTCATCCGTTTCAGCGCCGCCTCGAATTCGGTTGCCCGCCCGAACGAGGTCGTGCGGAACCCCGCCTCTTCCAGCGCATCGGCCAGCATCCTGCGGATCTCGGGTTCGTCGTCGAGGATCGCGACATGGGGTTGGGTCGATGCAGGCGGAATGGGTCGGGTCATGCAGGCTCCATCGCCAGGACGGCGGCCAGCGCCTCGGCGCCGAAAGGCTTGGCCAGAACGGGAAAGCGGGCGGCGGCGCGGGATCGCAGCGGATCGGCGGGGGGCAGGGATGTCATCACCGCCACCCGCAGGCCGGGGTGCGCATCGGCCAGCCGTTCGGCCAGATCAACACCCGAAAGCTGCCCCGGCAGGTTGATGTCGGTCAGCACGATCCCGATCCCCGGCAGATCGGCAAGGGCCTGCGCCTCGTCCGTGCTGGCGGCTTCAAGAACGGTGTGGCCAAGGGCGCGCAACATCTCGCGCGTGTTCTCGCGGATGTCGGGATTGTCCTCGACCAGCAGGACAAGGGCGGGTTCGGCGCGCGTCTCGACCCGCCGCAGCGGCAGGCGCAGGGTGACACGGGCGCCGCCTTCGGGGCGGTTCATCAGCCGGACCGTGCCGCCCTGAAGCTTGATCTGGTCATAGACCATCGACAGGCCCAGCCCCGAACCCTCGCCCCCCTTGGTCGTGAAGAACGGGTCAAGCCCGCGTTCCAGCGCCACGTCGGTGAAACCGGGGCCGTCATCCTCGACCGCGAATTCAAGCCAGGTGTCGCGCACGGCCCGCGCCGTCAGGCGGATCGTGCCTGCCCCCTTCGCCGCCATCGCATCGCGCGCGTTCAGGATCAGGTTGACCAGCGCATCCTGAAGCCCTCCCGCATCCAGAAGGACCGGCCCCGCCGGCAGGTCCGACCGGATGTCGAGTCCGATGCCCGGCGGGATCGTCGGGGTGGCAAGCGTGCCCAGATCCCGCAGGAAAGCGGGCAGGTCCGTCGCCACTGGGCGCAGCTCGCGCCGGCCCGAAATGCTGGCGATCCGATCCAGAAGGGTGCCGCCGCGCCGCGCGGCGGCCAGCGTGGCACGCACCAGTTCGGCGGCGCTTTCGGGAAGCGGTTCCTTTTCCAGCCGACTTTGCAGGCCCAGGATGATGGTCAACAGATTGGCGAAATCATGCGCCAACCCGCTTGTGAGCTGTGCGGCCAGTTCGCGCTTGCGCGTCTGGGTCAGGGCCGAACGCGCCTGGGTTTCCTCGGTCACGTCCATCGACAGGATGTAGACGCCGTTGATCGGCCCGTCGCCAACGCGGTCTGGGGTGAAGGCGGCGCGGATGCGTCTGCCGCTGTCTTCGTCGTTGAATTCGAAGACGCTGGGTTCGCCGTCCAGCGCCTGCGCCAGATACGGGGCGATGCGGGCAAAGTTCGCCTCGCCCAGGGCCTCGCGCCCGGAAAGCCCGATGATGCCGGAGGGCCGGCCCGGAAGGACCGAGGACAGGCGGCGGTTCGAATAGGTATAGCGCAGGTCGCGGCCCACATGGGCGATGTGGGCGGGCATCATTTCGGTCGTCAGGCGCGTCCGCGCCTCCATCTCGGTCAGTTCGCGCTTGGCTTCCTGAAGCGCGGCGTTGGTGGCGGCCAGTTCGCGGTTGGCCATGGCCAGCCGTTCGCTGTTGGCGATCACCTCGCCCGAGAGTTCCTCGGACCGCGCCCGAAGCAGGCCCTCCTGCAGCTTGATTTCGGTGATGTCGGTATAGACCGTCACCCACCCGCCCTGTGGCAGGGGCGAGCCTTCGACCGAAATCCAGCGTCCGCCGGGGCGCGGGCGTTCCATGTAATGCGGCTGGAAGGCGCGGGCCGCGTCCACGCGCGCCTTCACCGCGCTTTCGAAATCGTCGACCGGGCCGTATTCGCCCCGGTCCACCAGATGGCGGATGATGTCCTCGAACGAGGCGCCGGTCTGCATCAGCGCGGGCGGAAGATCGAACATCTCCTGAAACCGGCGGTTCCACACCGCGAGGCGCAGATCGCTGTCGAAGATCGACAGCGCCTGCTGGATCAGGTTCAGGCCGGCGCGCATGAGGCCGGTGTGGGCATCCTCTGTCAGCGGCATCGAGGCTCCTCTCGCATCCCTTGGCTAGCATCGGCGGGGCTTTGGCGAAAAGGGGCAATCGCTGCCTGTTACAATTCGAAAGGATTGCGAAAAAATCCCGCAACCATTGGGCGACACCCCTAAGGTTGTTCCAAGGCGCGGCGAACGAAGAATCGCGCCCGGACACGGTGCAGAGGCACCGAGGGAGGACATGGATGGTGGCGAACGAGGCCCTGAACTCGATCCCGGCGCTGCTGGCGCGGAACGTGCGCCTGCATGGCGACCTGCCCGCGTATCGCGAAAAGGAATTCGGGATCTGGCAAAGCTGGACCTGGAAAGAGGCCGCGGCCGAAATCCGGGCGACGGCGCTCGGATTTCTGGCGCTCGGTCTGGAACGCGGGGACCATGTGGCGATCATCGGCCGCAACCGTCCGGCGCTTTACTGGTCGATGGTGGCGGCGCAGATGTGCGGCGCAATCCCCGTGCCGCTTTACCAGGACGCGGTGGCCGAAGAGATGGCCTATGTCCTTGACCACTGCGGCGCGCGCTTTGTCGTCTGCGGCGACCAGGAACAGGTCGACAAGGTGATCGAGGTTCAGGACCGCATCCACCACATCGAACAGGTGGTATATGTCGACAAGCGCGGGATGCGCAAATACGACCACACGCATATGAATGCGCTGGCCGATGTGGTGGCCGAAGGGAAGGCGGGGCATTACCGGTTCGACGCCGAACTGGAAAAGCGCATCGCCGAGCTGGACTACGACAGCACCTGCGTGATGCTTTACACCTCGGGGACGACCGGCAAACCCAAGGGTGTGGTGCTGTCGAACCGCAACATCATCGAAACCTCGAAGAATTCCTGCGAGTTCGACCGCCTGAAGGCCGGGGACGAGGTTCTGGCCTATCTGCCGATGGCCTGGGTGGGCGATTTCATCTTTTCGATGGGGCAGGCGATGTGGGCGGGGTTCTGCGTGAACTGCCCCGAAAGCGCCACGACGATGATGACCGACCTGCGCGAGATCGGGCCGACGTATTTCTTCGCCCCGCCCCGCGTCTTCGAGGGGCAGCTGACCAATGTGATGATCCGGATGGAGGATGCGGGACGGTTCAAGAAATGGCTGTTTCACCGCTATATGGCTGTGGCGCGGCGCGTGGGACCGGCGATTCTGGACGGCACGCAGGTTTCGGCAGGCGACCGGTTTGCCTATGCGCTTGGCAACCTTTTCGTCTATGGCCCGCTGAAGAACAGCCTTGGCTTTTCGCGGATCCGCGTGGGCTATACCGCGGGCGAGGCGATCGGGCCCGAGATCTTTGACTTCTACCGTTCGCTGGGGATCAACCTGAAGCAGCTTTACGGCCAGACCGAGGCCAGCGTCTTCATCACCCAGCAGCCCGACGGGCAGGTGCGTTCGGACACGGTGGGCGTGCCCTCGCCCGGTGTCGAGGTGCGCATCGCCGAGAGCGGCGAGGTGTTCTATCGCAGCCCCGGCACCTTCGTGGAGTATTTCAAGAACCCAGAAAGCACGGCATCGACCAAGGACGCCGAGGGCTGGGTTGCGACCGGCGACGCGGGGTTCTTCGAAGAGGGCACCGGCCACCTGCGGATCATCGACCGCGCCAAGGACGTGGGAAAGATGGCCGATGGCCGCCTGTTCGCGCCGAAATACGTGGAAAACAAGCTGAAGTTCTATCCCTCGATCCTCGAGGCGGTGGTCTTCGGCAATGGCCGCACGATGTGCACCGCCTTCATCAACATCGACCTTACTGCCGTGGGCAACTGGGCCGAACGGAACAACATCGCCTATTCCAGCTACCAGGAACTGGCAGGCCACCCGCAGGTCTATCAGATGATCAAGGCGCATGTCGAAGAGGTGAACCGCTCGGTCGCCGCCGACCCGATGCTGTCGGGCTGCCAGATCCACCGCTTCCTGATCCTGCACAAGGAACTGGACGCCGACGACGGCGAGATGACGCGGACCCGAAAGGTTCGCCGCCGGGTCATCGAAGAGAAGTTCGCCGACCTGATCGACGCGCTCTATGCGGGCAAGGACAGCGTCTATACCGAAACCGAAGTGACCTACGAGGATGGTCGCAAGGGCAGCATCAAGGCCACCCTCAGGCTTGAGGATGCCGCCGTGGCGGGCGGCGCGGCGGAAAGGATGGCGGCGGAATGAACCTTCAGGACACCCCTCAGGACAACCCCATGACGGCTGAAGGCTACACCACCCCGGACGGTCGAAAGATCGGCGGTGTGCTGATGGAGATGAGGAACATCACCCTGCGCTTCGGTGGGGTGAAGGCGATCACCGACATCAGTTTCGACATCCGCGAGGGCGAGATCCGCGCGATCATCGGCCCGAACGGCGCGGGCAAGTCATCCATGCTGAACGTGATTTCGGGCTTCTATGTCCCGCAGGAGGGCGAGGTCTGGTTCCGAGGCAGGAAACGCCCGCCGATGAAACCCTATCAGGTCGCCCGGCAGGGCATCGCCCGCACCTTCCAGAACATCGCCCTTTTCGAAGGGATGAGCGTGCTGGACAACATCATGACCGGCCGGCTGACCCTGATGAAATCGGGCATTCTGCAACAGGCGATGTGGTGGGGCCGCGCCGAACGCGAGGAAACCGAACACCGCGAGAAGGTTGAGAAGATCATCGACTTTCTCGAAATCCAGCACATCCGCAAGACGCCCGTGGGCCGTCTTCCCTATGGTCTGAAAAAGCGGGTGGAACTGGCCCGCGCGCTGGCGGCCGAACCCAGGCTTCTGCTTCTGGACGAACCCATGGCGGGCATGAACGTCGAGGAGAAAGAGGACATGAGCCGCTTCATCCTCGACGTGAACGACGAATTCGGCACCACCATCGCCCTGATCGAACATGACATGGGCGTGGTGATGGACCTGTCCGACCGTGTGGTCGTGATGGATTACGGCAAGAAGATCGGCGACGGCACACCCGACGAGGTGCGCAACAACCAGGCCGTGATCGACGCCTATCTGGGGGTGGCCCATGACTGACGCGGCGCGCCTGCCTTCCCTTTCCGCGAACATGGGGGCCCTGTGATGCCCGATACATTCTTCTATGCGCTGGAAGTGTCGCTGAACGGCCTCATGGCCGGGGTGATGTATTCGCTGGTGGCGCTTGGCTTCGTGCTGATCTTCAAGGCCAGCGGCATCTTCAACTATGCGCAAGGCGTTCTGGCGCTTTTCGCCGCGCTGACGCTCGTCGGGTTGCAGAACGGGCAGGTGCCCTTTGCGCATCTGATCAACGCGGTGTTCGGCACGTCGATTCACGGCTTCGGCTGGCAGTTGCCGGGCATCATCGCGATCCTGCTGACGGCGCTGGTCATGGTCGGCCTCGCCATCCTGATCGAACGCTACATCCTCAAGCATCTGGTGAACCAGGAACCGATCATCCTGTTCATGGCCACGATCGGCCTTGCCTATTTCCTGGAAGGCCTGGGCGACGTCATGTGGGGGGCCGACATCAAGAAGCTGGATGTCGGGCTGCCGCAGGGGATTTCGGACGCGATCGAAAGCACGACCTACGAATGGTTCGGCTACGGCTTCTTCATCGACCGGCTCGATATGGTGGCGGCGGTCGTTGCGGCGCTTCTGGTGGCCAGCCTCACGCTGTTTTCGCAATACACCAAGTATGGCCGCGCCCTGCGCGCGGTGGCCGATGACCATCAGGCGGCGCTGTCGGTGGGCATCAGCCTGCGCTTTATCTGGGTGCTGGTGTGGTCCATCGCGGGCTTTGTCGCGCTGGTTGCCGGCATCATGTGGGGGTCGAAATCGGGCGTGCAGTTCAGCCTGTCGCTGATTGCGCTGAAGGCGCTGCCGGTCCTGATGCTGGGCGGCTTCACCTCGATCCCCGGTGCGATCGTGGGCGGACTCATCATCGGCATGGGCGAAAAGCTGTTCGAATTCTTCATCGGGCCCCTGGTGGGCGGCGCGACCGAAAACTGGTTTGCCTATGTGCTGGCGCTTCTGTTCCTCGTCTTCCGGCCGCAGGGCCTGTTCGGCGAGAAGATCATCGAGAGGGTGTGACGATGCAGCCGTTTCCCGCCCAAGAAATTCCGGATTGTGAATACATGTTGACTCGCGGACAAATCGTGCAGTCTACTCTGCGACATTACGGCGCAGGGAGAGGCGCCGTCTGGGAGGAGACAGGGAATGAAGAAATTCTGTGCCATCGCCTGCACTCTGGGCTTTTCGGCCTTCTGGGTGTTCGGCGGTCTTGCCGTGATCAGTCTGGTTCAGGGGCATCCGGTCAGCGCGCTTGTGCTGGTGCTGTGCGGGCTGGGGCTTGCAGTGGGCATCGTGATGCGGCGCCGCGTCGTGCAGATGACGCAGGACGTGCCCGTGGGCCGTCGCGTGGCAAAGCAGGAAACCGCCGCCGCCTGACGGCCGGGGCAGGGATTTTCACCGAAGGGGCGTGGTCTGCCGCAAGGCAGGCCGCGCCCCTCATCATTCCGGGTCCTGTGGTCCTGGTGTCCGCCATGGGGGGAGAGGTCTGATGTTCTACCGCGAGGCAGGCGATTTCAAGACGTCCTACAGGGATGACAGCCAGACCTTCCCGATCCGGTTCGACCGGCTGCGCTATTACGCGGTGCTGGTGGTGGCCTTCGGGATCATTCCCTTTGTCATCAACGATTACTGGGCGAACGCGGTGTTCGTGCCCTTCCTGATCTACGCGATCGCGGCGATCGGGCTGAATATCCTGACCGGATATTGCGGGCAGGTCAGCCTTGGCACGGGCGGTTTCATGGCGGTCGGCGCCTATGCCGTCTACAAGCTGATGACAGCCTTCCCCGAGGTGTCGATCCTGATCCATGTGCTGCTGGCAGGGGGTGTCACGGCGGGCGTGGGCGTGCTGTTCGGCCTGCCGTCCTTGCGGATCAAGGGGTTCTACCTGGCGGTGGCGACGCTGGCGGCGCAGTTCTTCCTTGTCTGGCTCTTCAACAAGGTGCCGTGGTTCTACAACTATTCTGCCTCGGGCCAGATCACCGCGCCGGAACGCACGATTCTGGGTGTGGCGGTGACCGGCGCCAACACGCCCGCCTGGGCCAAGTACCTGTTCTGCGCGGTGATCCTGTTCGCGCTGGCCTGGCTTGCGCGGAACCTGACGCGCGGCACGGTCGGGCGCAAGTGGATGGCGATCCGCGACATGGACATCGCAGCCGAGATCATCGGCGTGAACCCCCTGACGACCAAGCTTTCGGCTTTTGCCGTGTCGTCCTTTTTCATCGGCGTGGCCGGGGCGCTGTTCTTTGCCGTCTATCTTGGCGCCGCCGAAGTGGGCGAGGCCTTTGGCATCAACAAGAGCTTCCTTGTCCTGTTCATGATCATCATCGGCGGGCTCGGGTCGATCTTCGGCAGTTTTGCCGGCGCGGCCTTCCTGGTCCTGCTGCCCGTGTTCCTGAAGAACGTGCTGGTCGGCGTGCTGGGATGGCCCACCGACCTTGCCGCCCATATCGAGCTGATGATCGTGGGCGGGCTGATCATCACCTTCCTGATCGCCGAGCCGCACGGCCTGAACCAGCTTTGGCGTGTCGCGAAAGAGAAACTCCGGCTTTGGCCCTTCCCGCACTAGCGGCGGGCCGCCCAACCACAGAACCGGGCAACCGGCACCAACCTTGACCCATGGGAGGAGACCCAACATGAAAAAGACCTTTGCAGCCCTTGCGGCCGCGGCCCTGGCGGCCAGTGTCGCCGCCCCGGCCATGGCCGACTTGGTCGTGCCGAACCTCAGCTACCGCACCGGCCCCTACGCACCGGGCGGCATCCCCTATGCCGACGGCTTCAACGACTATTTCACGCTTCTGAACGAACGCGACGGCGGCATCGGCGGCGAGAAGGTTCAGGTGCCGGAATGCGAAACCGCCTACAACACCGAAAAGGGCGTGGAATGCTACGAGGCCACCAAGGGCTCGGGCGCGCTGGTCTACAACCCGTTGTCCACCGGCATCACCTATCAGCTGATCCCCAAGGTCGCCGCCGATGGCATCCCGCTGTACACCCCCGGCTACGGCCGCACCTCGGCCGCGAACGGCAAGGTGTTCGAATGGGTGTTCAACTACCCGGCGAACTATTGGGACGCGGCCAGCGTGGCGGTGAAATACCTGCTGGACGAGAACGGCGGCGACCTGTCGGGCAAGAAGATCGCGCTGGTCTATCACAACTCGGCCTATGGCAAGGAACCGATCCGCACCCTGACCGAACTGTCGAAAAAGCACGGCTTCACGCTGGTTGAAGTGCCGGTCGATCACCCCGGTCAGGAACAGAAAAGCCAGTGGCTTCAGATCCGCCGCGACAAGCCCGACTATGTGCTGATGTGGGGCTGGGGCGTGATGAACGCGGTCGCCATCCAGGAAGCCGCCAACATCAACTTCCCGATGGAGAATTTCATCGGCGTCTGGTGGTCGGGTTCGGAAAACGACGTGACCCCGGCGGGCGACGGCGCCAATGGCTACAAATCGCTGGCGATGCACGGGACGGGTTCGGATTACCCGGTCTATGCCGACCTGAAGAAATACGTCCACGACGCCGGCAAGGCCAGCGGCGCGGGCGATCAGGTGGGCAGCGTGCTGTATTCGCGCGGCATGTACGCGGCGATGGTGATCTCGGAAGCGATCCGCAAGGCGCAGGAAATCCACGGCACGGCGGCGGTCAACGCGGCGCAGGTGCGCGACGGCTTCGAGGCGCTGGAAATCACCGAGGCCCGGATGGTCGAACTTGGCCTGCCGAACTTTGGCCAGCCCTTCGCGGCCTCGTGCACCGATCACGGTGGCCCGGGTGCGGCCCTGATCCAGCAGTGGGACGCCAGCGCCAAGAAGTGGAACCTGCTCACCGGTTTCATCGCGCCGGATGACGAGGTGCTGACGCCGCTGGTTATGGAAGACTCGGCCGCCTTCGCCGCCGAGAACAACATCGCCGAACGCTGCAACTGATGTGACCGGGGGGCCGGTACGCCCGGCCCCCTGCCTATCCGCCGGAGGCGACGAAGATGCTGGATGCCAAGCCCGAGACACGGACCGATGCCACAGCCGACACGCTGCTGGAGGTCAACAACATCGAGGTGATCTACAATCACGTCATCCTCGTGCTGAAAGGCGTCAGCCTCAGCGTGCCCAAGGGCGGGATCACGGCGCTTCTGGGCGGCAACGGCGCGGGCAAGACGACGACGCTGAAGGCGGTGTCGAACCTTCTTCATTCCGAACGCGGCGAGGTCACGAAGGGCAGCATCCTCTACCGTGGCCAGAAGGTGCAGGATCTGAACCCCGCCGAACTGGTCAAGATGGGCGTCATCCAGGTGATGGAGGGACGCCACTGCTTTGAACACCTCACGGTCGAGGAAAACCTGCTGACCGGGGCCTACACCCGCAAGGACGGATCGGGGGCGATCAGCGCCGATCTCGAGATGGTCTACAATTACTTTCCGCGCCTGCGCGAACGCCGCAAGAGCCAGGCCGGCTACACCTCGGGCGGGGAACAGCAGATGGTCGCGATCGGCCGTGCCCTGATGAGCCGCCCCGAGACCGTGCTGCTGGACGAACCCTCGATGGGGCTTGCGCCGCAGCTGGTGGAACAGATCTTCGAGATCGTGAAGGCCGTGAACGAAAAGGAAGGCGTGACCTTCCTTCTGGCCGAGCAGAACACGAACGTCGCCCTGCGCTATGCCCATACCGGATACATCCTGGAAAGCGGCCGTGTGGTGATGGAGGGAACGGCGCGCGAGCTGCGCGAGAACCCGGACGTCAAGGAATTCTATCTGGGCATGTCCGACAAGGGCCGGAAATCCTTTCGCGACGTGCGCAGCTATCGCCGCCGCAAGCGGTGGCTGGCATGAGGGGGGATCGTGCGGTGGGCCATTACGATTCACTGGAAACCCGATCCGCCCACGAACGCGCGGCGGCCCAGCTTGCTGGGCTGAATGCCCAGCTTGCCCGCGTGGCGGCCCATCCCGGCGCCTGCCGGATCGACGGCGCGCCGCTGGCCGATCTGGCGGGGCTGAAGGCGCTGCCTGTCCTGCGGAAGTCCGAGCTTGGGAAATGGCAGAAGGAAAACCCGCCCTTCGGCGGCATCCTCACCGCAAATGTCGCCCATGTCTTTCAAAGCCCCGGCCCGATCTACGAACCGGGCGGGATCAGTCACGACTGGTGGCGCATGGGGCGCTTCCTGCATGCCTGCGGGATTGGCCGGGGCGACATCGTGCAGAACTGCTTCGGCTATCACCTGACACCGGCGGGCATGATCTTTGAATCCGGCTGCCGGGCGGTCGGTGCGGCGGTGCTGCCGGCCGGAACGGGGCAGACCGATCTTCAGGTTCGCGCGGCGGCGGATGTGGGGACGACGGCCTATGCCGGCACGCCCGATTACCTGAAGGTGATCCTTGACCGGGCCGAGGAACTGGGCGAGCGGCTGAAGATCACCCGCGCCGCGGTGGGGGGCGGTGCGCTGTTTCCGTCGCTGCGCAAGGAATATGCGGACCGCGGCATTCTCTGCCTGCAATGCTATGCCACCGCCGACCTTGGCAATATCGCCTACGAGACCGAGGCGATGGAGGGGATGGTGATCGACGAGGGCGTGATCGTCGAGATCGTCCGACCGGGCACGGGCGATCCGGTGCCGGACGGCGAGGTGGGCGAGGTGGTGGTGACAACGCTCAATCCCGATTACCCGCTGATCCGGTTTGCAACAGGCGATCTATCGGCCATCCTGCCGGGCCAGTCCCCCTGCGGGCGCACCAACGCCCGTATCCGGGGCTGGATGGGCCGGGCCGACCAGACCACCAAGATCAAGGGCATGTTCGTGCGTCCCGAACAGGTGGCCGATTTCGTCGCCCGTCACGAAGAGGTCGGCCGCGCCCGCGTCGTGGCCACCCGCGAGGGCGAGATGGACGTGATGACCGTGCAGGTGGAAACCCGCGCCACGAACCCCGCGCTTTACGAAGGGTCGGTCGTCGCCGCGCTGAAGATGAAGGGGCGGATCGAACTTGTCCCGCCGGGCAGCCTGCCCAACGACGGCAAGGTGATCGACGACCTGCGCAAATACGACTGAGGCGGGAATCTTTTCCCCTCCCGCCTTGTTTGGCGGGGGGCGGGCCGCTACATCGGCTGGCATGCGACGTTTCATCCCATTCCTTCAGGCGCCGCCCCGTGTCGCCGTTGTCCGTCTTGCCGGCGCCATCGGAGCCGCAGGACGCTTTGGCCAGGGTCTGAACGATGCCGCCCTTGCCCCCGTGATCGAACGGGCCTTCACAAAAGGCAAACCGGCCGCCGTGGCGCTGATCGTCAACTCGCCCGGCGGGTCGGCCGCGCAATCAAGCCTGATCGCCGCGCGCATCCGCCGTCTGGCCGAGGAAAAGAAGATCCCCGTCCATGCCTTTGTCGAGGATGTCGCCGCTTCGGGCGGCTACTGGCTGGCCTGTGCGGCAGATCACATCTGGGTCGACCGCACGTCGATCGTGGGGTCGATCGGTGTGATATTCGCCGGCTTCGGCTTTCCTGAATTCCTCAGGCAGCACGGTATTGAACGCCGCGTCCACACGGCCGGGCGGTCGAAATCGCTGGCCGATCCCTTCCTGCCCGAAAAGCCCGAGGACGTGGCGCGCCTGAAGTCGCTGCAGGAGCCGATCCATCAGGCCTTCATCGACCATGTGAAGTCGCGGCGCGGTGCGCGTCTGGCCGAGGGGCAGGACCTGTTCAACGCCGACATCTGGGTGGGCCAGCAGGCCGCCGATCTGGGGCTGGTCGATGGCATCGCCCATCTGGAGCCGAAGATGAAAGAGATGTTCGGCGAAAAGGTCCGCTTCATCCGCCACGGCCAGCGCCGCAGCCTGTTCCAGCGGCTTGGGGCGCAGGCGGTCGACGGTGCGCTTGCCACGGTCGAGGACCGGGCCGAATGGGCCAGGTTCGGGCTTTGACATGATCACCAAGGTCATCGCCCTTTTCCTTCTGGCCATGGCGGTGCTTGCCATGTTCGGACGCCTGCGCTTTCCCGGAAAGGGGCGGCGCAAGCCGGGGGCGACGGCCAGTGCACGAAAATGCCCCGAATGCGGGGCCTACATGATTGGCAAGGGGGATTGCCGGTGCAAGACGCCCCCGAAGTCGAAGGGATGACCTATCTTGCTGCTTGATCTGGGCTATGTCGTTGCAGGTCTGATCCTGCTTGTGTTCGGGGGTGACGGGTTGGTGAAGGGTGCCGTGGCGCTTGCCCTGCGTCTTGGCATCCCGGCACTGATCGTGGGTCTGACGGTGGTGGCCTTCGGCACGTCCGCGCCGGAACTGCTGGTTTCGGTCACGGCCGCGCTGGACGGCGCGGCGGGGATCGCCATTGGCAATGTGGTGGGATCGAACATCGCCAACATCCTTCTGATCCTGGGCCTGCCCGCGATCATCACCACCATCCATTCCAGCCAGATCGACACGCGGCGCGGCTATTACACGATGCTGGCGGTATCCTTGGGCTTTGCGCTGCTGTGCTTCACCGGCCCGCTGATCTGGTGGCATGGCCTCTTGCTGCTGGCGGCGCTTGCCGCGATGATCCTCGACAACATCCGTTCCGCCCGCGCGCACAAGGCGGCCAATGAGGATGTGGAACTTGAAGGCGCCGACGAAAACATGCAGGCGTGGAAAGTCGCGGCCTACATCCTGGGCGGTCTGGTCGGGCTTGGCGTCGGGGCAAACCTTCTGGTGACGGGCGCCGTGAACATCGCCCGCGACTTCGGGATATCGGAAACGGTGATCGGGCTGACGCTGGTTGCGATCGGCACCTCGCTGCCGGAACTGGTGACGTCGATCGTGGCGGCGATCCGCAAGCAGGCGGACGTGGCGCTTGGCAATGTGATCGGATCGAACATCTTCAACATCCTGTCGATCCTTGGCATCACCGCCCTGATCGCGCCCCTGCCGGTCGATCCGGCGATCCTGTGGCGTGACAACTGGGTGATGATGGCGGTCGCCCTGGCCCTGGCGCCGTTCGTCCTGTTCCGTCTGGATATCACGCGGCTGGCGGGTGTGGGATTTGTCGCGGCCTACGTCGGCTATTCCGCCTGGCTGGTGCTCTGATGCGGGCGCTGGTTACGGGCGGGGCGAAACGTCTGGGGCGCGAAATGGCGCTGTACCTTGGCGCGCGCGGCCATGACGTGGCCGTGCATTACCACGGCTCGGCCGACGCGGCCCAGGCGGTGGTGGCCGAGCTTCAGGCGATGGGACGCAAGGCCGTGGCCCTTGGCGCCGATCTGCTGGACGAGGCGCAGGTCGCGCCTCTTGTCGGGCAGGCCGCCGAGGCGCTTGGCGGCCCCCTGACGGTTCTGGTCAACAACGCATCGATCTTTGAATACGACAACCTGCGCAGTGCCACCCGGGAAAGCTGGGACAGGCACATGGAATCGAACCTTCGCGCGCCCTTCGTCCTGACGCAGGCCTTCGCCGCGCAGGCGCCCGAGGCCGGGCGGGACGAGGCGGGCGAACCGGTGGCGCGTGCCCTGATCGTGAACATGATCGACCAACGTGTGCACAAGCTGACCCCCGAATTCATGACCTACACCCTGGCCAAGATGGGCCTCTGGGCGCTGACCCGCACCTCGGCCCAGGCCCTGGCCCCGGCGGTCCGCGTCAATGCGATCGGCCCCGGCCCGACCCTGCGCGGCGGTCGGCAAAGCGAATCCCACTTCGCCCGGCAGCGCGCCGCCACGGTTCTGGGGCGGGGGGCGAATGCGGCCGATATCGTTGCCGCGCTGGGATTTTTCCTCGATTCCCCGGCCGTCACGGGGCAGATGATCGCGGTGGATGGGGGCCAGCATCTGGCCTGGCAAACCCCCGACGTGCTGGGCGTGGAGTGACCTTGCGGAGGCAGGTCGCGGCAAGTTGTCCACCCCTCACGATCCGGTTACGAAAGTGTTACGTAAGCCCCTGATTTGCAAGGAATTTGCCATCCGTACAATTATTTTTCGTTTACAATCAACGGATTGAATTACTGCCCATTTTTTGTGCAAACCGTTCAGGGGGGCCGAAAACAAGGAAAATTCCGGCTTCCCAAAAGTTTTTGCGCAGAGTTATCCACAGAAATGGTGGACAGCTTTGCCCTTGCCCTCGTCCTTGGTCTGTTGCAGCCAAGGAGGGGAATCGATGACTCGGACCAAGGTGTTTTCGCGTGACCGTCGAAACGGGCCAGACCCCGCCCCTGACCGGGCATGATCTTATCCAGGATTACCTGAAGACGCTCGATGCATCGCCCGGCGTCTACCGGATGCTGAACGACAAGGCCGAGGTTCTTTACGTCGGCAAGGCCCGTAACCTGAAGGCGCGGGTGTCGAACTATGCCCGGCCCTCGGGTCATTCCGCCCGCATCGCGCGGATGATCCGCGAAACCTCCGCGATGATGTTCCTGACGACCCGGACCGAGACCGAGGCGCTGCTGCTGGAACAGAACCTGATCAAGCAGTTGAAGCCGCGCTATAACGTGCTGCTCAGGGACGACAAGTCCTTCCCGAACATCCTGATCGGCAAGGAACACCGCTTTCCCCAGATCAAGAAGCACCGGGGGCGCAAGACCGAGAAGGGCAGCTACTTTGGCCCCTTCGCCAGCGCCGGGGCGGTGAACCGGACGCTGAACCAGTTGCAGAAGGTGTTCCTGCTTCGCAACTGTTCGGACGCGATGTTCGAAAGCCGCACGCGCCCCTGCCTTCAGTACCAGATCAAGCGATGCAGCGGCCCCTGCGTGGGCAAGATCGACGAGGCGGGCTATGCCGCGCTGGTCGCCGATGCCGAGCGCTTTCTGGAAGGCAAGTCGACCGCCGTGCAGGCCGAGCTTGCCGAACAGATGCAGGCCGCTAGCGAGGCCATGGAGTTCGAACGCGCCGCCGCCCTGCGCGACCGGATCCGCGCGCTGACCCAGGTGCAGCAAGCTCAGGGCGTCAACCCGCGCGGTGTGGCCGAGGCCGATGTGATCGCCGTGCATCTGGAAAGCGGCCAGGCCTGTGTGCAGGTGTTCTTCATCCGCGCGAACCAGAGCTGGGGCAACCGCGATTTCTATCCGCGCACCGGTGCGGGCGCCGAGGAACCGGAAATCCTTCAGGCGTTTCTTGCGCAGTTCTATGATGACAAGGACCCGCCCCGGCTGATCCTTCTGTCGCATCCGATCGAGGATGAAGACCTGATGGCCGATCTTCTGGCCCAGCGGGCCGGACGCCGGGTCGAACTGGCCGTGCCCCGGCGCGGCGAAAAGGCCGAACTGGTGGAAAACGCCACGCGCAACGCCCGCGAAAGCCTGGCCCGGCGGATGGCCGAAAGTGCCACACAGAACAGGCTTCTGGCCGGGCTGGCAGAAGCATTCGATCTGGACGCGCCGCCCCGGCGGATCGAGGTCTATGACAACAGCCACATCCAGGGTGCGATTGCGGTGGGTGGCATGATCGTGTCCGGGCCCGACGGTTTCCTGAAATCGCAGTACCGCAAGTTCAACATCAAGGGGGATGCAGGTGCGCAGGGCGATGACTTCGGCATGATGCGCGAGGTGCTGACACGCCGCTTCGAACGGCTTCTGAAGGAAGACCCCGAGCGCAAGACGGACGCCTGGCCCGACCTGCTGCTGATCGACGGCGGGGCGGGGCAGGTTTCGGCCGTGGCGGGCGTGATGGCCGAGATGGGCGTGGATGACATCGCCATGGTGGGCGTGGCCAAGGGGATCGACCGCGACCAGGGCAAGGAGGAATTCCATCGCCCCGGAGAGCCGCCCTTCGCCTTGCAACGGAACGATCCGGTCCTGTATTTCATCCAGCGCCTGCGCGACGAGGCGCATCGCTGGGCGATCGGCGCGCATCGCGCGAAACGTGCCAAGGCCGTGGGCGCGACACCTCTTGACGACGTGCCGGGCGTGGGGGCTGCGCGCAAGCGGGCGCTTTTGGCCCATTTCGGCAGCGCCAAGGCCGTGTCGCGGGCGGGCCTTGCCGATCTGATGGCCGTGGATGGCATCAGCGAAACGATGGCCCGCACGATCCACGATTTCTTTCACGCCAAAGGTTGAGGAAAGCCGGGGGCAGATAGCCCCCATTTGTCCGCGCGTATCACACGGGGATGTTGTCGATCAGGCGCACGCCGTCCAGCCAGGCTGCGGCCAGCATCCGGCGCGGTCGCGTGGGATCGTGCGAGGGCAGAAGCGTTTCGGCATCGCGCAATTCGATGTATTCCACCCGCTCGAACCCGGCGTCGCGCATCGTCACCGCCGCCTCGCGGATCGCCATCCGGTCCGACTGACCGGCGCGGATATCCTCGGCGGCGGCCGTGATGGCGGCGTAGAACACCGGGGCGATGCGGCGGCCCGCGTCCGTCAGGCGGACATTGCGCGAGGACATGGCAAGCCCGTCCGGCTCGCGGATGGTTTCGCAGCCGACGATGGTGATCGGCAGGTTCAGGTCGCGCACCAGTTTCTGCACGACCTGCAACTGCTGCCAGTCCTTCTGGCCGAAATAGCCGCGGTCGGCCATCGTCATGCCGAAGAGTTTCGTGACCACGGTGGCGACGCCGTCGAAATGCCCCGGACGCATCTTGCCTTCCAGGGGTTCGGACACGCCCGCAACGGAAACCGTCGTGGAAAAGCCCTCGGGATAGACCTCCTCGGGGGCGGGGGCGAAGATCAGTTCCACCCCGACGCTGCGCAGCAACGCGGCATCCGCCTCTTCGGTGCGAGGGTATTTCTTCAGGTCTTCGGGGTTGTTGAACTGCATCGGGTTGACGAAGATCGTCACGATCACCCGGTCGCATTCGGCCCGTGCGCGACGCGCGAGGCTCAGGTGGCCATCGTGCAGCGCGCCCATCGTCGGCACCACGCCCACGGTCTTGCCCTGGGCCTTCCAGGCGCGCACCTCGGTGCGCAGGTCCGCGACGGTCCGCAGGATCGTTGTCACGATTTCGCGCCCTTCGCGGGAAGGACGTCGGGGAAGGCGTGTTCGGCGGCGGGGAAGGTTCGCGCGCGCACCTCGGCGGCGTAATCGGCGATCGCCTGATCGGCCATCTGTCCGAGGTTGGCATAGCGCTTGACGAACTTCGGCCGGAATTCGGTGAAGAGCCCCAGCATGTCGTCCACCACAAGGATCTGGCCGTCGCATTTCACCCCTGCGCCGATGCCGATGGTGGGGATGTCCAGCGCCTGTGTGATCCGTCCGGCCAGACCTTCGGGGACCTTTTCCAGAACGACGGAAAAAGCGCCGGCATCCTGCACCGCGCGGGCGTCGGCCATGACGCGGTCGGCCTCGGCCTCGCGGCCCACCACCTTGTAGCCGCCCAATGTGTTGACCGCCTGCGGCGTCAGCCCGACATGGGCCATCACCGGCACCCCGCGCGCGGTCAGGAAGGCGATGGTTTCGGCCATGTGCTGCCCGCCTTCCAGCTTGACCGCGGGCGCGCCGGTTTCCGCCATCAGCCGTGCGGCGTTGCGGAAGGCCTGTTCGCGGCCTTCCTCGTAGCTGCCGAAGGGCATGTCGATGACCGGCATCGCCTTCTGCAGGCCGCGCACCACGGCGCGCCCGTGAAAGATCATCATTTCCATCGTCACGCCGATGGTCGAGGGCAGGCCGTGCAGCACCATGCCAAGGCTGTCGCCCACCAGCGCAATGTCGCAATGCGGATCGACCAGACGGGCGACGGGCGTCGTGTAGGCGGTCAGGCAGACCAGCGGCGCGGCGCCCTTGCGGGCCTTGATGTCGGCGGGCAGGACCGGGCGGACGGGGCTGTTCGCGCTCATTGCTTGCTCACTCCCTCGCGAGGAACCGTTGAGTCGCTTATACTTGCCGCACCGGCGCTGTGCCAGCAATTATGTTGCGCTGCATTGCGGCGTGACCTCTGGCGCGGGAGTGGCTTGACCGACCGGCCCGGTCCGTGCGCTATGCGTGCAGATCATGAAGGAGCCCCGGATGCCCGAACTGCTGCTGCCCGTGACACGGCAAGGAACCGATCCCGAAGTCGAACGCCCCGCGCCTGAAAAGGTGATCGCGGGCGACCCCGTCCACACGACCTGGAACCTCGAAGAGGTCGACGGGCTTTATTGCGGCCTGTGGCAATCCACCCCCGGCAAGTGGCGGATCAGCTATGCCGAATGGGAATACATCCGGATCCTCGAAGGCGTTTCGATCCTGACCGACGCGACGGGCCGCGCCACCACGCTGCGCGCGGGCGACAGCTATATCATCCGTCCCGGTTTCGAAGGCACCTGGGAGGTCGTGGAAACCACGTTGAAGGATTACGTGATCCGTAGCTGACGCATGTCAGCGCAGCACGTATCCCTTTGCGGCCGCGTTGGCACGGGCGATCGCCTCTGACGCGGCCGGATCGACCGGCACGGCGCGGCCCTCGGCGTCGTCCATGTAGGCGCCTTCCTGTTCCAGCGATTCCTGCAAGGACCGAACCCGGACGAAACTGCCCAGTGGCACCTGGTTGAACAGGTGGATGATGTCCTGGTTGAACAGCCGGATGCAGCCCGCCGAGGTGGCGCGACCGATCGAGGATTGTTCATTCGTGCCGTGGATGCGGTAATAGGTGTCGCGCCCGCCGCGATAGAGATAGAGCGCCCGCGCACCCAGGGGGTTCGACAGGCCGCCGGGCAGGCCGCCCGCATATTCGGCATACATCTCGGGGAAGGTGCGGATCATGTTCTTGGTCGGCGTCCAGCTCGGCCAGCGTTCCTTGCGCTGGATCGTGCCGGTGCCGGTGAAGCCAAGCCCCGCGCGGCCCACGGCGATGCCATAGCGCCAGGCCCGAAGCGGGCCGGTCACGAAGTAGAGCCGCCGTGCGTAGGGGTCGACCACGATGGAGCCAGGGCCGTCCGGGCCGGTGTAGGCGACCTCGACCCGGCGGTTGGTGCCCTGAAGGTAGGCTGGGTTCACGCCGGGGATGACGAAATCGACGTCATCGATCTCTTCATATCCGGGCACTGCCGGCAGGAGCACCGGTCCGCTTGGCACCTGCGTGCAGGCGGCAAGGGAGGCAAGGCCCATCAGGGCTGTTCGACGGGTAATGGTACGATCCACGACAGATTTCCCGGATTCTCAAGAGTCCCCCTAAGAACCCCCTCCGGTCATGCGGCGTCAAGCCTTTGGGCCTGACTGCGTTCACGAATGCCGCCGGATTGTAACATCCGGCGGCACACTTTCGCGTGACGGCCGCGGTTTCGGGCACCCGTCGGCGGCGCCTGGGGGCGCGCTGTGCCAACGGGGCACGCGGACCGGTTCAACCCACGACGTTGAAGCCGGGGCCGTAGGGATAGCCGGTGATGTTCTCGTTTCCATCCTCGGTGATGACGAGGATGTCATGTTCCCGGTATCCGCCCGCGCCGGGTTCGCCGTCGGCGATGGTCAGCATCGGCTCCATCGAGATCACCATGCCGGGTTCCAGCACCGTATCGATATCCTCGCGCAGTTCCAGACCGGCCTCGCGGCCGTAGTAATGCGACAGGACGCCGAACGAGTGGCCATAGCCGAAGGTGCGGTATTGCAGCAGGTCGCGTTCGGCGAAGAACTCGTTGATCTTGTGCGTCACCTCGGCGCAGGAGGCGCCGGGTTTCAGCAGGCTCATCCCGTATTCATGGGCGGCGACGTTGGCTTCCCAGATCTTCAGGCTGGCGTCATCGACCTCGCCCACGAACATGGTGCGCTCCAGCGCCGTGTAATAGCCCGAGATCATCGGGAAGCAGTTGAGCGACAGGATATCGCCGCGCTTCAGCTTGCGGTTCGTCACCGGGTTGTGTGCGCCGTCGGTGTTCAGACCCGACTGGAACCAGACCCAGGTGTCGCGATATTCCGCGTCCGGGAAGCGCTTTGCGATCTCGCGTTCCATCGCGTCACGCCCGGCCATCGTGACCTCAAGCTCGGTCGCGCCCTCGCGGACGGCTTCGCGGATGGCGTAGCCGCCGACATCGGCCACGTTCGCGCCATGCTTGATCAGCGCGATTTCGGCGGGCGACTTGCGCATCCGCTGTTCCATCGTCGCCGGCGCGATGTCCATGCCGCGCTTGGGTTGCAGGAAGGCGTTCAGCTTTTCCGACCGTTCCAGCGTCAGGTGATCGGCCTCGCAGCCGATGGACTTGCCGGTGCCCGTGACCGAGGCGACGGCGCGCCAGAAATTGTCGCGCTTCCAGTCGGTATAGGTGATGTTGTCGCCCACCGAACGGCGCCAGGGCTGGCCCGCGTCGATGCCGGCGCTGATCGTCACGCATTCGGTCTTCGTGACGACGCAGGCATAGGGGCGCCCGAACGAGCAGTAGAGGAAGCCCGAGTAATAGGCGACGTTGTGCATCGAGGTCAGCACGACCGCATCGAGGCCGTGCATGTCCATGATGTCGCGCAGGCCGGCAAGCCGGTCTTCGTATTCCTCGACCGAGAAGGGCAGTGCATCCTTGGCGCCGCCATTGTGATAGCGATACATTTCGGGACGGATGAGCGTCATTGTCAGACCCCTTTGAACGGGGTCCGCCCTTTGCGGGACCCCGAAAGGTCCCGGCGTACAGGACGGTGGCGGTGGTTCCGCAAGCGTCAGGGCGCGCATGGCGGCCCCTGCGGCGACGCCATCGCCGCGGCTCAGGCGGGAACATGCCCTGACCCGTGACATTTGGCAAGGGCGCGGTTCGGGCTTGGTTGGCGCCGATTTTTCGGCGAAAAATCGGGCAAGGGGGCTGTCTGCCCGCTTGCCGCCTGCGGCGGCTCACCCCCGAGGATACTTGCCACCAGGTGAAAGGCAGCAGGATGAAGACCGGATCGCGAAACCTGATCACCGATGTGGCGGGGCTGTGGGTGGGCAATGCCGAGGATGCGGCGCTCCGCTCGGGGGTGACGGTGCTGACGGCCAGCAGGCCCTTCACGGCGGCGGTGCATGTGATGGGCGGCGCACCGGGCACGCGCGAGACGGATCTTCTTGCGCCCGACCGGCTCGTGCAGGAAGTCGATGCGCTGGTCCTGTCGGGTGGTTCGGCGTTCGGGCTTGATGCCTGTTCGGGGGTGGCCGATGCCCTGCGCGCGGCGGGGCGCGGCTTTGCCGTGGGCGATCAGCGGGTGCCGATCGTGCCCGGGGCGATCCTGTTCGATCTCCTGAACGGGGGCGACAAGGGCTGGACGGAGAACCCCTATCGCGGACTGGGCCGCGCGGCGCTGGCCGCCGCCGGGACGGATTTCGCCCTCGGCACGGCGGGCGCGGGCTATGGCGCGATGACCGGGCGGTGGAAGGGGGGGCTTGGCTCGGCCTCGGCGGTGCTGGACAGCGGGATCACGGTGGGCGCGCTGGTTGCCGTCAATGCGCTCGGGTCGGTCACGGTGGGCGAGGGGCCGCATTTCTGGTCCGCGCCCTGGGAGTTGGCGGCCGAATTCGGCGGGCTTGGCCTGCCCGCGTCCTTTCCGCCGCCGGACGATCCGGTGCCGCGCAAGCGGATGGGCGAGGCGACCACCATCGCGATCGTGGCGACCGACGCGGCGCTGAACCAGGCCGGGGCGCAGCGCATGGCGACGGCGGCCCATGACGGCATGGCGCGGGCCATCCTGCCCAGCCACACGCCGCTGGACGGTGATCTGGTCTTTGCCGCGGCGACGGGCGCGCGGCCCTTGGAGGATCCGCTGCGGGATGCCTTCCAGATCGGCCATGCGGCCGCGACCTGCCTTGCGCGGGCGATCGCGCGGGCCGTGCATGCGGCCACGCCGCTTCCGGGCTTTCCGCAGCCCGTCTGGCGCGAGGCCTTCACCAGCGGGTAAGGGCGGCTTCGTCCTCGTCCTTCGCGGCGACCCAGGCCGCGCCGTCGGTGCCGATTTCCTTCTTCCAGAAGGGCGCGCGGGATTTCAGGTAATCCATCAGGAATTCGGCCGCGGCGAAGGCATCGGCGCGATGCGGGGCCGCTGTCGCCACCATCATGATCGGCTCGCCCGCTGCCAGTCGTCCGTGCCGGTGGATCACCAGCGCGTCCGACAGCGACCAGCGCGCCATCGCCTGATCCAGGATCTGCCCGATCGCGCGTTCGGTCATGCCGGGGTAATGTTCGATTTCCATCGCGGCGAGCGTGCCTGCGTTGTCGCGCACGATGCCGGTGAAGGTCACTACGGCACCGGCGCCGGTCTGCGCGGCGGCAAAGGCATTGGCCTCGGCGCCAAGATCGAAGGGGGCGGACTGGACCGAGAGGCGCATCGGATCAGCCCCCGGTCATGGGCGGGAAGAAGGCCACCTCGCGCACACCGTCGAGCGGGGCGGAGAAATCCGACAGGTCCTGATCCAGTGCCACGCGCAGCACAGAAAGGTCCGAGAACGCCAGCGCGTAGCGGTCTTCACGGGCGGAAAGTTCCGCCACCAGATCGGCGACTGTGGCCGCTTCGGTCGTCACAGTTTCACGCGGCAGGCCGATTCGTTCGCGCACCCAGGCGAAATAGAGAACCTCGATCGTCTTCATGCGCCATCCTTCAGGTAGGGCAGGGATTTGCGGAAATAGTCCCAGCCGGTCAGAAAGGTGAGGATGGCCGCGATCCAGATCAATCCGAGCCCGGCGAGGGTGGCATAGGAGGAACAGCCCCGAACCCCGCAAGAGCGGATCGGATCGGCCTGCCCCTGCGAGACGAGGTCGGCATATTGTTCCGGCGTCAGACCCTGCCGGGCGATCCCCTCAAGATGTTCGAGGCCGGTGCCAAGGAACAGGACAGCGATCGCCACCATCTGCGCGGTGGTCTTCCACTTGGCCAGTTTCGTGACCTTCAGCAGCCCCGCGGTGGAGCCCAGGAATTCCCGCAGACCCGACACGAAGACTTCGCGGAACAGGATCACGGTGACAGGCAGGATCAGCCAGGGGTTCATGCCGGAATATCCGGTGATGATGACAAGGGCGATGACCACCATCGCCTTGTCGGCGATCGGGTCCAGCATGGCGCCGAACTTCGATTCCTGCTTCCACAGGCGCGCGAGGTAGCCGTCAAAGAAATCGGTGATCGCCGCGCCGACAAACAGCGCAAGTGCCAGCCAATCCGCCCAGGGGCGGTGGAAATACAGAAACATGACCGCAACGCCGGGCGCGGCGAAGAGGCGCAGCAGGGTCAGGATATTTGGCAGCGTCCATGTCATGGCCCATTCCTAGCCGAAAGCCGAAGCCGGGGGGAAGGGGGCTTGCGCCCCCGGCAAGCGGAAGGGGCGCGGATCGTCCGCGCCCCTTCGCATGGTTTCCTGCCCCCGAGAGGGCCTGCGTTACACCAGGATGTCAATCGCGGTGAACAGCGTCACGCGCGGCAGGTCGATGATGTAATCGGCAACACCGTCACCGGTGGAGTCGATTTCAAGCTGCGTCTGCGCGCGGTTGAAGCGGACCTCGCCCGCATCGCCGGTGAAGGCGGCGCGACCGATGAAATCCAGATCCTCGGCGATCGGGCGCAGGTTGATCTTGTCGATGCCATGCTGGAAGTCGCCTATCTTCTCGCCCGTGCTGATGTCGTTCAGTTCGGCGAAGATGAACTTGTCGCTACCGCTGCCACCATAGACGGTATCCGCCCCGTCGCCGCCGATCAGCCGGTCGTTCCCGCCCTTGCCGAAAATCTTGTCGTTCCCGGCGCGGCCGTCGATCACATTGGCCCGCCCGTTGCCGCGCAGCACGTCGTCGAAGGAGCTGCCCAGCAGGTTCTCGATGCTGACAAGCCGGTCATAGCCGTTTCCGGTGTTCTGGCGGCCGGTCAGGGCCAGGTTCACGCGGGCGGCGGCATCGGTGAATTCGGCCCAGTCCTTGCCAAGGCCGCCGTTCAGCAGGTCATTGCCCAGACCGCCGTTCAGCACGTCGTTGCCGCGTTTGCCGTAAAGGGAATCCCGGCCCGGTCCGCCCACCAGATAATCGTTCTGCGCCCCGCCGATCAGCAGGTCGTTGCCCAGGCCACCGGCAAGGTAGTCGCCGCCCAGACCGCCATTGAGCGAGTCGTTGCCCGCCCCGCCGTCGATCACGTCATCGCTCGCGCCGCCGGTGATCCGGTCATCGCCGGCCGAGGAATTGCGCACGACAAAGCGCCACAGGCCATCGGTGCCGGTGTTGCCGGCGCGGGTGTCCCAGGTCAGCGCGCCGGTCTGGTTACCCGATCCCGGCATCTCGAAGAAGTTCAGCCCGTTCGCGGCCGACCACCCGGCGCGGGCGATGTTCCCGCCAAG
This sequence comes from Aliigemmobacter aestuarii, assembly GCF_004799285.1. Lineage (GTDB taxonomy): Bacteria > Pseudomonadota > Alphaproteobacteria > Rhodobacterales > Rhodobacteraceae > Aliigemmobacter > Aliigemmobacter aestuarii. The sequence continues at coordinate 234,927 of NZ_SSND01000002.1, read as the reverse complement.
GCCGTTCACCCCGCCGCTGGCCGAACCGGTCGTCCAGTTGAGCGTTTCATAGCGGTATTCGAACATGAAATCGCCGTCGCGATAGCCGGTCCGGTCGGACAGGTCGGTGATGACGATCTGGAAGGCGTTCAGCTTGTCGGTCTGGTAGCTGTAGTACCCCACGTCATCCCAGGTGATCACGATCCGGTCGCGCCCCGGGGCGATATCCCAATAGACAAGGTTCGTGCCCTTGGAGGTGCCGCCGGGGGTGATCGACGACGTGCCGCTGCGGGTGTCCACATCCGCCCAGAAGGGAAACAGCCCGGCGTAGGTGGCCGAGGTGATCGTCGTCGGCGTGTATGTGGACAGGCCGAAGTTGAACGTGACCGACCCGTTGGTGTTGACATACATGTTGTCGTAACGGGTGCCGAAGAAATTCAGCCCGTTCTGGAACACCGAGGTGATGTCGATGGCGGTCGAATAGCCATCGTCATTCCTGTAGAGTTCATTTTCGCCAAACCCGACCGTTCCGCCGAGACCATTGATCAAGGATACCATTGCCGACTCCTCCTGCAGGGAGTTCGCGCGTCATCCCGGACATGGGCACTGGCAACAGGGAAAATGATTAATCGAAATGCTAGGACTGGCGCAAACGCGTTTCGATATGGCGTCAGCTTTTCACCAGTAACCCGGAAGGAATAATGACCTAGATCAAATTCCCACGGATTTTGAACCTATGGGGCAGGCGGCCCGCGACCGGCGCGCGAAAGCTGAACAGCCCGCCTGCCTGCGGGTCGTCCGCGCCCTTGCGGATCAGTGAGGTGACAAAGACCGTGCGAAGGTCCGGGCCGCCGAAGCAGGGCATCGTCACCATCGGCGTGGGAAGGTCGACATGGGAAGCGATCCGCCCATGCGGCGCGATCCGGTTGACCCGGCCCGCGTCTATTCCCGCCACCCAGTAATGGCCTTCGGCGTCGAAGGCCGCGCCGTCCGGGCGGCCGCAATCGGCGGGTATGTCGGCAAAGCGGCGGCGGTTCGACAGCGCGCCATCCACGCCCACATCGAACAGGTCCACTGTCCTGTCGCGGGTTTCGGCGTAGTAGAGGCGCGCGCCATCCGCCGACCAGCCCAGACCGTTCGGGGTGGTCAAACCCTTCAGCACGACCCGCACCTCGCCGTCGGGCGCGATCCGCATCAGGAACCCGTCCGGGCCGCGTGTGTCGCTGTCGGTCATCGTGCCGACCCAGAAACAACCATCCGGCCCGACCTTGCCGTCATTTGTGCGCATGTCGGCGGGCAGGGCGGGGATCGGAAAGCGCAAGGCGCGGCTGCCATCCGCCGGGTTCAGAAGCCAAAGCCCCGATTGGCCCGACACAAGGATGCCATCCCCCTCGGTCAGACCGAGGCACGAGATCTTTTCGTCGAATGCCCAGGATGTGTGGGCGCCCGTTTCCGGGTCCAGGCGGTGCAGGGCGCGCGCGGCGATGTCGACGAAATACAGGACCTGCGCCCGGTCATCCCAGACCGGGCCTTCGCCCAGGCCGAAGCGGGTGTCGGGCAGAAGGCGGGTGATCCGGGTCATGGGCCTGTCCACTGGTCGTTAGCGCTATCGGTCTGCGTTACCACAGGCCGTGAAGCGGGGCAAACCGGCTAAGCGTCGGCAGGACCGCCCAGCAGATCGGCCAGGACAAGCGCCATGACGCGGGCGCTGTCCATCATGTCGGTGATCCCCACCCATTCGTCGGGCTGGTGTGCCAGATGCAACAGCCCCGGCCCGTAGGCGATGCAGTTCTTCAGCCGTCCGATGCGGTCGATGTGTTTCTGGTCGTAGGTGCCGGGCGAGACGACGAAATCAGGCATCCTGTCCAGCACGCGTTCGATCGCCGCCGCCGTGGTGCGGACGACGGGCGCCTCGCGGTCGGCCATCGTCGGCTGCACCTCGAACAGGTCGCGGATCGCATAGCTGAATCCCGGCCGGGTTTCTGCCAGCCGGTCAAGCAGGCCCGTCACCTCGGCCTTCACCTCGGGCAGGGCTTCCTCGATCAGGAAGCGGCGGTCGATGATGATGCGGCAGCGGTCGGCCACGCAGGGCGCGGGCAGGCCAGTATAGCCGGGTTCGGGTTCCGGTTCGCCGCCGTGGATGGAGTTGATGTTCAGGGTCGACGCGCGCGCGCCTTCGGGCACCACGGGCATGGCGGTGCGCTTTGTCGCAAGATGCGGGTAAAGCCTGTCTTCGATTTCCGCCAGCACCGCGCCCATGTGACGTATCGCGCTGTCGCCCAGAAAGGGCATCGACCCATGCGCGATGCGGCCATGGGTTTCGATCTCGGCCCACCAGACGCCGCGATGGCCAAGGCAGATGCGGTCCTTGTGCAGGGGTTCGGGGATGATGACATGCTGCACCCGTTCGGGCGCGAACCATCCCCGTTCGGCAAGCCACGCCACCCCGCCATAGCCGCCCGATTCCTCGTCCGCGGTGGCGCTGATTTCGATCGCACCCGCGAAATCGGGGAATGTGGCGATGAATGCCTCGGCCGCGATGATCGAGGCGGCAAGCCCCCCCTTCATGTCGCAGGACCCGCGGCCATAGATGCGGTCGCCGTCGCGCTCGGCCCCAAAGGGATCGCGGGTCCAGCCGTGGCCGACCTCGACCACATCGTGGTGGCTGTTGAAATGCACGCAGTCGCCGGGCCGTGCCCCCTCGCGTCGCGCGATCAGGTTCCAGCGGGGATGGGTGTCGCTGTCGCCGGGCGCGCCCTCGGCCCGGATCAACGATAGTTCGAAGCCCTCGGGCATCAGCCGCGCCGCAAGGTATTCGCAGATCTCGCGATAGTTCAGGCCCGGCGGGTTCAGGGTGGGAATCCGGATCAGATCCTGCGTCAGACGCACCAGATCGTCCTCGCGCGCGGCGATGGCGGCCAGCAGGGCGGTTTCACGGTCTGTCAGCGACTTGGGCATGGGCAAGATTAGGGGGCAAATCCGTTGTGCGGCAAGGCGGTTTCAGGGGGTATTCCCGCAGTTTCAAATTGCATTGGCGGCGGCTTCTGTCGCAGGGTGAAACCAGCGGGCCGGGTCGGCGCGGTGTCGGTGCCAACAGATACGATCTGTGCCGGGGCACTGGACAGGGCAAGTTGGCTCACCCATATGTGAAATGTATTTACATCGGAGGGCTCAATGGCCGATTTCGACGCTCAGATCAAGGAAAGCCAGGCGCAGGTCGCAGAGGCGCAGGCCAAGATCAGTGCCATCACCAGCCGGATCGAGGCCGCGCGGTCAAAGCTTGCGGCGGGCGAGGCGGCCATCGACGTGGAAAACGCCACGCTTGAGGATGTCCACAAGCATACCGAACTGATGAACGCGAACATCGCGGAACTCATCATGGGGCTGGATGATGTGACGGCAGGCTTTTCGAAGGACTTCGACGAGATGCGGTCGAAGACCGGGATGGAAAGCTTCATCGGCATCTTTTCGTCCGCGAAATCGGAATCGATGCGCCAGGAACGGCTGCGCGAGGCGTCGATCGATTCCAAGCTGCAGGACCTGATTTCCAAATCCGACGTGATCGTGAAGCTGCTTCAGGGCCAGCTTGACCTGCTGAACGGCCAGAAGACCAAGGTCGAGGGCAACCTTTCGCAGACGCTGACCGAACGCGAGGAAACGGTCGGCGCACTCGAGGCGGTCCGGGCCGAGATCGCGGGGATGGACCCGAAGATCATCGAACTTGAAAACCGCATTTCCGTTGAACAGGACGCCGCCGCCCGCACGCGGCTTGAAACCGAACTGGCCGAGCTGAACGCGCGCTACAACGCGATGGTGCAGGACGAACAGGTGAAGCTGGCCAAATCCCAGACGCTGGAACGCTATATCGAGAAAGGCAAGACATGGGTGGACAGCCTGACCAACCAGGCCGCGACCCAGCTTGTGCTTATCAACAAGCTGCAGACCGATACAAAGCAACGCGTGGTGCTGTATGATGCGCTGACGTCGTCGTTGAAGACCGCGCAGCAGCAGGACGTGGCCCACCGTATCAACGAGATCGGCGTGAAGACGGATCAGGAAGCGCAGGCCGCGATGGCCGCCATCGGCACGGCGACGAACGAACGCATGGCCGAGATGATGGAGGCGCATGAAGATCACATGGTCTTTGCCCGCAAGATCCTTGAGGCCAAGGCCAAGGCGGACGAACGCTTTGCCCGCCGCTTTGCCGCCATCGTCGAAAAGCACGACAAGAACCAGTATGGTGAATGACAGGTGGCAACCCATCTGACCGAAGACCATACCGAACTGCACGATACCGCCGTCGCGCGGCGGTATTTCGCGAAGTTCCAGTCGATCACCGCCCATCTGGCGCGCGTCGCGGCGGAACTGGAAGCCGAAGGCCGCATCTCGAAGCTCGAGGCGCGGGTGCTGGGGGCCTATGTCTCGCGGCTGGCCACGACGTTCCGGGCGCTGTCGCACAAATATCTGATGACGGGCCGGGTCGAAGGGCCGGTGCCGGGCCGCCCCACCTTCGACCGGCACGAAAGCGGATTCCCGGTGGCGCAGGAACTGATGCAGATGGCGGTCGATGCGCAGCAGGCCAGCGCGCATCTGGCCGGCATGGCCTCGATCGCCGAACTGAAGGACCGGATGATCCGCCAGATCGTGGGCGATCTGTCGATCCCCAGCCAGTTGCAGTTCGCCCTGTCGCAGCGGCTTTACTACGAAGACCTGCTGACCGGCACGCCCTTCTGGCCCCGGAACGACCCTGATGCCCAATGGCTGGGCAATCAGGGCGAACGGCGGCGCTATCTGGTGCATTGGGCGGTCTATGACCTGCAGGTGAACCTGCCGGTCGTCTACCTTCTGGATGTCGAGGATTCAGGCCGTGCGCCCCTGCCCAAGGACGACCGGCGCTGGCCGAGGGTGCAATCGCATCTGATGGCGCAATCCTCGGGCGGGCTGAAGCTTCTGACCATCGCGCAGGGCTTTGACAAGGATTTCGACGATCTGCACCCGAAACGGCTGCGGCGCATCCACCTTGGCCCGATGTATTCGCACAGCTTTACCCTTCAATCGGGCCCCATCGCCGATGTGCTGGCCATGGCCAACGCGCCCGAAGGGCAGGATTGGGCGCTGGTCTGGACGGTGGAGGATCTGGTTTCAGAGCGTGAGGAAAGCGTGCAGGATGGCTGGTTTTCCAAGGTGGACCGGCAGATCTTCACGCTGGACCCATTTGCAGGCCGGGGTGCCGACACCGGCGCCACCCGCACCGAACGCATGATCGTTCTGCCCGAGCGCCCGTTTCAGGCGCTGGTGGAAAAGAAGCCGCCCGGTTTTGCCGATGTGCGGAAATTCGTGGTGGGGGCGGGTGGCCGCCTGATTTCGACGAGGTGATTTCAGATGACGACTCGCGACACGATGGAACTGAAGGAAGACGCCATCCGCGCCCATTACGGCGCGGCGCTTGACCTTCTGACCGGTTTCGACCACGCCCCCCGGCTTGCCAGGCCCGTGACGACCGAAACGCAGCCGGAACGTTCGCCCGGCATCGGCACGCGTCCCCGCTTTCGGTCGACGGTGCCGGGGATGGCGGCGCGGTCCACCGCGCGGCCGGGCGGGGTGCGGGTGATCGAGCGGGTCGAGGGCCTTGGCGACGGGCTGACCACGCCGCAGCAGGCACATGTCCTCGCCGCGCTGCGCCGCGCGCTGTCGATCGCGCTGGCCATGGGAGAGGGCTTTGCCCAGGGTTCTGCGCTGGCAGAGTTGAAAAAGGCCAATCTCGAAGGCCGCCTGCCCGAGGCGCGGCGGGCCGAATTCACCGATCTGCTGGCGGCCGAGGCGCTGATTTCCTTGCATGTCTTCGCCAATGCGACCGCGTTCCTTCTGTCGCCGCACATGGGGGAAACCACCGTCGAGGTCGGCGCGGTCGAGGAAGTGCTGACCGACAATGCCCCCCTCGCCCTGCAGGGGGCGCTTTGGGAACTGGATCAGGACATCGCGGCGCTTGCCTCGGACGATGCGCGTCTGGTCGCGACTGTCGCGGCCTTTGTCGAGGCGCTGATGGAACGCGTCGCCGCCCGCGCCGAAGGCGTGCCCCGCGCGGCCTGGTTCGGTGCGGCAAGCTGGCGGGTCGAGGCCGATGACCTGACGCTGTCGGGCTTCAAGCCCGCGCGCACGGCCAAGGGCACCGCGCTGACCATGCAGTTCAAGAAACCGCATGAGGTGGTGGGCAACCACATCGCCAAGTATCAGTCGCTGCGCCTGTCCAAGATGCTGATGGCCTATGATTTCGAGCGACGGATGAACCCCTTTGCCGAACTGGGTGGGTTCATCTTCACCTTCATGGGGGACGGCAAGCCGGGCACGGGCAAGACCACGCTGATCCAGATGATGGCGGGGCTACTGAACGATTACTGCAAGGTCGCGGGCTATCCGTTCCGCTATCAGAATTTCAGCATCGACCAGATCGACAGCTATCAGGGCAAGTCGGGCCAGAACGCCAAGGCCTTCATCGACAATGTGCTTGACCCGAACGTGATCGGCTTTGGCACGATCGACGATATCGACCAGGTCGCCGGCAAGCGCGGCGACCGCCAGTCCAGCGCCGGCCAGCAAGAGGTGACGGCCGTCTTCATGCAGGCCTTCGCCGGGGCCAATACGGTCGTGCGGGGCAACTGCACCTTCGGGATGTTCTCGAACTACCCCGAGAATGTGGATGATGCGCTGCGCCAGCGCGCGGGGGCGCGGTTTCTGGTCGATGGCCCGCAAACGCGTGAGGATTACATCGACATCCTGTCGCTTCTGATGGGCAAGAACCATCAGATCCCGTTGGGCGATCACGATCTTTTCGCCGCGCAGGAAATCAAGCGCGCCGTTGCCGCCAGTTTCGAGGGCCATTCCCGCCCGCATGAGGAAGGGCTGATCCGCGTCTGGGAAAAGGTCGCGGCCGAGATCGGGCCGCTTGATACCATCGCCAAGATCGGCCGCTATCTGAAGGCCATCCAGGAGGCGGATGAACGGTTCACCGGCCGCGCGATCAAGAACATCACGGATGCGGTGAAGGTGCGGGCGATGGATTTCGAACTGCCCGACGACTGGATGGAAAACCCCGACCTGTTCCTGTTCAAACCCTATGACGAGAAACTCGCCATGATCCGCGGGCTGATGACGCCCATCACGGTCGAGATGGTCATTCAGGAAGTGAACCGCTACGCGGACAGCGAATTCCGCTATGCCGACAAATCCGACGAGGTCGCCATCGAAAACGCGGTGCGCGACATGCGCCGGATGGAAGAGGCCAAACGGCGGTATCTGGAGGGGCGGGGGTGAATATCTGCTCGCAACGTCCGGGAGATGCCCCGCCCGTGCACCAGCACGGGCAGCGCCCGCCCGCCCTCCAGGCAGGTGCTGTCGCGCCCCCCTCGGTCCGGCGCCGCCCGTGCGGGGAGGGCTGGACATGAAACGCCTCATCCAGAAAGGCCTGATGTTCGGGAACCTCGTCGAGGTGTCTTCGCCCGCGCTGGTGGAGCGCTATAACCGGGCCCTGGCGCATCTGACGGGCAAGCAGACGAAGCTGGCCGATTTCCACATCGATGTCTCGGGCTATTCCCCGGAAGTGGGCGACGAGCTGGGCGATGACCTTTACCTCAATCCCAACGGATGCAACCGGCAGTTCATCCTTCTGACCACGGCGCAGAAGAACGCGCCGCTTCTGAACATCAAGTTTTCCACCTCGCGCGGCATCCTGCGACAGTTCATCGATCAGAACGAGGCGCAGTTGTTCGCCCTGACCGCCCGCGATGCGGTGGCGGGGGAGCTGCAGAATTCCGTTTATGAAGTCTCATCGCCCGCGCGGCTTCTGGACATCCGCCAGATCACGGTGGAGGCCGACACGATCGGCGGTCATGTGGCCGATGCGGGCAAGCTTGCGCGGCTGATCGAACGGTTCCGCACCGAACCCGATGGCTGGCGCGATGACCTGTTGATCGCCGAGATGATCGGGCTGGCCAAGAAAACAGGCGACGTGACCCGCGTGCCGATCCACCTGCCCCGGATGACCTTCGAGCAGCCGAACTTCTGGACCTCGCATTTTGGCGGGCTCTACGTCTTTCAGCGCGCGAAACTGTCGGGCGTGATCTCGACCCTGCCGCGCGCGTCGCTGGGGCAGATGCCGATCGCCCCGGTGATGGACCTGACGCAAAGGAACCACATCGCCGAATTCCTCGAAATCAACGAGTTCGTCGAACCCATCGTCAAGGCGCGCGGGATGGATGCGGCCGCGGTCTTGCGGCAGAAGATGGATTTCATCCTGGTCGATGCCGCCGACGCGCTGGACCTCGATCTGGGCAACGCCACCCGCAGCGACCTGCGCAAGATCGCGCACCGTCTGGGAAAGGGGTTGCCGGACGAATTCCTGGGCCTTGCGGATCTCTTGCGCTGGGTCGAGGGCGGCGGTGCCTGGCCGCGCATCACCTCGGAACATCCGGCCTATTTCTATACGCTGCGCGCCCGGCCCCATGCCGACCGCGATCTGGTCAACATGCTGCTGGCGGAACTGGCGCCCCTGGATGTGCGGCAGCTTTTCATCACCCACAAGGAACTGTTCTACGCTTCCTATGCCCGCTGGTCCGAACGAAAGCGGCAGTATGTGGCCGATTTCCTGGAACGCGAATACGTGGTCGACAAGCAGGGCGCGCGGGCGGCGCTGTTTGGCCCCGAACCCGGCATGGAGGAGGGCGACCGCCCCGAACCCCAGCCCACCCCCACGATGGCCGATCTGGTCGGTCCCTGGGGCGCGCTACGAAAGGACAGACGATGATCATCGGATGGATCCGCCTTGCCGTGTTCGGCTTTCTGGGCCTGTCGGTCATTTACCTTCTGGTCTATGTCTATGTCCGTTCGTTGCGGCGCGAGGCGCTGGAAGAAGAGTTCGATGCCGGCGGGATCGAGGGCGACCGCGATACCTTCATCGCCGAAGGCATGGCCGCCTACGAAAAGGGGTTGTGGAAACGGCTCCTTCTGCTCATCTACATTGTCCCGGCCGTGATCGTGCTGGTGCTGATCTATGTTCTGAACTTCGCCTGAGAGGCCCGTCATGCGCTATGTCAAATGGACGCTCCTTGCCCTGATCGCGCTGACGGTCTTTTCCTTCCTGCATTACACGCTGCCGCAGAACGACATCGTGCGCATCGTCGGCACCGAAAACCGGCGGATCGACTTCGGCGAGAATTCGATCTTCTGGGCGCAGCCGGATGTGGGCACCGCCGGCGGCGGCAACCGCGACGTTTTCTTCGTCCAGACGGTGCAGCCCGACGGCAAGCCGATGGTCTATCGCAACGAGGATACCGGCTGGGGCTGGCCGCCCTATTTCAAGCTCGACAGTTCCAACACCCAGGCCGAGGCGCAGGCGCTTGTCTCTACCGCCGAGGCGCCGAAATGGGTCGCGATCACGCATTACGGCTGGCGCAACGAGTTCTTTACGATCTTTCCGAACGCGGTTTCGGTGAAACAGGTGGAAAGCCCCGATGTGCGGATCATCCCCTGGGTGAACATCATCATCCTGACGACGCTGCTGTTCATCCTGTTCCTCTTGTGGCGGATGTGGGCGCAGTTCCGCGAACGCACCATCGACCCCGCGCTTGAGGATGTGGCCGAGGCGATGGATGCGGCAGGACAACGCGTGGATCAGGCGCAGGATCGTGCGGCCGGTGTCTGGGGCCGGTTCCGGGCCTGGCTGAACACCTGGCGGGCCAAGCCGCGCAAGTGAACGCCGGATAAGGCCGGGCTCAGCCGGGCGTGCCGATGCCGGCAGCGATCCGTTCGGCCATCATGATCGTGGGGGCGTTTGTGTTGCCGCCGATCAGGCGCGGCATCAGGCTGGCATCGGCGACCCGCAGGCCCGTCATGCCGTGCACGCGGCCCTCGGGGTCTGTCACGGCCATGTCGTCGCGCCCCATCCTGCAGGTGCCGACCGGGTGATAGATCGTGTCGGCGCGGGCGCGGATGTCAGCCTCAAGTGCTGCGTCGCTGCCATCATGGGGATAAAGCCGACCGCCGCGCCAAGGGGCGAGGGGCGGGGCCTCCATCACCCTTTCCATGATCCGTGCCCCCGCCATAAGGGCCGACAGGTCCGCCGGATCGGACAGGAAGGCCGGGTCGATCCGGGGCGGGCTTTCGGGGCGGGCATCCAGCAGCCCGACCGATCCTCGCGAGGCCGGACGCAGCACGCAGACATGGCAGGAATAGCCATCGGCCGCATGCAGCCTGCGCATGTGGTCATCGACGATCCCGATGACGAAATGGAACTGCAGATCGGGGCGGTCCAGCCCGGAGCCGTCCAGACCGGGGCGCGAAGACAGGAAGGCCCCGCCTTCGGCCATGGGCGAGGCAAAGAGCCCCTCGCCCGTCCGGCGCCACCGCAGCCCCGCCTTCAGCATCCGCATCAGGCCCCGCGGGTTAAGCCCGACCACATCGCGGCGCAGGCTGCGGTAGCTTATGGTGTAATCCAGATGGTCCTGCAGGTTCTGCCCGACGCCCGGCAGGGCGTGGGCCACCGGCACCCCGTGGGCGCGCAACTCGTCCTCGGGGCCGATCCCCGACAGCAGCAGAAGCTGCGGCGACCCGAATGCGCCGGCGCAAAGCACCACCTCGGACCGGGCGCGCAGCGCCTTGCCGTTCGTCAGCAGGACGCCCGTTGCGCGCTTTCCCTCCAGTGTGATCCGCGCCACCCGCGCACGGGTCAGAACCGTCAGGTTCGGGCGGCTCATTGCGGGGTGCACATAGGCCGCCGCCGCCGAACAGCGTTCGCCCCGGCGTGGGCCATCGTGGAATTGCGTCACCTGATAAAGCCCCGAGCCTGCCTGCCGGGGGCCATTGAAATCGTCGTTCGGGGGGATCTGGTTTTCGGCGCAGGCCTGAAGCCAGGCGCGGGTGATGGCGCGAGGGTGCTGCTGGTCGCCAACCTGAAGCGGCCCATGCGCCCCGTGGAAGGCAGACGCGCCGCGGGCATTGCCCTCGGCCCGCAGGAACCACGGCAGGACCGATTGCCAGTCCCAGCCATCCGCGCCCAATTCGGCCCATTCGTCGTAATCGGCAGGATGGCCACGAACATAGAGCATGGCATTGATCGCCGATGATCCGCCAAGCGCCTTGCCGCGCGGCTGGAACCCCCGCCGCCCGTCGAGGCCGGGTTGCGGCGCCGTGCGAAAGGCCCAGTTGTGAATCGGCGGGCGGCCTGACACCATCGCCGCGACCAATGCGGGCGCACGCACCAAAAGGTCGCGCCCGGTGCCGCCCGCCTCGATCAGGCAGACCGTCACGCCCGGGTTTTCCGAAAGGCGCGCGGCCATGACCGAACCGGCCGAACCGCCACCGCAGATGATATAGTCGAACTCCATGACGGGCCGAGACTACGCCGGCCCGCCTCGAACTCAATGCGGCAATTCCGGTGCGTGACGCAACGGAACGGTCCGCGCGGTTCAGCCGCGCAGGGTGCCGCCGGTGGCCTTCGTGACCTTCTCGACGATCTTGGCGGACACGGCTTCGATCTCGGCTTCGGTCAGGGTCTTTTCGGTGGGTTGCAGGCGCACCGTCAGGGCCACGGATTTCTTGCCTGCGCCCATCTGCGCCTCGGCCTTCTCGCCGATGAACTGGTCGAAGACACGGACGCTTTCGATCAGGGCCTTGTCGGCGCCCTGTGCCGCGTTCACGGCAACCAGGGCCTCGACGCCGGAATCCATCACGAAGGCGAAATCGCGGTCAACCGCCTGAAGGTCGGACATCGCCAGCGCCGGGCGTGTGGGTGTTCTGGTCTTGGGCATCGGAACGGCCCCGATGTTGACCGTGAAGGCCACCGCCGGGCCCTTCACACCCATCGCGTTCAGGATGCGCGGATGAACCTCGCCGAAAGTGGCAAGGGCGTTCGGCCCCAGGGCGATCACGCCCGACCGGCCCGGATGCCACCAGGCATCGACCTTGCGGGTGATCTGAACGCGGGCCGGGGCGCCAAGGGCAGACAGCACGGCCTCGACATCTGTCTTGGCATCGAACACATCGACCGGGCGGCGCGAGCCATAGGGATCGCGCGGGGCGCTCGCGCCCACCAGAAGGCCGGTTGCGCGCAGGTCCTGTTCGCCCGGCTCGCCGCCGGTGAAGGCAGGGCCGACCTCGAACAGGGCCAGATCCATGAAGCCGCGCGCCTGATTGCGGGCGGCCGCGCGCAGCAGGCCCGGCAACAGGTCGGGGCGCAGATGCGTCATCTCGGACGAGATCGGGTTTTCGACCCGCACCGCATCGCTGCCGCCACCGAACATCTGCGCGGCAGGCCCGTCGATGAAACTGTAGGTGACGCATTCATTGTAGCCAAGCGCGGCCAGCGTCCGCCGCGCCGCGCGTTCGCGCATCTGCGTGGGCGTCAGGATCGGTTTCGGCACGCCCGGCACGGCACGCGACAGCGGCTTGCCCTTGAGCCTGGTCAGCGAGGCGACGCGGGCCACCTCCTCGACCAGATCGGCCTCGCCCAGGATATCGGGGCGCCACGACGGCGGGGTGACCTGGTTGCCGGACAGGGCAAAGCCAAGCGCGGTCAGCGTCTGGCGCTGTTCGGCCTCGGGGATGTCCATGCCGACAAGGCGCTGCACCCGGCCCGCATCCAGCCGGTAATGACGGGTCGTGTCGGGCACCGCGCCGTCCATCACCACCTCGGACGGCTCGCCGCCGCAGAGGGCAAGGATCATCCGCGTAGCCAGTTCCAGCCCCGGCAGCGTGAAGGCGGGGTCAACACCGCGTTCAAAGCGATAGCGCGCGTCGGAATTGATCTTCAGCGCGCGTCCGGTCGCGGCGATCGTGATCGGATCCCAGAAGGCGCTTTCAAGGAAGACGTCGGTCGTTTCCCCGGTGCAGCCGGAATGTTCGCCGCCCATGATCCCGGCCAGCGATTCCGGCTGTTCGGCATCGGAAATCAGCATCATGCCGGGGCGCAGGGCATAGGTCTTGCCATCCAGCGCCAGAAGTTCCTCGCCGCCTTGCGCGGGGTGGATGCGCAGCAGGCCCCCCTTCACCTTCGCCGCATCGAAGACGTGCAGCGGGCGGTTCAGGCCGAAGGTGAAATAGTTGGTGATGTCGACCAGCGCCGAAATCGGACGCAGCCCGATCGCCTTCAGCCGTGCCTGCATCCAGTTGGGCGAGGGGCCGTTCGTCACGCCCCGGATCAGGCGACCGGCGAACAGCGGGCAGCCCTTTTCCTTCAGCGCGGGGTCGATCTCCACCCGGATCGGGCTGGGGAAGCCGCCCGCCACCGGTTCCACCGGCATGTCCTTTAGCTTGCCCAGGCCGCGCGCGGCCAGATCGCGCGCAATGCCGCGCACGCCAAGCGCATCGGGACGGTTCGGCGTGACCTTGATGTAGATCATCGGGTCATTGAGGCCGCGATAGTCGATGAACCGCACGCCCACCGGTGCATCCTCGGGCAGGTCGATGATGCCGTCGTGGTCGTCCGACAGCATCAGTTCGCGTTCCGAACACAGCATGCCGTTCGAATCCACGCCCCGGATATTGCCCGGCTTCAGATCGACGCCCGTTCCCGGCACATGGGTACCGACGGGGGCGAAGACGCCCACCAGCCCCGTGCGCGCATTGGGCGCGCCGCAGACCACCTGCACCTCTTCCATCGGGCCATCGGGGCCCTGTGGCCAGGTCGCCACGCGACACAGGCGAAGCCGGTCGGCGTTGGGGTGCTGCACCGCCTCGATCACCCGGCAGATGCGGAAGGGGCCCAGGCTGTCCTCGGGGTTCTCGACCTCTTCGACCTCGTGACCGAGATCGGTCAGCGCGATCAGGATCTCGTCCAGCGTGGCCGTGGTCTCAAGGTGATCCTTCAGCCAGGACAGGGTGAATTTCATGGGTCTGCCTCGTTGGTCTGCAATGGGCGCAACATGCGGATTCCGCGCCGGTTGGCCTTAACGCATCAGGCCGAAAAGGGGAAGGCGGGCCGATCCGGTTTCCATTCCGGAAACGGATTGTTCACCAGTCGGGCCGGCGCGCAGCAGGATTGCGGCAAAATTGTGGTGTAAACATGGCGCATGAATGACCTTCTGGACATCCCGCCGGACAGACAGCAGCCCCGGCCCATGCGGCTGGCGGTGCTGATCGGCCTGACATTGCTGGCATTCATCGCCGTGGCGGCGCGGGGCGGCTGACCCGCACGCGCCTATCGGCTCAGCCCTGCGGCCAGGTCAGGCATGTCCAGCGCGGAAAAGCCGTAGTGACGCAGCCAGCGCAGGTCGCTTTCGAAGAAGGCACGCAGGTCGGGGATGCCGTATTTGAGCATCGCGAGCCGGTCGATCCCCATGCCGAAGGCAAAGCCCTGCCATTCGTCCGGGTTCACCCCCGCCGCCTGAAGGACCTTGGGATGGACCATCCCCGAACCGAGGATTTCCATCCACTTCTCGCCCTCGCCGATCTTCAGCTGTCCGCCCACGTTGGAATAGCGGATGTCGACCTCGGCCGAGGGTTCGGTGAAGGGGAAGTGGCTCGCGCGGAAGCGCAGTTCCACCTTGTCGACCTCGAAGAAGGCGCGGCAGAATTCCTCAAGCACCCATTTCAGGTTGGCCATGCTGATATCGCGGTCGATGGCCAGCCCTTCGACCTGATGGAACATCGGCGTGTGGGTCTGGTCCATGTCCATGCGATAGACGCGGCCCGGCGCGATCACCCGGATCGGCGCGCCGCGATCCATCATGGCGCGGATCTGCACCGGGCTCGTGTGCGTGCGCAGCACATGCGGCGGGCGGTCGTCGCCCGCGGCGCGGTGCATGAAGAAGGTGTCATGTTCCTGACGCGCGGGATGTTCCGGCGGGATGTTCAGCGCGTCGAAATTGTACCAGTCGCTTTCCACCTGCGGCCCTTCGGCCACCGAAAAGCCCATGTCGGCGAAGATCGCGGTCAGTTCGTCCATCACCTGGCTGACCGGGTGGATGGTGCCCGCGCGGCGCGGGCGCCCGGGCAGCGTGACGTCCAGCCATTCAGACTTCAGCCGGGCATCAAGCGCGGCATCGGCCAGTGCGGCCTTGCGGGCGCGGAGCGCGGCGTCGATCTCGTCGCGCAGGATGTTGAGCGCGGCGCCGGCGGTCTTGCGTTCCTCCGGTGCCATCTTGCCCAGCGTGGCCATCATGGCGCTGATCTCGCCCTTCTTGCCAAGGGCCGCAAGCCGCACCTCTTCCAGCGCCGCCTCGTCGGCGGCCCGGGCCACGGCCTCGATATACTTGCCACGCAGTTCGCTCAGGTCCATCGGCTGCTCTCCATCCGGTCGGCGAGTGTGCTAGCCCCGCCGCCGGGCTTTTGCAAGCGGATCAGGCCGGGATCGACCTCGCCGCGGCCCTGCCTGACAGTACGGCGCCGTGGGCCGTGCCGTGGTAATGCGGTTCGCAGGCTTCCCCGGCAAAGACCAGCCGCCCGCCCCAGTCGGTTCCGGCAAGGGCGCGGCGTGTGGCCGGGGTGCAGCCGGTGGCGTTGAAGGAATAGGCCCCGAAGGACAGCGGATCGCGCGACCATCGGCTGATCTGGGCGGCCCTGGGCGCGGGAAACCTGGTGCCGAACATGGCGCGCAAGGCGTCATGCGCTTCGGCCCGGATCGCGTCATCCGTGCGGCCTTCGATCTGGCGGGCCTTCGCGCCGCCGTGAAAGGCCAGCAGCACCGGCGCCCCCGCCACCCGCGTGAGGCTAAGCCATTGTGCCCAGGCACCATCCTCGGGGCCGAGCCATTCGATCCAGTCCACGTCCTCGGGCCAGGCGGTGCGGTCGAAGCGCAGCCAGCATTTGTTCAATGTCCCCATCTTCAGAAGCGACAGCGCCCGTTGCCGGTCGCCTTTCAGCGCTTCGCCAAAGGCGATGCTGCCCGATTGCAGGACACCCAGCGGTACCGTGACCACGGCATGATCGGCGGTCATGCTTGTGCCGTCCTTCAGCCGCAGTTCGATCCCCTGGCCCCGCGGTGACAGCCCGGCCACCGGCAGGCCGGTCCGGATGTCGAGACCGCGCGCCATGTGCCGGGGGATGGCGTCGAACCCGTCGGGAAAGACCACGTCGTTGCCCCTGAATTCCTTGATGTCGTCGATGTGCCAGGCCGAGGCCTCGGACCAGTCGCAGCCGTATTCCAGTTCCAGATTGGCATTCACGTAATGCCGGATCAGCCGGCGTTCGCTTGCATCCGCCTTTCGCCATCCCTGCGTGGCCCGAACCGCGCTGGCGAGGTCATCGCCCGCACCGGCCGCCTCGACCGCCGTTTCGACCAGATGTTCGGCGCGGGTCATCGCCGGGTCCAGATCGCGTTCGCGCCCCTTCGGCCCGAAGGCGGTCGCGCGGTCATAGGAGGTTGCCGCGCGCCTTGCGCCCGCCGCATCGGCCAGCATGGTCAGCGGGTTGCCGCGGGTTCCGTGGATCCAGCTTGCGCCCATGTCCATCGGCAGGCCGCGCCAGAGCCGCGAGGTATGGATGCGCCCGCCGATGCGATCGCGCGCCTCGACAACCGTCACCCGGTGGCCGGCCGTCGCCAGCGCCTGTGCAGCGGTCAGCCCCGCCAGTCCGGCACCCACCACGATCACGGATCTTCCACCCGTCGCCGACGCGGGCCGGGCCGCAAGGGGGGCAATGCCCAGCAGCGCCAACATGCTGCGCCTGTTCAACATGGTCACTCGTCCTTCGGGAACCCTTCACCAGCGATCAGGGTAGGGGAAGACGCATCGCGCCCGCAACAGGCCCGTCCTGCCCGCCGGAAACGAAAAGACCCCGCACGATGGCGGGGCCCTTCGATGACATGTCCGAAGTGAAATCAGGCCAGAGCCGATTTCGCCTGCGCCGCGATGGCGTTAAAGGCTTCGGGTTCGTGCACGGCGAGATCGGCCAGAACCTTGCGGTCCACTTCGATCCCGGCCTTCGACAGCCCGTTGATCAGGCGCGAATAGGTCATCTCGGCGTCGAACAGACGGACGGCCGCGTTGATCCGCTGGATCCACAGCGCGCGGAAGTTGCGCTTGCGGGTCTTGCGGTCGCGGGTCGCGTACTGGTTCGCCTTGTCGACGGCCTGGGTAGCGGTGCGGAAGTTGGTGGAACGGGCGGCATAGTAGCCAGCCGCCTGCTTGATCACCTTGCGGTGACGGGCGTGGGTGACCTTGCCGGATTTGACGCGTGCCATGGTTCAGTCTCTCCTCAGCGGTCGTAGGGCATGTATTTCTTGACGATCTTGGCGTCCGAATCGTTCAGGATCATCGTGCCAGTCGCCTCGCGCACGAATTTCGTGCTGCGCTTGATCATGCCGTGACGCTTGCCGGCGGGGCCGGCCTTCACACGGCCCGAAGCCGTGAAGGAGAACCGCTTTTTGGCAGCGGATTTGGTCTTCATCTTGGGCATTTCCATCTCCGTGGTTTCAGGCGCGACTCGGCATGCCACAATCGGCCGGCCGCGCGGGTCATTCAGACGCGCCCGTATAGGGGGCGTCCGGCGGTGTTGCAAGCGGATTCTGCCGCCTTTTCAGTTCATGATCTGGCCGATCACCCGGTAGAAGGCGCGGGGAATGTCGCCCAGGGCATAGCCGCCCGGCTTCTGGCTCAGCGCCAGAACAATCAGCGTTCCCGCGATCATCACCATGATCGCCGCGATCCGTGGTGCCCTGCCTTCGGAAAAGGCCGACATCATCGACGGCAGCGCCAGCACCCCAAGAACGATGCCGACGACCAGATAGACATCCGTATTCATCGCACTCACCCCTGAAAGCCCGCAGCCCTTGCCGGCCTCGCCCCCACTGGAGCGATTATTCAGGGTCCACGCGGTAAATCAATCTTTCATCGCAGGGAGCGACACGAAGGATGTTCGTCGTGCCCTGGACGTTGAAGGGAACGCCTGCCGTGACCACGATCTGATCGGTCTCGGTGGCAAATCCGTAGCCGCGCGCGGCCCGGGCGGCCGAGATGACCGCGCCCTTGAAGCGTTCCTGTTCCTCGGTCATCACGCAATGCGTGCCCCAGGTCAGGCAAAGCCGCCGGGCAGTGCGCACCAGGGGCGTCAGCGCGATGATCGGAACGCGCGGGCGTTCGCGCGCCACAAGGCTGACCGTGGTGCCCGACTGCGAAAAGCAGCAGATCGCCTTGATGTCGGTCGTCTCGGCGATTTCGCGTGCGGCGGCCACGATGCCATCGGCCACGGTCTGCCGCTTGGCGCGGCGGCTGGCCTCGATCACCTCGCGGTAGGTCGGGTCGCTTTCGACCGAGATGGCGACGTTGCTCATCGTCGTCACGGCCTCGACCGGATACTGCCCCGCCGCGGATTCCGCCGAAAGCATCACCGCATCGGCGCCCTCATAGATCGCGGTGGCGACGTCCGATACCTCGGCCCGTGTCGGCACGGGGGATTCGATCATGGATTCCAGCATCTGGGTGGCCACGATCACCGGTTTCGCCGCCGCGCGGGCGGCGCGGACCAGGCGCTTCTGGATCGGCGGCACGTCCTGCACATGACATTCCACGCCAAGATCGCCCCGGGCGACCATGATGCCGTCGGACACGGCAAGGATGGCGTCGAAGGCCTTCACCGCCGCGGGTTTCTCGATCTTCGACAGAACGGCGGCACGGCCCCGCACCAGCTTGCGCGCCTCCTCGACATCCTCGGGACGCTGCACGAAGGACAGCGCGAGCCAGTCGATCCCCAGTTCGCAGGCGAATTCCAGATCGGCACGGTCCTTTTCGGACAGCGCCGCCAGCGGCAGCACGACGTCGGGCACGTTCACGCCCTTGCGGTTCGAGATCGTGCCCCCCACCATCACCGTGCAGTCGGCAAAGTCCTTGCCGCAGGCATCGACCCGCAGCCGGATCTTGCCGTCATTGACCAGCAGCGTCGCGCCGGGTTCCAATGCGGCGAAAATCTCGGGATGGGGCAGTTGCACTCGCTGCAGATCGCCCGGTGCCGGGTCAAGATCCAGCCGGAAGCCGGCGCCTTCCTCGATGTCATGCGCGCCCTCGGCGAAGGTGCCAACCCGCAGCTTCGGGCCCTGAAGATCGGCTAGGATGGCGATCGGGCGACCAATATCGGCCTCGATCCGGCGGATGATCGAATGGCGCGCGGCGATATCGGCATGGGTGCCGTGGCTCATGTTCAGGCGGAACACATCCGCGCCGGATTCGAACAGCGCGCGGATGGTGTCATAGTCGCTGGAGGCAGGGCCAAGCGTGGCCACGATCTTGACTTTGCGAAGGCGTCTCATCTGCGCCGGTTCCCGTCTTTCTGATGCGAGTGTCTGTCTGTGATGCTGGGCCGCAGACCTTATGGCGGAAAACCCGATACAGGGCAACCGGGGTTCTGTTAGCGTTAACACCAATTTTCCGGGCCCGCCGGGCATTTTCCTTTCGCGCGAAGCTTTCTAAACAGGGTGCCGTCCCCGCGCGCAACAGGATGATGACCCGTGCCCCCGTTCCAGATCATCGGCGAAGACCGACCCGGCCGTTGGCTGGTGACCTGCGATCATGCCACGAACCGCGTGCCTGCCGACGTGGGCGGCGGCAGCCTGGGGATCGCGGCCGAGGACATGGAACGCCACATCGCCTATGACATCGGCGCGGCGGGGCTGGCGCGCGCGCTTGCCGAACGGCTGGACAGCCCGGCGATCCTGTCGGATTTCTCGCGTCTGGTGATCGACCCGAACCGGGGCGAGGACGATCCGACGCTGGTGATGAAGCTTTACGACGGCACGATCATCCCCGCCAACCGCCATGTCGACGCGGCCGAGGTGACGCGCCGGATGGAAACGCTCTACCGGCCCTATCACGCGGCCTATGCCCGCCTTGCCGCACGCCGCCCCGATACGGTGATCCTCGCGATCCACAGCTTCACCCCCTGCCTCAAGGGGCGCCCGCCCCGGCCCTGGCAGGTGGGGGTGCTCTATTCCCATCTCGACGAACGCCTGTCGCGTCCGCTCATCGCGCGCCTCGGGGCCGAACCCGACCTTTGCGTGGGCGACAACGAACCCTATTCCGGCCATCTTCCCGGCGATGCCATCGACCGGCATGCCCTGCGGCACGGACGGCTGAACACGCTGGTGGAACTGCGCAACGACCTGATCGGAACCGATGCCGAACAGGCCGCCTGGGCCGACCGTCTGGCGCCGATCCTGGCCGGGGCGCTGGCGGCACTGTGACGGTGCGTCTTGCATCCGCGGCGTAACGGAACTGCCGCAAATGTGACATGCGATTGGCACGCTTCGGGGGTAGCCTGAACCCGAGACGACCGCAACGGAGAGGGCCATGCCCGTCTTTGCCCGCCGCACCGCCGACTATACCCGCGCCGAGGTGCTTTCGGATGCGGTCGTGCATGGGCTTGGCCTTGTCGCGGTTCTGGTCGCGGTGCCGGTCCTGGTCACCCTTGCCGCCGTCCTGCGGGGCGACATGGCGACGGTCACGGCGGCCGCGGTCTATGGCGGTGCGCTGATCCTGATGATCGCCTGTTCGGCCATCTACAACACGGTCGGCCGGCAACGCTGGGGCCATGTGCTGCAACGGCTCGACCATTCGGCGATCTATGTGAAGATCGCCGGCACCTACACGCCCTTCCTTACCCTGTCGGGCGGGCAGGCGGGCTGGCTGCTGACCGGGATCTGGGGCGCGGCCCTGGTTGGCGTCGGGCTGAAACTGGCCTCGCCCAATCGCTGGCGCTGGATCGGCCTTGCGCTCTATCTGGCCCTCGGCTGGGCCGGGCTGTTTGCGGGGGCGGATTTCCTCGCCACGCTGTCAACGCCGGTTCTGGTCCTGATCCTGACCGGCGGCGCGCTCTACACGCTCGGTGTGCTCTTCTACCTCGCCGAGGGGATGCCGTTCCACTACACGATCTGGCACGTGCTTGTCCTTGCGGCGAGCTTTGTCTTCTATGCCGCCGTGACCGTTCAGGTCGTGACGACCGCCTGATCGTTCAACCTGATCGAAATACCCCGGGGGTGCGGGGGCAGCGCCCCCGCCCTTTCCTGCTCAGACGGCGGCCTTGCGCATCTCGTCCAGGTAGATTTCGCGCAGGCGGGGCACGACATTGCCCACCTTGCCCGAACCGATCGCGGCGCCATCGACCTCGATCACCGGCATCACGAAGGCCGAGGCCGAGGTGATGAAGGCCTCGTCGGCGGCCTTGGCCTCGTCGATGGTGAAGCTGCGCTCCTCGACCTCCATCTGCGCCTCGGCGGCAAAGCGCAGCACGGCGGCGCGGGTGATTCCGTGCAGGATGTTGTTCGACAGAGCCCGCGTGACGATTCGGTTGCCCTTCACGATATAGGCGTTGTTCGATGTGCCTTCGGTGACGAACCCGTCCTCGACGAACCAGGCGTCATCGACCCCCGCCTTCTTGGCCATCATCTTGCCCATCGAGGGATAAAGCAGTTGCACCGTCTTGATGTCGCGCCGCCCCCAGCGTTCATCGGGGATCGAGATCACGCGCCAGCCGGTCTTTGCCGCCGGGCTGTCCGCCAGTCCGGGCTTGGACTGCGTGAACAGGACGACCGTAGGCTCCACATCCACCGACGGATAGGCAAAGTCGCGGTCGCCCGGATTGCCGCGCGTGACCTGCAGATAGACCAGGCCATCGGTGATGCCGTTCCGCGCCACCATCTCGCGGTGAATGGCCAGCCATTCGTCCTGACTGTGGGGGTTTTTCATGTCCAGTTCGCGGCAGGACCGGTCCAGCCGGACGCAATGCCCGGCGAAATCGATCAGCTTGCCGTCCAGCACCGATGTCACCTCATAGATGCCATCGGCCATCAGAAAGCCCCGGTCAAAGACCGAAACCCTGGCTTCGGTTTCGGGCAGGTAGTCGCCATTCACGTAAACTGTGCGGGTCATCTTCATCCCCAGAGCTGGGACGGCGCGGGGTGGATCCCGGCGGCGTCGTAATGGATCGGTTGGTCGCGGTCTTCTCGCAGCAGAAGCGGCGCGTCAAGGTCCACGAAGGCGGCGCCCTGCGCGACCAGCACCGCAGGCGCCATCGCAAGCGACGATCCGACCATGCAGCCCACCATGATCCCGAATCCTGCCACGCGTGCCGCTTTGCGGGTAGCCAGCGCCTCGGTCAGCCCGCCGGTCTTGTCCAGCTTGATGTTGACGAAGTCGTATTTGCCCCGCAGCCCCGGCAGCGAGGCGCGGTCGAAGCAGGATTCGTCGGCGCAAACCGGCACCGGGCGCGCCATGTCGGCCAGCGCCTCATCCGCCCCGGCGGGAAGGGGCTGTTCCACCAGCGCCACGCCAAGGCGTTTCAGATGCGGCGCCAGATCGGCATAGACTTCGGGCGTCCAGCCTTCGTTGGCGTCCACGATGATCACCGGGCGGGGCGCACCCGCGCGCACGGCCTCAAGCCGGGGCATGTCATCGGGCGTGCCCAGTTTTATCTTCAGAAGCGGGCGGTGCGCGTGTTTCACGGCTTCGGCCCGCATCGCCTGAGGCGTGTCGAGCGACAGCGTATAGGTGACAGGCAAGGGACCCGGAGCATCCAGCCCCGCGATCTGCCAGGCGGGGCGCCCGGTGGCCTTGGCCTCCCAATCCCAGAGCGCGGCATCCACGGCATTGCGTGCAGCCCCCGGCGGCAGGGCTGATTGCAACGCTGCGCGGGTGATTCCAGGCGGCAGGCCCTCGATCTGTGCACGCACGCTGTCCAGCGATTCGCCGTAACGGGCATAAGGCACGCATTCGCCCCATCCCGTCACGCGATCACGGCTGACGCGGATCGTCAGCACATGGGCATGGGTCTTGGACCCGCGCGAGATGGTGAAGGTCTGGGCAAGGGCAAAGCTGTCGGCGGTAACGGTGATCATGGGGCAGGTCTTTCGAACGCTCATCAAGCCGGTCCGGCCTTCTTCGCGCCTCGGGCCGCGCCTGTCCAGCGATGCGGCGATGCGGCGCGCCTGATGCTGCGATTGCGAATTCGGCCTTGCAGGCAGCTACGCAACATTATATCGCCATGACAATCAAACGCGAAACTTCCTTGCCGAAAGGTGCCCAGATGAGCTTCCGCCTCCAGCCGCCCGCCCCCGCACGCCCGAACCGCTGCCAGTTGTTCGGACCCGGATCGCGCCCGGCGCTGTTCGAGAAGATGGCAGCCAGCGCGGCCGATGTGATCAACCTCGATCTCGAGGATTCGGTGGCGCCCTCGGACAAGGATGCCGCCCGCGCGAACATCATCCAGGCGATCAACGAGGTCGACTGGGGCACCAAGACGCTGTCTGTGCGGATCAACGGGCTGGACACGCCCTTCTGGTATCGCGATGTCGTGGACCTGCTGGAACAGGCGGGCGACCGGCTTGACCAGATCATGATCCCCAAGGTGGGCTGCGCCGAGGATGTCTATGCCGTCGATGCGCTGGTTACGGCCATCGAACGCGCCAAGGGGCGGACCAAGCCGATCAGCTTCGAGGTCATCATCGAAAGCGCGGCCGGGATCGCGCATGTGGAGGCGATCGCCGCCTCCAGCCCGCGCCTTCAGGCGATGAGCCTCGGCGCCGCGGATTTTGCCGCAAGCATGGGGATGCAGACCACCGGCATCGGCGGGACGCAGGAAAACTATTACATGCTGCGCGAGGGCGTGAAACACTGGTCGGACCCGTGGCACTGGGCGCAGGCCGCCATCGTCGCCGCCTGCCGCACGCATGGCATCCTGCCGGTCGATGGCCCGTTCGGCGATTTCAGCGACGATGACGGCTTCCGCGCACAGGCGCTGCGGTCGGCCACGCTGGGGATGGTCGGCAAATGGGCGATCCACCCCAAACAGGTGGCGCTCGCCAACGAGGTCTTCACCCCGTCCGAGGCCGCCGTGGCCGAGGCGCGCGAGATTCTTGCCGCGATGGAGGCTGCCAAGGCTGCCGGGCAGGGTGCGACCGTCTACAAGGGGCGCCTTGTGGATATCGCCTCGATCAAGCAGGCCGAGGTGATCGTCAAACAGGCCGAACTGATCGCCCGCAACTGAGTTGCCCGTGGGCCTGTCCGGTTTGGGAGGACCGGCGGCCCGTCGAGGGAGGAAACCGCCCCGGCAAGGCCCATGCCGGGGCGGTTCGCATTCAGGCGACGTTATTTTGTCGCAGCATTCAATGATGTGAATTTGATCGGAATCAATCTGGTTGCCCGACAAACGGGCAAAAGATGTGCGGCCAATTCAACATACCGGAGTGTCCAATGAAGAAAATCCTGTGTGCCGCCGTTTTCATCCTTGCTTTGCCAAACCTTTCGCTCGCCCAGGGAATGATGACACCGCAGGAAAAGGGTCTTTCGGCCCCGGTGATCGCGATTACCCAGGTACTGGCCAAGAACGCCGATGCGCTGAACCTGAATGACGATCAGCGCGCCGACCTTGCCGCGTGGCTTGAGGTCATGCCCAAGAAGCGCGGCGCCTTCGAGGACGAGATCGCCACGCTTCGCGCGGAAATGCGCCTGGCGATCGCAGGCGGAAAGCCTGAGGAGGAACGTCGTGCACTGGCGCAGAAGATCGGCGAGATGGAAATCGAGCTGATCATGATGCGGTCAAACTGCGTTGACCACTGGCGCAGCGTGCTGACCCCGGATCAATTCGCCGAACTGCTCAGGCTGGCGGGCGTCCAGTAAACCGGTTTCTGGCTGGCGGCGGCGGGGCCTGCGCCCCGCCTCCCATGTGGCGAGGCGGGGCGCAATCCGGCCTCAGCCGTCTTCTTCCATCTCGTCGGCTTCTTCGCTGTCGATGTTCATGTTGCGCAGGTGTTGCGCGATGCCTTCCTCGATATCCTCGAAATAGGTGAGATGCCCGTTTTCCAGAACGGCGGCGGCGGTGCACAGCTTGCGGACCTGTGCCATCGAATGGGTCACAACGACAGCGGCGCTTTCCCGCAACCGGGCGGTAAAGACCTTGGCGCTTTTCACCCGGAAGACCGCATCGCCGACGCTTGTGACCTCGTCCACCAGGTAGGTGTCGAAATGGATGCCCATCGACAGCCCGAAGGACAGGCGCGACCGCATCCCGGCCGAATAGGTGCGCACCGGCATGTGGAAATGATCGCCAAGTTCCGCGAAATCGGCCACGAAATCGACCAGCTCATCGCTGTCCACGCCATAGACCCGCGCGACGAAGCGCACGTTTTGCGCCCCGCTCAGATCGGAATGGAAACTGCCGCGAAAGCCGACGGGCCAGGAAATCGTCCCCGTCGAGGTGATCGTGCCGCTGTCAAGGTCGGTGAGCCCGCCGATCATCGACAGAAGCGTGGATTTGCCCGCCCCGTTCCGTCCCAGAAGGGCCACCGAGGTCCGGCTGGGAATGGTGAACGAGATATTGTCCGCGACGACCTTCCGGACCCCGTCCATCACAAAGCTCTTGCAGACGTTCCTCAGGACGATCATCGGTCAGCGGCGATCCCGGATGCTGTAATAGACCAGAAGCCCCATCGCCCAGGTCAGCGACAGCAGGAAGGCCGCAGCCGCAAGGATCAGCCCGACGCGCGGATATTGCGCCGACTGCGCCAGTGTGGGCTGGATATGGGCGGCAAGATAGCGGCTTTGACGCTGCGCCTCGGCGCGGGCGGCCTCAAGGATGATCGTTGCCGAACGGAACGATTCCTCGGCCACCTGGCGGTCCACGATCAGGCGTTCGTATTCGGATACGATGGTGGCGTAATCCGCGCCCGATCCCGATGTGGGCGACCCGACCGAGAACTTGCTGCGCTCTTCGGCGATGCGCTTGTTGATCACCTCGATCCGCCGCTCGATCAGGCCCTTGCGCGGGTCGTCGTCACGCAGGTCCGACATCATGTCGAGTTCGATCAGCGATTCCGCCAGTTGCGCTTCGAGGTTGGTCAGAAGGCCCATCTGGCCCTGGATGTCGGTCAGGGGGTCCACAAGCTGCGTGCGCGACCGGTATTCGGTGATCCGCTCGCGGATGTCCTTCAGCCGGTCGACGGCGCGTACCAGTTCCTGTTCGGCATAGCGCGTGGCGTCCTGCCGCGCGGCATCTGAGAGGCGGTTGATCATCTCGGTCGAATTGCGCAGCACCGCGCCCGCGATCTTCTGCGCCTCATCGGGGGTGAAGGCACGTACCTCAAGGTGAATGAGGCCCGTGCCCTCGTTGTATTCGACGGTGATCATCCGTTGCCAGAAATCCACCTTGTCCTCGATCGGGCTGCCCGGTTTCAGGCTCAGCAGCGGGTCCGCCGCGTGGTTGCGGCCATAGACCTGATCCAGATCCAGCTCCGTATCCAGCAGCGTCACCAGGTCCTGGCTCTGGATGAAGTCGTAAAGGATTTCGGCATCGGTCGAGGCCGCGCCGGTCAGCTGCGCAAGCCCGCCGATCGCATCGACCGTGGCCGGGCCTTCCTCCTTGCGAACCGAAAAGCCCACCTCCGAGGCGTATTGGTCCTGCGCAAAGGTCGTGAGGTATCCGGCGATAAGGATGAAGGGCAGGATGACGAACAGGATGAAGGTCCACAGCGCCAGATGATGACGGCGGCGCATCCGGGCGGGCGCGACGGGCGGTGGAATGGCGGCCAGCGCTTCGGGTGTCAGCTCGCGTTCGGCAAGTTCCAGCGCCTTTACCCGGTTCATGCCACCCTTCCGGCCACGACCCTTCCCCTGACCGGATCCTTGGCCTTCGCCGGTTGCGACATTGCCTTCGTCTTCCTTGGCTGCCACGCTGGCCATCCTTTCCTGTCGAACCGACTACCGGGGCGCACATCGCCCCCGCGCGGGCCAGTGCCGGCCCAAGCAAAGGTCATTTGATCTTTCTGCCCGGTTCCTACATAGACAATCGCAGAGAATCCAGCCGGAACCGGTGTCATGCCGAAACGATCCGGTCACAATTTCCGGCCCGTTCCTGCGGGCCCTGGGGACGATCCGCCCGATGGACAGCGAAAGCACCGTGGCCCTGCCCAGTTCCAGACCGCCCGAAACCGGCATCCGGCGGTTCAAGATGGTGCGGACCGTGACCGCGATGATCCTGCGCGAAATGACGACCACCTACGGGCGTTCGCCGGGCGGGTATCTCTGGTCGCTGCTGGAACCGATCGGCGGCATCATGATCCTGACGCTGATCTTTTCCGCCGGGCTCCGGCTCAAGTCGCCCTCGCTGGGTGTCAGCTTTGCCATGTTCTATGCCACGGGCCTGCTGTCTTTCACGGCCTATGTGCGAGTGCAGGCGAAGGTGGCGATGTCGATCACCTATTCCCGGTCGCTGCTGCGCTACCCGGCCGTTACCTTCGTAGACGCGATCCTTGGCCGGTTCATCCTGAACGCCCTGACGATGACGATCATCATCGTCATCGTGACCGCCTCGATCATGGCGCTGTTCGAGACGAGGGCCGTGATCGACCTGCCTTCGATCGCGCTGTCGCTGGCCATGGCCTATACCCTTGGACTGGGGATCGGGTCGCTGAATGCCTATCTGATGCCGGTCTTTCCGATCTACGGTTCGGTCTGGAGCATCCTGACCACGCCGCTGTTCTTCGTGTCGGGCGTCATCTACATCTACGAGGAACTGCCCCACGCCGGCCAGCAGATCCTGTGGTACAACCCTCTCATCCACATCACGGCGATGATGCGCAAGGGGTTCTATGCGCAGTATGACGCCGGGTTCGTATCGCCGTTCTATGTCTTCTCGATCGCGCTGATCTGCCTGACCGTCGGCCTGATCCTGATCCGCCGGAACTACCGGATGATCGTCGATCAAAGTTACTGAACTGGGCGACAGCCCCGCGCCCGGCTTTGCGTCGTTGCATCTTCGGGCGGGCTTGGCCATATAGAGTTCGTCGTTCCGCAAGGGGTCCGTGATGAATTATCTGGAGTTTGAAAAGCCGCTGGCCGAAATCGAGGGCAAGGCGGAAGAACTGCGCGCCCTTGCGCGCGGCAATCCCGAGATGGACATCTCGAAAGAGGCCGAGGCGCTGGACCGCAAGGCCGAAAGCCTGCTGAAGGATCTCTACAAGGATCTGACGCCCTGGCGGAAATGTCAGGTCGCGCGCCATCCCGACCGGCCGCATTGCAAGGATTACATCGACGCGCTGTTCACCGAATACACGGCCCTGGCCGGCGACCGGAACTTTGCCGACGACCACGCGGTCATGGGCGGGCTGGCACGGTTCAACGACATGCCGGTCGTGGTGATCGGGCACGAAAAGGGAAATGACACCAAGTCCCGGATCGAACGGAACTTCGGCATGGCCCGGCCCGAAGGCTATCGCAAGGCGATCCGCCTGATGGAGTTGGCCCATCGGTTCGGCCTGCCGGTGATCACGCTTGTCGACACGCCCGGCGCCTACCCCGGCAAGGGCGCCGAGGAACGCGGCCAGGCCGAGGCGATCGCACGATCGACCCAGAAGTGCCTAGAAATCGGCGTGCCGCTGATTTCCATCATCATCGGCGAGGGTGGATCGGGCGGGGCGGTTGCCTTTGCCACGGCCGACCGGATCGCCATGCTGGAACATTCCATCTATTCGGTGATCAGCCCCGAAGGCTGCGCCTCGATCCTGTGGAAGGATGCCGAAAAGATGCGCGAGGCGGCCGAGGCGCTGCGCCTTACCGCGCAGGACCTGCAGAAGCTGGGCGTGGTGGACCGGATCGTTTCGGAGCCGGTCGGCGGGGCGCAGCGCGGCCGCAAGGAAACCATCGCCGCCGTCGGCAGCGCCATCGAGGCGATGCTGAAGGAACTGTCGGGCAAGAAGCCTGTCGATCTGGTCAAATCGCGGCGGCAGAAGTTCCTCGACATGGGGTCCAAGGGGCTGGCGGCTTGAACCCCTGGGTCATTGTCCTGATCGCAGGGCTGATGGAAACCGCCTGGGCACTGGGGCTGAAATACTCCGACGGCTTCACGCGGCTTTGGCCGAGTGTCGCAACGATCTTGGGGGCGCTGGCGTCTTTCTGGCTTTTGGCGACCGCCATGAAATCGCTGCCCGTGGGCACCGCCTACGCTGTCTGGGTGGGCATCGGCGCCGTGGGTACGGCGATTGCGGCGGTGATCCTGTTCGGCGAGCCCGCCACCCTGATGCGCGCGGCGGGCATCGGCCTGATCCTGGCCGGCATTGTCGTTCTGAAATTCGCCTGATCGAACGGAGTTGCCCGGCGCGGGGTCACCACATGGTGCGCGCCGCGCGACCGGGCCATTCGGCATCATAGGCGGTGGCGTCGATCTCGCCTTCGGTAATCTCTGCGAACATCTCGCCCACCGTCGGCAGGCCGGCAGACTGATCCGCGCCCCACAGGTCGGCGCGGATGATGGCGCGGGCGCATTGCGGATAGACATCGGCGATGGTGATCACGATCACGCATCGCGGGCGGGCATCGCCGCGCCGGAACCTGTCGCGCATCCCGTCGTCTTCGGTCAGGATCGCGCGCCCGTTCACCCGCATCGCGATGCCCGATCCGGGCACGAGGAACAAAAGGCTGACCCGACCATCGCGGACGATGTTCATCAGGCTTTCGATGCGGTCGTTGCCGTGCCAGTCGGGCAGGGCCAGCGTCCCGTCATCCAGCACCGCGACAACCGGCCCCTCGTCTCCGCGGGGGCTGCCATCGGTTCCTTCCGGGCCGACCGTCGAAAGCACGCAAAAGCGCGCGCGTTCCAGATAGGCGCGGTAGGTCGGGATCAGCCGGCTCTGCACCTTGATCTGAGCGCCGCGCCCCGGCGTGCCATAAAGCGCGGCCAGTGCCTCGGGCGTCTCGATCCGCCTCATGCGGCGCCCTTCACGCGGAACCCGGCATCCGCCATCAGGCGGTTGGAATGGGTTTCGACCTCGGTTTCCAGCCGTTCCATGAAGGCATCGTTGGATAGCCCCGGTTCGATCCGCGGCAGGAATTCGACGACCGCCGTGCCGGGTTTGCGATAGAGGCTGCGCTTCGGCCAGAAGACGCCCACATTCGTCGCCACCGGCACGCAGGGCTGTTTCAGCTGTTGGTAAAGGACGGCTGTACCCACCTTGTAGGCGCGTTTCGCGCCGGGGGCGACGCGGGTGCCCTGAGGATAGATGATCAGTTGCCCCGGGTCCTGCGCGCCGGATTTGACATCGGCCATCATCCTGGTGATCGCCGCTGCCCGCTTGCCCCGGTTCACCGGAACGCAGCCGATGCGAAGGGCATAAAGCCCCAGAACAGGCGCCCAGATCAGTTCGCGCTTCATGATGAACTTGCCGCGCGGGACGGCGGAAAAGATCATGATGATGTCGAAGAAGGATTGATGCTTGGCCGCAATCAGCACCTCGTCGGCGGGCGGCGTGCCACGCACGTCGGATTTCAGCCCGACCAGCACGCGGGCAGTGAACATCACCCAGCGACAATAGGCGTGGCAGGCGGCAAAGGCGCCCTCGCGGCTGACCACGGCCCAGGGCAGGAAGACGATCCCCAGCACCAGCATGGCCAGATACATCTGGACGATGAACAGGATCGACAGGGGCCATTGCAGGATGCGGCGCATGGGTCAGGTCAACTCTTTCAGTTTGCGGAAGGCGGCGGTGCGGGTCGCCAGGAAGGCCACAAGCGCCGCCAGCGGCGGCAGCAGCAGCGGCAGAAGCCAGCCCGCCCCGGTGAAGCCAAGGCCGGTCAGGAACCCGCCAGCCGCATCGGCCGAAGGCAAAAGGGCAACGCCGATCATCCCGGCCAAGGCGCCCGCCGCAGCACCGGCCAGGGCCCTGAGGGTAAAGCGGCGCACGAAGGCGCGGACGATATAGGCATCGCGCGCGCCCACAAGGCGCAGCACCTTGATCACCTGCGCATTCGCGGCAAGCGAGGCATTTGCCGCCAGCGTGATCATGGCCGCCATCGTGCCGCCGATCAGCAGGATCGAGGCCCATCCCAGAAGCCGCAAGCGACCCGCCGCGATCACCAGCGGGCGGCGCCAGCGCGTGTGATCGTCCAGCACCGCCCCGGGCGCTTCGGCGGCGAGCCTCTGGCGCAGCCCTTCGGCATCATAGCCGTCGTCTTCCTCGATCAGTTCGACAAGGCGTGGCACCGGCAGGCTTTCGACCGGCAGGTCGGGGCCGAACCAGGGCTCCAGCAGGGCGCGCTGTTCGTCATCGGTCAGCGCGCGGGCACTGGCAACGCCGGGCGTGGTGGCCAGGACGTCCAGCACGGCGCGGATCTGCACCTCCATCTGATCGGGCGGGGCGGCGATCCGGATCGTCGCGGTGCGGGCCAGTGCATCGGCCCAGCGATCGGCAAGCCGCCCCGAGGCCAGCGACAGCGCCAGCGCGAAGACGGCAAGGAAGGTCATCGCGCCCGCGGTGAACAGGGTCAGCCAGGCCGTGTGCCCGGTGGGCGGCACCACCCGATCGGCGTGGCGGTCGGCGTGCATCAGATCGGACAGAAGGGTGCGAAAGCGTGTCACAGGTCGGCCCCCGCAAGCTGGATGCGGCGATTGCGGATGCGCAGCACACGGGCGGCGACCTGCGCCTTGGCCTGGCGGATCAGGTTCAGGTCGTGCGTGGCGACAAGGATCGTCTTGCCCATCCGGTTCAGTTCCACCAGCAGCGTCAGCAAGCGCAGCGACATTTCCCAGTCAAGGTTGCCGGTGGGTTCGTCGGCAAGGATCACGTCGGGCGACATGATGACCGCCCGCGCCAGCGCCGCGCGCTGCCGTTCGCCACCGGAAAGCGAGGGCGGCAGGGCATCGGCCAGATCCGCAAGCCCGACCCATTGCAGCAGGTCCGTCAGGTCGCGGACATCGGGTTCGCGGTTCGAGACCGTCAGGGGCAGGGTCACATTCGTGGCCAAGGGCAGGTGATCGAGGAACTGGCAATCCTGATGCACCACCCCGATCCGGCGGCGGGTGTGGGCGATGTCGTCACGGCTCAATCCGCGCACGTCGCGGTCGAACAGCGCCACACGGCCGGCCGTGGGCAGAAGTTCCGCATAGCAGAGCTTCAGGAAGGTGGTCTTGCCGGCACCCGAAGGCCCAGTCAGAAAGTGGAAAGACCCCGGCGCCAGCCGAAGCGAGATTTCCGACAGCAGTTCTCCGCCGCCGTAGTTGTAGGCGACGTTGTCGAAAGCGATCACAGCACACCCTTCTGAGGCCCGAACATGGCGCACACCATTGCCCAGCACGCCGCCCGATTCAATGCGCATCGGGACGCCCGTAGCGACAAAGGCTTGGACAGAACGGACATCGTTGCTACAAAGTCAGCGAGGCGGGCGCCCTAGGCGATTGAAGGCAGATGAAATGCGGCTGATTTGCCCGAACTGCGATGCTCAGTACGAGGTGGCCGAGGATGCCATTCCTCCGGGCGGTCGCGATGTGCAATGTTCGAACTGCGGGCATGCCTGGTATCAGGTCCGGCCGGAAGAAATCGAGGATGAACAGCGCCAGGATGCGCTTTTCGATCCGCCCGAACCCATGCCCGAACCCGACGACATGGGCCAGGAGCCCGAGAAGGCCGGAGCCTGGGCAGACGCGACTGATACCGATGAAGAGGATGCCGCGGCCTTTGACGCGCCCGAGCCTATGAAGCGCCGGGCGATCGACGAGGCCGTCATGGATGTGCTGCGCGAGGAGGCCGAGCGCGAGGTTGCGGCCCGCCGCGCCGAAGCCCCCGCCCCGCTGGAAAGCCAGCCCGACCTGGGGCTCGAGGCCGCCGCGCCCGCGCTTTCGCCTGCGGCCCGCCGGATCGCACAGATGAAGGGTGTCGAGCCCGAACCGCCGCCGCCGCCGCGCCCGGCGGGGCCGCCCCCCAAGGGGCGTGACCTTCTGCCCGATATCGAAGAGATCAATTCAACGCTCGATCCGGATGACGACCGGCGGGGCGTTTCTGCCGATGACCTGCCGCAGCCGCAGAAGGTGCGGGGCCAGGGGGGCGGTTTCCGCACCGGGTTCTCGCTGGTGGTGACGCTGGCCGTGCTGGCCGTGGTGCTTTATGTCATCGCGCCGCGCCTGTCGCAGCAGATCCCCGGACTGGCCGGGACGCTGGAAGGCTATGTGGCCTTTGTCGACGGGCTTCGCCTGTGGCTGAGCGGGCTGCTTGATACTGCGGCAACCACTGTGCAGGGCAACGGCTGAGCAAGGCAACGGCTGATCCGGCCTGACCGAAGCCGGTTGTCGGTCGCCAAGCCGGGGCGGGATGACGCCGCGCCCCTTCCCATTCGTCAGAACAGGTCGAGCAGGCGGCGCAGGTAGTCGCGTTCGCTTTCCGGACGGGCCTGTTCGCCCGAACGGCGGCGGATTTCATCCAGAAGGTCCTGCGCCCGGCGATAGACGTCCTCGCCCTGGAGCATGTTGCGATCCGAACCGATGCGGCCCATTTCGCCCAGCTCGCGCCCCAGCGGGTCGCGCTGGCTGTTGGGGTCGGCGCGGCCGAACGCCTCGCCCTGATCGGCCTGCCCCTGCTGCTGGCGTTCCTCGGCCATCGCCTCGCCAAAGTCGCGCAGGCCTTCGCGCAGGGCTTCCATCGCTTCTGCCTGCCGGTCCAGCGCGCCCGACAGATCGCCGTCGCGCAGGGCGCGTTCGGCATCCTCCATCGCGCGCCCGGCCCGGTCCAGCGCATCGCGCCCGCGTTCGCCGGCGTCGCTGCCCTGACCGGGCAGCGCATCAGGGTTCACCCCGCGCAACTGGTTCCGCAGGTCGCGCTGGCGTTCGGCAAGGCTGCGCCCGTCGCTGCCCTGACCCTGCTGGTCGCCTTGCTGCGGGCCGCCGGGCTGGTTCTGGCCCTGCTGGTTGCCCTGACCCTGCTGACCCTGCTGGTTCTGCCCCTGCTGGCCGTTGAACTGTTCCTGCAGCTCCTGGAAGCTATCGTCCGACAGGCCTTGCTGATCGCGCAGCGTATCCTGCAGGTCGCGCATGGCCTGACTGCCGGGGCCGCCCTGCCCGCCCTGGCCTTCGGTGACCTGCATGTTTTCCATCAGCTGCCGCAGCATTTCCATCAGCTCGGCGGCCTCGGCCATGCGGCCTTCTTCCATCAGCTTCTGCAACTCGTCCAGCATCTGCTGCAACTGGTCGCCGGTCATTTCCATGCCTTCAAGGTTCTGCGACATTTCCCGGTCCGGGTTACGCTGCGCCTCTTCGGCAAGTTCCTGCATGTAGTCGTTCAGCGCCTCGCGCAGTTCCTGCATCAGTTCTTCGATCTCGGACGGATCGGCGCCGTTGCGGATCGCCTCGTCCAGGCGGTCCTGCGCGCGTTGCAGGCGCTGGCGGGCGCTTTCCAGATCGCCCTCCTCGACCATCAGCGCGATTTCCCAAAGCTGGGCCGCGAATTCGTCGCGCATCTCGGGGGTCAGGGCGGCGGCCTCGGCCTCCATCCGGCGCATCAGCACCTTCAGCCGCAGGAAGGCGCGTTCGTTGCGGATCAGATCCTCGGGCCGGTTCGTCACGGCCTTCAGGATCTGCACCGACCGGTCGATGTTTTCCCGGTTCCACAGCAGATCGCGGCGCATCTCGATCAGGGCGGCGGCCAGCGGATCAAAGAAGCGCTTGCCGGGCAGAACGACCGAAAGCGCCGCCGACTCGCCGGTCTGGCCCGCCGCATCGTCCACCAAAAGCCGGATCTGGACCGGCAGGTTGGCGAAGGGATGTTCCGACAGGTCCTCGATCAGGTTTTCCGAGAACTCGGCACGGTTGCCGGTGATCGGAAGCGGCAGGTCCAGCGTGACCGCCTCGCGCGGTTCCGGCGCGATCTGAAGCCCGAAGCGGCGATCGACCGCAGCCAGATCAAGCGTGATGACGGCACGCCCGCCCGTCACGCCATAGTCGTCCTGCGCCGTGAAGGGCAGTTTCATCATCCCCTCGGCTTCGCGGCTGACCTCGCCGCTGGCAGTGACCTTGGGGCCGCGATCGGCCAGAGCCACGACCTGCCATTCGCGCCCGCCGGGGCCGTCGATGGCCAGACGCCCCGATTGCGTGATCTGGAAATCCTGCGCGGGGGCGGTGGCGTCATGGTCGGGCGGCAGGGCGCGCCCCGACACGCCTTCGGCCACCGCAAGCGCGCCCACCTCGCCGTAGAGCCGAAGCTGGACCTGGCTGCCCTGCGGCACTTCCAGATCGGGCAGGGTGATGTCGTTGAGGTAAAGCGCGGGCTTGCCCGTATAACCGGGCGGCTGCACCCAGCCTTCCCAGCTTGGCCCGCCGACCATCGCCTCGGCCCGGCCGGGGGCCATGTCGGCCACGCTGGCCACCCGCCAGACAGAGCCGAAGACCAGCGCCACGGCCAGCGCCGTCAGCGCGACATAGCGCAGCGCGAAGGGATCGCGCGGGGCAAGGGCCGGATCGGGCCGCACGGCGCGCGCATCCTTCAGCCGGTCGGCCATGCGCAGACGGTGCGCCCGCCATACCGCCGCCGATGCCGGATCGTCGGTGCCTATCGCCTGCCTGTCGCGCAGCGCGGCAAGGGGGTTGCCGGGCATGGCGGCATCGAGGCGGTCAACCGCCTCTCGCGGGGTCGGCCGGCGGAACCTGCGCGCGCCGACGAAGCCCGTCCCAAGCGCAAGAAGAAGGGCAAGGCCAAGCCCGGTCCAGACCGCCTCGAGCGGCAGGAAATCCTGCACCCCAAGAAGAAGCGCCGCCAGCGTCAGCGCAAGAGTCGTCCACAGCGGCCAGAATGCCCGCGCGATCCGTTCGGCCCAAAGCCCGGCATAGGTCAGCCGGAGGGGCCAGCGGAGCCTTTCCAGATCGTCCGAGATGTCGCGCGTTTCGGTCATCCGCCCTGCCGATTCCGGCCCGACGTCAGGTCAGAGCCATTCGGGGATGGTATCGCGCCTGAGGATTTCGTCAAACGTCGGTCTGGCCCGGATGACCGCAAAGTGATCGCCCTTCACCAGAACCTCGGGGATCAGCGGGCGGCTGTTGTATTCGCTGGCCATCACCGCGCCATAGGCCCCGGCCGACCGGAACGCGACAAGGTCGCCTTCGACCATCGCAGGCAGCGGGCGGCCCTTGGCGAAGGTGTCGCCCGTCTCGCAGACCGGGCCGACCACGTCATAAGGCTGCGCCTCGGTTCCGGCGGCGGGTTCGATGACCGGAACGATATCATGATGTGCGCCATACATCGACGGGCGGACCAGATCGTTCATCGCGGCGTCGAGGATCAGGAAATCGCGGCCCTCGCCATGCTTCACATAGATCACGCGCGACACGAGGATCCCCGCGTTGCCGGAAATCAGCCGCCCCGGCTCGATCTCGATCTCGCAGCCCAGATGTCCCACGGTGCGCTTGATCAGCGCGCCGTAATCGGTGGGCAGGGGCGGGGCTTCGTTCGACCGGGTGTAGGGGATGCCAAGGCCGCCGCCCAAATCCAGCCGTTCGATGGCGTGGCCGTCGGCGCGCAGGGTTTCGGTCAGCGCGGCCACCTTGCGATAGGCCTGCTCGAAGGGGGCAAGTTCGGTCAGCTGGCTGCCGATGTGCACGTCGATCCCCACGACACGCAGGCCGGGCAGGGCCGCGGCCTCGGCATACACCTCGCGCGCGCGGGCGATCGGGATGCCGAACTTGTTTTCCGATTTGCCTGTGGCGATCTTCTCGTGAGTCTTCGCGTCCACGTCCGGGTTCACCCGGATGGTGATCGGGGCGATCTTGCCCAGAGAAACCGCCACCTCGGACAGCGCCCGCATCTCGGGTTCGCTTTCCACGTTGAACTGGCGGATGCCGCCTTCCAGCGCCAGCCGCATTTCCTCGCGCGTCTTGCCGACGCCGGAAAAGACGATCCTCTCGCCCGGCACGCCCGCCGCCCGTGCCCGCAGGTATTCGCCTGCCGAGACCACATCCATCCCCGCGCCAAGGCTGCCCAGATGTTTCAGCACGGCAAGGTTCGACAGCGACTTGATCGCAAAGCATACCAGATGCGGCAGGGGCGAAAGCGCCTCGGTGAAGAGGTGATAGTGGCGCGTCAGCGTGGCGGTGGAATAGCAGTAGAACGGCGTGCCCACGGTCGCCGCGATATCGGGAAGCGCCACATCCTCGGCATGAAGGATGCCGTCACGATACAGGAAATGATCCATGGGCGCGCCTCTTTCGACCTTTGCCGCCCGCTATATCACAGGCGGCAGGGCGCGCAATCGGCCTGCCCTAAAGCGAGGCGCCCACGTTCACCCCGCCCACATTGGTGCCCACCGAGGCGCCGCCGGGCGTCACGCCGACATTCGCGCCGCCAACGTTGGTCGTCACGCGCGGCACCAGCCGCACGCCGTTCGGGCCGATGCCGACGCCCACGCCCAGTTGCGGGGTGGCGGGATCGGTGGGCGTGCAGGCCGCAAGCGCCGTGGCGCAGGCCAGTGCGGAAAGCGTGAGGAACGGGGTGCGCGACATTTTCAGTTCCCTCCGGCGATACCGATGCGGGCCAGGCCCGAAATCGTGATGCCCGGCTCGTCGGCCGGGGGTTGCGGGGGCGCATCCGCCCCGCAGGCCGCGACAAGCGCCGCCAGGCTCAGAAGGAAAACGGTCGGTCGGATCATGGATCATCCCTTGTGCTTGCGTGGTCCCCGCAGCGCCATCTGATAGCATGAGCCGGCTGGGGGAAAGCGGGGATTTGCGCCCCGTCCTTCCCCCTAAACCAAAGTTCAGGCCAAAGTTCAGGCCAGCGCGGCCTTCCAGCGGGCGATCTGTTCGCGCACACGGTCGGGCGCGGTGCCGCCATAGGACCGCCGCGACCGGACCGAGTTTTCAACCCCCAGCACGTCAAACACATCGGCGCGGATGCCCGCGTGGACACCCTGCATGTCGGACAGCGTCAGGTCGGGCAGGTCGCACCCCTTGCCCTCGGCCAAAGCCACCAGCGTGCCGGTGACGTGATGCGCCTCGCGGAAGGGCAGGCCAAGTTCGCGCACCAGCCAGTCGGCGAGGTCCGTCGCGGTGGAAAAGCCCGACGCCGCCGCCTCGGCCAGAACCGCGCGGTTTGCCGTCATGTCGGCCACCATTCCGGTCATCGCGGCCAGACCCAGCATCAGGTTGTCGGCCGCGTCAAAGACCTGTTCCTTGTCTTCCTGCATGTCCTTGGAATAGGTCAGCGCGAGCCCCTTCATCACCGTGAACAGCGCAACGGTGGCACCAAGGATGCGACCGAGCTTGGCCCGCAACAGTTCGGCCGCATCGGGGTTCTTCTTCTGGGGCATGATGCTGCTGCCGGTGGTCCACTTGTCGGACAGGCGGACGAACCGGAACTGGGCCGAGGACCAGATCACCAGTTCCTCGGCAAAGCGCGACAGGTGCATCGCGCAGATCGACGCCGCCGACAGGAATTCCAGCGCGAAATCCCGGTCGGATACCGAATCAAGGCTGTTGGCCGTGGGCCGGTCGAACCCAAGCGCCTCGGCCGTCATGTGACGGTCGATCGGGAAGGATGTCCCAGCCAGCGCCGCCGCGCCAAGGGGGCATTCGTTCATCCGGGCGCGGGCATCCAGAAAACGGCCCCGGTCGCGGGCCAGCATCTCGACATACGCCATCATGTGATGGCCCCATGTCACCGGCTGGGCGGTTTGCAGATGGGTGAAGCCCGGCATCACCCAGTCTGCGCCCGCCTCGGCCTGGGCGAGGAAGGCGCGCATCAGCGCCTCGATCCCCTGCGCGGCGGCATCGCATTGATCGCGAACCCACAGCCGGAAATCGACGGCCACCTGATCGTTCCTCGACCGCGCCGTGTGCAGCCGCCCGGCGGGTTCGCCGATCACCTCTTTCAGCCGGGCTTCGACATTCATGTGGATGTCTTCCAGTTCGACCCGGAAGGGGAAGCCGCCTGTTTCGATCTCTGACAAGACCGTGAGCAGACCTTCCCCTATCGCCTCGGCATCCTTATTGCTCAGGATACCCGTCGCCGCCAGCATCGCGGCATGGGCCCGGCTGCCCCGGATGTCCTGGGCGTAAAGCCGCCGGTCGAACCCGATCGAGGCGTTGATCGCCTGCATGATCGCGTCCGGCCCGTCGGCAAAGCGCCCGCCCCACATGGCATTGGCCTGTGCGGCGATTGAAGGGGATTGGGGCTGGTCGGTCATGATGCGGCCTTCGGAGGTAACATGCTGCGGTCTGGTCTTGCCGTTCTTTATACGGCCCTGATGTTCGGTGCAAACCCGGCTGCCGCCGATGTGGCCGCCGCCGATGCCTTGCGCGACGGCGACATGAAGAAACTGGCCTTTGCGGCGGCCGCCGAAATTCCGCAGGCCGCGCTGCTGACGCTTGATGACCAACCCGCATCCTTGTCGGACTACGGCGGGAAATGGGTGTTGGTGAATTTCTGGGCCACATGGTGCCCGCCCTGCCGCAAGGAAATGCCGGGACTCGACCGGTTGCAGGCCGAGATGGGCGACAGGCTTTCGGTCGTGACCGTGGCCACCGGTCGCAACCCGGTGCCCGCGATCCGCAAGTTCTGGGACGAGGCGGGCATCGAAAACCTTCCCGTCCTGCGCGACCCAGGTTCGGAACTGGCGCGCGGCATGGGTGTGATGGGCCTGCCCGTGACCGTCATCCTGAACCCGGAGGGTCAGGAAGTCGGTCGGCTGATCGGCGATGCGGAATGGGATTCACCCGAGGCGATCGCGGTCCTGACCGCCCTGACCGGCAACTGACCCCGCCAACCGGCCGGGGATGACGCCACGGCGCGATTGACGCAGGCGTGTGGTTCGGCATGCTTCCAGACGGGGGAAGGATCGGGCTCATGCCGCTGGAATGGCTTGTCAGTCTTGTGCTGGGCGGGATCGGCGGCGCCGCGCTGCTGACCTGGGCGTTGGGCTGGTCGCGTCCGTTCCGGATCGGCGACGAGGCAACGGCGCGCGCCGAATGGCTGCGGCACTGGCCCGATGACAGGGTCGAGACGGTGCACCTCGCGCCCGACGGGCGGGCCGCGCTGGTGCTGACCGGACGCGGCCGGGGGCTGCTTCGGTCTTTCGGGGCCGACACGGTCGCCCATTACATCCGCGACGCCAAGGCCACGGACACCGTGCTTTCCCTCGATTTCGGCGACTTCGGCAGCCCGCCCGCCCGGCTGCGCCTCGACGCCGGCACGCTTGCCCTGTGGATCCGCGCATTGAAGGACCGGCCATGACCGACATGCTGACATATCCCGACGTGGTGCTTCTGGCCGTGCCCGCCTTCATCGCGCTGATCCTGGCCGAGATCCTGTTCATCTGGTGGCAGGGCCGCGGCGGCCGCTACGAGACACGCGACGCTGTGACCTCGCTGGTCATGGGGGCGGGGAATGTGGTGGAAACGCTGCTTCTGGGCTTTGTCGCCTATGGGGTGATGATGGCGTTGTGGCAGGTCGCGCCCTTCGATCTGGGCACATCCTGGTGGGTGGTGGCGCTGTGCTTCGTGCTGGACGACCTGCGCTATTACTGGGTGCACCGGATCGGGCACCGCTCGCGCTGGGTCTGGGCCAGCCACGTCAAC
Organism: Aliigemmobacter aestuarii; assembly: GCF_004799285.1. GTDB lineage: Bacteria > Pseudomonadota > Alphaproteobacteria > Rhodobacterales > Rhodobacteraceae > Aliigemmobacter > Aliigemmobacter aestuarii. The sequence goes on along the minus strand of NZ_SSND01000002.1, from coordinate 194,664 downwards.
CACCATTCCAGCCAGCACTACAACCTGACCACCGCGCTGCGCCAGACATGGACCGGAACCTTCACCTTCATGTTCGTGCTGAGAATGCCGCTGGTCCTTGTCGGGTTCCATCCGGCGATGATCCTCTTCGTCGGCGGCCTCAACCTGATCTATCAGTTCTGGATCCATACCGAGGCGATCGGGCGCATGCCGCGCTGGTTCGAGGCGGTGATGAACACGCCCTCGCACCACCGCGTCCACCACGGCCGCAATGCCCGCTATCTGGACGCCAATTATGCGGGCGTCTTCATCATCTGGGACAAGCTGTTCGGGACCTTCGTGCCGGAACTGGAGGACGAGAAACCCGAATACGGGCTGGTCCACAATCTGGGCACATTCAACCCGCTGCGCGTGGCCTTTCACGAATGGGTCGGCATCTGGAAGGACGTGACCCAGCCCGGGATCGGCTGGCGCGAGCGGTTGATGTATGCCTTCGCCCCGCCGGGGTGGAGCCATGACGGAAGCCGCGAAACCTCGGAGGGGATCAAGCGCAGGCACCTGGCCCGGAACCCGCATCTTCGCGGCACACCCGGTCTTGACGACCGCTCCGGGCGCTGACCCTTTCTGCGGAAAAGGGGGCTTTCCGCCCCCTCGCCGCCTCTGGCGGCTCACCCCCGAGGATATTTGCGCCAAAGTGAAGCAGGTTTGACTCAAATTGTCGTTCAACCTGACAAAAATACCCTCGGGGGGGTGAATTTGGCGCAGCCAAAGAGGGGGGCAGACAGCCCCCCTTTCCCGTCCCCGTTTCCGCCCGATGCCCGGGGGGCAACGTCAGCGGTGGCGATCCGCTCTCGCGACCTCGGCGTGGCGCGGGCAGGTGACGAGGTGATCGTTCACCATGCCGGTAGCCTGCATGAAGGCATAGACGATCGTCGGGCCGCAGAAGGTGAATCCTTCCTGCTTCAGCGCCTTCGATATCTTCTGCGACATTGGCGTCTCCGCCGGCACCTCGGCTATGCTGCGCGCGTGGTTCGTCACCACCCGGCCCTCCTGGAAGCTCCAGAGGAAATCTGCAAAGCCCTGCCGTTCCTCGATCCGGCACCACGCCTGCGCGCTGCGGATCGTGCCTTCGATCTTGCCACGATGGCGCACGATGCCCGGATCGGCCAGAAGGCGGGCCACGTCGGCGTCGCCCCAGCCCGCGATCACCTGCGGCTCGAACCCCTCGAAGGCCGCGCGGAAGCCATCGCGCTTGCGCAGGATGGTGATCCAGGCAAGGCCCGCCTGAAAGCCGTCTAGGATCAGCTTTTCCCAAAGCGCGCGCCCGTCCCGTTCGGGCACACCCCATTCCGTGTCGTGATAGGCCACATAAAGCGGGTCCGTCCCGCACCACGGGCAGCGCCCGGTCAAGTCCTGCATCGTCTGGCCTCGCGTATCGAAAATTAGAACAAAATGCGAATCTTCATCCGGTGTTTACCCGCAGGCGTGAAGCCTGTCGACGCATTCGGCGGATCGGGGGCGATGCGGCATGACGCAGGACATGGCACAGCGGCGGCGCGGGTTGCACGCGGCGGATCAGGATCCGCTGTCGTTTGTCGCGCGCGACCAGGATCGCCGGACCATCGCGATGGTGCGCGCCGCGCTGGAAACGCGGCGCCTGCGGCTGGCCTTCCAGCCGATCGTGCTGGCGCGCGATGTCGAACGCATCGCCTTTTACGAAGGGTTGATCCGCGTGATGGACGAAAAGGGCCGGGTGATTCCCGCGCGCGATTTCATGGCGGCGATCGAAACCCTCGATCTGGGGCGGCTGGTCGATTGCGCCTCGCTCGAGATGGGGTTGCGGACGCTGCACCGCCACCCCGACATCCGGCTGGCAATCAACATGTCGGCCCGGTCCATCGGCTACCCGCGCTGGATGCAGGTCCTGAAGAAGGGGCTGGCGCTGTCACCCACGATCGGGGAGCGGCTGATCCTCGAGATCACCGAGGCCAGCGCCATGACGGTGCCGGAACTGGTGGTGGAGTTCATGGACAGCCTGCAGCGCGAGGGCATCGCCTTTGCGCTGGACGATTTCGGCGCCGGGTTCACCGCATTCCGATATTTCCGCGATTTCCAGTTCGATATCGTCAAGATCGACGGCCAGTTCATCCGCAACATTCACAGCGACCCGGACAATCAGGTTCTGGCGGCCGCGCTGATCAGCATCGCGCGCCAGTTCAACATGTTCACCGTCGCCGAGGCGGTCGAGACGGCCGAGGAGGCGCGGCACCTGCAGGCCTCCGGGGTCGACTGCATGCAGGGGTATCTGTTCGGCGCACCGACGGTGTTTCCCGGTTTCGCCGCGCCGGTCGAACGCCGGCAGGCCTGATGCGGGCCTTGTTCGGGCCGTGCGCTGCCCCCGGGTACGGCATTTTCCACCCTCGGACGGGCCTGTTTGCGCAATCTTCTTGCGCTTTGCTGCGTCGCAGCTTAGGCCGAAGTCAGAGCGGCAGAGGCCCCCTCTGCCTGCACTGGCCAAGGGAGAGGACCCACCATGACCAATGTCGTAATCGTCTCGGCCGCACGCACCGCCGTCGGCAGCTTCAATGGTGCTTTTGCCAACACCCCCGCCCATGATCTGGGCGCCGCCGTGATCGAGGCGGTCGTCGCCCGCGCAGGCGTGGACAAGGCGGAAGTGTCGGAAACCATCCTCGGCCAGGTTCTGACCGCCGGGCAGGGCCAGAACCCCGCGCGTCAGGCGCATATCAAGGCCGGCCTGCCGAAGGAATCGAGCGCCTGGTCGATCAACCAGGTCTGCGGCTCGGGCCTGCGCACCGTGGCGCTTGGCGCCCAGCATGTGCAACTGGGCGACGCGGCCATCGTTGTCGCGGGCGGGCAGGAAAACATGTCGCTGTCGCCCCACGTCGCGCATCTGCGCGCGGGTCACAAGATGGGCGATATGAAGTTCATCGATTCGATGATCAAGGACGGGCTGTGGGATGCCTTCAATGGCTATCACATGGGCCAGACCGCCGAGAATGTCGCGAACCAGTGGCAGATTTCCCGCGACATGCAGGACGCTTTTGCGCTGGCCAGCCAGAACAAGGCCGAAGCCGCCCAGAAGGCCGGCAAGTTCGTGGACGAGATCGTGCCCTTCGTGATCTCGACCCGCAAGGGCGACATCACCGTGGATGCCGACGAATACATCCGCCACGGCGCCACGCTGGACAGCATGGCCAAGCTGAAGCCCGCCTTCACCAAGGAAGGGTCGGTCACTGCGGGCAACGCCAGCGGCATCAACGATGGTGCGGCGGCCGTCCTCTTGATGACCGCGGACGAGGCCGAGCGTCGCGGCCTGACGCCGCTGGCGCGCATCGCATCTTATGCGACGGCGGGGCTTGACCCTTCGATTATGGGCGTCGGCCCGATCCATGCCAGCCGCAAGGCGCTGGACAAGGCCGGCTGGAAGGTGGGCGACCTCGATCTGGTTGAGGCGAACGAGGCCTTTGCCGCACAGGCCTGCGCGGTGAACAAGGACATGGGTTGGGACCCGTCGATCGTGAACGTGAACGGTGGCGCCATCGCCATCGGCCACCCGATCGGCGCCTCGGGCTGCCGCATCCTGAACACGCTGCTGTTCGAAATGCAGCGCCGCTCGGCCAAGCGCGGTCTTGCCACGCTGTGCATCGGCGGGGGCATGGGCGTGGCGATGTGCCTTGAACGTCCCTGATAGCGCCACCGTCCGCCGCTAACGGCGACGAAATATTGCTGCAAGTGCAAAAAAGTGGGCGCAATAATGTTGCGCCCACTTTTTCATTTCGGTAACACCATTTCAAACGAAGTCTCTTTTGGAGGAGGAATCATGGGAAGAGTTGCTTTGGTCACGGGCGGGTCGCGCGGCATCGGTGCCGCGATCTCGATCGCGCTGAAGGCTGCGGGCTTCAAGGTCGCCGCCAATTACGCCGGCAATGACGAGGCCGCCGCCGCCTTCACCAAGGAGACGGGCATCCCGACCTACAAGTGGTCGGTCGCCGATTACGACGCCTGCGCCGCGGGCATCGCCAAGGTCGAGGCCGATCTGGGCCCGGTCGAGGTTCTGGTGAACAACGCGGGCATCACCCGTGATGCCATGTTCCACAAGATGACGCCGCAGCAGTGGAAAGAGGTGATCGACACCAACCTGACGGGCCTGTTCAACATGACCCATCCGCTGTGGTCGGGCATGCGCGACCGCAAGTTCGGCCGGATCGTCAACATCAGCTCGATCAACGGCCAGAAGGGGCAGGCGGGGCAGGCGAACTATTCCGCGGCCAAGTCGGGCGACCTTGGGTTCACCAAGGCGCTGGCGCAGGAAGGCGCCCGTGCAGGCATCACCGTGAACGCGATCTGCCCCGGCTACATCGGCACCGAGATGGTCCGCGCCATCGACGAAAAGGTCCTGGCCGAACGCATCATCCCGCAGATCCCTGTGGGCCGCCTGGGCGAGCCCGAGGAAATCGCGCGCTGCGTGGTGTTCCTGGCCGCGGACGACGCGGGCTTCATCACCGGCTCGACGATCAGCGCGAACGGCGGTCAGTTCTTCGTCTGATCCGCACCGGCGGAACTGACAGGCGGAAATAACCGGCAGAAACGGCCGGCTGAAATGGCAGGGCCCCGGACAGATGTCCGGGGCTTTCGCTTTTACGGGGAAGCGGGTAACCATCCGGGCGGGCAGACCCGGCGGAAGGCCGGTGCAAGGAAGGGGCGAAATGACGCGCAGGCAGGCCACGGCAATCGGGTTCACCGCCATCCTGATGTGGGCGCTTCTGGCGCTGTTCACCATCGGGTCGGCCCCGGTGCCGCCCTTCCTGCTGAATGCGCTGACCTTCGGGATCGGGGGGCTGATCGGGCTGGTCTGGACGGCCCGGCGCGGCTTTGGCGTGCTGCGGGGCATTTCGTGGAAGGTCTACGCCTTCGGAACGATCGGGCTGTTCGGATATCACTTTCTGTATTTCACCGCCTTCCGGCTTGGCCCGACCGCCGAAACCGGGCTGATCGCCTATCTCTGGCCGCTGTTCATCGTTCTGTTCTCGGGCTTCCTGCCCGGAGAGCGTCTGACGATCCTGCATGTGGCGGGGGCGCTGGTGGCCTTTGCCGGGGCGGCGCTGATCGTCCTTGGCCGGGGTGGCGACGGTGGCGCCGTTTCGGGGCTGGCCCTTGGGCTGGCCTTCGGATGCGCGCTGACCTGGGCGCTTTATTCCGTGCTGTCGCGCCGGCTGGGCAGCGTGCCCACGGAAAGCGTCACAGTCTATTGCCTGGCAACGGCGGCGCTGTCGGTTCTGGCGCATCTTGCGCTGGAAGAAACCGTCTGGCCCGTCGATGCAACGGGCTGGGCCGCGGTGGCGGCACTCGGGATCGGGCCGGTGGGTGCTGCCTTCTTCACCTGGGATGTGGGCATGAAAAAAGGCGACATCCAGTTGCTGGGTGTCGCCTCCTATGCCGCGCCGCTTTTGTCGACGCTGGCGCTTGTCGCCGCCGGGATCACGGGGCCATCGTCCACGATCTTCATCGCGGCGGGGCTGATTGCCGGCGGTGCCGCGCTGGCCGCACGGGCCAGCGCGCGAAAGGGATGAGCCGCGCTCAGGCGTGGGACAGACGCTCGATCTCCTCCTTGATCTTCAGCTTCTGCTTCTTCCATTCCGCGATCTGAAGATCGTCCGATCCGGGGCTGCGTTGCGCCTGTTCGACCATCTCTGAAAGGTGCGCATGCTTTTTCTTCAGTTCCGCGATATGCGAAGCAACTGTCATTCTTACCTCCTGTGATGGCTGTACATGAGGCAAGTGCATCACAATCCCCGAGTCGTGTCACCCGAAACCGACCGCCGCGGTGCGGCAATTCCGCTCAATTCGCCGAAAGGCGCCGACAGGGCGCAGCCCTCGCGCAGAACGGCGTTGGCGTCATCGGTGTAATCCTCGCGGTCGCCCTCGTGCCGGTCGCCGCGATGGATCACGAAGGGTGCCAGCAGTCGGAAGGGCGCACGCCCCCCCTTGCGCGCGCGCAGGATGATGCGGCCCGCCGGACGCCCTTCGCGCGGGGTCAGCGGCAGCACCGAACCCGAGCCGAGCTTGGGCGGCAGGGCGGCCAGAAGATCGGGCAGACCGTCGGCGCCCGCGATCAGCGTCAGCCATCCTCCGGGGCGCAGACGCCGGGTCGCGGCCGCCACCCATTCCGACAGCGGCACCTGATCCACCTGCATCGCCGTGGCCCGGCCAGGCAGGGGCGAGGGCGATCCGCCTGGCGGATAGTAGGGCGGGTTCGCGATCACATGATCGAAATCGTGGCGCAGGGCTTTCGGCATGTGGCGCAGATCGCCAGTGAAGACCTCCATCGCTATGCCGTTCCGGGCGGCATTGCGCCGCGCCAGATCGGCATAAGCCTCTTGCACTTCCAGCCCCGCCAGCAGGACGCCGGGCACCCGCGCCGCAAGGCAGAGCGCCGCAGCCCCCGCCCCGCAGCCAAGATCGAGCACGCTTTCGCCCGGACCCGCCGGGCAGGCCGCCGCCAGAAGCACGGGATCGGTCGCCGCACGATAGCCCTTGGCGGGTTGCCACAGCCGCAGCCTGCCGCACAGGAACTTGTCGTCGGTCAATTCGTCCGGCGTGAACACCTAGAACCCCGTGTCGATGTCATTGTCGCGAAGGATGGCGCGGGCGCGGAACAGATCGCGGTCCGCAACCATCACGCGGCGCGGCAAAATGCCGATCCCGCCTTCGAGGATGCTCATGTGGACGTCCATCTGAAAGGTCGCTATACCCTCACCCTCAAGAAGGGTGGTGGCAAAAGCAATGGCCGTCGGGTCGGTGCTGCGCATCAGTTCCTTCATGGGGATGATATGCGGCAGGGCTTTGCCCTTGTCGAGCGCAAGACGGGAAGTAGATGGGTTTGGACGAGGTTTCGCAGAAGCCGCACGACCGGCTATCCGCCCTGTTGGCCGATGACATGGCGGCGGTGAATGCGCTGATCCGCGACAGGATGGCCTCGGAGCACGCGCCGCGGATTCCGCAGGTGACGGCCCATCTGGTCGAGGCGGGCGGCAAACGCCTGCGCCCGCTGCTGACGCTGGCCGCGGCACGGCTTTGTGGCTATGGCGGGCCCTATCACATCCATCTGGCCGCGACGGTGGAATTCATCCATACGGCGACGCTGTTGCATGACGACGTGGTGGACGAAAGCACCCGGCGGCGGGGGCGGCCCACGGCCAACCTGTTGTGGGACAACAAGTCGTCGGTCCTGGTGGGCGATTACCTGTTTTCCCGCAGCTTCCAGCTGATGGTGGAAACCGGCAGCCTGCGGGTGCTGGACATTCTTGCCAATGCCTCGGCCACGATCGCCGAGGGCGAGGTGCTGCAACTGACGGCGGCGCAGGATCTGGCGACCGACGAATCGATCTATCTGAAAGTGGTGCGCGGCAAGACGGCAGCGCTGTTTTCCGCCGCGACCGAGGTGGGCGGCGTGATCGCCGGGGCGGACGAGGAACAGGTGCGCGCGCTGTTCACCTATGGCGATGCGCTTGGCATCGCCTTCCAGATCGTCGATGACCTGCTGGATTACGGCGGCTCGGACGCCAGCATCGGCAAGAATACGGGCGACGATTTCCGCGAACGCAAGCTGACGCTTCCGGTGATCAAGGCCGTGGCGCGGGCCGATGCCGAGGAACGCGCCTTCTGGGTCCGCACGATCGAAAAGGGGCGCCAGGAAGAAGGCGACCTTGACCGGGCGCTGGCCATCATGGCCCGTCATGGCGCGATGGAGGCGGCGCGGGACGATGCGCTGACCTGGGCAGACCGCGCGCGTGCCGCGCTGACCGTCCTGCCCGATCACCCGATCCGCGAGATGCTGCACGATCTGGCGGATTACGTGGTGGCGCGGATCAACTGATCCATGTCGGCGCGTCCCGGATAAACGGGGGCCGCGGCGACCCACCAGCCGGGATGCGCGGATTGCAGCGCCTCGGCACCGTCGCGCGCCTCGTCCTCGTCGGCGAAAAGCGCAAAGCAGGTTGCCCCCGAACCCGACATCCGCGCCATCAGCGCGCCGGGCAGGCCGGACAGCGCCGCCACCACATCCCCGATGACCGGCGCGACCTGCCTTGCGGGCGGCTCCAGGTCGTTGCGTTGCAGGGCCAGCCAGTCAGCCAGTTCGCGCGCCGTCGTCCAGCCCGGCAGGGCATCGGGAAGGGGTGGGTTTTCCTTCACCGCAAGGGCGCGGAAAACGGCGGGCGTGGGCACCTCGACGCGCGGGTTGGCCAGCACGATGAAACAGGGCGGCAGTGTCAGCCAGTCCAGCTGTTCGCCGATCCCGCGCATCCGGGCGGGATGCGAGGCAAGGCAGACCGGCACATCCGCGCCAAGCGCAAGGATCGCTGCCCCCTGATCGGCGTTGATCGGCGCCGGGGGCTTGCCCTGTTCCAGCATCATCCGCATCAGCGCCCGGATCGTGGCGGCGGCATCCGCCGAACCGCCGCCGATGCCGCTGGCCGGGGGAAGGCGCTTCGTCAGCCGCAGCGCCGCGCCCCGGTCGCCAAGGCAAAGCCGCGCCGCGCGCATCACCAGATTGTCGTCGCCTGCCGGAACCTCGGCCCCGAAGGGCCCGTCCACCGCCAGTGTCAGCCGGTCCGCCGGGTCGGCCCGCAGGCTGTCGCCGATCCCCGCGAAGGCCACGAGGGAATCCAGCAGATGATAGCCGTCGGCGCGCTGCCCGGTTACGTGCAGCGCCAGATTGACCTTCGCATAGGCGAATTCAGTTGCCATTTCCCGCCGTGGCAACGGGGGTCAGGGGCGGTGCGCCTTCCTCGGCCAGAACGGCATCAAGACCCGCCTCAAGCTTGCGGCGGATGCGTTCGGCGTCCTTTTCCTCGGGGTTGAAGGACAGCGCGCGCCGCCACTGGAACCGGGCCTCCAGCTTGCGCCCGACGGCCCAGTAGACATCGCCAAGATGGTCGGTGACGATCGGATCGACCGGTTCCAGCACGCTGGCGCGTTCCATCGGTTCCAGCGCGTCCTGATATCGGCCGAGGCGGAAGTAGGCCCAGGCGAGACTGTCAACGATATAGCCCGCATCGGGCTGCCGTTCGACGGCGGTCTGGATCATCGCCAGCGCCTCGTCGAGATTGGTGTTCATCTCGAGGAACGAATAGCCCAGATAGTTCAGGACCTGCGGCTGGTCTGGGTTCAGTTCCAGCGCCTTGCGGAAATCCGGTTCGGCCTTTTCCCAATCTTTCAGACGCTCGTGGCAGATCGCGCGGGCGTAATACAGGACCCAATCCTCGGGGCTTTCGGTGGCAGAGGCGGCGGCGATCGCGGCGTCATAGGCCGGCACCGCCTCGGCATAGCGTTCCTCGCGGCGCAACATGTCGCCCAGGGCCTTCTGCACCGAAATCAGCTGCCCGTGGCTGCGCGCAAGCGCCTGAAGCACCTCGACGGCGGCTTCCTTCTTGTCCGAGGCATAAAGCGCATCGGCCCGGCCCATTTCCGCGACATGGAAGGTCGGATCCCCCGGCGGGACCCTGGCGTAGGTTTCGCTGGCAAGCTGGTACTGGCCTTGGAGGCTAAGCAGCCCGGCCGACATCAGATGCGCCTCGACATGATCGGGGCGCAGGTAGGCGGCGACCTGGCTGTGAAGCAGGGTAAAGCTGTTGTCGGCCTCGCCGTTCAGCGCCGTGGCGAGGGTGAAATAGACCTCGGCGATACCTTCGCGGGCGTCGCGGGCGATGTCGAAGGGCACGGGCTCGCCCGCTTCCAGCCGCGCGCGAAGGGCGTCCATTCCGGGTTCCTGTCCCGGAATGAAGACCGCGTTGATCCGCTCCACCGCCTCGGGGTTGCGTTCAAGCTGGCTCAGGATCTGGGCATGGGCGATGACGGCGCGGCGCACACCGGTCAGGGCCTCTGCCTCGGGGCTGGACAGGATCGCCTCTGCCCCCTCGAAATCCCCGGCAGAGGCCAGCGCCAGCGCCTTGTGGTACAGGCCAAAGATCCGAAGGCCATCGGCGGTGGCAACCGCGTCGAATGCCTCGATCGCCTCGGACATCCGCCCGGTGCCCAATTCCGCCCAGGCCACTGACAGCCCGTCGAACAACCTGCCCACGCTGCGCCCGGCACGGGCATCGGCGACGATCCCCGCGAAATCATCCTTCATCGCCTGTTCGGCGATCAGCGCCATGAAGGCAGACTGGCTGTTGATCCCGGTCTGCTGCAACTGGCGCGCTATGGCGGCGGCCTTGTCGACCTCGCCGATGGACAGATGCGACAGGACCGCACCTTCAAGGATCGCGGGATTGGCCGGATCGCCCAGAAGCGCGCGGTTGAACCACATCGCCGCCTCGCGGAAATCCCGGTTCGCCCCGGCCACGCGGGCCGCCAGATAGGCCCCGGCATTGTCCTCGGCCATCACCGGCGCGGGGAGGCCGAAGGGCAGAAGGCCGGCGAGGGCCAGCATCAGAAAGGGGCGGCGAAGGCGGTCGGGCATGGCGGTCTCCGGTTCGTCTGGGGCCAAGGTAGTGCCCGGCGCGACAGGAAGCAATGCGACCAACGGAAAGGGGCGGCCCCTTGGCCGCCCCATCCCGCCTGATTGGCGCAAATCCGCGTGATCGGGATCACATGTTGGGATAGTTCGGCCCGCCCGCGCCCTGCGGCGTCGTCCAGACGATGTTCTGGCTGGGGTCCTTGATGTCGCAGGTCTTGCAGTGCACGCAGTTCTGGAAGTTGATGACGAAGCGGGGGTCCTTGCCCTCTTCGGCCACAACCTCATAAACGCCGGCCGGGCAATAGCGCTGCGCGGGTTCGGCGTATTCGGGCAGGTTCACCCCGATCGGAACCGAAGGATCCTTCAGCTTCAGGTGGGCGGGTTGCGCCTCGTCATGGTTGGTGAAGCTGAAAGCCACGTTGGTCAGCCGGTCGAACGACAGCTTGCCATCGGGCTTGGGATAGTCGATCGGCTTGTGGTTCTTGGCCTTGCCGGTTGCCGCCGCATCGGTCTTGCCATGGCGCAGCGTGCCGAACAGCGAGAAGCCAAGCGTGTTCGTCCACATGTCGAGGCCACCGCCCACGAGGCTCGTCAGCAGGCCGTATTTCGACCACATCGGTTTCACGTTGCGGACCTTCTTCAGGTCCTGGCCGATCGCGCCTTCGCGGACCTCCTTTTCATAGGCGGTCAGTTCGTCGCCCTGGCGGCCCGCCTTGATCGCGGCGTGGGCGGCCTCGGCTGCGGCCTTGCCCGACAGCATGGCGTTGTGGTTGCCCTTGATGCGCGGCACGTTCACCATGCCGACCGAACAGCCCAGAAGCGCCACGCCCGGCGCCACCATCTTGGGCATCGACTGATACCCGCCCTCGGAAATCGCCCGCGCGCCATAGGCCACGCGCTTGCCGCCCTTCAGAAGCTCGGCCACCATCGGGTGGTGCTTGAATCGCTGGAATTCCATGTAGGGATAGAGGTGCGGGTTCTCGTAGTTCAGGTGCACCACGAAGCCCACATAGACCTGATTGTTCTCGATGTGATAGATGAACGACCCGCCGCCCGCGTTCGAACCCAGCGGCCAGCCCATGGTGTGGGTCACGGTCCCCAGCCTGTGCTTCTCGGGGTCGATCTCCCAGATTTCCTTCATGCCGATGCCGAATTTCTGCGGGCAATGGCCTTTGGAAAGGTCGTATTTCTCGATTACCTGCTTGGCCAGCGACCCGCGCACGCCTTCCGACAGGAAGACGTACTTGCCGCGCAGTTCCATCCCCGGTTCATAGGATGGGCCGGGTTCGCCCGTGGCCGGGTCGCGGCCGAATTCGCCCGCCACCACGCCCGCCACCCGGTCGCCGTCAAAGACCAGTTCGCTGCAGGACATGCCGGGGAAGATCTCGACGCCCAGACCCTCGGCCACGCCCGCCATCCAGCGGCAGACATTGGCCATCGAAACGATATAGTTGCCGTGATTGTTCATCAGCGGCGGCATCGGAAAGTTCGGAATCCGGATCTGGCCAGCCTGGCCCAGCATATAGAAGTTGTCTTCCTTCACCGGTACCTTGATCGGCGCGTCCATCTCGCGCCAGTCAGGCAGCAGCGCATCAAGGCCCGACGGGTCGAGCACCGCGCCCGACAGGATATGCGCCCCGACTTCCGAGCCCTTTTCCAGAACGACGACCGAAAGATCGGGGTCCAGCTGCTTCAGCCGGATGGCCGCCGACAGGCCCGACGGCCCCGCCCCCACGATCACCACGTCATATTCCATCGCTTCGCGGACGATTTCGGTCATGTCGCTTCCCTATCCTTCGCCGTGGCGGTGCCATCCCTTGTGGCGGCCGCGCAACTTCCTTACCCGCAGGCTGCGCCCTGCGTTACCTTATGGCGCGGCTGCGTTCAATCGTTACGCGGCATCACGGGGCACGGAAGCGGCATCGCCCGGACATTCCCGGCGTCGCCCCGAACCGCCCGGCGCGGTTTTTCGCCCTTGCTCGCGACCGCCGCGGCCTACCCCCTTGCAATCGACCGGGCCTTCGGGTCTGGTGCGGGACAGAGGAAGTTGACAGAGTCACCGCCTGCACGGGCTGTGGCTTTGTCTTTTGCGTGAAGTGACCAATGGAAAAGATCCCGATGACCCGCGCGGGTTTCAACGCGCTCGACGAGGAACTCAAGACGCTGAAATCGGTGGAACGCCCCGCCGTGATCCGCGCCATTGCAGAGGCGCGCGAACACGGGGACCTTTCCGAGAACGCCGAATACCATTCGGCGCGCGAGAAACAGAGCTTCATCGAAGGCCGCATCGCCCAGCTCGAGGCGATGCTGTCGCTGGCCGATGTGATCGACCCCACGAGGCTTTCGGGATCGGTGAAGTTCGGCGCGACCGTGACCCTGATCGACGAGGACACCGAGGAAGAAAAGACCTACCAGATCGTGGGCGAGGCCGAGGCCGACATCGAGCGTGGCCTGCTGAACATCAAGTCGCCGCTTGCCCGCGCCCTGATCGGAAAGGACGAAGGCGACAGCGTCGAGGTCCGCACCCCCGGTGGCGACCGGAGTTACGAAATCGTCAGTGTCCGTTTTGTCTGATTGACCTTCAACACCCGCGATCGGGGCCTGCGATCGGAAGCGTCCGCCATGCCGGAACAGAACCCAACATCAAAGCCTGCGGGACCCGTGCCGCCCGCTGCCCCGAAACCCGGGCTGACCGGCTATGAACTGATGGCGGCGCTGCTCAGCGCCGTGTGGGTCGTGGCCGTCCTGGCCTATATGTTCACCGCCCCCGAGGGCCGGTCGGCGCTTGGGCTGGTGATGACGCTGCTGGTCGTCTTCCTGCCGCTGGCGTTGATCTGGGTGACGGTGATCACGCTGCGCAGCGTGCGCGCGCTCCGGGACGAGGCCGCGCGGCTTCAGGCGGCGGTCGACGCGATGCGCCATGCCTATGTGGCGGGACAGCAGGCCCAGGCCTCGGGGATCAAGCCTTCGGTCGAAAAGAAGCTGGACGAAATCGCGGCCGTCACCCGGCAGGCGGAAACCGTGCTGGCCACCTTCACCTCGCGCCGCGATGCGGCGCTGACGGTTCCCTCGGCCGATCGCAAGGCGGCGCTGGTCGCGCCGCGCGCCGCACCGGTCGATGAACAACCCGCGCTCGCGCTTGGAACCCCGGCCGAAGACCTGCGTCCGCCGCTGTCGGTCGCGGATTTCGTACGCGCCCTGCAGTTCCCGGAAACTGCCGAGGACAAGGAGGGATTTCGCGCCCTGCGCCTCGCGCTTGAGGATCGCAACGTCGCCCGCCTGATCCGGGCCGCGCAGGATGTGCTGACGCTGCTGTCGCAAGAGGGCATCTTCATGGATGACCTCAAGCCTGATCTGGCCCGGCCCGAGGTATGGCGCCGGTTCGCCGCCGGGGAACGGGGCCGCGCCATTGCCGCACTCGGAGGCGTGCGCGACCGGTCGAGCCTTGCGTTGACAGCGGCGCGCATGAAGGACGACCCGATCTTCCGCGATGCCGCGCATCATTTCCTGCGGACCTTCGACAAGACCTTTTCCGAGTTCGAGAAGAACGCGACCGACGCCGAGATCGCCGATCTGGCCGAAACCCGCACCGCACGCGCCTTCATGCTGTTCGGCCGCGTCACCGGCACGTTCGACTGAGGCGCGGGCGGCGACCGGGACAGGGGGGCTGTCTGCCCCCCTCTTTGCCTGACGGCAAATTCACCCCCCGAGGATATTTCCGGACAGAAAATGAAACCCTGATTCAAGTTGTCATTTTCTGTCTTTAAATATCCCGGGGGTGAGGGCCAAAGGCCCGAGGGGGCAGGGCCCCCTTTCTGCGGGCCGTGCCGTGCACGCCGGGTTTGTGCAAGGCGTCGTCGCGTGCTAGGCGATGGCAATGGAACAGCTGCCTTCGAAAGAACAGATCCTGCAATGGATCGCTGACAACCCCACCCTGACGGCCAAGCGCGACATCGCCAAGGCCTTCGGCATCCGCGGCTCGGCCCTGCGGGTGGAGTTGAAGCGGATCCTGAAAGAGATGGAGGCCGAGGGCCAGCTTTCCAAAAAGGCCCGCGCCTATCGCGAACCGGGGCAATTGCCGCCGGTGTCGATCCTTCAGGTGATGGCACCGGATGCCCAGGGCGATCTGTTCGCCCGCCCGCTGGAACTGGACGGCGAGGCCGCTGCCGAGGCGCCGCGCATCCTGATCGTGACGCGACGCGAGGACCCGGCGCTTGGGCAGGGTGACCGTATCCTCGCCCGGCTGACGCCCGTCAACGCGACCGACCACAGCTATGAGGCGCGCCTGATTCGCAAGATCGGCACCAATCCGGTGCGGGTTCTTGGGATTTTCCGGCAGGGGGCCGAGGGCGGGCGCATCCTGCCCATCGACAAGGGCGCGGACAAGGAATGGCGCGTGGCCCCCGATCTGACCGGCGGGGCGCGCGATGGCGAGCTTGTGGAGGCCGAACAGGCCGGACCCAAACGGATGGGCCTGCCCGCCGCCCGCATCGTGGCGCGTCTGGGCGATCCGACGGGGCCGCGCGCCGTCAGCCTGATCGCGATCCACCAGCATGGCATCCCCGACCAGTTCCCCGATGCCGTCATCGCCGAGGCCGACCGTGCCGAACCTGCGCCGATGGCCGAGCGCGAGGATCTTCGTGACCTGCCCCTTGTGACCATCGACCCGGTTGATGCGCGCGACCGCGATGACGCGGTCTATGCCCATCCCGATGACGACCCGAAGAACATTGGCGGCCATGTCGTCTGGGTCGCCATTGCGGATGTCGCCCATTACGTCCGCCCGCAATCCGCGCTGGACCGAGAGGCACGCAAGCGCGGCAATTCCACCTATTTTCCCGACCGGGTCGTGCCGATGCTGCCCGACATCCTTTCGGGCGACCTGTGTTCGCTGCACGAACATGTCGACCGGCCCTGCATGGCGGTGCGGATGAAGCTGAACGCGCAGGGCGAAAAGATCGGCCACCGTTTCGCGCGCGGCATGATGCGGTCGCGCGGCTCGCTCAACTATGCGCAGGTTCAGGCCGCCGTGGATGGCGCGCCCGACGACAAGACCCTGCCCCTTCTCGACACCGTGCTGCGGCCGCTGTTCGCCGCCTACGAGGCGACGAAACTCGCCCGCGCCGAACGCCAGCCGCTGGACCTTGACCTGCCGGAGCGGCGGATCGAGCTTTCCGAGGATGGGCGCGTGCTGTCGGTGGCCTTCAAGGAGCGCTTCGATGCGCATCGCCTGATCGAGGAATTCATGATCCTCGCCAATGTGGCCGCGGCCGAGGAACTGACCCGCCTGCGCCGCCCGCTCTTGTTCCGCGTGCACGAGGAACCCAGCCCCGAAAAGCTGGATGCGCTGCGCGAGGTGGCGGAGGCGTCGGGCTTCACCCTGGCCAAGGGGCAGGTCCTGAAGACCGCGCACCTGAACCGGCTTCTGGCGCAGGCCGAGGGTACGGAATTCGACGAACTGCTGAACATCACCACGCTGCGGTCGATGACCCAGGCCTATTACAACGCCGAGAATTTCGGCCATTTCGGGCTGGCGCTCAGGTCCTACGCGCATTTCACCTCGCCGATCCGGCGCTATTCCGACCTGATCGTGCATCGCGCGCTGATCGCGGCGCATGGCTGGGGCAGCGACGGGCTCTCGGCGCAGGATACCGAGCAGCTGGAGGAAACCGCCGTCCAGGTCAGCGAGACGGAACGCCGGTCGATGATGGCCGAACGCGACACGACCGACCGCTATCTTGCCGCCTATCTTTCGGACCGGGTGGGCAGCACCTTCAGCGGCCGCGTTTCGGGCGTGCAGCGTTTCGGCCTGTTCGTGAAACTGGACGAGACCGGCGCCGACGGGCTGATCCCGATCCGAGAGGTGGGGCGCGAGTTCTTCCACTATGATCCTGACAGCCAGACGCTGATGGGGTCCGATACGGGCCTGACGATCGGGATCGGGCAGAAGGTCACGGTGCGTCTGGCCGAAGCCGTGCCGGTGACCGGCGGCCTGATGCTGGAACTGATCGAGATCGAGAACCGACCGCTGCCCGCGGGCAAGTCCGGCGGACGCGGCGGCCCGATGCGCCGCAAGGCCGCGCGGGCGCGGGGCAAGGCCGAAAAGGTCAAGCGCAAGGTCGTGCGCCGCCGCCGCTGAGGTCACGGCTTTCCGGGCCTGCTCTTTCCCGCTAACCTTTGGCAAAACGGGCAGGGGAAGTCATGCGGGTTGTCTTCGGGTTGGTGATGGCGGGTCTGGTGGCCTTTCCGGTCGATCTGCCGGCGCAGACCGCCCTGTCCCAGAGCGATACGGGGGCCGAGCGCATGACACTCGAAATCACCGGAACCGAGGCCGGGTTCGAGGACTGGCTGGCCGGGTTCCGCACCCGCGCGCTGGAGCAGGGGATCGACGCGGCTCTGTTTGACCGCGCCTTGCGCGGGGCGTCGTTCGATCCCGACATCGTCCGGAAAGACCGCAACCAGAGCGAGTTCACCAAGACGATCTGGGATTATCTCGACAGCGCCGTGTCGGATGCGCGGGTCGAAGCCGGACGCAGGGCCATCGCGCAGCACGACGCGCTTTTGCGCGAGGTGGAAGACCGCTATGGCGTCGACCGGCATGTTGTGGCCGCGATCTGGGGGCTGGAAACCGCCTATGGCAGCTACATGGGCGACACGCCGACGCTCGCCGCCTTGGCCACGCTCGCCTATGACGGGCGCCGCGCGGCCTTCTTCGAACGCGAGCTGATCGCCGCCCTGCGGATCGTCGCGGCGGGCGATGTCAGCCCCGAGCGGATGAAGGGCAGTTGGGCCGGGGCGATGGGACATACGCAGTTCATGCCGTCAAGCTTCCTGGCCTTCGCCGTCGATCACGATGGCGACGGGCGGCGCGACATCTGGGACGCGTCGCGCCCTGCCGACGGGCTTGGTTCGGCTGCTGCCTACCTCGCCCATTGGGGTTGGACGAAAGGAATGCCCTGGGGGCTCGAGATCACCCTGCCCGAAGGCTTCGACTATGAACAGACCAGCGAACGGGTGAAGAAGCCCGTCGCCGACTGGCAGGCGATGGGGGTCCGCGCGGTGGACGGGGGGGACCTGCCCGATCATGGGGCGGCCTCTGTCCTGCTGCCCGCCGGGCACCGCGGCGCGGCCTTCCTGATCTTTTCGAACTTCCAGGTGATCGAGAGGTATAACACCGCGGATGCCTATGTGATCGGGGTGGGCCATCTGGCCGACCGGCTGCAGGGCGGCCCGCCGATCCGGGCCCCCTGGCCGCGCGAGGACCGGGCGCTGACGCTTGATGAACGGCTTTCGCTGCAACGGTTGCTGACGGAAAGCGGCTTTGACACCTTCGGGGTGGACGGCCGGATCGGCCCCAACACCATCGCCGCGATCCGCGCGTTCCAGCGGTCGCGGGGCATGGTGCCCGACGGCTATGCCAACCCCGCACTGATCGACCTGCTGCGCTGATCCGTGCAGCAATGGGGGCTGTCTGCACCCTTTCGCCATTCGCCAGCTCAGGCTGCGGGGGTCAGGAAGGGGCGCAGCAGCGCGACGGGATGGGCGCGCAGCGTCAGGCGCAGCGCCTGGTAATCCTCGACCACCGCCTCGCCTTCGGTCATCCGGGGCAGGGTCACGGCAGGTTCGGCCAGTGCCTCGCCATCCATGTCGGCGGCGAAAAGCGGCAGCGGTGCCGGGCCGCCCAGGGCGCGGGCCTCCCACAGCGCCGCGCGCCGGGTCAGGCCAAGGGCGGCGAAGACATCCGCCTCGGCCAGGCGGGTCAGGGTGGCCGGGGGCACGCCCGCGCGGCGCCAGACATCGGCCAGCGCGGCATAGCCGTTGCCGCGGGCGGCCACGATCCACAGCGCCTCGTCCTCGGCCAGGCCCCGGATCTGGCGGAAGCCCAGCCGCAATGCGAGCCCGCCCTGCCCGTCGGGTTCCATCACATTGTCCCAATGGCTTCGGTTGATGCAGGGGGGCAGAACGGTGACGCCGTGTTCCCGGGCATCGCGCACGATCTGGGCCGGGGCGTAGAAGCCCATCGGCTGGGAATTCAGCAGCGCGCAGGCGAAGATGCCGGGATGGTGGCGTTTCATCCAGGCGCTGGCATAGACCAGAAGCGCGAAGCTTGCCGCGTGGCTTTCGGGAAAGCCATAGCTGCCAAAGCCCTCGATCTGGGCAAAGCAGCGCGCGGCGAAATCCTCGTCATGGCCATTGGCGCGCATTCCCGCCATGAACCTGCCGTGGAATTCGCTGACATTGCCGTGTTTCTTGAAGGTCGCCAGCGACCGGCGCAGGCGGTCGGCCTCTTCGGGGGTGAAGCCCGCGCCGACGATGGCGATCTGCATCGCCTGTTCCTGGAACAGCGGCACGCCCAGTGTCTTGCCCAGCACCCGGCCCAGGGCGTCGGAGGGGAAGCTGACCGCCTCCTGCCCGTTGCGCCGCCGCAGGTAGGGATGCACCATGTCACCCTGGATCGGGCCGGGGCGGATGATCGCCACCTGGATGACCAGATCGTAGAATGAGCGTGGCCGCATCCGGGGCAGGAAGTTCATCTGCGCCCGGCTTTCCACCTGGAACACCCCGAGGCTGTCGGCCCGGCACAGCATGTCATAGGTCTCGGGGTCTTCTGGTGGCAGCGTGGCGAGCGTCAGCCCGATGCCGTGATGGCGGCGGATCAGGTCGAACCCCTTGCGGATGCAACTGAGCATGCCAAGCGCGAGGATGTCCACCTTGAGGATCTTCAGCGCGTCGATGTCGTCCTTGTCCCAGGGGATGATGGTGCGATCCTCCATCGCCGCGTTCTCGATCGGGCACAGCTCGTCCAGCCGGCCCTCGGTGATGATGAAACCGCCGACATGCTGCGACAGGTGGCGGGGAAAGCCCTGGATTTCGTCGATCAGGTGCAGCGCCAGTCGCAGCCGGTGGTCGGCCGGGTCAAGCCCGATCTCGTGCAGCCGCGCCGCCGTGATCTGGCCTGGTCCGCCCCAGCCCCAGATCTGGCTGGAAAGCGCGGCCAGCGTGTCCTCGGACAGGCCCATTGCGCGCCCGACCTCGCGCACGGCCCGCTTGCCCCGGTAATGGATCACCGTGGCGCAGAGCCCCGCGCGGTGGCGGCCATAGCGGGCATAGATGTGCTGGATCACCTCCTCGCGGCGTTCGTGTTCGAAATCCACGTCGATGTCGGGCGGTTCGTTGCGCGCCTCGCTGACGAAGCGTTCGAAGACCATCGTGCCGATCTCGGGGCTGACGGAGGTGACGCCGAGCGCATAGCAGACCACCGAATTGGCGGCCGATCCGCGCCCCTGGCACAGGATGCCGCGCGACCGCGCGTAATCCACGATATCGTGGACGGTCAGGAAGTAGGGCTCATACCCCAGCCGCCCGATCAGGGCGAGTTCGTGATCGGCCTGGGCCTGGACACGGTCGGGCACCCCGGCGGGATAGCGCCAGCGCAGCCCGGCGGCCGTCAGCCGCGCCAGCCGCGCGGCGGCGGTCTCGTCTCCGGTGATCTCGGAGGGATATTCATAGCTCAGGTCGTCCAGGCTGAAGCGCAGCCCTTGGGCGATCTCGGCACTGCGGCGGACCGCGGCCTCGTGCCCGCGGAAGAGATGCAGCATCTCGGCCTCGGAGCGCAGGCGCTGTTCGGCATGGGTCAGGGCGTGGCGGCCCAGATCCTCGACCCGGCACCCCAGCCGGATCGCGGTCAGCACATCGGCGAGGCGGCGGCGGGCGGCGGTGTGCATCATCGGCAGGGCCGAGGCGAGGGTGGGGATCGCCCGCGCCCCGGCCCAGTCGGCCAGGGCTGCGATGCGCGCGCGGTCCTGACCGTCATAGAAGGGCGCAAGCAGCAGGTGCACATCCGTCCCGAAGCGGCGCGCCAGCCGTTCTGCCTGTGACGCCCATCCGCCCGCGCCGCCGCCCGGCCGCGGCGCCTGTGGCCCTGATCTGGGAGGATGGATGGCCAGAACCATCCCCTCCCCCCATTCCAGAAGGTCATCCAGACCCAGATCGCACTGCCCCTTGGCGGCACGCCCCTGGCCGAGGCTAAGCAGGCGGCAAAGCCGCCCCCATCCCGCGCGGTCCTGCGGCAGGGTGGTCACCGCAAGGCCATCGCGCAGGACGACGCGCGCCGCGGGGATGAGCCGGGGTCCGCGGCCAGCCAGTCGCCGGATCTCGCGCGCCTCGACATGGGCGCGCACGATCCCGGCCACCGAATTGCGGTCGGCGATGGCGAGCGCCTCCATCCCCAGTTCACCGGCACGCCGCATCATCTCTTCGGGGTGGGAGGCCCCGGTGAGGAATGTGAAGTTCGACGTGGCGGACAGTTCGACGAAGGGCATGGATTCGGACTTGAACAAAGAGTGAACATTATATCCCGTGATAGCCATGGCGAAAGGGGGGGCGTGCGAAAGGGGGGCTGTCTGCCCCCCTCTTTGGCTGCGCCAAATTCACCCCCGAGGGTATTTTCGCCAGGTTGAAAAACAATTTGAGTCAAACCGGCTTCACTTTGGCGCAAATATCCTCGGGGGTGAGCCACTGCAGGTGGCGAGGGGGCGGAAAGCCCCCTTTCACCGAGGCCGTTCCGGGGCGCAGCGGCGGGGGTCAGGTGAAGCTGCCGTGGCAGAACCAGCCGCCGCCGATCGCGCCGCCGTGGGCATAAAACAGCCACAGCCGGTCGCCCTCGCGCGTCAGCACGCGCCAGTAATCGCGCGGGCCCGAGCGCCATTCGGGATCGTCCAGCCACCATTCCGGGGCGATCCGCTCGGGGCCGATGGCCTGGCGCAGCGACAGGTCGCGGCGGCGCCAGCGGAAGCGGGCCGGAGGAACCGGGTCTTCGGGGGCGTCGACAGGTTCGGGGCGGAACAGGATCAGCGGCCGCGGGGTCGGGGGGCGGGGCCAGGGATCGGGGCAGGGCTCGCTCCAGGCCGCGGCATGGACGGTCGCGGTCTTTTCGGGGATGTTGCTTTCGGCCGGGTGGAAGCGCAGCACATTCTCCATTCCCAGCCGGGCGCCCAGCTTGCCCACCAGATCCTCCAGCGCGGTGTCGGCCTGGCCGCGGGCCTCGGCCGCATCGCGCGCCTCCAGATGGCCGCGATGCTGCTGCGGGTTCAGCGGTTCGGTTTCGGTGGCCACGACGCGGATCACGTCAAAACCGAAGCCCGCCTCCATCGCGTCCAGCTTCAGCGCCAGAAGCGGGCGGATGCGGTCGGGCGTATCCGTCGCGCGGGCAAGTCCCACCTCGACCGCCGCCGTGCCGCCGTCGCTGCGCCAGCCTTCGAGCCGGACCCGGCGCGCGCCGCGACCCTGGCGGCGCAGGCGGAGACAGAGTTCGGGCAGAAGCCGGTCCATCGCCGCCTCTACATCCGCGCGCAGGCCGATCGGATCGGGCAGGGTCAGGCGCAGGGCGAACTGTGGCGGCGCCATGCCGGGGTTCACCGGTTCCGGCATCAGCCCCAGGGCCTGATCCAGCCGCGCCAGCGTATCGGTGCCGAAGCGCCGTGCCAGCGCAGCACGGGGCAGGCCCATGATATCGGCCACGCGGCGCAGGCCCAGGCGGCCCAACCCCTCCACCACGTCGCCGGGCAGGCGCAGGGCGGCAAGCGGCAGGGCCGCCAGCGCTTGCCGCATCTGCCCGGGCGCGGCGATCAGGCCCTGTGGCGGGCCATCCACCGGGCGGGCGGGCGGCAGCGTGCCCCCCCGTTCCCATCCCCTGCGGCGGGTGGCGGCGCGCGACCGTGTGGCGCGGGCCTCTTGTTCGATCGCGTCGCCGCTGCGGTCATGGGCGGGCCGTTGCCCGGCGAAACGGGCCAGCGCCCAGGCCGCGCCGCGCGTGTCGGCGACGCCTGCCCGCATGGTCAGGCCCAGATCGGCGCAATCCGCCTCCACCTGCGCCAGAAGCCCGGCCTCGCCGCCAAAGAGATGGGCACAGCCGGTCAGGTCGATCACCAGGCCGTCGGGGGCTTCCTGCGCGACCCAGGGGCTGAACTTGCCGGCCCAGCGGGTGAGCGTGTCGAGGAACCGCGCCTCGGCCACCGGGTCGGCGGGCCGTGTCAGAAGGCCAGGGCACATCGCCGTGGCGTCGCGCAGCGGCTGGCCGGGGCGCAGCCCGGCTGCCTCGGCCTCGGGCGAAAGCGAGGTCAGCACCTGCGCGCCGTTGCGGTCGGCGACCACGGCGAAGGGCTGCGGCAGCGCCAGCCGCAGAAGGCGCAGCCAGCGTTCCGCCGCGAGACGGGGAAACCAGAGCGAGAGAATCCGTCGGCCAGCCATATGTTCACACTATGTTCCAGTTTTTTGTCGTTATACAGCGCCGGTGAGGGGAGTCGATCCGCCTTTCGCGATGACATTTCTGTGAGTCTGTTTGCCGATGTGACAACGTCACTTCCGCGACATTCTGGCGCATCTATACTGAAGGCCAATGTCCAGCATGGAGCCAGATCATGAAATTGATGACCAAAGCCCTTACCGCCGCCCTTGTCCTTGCCGCCGGCACCGCCTTCGCCGCCGGTGACCGCACCGATCCGAACGCCAAGGCGCGGTCGGACCTGATGAAGACCGTCGGCATGAACACCAAGGTTCTGGGTGACATGGCGGGCGACAAGGCACCGTTCGACGCCGCCGCAGCCGAGACCGCGAAGGCCGGTCTTCTGGCCGCCATCGCGCAGGTCGGCACGGCGTTCGAGACCGAGGGCGATCTTGACCCCGCGTCCGAGGCGAAGCCGGAAATCTGGACCAGCTGGGACGATTTCGTGAAGAAGGGCGAGGCGCTGAACGCCGCCGTCACCGCGATCGACGTGTCGTCGCTCGATGGGGTCAAGGCCGGCATGGGCGCGATCGGCGGGGCCTGCAAGGATTGCCACACCACCTATCGCGTGCAGAACTGATCCGCACCGCGCAAAATGGAAAGGCCCCCGCATCGACGGGGGCCTTTTCATTGCCTCGGGCTGCCCGAACGCTCAGCCGCAGCTCAGCACCCGGACGATGCCGCCATCGTCAAGTTCCACGTTCAGCCGTTCGGCGCTGTAATCCATCGTCACGGCCATGCCCGGCGTGATCACGCGCAGGTTCGGCCCGGCCTGTGCGGCCATCGTCTCGTTCCAGGGCAGGCCGACCCAGTGTTGCAGCTTGTCGCCGCCGCAGCTCTCCAGTCCGATTTCGGTGGTCGGCATCTCGATATCGGGGGGCGCCGCCGGGGTGCAGGCCGCAAGGCCAAGCCCAATCGCCGCAGCAAGAACAGCCTTCGTCCGCATCGTTTCCTTCCCTTCCCTTTGTCCGGCGGCCTCAACCGCACCAGAAGCGCACCATCCGTCCGCCCGCGTCCAGATCGACATTCAGGCGCGCGGCGCTGAAATCCTCGGTCACCGCGTCGCCCGGACGGATGACCCGCACCACCTGCGGCAGATACTGTTCGTCCAGTTCCGCCACCGGCAGGCCCGCAAACCCCGCCAGCCGGCCCGCACCGCAGAGATCGGGCGTGGCCGGGGCGAGATTCGGCCGGGGATCGCCACCGGCGCCGGTTTCTTGACCCGCGCCGCACCCGGCAAGCGCCATTATCGCGGCCAAGGCCGCGCCGCGTCCATCCGCAAAAGGTTTAGGCCACCGCATCAGCCGCAATTCATCCGCACGATCACGCCCTGATCGTTGAGGTAAAAGTTCACGCGGAAGCTGTCGTATTCCTCCTGATCGACGATCATCCCCGGCGCCACGATCCGCACCGGCTTGGCGATGGCCGCCGTCGCCGCGGCACTGCCCGGCTGGCCCAGAAGCGCCACGTGATCGGCGGCCTTGCAGGTGTCGGGTTCGCGGTCGTTCAGGCCGGGTGTGGGATCGACGGCGATCGCGCCGGGAACGGCCAGGGCCGGGTCGGTCGCCGATGGCACCGTCACCACCGGGACGACCGGCGCGGGGGCGCGCCGTGCCGCCGGGGTGCACCCTGCCAGAACCACTGACCCGAACACGATGAACAAACCGGCAGAGAGGGGAAAAGAAGCCATGATCGGTCGTTTCCTAAGTTGCATTCCCCCTCTGTTTCGCACAGCCTGCCCGCATCGAACAAGGGGAGGAACCTCATGCGCACCCGTGCCGCCGTCGCCGTCGCCGCCGGAAAACCGCTTGAAATCATGGATGTGAACCTCGAAGGCCCGAAGGCGGGCGAGGTCATGGTGGAAATCCGGGCCACCGGCATCTGCCATACGGACGAATTCACCCTGTCGGGCGCCGACCCCGAGGGCCTGTTCCCCGCCATCCTCGGACATGAGGGCGCGGGCGTGGTGGTCGAGGTGGGGCCGGGCGTGACCTCGGTCAAGCCGGGCGACCATGTCATCCCGCTTTACACGCCCGAATGTCGTCAGTGCCCGTCCTGCCTGTCGCAGAAGACGAACCTCTGCACGGCGATCCGTGGCACCCAGGGGCAGGGGCTTATGCCCGATGGCACCTCGCGGTTCTCGATGCTGGATGGCACGCCGATCCTGCATTACATGGGCTGCTCGACCTTTGCCAACCACACCGTCCTGCCCGAGATCGCGGTGGCCAAGATCCGCCCCGACGCGCCCTTCGACAAGGTCTGCTACATCGGCTGCGGCGTGACCACCGGGATCGGTGCGGTGATCAACACCGCCAAGGTGGAAATCGGCGCCAAGGCGGTGGTCTTCGGCCTGGGCGGCATCGGGCTGAACGTGATCCAGGGCCTGCGCCTTGCCGGGGCCGATATGATCATCGGCGTCGACATCAACAACGACAAGAAGGCCTGGGGCGAACGCTTCGGGATGACCCATTTCGTCAACCCGACCGAGATCGACGGCGACATCGTCCCCTATCTGGTGAACATGACGAAGACGCCCTTCGACCAGATCGGTGGCGCGGACTATTCGTTTGACTGCACCGGCAACGTCAAGGTGATGCGCGCGGCGCTGGAATGCACCCATCGCGGCTGGGGCCAGTCCATCATCATCGGCGTGGCTCCGGCGGGCGCGACCATCGAAACCCGGCCCTTCCAGCTTGTCACCGGGCGGGTCTGGAAAGGCACGGCCTTCGGCGGCGCGCGGGGCCGCACGGACGTTCCGAAGATCGTCGACTGGTACATGGACGGCAAGATCGAGATCGATCCGATGATCACCCACCTGCTTCCCCTTTCGGATATCAACAAGGGGTTCGACCTGATGCATGCGGGCGAATCGATCCGTTCGGTCGTGGTCTACTGATGGCCCGCGACGGCGCCAAGCTTCTGGCCGTCCTGATCGACGCAGACAACGTCTCGGCCAATGCGGCCGAGGCGATCCTTCAGGAAATCGCGGGCTTCGGCGAACCGGGGCTGCGGCGCGTCTATGGCGACTGGTCGTCGGGCGCGCTGGCCAAGTGGAAGGATGTGTCGCAAAAGCTGGGCCTTGTGATGCATCAGCAATCGGCCAACACCAAGGGCAAGAACGCCAGCGACATCGGCCTTGTGATCGACGCGATGGATATCCTGCACGGCGGCAAGTTCGACGGTTTCGTGCTGGTGTCGTCCGACAGCGATTTCACCCGCCTTGCCAGCCGCATCCGCGAGGACGGGCTTGAGGTGATCGGCATCGGCGAGGAAAAGACGCCGCCTTCGCTGCGCAACGTCTGCAACCGGTTCGTGTTCATCGAGAACATCCTGCGGGATGTCGAGAAGCCCGAACCCGCGACCGGACCGAAGACGACCCGCCGCGCGGAGCCTGCCGAAGCCCCGAGGGACGGCGCCGAGAAAGAGCCGCCTTCGCGCGTGGTGCCGCTTGCGCGGAAGGCGATGAACATGATCGACCCTGATGGCGAATGGTATTCGCTGGGGCAGGTCGGCCAGTTCATCCAGCGCGAGAACCCCGATTTCGACCCGCGCACCTATGGCAGCGCCAAGCTGTCGGACCTTCTGAAGCGCGCGGGCGCTTTCGAGGTGCGGCAGGGCACGGGAAATCATCTGGAGGTGCGGCGGCGGGACTGATCCTGCCGCCCCGGGACGCACGGAATGGCATCGACGCCCGCGCTCAAGGCCCTGGAACGCGAGGGGGTTGCGGTTTCGCTTCATCCCTATGCCTATGACCCCGGCGCCGATGCGGTGGGTCTGGCGGCGGCGGTCGCCCTTGGCCTTGACCCCGCGCTGACGCTGAAGACCCTGATGGTCGAGGTCGATGGCAAGCCCGCCTGCTGCATCCTTCCCTCTGACCGGCAACTGTCGATGAAACGGGTGGCGGCGGCCTTCGGCGGCAAGTCGGCGGCGATGATGCCGCCCGCAAAGGCCGAGAAGCTGACCGGATACCGGGTCGGGGGCATTTCCCCCTTCGGCCAGAAACGGCTCGTGCCCACGGCCATCGAGATTTCTGCCTGCGCGGCGCCGAAGGTCTGGATCAATGCGGGTCAGCGGGGGTTGCTCATGGGTATGGCACCCGCCGATGCGCTGCGGGTCCTGAAGGCCTACTCCGCCTCGCTTCTGGCCTGATCGCGCAGCCGCACGACGACGTTGCCGAACTTTTCGCCCGTATCGACCCGCCGGTGCGCCTCGACGATCTCGGACAGGGGAAAGGCGCTGTCGATCACCGGCCGGAACTGCCCTTCATTGACCATCTGCGCAAGCGCCCGCACGTCGTCGGGGTGATCCATGACCGGCCCGGCCAGTACCTTCTGCGGGCGCAGCCGGTTGCCAAGGGGCAAAAACAGCATCTGGCCAAGTCCCGCCGCCAGCAGCAGAAGCCGGCCGCGCGGTGCAAGGACGCGGCGCAGGCGGTCTACCGGGTAGACGCCCACCGTGTCGAGGATCACATCCCAGGCCTGCCCCAGGTCCACGAAATCCCGGTCGCGCCGGTCGAACAGGTGATCGGCCCCGAGCGCGCGCAGCGCCTCATGCCGCGACGACCGCGCCTGCGCCCAGACCTCGGCCCCCATCGCCCGCGCGATCTGGACCGCCGCCGACCCGACCGCCCCCGCCGCGCCGAGGATCAGCAGACGTTCGCCGGCGCGCAGCCGCGCCTTGTCGCGCAGATAGACCAGTGCCGATGTGCCGCCAAAGATCATTGCCCCCGCCTCGTCATCGGTCAGGATGTCCGGTGCGGGGAACAGGGTGATGGCGGGCAGGCAGCAGAACTCCGCATGCCCACCCATCCGGAAACCCGTGGCCCCAAGCACTCTTTCCCCCTCGGCAACGCTCGTGACCTCGGGGCCAAGGGCCACCACATCGCCGCACAATTCAGACCCCAGCACGGTGTGGCGCGGGCCTGTCACGCCGAAGGCCAGCCGCCCGAAACCGCCCATCCCGGCAGGCATCCGCATCGCCCGGATGCGGGCGTCGCCGCTGGAAACCGACGAGGTGCGGACACGGATCAGAACATCGCCCTTGCCGGGAACCGGGATCGGGCGTCGCCCCAGTTCGATGACCTCGGGGCCGCCGTAGCGCCGGAACACCGCCGCCCGCATACCATTTTCCGTCATTCGCCCGCTCCGTTCCTGCTGCCGTCCGGATCATCGGCGGGACAGTTCTGG
The DNA here is from genome assembly GCF_004799285.1 of Aliigemmobacter aestuarii. Taxonomy (GTDB): domain Bacteria; phylum Pseudomonadota; class Alphaproteobacteria; order Rhodobacterales; family Rhodobacteraceae; genus Aliigemmobacter; species Aliigemmobacter aestuarii. The sequence goes on along the minus strand of NZ_SSND01000002.1, from coordinate 166,736 downwards.
GTGCAATATCGCTTTGGTTTAGACGCGCGGGTTGACCGGCCTGGCCGGCGGCTGATGTGTCAGAACCCGGTCTCCAGACGGTCGACCAGCGCCGCCAGCATCCCGCGGCAGCGTTCGATCTGTTCGACCGCGACGTATTCGTCGGGCTTGTGGCCCTGTGCCATGCTGCCTGGCCCGCAGATCACCGTGGGGATGCCAAGGCGGGTGGAGAACAGCCCGCCCTCGGTGCCGAAGGCCACCTTGATCGTGCCGTTCGCCCCGGTCAGCGCCTTGACGAAATTCACCACCACCGAATCAGTGGGCGTGCCGAGCCCGGGATAATCCCAGAGCCTTTCGACAGAGATCGCGGCTTCGGGAAATTCAGCGCGCAGGGGGGCCACGATGCGTTCGGCGGCGTCGCGCAGTTCGGCGATCAGCACCTCGGGGTCGTCTTCGGCAAGGCTGCGAATCTCGAAATCGAGGACGGCGTTGTTCGGCACGATGTTCACCTGAACGCCGCCCGCCATCTTGCCCACATGGATCGTGGTATAGGGCACGTCGTAATCCCCGTCGCGCCGCCCTTCGGTCGCGACCCGCCCCTGCAAGGCGCGGACCTCGTTCAGGAAATCGGCCGCCAGATGCAGCGCGTTCAGCGCCAGCGGGGCTAGCGCGGAATGGCCCTCACGCCCCGTGCAGGTCGCTCGCAGCGCGACCTTGCCCTTGTGTCCGGTCGCCACCTGCATCGCGGTCGGTTCGCCCACGATGCAGAAGCGCGGCCTGACAGGGGCCGAGGCCAGCATGTCGACCAGCGATCGCACGCCCATGCAGCCGACCTCTTCGTCATAGGACAGTGCCAGGTGCAACGGCACCTTCAGCGGGCGCCGGTGCGCCGCAATCAGCGCCTCGATCGCGCAGGCGCAAAAGCCCTTCATGTCGGTCGTCCCGCGGCCGTAAAGCCGCCCGCCTTCTTCGGTCAGGGAAAAGGGCGGGCGCGTCCACGCCTGCCCGTCCACAGGCACCACATCCGTATGGCCCGACAACATGACGCCGCCCACGCCCTCGGGGCCGACGGTGGCGTAAAGGTTCGCCTTCTGCCCGCTGGCATCCGGGATAAGAACGGCGGCGATCCCCTCGGCCGCCAGCAGATCGCGGACATACTGCATCAGCGCCATGTTCGGGCGCGCGCTGACGGTGTCGAAGGCAATCAGCCGATCCAGAATGTCGCGCATCTTCGCTCTCCTTCTCGCGGGCGCAGCTAATCCGATTCCGTTGTCCTGAGGAACCCCCGATGCGGGCTTTCCCCCGCCGGATCAAGCTGCCATTCTGGCGGCGACGTTCCGGATGGGGCCGCCATGCGCCGACTTTGCCTTCTCTTTCTTGCCGCCTTTCCGCTTGCCGCATCGGCAGAGGATACAGCCGCCCCGAACCTTGACCCTTCGGCAGTGACCGCGCCGGGGCTGGTGGCGCGGATGGTCACGGCGCAGGCGCTTTTTGCAGCGGGTCAGCTGCAGAAGGACGCGCTTTCGATGCTGGCCGCGGCGCATCTGGCCGGTTCCGTCACCCTGATTGCGACCGAACGCCAGCCCGAAGCCGGCGCAGCGACCGCCATTGATGGCGAAGGGCCGCCGCTTCCCCCCGACGCCGCGGCGATGGCTGCGGCGGCAAGGGCGGCACTTGACCCGGACGAGACGCTGGCGATCGTTCTGGCCGAGGAAGAGGCGGCAAACCGCCTGATCCCCGCCGGTTCGCTGCGCAGCACGCAGGCGGTTCTGGCCCCGGGGGCAGCGCAGGACTGGCGGCTTGCCTTCGACGGTCAGGCGCTGGCCGAGGTCGGCATCATAGGGGCAGGGCAGGTGCCTTTGCGGATGACGGTGACGGATGCGGCGGGCGCCGTGATCTGCATGCCGCAGACGCAGAAACCGACAGCCAGCTGCGCCTTCGTGCCACGCGAAAGCGGGTATTTCACCCTGCGAGTCGAAAACCTGTCGGAACAGCCGGCAAGCTATCTCTTGCTGACAAACTAAGCCCTTGTTCCCAAAGAATTGCTGCGCAGAAACTCACGCAGAAATCCGCAGGCGGAAGGCCGGGCGTCACGCGACCTTCCGGGGAAATTGCTGCGCAGCATGAAACGTCGCGCTGCGCAGCATCCGTCACCCGTCCGCGCGCAGGATGCGGGCAGGCCGAACGCCCAGGGGGCGCAGCGCAAAGGCCAGCCCCGCCAGAAGCGTGGCCAGAACCCCGCCCGCCACGATCACCAGCGCCGACACGGGTTCGAAGGCGAAATCTGCCTCCATCACGAAGGTCATCACGGCCCATCCGGCCATTCCGCCCGCCGCAATCGCCACCAGCCCCGCCGCCGCCCCCATCAAGGCGGACCGGAGGGCAAAACTGGCAAGGATGCGCCCGCGCGATGCGCCCAGAGTCTTGAGGATCGCCGATTCGTAGACCCGCGCGCCTTCGCCTGCCGCCGCCGCGCCGATCAGCACGACAAAGCCCGTGACCAGCGTCACCGCCGCCGCCCAACGGGTGGCCGATCCGATGGCGGTCAGGGCCTCGGTCACGCGGTCGATGGCGTCGCGGACCCGGATCGCGGTGATGTTGGGATAGGCACGCGACAGGTCGCGCAGGATCGCGGCCTCGGCTTCGGTTTCGGCATAGACGGTGGCGATATGCGTGTGCGGCGCCCCGGCCAGCGCGGCGGGGTTCAGCGTCATCACGAATCCCATCCCGGCGGTCGAGAAATCCACCTGGCGGAAGCTGGTGATCGTTGCCGTGATGTCCCGGCCCAGGATGTTGACCGTGACGGTATCGCCCAGCTTCAGGCCCATTTCCTCGGCCTCTTCGGCGGCAAAGCTGACTTCGGGGTCGCCGGTGTGGTCCTCGGGCCACCATTCGCCGGCAATGACGGTGGTGTTTTCCGGCGGGGTCGCGGCGTAGGTGATGCCCCGGTCGCCACGCACCACCCAATGTTCGCCCGCCACCTCGCGCGCGTCGCGGTCGTTGATCTGGGTGACCACCCCGCGCAGCATCGGCGCGCTTTCCACGCGGCTTACCGCGGGGTCGTCCTTCACCCGGCCGAGGAAGCCGTCGATCTGGTCATTCTGGATGTCGACGAAGAAATAGGATGGCGCGCGTTCCGGCAGGTCGCGGTCGATCGCGGCGCGCAGGTTGGCGTCGATCTGCCCCACGGCGGCCAGAACCGAAAGGCCAAGCCCCAGCGACAGCACGACCGAGGCCGCCTCTTCCCGTGGGCCGCCGATCGCGGCCAGTGCCAGCCGCAGCCCGGTGCGGCCCCGCGCGATGCGCGACCGGGCCAGATGCCGCGCGATCCAGCGCAGGCCAAGCGCCGCCAGCCACAGCACGACCAGCGCGGCGACGATCCCTGCAGCCGAGCCGAGCGCCAGTTCCGGCGTGCCGGAAAAGGCCACCGCCCCGCCGATCAGCATCGCCGCCAGCCCCGCCACCGCCAGCCAGTGGACGGGCCTCGGATGCCCACCGCGCCCGGCGCCTCGGTAAAGGGCTGCGGCGCGAACGCCCTCGGTCCGCGCCAGCGGCCAGAGCGTGAACAGGAAGGCCGTGACCAGCCCGTAGAAGGCTGCCTCGGCCAGGGGCGCTGCGGCGGGCCGGAAGCTGACGGGGAAGGGCAGGGCGGCACCGATCCAGGGGGCCGCGGCCATCGGCAGAACCGTTCCGATCACCAGCCCGGCCAGCACGCCCAGACCGGCCAGAACGCCGATCTGCAAAAGGTATGTCTGGAAGATCAGCCGCCCCTCGGCGCCCAGAGTGCGCAGCGTGGCGATCGTGGCGACCTTGCGATCCAGATAGGCGCGCACGGCGGCTGAAACGCCCACGCCGCCCACCGCCAGCCCGGCCAGCCCGACCAGGATCAGGAAGGCCCCGATCCGGTCGACAAAGCGTTCGATCCCCGGTGCCGCGCGCCGCCGGTCCTGCCACCGCATCCCCTCATCGCGAAAGGCGGCTTCGGCCTCGGCACGCAGCGCGTCGAGATCCGTCGCGGGCGGCAGGGTCAGCCGGTATTCGGTTTCATAAAGCGTGCCGGGTGCGATCAGCCCCGCTTGCGCCAGATCCGCGGTGCGGACGATGGTGCGCGGACCCAGCGAAAAGCCGCCCGTGGCGCTGTCGGGTTCGCGCAAAAGCACCGCCCCCAGGCGGAATTCCTGAAGGCCAAGCCGGAAGGTGTCGCCGGGTGCCAGCCCGAGCCGGTCGACCAGAACCTTGTCCATCACCCCGCCGGGCAGGCCATCCTTCATCGCCAGCGCCTCGGGCAGGGTGCCCGATTCCAGCGTGACCGCGCCGACCAGCGGATAGGCATCGTCCACCGCCTTCACCTGGGTCAGGGCGCGATCCTCGGCCTCGCCCTCGCCGGTCACGACCATCGACCGGAAATCCACGATCTCGGACAGGTCCAGGGCGCGGGCGTCCATCCAGGCGCGTTCCTCGGGCGTGGCAAAGCGGTAGGTGAATTCCAACTGCGCGTCGCCGCCCAGCAGGACGGCGCCCTGGTCGGACAGCCCCCGTTCGATGGCGGCCCGCACCGTGCCGACGGCGGCAATCGCCGCCACGCCAAGTGCCAGGCACAGAAGGAACACGCGAAACCCGCGCAGGCCGCCACGCAACTCGCGGCGCGCGATGCGCCATGCCAATCCGGTCATGCGGCAAGCCCCTCGCCCGCGACCCGGCCGTCGGCCAGCCGCACCACACGGTCACAGCGCGCGGCCAGTTCCGGCGCGTGGGTCACAAGGATCAGCGTCGCGCCGTGACGGTCGCGCAGGCCGAAAAGCATGTCCATGATCGCGGCGCCGTTCGCCCCGTCCAGATTGCCGGTCGGTTCGTCGGCCAGAAGGATCGCCGGGCGCGGTGCGGCGGCACGCGCCAGCGCCACGCGTTGCTGTTCGCCGCCCGACATCTGGCTGGGGTAGTGGTGCATCCGGCTGGCAAGGCCCACGGCTGCCAGTTCCGCCTCGGCCCGGTCAAAGGCATCCGGCACACCGGCCAGTTCCAGCGGCACCGCCACGTTTTCCAGGGCGGTCATCGTGGGGATCAGGTGGAAAGACTGGAACACCACCCCCATATTCCCCCTGCGGAACCGTGCCAGCGCATCCTCGTCCATGGCGGTCAGGTCATGGCCAAGGGCGGTGACGGTGCCGCCGGTGGCGCGTTCCAGCCCGCCCATCAACATGAGGAGAGACGACTTGCCAGACCCGGACGGACCGATCATCCCAAGCGTTTCGCCGCGCGCGACGGACAGCGTGATGCCCTTCAGAATCTCGACGGGGCCCGCGTTTCCGTCCAGAGTGAGCCGCGCATCGGTCAGCGCCAGAACGGGTTCGGTCATGAAAACTGCCTTTCGATCCTGCCTCTTGGGTCCTGTAGCCCTTGGATATGGGGTGATCGGCAGGATGCGCAACCTGATTGCCGCGGCGCTGATCGTCGCGGGGGGGGCGGCGGCGGCGGAACCCGTCACGGTCGCGGCCCTGGGCGACAGTCTGACCCAGGGCTATGGCCTGCCGCAGGGCGATGGCTTCGTGCCGCGGCTCCAGGCCTGGCTTGCCGCAAACGGTGCCGATGCGGAGATCGTGAACGCAGGCGTTTCGGGCGACACGACGGCGGGGGGGCTGGCGCGGATCGACTGGACGCTGACGCCCGAGGTCGACGCGCTGATCGTCACGCTGGGGGGCAACGATCTGTTGCGCGGGATCGACCCGGCGACCAGCCGCGCCAATCTTGAAGCGATCCTGACGAAGGCGGCGGAACGCGATCTGCCGGTGCTTCTGATCGGGATGGAGGCGCCTGGCAACTACGGCCCCGATTACAAGGTCGAATTCGATGCGATCTATCCCGATCTTGCACAGCGGTTCGGAACGCTGTTTGCCGAAGGTTTCTTTGCCCCGCTGATGCAGGACGGGGCCGATCCTGCCGCGCTGACGCCCTTCATGCAGCCCGACGGGATTCACCCCAATGCCGAAGGCGTGGCGAAGATCGTCGAAGGGCTGGGGCCGAAGGTGCTGGACCTGATCGCGCAGGCCCAAAGCAGCTGATCCCGCCTCAGTCCAGCGGGCGGACCATCGTCGTTGCCGCATCGAAGCCAAAGGCATGGCGCAGCGGGCCGATTGGCTTGGTGCCCCGGCTGACAAAGCCAAGACGTTCGTAAAGCGCCTTTGCGCGCAGGTTCGTGTCGATCACGTCAAGGCGGATCTCGCGGTAGCCCCGGTCGTGCGCCAGATCGCAGAGGCCGGTCACCAGCGCGGCACCGATGCCTTGCCCGCGCCTGTGGCGCGCCACGCAGATCCCGTCGACCAGAAAGCGTGTGTTGTCGATCTCGGTCTCCAGCGCCCGGAACAGGCCCGACCGCCAGGCAGCGCCGGCAAGCCCGTAGATCGCGCGCAGGTCCGCGTAACTGCCGGCGGCGAAGGACCCGCGCGGTGAACGGAACCCCGCAAGGCCCAGAAGCGCGCCGCTTTCATCCTCGGCCGTCAGGCAGTGATCGGCGGCGATGATCCGTTCCAGATAGGCAAGCGCGCGGTCGTCGGGCCCCATCAGGCGCGACAGCTTTCCCGCGAAGGCTTCCCAGTAAAGCGCCGCCGCCGTGGCGCGGTTCGACGGCGACAGGCCCATGCGCAGCCTCACCCCCGCTGTCTCGATCCGCGCCACCATCACCCGATGCCGTTCCGCCATTGCAACCCTACCGCCAAAGCCCTAAGCCCGGAGCCGGAACAGGTAAAGCCCGCAGGTGCCGATGTCTGCCCATCGTCAGGCCTTTTTCCGGGGCGTGCTTGCCTCGGTTCCTTTCGTGATCGTCATCGTTCCCTTCGGGGTATTGTTCGGCGTGGTCGCGACCGATGCGGGCATGACCCCGTGGGAGGTTCTGGCCTTTTCCCTTGTGGTCATCGCCGGGGCCGCGCAATTCGCCGCGGTGCAGCTGATGAACGAGGGGGCGCCGCTGCTGATCGTCCTCGTCACATCGATCGCGGTGAACCTGCGCATGGCGATGTATTCGGCGGCGCTGACCCCGCATCTTGGTGGGGCCCCCGGATGGCAGCGGGCGATCATGGCCTATTTCCTTGTCGATCAAAGCTTTGCCGCCGCGTCCGCGGAATTCGCCAAGCGGCCCGATCAGTCGCTGTCGGAAAAGGTCACCTTCTATTTCGGCGCGGTCGCCCCGGTCTGCCCGCTGTGGTATGCGGCAAGCTATGGTGGGGCCGTCTTCGGCAAGGCGATCCCGCCCGAATACGCGCTGGATTTCGCGGTGCCGATCGCCTTTCTGGCGATCACGGCACCGATGCTGCGCACCCGCGCCCATGTCGCCGCCGCGGTGGTGTCGGTGTCGGTGGCGCTGGCTCTTGTCTGGATGCCCTATTCCACGGGCCTTCTGGTTGCCGCGGCGGCGGCGATGGCGACCGGCGCGGCGGTCGAACTGCATGACGAAAGGCGCGCGGCGAGGCGGACATGATCGAGGACAAGGCGACCCTCTGGACCGTGATCATCGGGCTGGGTCTTGGCACCTTCCTGCTGCGGTATTCCTTCCTCGGGCTTATCGGGGGGCGGGCGCTGCCCGCATGGGCGCTGCGCCTGCTGCGCTATACCCCGATGGCGGTCATTCCCGGCCTTGTCGCCCCGGCCGTCATGTGGCCTGCGGCGACAGGGGGCGAAACCGACCCGGCGCGTCTGGGCGCCGCCATCGCGACGATCCTTGCCGGCGTGCTGCTGCGCAACGTGCTGGCCGCGATCCTTGCTGGCGGGCTGGTGCTTTACGGGCTGGGATGGTGGATCGGCTGACGATCAGTCGTTGTTGATCGTCTGGTCCGCCTGGATCATCAGGATGCCGTGGTTTTCGTCATCGTCCTTGTCGGTGATGACGCGCTTTTCCACGCCGGGGATCTGATCGAAGGCGTTCATGATCCGGTTCGGCCCCAACGCCGGCGGGATCGATTCAAAGCCGGGAATGCTGCGCAGCACGTTCGACACCGCGCTTGCGCAAAGCGCCTTGGGGACGGCGCCGTAGTTCAGGACACGCTGAAGCGCGATTTCCGCCACCTCGGGCGAGACGACCACGGTCTGTTCGACCACGCGGTACGTCTCGCGCGCGTGATAGTCGATGTAGAAGGCCTTGGCCTGGTCGTTGATGCCGAAATGCACGTCATGCCGGATCGGGCGGCTGGGGTGATACCATGTTCCCGCCGGGTCAAAGATGACCCGTTCCGATCCGTTGATCATCAGCGCCGAATGACCGCCCGAACCCGACCGGTTGTTGACCACGGTGTAAAGCGTGATCGCCTTCGGCCCGTCATGGGCGTAGCGCGCAGCGATCACCTCGTCATCGGGGGCCCAGGTATGATCGGCCCCGCAGGCCGCAACGGTCAGGACCGCAGCAAGGGCAAGGATCGTGCGGCGCATTCGGCGAATTCCGTGATGATCGTTACGTGTCAGGCGTTCACAAGGGCGAGGAAGATCAGGACACCGATCGAGATGCCGGCCGTCCAGATGCTCAGCTTGATGAAACCGGCAAAGGTCTTTTCATGTTCCCGGATGTCCATGCTGCCGTGCTTGTGTTCCGCCATCGGTCGTCTCCTGTGTTCTGGGCGCTTGGGGTTCAGATAGCCGATTCAGAACGCGCTGTCACGCGCCTCCGTAGCCCGGCAGAGTGTCATGTGGTCACGAAATCGCGGACCAGGTGAAACCCGATCCGGCGCGGCGGGATTTCGGGTTCGGTCTTGGGCACGGCCTGCAGAAGCACGTTCAGCTGGCTGACATGCTGCACCAGCTGGGTGCGGGTGCCGTCATCGTCGCGACCATAGAAGGTGATGATGTCGGGGTCGAAATAGCCGATCCCCTCGATCCGGAGCACGCCAGCCTCGCCCCCGGTGAACCCCATCGCGATCTCGTGTTCGGAGTCGAGCTGTTCCTCGAAGTTGTTGATGTAGAGGATCAGCCGCTCATAGGCCCATTGCGCGGCACTTTTCTGTTCCACGGGCTTGCGTGCGATGCCGGGGGGCAGTGGTTTTGTCTCGGCCGTTTCGGGGGCCTTCGGATCGGCATGGACCACCCCGGCACAGGGCAGGGCGGTCGCCTCGTGCAGTTCCGCCGCGGTGCTGATGTCTTCGCCGCTCATGTCCTCTCCCATAGCCAGATGCCGTCTGCCGTCAGGAAACGACGGGCCAGCCCCCGGTGCAAGAGATAGTTCAGGTGCGCGACCGCCTCGACCAGCGCCAGCCCGTATTCGCCTTCGCCGATGGTCCGCTTGAACAGGGGCGCGAAACAGTCGGCGGCGGTCCGCGGCCCGGCCAGATGGTCCAGCAGCCGGTCGATCGCGCCTTCGTGGTTCTCGATCATCTGCCGCAACCGCAGCGGCAGGCCGGTGAACGGCAGCTTGTGACCGGGCAGAACCAGCTGATCCCAGCGGGCATGGGGCTGGAAGGCGCGGCAACTGCCGATCCACTCGCCCAGAGGGTCGGCCATGGGTTCGGTCGGATAGACCCCGATATTGGCCGAGATCGAGGGCAGCAACTGATCGCCGCCGATGACCAGCGGCCCGTCTTCCTGCCAGAGCGTCGCATGTTCGGGCGCGTGGCCATTGCCCATCCGCACCCGCCAGCGCCGCCCTCCGGCGACGATGCTCTGGCCCTCGACGATCCGGGTAAAGCCAAGCGGCAGGGGGGCCACGACATCGGCAAAGTTGAAGGGCCGTTCGCCCGCGCGTCTGGCCAGAAGCGCCGGGTCCATCCCGGCCCCGCGCCAGAAGGCCAGTTGCTGCGGCACGGGCAGCGGCTGTTCATCAAGCGTCAGCATGCGGGCGTAAAGCCATGCGGTGCGGGTCGTGACCAGTTCGGCCCCCTGATCCTGCAACCAGCCCGCCATGCCGATGTGGTCGGGGTGATGATGCGTCACGATCACCCGGCGGACCGGCCTGCCCACCAGAGGCCCTGCCTGCAACGCCTGCCAGATAGCCCGGCCTCTCCGGCTGTTGAAGCCGGTGTCGATCACCGTCCAGCCATCGCCATCGTCCAGTGCGAAGACGTTGACGTGATCCAGCGCCATCGGCAAGGGAAGGCGCATCCACAGGATGCCCTCGGCCAGTTCGATCGCCCTACCCTCGGTGGGCGGGTCGGCAAAGGGGCTGCGGAGTCCCTCGGCGGTCACGAGGCCAGCGCCTCGGGCGTGACATCGTAAAGACCGGCCGCGCCCTCGCGCACCTGCGCAAGCAGCCCGGCATGTTCGGGCAGAAGGCGCCGGATCGCGAAACGCGCCAGCGGCAGGCGCGCATCATCGGCCCCTGCCGCCATCAGGTGGTAATGGGCGCCAAGGACGCGGGCGAAGGCACGCAGATAGGCGACCGACCCGGCGAAACGGTCGTTCAGGTCCTGCGTGACCAGCCATTCGGTGCATTCGCGCAGGGATTCCGCCGCCGCCCAGACATCGCCCGCCAGATCGGGAAAGCGGGCGCGGGCGGCTTCGGCCGCATCCTGCACTTCCTCGCAAAGCCGATAGGCGACCTCGCCCCCGTCCATCATCTTGCGCCCGACAAGGTCCATCGCCTGGATGCCGTTCGTGCCCTCGTAGATCGTCGTCACCCGCACATCGCGGGAAAACTGCGCCGCGCCGGTTTCCTCGACAAAGCCCATCCCGCCGTGGACCTGCACACCCTGATGCGCCACCTCACATCCCACATCGGTGCAATAGGCCTTGGCAATGGGGGTCAGGAAGGCCGCGCGGGCCGCCCAATCGGCGCTGCCGGTGGCGTGGCCCATGTCGATGGCGACGGCGCAGGCCAGCGCGATTGACCGCGCGGCGAAGGTTTCGGCCTTCATCTGCGCCAGCATCCGCCGCACATCGGCATGGTCGATGATCGGCCCTTCCCCCTTGGGGGTCATCCCCTGCCGGCGGTCCTGCGCGAAGGCCAGCGCGTGCTGGAACGCGGCTTCGGCGATCGCGATGCCCTGAACGCCCACGCCCACGCGGGCGTTGTTCATCATGGTGAACATCGCAGCCATGCCCTTGTGCGGCTCGCCCACCATCCAGCCGGTCGCGCCGTCATACTGCATGACCGCCGTCGGCGATCCGTGCAGGCCCATCTTGTGTTCAAGGCTGACGACCTTGAGGCTGTTCCTCTGCCCCGGCCGGCCGTTTTCATCGGGGATCAGCTTCGGCACCATGAACAGGCTGATGCCTCGGGTGCCCGGCGCGCCGTCGGGCAGGCGGGCCAGCACGAGGTGGCAGACGTTTTCCGCAAGGTCGTTGTCGCCCCAGCTGATGAAGATCTTCTGGCCGGTGATGGCATAGGTCCCGTCGCCATTCGGCTCGGCCCGCGTGCGCAGCGCGCCCACGTCCGTTCCGGCCTGCGGTTCGGTCAGGTTCATCGTGCCGGTCCATTCGCCGGAAATCAGCCGGGGCAGGTAAAGGGCCTTGATCGCATCGCTGGCATGATGTTCCAGCGCCTCGATCTGACCCTGGGTAAGAAGCGGGATCAGGTGCAGCGCAAGGCAGGCCGATCCCATCATGTCGTTGACCGCACAGGACAGGGCGAAGGGCAGGCCCATGCCGCCATGTTCCGGACCGGCGGCGATCGCCATCCAGCCGCCTTCGCGGATCGCGGCAAAACCTTCGGCAAAACCCGGCGATGTCCGGACGATCCCGTTATCCAGTCGCGCCGGATGCAGGTCGCCCGCGCGGTTCAAGGGGGCAAGGACGTTCTCGCTCAGCCTTGCGGCCTCGTTCAGGACGGCCTCGACCGTCTCGGCGGCCGCGTCGGCGAAACGCGGTGTCGCGGTCACCTGATCCAGCCCGACGATATGATCGAAGATGAAGCGGAACTCTGCAACGGGGGCACGGTATGCCATGTCTTCTCCTTCAAGCGTCGGGCCTGCCCGCATCGGCACTGGCGGGTTGGCAATCGCCGGTCACACGGCTATCTGAATGCGTTGGCCCGATCCAACCCCCCGAACCTAACCCAAGGGCACCTTCCCGCAACAAGGACGCTGCGTCACGGCCATGCAGACTGAAGTGCTGAAACCGGATACCGGCGGGATCGCCCGCGCCGCCAGCATACTGCGGTCCGGCGGGCTTGTCGCCATGCCGACCGAAACCGTCTACGGGCTGGCCGGGGATGCGCGCGACGATCGCGCCGTCGCGCGGATATTCGAGGCCAAGGGCCGCCCCCGTTTCAATCCCCTGATCGTGCATCTGCCCGATCTGGATGCGGTGCGGGGCCTTGCCGATGTCGGCCCCGAGGCCGAGGCGCTGGCCGGTGCCTTCTGGCCCGGTCCGCTGACGCTGGTGCTGCCGCTGCGGGCGGAAACGGGGCTGTCACCGCTGGTGACGGCGGGGCTTGATACCGTGGCCATCCGCCTGCCCGCCCATCCTGTCGCGCGGGCGCTGCTGGCGGCTTTCGGCGGTCCGCTGGCCGCGCCCTCGGCCAATCCCTCGGGCCGGGTGTCGCCGACGCGGGCGGATCATGTGCTGGACGGGCTGTCGGGCCGGATCGAGGCCGTGCTGGATGGCGGACCCTGCGCCGTGGGTGTGGAAAGCACGATCGTCGGGCTGGATGGCCCGCCCGCGCTCTTGCGGCCCGGCGGCGTTCCGGCCGAGGCGATCGAGGCCGCCCTGGGACGGCCGCTGATCCTGCCCGGCGATCCGGCCCTGCCCAAGGCGCCGGGGCAGCTGGCCTCGCATTATGCGCCGCGCGCGCGGGTGCGCCTTGGGGTCGACCGCCCCGGTCCGGACGAGACCTGGGTCAGCTTCGGGGTGCCCGCGCGGTTCAGCCTGTCGGAAAGCGGCGATCTGGTCGAGGCGGCGGCGAACCTGTTTCACATCCTGCGTGAGGCCGACAGGGCGACGCCGCCCGAGGGCAGCATCGCCTTCGCGCCGGTGCCGGAAACCGGCCTGGGCCGCGCCATCAACGACCGGCTTCGCCGCGCGGCGGCCCCCCGGCCCTGAGGGGCCACGCGAAGGGCCGTCGGGCCGTTGGATCGTCAGGCCCGCGCGGGAATGGTCAGGCCCTTCTGCACGGCGGGACGCGCCAGGAAGCGGTCCAGATAGGCCGGCACGTGCTGCAGCCCGCCCCATCCCGCGATATCGGCGGCGTTGTAGAAATCCCGCAAGGTCCGCAGCCAGGGGCAGATCGCGATATCGGCGATGGAATAGTCCCCCGCGATCCAGTCGCGGCCAGCAAGCGCGCCATCCAGAACCTTCAGAAGGCGTTCCGCCTCGGCGCGGTAGCGTTCCTTCGGGCGGGGATCGTCGATCTCCTTGCCGGCGAAATGGTGGAAAAAGCCAAGCTGGCCGAACATCGGCCCGATGCCGCCCATCTGGAACATCAGCCATTGCAGGATTTCATAACGCCGCGCATCGGGCAGAAGCTTGCCCGACTTTTCGGCCAGGTAGATCAGGATCGCCCCGCTTTCGAATAGGCCCAACGGCCTGTTGCCTGGCCCGTTCGGGTCGATGATGGCGGGGATCTTGTTGTTGGGGTTCAGCGACAGGAATTCCGGGGTAAGCTGGTCGTTCGTGGCGAAGGCCACCAGATGCGGTTCATAATCGAACCCCATTTCCTCCAGCGCGATGGATGCCTTAACCCCGTTCGGGGTGGGCAGTGAATAAAGCTGGATGACATCGGGGCGCGTAGCGGGCCAGCGGCGGGTGATGGGAAAGCTGTTCAGGTCGGTCATGTCGGTCTCCGTGGCGGGGCCTGACGTTTCTATGACGACTTTCCCAGTGAAAAAACCGGCTCTTCTGTTAATTTGTCCGCATTGCGTAAATGTGAACGCAGGTTGAACGGCCCATCGGTGCGGGCCAACTGGACAAGGGACAAGAGCATGCTGAACGAATTCAAGGCCTTCATCGCCAAGGGCAATGTGATGGACATGGCCGTGGGTATCATCCTGGGTGCGGCCTTCACCGCGATCGTTACCTCGCTTGTCGATGACATGATCAATCCCCTGATCGGGCTTGTGATCGGCGGGATCGACTTTGGCGGCCTCAAGGTGATGGTGGGCGAGGCGGCCTTCAACTACGGCAACTTCATCAATGCGGTGATCAAGTTCCTGATCGTCGCCTGGGTGGTGTTCCTGTTGGTCAAGGGTGTGAACCGGCTGAAAGATGCGGCGATCAAGAAGGAAGAGGCGCCTGCCGCCCCGGCCGGGCCGACCGAACTGGACCTGCTGAAGGAAATCGCGGCCGCGCTTAAGAAGTGACGCGCCTTTTCATTTGGCGATGCGCGGCGAAACCCTGCGCATCGCCAAATGAAAAGCCCCCGGACCTGCCGGGGGCTTTTTGCACGGAAGGCGCAATGGATCAGATCTTCATCGCGTCGTCGGCGGTGATCGACGGCAGGCCAAGCGCCGCGCCCACGGCGGCATAGGTCAGCTTGCCCGCGTGGACGTTCAGGCCGTTCAGCAAATGCCGGTCGTCCGCGCCGGCCTTTTTCCAGCCCTTGTCGGCCAGCGCCAGCATGAAGGGCATGGTCGCGTTTCCAAGCGCCTGGGTCGAGGTGCGCGCCACGGCGCCCGGCATGTTGGCCACGCAGTAATGCATGATCCCGTCCACCTCGTAGATCGGGTCCTGATGGGTGGTTGCCCGGCTGGTTTCAAAGCAGCCCCCCTGATCGATGGCCACATCGACCAGTGCGGTACCCGGCTTCAGCTCGCTCAGTTGCGCCCGCGAGATCAGCTTGGGTGCTGCGGCACCGGGGATCAGCACCGCGCCGATGATCATGTCGGCTTGGCGGGCCAGTTCGATCGTGTTGGCCGCGCTGGCATAGGCGTTCTTGAACGTGCCGCCAAAGACATCGTCCAGATAGCGCAGGCGCGGGATCGACCGGTCCAGAACAGTCACATCCGCGCCCATTCCGGCGGCGATCTTGGCCGCATGGGTGCCGACGACGCCGCCGCCGATCACCAGAACCCTGGCCGGGGCCACGCCCGGCACGCCACCCAGCAGAACGCCCCGCCCGCCGTTGGCCTTTTGCAGCGTCCACGCCCCCACCTGCGGGGCCAGACGGCCCGCCACCTCGGACATGGGCGCCAGCAGAGGCAGGCCGCCGCGATCGTCGGTCACGGTTTCATAGGCGATGCAGGTCGCGCCCGAAGCCAGGAGATCCTTGGTCTGTTCCGGATCGGGGGCAAGGTGCAGGTAGGTGAACAGGATCTGCCCCTCGCGCAGGCGCTTGCGTTCCACCGTCTGGGGTTCCTTGACCTTCACGATCATGTCGGCGGTCGCGAAGACCTCTTCGGCGGTGTCCACCATGCGCGCACCAGCCGCGACATAATCGGTATCGGCAAAGCCCGCGCCAAGGCCCGCGCCCTTCTCGACGTAAACCTCGTGGCCATGCGCGACGGCCTCCTGCACTGCCGAGGGCATCATGCCCACGCGGAATTCCTGCGGCTTGATCTCTTTCGGGCAACCGATCTTCATCTTCTTCTCCCTGATGGACGGCTTCGGCCGTTCCGTGTGCGGGAAAGGATGCGCCAGAATCGTTGCAAGCGTTTTGAAAAGGAATCGGCCTTTGGCCCGTGTCGTGCTAGTTTCGGTCATCCAATCTGCCATCAGCGAAAGATTCTTCGAGCAAAATGGAACTGGACGCGACAGACCGCCGAATTCTGAATGTGTTGCAGAAACAGGCCCGGATCACGAATGCGGAACTTTCCGAATGGGTGAACCTGTCGCCCTCGGCCTGTCACCGCAGGGTGCAGCGGCTTGAGGAAGAGGGTTACATCGCCGCCTATGTCGCCCTTCTGGATGCGCGCCGTCTGGGCAGGCCGACCACTGTCTTTGTCGAGATCACGCTGGAAAGCCAGGCCGAGGATCTGCTGGACGCGTTCGAGCGCGAGGTGGCGCGCGTGCCCTATGTGCTGGAATGCCACCTGATGGCCGGGACGGCGGATTACCTTCTGAAGATCATGGCCGAGGACACCGAGGATTTCGCCCGCATCCACCGCCAATACCTGTCCCGCTTGCCCGGCGTGCGACAGATGCAATCCAGCTTCGCGCTGCGCACGGTCGTGAAAACCACCGCACTGGTGGTGTGATGGCGGTCCGGTCGCGGTGACGGATCATGGCACCGGCGGCGCGGTGTCGATGGGCTCCACCCGCCAGATATGCCTTTCGACAATCAGCACATTGAAGCCGGACCCCGGCGCCAGGCGATACCCGGCGACATGCGCCGAGGCCCGGAAACGGGCGAGGGCCTCGTCCGTCCGGACGGCAAGAAGGTGTATCTGAAACCGGAACGGCGCCCCGTTCCGTGGGCGGATGGCGATACTGTCGGCATTCCTCCCCATCTTGAGAACCTCGATCTGGGCCACCTCGGACCAGGCAAGGCGCAGGGTTTCGTCCTTGCGAAAGAACTGCCTTATGTGGATGGCAAAGCCATCGTTCAGAAACCGGACATTGCCGCCAATCCGCTGCGGCGTCACGGTCAGAGACACCCCGGAAATGAAGAATGCCGCAGCCATCGCCGCGAACCACGTGAAGACGGATGGCCCGTCGAACAGGCTTGCGATGCCATCGTAGTAAATCCCCATGACCACAGGTGCGGCCGGAAAGACCGAAAGCAAAAGCAGAAAGCACCCCAAGATCGTGTTGATCCCGATCGCCGGCCCGATGTCTTCGGGCTGGACCGGATCGCGTTCAGCCGGGGCAGTCATGGGGCACCTGGACGCATTGAACAACACAAAGACACATCGCACCCGCGCGGGAAAACGGGCATGCGGAGGTTGATCCAGATGGCCCTGCCTCGCAAGGGGCCATCATGAGGACGGAGGGTCCGAAACGAAAAACCCCCGGCCTTTCGGACGGGGGCTGTTCGACAAGGGTCTTGCGACCCCAGCATCGTTCAACGCCTCAGAGGGCGCCTTCACGCTGCGCCTTCTTGCGCGCGAGCTTGCGCGCACGGCGGATCGCTTCGGCTTGCTCCCGCGCTTTCTTGACGGACGGTTTCTCGAAATGCTGCTTGAGCTTCATTTCCCGAAACACGCCTTCGCGCTGAAGCTTCTTCTTCAGGGCCCGGAGGGCCTGTTCGACGTTGTTGTCACGAACGCTGACCTGCATGTGGTTGTCACCACCTTCCTAAGTTAGAGTTGCACAGAGTGTGCAGGCCGGGGGCCTATAGCAAAGCGGCGCGGCTTTGTCTACCTTCGGGCAAGCAAGAGAGGATGGCGATGCAGACGGAAAACGGAACGGACACGGCCCGCGATGCGGTTCTGGACGCGGCATTGATGCATGTGCCCTTCGACGGCTGGTCGGAAACGGCCTTCCGCGCGGCGGTGGCCGATTCGGGCGTGGCCGAAGGGCTGGCGCGGGCGCTGTTCCCGCGCGGGGCGGTCGACATGGCGCTGGAATATCACAGGCGGGGCGACCGTCTGATGGCCGACCGGCTGGCCGGGGCCGACCTTTCGCAGATGCGCTATTCCGAACGCGTGGCCCATGCCATCCGCACCCGGCTGGAAATGGCCGAGGACAAGGAACTGGTGCGGCGGGGCACGACGCTGTTCGCGCTGCCGGTCCATGCGGCGGATGGCGCGAAGGCGATCTGGGGCACGGCGGATGCGATCTGGCGGGCGCTTGGCGACACGTCGGTCGACATCAACTGGTACACCAAGCGCGCGACGCTTTCGGCGGTCTACGGATCGACGGTGCTGTATTGGCTGGGCGATGACAGCCCCGGCCATGAACGCACCTGGGAATTCCTGTCGCGCCGGATCGCGGATGTGATGAGCTTCGAGAAGTGGAAGGCCTCGGCCCGCGAGAATCCGCTGGCAAAGGCGGTGCTGAAACCCCTTTCGCGGGTGATGGACCGTGTCACCGCGCCCGCGCCCCGGGACGACCTGCCGGGCCGCACCCGCACCTGATCCTGCCCCTTCCCTAAGCTGACCCCCCTGCGAGGAACCCGCCGATGGCAATGTCCCACATGATGACCGCTATCCAGATCAAGGAACCGGGCGGGCCGGACGTGTTGCAGCCGGTCGATTGGCCGGTGCCGGTGCCCGGGCACGGCCAGATCGTGATCCGCGTTGCCTGGGCCGGGGTGAACCGGCCCGATGCCCTGCAGCGCGCGGGGCTATATGCGCCGCCGCCCTCGGCCTCGCCCCTGCCGGGGCTGGAGGCTTCGGGGACCGTGGCGGCGGTGGGGCCGGGCGTGACCCGCTGGCGCGAGGGCGATCAGGTCTGTGCCCTTCTGCCGGGGGGAGGTTATGCAGAATATGTGGTCACGCATGGCGACCACGCGCTGCCCGTTCCTGCCGGTCTGTCCCTGCGCGAGGCGGCCTGCCTGCCGGAAACCTGTTTCACCGTTTGGTCCAACGTCTTTCTGCGCGGGGGGTTGAAGGCGGGGGAACGGTTCCTGGTGCATGGCGGATCGTCGGGCATCGGCACGACGGCGATCCAGATGGCCCGCGCCATGGGTGCGCGGGTGTTCACCACCGCCGGCAGCGACGAGAAATGCGAAGCCTGCATGGCGCTAGGGGCGGAACGCGCGATCAACTACCGCGAAGAGGATTTCGTGGCCGCCCTGCGCGCGGAAGGCGGGGCGAACCTGATCCTCGACATGGTGGGCGGGTCCTACCTGCCGCGCAACGTCCGCGCGCTGGCCGATGACGGGCGTCTGGTGCAGATCGCCTTTCTGACCGGTCCGAAGGTGGAACTGAATTTCGCCGAGGTGATGACCCGGCGGCTGACAATCACCGGATCAACGCTGCGCCCGCAAGGTGACCTGGCCAAGGCGGCCTATGCGCGGGATCTGGAAACCCATGTCTGGCCGCTGATCGAACGCGGCGCCCTGCGCCCGGTGATGGACAGCGAATACGCGCTGGCAGATGCCGCCAAGGCGCATTGGCGCATCGAAAGCTCGGGCCATATCGGCAAGATCGTGCTGCGGGTCGAGGGCGGCTGAGGTCGGCCGCCCCCTCCGGCCCGGTCAGCCCAGGATTTCCGACACCTTCACGGCGCGTCCTTCGGCCACGGATTTCAGCGCAGCCTCGGCCAGCGCCAGCGCCATCAGGCCGTCATGGCCGGTGGTCGGCGTGGGCTTGCCGTCGTTCACGGTGGCGATGAAGGCCGCGATCTCGTTGGCATAGGCCGCGATGTAGCGCGTCATGAAGAAGTTCAGCAGGGGCGCGTCGTGGAAGCCCGCACCATCGGCCACGGTGATGCGGTTCTCGCCGTGGTTCTGCGCGGCGGCCAGGCCCTTTGACCCCAGCACCTCGATCCGCTGGTCATAGCCATAGGTCGCGCGGCGGCTGTTGGTGATGATCGCCTGCTTGCCCGAGGCCGTGCGCAGGATCACGTTCACGCTGTCGAAATCGCCCAGTTCGCCGATCTTGGCGTCGGTCAGGACAGAGGCGGCGGCCATGACCGTTTCCACCTCTTCGCCCAGAAGCCAGCGCGCCATGTCGAAATCGTGGATCGTCATGTCGCGGAAGATGCCGCCCGAACGGGTGATATAGTCATAGGGCGGTGCGCCGGGGTCGCGGCTGGTGATCGTGACCATCTCCACATCGCCCACGCGGCCTGCGTCGATCGCGGCCTTCACGGCCATGAAATCGGGATCGAACCGGCGGTTGAAGCCTACCATCAACGTGCCCTTCGTGGCCTCAACCACCTTCAGGCAGGCGGCGACGCGGGGCAGCGACAGGTCCACCGGCTTTTCGCAGAACACCGCCTTTCCGGCCTTGCAAAAGCGTTCGATCAGGTCGGCATGGGTGTCGGTCGGGGTGCAGATCACCACCGCGTCGACATCGGCCGAGGATTCGATCGTGTCGATGGTGCGGATGTCGCAGCCATAGGCCGCGCGCACCGTTTCGGCCGCGGCCGCGACCGGGTCGGCGATGGCCACAAGCGTGGCGCCGGGGGTCGAGGCAACGGCACGGGCATGGACCTGACCGATGCGACCGGCCCCGAGAATCGCGAATCTGAGCGACATGATGGTTCTTTCCTTACTCCGGGTAGGCACCCGAGACGTTTTGATCGAAGTCGATGATGGAGCCGGTCATTACACCGGACATCGGCCCCAGCAAATAGGCGGCCAGACCCGCGACATGGGCGGGCTTGACCAGCATTCCGAAGGGTTGGCGCGCCTCGGCGGCCTCAAGCCAGCCATCGGTCGCACCGTGATACCGGCGCTGCACCGCGTCTTCGCCCGGCGTGTCCATCCAGCCGCAGTTGATGCCGTTCACGCGGATGCGGTCATGGCGCAGGGCGTTCGCCGCGTTCTTCGTGATGTTGGCCAGCGCGGCCTTCGAGGCGGAATAGGGCGCAAGATAGCTTTGCCCGCAATGCGTGACCATCGACAGGATGGTCACGATGCTGACCGGATGCCCGCCCGCGCGGGCCAGTTGCGCCGCCCGCTGGATCGCGAAGAACGGCCCCTTGGTATTGGCGGCGAACATCCGGTCGAAGATCTCGGGCGTGGTGTCGAGGATCGACCCCCGGTCGGTCAGCGCCCCGGCGATGCAAAGCGCGTCGATCCGGCCCATGATCGCGGCGGCCCGGTCCACGCAGGCCACCACATCGCCCGCATCGCCCAGATCGACCGGCAGGAAAGCGGCGCCAAGCCGTTCGGCCACGGCCTGCCCCTTCACCGGGTCGCGCGCCGCCAGCACCAGCCGCGTGCAGCCTTCGACGGCCAGCGCCTCGGCGATGGCCAGCCCCAGACCCTGGGTGCCCCCCAGGATCAGGGCATGTGTCGCGGCATGCGGGGTCATGGGGCCCCTTCGTATTCGGCGCCAGTCTTGGCGCCGGTGATATAGGCCACCACGTCCTGGCCGTCGGTTTCCTCCTTGCGAAGGTTGGCCACGATCCGGCCCCGGCGGAAAACGACGATCCGGTCCACCAGGTCAAAGACCTGCCGCATGTTGTGGCTGATCAGGATCAGGGGTTCGCCCGCCTCTTTCAGGGTGCGGATGATGTTTTCCACCTGCGCTGTTTCCTGCACGCCAAGGGCGGCGGTCGGTTCGTCCATGATGACAAGCTTGGACTTGAAGGCGGCGGTGCGGGCGATGGCCACACATTGCCGCTGCCCGCCCGACATGTTGCGGATCGTGTTCGACAGGTTCGGGATCTTTACCCCGGTCTTGACCAGGGCTGCCATTGTCGCCTCGCGCATCGCCCGCTTGTCGAGGATCGAGAACGGGCCAAGGCGGAAGCGCACCTTTTCGCGACCGAGGAACAGGTTCGAGGGCACGTCCAGGTCATCGGCCAGCGCCAGCGTCTGGAACACCGTCTCGATCCCGGCCTCGCGGGCCTCGATCGGGCTTTCGAAAGTGTGTTCGACGCCGTCAAAGATGATCTGCCCGCGGGTGGGCTTTTCCACCCCGGTGATCTGGCGCACGAAGGTTGACTTGCCCGCGCCGTTGTCGCCCATGATCGCGACATGTTCGCCGCGCCGCAGGGTGAAGTCGGCCTCGGTCAGGGCATGGACGCCGCCGTAATGCTTGGTCAGGCCGCGGGTTTCCAGGATGATCTCGGACATCAGCCGCGCCCCCTCTGGTTCTGCCGCCAGGTGTCCAGCACCACGGCCGCCACGATGATCACGCCCTTCACCATCTCCTGGTAGTAGGCGTCGAGCTTGAGGAAGGTGAACCCCGAGATGATCACGCCGAAGATCAGCGCGCCAAGGACGGTGCCGATGATCGACCCGCGCCCGCCCTGAAGCGAAACGCCCCCGATCACGGCCATCGCGATAGCGTCGAGTTCGTACATTACGCCCATCCCGGCCTGCGCCGTCAGGTTCTTCGATGACAGAACGATCGCGGCCAGCGCGGCCAGCATCCCGGCGATGGCATAGACCAGCACCTTGTGGCGGGCGACGTTGATCCCCGACATGCGCGCGGCCTGTTCGTTCGAACCGATGGCATAGGAATGCTTGCCATAGCGCGTCTGCGTCATGATCAGGTGAAACACGACCGCCAGTGTGATGAAGATCAGCACGGGCATCATGCCCTTGCCGATGGCGGCATAGGATTCGGTCGGGAAAGAGATCGGATTGCCCTTCGACCACCATTTCGCGCAGCCGCGCGCCGCGACCATCATGCCAAGCGTCGCGATGAAGGGCGGGATGCGGGTGTAGGCGATGAGCAGGCCGTTCACCAGGCCCGCGAACAGGCCGCAGCCAAGACCTACCAGAACCGGCACGATCACGGGCAGGTCCATCATCCCTTCGCCGAAGATCGCCTTGGGGTTCGGATTGCCGTTCACGATCGCGGTCTGGGCAAAGCTCATGGCGATCATCGCCGTGGCCCCCACGACCGAGCCGGACGACAGATCGATCCCGCCGGTGATGATGACTTGCGTCACGCCAAGGGCGATGATGCCGACGATCGACACCTGAAGGATGATGATCTGCAACCGCTGTTCGTTGAACAGCGTGTCGATGTTTTCTCGCGTGTTGAACAGGAAGCTGTCACCGATGAACATCCGACCAAGAACCTCGAAGGCAAGGATGATCAGGATCAGTGCCGCCAGAACGTTCAGTTCCGGGGGACGGGTGCGCTTGGTCGGATCATAGGCGAGGCCGCCGATCCCATGAGTTGTCTGTGCCATTGGTCGCCCTTCCCAGATTGCCCGCCTGGCCCGTCCGCATCGGCGGGGCCTTGGCAGAGGGGGCGGCACCAAGGCGCCGCCCCCCGTTGGTCTTGTCCGGCAGGATCAGTTCTTTGCCAGGTAGTCGGCCATGTTGGCCGGCGTCACCAGTTCGAACGGTACATAGACCTTCTGGTCGACCGCTTCGCCCGCGGCCAGTTTCACCGCCGCGTCCAGCGCGCCGCCGCCCTGGGCCGCCGCGTTCTGGAACACGGTGATGTCCAGTTCGCCCGCCTGCATCGAGGCCAGCGCGTCCTGCGTCGCGTCCACACCCGAGACGATGACCGCGTTCATGTCGATCCCGGCGGCCTTCATCGCCTGGATCGCGCCCAGTGCCATTTCGTCGTTGTTGGCCAGCACGCCGTCGAACGGGGTTCCTGCCGAAAGCCAGTTGGTCATCAGGCTGGTGGCCTGATCGCGCGACCAGTTGGCGGTCTGCTGGTCGATGATGTTGACCTTGACCGCGCATTTGCCCGCTTCGATCACGTCATAGTAGTTCTGCGTGCGCTGCACGGCGGCCTGGTTCGACAGTTCGCCCTGCAGGACATAGACGCTGACCTCGGTCTTGCCTGCGGCGGCCCACTGGTTGCACTGCTCGGTGAAGCCCTGGCTGGACGATTCGGATTCGTTCGAGGCGACGAAGGCCTGGTTGTCGGGCAGGCTGTCGACGTTGATCGGCTGGCGGTTCACATAGACCAGCGGCACGCCGGCGGCCGCGGCGGCATCGGTCATCGCCTGGGTGGCCGAGGTATCGACCGGGTTCACGATGATCGCGGAGACGCCCGAGGCGATGAAGTTGTTGATCTGGTCAAGCTGCTTGGCCACGTCGTTCTGCGCGTCCTCGATCTGGACCGACAGGCCCTGGGCATCGGCCTGGGCCTGGATGCCGTTGCGCAGCACGGTCAGGAAGTTGTCGTCGAACAGCGCCATCGAAACGCCGATGCCATCGGCCATGGCGGTGGTCGTCATCAGGCTGGCGAAGCCCGCGGCGATCAGGGTCTTTTTCATGGTTCACTCCTCCCAGTGATGGTCTGCCGCTTCCTGCGGCAGGTTGGTTAGTCAATTCGCTGCTGCGCCCCGCGGGCGCCCCAGACGACTCGATCAGCCCGATGAAAGAGGCTGAAGAAGTTCATGGGTGCGGTCAACAGAATTTTGCAACCGGTTGCAAAGCCTCCCCCGTCCTGTCTTCCCTTGCGGTCTATCCCTCCGCTCATTCCACCTGTGCCCCAAGGTAGTCCATGCTGGCCCGAAGCGCCGGGCCGTGATCGGCCAGGTCATGCACCGAGGGCGCGAAGGGTTCATAGGAAACCGGCCCGGCATAGCCCGCCGCGCGCAAGGCGCGGAGCTGGGCGACATTGCCCAGCACGTCATCGGCATCGACCAGCACCCGGTGCGGGTCCCGCATGTCGTCAAGATAGATCGCGTCCCGAACGCCTGAGACATGCACGATCCCCGTGAGTTCCGGGAAGATCGGCCCGAACCCGGCCAGCGCGTGGTGGAAGGTGTCATGCACCATGAAATAGGTTCCCGCACCGCCTACCGCATCGATCGCGTCGGCCAGGACATCCTTGTAACGCAGGCTGCACACCGCAAAGCCCAGCGGTTCCACCATCGCCTTCAGGCCATGCGCCCGCAGCATCGGAAGGATCTCGCGCAGGGCGGTTTCCGTGACCTTGCGGCTTTCCGCGCGGTCCGTCGCCATGCCGTCGTTGCGGGGGATGAGGCTGACCGCCTCGGCGCCGGCGGCCACGGCGATCTTCATCAGGGCCTCGGCCTCGGCCGCCTTGGCGTCGGACCAGTCGTTGAACATCTTCACTTCGGCCAGCGCCAGAAAACGCAGGCCGCGCGCCTGAACCTCGTGGCGCACCCGCTCCGGGTCGTCGCCGCCGAACAGGGGGGCGGACAGGTCGTTGCGGAATTCCACCCCCACACAGCCAAGGCCCTGGGCAAGGTCCAGAAAGGAAAGCCAGTCAAGCTTTGGCGCTGTCATGTGGTTCAAGGCGAAAGGCAGCATCATCAATCCCTGGTGATTCCCCGTTCGGGCCGCACTGGCCGTCATAAATGGAATTGATATTCTATTTTGGGATCAGTTCAACTGAAAAATTCCAAAATCATGATCCTGGCAATCCGGCCAGGGCGGGGCTCAGATCGACTCTGCGACATGGATGTCGGGTGGCAGAAAGGTCTGTGCCTGCGCGCGCGGGGCCTCGGCGCGGGCGGCCGCCGTCATCTCTTGCACAAGGTCGCGGCACAGCCGTTCCAGCGGCGTGTCGATCACCATCGTGACCAGACCTTCGGCAAGACCCGCGCGCGAATCCGGGGTCAGCGCGCTGACGACAAGCGAGAACGGGCCTTCGGGGCGGGTCTCGCGCAGGGCGGCGATGGCGCCCTCCATGCCGCCCCCGGCGACGTAGATGCCGCGCAGGTCCGGATTGCGGGCGATCAGGCCCAGCGTTGCCTCGTAGGTCAGTTGCCGCGTTTCAAGGTTGACCAAGGGTTCAAGCACGGTGATCTGCGGCGCACATTCCCGCAGATAGCTGCGAAAGCCGGTTTCGCGCAACTCGTGCCCATGCCAGCGATGCCCGCCTACGAAGACGGCCATCTTGCCGGGCTGGCCGCCGGTGGCCAGCGCCATGAGCCAGCCTGCCGTCCGCCCGTGTTTGAGGTTGTTCAGGCCAAGATAGCCGGTCCGCGCGCCTTGCGCGAAATCCGACAGCAGCGAAAACACCGGCAGGCCGCCAGCCGTCAGATCCTCCACCGCTGCGGTGACTTCGGGATGGTTCACCGCCGTTGCCGCAAGTGAATCGCAACGCCCGGCCATCGCGCGCAGCCGGGCCGCCATTTCCGAAGGCGACTGGCTGGCCGAAAATTCCAGCGTCAGTCGCCCCCGGATGCCCGGCGCCGCCTCGACAGCACGGGTCAGCGTTTCGGCGAAGGCCTTGTAGAAATCCTGCCCCTGCTTGTGCAGGACCACGCCAAAGCGAACCTCGGGCAGGCTTTCATCCGTACCGGCAAGACGGCGCGCCGCCGGGTGGCCGATGGCGCGCGCCGCGGCCACGATCCGCGCGCGCGTGTCGGGATGCACGGTTTCGCGGCCATTCAGGACCCTGTCGACCGTCGACAGCGAAACCCCGGCCTCGCGTGCCAGATCGGCCATGCCCATGCGTTTTTTCATCGAAGCCCCCATTGACGATAATTCGTCAGACCTGCCCGGAAATCATGACGCTTTCTGATGCGTTTTGCGAGGGGTCATCTTTGCGCAACGGACTGCCCTGCCTATCCTGCCGCCGAACAGACTACGGACAGGACGTTCGTGACGGAGGGAAACATGGCCAAACGGAATTACAGCCTTCTTGGGCCTGATGCGCGACGCGCGGTCGAAACCGGACTTGCCGCCGCCGAATGGTATCATTCGGAGGTGCCCCGGAAAGAGATGAAGGACCTGATGCAGCGCAAGGATGGCCCGGCCATTCGCGACACGGCCATCCTGTTAGGCTGTATGGTCCTGTTCGCCGGGTTCGGCATCGCGCTGTGGCCAAGCCTGTGGTCGGTTCCGTTCTGGCTGGCCTACGGCGTGCTTTACGGCAGCGCGATGGACAGCCGCTGGCACGAATGCAGCCACGGCACCGCCTTCAAGACGCCGTGGATGAACAACGCGCTTTATCAGGTGGCCAGCTTCTGCATGGTGCGCAACCCCGTCACCTGGCGGTGGAGCCATGCCCGCCACCATACCGATACGATCATCGTCGGGCGCGACCCCGAGATCGCCGTCATGCGCCCGCCGGAATTCGCGCGGCTCATCGCCAACGTTTTCGGCATCGTCGATGCATGGAACGGGTGGAAGCGGATGCTTTACAACGCCTTCGTCGGGATCGAGGCCGAAGAGGCCACCTTCATCCCCGAAAGCGAACGCCCCAAGGTGGTGCGCGTCGCGCGGATCTGGGTGGGGATCTATGCCGCGACCATCGCGCTTGCGGTCTGGACGGGGTCGATCCTGCCCTTGATGGTGATCGGCCTGCCGCGTCTTTACGGCGCCTGGCATCACATCATGACAGGCCTTTTGCAGCATGGCGGGCTTGCCGACAACGTCACCGATCACCGCCTGAACAGTCGGACCGTCTACATGAACCCGATCAGCCGGTTCATCTACTGGAACATGAACTACCACGTCGAACACCACATGTTCCCGATGGTGCCCTATCACCGGCTGCCTGACCTGCACGAAAGGATCAGGCACGACCTGCCCGCGCCCAACCGTTCGATCGCCGAAGGCTTTGCCGAGATGTGGCCCGCGCTGAAGCGGCAGTTGGCCTATGAGGACTATTTCCTGAAACGCGACCTGCCGCCGACCGCGCGCCCCTACCGCGAGGATTTCCACGCCGCCGCCCTTGGCGCCGCGGCCGAATGAGGACCCATGACATGAGCCAATGGATCGACGCCTGCGCCACCGATGACATCGACGAAGAGGACCTGATCCGCTTCGACCACGGCACACAGACCTTCGCCATCTACCATTCTCCCGAAGGTGACTTCTTCGCCACCGCCGGGAAATGCACGCATGAAGACGTGCATCTGTGCGACGGCCTGGTGATGGGCCATCTGATCGAATGTCCCAAGCATAACGGCCAGTTCGACTATCGCACCGGCGAGGCGAAACGCGCCCCGGTCTGCGTCAACCTCAAGACCTTTCCCGTCAAGGTCGAGGGCGGGCGCGTCTTCATCGACTTGGGCTGAGGCTCGAGAAGGCAAGGAGGGGCCGCGGGAGGGCCGCCCTTGGTGCATCTGCGGCAGGGAGGCCGCCATTCATGCGCAACAACCGGATGACGGTGGCCGACCTGCGGGCCGCCAAGGGGCAGCGGGTGCTGTCCATGCTTTATGTCGAGACGGTGGAAGAGGCCGCTGCTGCCTCGGCCGCCGGGGTCGATGTCCTGTCGATCATCGCGCCCGTCTGGACGCCCCAGATGCGCGAGGCGGCGGGCGACTGTTTCGTGCAGGTGGGGCTTCTCTACGGTGAACTCGTCACGGCAGAGGATTACCTGCGCGCGGCCTTTGCCGCCCGTGCCGTGGGGGGCGACGCCTATTACTGCGGCGCCTCGCTTGACACCGTGCGCAGGCTCGCGGCCGAGGGCCTGCCGGTCGTCGGTCATGTCGGGCTGGTGCCGTCGAAGGCCACCTGGACCGGCGGGTTCCGGGCCGTGGGCAAGACCGCCGCGTCGGCGCTGTCGGTCTGGCGGGACATGTGCGCGCTGGAACAGGCGGGCGCGGTCGCGGTCGAGCTTGAGGTCGTGCCCGCGAAGGTCGGCGCGGAACTGTCGCGGCGGTCCCCGCTTGTCACATTCGGCATGGGGGCGGGTTCGGCCACGGATGCGCAGTATCTTTTTGCCGAGGATGTGCTGGGATGCACCCGCGGACATCGCCCGCGCCACGCCAGGACCTATCGCAACTTCCGCGCGGAATACGACCGGTTGCAGGCCGAACGTGTCGCCGCCTTCGGCGAATTCGTCGCCGATGTGAAGGCAGGCCGCTATCCGGGGCCGGAACATGACGTTGCCGTGTCGGATGCGGAATTCGAGGCGTTTGTGAAGGGTTTGGGCGATGAATGACATCGGGGTCGGGCTGATCGGCACGGGGTTCATGGGCAAGGCGCATGCGCTGGCCTATCGGACGGTGCGCGCGGTGATGGGCGACGTGCCGGGCGTGCGGCTTGAGGTGCTGGCCGATACGCCCGCCGAAAAGGCCGCCGAGATGGGCGCGCAATTCGGCTTTGCACGCGCCACCGCCGACTGGCGCGATCTGGTCGCCGATCCGCGGGTGCAGGTCGTCTCGATCACCACGCCGAACGGGATGCACAGCGAAATGGCGCTGGCGGCGCTGGCCGCGGGCAAGCACGTCTGGTGTGAAAAGCCGATGGCGCTTTCGCTTGAGGGTGCCCGCGCGATGGAGGCTGCTGCCCGTGCCTCGGGCCTGAAAACGCAGCTTGGCTACAACTATACCGCCAACCCGGCCTTTGCCCACGCCTGCCGCCTAGTCGCGGACGGCGCGATCGGGCGCGTCGTTCATGTGCGGGGTTGGGTGGACGAGGATTATCAGGCCGACCCGGCGTTGCCCTGGACCTGGCGCGCCCGGCTGAAGGATGCGGGCCTCGGGGCCCTGGGCGATATTGGCTGTCACCTGATTTCCCTGCTGACCGGCCTTGCCGGGCCAATCGACAGCGTCCTGGGCGAGATCGACACGATCCACAAGACGCGCCCCCTGTCCGACGGCAGCGGCGCGGCGCCGGTCGAGAACGAGGACGCGGCCAGCGCGCTTCTGACCTTTGTCAGCGGGGTGAAGGGGATCTTCACCGCCTCGCGCAGCGCTTGGGGGCGGAAAAGCCGCCTGGGGTTCGAAGTGCACGGCACCGAGGGCATGGTGATCTTCGATCAGGAGCGGATGAACGAGTTGCAGTTGTTCCGCAACCGCGGCGACAAGGCCACGCAGGGGTTCACGACGATCCTGACCGCGCCGGAACATCCGCCCTATGGTGCCTTCTGCCCCGCGCCGGGGCATCAGCTTGGTTTCAACGATCTGAAGGTGATCGAACTGGCGGGCTTCTTGCGGGCGATCCGCGACAATACGCGCCCCGCGCTGGATTTCACCGCGGGGCTGGAGATCGAGAAGGCGATCCACGCCATCGCGCTGTCCGCGCGCGAGGGGCGGCGCGTCCGTCTGGCCGAGATGTGACCGCAGGGGGCTGGGCCGCGTCGGGGGGCGGGCCTAGCGGATCGCCCCCAGGATCGCATCCTTCATCCGGCAGTCGCGGATCACGTCGTCGCCGCAGCGGCGCGGCTCCAGATCCTTCGTCAGGCAGATCCGGACCTCCTGGATGAAGCCGTCCTTGCAGGTGATGGTGATCTGGTCGCGGGTCATGCCGGGGTTGGATTCGAGGAAGGCGCCTTCGATCACTTCGGCGGGAACCTTCAGCGTCTTGGTCATCTGCGAAAAGACGGGCGGTACCGTCACGCTTTCGACGGCTTGCCGCATGGTGGCATAATATTCGGTGGCCGAAAGGCCGGAACAGCGCCCGTGCTTTTTCCACTGGTACCAGGCCAGCCCCGAACTTCCCATGATGTCGGCCATCCCGTCGGACTGGCTGCGCGTCGGGTCGCGTTCGGCGGTGCGGCAGAAGCTAGGCCAGCCGTCCTCATATTGCGGCCAGAGCCCGTGCAGCGTGAAGGCCAGATCGCGGCGGCCGTCACATTCGGGCGCGCCCCGCGCATCGCCTTCCAGCGTGCACCAGTTCGGCGACCAGGACAGCGCCATCACGTAATAGTCGAAATCCCCGGCCGCCTCGCCCTCGGCCCGCGCCGCGCCGGGGCTGGCGAAGGCCATCGCTGCAAGCATCGACAGGGCGGTTGCAAGCTGGCGCATTTTCTCTTTCCTCTGAACTGGAACGGCACTATATACGGCACGAATTCCCCGAAAACGTGGAAATCGCGGGCCTCGCCCGCAGCCGTTTTCCCGGCACGGGAGAGATTTGTAAAGGAGAGATCCGATGTCAAAGCCGTTGATGGCCAAGGCAACCGCCGTCTGGCTGGTGGACAACACCACGCTGACCTTCAAGCAAGTCGCCGACTTCTGCGGCCTGCACGAACTGGAAGTCCAGGGCATCGCCGATGGCGACGTGGCCGGGGGCGTGAAGGGCTTTGACCCGATCGCGAACAACCAGCTTGACGCCGACGAGATCAAGAAGGGCGAGGCCGATCCCGCCTACAAGCTTCGGCTGAAGCACAACCCCGCCGCCGCGGGCGAGGAAAAGCGCCGCGGCCCGCGCTATACCCCCCTGTCCAAGCGCCAGGACCGCCCGGCCGCGATCCTGTGGCTGGTCAAGTTCCATCCCGAACTTTCTGACGGGGCCATCGGCAAGCTGGTCGGCACGACCAAGCCGACGATCCAGTCGATCCGCGAACGCACGCACTGGAACATCGGCCAGATCACCCCGATCGACCCGGTCGCGCTTGGCCTGTGCAAGCAGTCGGAACTGGACGCCGCCGTGCAGGCCGCCGCCCGCCGCAAGGCCGCCGATGGCGTCGTGATGAGCGATGACGAACGCCGCAAGCTGGTGTCGACGGAACAGTCGCTGGGCATGGCGGCCGAACCGCGGATTCCGTCGTCGATCGCGGGTCTGGAAAGCTTCACCCTGACCGAAAAGGAAGAACCCGAAAGCCCCGCCGATTATTCGGACGCCGACAGCTTCTTCAACCTGCCCGACGATGATGAGGACGACGAGGACGACGACGACCGTCGCTGATCCGTCGCCGGCCCGTCTCGGGACCGCAGACCAGGACCCCGGCCATCGGCCGGGGTTTTTTTGTTTCGCCCTGAGGGCGGTCAGCGCGGCAGCATGTCTTCGGGGCCGGTGCCCTGCACCTCGGACACAAGCCATTGCCGGAACGCCACCAGAGGCGGGTAATCCCCGCCGGCCAGCGGCCAGACCAGCCAATAGCTGCCCCGTCCGGGAACCGCGCCGCCCCAGGCCCCGATCAGGCGGCCCTCGGCCAGTTCCGTGCGCGCCAGGAATTCCGGCAGCAGCGCCACACCCATGCCGTAGATCGCCGCCTGGATCATCGGTGCGAACTGGTCGAACAGCATGCCCTGCGGTGCCGGTTCCATCACCCCGTGATGGGCCAGCCAGTCGGCCCAGGCACCGGGCCGCGTTTCCAGTTGCAGAAGGGGCAGGCCGATCAGGTCGGCCGCCGCCGCGATCGGATGGCTGGCGCGGAATCCCGGCGCGCAGCAGGCGATCATCCGTTCACCGAAAAGCCGCGCATATCCCGCATCCGGCCAGGTCCTCTCGCCGAAATGGATGGCGGCGTCAAAGCCCTCGCCATCGAAGTCGAAGGGCCTCAGACGGGTGCCCAGGTTGATCGTGATCCCGGGATGTTGGGCCAGGAAACCGGGCAGCCTCGGCGCAAGCCAGCGTGTGCCGAAGGTGGGCAGGATCGACAGTGCCAGCGTTCCGCCGCCGGGGGTCGACCGCACCCGCATCGACCCGCGGCTGATCAGGTCCATCGCGCGCGAAACGTCGCGGGCATAGGCCGTCGCTGCATCGGTCGGCACCAGCCGCCGGCCCTCGCGCAGGAAAAGCGCGACACCCAGCTGGGATTCGAGGTTCTGGATCAGGCGGCTGACCGCGCCCTGGGTCAGGTTCAGGTCCCCTGCCGCGGCCAGCGTCGACCCGGTCCGACAGACCGATTCAAAGGCGGCAAGCTGGCTGAGCGAGGGCAGAAGGCGCCGCGGCGTGGCCATGTATTCCAAAACCTCATAGAAAGGCGCGAAAAATGGGTTATTCGCGGCTGTCTTGATATAGTATCGTCACGGCAATCTGAAAATCCAGCGAAATGGAGCCCGCCATGGCCCTTAAGCCGAAGGACGCCCCCGATCTTGGTCGCTTTGACTGGGAAGACCCTTTCCGCCTGAACGACCAGCTGACCGAAGACGAACGGATGCTGCGCGATGCCGCCCGCGCCTATGCGCAGGACAAGCTTCAATCCCGCGTCATTGCCGCCTATCGCGAGGAATCCACCGATCCGGCGATCTTCCGCGAGATGGGCGAGATGGGCCTTCTGGGGGTGACCATCCCCGAGGAATACGGCGGGTTGGGCGCGTCCTATGTGGCCTATGGCCTGGTCGCCCGCGAGGTCGAACGGGTGGACAGCGGATACCGGTCGATGATGTCGGTGCAGTCGTCCCTGGTGATGTATCCGATCTATGCCTACGGCAGCGAGGAACAGCGCCGCAAATACCTGCCGAAACTGGCGTCGGGCGAATGGATCGGCTGCTTCGGCCTGACCGAACCCGATGCCGGGTCGGACCCGGCCGGGATGAAGACGGTCGCCCGCAAGACGGCCGGCGGCTATGTCCTGAACGGGTCGAAGATGTGGATCTCGAACGCACCCATCGCGGATGTGTTCGTCGTCTGGGCCAAGTCCGAGGCGCATGGCGGCAAGATCAGGGGCTTTGTGCTCGACAAGGGCACGAAGGGTCTCACGGCGCCGAAGATCGGGGGCAAGCTCTCCCTCCGGGCTTCGGTGACCGGCGAGATCGTGATGAAGGATGTCGAGGTCGGCGAGGACGCGCTGCTGCCCAACGTCGAGGGGCTGAAGGGGCCGTTCGGCTGCCTCAACCGTGCCCGCTATGGCATTGCCTGGGGTGTGATGGGCGCGGCCGAGTTCTGCATGCATGCCGCCCGTCAGTACGGCCTTGACCGCAAGCAGTTCAACAAGCCGATCGCCGGCACGCAGCTTTACCAGCTGAAACTGGCGAACATGCTGACCGACATCAGCCTGGGCCTTCAGGGCTGCCTGCGCGTGGGCCGCCTGATGGACGAGGCCAATGCCGCGCCCGAAATGATCTCGGTCATCAAGCGCAACAACTGCGGCAAGGCTCTGGAAATCGCGCGCCACGCCCGCGACATGCACGGCGGCAACGGGATCCAGGAGGATTTCCAGGTCATCCGCCACATGGTGAACCTGGAAACCGTCAACACCTACGAAGGCACGCATGACGTGCACGCGCTGATCCTCGGCCGTGCCGTCACCGGGCTGCAGGCGTTCTTCTGATCCGGAGAGGCCGGGTTTTCGCAGAAAACCCGGCAGTCCGATCTTTCGCAGAAAGATCGGCAGCGGCTGAACCGGGGCAGACAGGAAGGAAAGGGGCGGCATGGATCGCGCCGACATCGTTCACGACAATTTCCTGCGTCGCGTTGCGGCGCGGGACTTTCCGCATGGGCGGCTCCCCGAGGGGCCGCTTTCGCCGTTTCTGGCGGTCGCGGCCTATCGCGCCGGCTGTCTGACGCGGGCGCTGGACCGGCAAAGCCGGGTGATGCAGCGGGCGGGGCAGGGGTTCTACACGATCGGATCTTCGGGGCACGAAGGGCTCGCCGCCGTGGCGCTGGCGCTGCGCCCGACCGATCCGGCCTTCCTGCACTACCGCGATGCGGCCTTCCAGATCGCGCGCGCCAGCCAGGTGCCGGGCCAGACACCCGCCTGGGACATGCTTCTGTCCTTCGCCTCGTCCTCCGAGGACCCGATTTCCGGCGGGCGGCACAAGGTGCTGGGGTCAAAGGCGCTGGCCATCCCACCGCAGACCTCGACCATCGCCAGCCACCTGCCCAAGGCGGTGGGGGCGGCCTATTCCATCGGCGCCGCCCGGCGTCACCGGCCGGAACACGCCGAATACCCCGAGGACGCCATCGTCTATTGCAGCTTCGGGGACGCCAGCGCGAACCATTCAACCGCGCAGGGTGCGTTCAACACGGCGCAGTGGACCTCGTTCCAGTCGATCCCCCTGCCGCTTCTTTTCGTCTGCGAGGACAACGGGATCGGCATTTCCACCAAGACTCCGAAGGGCTGGATCGAGGCGAGTTTCGCCCATCGGCCCGGCCTGAAATACTTCCGGGCCGACGGTCTGGACATCTATCAGACCTATCTGGTCGCGCTTGAGGCCGCGGATTACGTCCGCCGCCGCCGCAAGCCCGCGTTCCTGCACATCGGCACCATCCGGCTTTATGGCCACGCGGGCGCCGATGTGCCGACGACCTACCTTTCCCGCGAGGAGGTGGAGGCCGAAGAGGCGAACGATCCGCTGCTGCATTCCGTTCGGCTTCTGGATCAGGCGGGAGTGATGACCCCCGATCAGGCGCTTGTCGTCTACGAGGAAACCAACGCCCGCGTCGTCCGCGTGGCAGATCAGGCCGTCACCCGGCCTCGGCTGAAGACCGCCGTCGATGTGATGGCCTCGCTTGTCCCACCACGGCGCGATTGCCGCCCGACGAACGGCCCAACGGCCGAGGCGCGCGCAGCGGCCTTTGGCGGCGACATGAAGGCGATGGCCGAACCCCAGATCATGTCGCGGCTGATCAACTGGGCGCTGACCGACCTGATGCTGACCCACCGCGAGATCGTCATGATGGGCGAGGACGTGGGCCGCAAGGGCGGCGTCTATGGCGTGACACAGAAACTGATCCATCGGTTCGGCCCCGACCGGATGATCGACACGCTTCTGGACGAACAGTCCATTCTGGGCCTTGCCATCGGCATGGCGCAGAACGGGTTCGTGCCGATGCCCGAAATCCAGTTCCTCGCCTATCTGCACAATGCCGAAGACCAGATCCGCGGCGAGGCGGCGACTTTGCCGTTCTTTTCCAACGGACAGTTCACCAACCCGATGGTGCTGCGCATCGCGGGGCTGGGGTATCAGAAGGGGTTCGGCGGGCATTTCCACAACGACAACTCGGTCGCGGTCTTGCGCGACATTCCGGGGGTGATCCTTGCCTGCCCGTCAAACGGGCCGGATGCGGCGCGGATGATCCGCGAATGCGTGCGCCTTGCGCGCGAGGAACAGCGCGTCGTGGTGTTCCTTGAGCCGATCGCGCTTTATCCGATGCGCGACCTGCACGCGGACAAGGACGGTGGCTGGATGGGCCTTTATCCCGATCCGTCAGAGGTTATCCCCTTGGGCGAGGTGGGCGTGCATGGCGCGGGCGACGATCTGGCCATCGTGACCTTCGGCAACGGGTATTACCTGTCACGCCAGGCCGAACAGCTTCTGGCCGGGCAGGGGGTAAAGGCACGGGTGATCGACACGCGCTGGCTGTCGCCCCTGCCGAAAGAGGCGCTGACGGCGGCGGTCGGGGGCGCGCGGCGCATCCTGATCGTGGACGAGACGCGCCATTCCGGCGGCGTGGCCGAGGCGCTGATGGCCCATTTCCACGAAGTGACGGATGTGCCCCTGTCGCGTGTGACGGCAGAGGACAGCTTCATCGCGACCGGCCCTGCCTATGCCGCCACGATGCCAAGCCGCGACCAGATCGTGGCCGCCGCGCTGGAGATGATGAAATGAAGACCGCTGTTGTCATCTGCCCCGGTCGGGGCACCTATACCAAGACCGAGCTGGGCTATCTGAAACGCCATTTCCGCGACCGCGCGCTGCTGGCCGATTTCGACGAACGGCGCCGGCAGGCGGGGCAGGACAGCCTGACCGATCTGGACGGGGCGGCAGCCTATTCGGTCGCCCGTCACACGCGCGGCGACAATGCCAGCGCCCTGATCTATGCCAGCACGCTGGCCGATTTCCGCGCGCTGGAGGGCGTGCGGGTGGTGGCCGTCACGGGCAATTCCATGGGCTGGTATTCGGCGCTGGCTTGCGGCGGTGCACTGACCGCCGAGGCGGGGTTCGAGGTGGTCAACACCATGGGCACCCTGATGCAGAAATCCCTGATCGGCGGTCAGGTCATCTATCCTTTCGTGGACGATGACTGGGTTGCGAACCCCGCGCGCAAGTCCGACCTGATGGCGATGGTGGCGCAGATTGCCGCGCGGCCCGGGCATGACCTGGCGCTGTCGATCGACCTGGGCGGGATGCTGGTGCTGGGCGGCAACGAGGCCGGGATCGCCGCGTTCGAGGCGGCGGTTCCCCCTGTCCAGGGCCGGTTTCCGATGCGGCTGGCCAACCATGCCGCCTTTCACACCCCGCTTCAGGCGCCCGTCGCGGCCGAGGGGCGCGCGGCCCTGCCCAAAACCCTGTTCCGGCAGCCGCATCACCCGATGATCGACGGGCGCGGCCATGTCTGGTGGCCGGGCGGCTGCGATCCGTCGGTGCTTTGGGATTACACGCTGGGCCATCAGGTGGTGGAACCCTACGATTTCACCGCCGCGATCCGCACCGCCGCGCGCGAATTCGCGCCCGATCTTTTCATCGTGACCGGGCCCGGCACCACGCTGGGCGGGGCGGTCGCGCAATCGCTGATCCTGTCCGGCTGGCACGGCATGGGATCGAAGGCGGATTTCCAGACACAACAGAAGACGGCGCCGATGCTGGTCTCCATGGGCATGGAGGATCAGCGCGCCACGGTCACCAAGGGAGACAAGACATGACCAACGACGAAATCTTCGCGGCCCTCGGCCTGACGAAGGCCGAACTGACCGGCGGCAGCCTGGCCGTCCGTTCGCCGATCGACGGGGCCGAGATCGCGCATGTCGCGGAAACCGATCCCTCGGCGATGCCGGCGGTGATCGCCCGCGCGCAATCGGCCTTCAAGGCCTGGCGCACCGCTCCCGCCCCGCGGCGTGGCGAGCTTGTCCGGCTTTTCGGCGAGGAACTGCGCGCCAGCAAGGAAGCGCTCGGCGCCCTGGTCACGTTGGAGGCAGGCAAGATCACCTCGGAAGGCCTGGGTGAAGTGCAGGAGATGATCGACATCTGCGACTTTGCCGTGGGCCTGTCGCGGCAGATCTATGGCCTGACCATCGCCTCGGAACGTCCCGGCCACCGGATGATGGAAACCTGGCATCCGATGGGGCCCTGCGCGGTGATTTCCGCCTTCAACTTCCCCGTGGCAGTTTGGTCGTGGAATGCGGCGCTGGCGCTGGTGTGCGGCGATCCGGTGATCTGGAAGCCGTCGGAAAAGACGCCGCTGACGGCCATGGCCTCGATGAAGATCATGGAACGTGCGATCGCGCGGTTCGGCGACGCGCCCGAGGGGCTGTGCCAGCTGGTGATCGGCGGCCCGGCAATCGGCGAAGCGCTGGTGGAAAGCCGCGACGTGCCGATCGTTTCGGCCACCGGTTCCACGCGGATGGGCGGGATCGTCGGCCCGAAGGTCGCCGCCCGCTGGGGTCGCCCGATCCTGGAACTGGGCGGCAACAACGCGATGATCGTGGCGCCTTCGGCCGATCTCGACATGGCGGTGCGCGCCATCGTCTTTTCTGCCGTCGGCACCGCGGGGCAGCGCTGCACATCGCTGCGCCGCCTGATCGCCCACAACTCGATCCGCGAGGACCTGGTGGCGCGCCTGGCCAAGGCCTATGCCAGCCTGCCCATCGGCGATCCGCGCCGCGCCACCACGCTGATCGGCCCGCTGGTCGATCACGCCAGCCGCGACCGGATGCTTTCGGCGCTGGAACGCGCCAAGGCCGAAGGCGGCACCGTGCATGGCGGCCGTGTGGTGGCCGAGGGCGTGCCGCAGGGCGGGGCCTATGTGGAACCCGCGCTGGTGGAAATGCCCGCGCAAACGGCCGTGGTGAAAGAGGAAACCTTTGCGCCCATCCTTTACGTCATGGGCTATGACGCGCTGGACGAGGCCATCGCCATGCAGAACGACGTGCCGCAGGGCCTGTCGTCCTGCATCTTCACGCTGAACATGCGCGAGGCCGAGGCGTTCCTGTCGGCCGCAGGGTCGGATTGCGGTATCGCCAACGTGAACATCGGGCCATCGGGCGCGGAAATCGGCGGTGCCTTCGGTGGCGAGAAGGAAACCGGCGGCGGCCGCGAAAGCGGGTCGGACGCCTGGAAGGGCTACATGCGCCGCCAGACCAACACGATCAACTATTCCGCCCAGTTGCCGCTGGCCCAGGGCGTCAAGTTCGACTTCTGAATCGGTTTCTGAATCAAGGGCTTGGCCCGACCTGCGCGCCCCGGCCGTCGAAATGACGGCCGGGGCGTCACTTTGCCGAAACCGCGCTGCATTTCGGCGGAATTGACGCGCGAAATCGTCTGGAACATCGGCGACTCTGGCCCGAAGCGCGCGGCGCAGGATGGACAGAAGGAAACAGGCGATGAGCTTTTCGAAGGTTGCGGTTCTTGGGTTGGGCAAGGTCGGCCATCTGGCGGCCGAATTGCTGGCAGGATCGGGGTTCGATGTCACCGGGATCGATGCGCGCGACGTCGCGGCGGGCTTTCCCACGCGGAAGGTCGACCTGACCGACGCCGCCGCGCTGAAGGCCGCGCTTGACGGGCAGGAGGCGGTGCTGTCCTGCCTGCCTTATCACCTGAACATCGGCGTCTCGACCGTGGCGCACGGGTTGGGCATCCACTATTTCGACCTGACCGAGGACGTGCCGACGACCAGGCACATCCGCGAACTGGCGAAGACGGCCAAGGGCCTGATGGCCCCGCAATGCGGGTTGGCGCCCGGCTTCATCGGCATCGTGGGCGCGCATCTGGCCGACCAGTTCGACCGCGTCCGGTCGATCAAGCTGCGCGTGGGCGCGTTGCCGCAGAACCCCACGGGCCTTCTGGGCTATGCCTTCAACTGGTCGCCCGAGGGTGTGGTCAACGAATATCTCAACGACTGCGAGGTGATCGAGGAAGGCGTGCTGAAGACCGTGTCGGCGATGGAATGGCTGGAAACGATCTACATCGACGGCATGCAGCTTGAGGCCTTCACCACGTCGGGCGGGTTGGGGACGATGTGCGAAACCTATGCCGACCGGGTCGAGAACCTGGATTACAAGACGATGCGCTATCCCGGCCATGTCAAGCTGATGAACTTCTTCTTCCACGAACTTCTGATGCGCGAGAACCGCGCCGAGGCAGGGCGCATCCTGACCCATGCGAAACCCCCGGTGGATGAGGATGTGGTCTATGTCCATGCCGCCGCCGAGGGCTGGAAGGACGGCCAGTTGCGCCGCCGGGAATTCGTCCGCGCCTATTACCCGCTGGAAATCGCGGGCAAGCACCGGACGGCGATCGCCTGGACCACTTCTGCCTCGGTGGTGGCGGTGATCGAGATGGTGCGTGACGGCGCCTTGCCGAAGACCGGGTTCCTGAAGCAGGAATCGATCCCGCTGAAGCCCTATCTGGCGACCCGCACCGGCAGCTACTACGATCTGGGCCACAAGGGCCGCCGCGGCTGAGGCCGGTCAGGGTGATCCCATCGCGCGCGGCCCGGCCGGGCCGCGCATTCCTTCTGCCTCGCCCGCGCCGCCGTTGCGGCGCAGGCTCAGGCGCCTCCGGCGGGTGCTGTGGGAAAGGTGAAACCCTCAGCGCGTGAAGGCCGAGGGCGGCAGGCGCAGGATCAGGTTCGGGTCGGGGCAGATGTCCGACCAGACATCCCACAGGCTTTCGTGGCCCACGCCAAAGAAGTTGCCCCCGGTCTGGTCCAGCATGTCCGACATGATCTGGAAATGCACATGCGCGGCCCAGCCCCCGTTTTCGTGCCAGTCGCCCAGATCGGCGATATGTTGGCCCGCGGCGACCTGCTGTCCGACCCGGCAGAGGCCAGGCAAGGTTCCGGCAAGATGGCCATAAAGCGTGTGGAAAGTGATCCCGCCGAGGTCATGCCGCAGGATCAGCGTATGGCCGTAATCCAGCGGGTCAGCGTTGTAGGTCACATGTTCCACGGTGCCGGGCAGGGGCGCGTAAAGCGCCGTTCCGGCAGGCGCAAAGACATCGATCCCCAGATGGACCATGCGGCGTTCCGGGCTGGCGGCATCGGCGAATTGCGCTGCGGTGTAGACGGTGCGCTTTTCGCCATAGGGGCCAAGGCCATAATCCACCCCTTGCGCGGTGAACCAAACGTCGAAGGCGCGGTCCGAATAGGCGGGCATGTCGGGCATCTCGCCCCGTGTCAGCAGGGCCATGTGCCGCGCGCCCGCGATGTCGGGCCGGAAAAGCGGCGCCACCTCGGCGTTCGCGAGGGCCGCCCGCAGGGCAGGGGCCTGCGAGATTGCCGCCCCGCCCGCACCCGCCCGCGCGATCGCGGCCAGAAGTCCCTGGTCCGCCGAACGCAGCCTTTCGGCCGTTTCCCGCGCCGCGGCATCGCCCCCGGCCAGATGATCCATCGCCGATGCGAGAACGGCGGGGGCCAATTCAGGGGTGATCCCCCGGCCCGAAAGGGCCTGCCGGATCGCGGCGTAAAGGTCAGTCTTGCCGACAAGGGCCGTGGCAAGGGCTGTGGCAAGGTCCTGCGCCTGCATGTCCCGCTTTCTCCTCAAACGCTGCGGCGGGCGCGCAGGGCCGCGCCGATGGTGCCGTCATCCAGATAGTCCAGTTCGCCGCCGATTGGCACGCCCTGTGCCAGCGTCGTGACCTTTGCCCCGGTGCCGCCAAGCGCGTCGGCGATGTAATGGGCCGTGGTCTGGCCGTCGACCGTGGCGTTCAGCGCCAGGATCACCTCGCGCACGCCTTCGGCCGCGACCCGCCGCACCAGTTGCGGGATGCGCAGTTCATCGGGCCCCACGGCATCCAGCGCCGACAGCGTGCCGCCCAGGACGTGATAGCGGCCCTTGAACATGGCGGTGCGTTCCATCGCCCAGAGATCGGCCACATCCTCGACCACGCAGATCTCGCCGGTGGCGCGGGCGGGGTCGGCGCAGATCGGGCAGGTATCCTCGGTCCCGATGTTGCCGCAGGTCGCGCAATCGCGCGCGGTCAGCGCCACATGGGCCATTGCCTGCGCCAGGGGCGCCATCAGGGGGCCGCGCTTTTTCAGCAGCGACAGAACCGCGCGGCGGGCAGAGCGCGGCCCAAGCCCCGGCAGGCGGGACATCAGTTCGATCAGGTCCTCGATATCGCGCGCGGCGTCGGCCATGATCTCAGAACGGGAACTTCATGCCGGGCGGCAGGGGCAGGCCCTCGGTCAGCTTGGCCATCTCCTGCTGGCTGCGGTCTGCGGCGCGGCCCTGGGCGTCCTTGATGGCAGCGAGGATCAGATCCTCGACCACTTCCTTTTCGGAGGGGACAAAGATCGACGGGTCGATATCAAGGCCCAGCAGATCGCCCTTGGCCGAGACGCGCGCCTTGACCAGCCCGGCGCCTGCCTCGCCCGTCACCTCGATCCGCGCCAGCGCCTCCTGCATCTCGGCCATCTTGGCCTGCATCTCCTGCGCGGCCTTCATCATCTTGGCCATGTCGCCCAAGCCACCCAAGCCCTTCAGCATCGCGTTCACTCCGTTGCAGTTCCGTCCAGAGATACGGGCACCTGCCCGGCTTCACAAGGGCGACGGGCGCCGATCTGTGCCTTCAGCCCAGCTTCTGCCAGAACCGCACGAAGGCCAGCACCGACACCAGCGCCAGCGCCGCGGCGGCGGGATAGACATTGCCGACGCAGCCCTCGGCCACGGCCTGCGCCCGGGTTTCGGCGCCCGAGCCGATGTAGAGCAGAACCGCCAGCGCCATCGCCGCGAAGGACACGGGGGCCAGCACCCATCGCCAGCCGCGCCACATCGACACAAGAAACACCGTCAGCAACGCCATCACCGGGATGGAGCCGAAGACATGGGCGAATTCCCCCCACCAGCCGATCGGCCCTGCCGCCGCATCCCATGCGGGGCGGATCTTGTCGCAGACCTCGGCCAAGGCGGCCCGCGGGGCGGCCAGGCCCGCACCTGCGGCGATCAGCCGTCCTCGAAAGGGTCCCATTCGTCCTCGACCTCGGGCAGGGCTTCGGCGGCTGCCGATTGCGCGATCTGTTCGGGGCTGCGTATCTCGGCAATCGTCGCGCCGGGAAAGGCGGCCATGACGGCCTGAACCAGCGGATTTCCAAGCGCTTCGGCCTCGGCGGCCAGACGGTCGCGGTTCCGGTCTTCGGCGATGGTGGACTGGCCACCGGACGACACGATGGACACGCCCCACCGCGCGCCGGTCCAGCCCTGAAGCCGCGCCGACAGCCGCGCGGCAAGGTCGGCGGGCGCGTCCGGCGTGGGTTCGAATTCGATCCGGCCGGGGGAATAGCGCACAAGGCGGACGCAGGTTTCCACCTCCATCAGAAGCATCATGTCGCGCCGGTCACGGATCAGGGCGACCACGCTTTCGAAGGTGGCAAAGCGCGCCAGATCGCCCTCGGCCAGCGCGACGGCCGCCGCCGTGCCATGCATCGCCGCGCCCTGCATCGTCGCGCCATGCATGGGGCCGCGCGCCGGGGCCATCGTCGGACCTTGCAGGCGGGTTTGCGGGGCATGGACCATGCCGCCACCCCCGCCGCCACCCCCGCCGGATGGCGGCACCGGCGCGGGCTGCGATTGCAGCTTGCGGATCAGCGTCTCGGGGTCGGGCAGGTCGGCCACATGGGTCAGCCGGATGATCGCCATTTCGGCGGCCATCATCGCGTTCGGCGCAAGGCTGACCTCTTCCAGCGCCTTCAGCAGCATCTGCCACATGCGCGACAGCGCCCGCATCGGCAGCCGCCCCCCCATGTCCAGCCCGCGGGTCCGTTCGTCGGGCGGGATGGTCGGGTCTTCTGCGGCTTCGGGCGTGATCTTGATGACCGAAATCCAGTGCGTGATCTCGGCCAGATCGCGCAGGACGGCCATCGGATCGGCCCCGTCGGAGTACTGCGCCGCCAGTTCCGCCAGCGCCGCCGCCGCATCGCCCCGCATCACCATGTTGAACAGATCAAGCGTGCGCCCCCGGTCCGCGAGGCCAAGCATCGCGCGCACCTGGTCGGCGGTGGTCTCGCCCGCGCCATGGGCGATTGCCTGATCCATCAGGCTCATCGCGTCGCGCACCGATCCCTCGGCCGCGCGCGTGATCAGCGCCAGCGCGTCAGGGGCAAGGGCCGCGCCCTCGGCCTCGGCCACACGGGCCAGATGCGCCATCATCACCTCGGGCTCGATCCGCTTCAGGTCGAACCGCTGGCAACGCGACAGGACGGTGACGGGCACCTTGCGGATTTCGGTGGTGGCAAAGATGAACTTCACATGCGCGGGCGGTTCTTCAAGCGTCTTCAAGAGCGCGTTGAAGGCGCTGGTCGACAGCATGTGCACTTCGTCGATGATATAGATCTTGTAGCGCGCACTGGCCGCCCGGTAGTGGACGCTTTCGATGATCTCGCGGATGTCGCCCACGCCGGTGCGGCTGGCAGCGTCCATCTCCATCACGTCCACATGGCGGCCCTCGGCGATGGCGCGGCAGGGTTCACAGACCCCGCAGGGTTCGGTCGTGGGCCCGCCGGTGCCATCGGGGCCCACGCAGTTCAGCCCCTTGGCGATGATCCGCGCGGTCGTCGTCTTGCCCACCCCCCGGACGCCCGTCATCACGAAGGCATGGGCGATCCGGTTCGCCGCGAAGGCGTTCTTCAGCGTGCGCACCATCGCCTCCTGCCCGATCAGGTCGGCGAAGGTCTGGGGGCGGTACTTGCGGGCAAGGACCTGATAGCCTTGCTCGGGCGTGTCGGACATGGGGCCTCGAGGCGGTTCGCTGCGGGATTCGTCTGGCGGCCAGACTAGGGGACCGGGCGGGCGAGGTCTATGGGGCAGGGCCAGATGGCGCCAAGGGCGCGGATCGGTCCTTTCCGTATGGCGGTGCGGGCGTGCCCTCGGCTAGGGTGGGGCAAACGGGGGCGCCGATGGCACTGACGATTGCGGAACTGGACTGTGCGGGCGGGCGGCTTGCCCTGTCGCCCCTTCCCGGGCGCGGCGGGGCGTTCGAGGCCGACCTGCGCGTGCTGATCCTGTGGTCGCCGGATCTGGTGATCTCGATGACCACGGGCGACGAGATGGCGGCGAAGGGGGCGGCGCCCCTCGGGACCGAGATGGAGGGGCGGGGCACCGTGTGGCGGCACCTGCCGATCCCCGATTTCGGCACGCCCGACGGCGATACCGCCGCCCGCTTTCCTGCTGTTGCGGCCGAGGCGCTGGCGACCCTGCGGGCGGGCGGGCGCGTGCTGATCCATTGCATGGGGGGATGCGGACGGTCGGGCATGGCCGCGCTGCGCCTGATGGTCGAGGCGGGCGAGGACCCGACCG
This sequence comes from Aliigemmobacter aestuarii, assembly GCF_004799285.1. Classification (GTDB taxonomy): domain Bacteria; phylum Pseudomonadota; class Alphaproteobacteria; order Rhodobacterales; family Rhodobacteraceae; genus Aliigemmobacter; species Aliigemmobacter aestuarii. Next base: position 122,667 of record NZ_SSND01000002.1, on the reverse strand, counting down.
CAGCCCTGACCCGCCTGCGCGCCGTGCGCCCCTGCGCGGTCGAGACCGAGGCCCAGTTCGCCTGGGCGGCGCAGGCGGCGTCCCCGCCGGGCGGGGAGGTTGGCCCAGTTGCACAAATCCCGTGACACCATTGTCGTAGCCGGGATGTCTTGGTTGGCAGTCCCGTGAAAAAGGCTTTGGAAAAGTCCGTCCGCGGAAAGGGGAACCCCGGCCATCGGCCGGTTTGGACAACAAAGACGTTTCGACCTCCCGATGGCCGACTGCAACGCAGCGGGCACCGCGAGGCGCGCATGGAAGCGCTCGTCCGCTTACGGGTTTCCCGCCATCAGTGGCCTCATTCGGGCAGGCGATCTGGCGCCGTGAACGGTGCCAACCCCTTGAGGACAAGGGGGGTATTTTGCATCAACGCGTTAGGGGGGTGTTGGGTGAGAGGCTGGACAACGACCCAAGCGGGGCTCGTTACGGCTGCTTCCTTCCGGACCTGACCGGGTTGGCGAGGCGCTCGCCCGCGCCAACCTCTCGACCGTTCATATAGGGGGGCGGGTGCGGATTCGCAAGCGGTGGTGGCTGGCGCGCCGTATCGGGCCGCGCTAGACTCCACCCGAGCCGGGGAACAACCGCATGACAAGCCGCCTGATCCGCATCGACTGGCCCGATTTCGGCGCGCCCGATCTGCCGCGCCTGCCCGGCCTTTCCACGATGGAGGCGCGGCTGTCCCGCCTGCGCGGGGCGATGGCGGGGCGCGGATACGATGCGCTGGTGATCTATGGCGATCGCGAGCATGCGGCGAACCTTCACTGGGCCACGGGGTTCGATCCGCGCTTCGAGGAGGCGTTGCTGATCGTCACGCCCGATGATGCGCTTCTGCTGGCCGGAAACGAATGTCTGCCCTACACGGGGGTGTCGCCGCTTGTCGCGGCGGGGCTGATCCGGGTGGGGCATTGCGCCTCGTTCTCGCTGCCGTCGCAGCCGCGGGGCGGACGGACGCTTGCCGACTGGCTGGCCGGGGCGGTGCCGATTGCGGGCAAGGTGGGGGCGGTCGGCTGGAAATGGTTCGAGGCCGCAGAGATGCCGGATCCTGCGCTTGCGCTGGATCTGCCCGCCTTCATTGCCGATCCGCTGCGGCGGGTCGCGGGGCGGGTGGAAAATGCCACCGACCTGTTCCAGCATCCCGGTCACGGGTTGCGCGCGACGGTGGATGTCACCGAAATAGCGCGGCTTGAATTCGCCAATCACATGGCGGCCACGGCGCTGCGGCGGATGGTCTTCGCCTTCCGCGAGGGGCAGAGCGATTTCGAGGCGCTGGAGGCGGCGCGGATCGGGGGCCTGCCGCTTGGTTGTCATCCGACCTTTGCCACCGGGGCGCGGGCCGATCAGGGGCTTTCCGGCCCCACCGGGCAACGCCTGAGGCGCGGGCAGCCCTTGTCGTTCAACATCTGCCACTGGGGCGCGAACATCTGCCGGGCGGGTTGGGTGGCCTCCGGCCCCGACGACCTGCCCCGGCCCGCCGCCGACTATGCCGAGGTCTTCGCCAGCCCCTATCTTGAGGCGATGTCGGTCTGGTGCGGGCTGATGCGCCCCGGCGTCAGCGGGGGCGAGATATGGGCCGCGATGCGCGGGGTGCTTCCCTTCGACCGCTTCGCCGTGACGCTGAACCCTGGCCACCTGATCGGGCTGGATGAATGGGTGTCTTCGCCGATCTTCGAAGGTTCCGGCCTGCCGATCCGGTCGGGGATGGCGATGCAATGCGACGTGATCCCGTCGAACCCGGTCTACGGGTCCACCCGGATGGAAGACGGCTATGTGATCGCCGATGCGGACCTGCGCGCCGATCTGGCCGCCTGCTTTCCCGATGTCGCCGCGCGATGCGCCCTGCGTCAGGGCTTCATGCGCGAGGTGATCGGGCTTGATGTACCCGACAGCCTGCTGCCGCTGGCCGATACTTGCGGGATCATCGCGCCCTTTCTTCTGGATCCGCGCTCTGTGCTGGCTCTCTGAGAGGTCAGATCAGGCCGATCCGCCGCGCCCCGTCCAGAAGCGTGGGGGCCACCAGATGTGCGTTCTTTCCGCTTGCCGCCATCACATCGGGGACATGCACCACGGTGCAGCCCGCCGTGAAGGCCGCCGCCGCGCCCGGTTCGCTGTCCTCGAAGACGACGCAGCGTGCGGGCGTCACGCCCAGTCTGTGCGCGGTCAGCACATAGGGTTCGGGATCCGGCTTGGGCCGGGTCACGCAGGCAAGCGTCGTGACCACCGGAAAGTGGTGATCAAGCCCCGCCAGCCGCAGCTTGCGGTGAGCCTCGACCTGTCCGGACGAGGTGCAGACAGCCTTGGGCCGGTCCAGCCGGTCCAGAAGTTCGGTCACGCCCGGCTTCAGCGGAAGGTCTTGTGCGATCAGGTCCAGAAAGGCCTCGTTCCAGAGCGATGTCAGGCGCTGCACGTCCAGCCCCGGAAATTCTGCCTCAAGGATCCTGCGCCCGGTGGGCTGGTCGGTGCCGACGAGACGGTGAAAGATGTTTCCCGGATCGGCCACGCCCAAGGCCGCGAAGGCCGCGTTTCCGGCGGTGATCGCCTGTGCCTCGGTGTCGATCAGGGTTCCGTCCAGATCGAAGATCACGGCCTCGAACATCCGGCCATCCTTGTGCTGTCGCCTGCGGGTTGCCGCGGCACATTAGGGCAGCGGCCGGGAATGTGAAAGGTCAGCCGAAGGTCAGGACAAGCGGCAGATAACCCTCGGCATCGGGCGGAAGCGGCCGAGGCCGGTAATCAGCGATCTCGTCAAGATGGCGCAGGGCGGCGGGGGCGGTCCGCAGGATCGCGGCACCCCCTTCGGACGCGATCAGACGAAAGCCCGGACCGGGGCGGGGGCGGACGGGGCTTTGCCGCTGCAGGTGGTCGATGATTGCGGCGCGAAGTGTGATCCTGCCGATGTCGACAGGCTGCGGCATCCGTCCGGCCAGATATCCGCCCGACCCCGACACGCGATAGCTGTTCGTGGCCAGAAGGAACCTGTCGTCGCGCCCGACCTCGCGCCCGGCATGGCTGAGGCTGACGACACGACGGGCCGCCCTGTCGATCAGCGCCCCCGCCCGGTCGTGCCGTGGGGGCACGGATAGGTCGATCGTGCAGTCCAGCCCGTGGATCATGTCAGAGTTGTAGCCGGGAAAGTCCGGGTTGATCAGGGCTGCCGGATCGCCGCCCGCAGAAACGCGCGCAAAGACCGAGGCCGCATGTTCCAGCCAGTCGCGCAAGCCCGCGCCGTCAATTTCGATGATCGCCAGTTCATTGGGGAAAAGGTAAAGGTCCGCGGCATGCGACAGGTGAAGGTTTCCGGCGGGGATGTCGGTGAAATGGTCCGGTCCGCCGTTGCCCCCGGCCTTGAACGGCGCGATGGACGACAGAAGCGGCAGATGCGCGGGTCGTCCGGCCGCCGCAAGCGCAAGGTGCGCGGCGCGGGCCTGCGCTTCGGCGACCAGCGACAGGGCGGTGGACCGGCCCAGAAGCGCGAAATGGGAATGAAGCGGGGCGTCGGTCCGGCCCACCTTACGGCGGATGACCCGCAGCGTTCGTCGGTGCGCAGGATCCAGGATGCTTGCCAACCCCGCATCCACCCCGGCAGGGGCGGGGCGAAGCGTCACCCGGTGGCCGACACGCCGCCAGGTGCCACCCTCATGCACGAGGTCAAGGTCGATGATGCCCAGGTGCGAGGCGTTCGCGCCCGGCATCACGGCGGGCACATCGCCAAGCGTGGCGCGGGCATGATCCACGCCCGGCTCCGCAGGGCCCGACCGGACGGGAAACAGCCGGTGGCTGTGCCCGCAGATCACCGCATCCAGCCCCGGCACAAGCGCCAGATGCGCCGCGGCCGCCTCGGGGTGATAAAGGGTGTCCAGCGGAGCGATCCCCGAATGACACAGCGCGATGACGATTTCGGCCCCGGCCTGCCGCGCTTCGGCGATGGCTGCGGGCGCCGTGTCGAGGATGTCATCGGCGGCCAGACGGCCGTTCAGGTGGCGGCGGTCCCATTGCAGGATCTGCGGCGGGGTGAAGCCGATCACGCCGATCCTGACCGGCGGCAGGACCGGCGACAGCGGACGTTCCAGAAGGACGAAGCGGCGAAAGAACGGGCGGCCGCCGCGGGGGGCTGCCATCCCGCCCGCCGCGATCAGCCGCAGGTTGGAGGCAACGGCCGGAAACCGCGCATGCGAAAGCGCCCACCTGAGGAAGGGAAGGCCATAGTTGAATTCATGGTTTCCAAGGCCGGTGGCGTCATAGCCCAGATGGTTCATGGCCAGGATCGCCGGATGAGGGGCGCGTGCCGGGTGTGCCCGGCCAGTCTCACCCATCGGATTGCCCTGCAGGAAATCGCCATTGTCCAGAAGAACCGATGCGCCCGCCCCGGCGCGCGCTTCCGCGACAAGCCGCGACAGGGCCGCAAGCGAGGCGGTTCCCGCCGTCGGGCGATCGTTGAAATAGTCGTAGGGCAACAGATTGACGTGAATGTCAGTCGTCGCGATCACCCTCAAACTTGCCAAGCCGTCGGAACCGTTCAGATGTCTACCCCGCAATCGCAACCACGCATGCCACTCGTCTTTCGCGATTCTAGCAATGGACGATGCGGGCGCCACTCGATATCGCAAGGGTTGTGAAAACCGTTGCCCTGCCGCCACGGCGCGGGCCGTTGCCGCCGCCTGCGGCCCGTGCGAAGAAGGCGCGGGACGGCAATGCAGGATGGGTTTCGGGATGATCGCGCTTGACAGCATGGCCTTTGCGGGCGGCGGTTTGGTCCGTGCGGCGCATCTGCGCAAGGACGGGGCATTGCTGTCAGGGATGCTGTCAGAGGGCAGGGTGCTGCCGGTCTGGCGCGGCAAGCCGATGGTCGATGCGCCACGCGACGCGCTTGGCTGGGTGCGGGCGGGCAGCCCCGTCCTGCACGGCGCGGCGCCACCCGTCTTTCTGGGTCTGGACGATGCGGGCAAGGGGCTGTTTGCCGCCGACACGTCCGACTGGTCCCCCGAGGCAGGCGCCGAGGCGGTCGAGGCGGGGTTTCTTGACCCGTCGGTGCAACGTCATCCCGCGCTGGACGACAGCCACGGCTACACCGAACTCCGCGCCGTGATGATCCGGCTTTCCCCGCTGGAGGCAGAGATTGCCGCCACGGCGAAGGCGTTGCTGCACTGGCACCGCAGCCACCGGTATTGTGCCGCCTGCGGCGCCCCGTCGGACCTGGCGGCGGGGGGATGGCAAAGGTCCTGCCCGACCTGTGCCGCGCAGCATTTCCCGCGCACCGATCCGGTGGTTATCATGCTTGTCACGCGGGGCAACCGGCTGCTTCTGGGGCGGTCGCCCGGCTGGCCCGAGGGGATGTATTCCACGCTGGCGGGGTTCGTCGAGCCGGGCGAGACGGTCGAGGCGGCCGTGCGCCGCGAGGTTTTCGAGGAAACCGGCATTCCGGTGCGGGCGGTCAGGGTCCTGGCCAGCCAGCCCTGGCCCTTCCCGGCCTCGCTGATGATCGGCTGCCATGCCGAGGCAGAGGCCGAGGAGATCCGGCTTGACCCCGAGGAGCTTGAGGATGCGCTGTGGCTCAGCCGCGAGGATATGGCCGCTGTTGTGGCCGGGCGACATCCGCGCGTCCGCGCGCCCCGCAAAGGGGCGATCGCCCATGAACTTGTTGCCAACTGGCTTGCGGACCGGCTGGATTGAGGGCCTAATGCGGCCAACCAAGAAGCCCGAGGCAGTTGAGGCAAGTGATGAAGTTCAGTACCCGTGAAGACATCGAAGCCCCCATTGATGCCGTGTTCGCCGCGCTGGCGGATTTTGATTACTGGGAACGGGCAGGAATGCGGCGCGGCGCCGAGGTTTCGCGATCGGACAAGCAGACGAAAACCGGGCCGGGCATGGGCTGGAACGTCCGGTTCCGCTTTCGCGGCAAGGATCGCGCCCTTGCGATCCGACTGACCGAGATGGACAAGCCGGCGCGACTGGCCTTCGCGGGGGATTCGAAGCCCGTGAACGGAACGATGGTGATCGACCTGCTGGAGCTTTCCCCGCGCCGGACGCGCGTGAACATCAGCACCGAGATCAAGCCCAAGACGCTGGGGGCGCGGCTTGTGATCCAGTCGCTGAAACTGGCCAAGGCCAAGATGGACCGCCGCTATCAGGCGCGCGTCACGGCCTTCTGCAAGGACATCGAGGGCAGGCTTGCGGCGACCCGCCGCGCCTGAGGGCTGTCAGCCCCGGCCGCGGTCCTGCGGATAGACGCCGAGGATATCCAGCGAGGTGGTGAAATACCGCAACTCTTCCAGCGCCAGCGCAACGTTGGCATCCTCGGGGTGGCCTTCGATATCCGCATAGAACTCGGTGGCCATGAAGCTGTCGCCGACCATGTAGCTTTCCAGCTTGGTCATGTTCACCCCGTTCGTCGCAAAGCCGCCAAGCGCCTTGTAAAGCGCGGCAGGGATGTTGCGGACGCGGAAGGTGAAAGTGGTGATCATCTTGCCCGAACCCCGACGGGTCAGGTCGATCCGGGGCGAGATTACAAGGAACCGCGTGGTGTTGGTCTTGTTGTCCTCGATCTCGCTGGCCAGGACATCAAGCCCGTAGATCTCGCCCGCCAGTTCTGATGCCAGCGCCCCCATCGTCTTGTCGCCCTCGCGCGCGACCTGCAGCGCCGAACCCGCCGTATCCGCGCCCGTCACCGGGGAAATGCCGTGTTCGCGCAGAAAGCCGCGGCACTGCCCCAGCAGGACCATGTGGCTCATCGCCTGGCGGATGTCGGACAGTTTCGCGCCCGGCACGCCCAAAAGGCTGATGTGCACGCGCACGAAGGTTTCGTCGACGATCCGCAGCCCCGAACCGGGCAGCAGGGCGTGAATGTCGGGCACCCGCCCGTAGGTCGAGTTTTCCACCGGAAGCATCGCCAGCGCGACCTCGCCTGTGCGGCACATCTCGATCGCGTCTTCGAAGGTGCGGCAGGGCACGGGTTCCATATCGGGGCGCGCCTGGCGGCAGGCCTGGTGCGAATAGGCCCCGAGTTCCCCCTGGAAAGCGATTCGTTCTGCCATTCCTGTGGCCCTCCGGTCGAAAAAGGCGCCCCCTCGGGCGATTGGTCGCGCTACTACACCTTGAAACCGGTGCGGGGAAGCGGGTAGAAGCGCGCGAGCCATATGCCAGAATGGGACGCGACATGTTCGACACGATGACTATGACCAAGACCATCGGCGCCCTTTGCGGGTCGCTTTTGGTTTTCCTTCTCGTCGGCTGGGCGGCCGATGGCCTGTATTCGACCGGCGGTGGCCACGGCGAAGGTGCCGAACAGTCCTACGTCATCGACACCGGCGCGGGCGAAGCCACGGAAACCGAGGCCGAGGAAGTCGTTGACGTCGCCGCAGTGCTTGCGGCGGGCGATGCAGCGGCCGGCGAAAAGGTGTTCGCCAAGTGTAAGGCCTGCCACAAGGTGGACGGCAACGATGGCACCGGCCCGCACCTGAACGGCGTGGTGAACCGTGCCAAGGCTTCGTCGGCGGGCTTCGGCTATTCCGACGCGCTTGCGGCGATGAGCGGCGACACCTGGACGCCGGAAAACCTCTACGCCTTCCTGGAAAACCCCAAGGGATATGCGCCGGGCAACAAGATGTCCTTTGCCGGGCTGCCGAAGTCGGAAGACCGGGCGAACCTGATCGCCTGGCTGGCGACGCAGAACTGATCCTGTCCGCATCGCGCGGAACGCGGGCCGTCCCTTTGGGGCGGCCCGTTTCGTTTTCACCGGGAATTCCGGCCTTTGCTCACGGATTCGCAACTTGAGACTGGCGCGAAACGCGCTTTAACATGACAGGAAAGGGCGGCCCGTCGTGCCGACCCGTCAAAAGGGGAGAGAGCATGACCGCAACGCGCAATCGCACGCAGGCCCTTGCAGAACCGAAACCCGATCACCGGCGGGGCTGGCTTGCGGCCGGCGCGCTGGTCCTGGCAATGGCGGCGGGCGCGATGGCGGCCCGGGCCGAAACGGTCATCACCTCGCACGGGATCTCGACCTTCGGCGAACTGAAATATCCCGCCGATTTCGCGCATCTCGATTACGTCAATCCCGATGCGCCCAAGGGTGGCGAGATTTCGCAATGGGCCTTTGGCGGCTTCGACAGCATGAACCCCTATTCGGTCAAGGGGCGCGGCGCGGCATTGTCGACGGTGATGCACGAATCCATCCTGACCGGCGTCGCGGACGAGATCGGATCGGCCTACTGCCTGCTGTGCAGCACGATGGAATACCCCGAGGACCGGTCCTGGGTGATCTTCAACCTGCGTCCCGAGGTGCGGTTTTCGGACGGCACGCCGATGACGGCCGAGGATGTTCTGTTTTCCTACGAAACCTTCCGCGAGAAGGGCTTGAGCGATTTCCGCACCGTGCTGGGTCAGCAGGTCGAGAAGGTCGAGGTGCTGGACCCGCATCGCATCAAGTTCACCTTCAAGGCCGATTTCCCCAAGCGCGACCTGCCGATGGACATGGGCGGCCTGCCCGTCCTGTCGAAGAAGCAGTATATCGAGGCCGGGCTGGACCTCGAAGAGTCGACCCTGACCCCCTACATCGGGACCGGCCCCTATGTGTTCGACCGGATGGAGACGGGGCGCACCGTCGTCTACCGCCGCAATCCCGATTACTGGGGCAACGATCTGCCGATCAACCGCGGGCGGTCAAACTTCGACACGATCCGCATCGAGTATTTCGCGGATTCGAACGCGGCCTTCGAGGCCTTCAAGGCCGGGGCCTATACGTTCCGCCAGGAAAACTCGTCGAAGGGCTGGGCCACCTCCTACGATTTCCCGGCCATGCAGGCAGGTCACATCCGCAAGGCCGAACTGCCCGACGGCAACAAGGCGAACGGGCAGGCGTTCCTGTTCAACCTTCGGCGCGAAAAATTCCAGGACCCGCGTGTGCGCGAGGCACTGGGGCTGATGTTCAACTTCGAATGGTCGAACGCGACGCTGTTCTACGGGCTTTATGCGCGCATCCATTCGGTCTGGGAAAACTCGTGGCTGGCCGCGACGGGCGCGCCCGGCCCGGAAGAGACGGCGATCCTTCAGCCGCTGGTGGACGAGGGGCTTCTGCCGGCCTCGATCCTGACCGACGAGGCGGTGATGGCGCCCTCCTCGGGCGAACGCCAGCTTGACCGGGGCAACCTGCGCCGCGCCTCGGCCCTGCTTGACGAGGCGGGCTGGGCCGTGGGCAATGACGGGCTGCGCCGTAACGACAAGGGCGAGACGCTGAAGGTCGAATTCCTGAACGACAACCAGCAATTCGACCGGATCATCAACCCCTATGTCGAAAACCTGCGCGCCCTTGGTGTGGATGCCTTCATGACCCGCGTGGACGATGCGCAGATGGAACAGCGCACGCGCAACCCGGATTACAATTTCGACATCATCACCGGCAACGCGCGGTCCGGCTACATCTCGGGCTCGGAACTCAAGCAGTATTACGGGTCGGAAACGGCGGATCAGTCCGTGTTCAACCGGATGGGCCTGAAATCCGCAGCGGTCGACCGGCTGATCGACGTGGTTCTGGCCGCGCAAAGCAACGACGAGCTGACGGACGCCACGAAGGCGCTTGACCGGGTTTTGCGGGCGGAACGCTTCTGGGTGCCGCAGTGGTACAAGAACACCCATACCGTCGCCTATTTCGACATGTATGAACATCCCGAAACCCTGCCGCCCTATGCTCTGGGCGAACTCGATTTCTGGTGGTACAACGCCGAAAAGGCCGAGGCGCTGAAAGCAGCGGGCGCTCTCAGATAACGATAAGGGCAGGGGGCAGGCAGGCCGGATGGGCGCCTATATCCTACGACGGTTGATCCTTGTGATTCCGACGCTTGTCGGGATCATGATGATAAACTTCTTCCTCACGCAGTTCGTGCCGGGGGGGCCTGTGGAACAGGTTCTTGCCCGGCTGGAAGGCGGCGGCGACGCGTTCCAGACCATCGCAGGCAGCGGCGATGCCGGGGTCGAGGATCAGGGCGCGGGCGGAAGCAGCGACTATATCGGCGCGCGGGGCCTGCCGCCGGAATTCATCGACCAGCTCGAAGCGCAGTTCGGCTTTGCCCGCATCGTCTGCGAGCCGGGCTATACCGGCCGCCCCACGACGGCTGTGCCCGAATGCGTCAAGGAACCGATCCCGATGGTGGAGCGGTTCTTCATCATGATGGGCAACTACCTGACCTTCGATTTCGGGCAGAGCTATTTCCGGTCGATCGGCGTTCTGGAACTGGTGCTGGAAAAGATGCCGGTGTCGATCAGCCTCGGGCTGTGGTCCACGCTGATCGCCTATCTGGTGTCGATCCCGCTGGGAATCCGCAAGGCGGTGCGCGACGGCACGCCCTTTGACACCTGGACATCGGGCGCGATCATCGTGGGCTATGCGATCCCCGGCTTCCTCTTTGCCATCCTGTTGCTGGTGGTCTTTGCCGGCGGGTCCTATTTCCAGTGGTTTCCGCTGCGCGGCCTGACCTCGGACAACTGGGATCAGCTTTCGTTCTTCGGCAAGATCGCCGATTACCTGTGGCATATCGCCCTGCCGGTGCTGGCCTCGACCATCTCCAGCTTTGCCACGCTGACGCTTCTGACCAAGAACAGCTTTCTGGACGAGATCAAGAAGCAGTATGTGATGACCGCCCGCGCGAAGGGCCTGTCGGAGGGTGCGGTGCTTTACGGCCATGTCTTCCGCAACGCCATGCTGATCGTGATCGCGGGCTTTCCGGCGGTGTTCGTTTCCGTCTTTTTCGGCGGCAGCCTGATCATCGAGACGATCTTCTCGCTGGATGGTCTGGGACGGCTGGGGTTCGAGGCGGCGGTGGCGCGGGATTATCCGGTGGTCTTCGGCACGCTTTTCGTCTTTGGCCTGATGGGGCTGGTCGTGGGGATCCTGTCGGACCTGATGTATGTCTGGATCGACCCGCGCATCGATTTCGAAAGACGGGGCTAGGCTATGGCGCTTTCCCCGCTCAATCAGCGCCGCTGGCGCAACTTCAAGGCCAACCGCCGCGCCTTCTGGTCGCTGTGGATTTTCCTCGTGCTGTTCGGCCTGTCGCTGTTCGCCGAGCTGCTGGCCAATGACAAGCCGCTTCTGATCCGGCACAAGGGCGAATTCTATACGCCCATCTTCCAGTTCTATCCCGAAACCGCCTTTGGCGGGGATTTCCGGACCGAGGCCGCCTATCGCGACCCCGAGGTGCAGTGCCTGATCGTCGCCGCCGGGTCCGAGGCCTGCTGGGACGATCCCGAAGGCGTGCTGGAAGAGGCGCGCAGCCTTGGCACCGCGGGGGGCGAGACGGTTCAGGCGGGGTGGATCCTGTGGCCGCCCATTCCCTACAGCTACAACACGATCAACGACATCGGCGGGGCCGCCCCTTCGGCACCGGACGCGCGGCACTGGCTGGGCACCGACGACACCGCGCGCGACGTGCTGGCGCGGGTGATCTATGGCTTCCGCCTGTCGGTGGCCTTCGCGCTGATCGTCACGCTTACCACATCGGTGATCGGCATCGCGGCGGGGGCCGTGCAGGGCTATTTCGGCGGGTTGACCGACCTGATCTTCCAGCGCGTGATCGAGCTTTGGGGGGCCACCCCAAGCCTTTACATCATCATCATCGTGGCCGCGATCTGGCAGATGGATTTCTGGCTGCTGGTCATCCTGATGACGCTGTTCGGCTGGACGGCGCTGGTGGGGGTGGTGCGGGCGGAATTCCTGCGCGCGCGGAACTTTGAATATGTCCGCGCCGCCCGCGCGCTTGGCGTCAGCGACCGCGTGATCATGTTCCGCCATGTCCTGCCCAATGCGATGGTGGCCACGCTGACCATGCTGCCCTTCATCGTCACCGGCACCATCGGCAGCCTGGCCGCGCTGGATTTCCTGGGCTTTGGCCTGCCGTCCTCGGCCCCCTCGCTGGGAGAGCTGACCCAGCAGGCGAAACAGAACCTGCAGGCGCCCTGGCTGGCCTTCACCGCCTTCTTCACCTTCGCGCTGATGCTGTCCCTTCTGGTCTTCATCTTTGAAGGCGTGCGCGATGCCTTCGACCCGCGAAAGACCTTCCGATGACCGTGCTTGACGTCCAGAAGCTGAACGTGCGCTTCCGTCAGGACGGGCGGATCATCCATGCGGTGCGCGATGTGTCCTTCTCCGTGGGCAAGGGCGAAACCGTGGCGCTGGTGGGGGAAAGCGGATCGGGCAAGTCGGTCACCGCATTGTCGACCGTGGCGCTTCTGCCCGACAGCGCCGAGGTTTCGGGATCGATCACCTACAGCGGCACGCAGATGGTGGGCGCGCCCGAGGCGGACCTGCGCCGCGTGCGCGGGAATGACATCAGCTTCATCTTCCAGGAGCCGATGACATCGCTCAACCCGCTGCACACGATCGAGCGGCAGTTGACCGAAAGCCTCGCGTTGCATCAGGGCCTGTCGGGCGAGGCGGCGCGGGCGCGGGTGCTGGACCTTCTGGAAAAGGTCGGCATCCGTGACGCCGAAAGCCGGCTCGGGGCCTATCCGCACCAGCTTTCGGGCGGGCAGCGGCAAAGGGTGATGATCGCCATGGCGCTGGCCAACGGGCCCGAGCTGCTGGTCGCCGACGAACCCACCACGGCACTGGACGTGACCATCCAGGCGCAGATCCTTGACCTGCTGGCGGAACTGAAGGCGCGCGAGGGCCTCAGCCTTCTGTTCATCACCCATGACCTTGGCGTTGTCCGTCGCATCGCCGACCGGGTCTGCGTGATGAAGGACGGCGAGATCGTCGAACAGGGCCCCGCGGCCGAGATCTTTGCCAATCCGCAGCACCCCTACACGCAGAAACTGCTGGCCGCCGAACCGAAGGGCCGGCCCGATCCGGTGCCGGAAGGCGCCAACGAACTGGTGCGCACCGAAGGGTTGCGCGTCTGGTTCCCGATCCAGCGCGGCTTTTTGCGCCGCACCGTCGGCCATGTGAAGGCGGTTAACGAGGCCAGCATATCGGTCCGCGCGGGCGAGACGCTGGGGATCGTCGGCGAAAGCGGATCGGGCAAGACGACGCTTGCGCTGGCGATCATGCGGCTCATTTCGTCAGAGGGGCCGGTCGTCTTCATGGGGCAGAACGTTCAGGGCTGGCGCGCGGGCCAGATGCGCGCCCTGCGGCGCGACATGCAGATCGTCTTTCAGGACCCCTATGGCAGCCTGTCGCCACGCATGACGGTGGAACAGATCATCGCCGAGGGTCTGGGCGTGCACGGGGTGGAACCGGGCCGCGACCGCCGCCAGATGGTCGCCGACATCATGACCGAGGTCGGGCTGGACCCGGCGATGATGGGCCGCTATCCGCACGAATTCTCGGGCGGTCAGCGCCAGCGCATCGCCATTGCCCGCGCCATGATCCTGCGCCCGAAACTGGTGGTGCTGGACGAACCGACCAGCGCGCTGGACATGACGGTGCAGGTGCAGATCGTCGATCTTCTGCGTGCTTTGCAGCGCAAGTGGGGGTTGGCCTATCTGTTCATCAGCCACGACCTGCGGGTCGTCCGCGCATTGTCGCACAAGGTGGTGGTGATGCGCGCGGGCGACATCGTCGAGGCGGGCGAGGGCAGCGCGGTGTTCGACCATCCGCAGACCGACTATACACGCACGCTGATGGCCGCGGCCTTCGGCGTCTCCGGGGGCCACGCGGACGCGGAAACCGGCAAGGTGGCGGCGCCGTCCCCGACCCTGTAGCGAGTGAAGGCGATCCGATGAAAATCCTGTTCGTGCACCAGAACTTTCCCGGACAGTTCCTGCATCTGGCCCCCGAGATGCAGAAGCGCGGGCATGAATGCCTGGCGCTGACCGATGCCGCGAACAACCGCGCCTCGGCCATCCCGGTGTTGAAATACCGCCATTCGTCGCCCGCGCCCGACCCTGCGGCCTGCCGTCTGGGGCGCAACTACACGCAGATGAGCGACCGGGGCGTGACGGTGGCCCGCGCCGCCCTTCAGATGCGCGAAAAGGGCTATGTGCCCGATGTGATCTTCGGCCATTCCGGTTGGGGCGAAACCCTGTTTCTCAAGGAAGTCTGGCCCGAGGCGAAGCTGATCGTCTATGCCGAGTTCTATTACAAGGGGCGGGGCGCGGACGTGGGCTTTGATCCTGAATTCGACAAGCCCTCGTTCGATCAGGTGATGATCGCGCAGGGGCGCACGGCGCATCTGGGCCAGGCGCTGATCCATGCCGATGCGGGGTTGTCGCCGACAGAGTGGCAGGCCTCGACCTATCCGCCGGTGCTGCGCGACCGGATCACGGTGATCTTCGACGGGGTCGATACCGATCTGGTCCGTCCCGATCCTTCCGCCAGCCTGACCCTGCCGAATGGCCGGGTGCTGCGCGCCGGTGACGAGGTGCTGACCTTCGTCAACCGCAACCTGGAACCCTACCGGGGCTATCACACCTTCATCCGGGCGCTGCCGCGCGTTCTGGCCGACCGGCCCGAGGCGCAGGTGGTGATCGTGGGCGGCGACGATGTCAGCTATGGCCGGCCCGCGCCCGAGGGCCGGACCTGGAAGGACATCTTCCTGTCCGAGGTGGAGGGGCGGCTGGACCTGAGCCGCGTGCATTTCATGGGCAAGGTGCCCTATCCGACCTTCGTGTCGATGATGCAGGTCAGCCGTGTCCACGCCTATCTGACCTATCCGTTCGTCCTGTCCTGGTCGATGCTCGAGGCGATGAGCGCGGGCTGCTGCGTGATCGGGTCCGACACGGCCCCGGTGCGCGAACTGATCCAGGACGGGGTCAACGGCAGGCTGGTCGACTTTTTCGACGTCGAGGGATGGTCGAAGATGCTGATCAAGGGGCTGGCGCGGCCCGACCGGTTCGACGACCTGCGGCAGGCCGCGCGCCGGACCATCGTGGAAAACTACGACCTGCGCGGCGTCTGCCTGCCGCGCATGGTGGAATTCGTCGAAAGCTTCGCGCCCAAGGCCGGCTAGATCGCGGCCGAGTGTTGCGCCTTGGTCTGGTCGTAGGCGTCGAAGGCGCGTGCGATCATCCGGGTCAGCGGGCGGCCTTCGGGGCGGATCAGAAGCCCCTTCGCGGTGCGTTCCACCATCCCCTCGAAAGTGAAAATGGCAGGGGCGAACAGCGCGTCCAGCCTGGCTTCGCTGACGCCATAATCGTGGATCAGTTCCGCCGTGCTGACCTCGAAGTCGCACATCAGCGCCTCGATGATCCGGGCGCGCAGCAGGTCTTCGCCGGCAAAGACATGGCCCCGGTGGGTCGAGAACGCGCCAGCCTGGATCGCCTTGGTATAGGCCGAGGTCGCGCTGGCATTCTGGGCAAATCCCTGCGGGAAGCGCGAAATCGAAGACGCGCCAAGCCCGACAAGCGCGGGCGCCTGATCGTCGGTGTAGCCCTGGAAATTGCGGCGCAGAAGGCCTGCGCGCTGCGCCACCGCCATGCCGTCGTCGGGCCGGGCGAAATGGTCGATCCCGATCGCCTGATAGCCGTCCCATTCGAAAAGCTGCGCTGCCGTCTCGAACAGCCCCAGGCGTTCCTGCGGGGTCGGGATCGCATCCGAGGGAATCATCTGCTGGCGGCGGCTCATCCACGGCACATGGGCATAGCCGTAAAGCGCTACGCGGTCGGGCGACAGGGTAAGCAGTTTCTGCACCGAATCCGCGATGCGTTCGCGGGTCTGGTGGGGCAGGCCGTAAAGGATATCGGCATTCAGGCTGCGCACGCCCCGGTCGCGGATCATGTCCGCGACGCGCTTGGTCAATTCATAGCTCTGGATCCGGCCGATGGTCTTCTGGATCTCGGGGTCGAAATCCTGCACCCCGATGGAGGCGCGATTCATTCCCGCCGCGGCCAGAGCGTCAAGCCGTTCGGCATCCACCTCGTCCGGGTCGATCTCGACCGAGAATTCGGCACCCTCGCCCATCGGCACGGCCTCGAACACCGTATCGGCAAGGTCGCGGATCATGTCGGGCTTCAGAAGCGTGGGCGTGCCGCCGCCCCAGTGCAACCGCGACAGATGCACGCCCGGCGCCAGATGCGCCTTCAGAAGGGCGATTTCCTGCTTCAGCACTTCGACATAGGCGCGAACCGGTTCGTCGCTCGACGTGCCCTGCGTGCGGCAGGCGCAGAACCAGCACAGTCTGCGGCAGAACGGCACATGCAGGTAAAGGGATATTGACGAACCTGCCGGAATCGCATCGACCCACGCCGTGAACTGCGCGGGGCCCACATCGGGCCCGAAGTGCGGCGCCGTGGGATAGCTCGTGTAGCGGGGCACACGTGCGTCAAACAGGCCCAGTCGGGCGAGGTGCGATTGAGTGTTCATTTCGCCCGCATAAAGTGTAAGGTAAGATTCATCATTGATGCAGATCAAACAGGACGTATTAATGGCACTCCATGACGCACAATTGGTTCATCAAGAGTGCAGTTCCTGCCCTATCCGCCACCGTGCGGTTTGTGCGCGCTGCGAGACCGACGAACTGGAACGCCTTGAGCAGATCAAGTATTACCGGTCCTATCAGGCGGGGCAGACCGTCATCTGGTCGGGTGACCGGATGGATTACGTCGCCAGCGTCGTGACGGGGATTGCCACGCTGACCCAGACCATGGAAGACGGGCGCCGCCAGATGGTCGGGCTGCTGCTGCCGTCGGATTTCGTCGGTCGTCCGGGTCGCGACAATGCCGCCTATGACGTGACCGCCACGACCGACCTCGTGATGTGCTGTTTCCGCAAGAAGCCGTTCGAGGACCTGATGCTGCGCACCCCGCACATCGGCCAGCGCCTTCTGGAAATGACGCTGGATGAACTCGATGCGGCGCGGGAATGGATGCTTCTTCTGGGCCGCAAGACCGCGCGCGAGAAGATCGCAAGCCTGATCGCCATCATCGCCCGCCGCGACGCCACGCTGAAGCTGCGCGCGGCCAAGGGGCAGATCACCTTTGACCTGCCGCTGACACGCGAGGAGATGGCCGACTATCTTGGCCTGACGCTGGAAACCGTCAGCCGCCAGATCAGCGCCCTGCGGCGCGACGGCGTGATCCATCTGGAAGGCAAGCGCCACGTCACGATCCCCGATTTCGACCGGCTGATCGAGGAAGCCGGGGACGACAGCGACGGCGGCATGGTGAGCTGACCGGCCCCGCCGATGCCCTTGCCGATGCCCTTGACGGAATCGGCGGTCCGACCTCACACTTCGGCAAGCTGAAGTCGGCAGGCAGTCAGCCTAAACGGTGTGTGCCCATTTGAACCCTTTTGTCATGGGCAGGGACCGATGGACGACAAACCCGCAGACCGCACGCAGAAACGCGCCCGTGTGGCGCGTCAATCCCACAGCGCAAACGCCTTCCGGCAGGAGGAGCCGGGTTTCGGACGCGCGCGATTCGGGTTCTTGACCGGCGCCGAGGTGGAGTTCCTGAAGGAACGGGTGATCCAGCTTCTTTCGGAATACGGCGTGGTGATCCTGCATCCGGGTGCGCGCGAGGCATTCCTGAAGGCCGGCGCACGCGAGGGCAGGGACGCCAACCGTTTGCGGTTTCCGCGCGAACTGATCGCCGAGGCGATGGCGGCCACGCCGCGCAAGGCACGCCTTGGCGGAAGGTTGCCGCGCTTCGACATCGACCTGCCGCGGGCAGACGGCGGTTTCGTGATGCGGACCGGAACCGGGGCGCACGGCTATGTGGACCCGCGCGACACGCGCTATCGCAACATGGATCTGGACGCGGTGAGCGAGATCGCGGCCGTGGCCAACACGCTGGACGAGGTGGGGTTCATCGCCCATCCCTTCGTGCATGGCGTGCCGGAAAAGACAGCCGACATCCACAGTTTCGGCCGCTTGATCGCGCGGACGCAGAAACACGTCTGGATGCAGCCCTACCAGTGGGAAAACGTCGAATACCTGATGAAGATCGCCGCCATCGCGGCCGGGGGCGAGGATGCGCTGCGCGCCAATCCGGTCACCAGTGCGATCACCTGTTCCTTCACCCCGCTCGAATTCAAGTACATGGATACGCATGTGATCATCGAGGCGGGCAAGTATGGCGTGCCGCTGCATGCCTGCTCGTTGCCCTCGTCAGGGGGAACGGCGCCCCTTTCGGTGGGGTCTATGGCGATCATGGCCGCGGCCGAGATCGTGGGCATGACTGTGATGGCGCATCTTCTGGCGCCGGGGGTGCCGGTGATCGCGACGCCCCTGATGTTCACGCTCGACATGCGGACGGGCAGCGCGCTTCAGGCCTGTGTCGAAAGTCTTCAGGCCAAGAACATGGCGGTGCAGCTGATGCGCGAGGGCTTCGGGATGCTGACCCATACCTACGGGTCGGGTTCTGACACGCCGGACGTGGACCATCAGTCGATGGCCGAACGTGCGATGGTCACGCAGACCGTTGCCCTTTCAGGGGCCGATATCCTGGGGGGCGTGGGGCAGCTGGAATGCGCCACGGTCTTCAGCCCGGTGCAGGCCGTCCTTGACAACGAGGTGGGGGCGATGATGCGCCGCTTCGTCCGGAAACCGCCCCTGAACACCGAGGCGCTGAACTGGGACGAGATGATGCAGATCCGTGTCGGCGGGCATTTCCTGGACAGCGCCCACACGATCCAGACCTGCCGCGACCAGCTGTCGCCTAAGGTTTTCCTCCGCCAGGGGCGGGATGCCTATGAAAAGTCGGGCCGCCGGACGGCCTTTGACGAGGCACGCGACTGGACGCTGAACGCAATTGCTGCGGCCCCCGAAGAGGGCTTCCTTTCCGAAGACCAGATGCGCGAGATCGCGTCACTTGCGGCCCATGCCGACGAATATATCGTCGCGGCCTATGCCGGGGCGGTGCAGGTGATATAGGGCCTGAACGCGGCGCGCCGGGTGGGGCCGCGCGCCGCGACAGGTGTCCTTGGCCGGTCTTTTCAGTGCGCCATGAACAGCGGCACTTCGGCCTTTTCCAGCATGTTGCGCGTCGCGCCGCCCAGGATCGCCTCGGTAAAGCGGGAATGGCCATACGCCCCCATCACCAGAAGATCCGCGCCGGTGTCGGCCACGTGGCGGGCCAGAACGTCGGACACGCGCGGCATCGTCTTGGCCAGAACCGAAACCTCGGCCTTCACGCCGTGACGCACCAGCATCTGGCACAGCGAACCGCCGGGGTCGGATCGTTCCGGCCCATGCGTCGGCGGGTCGATGACGGCGATGTTCACAAGGCTCGCACGCTTCAGGAACGGCAGGGCGCGGCGCACCGCCACCATCGCCTCGCGGCTCTGGTTCCAGCCGATCACGATCCGGTCGGGCTGCTTGTAGGCCGCGCTGGCGTTGGTCGGCAGGATCATCACCGGGGCCTGGCCTTCGAACAGGGCCGATTCGACCACCGCCTCGCCGTCGGCGCCGTGCTTGCCGTCATAGGGCTGTGGCAGGACCACGAGATCCGCGAACCGCGCACGCAACGATACCAGATCGGCCAGCCCGCCCAATTGGGCGACGGCCCCTTCGACCGACGAGCGAAGCCCGTCGGGTTGTGCGGCCAGCGCGCTGCGCACCGACGCCTCGACGGCCTTGGCATCGGCTTCGGCCCGTTCCATGCCGACCTGAAGCAGCACGGCACCGCCGCCAATGTAGGAATAGCCAACCTGGGTGCGGTCCACCCCAAGGGCCAGCACATCAAGATGACCGTCATGGGCCCGCGCAATTGCGGCTGCAACAGATACGGCTGGCTCCACCTGATCCGCAGCGGTGGCGATGGTTAGGATCGACTTGTACGCCATCGTTGTTTCCTCCTGACGAGTGACCGGAACACCATGTTCCTTGTTTGGATTCCGTGCATTGACCTTAATCAACCCACGCCGGAGTAAAGATTGACATGGATCAAGGCGATGCAATTCCGCGGGCGGCAAAAGCGTCCACAGTCGAAAAGTGCCCGGGCGAGGTCTGAGTCGACCCGGGACGCAAGACGAAGGGACGCATTATGTGGGATTACATCAAACTGGTCGTGCTTGGCGTGATCGCGGTTGCCGCCGCGATTGCCGCCAATTATGCGCGCGACCTTGCCTACATGGTCAATGCACTGACGGTGATGATCGCGGCTGCGATCACCTTCCTTTACGTGCTGCGCACCATGGGCGATCGCAAGCCTGCCCCAGCCAACGAATATCTCGATGGCGTGGTACGGGCCGGTGCCATCGCGACCACCTTCTGGGGGGTCGTGGGCTTTCTGGTGGGGGTGATCATCGCCTTCCAGCTGGCCTTTCCGGCGCTGAACATCGAATGGGCACAGCCCTACCTGAACTTCGGACGCTTGCGGCCGCTGCACACCAGTGCGGTGATCTTCGCATTCGGCGGCAACGCCCTTCTGATGTCGTCGTTCTACGTCGTGCAGCGCACCAGCGCGGCGCGGCTCTGGGGCGGCAACGCGGCGTGGTTCGTGTTCTGGGGTTATCAGCTGGTCATCGTGCTGGCGGCCACCGGCTATCTTCTGGGCGCGACCCAGTCGAAGGAATATGCCGAGCCGGAATGGTACGTCGACTGGTGGCTGACCATCGTCTGGCTGGTCTATCTGGCCGTGTTCCTGGGCACGATCATCAAGCGCAAGGAACCCCACATCTATGTGGCAAACTGGTTCTACCTGTCCTTCATCGTGACCATCGCGATGCTGCACGTCTTCAACAACCTGTCCATCCCGGTGTCGGTCTTCGGCTCCAAGTCGGTGCAGGTCTTCTCGGGCGTGCAGGATGCGATGGTGCAGTGGTGGTACGGGCACAATGCGGTGGGCTTCTTCCTGACCGCGGGCTTCCTGGGCATGATGTACTACTTCGTGCCCAAGCAGGCCGAACGCCCGGTCTTCAGCTACAAGCTGTCGATCATCCACTTCTGGGCGCTGATCTTCCTGTACATCTGGGCCGGTCCGCACCACCTGCACTACACCGCGCTGCCTGACTGGGCGTCGACCCTTGGCATGACCTTCTCGATCATGCTGTGGATGCCGTCCTGGGGTGGCATGATCAACGGCCTGATGACGCTGTCAGGGGCCTGGGACAAGCTGCGCACCGATCCGATCATCCGGATGATGGTGGTTTCGATCGGCTTCTACGGCATGTCGACCTTCGAAGGCCCGATGATGTCGATCAAGGCGGTGAACTCGCTGTCGCACTACACCGACTGGACGATCGGCCACGTACATTCCGGCGCCCTTGGCTGGAACGGCATGATCACCTTCGGCGCGCTCTACTTCCTGGTGCCGCGCCTGTGGAACCGCGAACGGCTTTACAGCCTGTCGATGGTCAGCTGGCACTTCTGGCTCGCGACGATCGGGATCGTTCTCTACGCTTCGGCGATGTGGGTGACGGGCATCATGGAAGGCCTGATGTGGCGTGAAGTCGACGCCAACGGCTTCCTCGTGAACGCCTTCGCCGACACGGTGAGCGCGAAGTTCCCGATGTATGTGGTGCGCGGTCTTGGCGGGGTGCTCTACCTGCTTGGTGGCATCATCATGGCCTACAACCTTTGGATGACCGTTCGTGCGCAGCCGGCGAAAGCCCCGGTGAACGCGAACAACTTCGTCCCCGCTGAATGATCGGAGAAAACGATGGCTCTTCTAGACAAGCATAAGGCTATCGAAACCCACGCGACGCTGCTCCTTGTGCTCAGCTTCCTCGTGGTGACGATCGGTGGTTTGGTTCAGATCGTGCCCCTGTTCTACCTGGAGAACACGATCGAAAAGGTCGAGGGCGTGCGGCCCTACTCGCCGCTCGAACTCGCCGGTCGCGACATCTACATCCGCGAAGGCTGCTATGTGTGCCACAGCCAGATGATCCGCCCGATGCGGGACGAGGTCGAACGCTATGGCCACTACTCGCTGGCGGCGGAATCGATGTACGACCATCCCTTCCAGTGGGGATCGAAGCGCACCGGCCCAGATCTGGCCCGGGTGGGCGGCCGCTATTCGGATGAATGGCACGTCGACCACCTGAACAATCCGCAGTCGGTGGTGCCGGAATCGGTGATGCCAAAGTATGCCTTCCTTGGCCGGACCGAGATCGACGGCCGCTACATCCAGGACTCGATGAAGACGCACCGCCTTGTCGGCGTGCCCTACAGCGACGAGATGATGGAAGCGGCGGTCGAGGACTTCCTCGCGCAGGCCAATCCGGATGCGGATACCGAGGGGCTTCTGGCACGCTATCCGGGGGCGCAGACCCGCAACTTCGACGGCCAGCCCGCGCTGACCGAGATGGATGCGATCATCGCCTACATGCAGGTCCTTGGCACGATGGTCGACTTCTCGACCTTCACGCCGGACGCTGGCCGGTAAGGGGGGCGGAATGGAAACCTATTCCTTCCTCCGCCAGTTCGCGGACAGCTGGATGCTTCTGTTCATGATGATCCTGTTCCTGGGTGTGGTGGGCTTCGCCTTCCGCCCGGGCAGCCGGAAAGTGCAGAGCGAGGCTGCGAATTCGATCTTCCGCAACGAGCGCAAGCCCGCTGCGGAAGCCACCACCGGCCCCAACTCGAAGGAGGCGTAAGACCATGTGCGCCAAGCAAGTGAAGACGAAGCCCGGCGAGGTCGAGACGACAGGCCACACCTGGGACGGCATTGAAGAGTACAACAACCCCCTTCCGCGTTGGTGGCTGTGGACCTTCTATGTCACGATCATCTGGTCGATCGGCTACATGATCCTCTATCCGGCATGGCCTCTGGTGTCGCGTGCGACGCAGGGGATCTGGGGCCAAAGCCCCGCCGGGGATACCCGGCTGGCCGTCGCCGAAGAGATCAAGCGCTTTGACGACGCCAATGCCGAGATCAAGGCCAAGCTGATCGCGGCCGACCTGACCGCCATTCCGGGCGACCAGGAACTGAACCAGTATGCGACGGCGGCAGGGGCTGCGGTGTTCCGCACCCATTGTTCGCAGTGCCACGGTTCCGGTGCGGCGGGCGTTCAGGCCGGCGGCTACCCGAACCTGCTGGATGACGACTGGCTGTGGGGCGGCACGATGGAGGACATCCATTACACCGTCACGCACGGGATCCGGAACACGACGGATGGCGATGCCCGCTATTCCGAGATGCCCCGGTTCGGTGCCGACCAGCTGCTTGAGACCGCGCAGATCGAAGAGGTCGTGGAATACGTCCTTCAGATCTCGGGGCAAGAGCATGACGCCGCCAAGGCGGCAGCCGGTGCGACGGTGTTCGTCGACAACTGCGCCGCCTGCCACATGGAAGACGGCTCTGGCGACCGGACGCAGGGCGCCCCGCGTCTGAGCGATGCGGTCTGGCTTTACGGCGGGGATCGCGCATCGGTCACGGAATCGGTCGTCAACGCCCGTTTCGGCGTGATGCCGAACTGGAACGCGCGCCTGAGCGAAGACCAGATCCGCGCCGTGGCGGCCTATGTCCACGGTCTGGGCGGCGGCGAATAAGCGACGCCTCGAACGTGTCGGAAACGGCCCCCGTCGGGGGCCGTTTTCATTTCCGCACCCCCCCGGTGACCGGCCTGCGACAGAATGACCGGGGCACGAAAGCTCACGTTCATTTGACTCAAGTCAATGTGCGGTCCCGGAAGGCGCGGCATTCTTCAACCTGACCTTGGGCTTATCGGTCTGGGGCCAAGCACCGGCACCCCATCCTGTTCGCGCGTTTCCTGGGGGTGCCGGTGCTTTTTCATTTCTGCCCCGGGGTCCGGGCGCACGAAATGCCGCATTTGATAGCTGTATCCTGAATGCAATTTTTGATGCAGGTCAATGTTCAGCGTGCCGCAAAAGGCCATACCAGCCCAAAATGCCGCCAACCGGAGAGAGTCCGTGACTAGTCCCGATACCGAACCGCAATCCCTTTACGCCGCGCGCGAGCCGGTCTTTCCCAAGCGTGTCAAGGGCGCTTTCCGGACCCTGAAGTGGTGGCTCATGGCGGTGACGCTGGGCATCTATTACATCACGCCCTGGCTGCGTTGGGATCGCGGGCCGCAGCTGCCCGATCAGGCGGTGCTGATCGACATGGCGAACCGGCGGTTCTTCTTTTTCATGATCGAGATCTGGCCGCACGAATTCTATTTCGTCGCGGGGCTTCTGATCATGGCCGGGCTTGGCCTGTTCCTGTTCACCTCGGCCGCCGGGCGGGTCTGGTGCGGCTATGCCTGCCCGCAAACCGTGTGGACCGACCTTTACATCCTGGTCGAACGCTGGGTCGAGGGCGACCGCAACGCGCGGCTGCGGCTTCACCGGCAGAAATGGGATTTCGAGAAGTTCCGCAAGCGGATGGTGAAATGGGCGCTGTGGCTGCTGATCGGGCTCGCGACCGGTGGCGCCTGGGTGTTCTACTTCACGGATGCGCCGACGCTGGCGGCGAACCTTCTGGCGGGCACCGCCCATCCCATCGCCTACACCACCATTTTCGTGCTGACGGCAACGACCTTCCTGTTCGGCGGGTTCTTCCGCGAACAGGTCTGCATCTATGCGTGCCCCTGGCCTCGCATCCAGGCCGCGATGATGGACGAGGACACGATCACCATCGCCTATCGCGAATGGCGGGGCGAGCCGCGCGGCAAGCTGTCCAAGGGCGGTGTGGCCGCGGGCAACGGCGACTGCATCGACTGCATGGCCTGCGTCAACGTCTGCCCCATGGGCATCGACATCCGCAACGGCCAGCAACTGGCCTGCATCACCTGCGGCCTGTGCATCGACGCCTGCAACGAGATGATGGACAAGATCGGCCGCCCGCGCGGGCTGATCGGCTATCTTGCGTTGACCGACGAGACCCGCGAACGCGAGGGGAAAGACCCGAAATCCGTCTGGAAGCATATCTTCCGGGTGCGGACGATCCTTTACACCACGCTGTGGTCGGCCGTGGGCATCGCGCTTGTCGTGGCGCTGTTCCTGCGGTCGCCGATCGACGTCAACGTCTCGCCCGTCCGCAACCCGACTTTCGTGACCCTGTCGGACGGCACGGTGCGCAACACCTATGACGTGCGCCTGCGCAACAAGCAGGGCGATACGGTGGCCTATACGCTTTCGGTCACTTCCGGGGCGCCGGTGGCGATCCGGCTGGAAGGCGAGGACGATACCACCGTCGAGGTCGGCGCGCAGGAAACCTATGCGATCCGCGTCTATGTGGAAGCGGCGCCCGGCACGCCAGCCGCCAGCACCGACCGCACCGACATCCGGCTGTGGATCGAGGATGCCAGCGGCACAAGCCGCGTGTACCATGACACGGTGTTCAACGGGAAAGGACAGTGACAGCCATGGGTGAAATCACCGGACGCAAGGTTCTGATTTTCACGGTGACGGCCTTCGGGATCATCATCGCGGTCAACGTTGTCATGGCGTGGAAGGCGATATCCACCTTCCCGGGGCTGGAGGTGAAGAACTCTTACGTCGCCAGCCAGACATTCGACGCCGAACGCGCCGCGCAGGCATCGCTGGGCTGGACGCTGGCGCATGATTATGACGCGGCGGCGGGCGAACTGCGGCTGACCTTCTCGGACAGGCAGGGCGCCCCGGTCGAGGTGCAGGACCTGTCCGTCCTGGTCGGGCGGACCACGATGGCCGATGAGGATCGCCGCCCTGAATTCGTGCGGCACCTCGGGGCCTATTCCGCCCCCGTCGCGCTGGCGCCGGGCAAGTGGATGCTGCATGTCAAGGCGCGGGCGGCCGACGGAACGGCCTTTCAGCAGCGCATCGACCTTTTCGTGAAAGGCTGACCGGATGACCGCCGTCGAACGGATCGACACCGGGGATGCGGGGCATGTCTCTCCCTCCGCCTGTCCGGCCTGTGCGGTGGCCCCGTCCGCCGAACGGCTGGCCGAACTTTCGGCGCGCCGCAACGCGCGCCTGATGCTTTCCGTTCCGGCCGCCCATTGTGCGGCCTGCATTTCCACGGCGGAAGGCGCGGTGCAGGACGTTCCCGGCGTCCGTTCGGCGCGGATGAACCTGACGATGCGGCGGATTTCCGTCGATGCCGATCCTTCGGTCACGGTCGATCAGGTGATCGCTGCGCTGAAGGGCGTGGGCTATGAGGCGCACGAACTGGATGCGGGGCTTCTGTCCGCGACCGAGATGGACAAGCAGGGCCGCGACCTTCTGATGCGGCTTGGCGTGGCCGGTTTCAGCATGATGAATGTCATGCTTCTGTCGGTCGCCGTCTGGTCGGGGGCGCAGGATGCGACGCGCGACCTGTTCCATTGGATTTCCGCCGCCATCGCCCTGCCGACGGTGATCTTCGCCGGGCAACCCTTCTTTCGCAGTGCGTGGAATTCGTTGAAGGCGCGGCGCCTTGGCATGGATGTGCCGATCTCGCTTGCGATCATCCTCGCGTCGTCGATCTCGCTTTTCGAAACCTTCCATTCCGGCCATCACGCCTATTTCGACGCAGCGGTGATGCTGACCTTCTTCCTGCTGGCGGGGCGTTACCTTGATCACCGGACGCGCGCCGTCGCCCGGTCTGCGGCCGAAGAGCTGGCCGCGCTGGAAGTGCCGCGCGCCACGCTCATGCGGGACGGCGAGGAAAGCGTCGTGCCGATTTCAGAACTGGTCGCCGGCGACCTGGTGAAGGTGCGTCCGGGCGGCCGGATGCCGGTCGACGGGGTCGTGACCGAAGGCACCTCGGAAATCGACCGGTCGCTTCTGACCGGCGAAAGCCTGCCAGCCTGGGCGGGCGAGGGCACCATCGTTGCCGCGGGCGAGGTCAACCTGACCGGACCGCTGACCGTGCGCGTCACCGCCGCCGGCCGTGATTCGAGCCTGCATCGCATGGCCGATCTCGTCGCCGTGGCCGAGGCCGCCAAGACCCGCTACACCAGTCTGGCCGAACAGGCGGCAAGCCTTTATTCGCCGCTGGTCCACCTGCTTTCCTTCTCCGCCTTCGGGTTCTGGATGTGGAAGACGGGCGGCGACCTGCGCTATGCGATCAACATCTCGGCCGCGGTTCTGATCATCACCTGCCCCTGCGCGCTTGGGCTTGCCGTTCCTGCGGTTGTCACCGCTGCCAGCGGGCGCCTGTTCCGCAAGGGGCTGTTGATCAAGGACGGCACCGCGCTGGAACGTCTGGCCGAGGTCGATACCGTCGTCTTCGACAAGACCGGCACCCTGACACTGGGCGCGCCCGAACCGACGAACCTGGGCGATCATCCGCGCGCGGCGCTTGAGGTTGTGGCGGCGCTGGCGGGGGTTTCCTCGCACCCGCTGGCCACCGCACTGGCGCAGGCCACCCGCGCGGCGGGCATCCATCCGGCGCGGGTCGAGGACCTGCGCGAGGTTCCGGGCTTTGGCGTCGAGGGCACCTGGCGTGGCACCCGCGTCCGTCTGGGCCGGGCCGAATGGTGCGGGGGCGATGCGCTTCCGGTCACCGCGACCTATCTTTGCACGGGCGAAGGCGCCCCCCGCGCCTTCACCTTCGCCGACCGCCTGCGCCCCGGTGCCGAAGAGGCGGTCAGCGCCCTTGCCCGCCAGGGCAAGCGCGTGATCCTTCTGTCGGGCGATACCGAAGGCGCGGTGGCCGATCTGGCCGAACGCCTGGGCATCCGTGAATGGGTGGCGGGCGCGCTTCCGGCCGAAAAGGCCGCCCGCGTGGCCGATCTGACGGCGGAAGGCGCGCGCGTCCTGATGGTGGGCGACGGGTTGAACGATACCGCCGCGCTGGCCTCGGCGCATGTATCGATCTCGCCCGCCTCGGCGCTGGATGCGGCGCGGGTCGCCTCGGATATCGTGCTTTTGGGCAAGGACATGGCCCCGATCGCCGATGCCGTCCGGATCAGCCGCCAGTCGCGCAGCCGGATCAAGGAGAATTTCGCGATCTCGGGGCTTTACAACGTGGTGGCCGTGCCTCTGGCGCTGGTCGGTATGGCAACGCCTCTGGCTGCGGCCTTGGCGATGTCCCTGTCGTCGATTACCGTATCGCTCAATGCGCTGCGTCTGAAGTAACCCACAGGACACCCATCATGGAAATCCTTACCATCCTGATCCCCGTGTCGCTGTTTCTGGGCGGTGTCGGGCTGGTGGCGTTCTTCTGGGCGCTGAAGAAGGGGCAGTTCGACGACCCTCAGGGCGACGCGAACCGCATCCTGACCAAGGATTGGGACGACCGTCCGAAGCCGTGACCGCAACGGCCGTCCGTCACCGGACGGGCCGGGCACTCAGCCAAGCGTGACGGTGGCGGGCGCCATGCCGTCGATCTCGACCGTGCAGGTCTGGCCGCGTGTCACGGGGCCGACCCCGGCGGGGGTTCCCGTCATGATCAGGTCGCCTGGCGCAAGCGTGACCATCCGCGACAGGAAGGCGATGATATGGGGCACGTCCCAGATCATCTCGGCGAGGTCCGCATCCTGCGTCACCTTGCCGTCGACGCGGCAGCGGATGCGCCCCTTGGGCACGTCGCGGCCCGGATGGACGGTGCCGATCACCGCCGAATTGTCGAACGCCTTGCCCATGTCCCACGGCCTGCGCGCCTGCTTGGCCAGCGCCTGAAGATCGCGCCGCGTCAGGTCGTTTCCGGTGGCATAGCCATAGACATGCGCCAGCGCGCCTTCCGCAGGAATGTCGGCCCCGCCCGTCGCCAAGCAGACCACAAGCTCTGCTTCGTGGTGCAGGTCCGCCGTGGCGGGCGGGAAGGGGATGGTGGCGCCATGCTGCACGATGGCATCGCCGGGCTTGGTGAAGAAGAACGGCGGCTCCGCCTCGGGGTCGTGACCCATCTCGCGGGCGTGTTCGGCATAGTTGCGGCCCACGCAAAAGATGCGCCTGACCGGAAAGCGCGCGGCCTGGCCCGCGACCGGAAGGCTGGGCTGGGGCGGGCAGGGCAGGACGAAATCGGGCTTGGGTTCGGTCATGGGCACCTCCGGTCGGGGCAGAGTGCCGCCACGGCCGGGGATGTTCAAGGGTGCTGCGTCACGGCCCGATGGTAAAGCACTGGGTGCCACGGGCCTGCAGGCGGCGGCAGGCCAGGTCGGCCTGTTCCTGCGTAAGCCCCATGTAGTTGGCATCGAACTTGCCGCCCTTCTGCACCACCTTCTGCAGGCCGTTGTTCAGCGTCGCGCTTTCGGCCAGCGCCGTCTGCATCAGCGCCCGTTCGGCCTGCCCGCGCGACGTGAAGCGCCCCACGTTCACACCCCAATGACGCCCGCCCGAGGTGGAAATCCGGGTGACGATGGCGGTGGGTTCGGGGGTGGGGGCCTCGGCCAGGACGGGGCCCATCGGGGCCGCCGTGTGGATGATCTGGCGCAGCTTTTCGGGCTTGGGTTCCGGGCGCGGGCTGACGACGGTCATGGCCGCCAGTTGCACGTTGGCGGCGTCCGCCTGGTCAAACGCGGCCAGAGCCTCGGTTTCGGCCGATGCCATGGCGAAGGGGCTTTCAGGTGCGGGCGTCTCGGCGGTTGCGGGAACCTCGGCCAGTTCGGTGGGCACGACCTCGACCGCCGCTTCCGCCGGGGCCTCGGTTGCGGGTTCCAGCAGGGCCTCCGGGCGCGGTTCGGGGGTGATCGCTGCACTCAATCCCGCGACTTCGGTAACGGCGACAGGTTGCCCGGGTTCGGCGGCAGCCGTTTCAGGCTCCACCGCTGCGGCCAGCGCACCGGCGATGCTGTCCTGCATGGCCACAACCACTTCGGCCGCTGCGTTCGGATCGACCGCCGTCGGGCGATGCTGCGGGCGGGGCGATTTCGTCGGCGCGGTGACCAGACGGATGGTCTTGCCGACCGACCGGCTGTCGCTGTCGGCCGAAGCGATGACATCCTGCCCGATGGCTTCGGCTTCCGGGTCGGCGGCATAGACGGGCGGGGCCGGTTCGTTCACTGGCGCGGAATTCGGGGCCGAACGGAAGCCGATATCCAGAAGGTCGGCCATCTTCGCGTTGCGTGCCGCGGTCGAGGCGCCGCCGAAGACAGTGGCGAT
Organism: Aliigemmobacter aestuarii; assembly: GCF_004799285.1. Classification (GTDB taxonomy): domain Bacteria; phylum Pseudomonadota; class Alphaproteobacteria; order Rhodobacterales; family Rhodobacteraceae; genus Aliigemmobacter; species Aliigemmobacter aestuarii. The sequence continues at coordinate 92,815 of NZ_SSND01000002.1, read as the reverse complement.
GATCCGCTTGTTGCCGCGCTGCGCCGAGGCGGTCAGGTTGAAACCCGCAGCCTGGGTATAGCCGGTCTTGATCCCGTCGGCGCCTTCATAGGCGTCAAGGAAACGGCGGTTCGTGTTCGACACCTGCGCGATCCCCGCATCCGTCGTCCGGCGCGAGAAGATGTTATAATACTGCGGATAATCGAAGAACAGTCGCCGTCCGAGGATCGACATGTCGCGCGCGGTCGAAAGATGCCCGCTTTCGGTCAGGCCATGGGCGTTCTTGAAGGTGGAATTCTTCATCCCGATGGCCTTGGCGGTGCGGTTCATCCGTGCGGCGAATTTCGCCTCGGAGCCTCCGACCGCTTCGCCGATCGCGGTGGCCGCATCGTTGGCCGACTTGATCGCCGCGGCGCGGATCAGGTGGCGCAGCGCGATTTTTTGGCCGGCCTTCAGACCCAGGCGCGAGGGCGGTTCACTCGCCGCGTTCTTCGAGACGGTCACCATCGTATCAAGCGAGATCTCGCCGCGTTCGATCGCCTCGAAGGCGATGTAGAGCGTCATCATCTTGGTCAGCGAGGCCGGGTGCAGGCGGGTGTCGGCGTTCTTGGCGTGCAGCACCTCGCCGGTGCGGGCATCCATGACCAGCGCGGCATAGGGGGCTGCCCCGGACGGGCCTGACGAACAGGCCGCAACAAGGAAAAGCCCGGCGATCAATGTGAAAATGCGGGCGCCCTGCCCGAGTAGCCGTGTCACGACACTGCCCCTTTTCGACCTGCCTCTGATGCCCCACTTTTTTTGTTGGGGCTTGTTCTGCTTTGATCAGGCTAGCACAAACCTGGCGCTGCGGAAAAGCCCCTTGTTTCAATGGGTTTGGGTCCGGTCTTCAGGTGTGGCGGGTTTGCCGAGGCCGGCGGGCTGCCACCTTATGTTGTGATCTCGACCAGAGAAGACACAATTTCCGGTAGTCCACCAAGGTCCGGCAATTCGTGAAACCGGGGGTGGCCCTCGGGGGCGTCGGCCTCTTCGATCGCCCAGGTCAGCCCGTGCGGCACAAAGACGCCCCAGCCCCCCGCCTCGATCGCGGGCAAGACATCGGATTTCATCGAGTTGCCCACCATCATCGCACGGTCCGGGCCTTCGCCATGACGATGGAAGATCCGCCGGTAGGCCTCGGCGGTCTTGTGCGACACGATCTCGACCCCGTCGAACAGCTCGCCCAGCCCGGATTGCGCCAGCTTGCGTTCCTGATCCAGCAGGTCCCCCTTGGTGATCAGCAGCACGCGAAACTCGGCGGCAAGGCTTTCCACGGCGTCGCGGGCATGAGGCAAAAGCTCGATCGGGTGTTCCAGCATCTCGCGTCCGGCGGCCATGATCTCGGCGATGACGGCGGCGGGAACGCGCGCCGCCGTCACCTCGATCGCCGTCTCGATCATCGACAGGACAAATCCCTTCACGCCGAAACCGTAATGCCCCAGATTGCGCCGCTCTGCCGCCAGAAGCCGGTCGTGCAGGTGGTCGGGATCGGCATAATCCGACAGAAGCGAGGTGAAGCGGTCCTGCGTCATCCGGAAGAAGGTTTCGTTCTGCCACAGCGTATCGTCGGCGTCGAAGCCGATCGTGGTCAGGGTGCGGTGGCGCGGGGTCAGTGTCATCCTGTCGTCCATCTGTCGCGGCGCGTCGCGGCACTGTCGCGCGACGCCACGGGGCATGCAAGGGCGGTGCCCCTTTTCGCCCGGTCAAAAACCGCTATAGTATCGCGCGTAACAAGCTCAATCGAATCCCGCCTTAACGGAGCCCCGACCGGTGACAGATCGCCCCTTCCAGATGTCCGATAAAGATGGCGGGCGGGATGGTGATCCGGCGGTCCTGACCAAGACCAGAACGCGCACGCAGCGCCCGCCGATGTACAAGGTGCTGCTGCTGAACGACGATTACACGCCGATGGAATTCGTCGTGCATGTGCTGGAACGGTTCTTCGGCATGAGCCATGCGCAGGCGTTCGAGATCATGCTGACGGTCCACAAGAAGGGCCTGGCCGTGGTCGGCGTCTTTTCGTTCGAGGTGGCAGAGACGAAAGTGGCGCAGGTGATGGATTTCGCGCGCCGCCATCAGCACCCGCTGCAATGCACGATGGAAAAGGAGTAGGCCGCAGGTCGGCCGCCCGGATATCCCATGCGATCCACCCGCCTTTCCCTTGCGCTGGAAACCGGCGCCCTTGCGCTGCCCGCGACCGGTGCGCTGGCCGTCTACGGCCCGCATGATGCCGATGATATGGCGGCTTTCGACAAGACGCGGGTGAAGGCGGTGCAGGGCCATTTCCCCGATCATCGCAGGCTTTCGGCCATGGGTTTTGACATGGCGGCGGAAGGCCCGGTCGAAGGCGCGTCGGCTGCCGTCGTCATGCTGCCAAGGTCCAAGGAACAGGCCCGCGCCATGCTGGCCGAGGCTGCGGCCTCGTTGCCGCACGGGGCGCCGGTGATCGTGGACGGGTTCAAGACGGACGGCGTCGAGGGCGTGTTGCGCGACCTGCGGGCGCGCCTGCCGGTCACCGAGCCCATCTCGAAGGCACACGGCAAGACCTTCGCCTTCGTCGCCGGTCCGGAACTGGCCGACTGGACGGCAATGCCGCGCGAGGTCGAGGGTGGGTTCCGCACCGTGCCGGGTGTGTTTTCCGCCGATGGCCCCGATCGCGGATCGGTCCTGCTGGCGGCGGCGCTGCCCGATTACCTGCCGGGTTACAGTGTCGATCTGGGGGCGGGCTGGGGCTTTCTTTCGCGGGCCGTGCTGGCCCGCAAGGGCGTGAAGCGGCTTGATCTGGTCGAGGCCGATCATGCCGCGCTGACCTGCGCGCGGGTCAACGTGACCGATCCCCGTGCCCGGTTCTATTGGGCGGATGCCACCGAATACCGCGCCGACGGCCATGCCGACCATGTCATCTGCAACCCGCCCTTCCATGCCGGGCGCGATGCCGATCCGGCGTTGGGTGTCGCCTTCCTGCGCGCGGCGGCGGGGATGCTTTCGCCCGAAGGCGATCTGTGGCTCGTGGCCAATCGCCATCTCCCCTATGACCGCGCCCTGAAAGAGCTGTTTCAGGATGTCGCTGAAATCGGCGGGGATTCCGCCTTTCGCCTGACCCGTGCCGCCCGCCCGATCCGGCGCCGCCGATAGGAGAACGCCCATGTCCCTTTCCATCGCAGGCAAGACCGCCATCGTGACCGGGGCCGCCAATGGCATCGGTCTCGCCATTGCGCGGCACTTCGTTGACAAGGGGGCGAACGTGATGTTCGCCGATATCGACGAGGACCGGCTGGATGCGGAACTGGGCGACGAGGCGCGGGGCGAAGGCCCGGTCCGCATGTTCGCGGGCGACCTGTGCCAGAAGCTGACGGTGGCGAACCTGCTGTCGGCCACGGTCGACGCTTTCGATCGGATCGACATCCTGGTGAACGCGAGCCGGCAGATGCAGGTCTCTGATCCGCTGGACCCCGAGGGCGACGGGGTCGAGGCCATGCTGCGGCAGAACCTGATGACCAGCCTGCGCCTGTCGCAGATGACAGCCAGGCGGATGATCGCGCAGGCCGAGGCCGATGGCCGCGACGGCCCCGTGGGTGCCATCGTCAACCTGTCGTCGATTGCCGCGCATCGTGCGCAGCCGGGCCTGCTGGGCTATTCCATCGCGACGGCGGCGGTGGACCAGATGACGCGGTCGCTGGCGGTGGCGCTGGCCCCGAACCGCATTCGTGTCAATGCGGTGGCCTTCGGTTCGGTGATGAGCGCGGGCTTGCAGCAGATGCTGAAGGACCAGCCCGACTATCGCGAGGTGATCGCCGCCGGAACGCCGCTTGGCCGGATCGCGGCGGCGGCGGAACTGGCCGAAACGGTACAATTCCTGGCCTCGGACGCGTCAGGCTTCATGACCGGGCAGGTCGTCACGGTGGACGGGGGGCGGGGGCTTCTTGACGCGGTCGCGGCCCCGGCCTTCTGATCGGTCACGCCCAGGCTATTCGGGGTAGGTGGCGCGGCATTGCGCGATGGCGGCTTCGGCCTGCCGGGCAAGGTCGCGGCGCTTGGCCACCATCGAGGCAAGCTTCGCCCGTTCGGCGTTGAGGTCAATGGCCTGCGGCCGGTTCACGGTGTAGCTGCCGTCGCGCAGGCAGGTGCGGGGTACCGGGTTCGGGGTCGCCGCCGTGGGGCGCGGGGTGCAATCCAGCACGACCGGGCGCGATATCGTGACCTGCTCGATCGCATAGCCCCGGGCGATGTTGCGTTCCGTTTCCGCGATCAGGCGGTCAAGCACGCGCTGGTCGCGGGTGGCGGCGGCGATGCACTGCTGCTGCGGCGTCCCGCAGGCCGCAAGGCCCATGCCAAGGATCAGAAACAGGGCTCGTTTCATGGGGCACCTCTGGTCAGGGGGCTATTCTAGGCCCCGGCCTGCCCCGATGCAAAACACATTGTGGCAGCGCCCGCCCCGTCATGCTAGGCCATGTCGGACGACCGGGAGGAGAGGCGCCGATGACCGAGGATTTTGACAGCCGCAAGGCCCGTGCCGCCGCGTGGTTCCGCGACTTGCGTGACCAGATCGTGACCGCCTTCGAGGGGCTCGAGGATCATTTCGGCACCGGCATGCCCGGCCGGTTCGAGGTGTCGGAAACCCACCGCGGGGATGACGGCGGCGGCGGGTTGATGAGCGTGATGCGCGGCGGTCGCGTGTTCGAAAAGGTCGGCGTCAACATCTCGACCGTGCACGGGGTTCTGGGCGCGCGCGCGCAAAAGGCGATGGCCGCGCGCGGCGTTCCGGGGATGGACAGCGATCCGCGGTTCTGGGCCAGCGGCATCAGCCTCGTTGCCCATATGGTCAACCCGCATACGCCTGCGGTCCATATGAACACCCGGATGTTCTGGACGCCGCATGCCTGGTGGTTCGGCGGCGGTGCCGACCTGAACCCCTGTATCGAATACGCCGAGGATACGGCGCATTTCCATGCGCAGATGAAGGCCGCCTGCGATGCCCATTCCGCCGATTATTACGAGCGGTTCAAGGCTTGGGCGGACGAATACTTTTTCGTGCCGCACCGCGGGCGGGCGCGCGGCGTGGGCGGGATCTTCTATGACGATCTCAACACCGGCGACTGGGAGGCGGATTTTGCCTTCACCCAGGATGTGGGCCGGGCCTTCCTGCCCGCCTTTCTGCCGGTGACGGAAGGGCGGGTGAATACCCCCTGGACCGAGGCCGACCGCGAGGCGCAGCTGATCCACCGGGGGCTTTATGCCGAATACAACCTTGTCTACGACCGGGGCACGAAGTTCGGGCTGGAAACCGGCCACAACGCCGATGCGGTGCTGATGAGCCTTCCGCCCGTGGCAAAGTGGACCTGACAGACGTACGGGGCGTCGAATTTTCTGCGAAAATTCGGGCCTCCGGCGGGGGTATTTGGATCAGGTTGAAGGGGCGGGCACATGGCCGACATCACGATCAAGGCGGCCTATGCGACCGTGGCAGATGAGGACGGGCTGCGGTTCGTGGGCTTCGTGACCGCCGACGAGGACGGCTATGCCCTGTTCCGCCAGCCCATGGGCGGCGGTCCGATCTGGTTCGAATTGAACGACGAGGATCTGGGTGCCGAAGATGCGGTGGAACGGATCATCCGCACCGCGACCGGGCTTGAGGTCACGATCCGCCCGGCCAGGGTATCGCGCTTCGGTTTCGCCGGATCGGTAACGATCCGTCTTGATCGCTGCGAGGGGGCCGAAGCGGCGCTTCAGGCGCTGGCGGACATGCTGGGCGACCGTCTTGAGGTTCCGCAGGCCGGGGGGTGAGTGGCCGCAGATACGGCCCCCGCGGCAGACCCCTTGCCGTCTTCGGTTGCGGTCGGCCTTCCCCCGCCCGGGGCAGGTATCCTGCGGGCTTCGGAAGGGAAAGCGGGTTCATGGCGCACAAGAGGACGACCGGAACGAAAAAGCCCTTTGTCGGCGGCGAGGCGGATTTCGTCAAACCGCAGTCGAAGCCCGCCCCGGCCAGGAAATGGGCGGCGCGGGCGGTCGGTCAGCCGCGCCGGACCGTGTCGATCATCAGTTGCACATTTGCCGGGTCGGCATCGGGCGTGATCCCGTGGCCCAAGTTGAAGATGTGCGGGCCGCGCCGGAAGGCTTCGACCACCCGGCGGGTGGCGTCGATCAGGGCCTGACCGCCCGTCACCATGTGTTCGGGCGCAAGGTTGCCCTGGACGCAGCCATCCTTCTGGACATGTTCGGCGGCCCATTCCGGCGTCACGGAATTGTCCAGCGCCACGCAATCGGCGCCGGTGGCACGGGCAAAGCCGATATATCCCTCGCCCGCCTCGCGCGGGAAGGCGATGATCGGGATGCCGGGGTGGCGGGCCTTGAGCGCGGCGATGATCGTGGCGGCGGGCCTGACGGCGAAATCGGTGAAATCCGCGCCCTTCAGCGAGCCGGCCCAGCTGTCGAACAGCTTCACCACCTCGGCCCCGGCCTCGATCTGGGCCGACAGGTATTCCACCGTGGCCTCGGTGATCCGGTCGATCAGTGCCTCGAAGGTGGCCCGGTCGGTGTTCTTCAGCGCATGGGCCGCGCCCTGATCCTTCGATCCGCGCCCGGCGATCATGTAGGTGGCCACCGTCCAGGGGGCACCGGCGAAACCGATCAGGGTGGTTTCGCGCGGCAGTTCGCGCGACAGGATGCGCACCGTTTCGTAGACCGGGGAAAGCGTGTCGTGAATGGCGGCGGTCGGCTTCAGCGCGCGGACCTGTTCCATCGTGGTGGTGGTTTCCATCCGCGGGCCTTCGCCCGTCTCGAACCAGAGGTCCGGGCCCAGGGCCTGCGGCAGCAGAAGGATGTCGGCAAACAGGATCGCCGCGTCGAAGCCGTAGCGGCGAATCGGCTGCAACGTCACTTCGGCCGCAAGCTCGGGATTGTAGCAGAGCGACAGGAAATCCCCGGCTTGCGCGCGGGTGGCGCGGTATTCGGGCAAATAGCGCCCGGCCTGACGCATCATCCAGATCGGCGGAGTGGGCAGGGTTTCGCCGCGGAGTGCGCGCAGGATCAGTTTTTCGGCCATGGATCACCCAAATGTCGCTGTCACCCTTGCCTGACGGTCCTGCGGCCCCGTGTCAAGGCAAGGGGGAGTTGTCAGGCGCATTTGCCACGGGTAGGGATGTCGCATGACACATCCGCTTCCCACCCCCGCCCATCCCCTTCGCATCGGCACGCGCGGCAGTCCGCTGGCGCTGTGGCAGGCCCACGAGGTGCGCCGTTGCCTGATGGCGGCCTTCGACCTGCCCGAGGCGGCGTTCGAGGTCGTGGTGATCAAGGTCACGGGCGATCAGGTGCTGGACAAGGCGTTGAAGGAAATCGGTGGCAAGGGGCTGTTCACGCGCGAGATCGAAGAGGCGCTGCTGGACGGCGGGATCGACATCGCCGTTCATTCGATGAAGGACATGCCGACGGTCCAGCCCGAGGGCCTGGTGCTGGATTGCTACCTTGCGCGCGAGGATGTGCGCGACGGCTTTGTCTCGCCCCATGTGGCGCGGCTGGCCGACCTGCCGGAAGGCGCGGTGGTCGGCTCGTCCAGCCTGCGCAGGCGCGCGCAACTGGCGCATCGCAGGCCCGACCTGAAGCTGGTGGAATTCCGCGGCAACGTGCAGACCCGGATGAAAAAGCTTGAGGATGGCGTCGCGGTGGCCACCTTCCTTGCGATGGCGGGGCTGAACCGTCTGGGCATTGCGCATGTCGCGCGCTCGGCGATCGAACCGGACGAGATGCTGCCCGCCGTGGCGCAGGGCGCGATCGGGGTCGAACGCCGTGCGAACGATGCGCGGGTCGAGGCGATGCTTGCCGCGATCCATGACGGGCCGACGGGCCAGCGGCTGGCGGCGGAACGGTCGTTCCTGGCCACGCTGGACGGGTCCTGCGAAACGCCGATCGCGGGGCTTGCGATCCTGGAAGGCGACAGGCTCTGGCTCAGGGGGGAAATCCTGCGCCCCGACGGATCGGACGTGATCCGCGCCGAGGCGCGCGGGGCGATTGCCGATGGCGCGGCGATGGGGGCCGACATGGCGCGGCATCTGCTGTCGCAGGCACCGAAGGATTTCTTCAGCTGGCGCTGAGGCGCCGGCGGTCCAGCACCATCAGCGCGACCGCCCCGCCGACCATCACGCCGCCGCCGATCACCGCCGCCAGCATGTAGCCTGGCACCAGCGTGCCGATCGCGAAGGCCGCGGCGGCCAGCGTATCGCCCACCACCTTCTGCACCGCCAGAAGCGCACTTGCCGTGCCGGGCCGCGCCGACAGCAGGTCCTGAAGGTAGGACAGGGGCAAGGTCAGGATCGCCGCCCCGCCGATCCCGGCCAGAACCGGGACGGCCCAGATCAGGGGCGAGCCGACCAGCAGCGGCATCAGCACCACATGGGCGGCATAGACCGCCGCTCCAAGGGCGATCAGCGTGCCGCGCGACAGGTGGCGCAGCGCCAGCGCGAGCAACAGCATGAACGGCACCTCCCACCCCGCGACCATGCCCACATAAAGTGCCACATCCGCCGCGTCCCGCCCTGCCGCGGCGTCAAACACGAGGGGCGCAAGGGCCAGGTACAGCACCGGACCGGCCGCGATCGCCCCCAGAAGGGCCACCCGGATCAGGACAGAGGGCTGCGCCAGTTCGCCAAGGGCCTGCATGACCGACAGGCCCGAGGGCTGATCCTGCCATGTGCCGCGCCCGTCCCTGGGCCAGAACGCCCAGAGAAGCGCGAAGAGGCAAAGCGCCGTGACCGTGGCGACGGGATAGACGGCCATCACATCGGCGCCCGCGCTGAAGGCGGCAGACCACAAAAGCATCGTGGCCACGAAGGCCAGCGACAGAAGGGCGCGCAGCGTCGCGATGATGCCGTCGCGCTGGTCTGCCAGATCGGCACAGGCCAGGCGCGCCAGCGCGAAGGCCTGCCCGTAAAGCGAGGCCGAGGCGGGAATGAGCAGCCCGTGGCACAGGATCAGCGTGACGGGAGAGGGATGCAGCCACATCGCCAGCGGCCCGGCCAGGGCTGCCCCACTGGCCAAAAGCGCCGCGGGCCGCCGCCGCGCCTTGCGGTCGGTCACGATGCCCGCGGTCAGCGCGGCCGCAACCCCGGTGACCGCCGCCACCACGAGGACAAGCGAGAAAGCCGCCTCCGACAGCCCCACGCGCTGCACCGCCACCAGCGACTGATAGGGGTAAAGCGAGGCGTTGACCGCACCGACCCCCAGCACGGTCAGCGCGACCAGCCGCAGCGTGGGGTTGCGAAGGACGATCGACAGCGTTCCGGGGATCATCGCGGGGGCTCAGGCCGAGGGGATGACCTTGCCGGGGTTCATCCTTCCCTCGGGGTCCAGCGCGGATTTGATCGCCCGCATCACATCCAGCGCGACCGGTGATTTCCGCCGACGCATCGAATTCAGCTTCGACAGGCCGACGCCATGCTCGGCGCTGAAGGATCCGCCCAGATCCTGCACCACATCCTCGACCGCCTCGAAGACCTCATCGGCGATGGTGTCGTCCTGCCGGGCGGGAAATACGGTGAAATGAAGGTTGCCGTCGCCCAGATGGGCCACGGTCAGCGTTTCCGCCCCCGGATCGAGATCGGGCAGGCGCGCGTGGATGCGGTCAAGGAATTCCGCCACCCGGTCCAGCGGCATGGCGATGTCGGTGTCGATGGCGGGCTTGCGGGCAAAGGTGATCTCGGCCGCGAGTTCCCGACGCTGCCACATCGTGCGGCGCTGCGCTTCGGTTCGGGCGATCTGGGCGTCCAGCACCATGCCCTCGTCCATCATCCCGGCCAGCGTTTCCTCAAGCAGCGAAACCACGGGCAGCGCGCCCGTCTCGTCGGGGGTTGAATCGCGCGGGGCGGTGGCGCCCACCTCGACAAGGATGTTGACCGCATGGCGCGGGGTGAAGGGTTCGCCAATGTCGGGGCGCGCCTCGACAAGGCGGCGCATGTAGGTGTCGGGCATGAATTCGAAGGCTTCGACCTGCCCGCCGGTCGCCTCTTGCAGGCGGTTCAGCAGGGCAAGCGCATCGGGCAGGCTGCGGGCGGCCAGTGTCGCGGTGGCATGGGCGCGGGGGCGCGGCACCAGTTTCATCACCGCCGCCGTGATGATGCCCAGGGTGCCTTCCGCCCCGATGAAAAGCTGTTTCAGGTCATAGCCCGAGTTGTCCTTGTGCAACTCGCTCATCAGGTTCAGGACGCGGCCATCGGCCAGCACAACCTCAAGCCCGAGGCAAAGCGCCCGCGTCGATCCGTAGCGCAGCACGTTCGACCCGCCCGCGTTGGTGGACAGGACGCCGCCGATCATTGCCGACCCGCGCGCTCCGAACCAGAGCGGGAAGTACAACCCCGCGGCCTCGGCCCCCTCGTGCAGGCGGTCCAGAACGACGCCCGCCTCGACGATGGCGATCCGCGCTTCGGGGCGGATTTCGCGGATGCGGTTCATCCGCTCGACCGAAATCATCAGCCCGCCGGTCGTCATCGCCCCGCCGACAAGGCCGGTCAGGCCCGACACGGGCACCACCGGCATGCCATGACGGGCCGCGATGCGCAGGCAGGCGGCGACCTCGGCGGTCGTGCCGGGGCGCGCCACGGCCACCGGATCGGCGGTGTAATGCGATGTCCAGTCGGTGCGGAACCGCGCCAGATCCGCCCCGGTCAGCACATGGTCGGCCCCGATGGCGTCTTTCAGATCAGCGATCAGGGACATGGCGCGCTTCGCCTCCATAAGGGGAATCCGGCGCGATCCTTGCCGAAACCGCGGCAAAGAACCAGAGGGATTTCCGGCGCCGCGCGGGCCTGATAGAAGCGCGCCATGGCGATCACCCTGACCTCTCTTTCCGATCTTGCGGCGCATGGCTTCGATGACATCATCGACGTGCGCGCCCCCGCCGAATATGCCGAGGATCACATCCCCGGCGCGATCAGCCTGCCGGTTCTGGATGACGAGGAACGCGCGCGGGTCGGCACGATCTACAAGCAGGTCAGCCCTTTTGACGCGCGCAAGATCGGCGGGGCGCTGGTGGCGAAGAACGCCGCCGCCCATCTGATGGGGCCGCTGGCCGACAGGCCCGGCGGATGGCGCCCGCTGGTCTATTGCTGGCGGGGCGGGCAGCGTTCGGGGTCATTCGCCACGATCCTGTCGCAGGTCGGCTGGCGGGTGGAAACCATCGCCGGGGGGTACAAGGCCTGGCGGCATCTGGTGGTGGATGCGGTATATGACCGGCCCGTGCCTTCGCGGGTGATCGTGCTGGATGGCAACACCGGTTCGGCCAAGACCGAGGTGCTGGCGCTTCTGGCGGCGCAGGGCGTGCAGGTGATCGACCTTGAGGGGATCGCCCGGCACCGCGGGTCGCTCTTTGGCGCGATGCCGGGCGGGCAGCCGTCGCAGAAGACCTTCGAGGCGGGGCTGGCGCTGGCCTTTGCCGGTCTCGATCCCGCGCGCCCCGTGGTGGTGGAGGCCGAAAGCTCCAAGGTCGGGAACTGCCGCCTGCCGCCGCGCCTGTGGCGGGCGATGGTCGAGGCGCCGCGCGTGGCGATCGCCGCCCCGCGCGAGGAACGCGCCGCCTATCTGACGCGCGCCTATGCCGATCTGGTCGCCGATCCTGTGCGACTGGTCGAGGTGATCGAACGGATGCGCCCGATGTATGCCGCCGAGGTGATCACGGAGTGGCGCGCGCTTGCCGAGGCCGGGCAGATGCAGGCGCTGGCGGATGCGTTGATGGAACGGCATTACGACCCGCGCTATGCCAAGCATCGCGCCCGGATGGCCGTGCCTGTGACCGAGGTGGCGGTGGCCTCGCTTGCCCCCGCCGCCCTGCCCGCGTTGGCCGATGATCTGGCGGGGGCGATCGCGGGGCTTTAGGCCGCGGCGCCCGTTCCCCGGTCAGCCGGCATCGTCGACCCAAAGCTGCGGTGGCCCTTCGGTGATCGTGCCGATGCGGGTCGCGGGATGATCTTCATCGGCAAGGCGTGCAAGCGTTTCGTCCGCCCGGTCTTCGGGAACCGCCGCCAGCAGCCCGCCGCAGGTCTGCGGATCGAACAGAAGTGCCGCCTCGGCGCCGTCGGTGAAGGCCATGCGCGGGGCGAAGGCCGCGCGGTTCGCCGGGGCGAGGCTAGAGGCATGGCCCAACCGCGCCAGCGCCACCGCCCCCGGCAGCATCGGCACCGACGGCAGCGCGAGGCGCCCGCCCGCGTTGGAGGCTTCGAGGATTTCCAGAAGATGCCCGGCAAGGCCGAATCCGGTGACGTCGGTCATCGCATGGGCCACGGGCGCAAGGATGGCGGCGGCGCGGTGCTGGGGCCGGTCCATCACCGCAAGGCAGGCCGCCACCTGTTCGCCAAGGATCTGGCCGGGCAGCAGTGCGCGGGCCATTTCGGCGGCAAGGACCGTGCCCGTCCCGATCGGTTTGGTCAGGATCAGGGCATCGCCCGGCCGCGCGCCGCCCTTGGTCACGATATGGCCGGCCCGTCCGGTCAGCGTCAGGCCCACAGACAGTTCCGCGCCGATGCTGGAATGACCGCCCAGGATATCGGCTCCCGCCTCGGCCAGCGTTGCCGAAAGCGCCTCCATCACCTCGCGCAGGGTTTCGACTTGCTGGCGCGCGGCAAGGCGCGGCAGCGTGACCTGCACCAGCGCGCCGTGGGGCCGCGCCCCCATCGCCCAGATGTCGCCAAGCGCGTGGATGGCGGTCAGCCGCGCGAACAGGCCGGGATCGTCCCAGAAGGCGCGCAGGTGATCGGTCGTCATCACCTCGAACCCGCCGTCGGGGCGGGTCAGGATCGCGGCATCATCGCCGGGCCCCGAGATCACGTCGCCATGCCGCGGCGCCGGAAGATGGGCGAGTGCCGCCGACAGGTCGGCCGCACCCACCTTGGCCCCGCACCCCCCACACAGCGGTTTCGGCCCCAGGGCTTCGACCACGCCCTCGGCGCGCTCGGCGGGAAGGGGGAAGGCGGGCATCGCGGGGTAATCGGCGAATTTCGCCATGAACTTGCGGTCGATCCGGTCCTTCCACTGCCAGAGCCAGCCGCCGCCCGCCCTGAGGCCGAACTTGTCGGCCACGGCGCGCCGGTCGCCGGTCGAGATCAGCTTGAGGTAATCCTTTTGCGGCTGGTAGGACCGCAAGGTCGACTTGCCCGCGAGCAGTGCGCGCAGGTTTTCAAACAGGATCGGCGCCTCGCGAACGGCGTAGACCCCCGCCTTCGGGCGCGGGGCGTGCGACAGATGCGCGGTGTCGCCCGCGGCAAGGATCGCCGGGTCCGATGTCTGAAGCGTGGGCCCCACGGTCAGGAACCCGTCGGTCAGGTCAAGTCCGGTCGTTGCCAGCCAGGCCTGCGGCTGACCGCCCGCCACCGACAGGGTGAAATCCGAGGGCAGCACGCGCCCGTCGGCCAGATGCACCGCATCCGCCGCGATGCGCGCGGCGGTCGTGTTCGTCAGGATCTCGATCCCGTAGTCGCGGGCGCGGGCCAGAAGCCTGCGCCGCGTGCCTTCGCCCATGTCGCGCAGCACGGCCGGCGCCTGTTCCAGCAGCGTCACGCGCGGGCGGTGGCCTTCGGATGTCAGCCGATGGGCCGAGGCCAGCGCAAGCTCCACCCCGCCCACCCCGCCACCGATCACGGTGATCAGCGGCTCGGCCCCGCAGGTGGCCACGAAATCGCGCCAGCGGTCGGCGTAATGCCCCAGGGGTTTCGCCGCCACGGCATGATCGGAGAAACCGGGCGTGCCCGGCAGGCCCGAGGCGATGCCGATGTCGATGGAGGCGACGTCATAGGCCACGCGCCGCCCAGAGGACAGAAGAACGTGCCGGCTGTCCCGGTCGATGCCCTCGGCGCGATCCAGGATCACCCGTGCGCCCGCGAACCGCGCCAGTCGGACCAGGTCGATGAAGATGTCCTCGCGCCGGTAGTGCCCGGCGATCAGCCCCGGCAGCATCCCGGTATAGGGGGCCGCGGGGCCGGGGTTGATGACCGTCAGCCTGACGCCCGCAAGCGGCCGCATGCCCCACATCCGCAGCACCAGCGCATGGGCATGCCCCCCGCCGATCAGGACAAGGTCTTTCACCAACGGCAGGGAAGGGGCAGGCTGCATCGGTCGGGATACCCGTGGTTTTTCCGCCTCTCTAGCGGCGAAGCGCTGCGATGGCGAGAGGGCAGGCTGCCACAGCCGCGTGATCCGAAGGGCACGGCCCGCCGCCCGACTGGTCGCAGAGCGACAGAACAGGTCGCTTCAAGGGCTGACCCTTCCGCCGCAACGCCCTATCTGCCAGAAGGCAGGACAGGGCAGACAGAACAGGGCGGGATGCGCGATGGCCTATTTCCTTGGGGTTGATACCGGGGGCACCTATACCGATGCCGTCATCCTCGACGAGGCGGCGGACCGGGTCATCGGCTCGGCCAAGTCGCTGACGACTCGCGCCGACCTTGCCCTGGGGATCGGGCGGGCGGTCGATGCCGCGCTGACCGAGGCGGGCGTTTCGGCCGCCGAGATCGCGCTTGTGTCGCTGTCGACGACGCTGGCGACGAACGCGCTGGTGGAAGGGCAGGGCGGGCGCGTGGCGCTGGTCTTCATCGGCTTCGGCGATTCCGATCTTGAACGGGGCGGCCTGACCGAAGCCCTGGGCGGCGATCCGGTGATCCGCCTTGCCGGTGGCCACAGCCACGCCGGGGCCGAGGTTGCCCCGCTTGATCTGGCCGCGCTCGAGGCCGAGGCAAACCGCCTTGGCCCGCAGGTGATGGGCTTTGCCGTGGCCTCCAGCTTTGCGACCCGCAACCCCGCCCACGAGATCGCCGCGCGCGACCTGATCCGACTCGTGACCGGGCGGCCGGTGACCTGTTCGCATGAACTTTCCGCCAACCTGAACGGACCGAAACGCGCGCTCACCGCCGTTCTGAACGCCCGGCTGATCGGGATGATCGACCGTCTGGTGGCCGCCTGCGAACGGCATCTGGCCGAGGTGGGCATCCATGCCCCGCTGATGGTCGTGCGGGGGGACGGTGCGCTGATCTCGGCCGCGATGGTCCGCGAACGGCCGATCGAGACGATCCTTTCCGGCCCCGCCGCCAGTATCGTCGGCGCGCGCTGGCTGACCGGCGAGGCCAATGCGCTGGTGTCCGACATCGGCGGCACGACGACCGATGTCGCGCTGCTGAAAGACGGCCTGCCCGAAATCGACCCGCAGGGCGCGCGCGTCGGCGGCTTCCGCACCATGGTCGAGGCGGTGGCGATGCGCACGACCGGCCTTGGCGGCGACAGCGAGGTGCATCTTCTGACCAGCGGGCTTGAGGGCGGGTTGCGCCTTGGTCCGCGCCGCTTGATCCCGGTGTCGCTCATGGCGGTCGATCACGGGCCGATGGTTCACGCCGAACTCGATCGTGCGCTTTCGACCGAGACGGCGGGCGAATTCGATGGCCGGTTCGTCCTGCCGATGGGCGGGCATGCCGAAGGGCTGACCCCGCGCGAGGCGGTGCTTCTGTCCAGGATCGGCAGGGCCATGCCCGTGGCGCGGGCGATCACCTCGCGGCTTGAGGTGGCGGCGCTTGAACGTCTTGTCGCGCGGGGTCTGGTGATGCTGTCCGGCGTCACGCCCTCGGACGCAAGCCATGTTCTGGGCCGGCTGGCGGCATGGGACGGGCAGGCATCGGAAAAGGCGCTGCGGCTCTTGGGGCGGCGGCGCAACGGCCGGGGTGAACGCTTTTCGACCGATCCGGCGCAACTTGCGCAGGCGATCATCGACCAGTTGACGCGGCAGACGGCAGAGTGCCTTCTGGAAGCGGCCTTTGCCGAGGATCCCGTCTTTGCCGGCGAGGACGCGGCTGGGCTGGCGCGCCACGGGCTATTGCTGGCCGGGCTGCGCGGCCATCGCGGCGTGGTCGAGATCAGCGCCCGGCTTGGCGTGCCGGTAGTGGGCCTTGGCGCCTCGGCACCGTCCTATTACGGCGCGGTGGGCGATCTTCTGGGGTGCCGGATGATCCTGCCGGAACATGCGGGCGTGGCCAATGCCATCGGCGCCGTGGTGGGTCAGGTCAGCCAGCGCGCGACCGGCATCGTGACAAGCCCGGCCGAGGGCCGCTTTGCCGCGCACATGCCCGACGGGGTGCAGATCTTCAACGACCGCGACACGGCGCTTGATGCGCTCGAGGCCGCGTTGCGCGCGGATGCCGAAGGCCGTGCCCGCCGCGCCGGGGCCGAGGATCTGCAGGTCGCCGCCCGTCGCGACATTCGCGAGGCCGAGATCGAGGGCAAGCCGATGTTCATCGAAGGCACCGTTTCGGTCACCGCATCGGGCCGACCGCGCGTGGCGCATCCGGTGGCAGAGGATGCGGACGGACCGCTGGCGCAGACGCTGTGAGGGCGGGCGCGGCGCTGATGCCGAACGGGTGGCGGGGCAGGGCGGCGCGGTGCGCCAATCCGCAACCGTCCGCGACAGCGGGCCCGTGTCCAGAGGACGCCCCCGGTGCGGATCCGGGTGCATTTCCCTCTTGACGCCCGCCGCCCCCTGCAATACCCACCCCGCCAGTGGCTAGGTAGCTCAGCTGGTTAGAGCACGCGACTCATAATCGCGGGGTCGGGGGTTCGAGTCCCCCCCTCGCCACCACTTTCCGAATTCCTCTGAACCACCCGCCCGCACACGGCGCACCGGCGCGCGGCTTGCGGGCCATAAGGCGTTTTCGCCGCTGTCAGCGCGGCACGTAGGGCAGGCCGTGGAATTCCACCGCCTCGCCGGTCCGGGCGCTTTCCTGTGCGGCCATGCCCATGGCCACGGCCCACCATCCATCGGTCAGGGTCACGTCGATCGTGCCCTCTCCGCGCGCCGCCTGCAGAAAGCCGCGATGCTGGTAGAAGGTCGAACCGTTGTGATCGCCTGCCGCCAGAAGCGCCGGGTCCACCGGCACCTGAAGAACGCGGGGGCCCTTGGGGGTGCGCGGGCTGACGATCACCTGCGGGACCGGCGGCTCGCCCAGGTCGGCTGGCCAGAACCGCCCCGGGCCGGGCACCAGACATTCGATCTTGCCCAATGGGCCAACGGCCGAAATCTCTTCCTGATAGCGGCTGCCTTCGGCGAACATGCACAGTTCCAGCATGGCCCGCATGCCGCTTTCGAAATCGACGATCACATAGGCGTGGTCCCAGATGTCGGGGGTCCGGCCGTCATAGTGTTCGGCCAGATGGTTGACCGCCTGCCCGCCCGAGGCCATCACCCGGACCGGGTTGCAACCTGCCACAAGGCGCATCAGGTCGAAGAAATGGCAGCATTTCTCCACCAGGGTGCCGCCGGTATTGCGGTTGAAGCGGTTCCAGTCACCCACCTTTTCCAGAAAGGGAAAGCGGTGTTCGCGGATCGTCAGCATCCGGACGCCGCCGGTAGCTGCGGGTGCCTCGGCCAGAAGATGGGCGACCGGGGGCATGTAGCGGTATTCCATCGCGACCCAGATCGGCGCCGGATAGGCGGCGCGCAGCGCGGCGAGGCGCGCGCCATCCGCGGGATCCGTGAACAGCGGTTTTTCCACCAGGATCGGCAGGGGCCGGATCGCGGCAATCTCTTCAAGCTGAGCCAGGTGCAGGTAATTGGGGCTTGCGATCAGCAGGCAGGTCACATCCTCCACCGCCAGAAGCTCGGCGATGGATCCGACCATCCGCGCGCCCGGCACCATCGCGGCGGCGGTCGCCGCCATGTCCGGATCGGGTTCCAGAATGGCGGCCACGTCCGCGCCATCCTGAAGGGCGATGTTGCGCAGGTGTTCCTGCCCCATCATGCCGCAACCGATGATTCCGTAACGCATTGGCTTCACGTTCTTTTCCTCATTTCAGGCGGGCGACGTAGCGTGTCGTCGCCGGATCGTACCAGGTGAAGGAGGCCTCGGCCCTTTCGCCGTCGCGCGCCCAGGATACGCGCGTGATGAGCGGCAGGGGCGTGCCCGGAGGGTGTGGAAATTCGGGCGGCGCCCAATCCGGCAACGGCCCCTGGCCGACGCGATCCTCGGCCCGCGCGATCCAAAGGTTCAGCCGTTCGCGGTAGAACAGGTAAAGCGATTCCGACAGGTCGTCGGGGGTGATCCGGTCGATATAGCTGCCGTCGAGCCAGATTTCCTCGACCGCCGCGACGGTGCCGGACAGGAAACGCAGGCGGCGGATGCGGTGGCCGTCGGGTGATGTGCCGAAATCGGGCAGGCGCGGGTCCTTGGGCAGCCTGTCGACCGACAGGACGCGCGCCGTGGGCAGGCCGCCGCCCTTCGCAAGTTCCAGCCGGAACATCGCATAGACCGATGAGGGATCGGCCTTCGCCCGGATGTAGTTCCCCGATCCCTGCACCCGGTGCAGCAGGCCCTTGTCGGCCAGATCGGCCAGGGCCTGACGCAGGGTGCCCACGGCGATGCCCAGTTGCGCCGCCATCTCGCGTTCTGGTGGCAGGCGTTCGCCGTCGATCAGCCGCCCCGACGCGATATCGCGGATCAGAAGCTCGCTGATCTGAAGGTAGAGCGGGAGGGAGCCGGGCGCCTTCATGCGGTCAAACCAGAAATTGATACATTATTGATCTACATCAAAGCGGGTGCTACGCAAGTGTGAAGTGGAAGCCGGAGACAGATTCGATGACCATCGTTCCGATCACCTCGCCCGACCTTGACGCCTGCGAGGTCAGCTGGTTCGCGGCGCTCTGTTCGGACGATTACGAATATCTGGGTGTGCCGGACGGGCGGCTGAGGTCAAGCTGGGATCATTGTTCGTCGATCGTGAGGCGGGCCGAGGGCCACGGCTTTCGCAACATCCTCTGCCCGTCTTCCTATCAGGTGGGGCAGGACACGCTTTCGTTCGTCGCGGGCTGCGCGCCGATCACGTCCGACATCAACTTTCTGGCCGCGATCCGCTGTGGCGAGGTGCAGCCTGTCATGCTGGCGCGCACGGTGGCGACGCTCGATCACATGCTGAAGGGCCGGCTGACGCTGAACGTGATTTCCTCGGACTTCCCCGGCGAGGTGGCCGACAGCGCCTATCGCTATCGCCGCAGCCACGAGGTGGTGGAAATCCTGCGCCAGGCCTGGACGCGGGACGAGATCGAATATGACGGCGAGATCTACAAGATCAGCCGCCTGCCCGCCGATCCGGCGAAACCCTACCAGCAGAACGGCGGCCCGCTTCTGTATTTCGGCGGCTACAGCCCCGATGCGCTGGAACTGTGCGGCGCGCAATGCGACGTCTATCTGATGTGGCCCGAACCGAAAGAGATGATCGCGCAACGGATGCGCGATGTCGCGGCGCGGGCAGCCGCGCATGGCCGGACGCTGGATTACGGGTTGCGGGTGCATGTGATCGTCCGCGACACCGAGGCCGAGGCCCGGGAATACGCCGAACATCTGGTCAGCAGGCTGGACGATGAATACGGCCGCGTCATCCGTGACCGGGCGCATGATTCGATCTCGCTTGGCGTGGCCCATCAGGCGCGGGCGCGCGAACTTGCCGACAAGTTCGGCTATGTGGAACCGCATCTGTGGACAGGGATCGGGCGGGCGCGGTCGGGTTGTGGCGCGGCGCTTGTCGGGTCCACCGACCAGGTCCTGAGCGAGATCGAGGAATACCGCAAGATGGGCGTCCGCGCCTTCATCCTGTCGGGCTATCCGCATCTGGATGAATGCGACCACTTCGGAACCAAGGTATTGCCGCAGATCAAGACCTGTTCGCTGCCTCATGCCTATGGCCGGGTGCCGGCCGAAACCCCCGCCACCCCCCTTGGAAACGGAGCGCGCCGCTGATGGAAATGGTCGATCTGGGCACGGTTTCGCTGTCGCGTCTGGTCTATGGCATGTGGCGGCTGGGGGATGACCGCGACACAAGCCCCGCTCATGTGCAGGCCAAGGTCGAATCCTGTCTGGATCAGGGGATCACGACCTTCGACCAGGCCGACATCTATGGCGGCTACACCGCCGAGGCGATCCTCGGCGCCGCGCTGAAGGCCGCGCCGCAGCTGCGTGACCGGATGCAGATCGTCACCAAATGCGACATCGTCGCGCCAGTCGGTCGCTATGCCGACCGGCGAGTGAAGTATTACGACACCACGGCCGCCCATATCGCCGCCAGCGTCGAGGCATCGCTGCGTGACCTTGGCACCGACCGGATCGACCTTCTGCTGATCCATCGCCCCGATCCGCTGATGGATCATTTCGAGACCGGCGAGGCGCTTGATGCGCTTGTGGCCTCGGGCAAGGTGCGGGCGGTCGGCGTGTCGAACTTCCGGCCGTGGGATTTCAGCCTGCTGCAATCGGCAATGGAAACCGATCTGGCGACCAACCAGATCGAACTGAGCCTGTCTGCCCATGAGGCCTTTACCAACGGGGATCTTGCGTTTCTTCAGGAAAACGAGATCGCGCCGATGGCCTGGAGCCCGCTGGGGGGTGGCCGGCTTCTGGCGGAATCCGGCGCACCGCTGCGCGAGGCGCTGCAACGCATCGCGGGCGAGCAGGGCGTGGAATGGTCGTCAGTGGCCGTGGCCTGGCTGTTGCGGCACCCGGCGAGGGTCATTCCGGTCCTGGGAACGAACAGCCTGGAGCGGATCGCGCGGATTTCCGATGCCTGTCGTGTCGAAATGGATCGCCAGACGTGGTTTGAACTCTACACTCATGCCCTGGGGCATGAGGTACCGTGAGGGATGACGATGGCTGATGGTGGA
The DNA here is from genome assembly GCF_004799285.1 of Aliigemmobacter aestuarii. Lineage (GTDB taxonomy): Bacteria > Pseudomonadota > Alphaproteobacteria > Rhodobacterales > Rhodobacteraceae > Aliigemmobacter > Aliigemmobacter aestuarii. Next base: position 72,138 of record NZ_SSND01000002.1, on the reverse strand, counting down.
ACCGGTGGTATGACGGAACGGGTGTTCGAGGCGGAAGGGGCGGATCCGCGCCACCTGCGCGATGCGTTCGGGCGGTTTGCGACGGGCGTGACGGTCGTCACGATCGACGGTCCCGATGGCCCGATGGGATTCACGGCGAACAGTTTCACCAGCCTGTCGCTTGATCCGCCGCTGGTTCTGTGGGCGCCCGCGCGGTCGTCCAGCCGGTTTGCGCCCTTCGCAGGCGCGCGGCATTTCGCAATTCATATCCTGGCCGAGGACCAGATCGACCTTTGCCGCCGCTTCGCGCGGTCCGGAGCGGGCTTTGACGGGCTTTCGTTCGAGATGAACCCCGAAGGCGTGCCGGTCCTGCCGCAGGCGCTGGCACGGTTCGAATCCGTCCAGCATGCCACCCACGAGGGAGGCGATCACCTGATCGTCGTGGGGCGTGTGCTTCGGGCGGCCTGGCGCGAAGGGGCGCCGCTTGTTTTTTCCGGCGGGCGCTACGGCGCCTTTGCCGACAGGGTGTAAGACCCCGGCCCGGAGGGGGGCCGGAACAGGGAGGACGGCATGACGCCACTGGTAGCCATGGCCAGAGGCCTGGGCGCGGTCAACGCGGCCCTTCTGGCGCTTGGCCGGGCCACGGGCGCCACCGCTCTGGCCCTGATGGTCGCGATCATCCTGGCGCAGGTCTTCTTCCGCTATGTGCTGGGCAGCGCGCTGGCCTGGCCCGAGGAAGCCGCACGCTTCCTGATGCTGTGGATCGTCGGGCTGATGGCGCCCACGGCCTTCCGGCGCGGTGGCTTCGTGGCGATCGAGGTTTTGACCCGGCTTCTGCCACGGCGTGCCGGGGCCGTTCTGAACCTGCTGCTTCTAGGGCTTTCGCTGCTGATTCTCGTGGCCGCGCTGCGGATCGGCTGGTCCGAGGTCACCGGGCTTGGCGGCCGTTTCTCCACCGACAGCCTGAACGTGCCGGCATCGCTGGATTTCAGCCAGTGGGTCAAGGTGCCGAAGGCGTGGATGATGGCCTCGCTCGTGGTGGGGGCAGTGCTGCTGATCTCGGTCGCGGTGGAACTTGTGCTGCGCAACCTGGCCGAGCTTTTGGGCGCGGGTGACAGGCTGCCGCCCATTCCCCACAGCGTAAGCCTTGGGGCCGAATGATGCTGTCGCTGTTCCTGCCCCTGTTCCTTGTCTTCCTGTTGATCGGCCTGCCGGTGTTCTTCGGGCTGATCGCGGCACCCGGCCTTCTGTTGTGGCTGAACGGGCAGGAACGCGACATCGTCCTGCTTTACCGCAACGTCTATAACGGGATGGACAGCTTCCCGCTGATGGCGATCCCGTTCTTCATGCTGGCGGGCGAACTGATGAACCGCGCGGGCATCACCGTGCGGCTGGTCGAATTCAGCCAGGCGATGATGGGCCACCTGCGCGGCGGCCTTGCGCATGTGAACGTGCTGTCCTCGATGCTGTTCGCGGGGTTGTCCGGTTCGGCCGTGGCGGATGTCTCGGCGCTTGGGTCGATGCTGATCCCGGCGATGGAAAAGCAGGGCTACACCCGCCGTTTCGCCGCCGCCATCACGGCTGCGAGTTCCATCATCGGGCCGATCATCCCGCCTTCGGGCATCATGATCATCTATGCCTATGTCATGGGCGAAAGCGTCGCCGCCCTGTTCCTTGCCGGGATCGTGCCGGGGATCATGATCGGCGGCGGGCTGATGCTGGTCATCCATTTCATGGCCGACCGCTATGACCTGCCGGCTGCCACGACGCGGGCGACATGGGGCGAACGCGGTCAGGCCAGCCTGCGCGCGATCTGGCCCCTGCTGACGCCGGTCATCATCCTGGGCGGCATCCTTGGCGGCGTCTTCACGCCGACCGAGGCGGCAGCGGTGGCGGTGGGCTATTCGCTGATCATCGGCCTCTTCGTGATGCGCACCATGCGCCTGTCGGACCTTCCGGACGTCCTGACACGGGCCGGGCTGACATCGGCTGTTGTGCTTCTGCTGGTGGGGGCGGCGATGGCCTTCAAGACCGTCGCGTCGCTGTCCCACACACCCGAGATGCTGGCCGCCATCATCCTCGGCCTGTCGGACAATCCGCTGATCCTGCTTCTGCTGATCAACCTGCTGCTGTTCATCGTAGGCATGTTCCTCGATGCCGGGCCCGCGATCATCATCCTTGGCCCGATCCTTGGGCCGATCTTCATCGAACTGGGTGTCGATCCGGTGCATTTCGCCATCGTCATGGCGGTGAACCTGACCGTGGGCCTGCTGACGCCGCCGATGGGGCTGGTGCTGTTTGTCACCTCGTCGGTTTCCGGGCTGCGGGTCGAAACGATCGCCCGCGCGGCGCTGCCCTTCCTTGCGGTGGAGTTCCTGGTGATCCTGCTGATCACCTATTTCCCCGCCCTGACCCTGACGATCCCGCGGCTGACGGGATTTGTGAACTGATCCGGAAGACACCACAGATGAAGACCAAACGGGAGGAAACGATGCTGAAATCCACACTCAAATCCCTGGCGCTGGCCGCGCTTCTGGCGGGCACTGCCGGGGCGGCGCTGGCACAGGACATCACGCTGCGCGCCACGGCCAATTCCAACGAACAGGACGAGGATTACGACGGCCTCGTGGTGTTCAAGAACTATGTCGAGAACGCCTCGAACGGCGCGATCGCGGTCGAACTGTTCATCGGCACCCAGCTTTGCGCCAAGGGCGACGAATGCCTTGCAGGCGTGGCCGACGGGTCGATCGACATCTACATCTCGACCTCGGGCGGGGCGGCGGGGTTGTTCCCCTATATCCAGGTGCTGGACCTGCCCTACCTGATGAGCGATGACCGCGTTGCCGAAGAGGTGCTGACCAACACCGATTTCACCGCGAAGCTGCGCGCGATGGCGATGGCCGACAGTGGCGACAAGATCCGCCTGATGACGATCGGGAACACCGGCGGCTGGCGCAACTATGCCAACACCAAGAAGCGCATCGTCGCGCCCGCCGACCTGGCGGGGCTGAAGATGCGCACCGTTCCCGCGGACTTGCCGCAGACGCTGGCCACCACCCTGGGCGCGTCGCCCACGCCGATCGCCTGGCCGGAACTTTTCACCTCTTTGCAGACCGGCGTGGTCGAAGGCACCGCCAACGGGATCACCGACATCATGAGCATGAAGTTCCCCGATGCCGGGCTGAAATACATCACGCTGGACGGTCACAGCTACATGGGCGCCTTCTGGTGGATGGGCAATGACCGTTTCATGTCGCTGACCGATGACCAGAAGCAGATCGTTCTGGACGGTTTCGCCGCCCTTCAGCAGGCGACCTTTGCCAGCCCGAAGCGCAAGGAAATCCAGGCCTACCAGGATTTCAAGGCCACGGGTGGCGAGATCTATGTGCCCACGCCCGCCGAAAAGGCCGCCTTCAAGGATGCCGTCGCACCGGTGTTCGACTGGTTCAAGGCGAACGTGAAGGGCGGGCCCGAGGTGCTTGACGCCTTCAACGCCGCCGTGGCCCAGGCCGAGGCGACCGTGAACGCCAAGCGCGCGGCGGAAATGCAGTAACCGCCCCGCCGCAACCCGGCAGGAAAACGCCCGGAGGAAGCTCCGGGCGTTTTTCGTTCAGTACCACATGTCCTGAACCTCGGATTTCCGGCGCGCGACGAAATCGTCCAGCGCGTCGCGGATGCCGGTTTCCAGCGGGGGCGGTTCGAATTCGGCCAGCCGCTGTTTCCAGAGCCTGTTCGCCCGGTACGCCGCATCGTGGGATCCGTTCGCCTCCCATTTCTCGAACGGGTCGTTGTCGGCCAGGTCGCTGTCCCAGAAGGCGGTTTCGTAATTCGCCATCGTATGCGCGCAGCCGAAGAAGTGGTTGCCGGGGCCGACCTCGTGGAAGGCATCGACGGCAAGCTGGTTGTCATCCACCCGGATCCCGTCAAGATAGCTGTGCAGCGCCCCGCAAAGATCGGCATCCAGCATGAACTTTTCATAGGACATCGACAGCAGCCCATCCAGAAAGCCCGCCGAATGCAGGATGAAATTGGCCCCGCAATGGATCGCGGCCAGCATCGACATCGTGCCTTCGGTCATCGCCTGCGCGTCGGGCAGTTTCGAGGTGGTGAAATTGCCCGAACAGCGCAGCGGCAGGTTGAGGCGGCGGCACAGCTGGCCGATCACCTGGCTGCCGATCGCCGGTTCCGGCGTGCCGAAGGTCGGGCTGCCCGACCGCAGCGACATTGACGACAGGAAGTTCCCGAAGATCACCGGCGCGCCGGGCCGTTCCAGTTGCGTCAGCGCACAGCCGGCCATCGTTTCGGCCAGCGATTGCGCGATCGCGCCCGCGCTGGTCACCGGCCCCATCGCGCCACCCAGGATGAAGGGCACGATCACCGCCGCCTGGTTCGCCCGCGCATAGGCGCGCAGCGCAAGCGTCATCGTGCCATCCCAGACCAGGGGCGAGTTGACGTTGACATTGCCCAGGATCACGCAGTTTTCCTCGACGAAATCGCGACCGAACACGATGCGCGCCATCTCGATACTGTCTTCGGCCCGATCCTCGGCGGTGACCGATCCCATGAAGGGGCGGTCGGACAGGGTGATATGGGCGTGGACCATGTCCAGATGCCGCTTGTTCACCGCGACGTCGGTGGGTTCGCAGATCGTGCCGCCCGAATGGTGAAAGTTCGGGCTGGATTGCGCCAGCCGGATGAAGTTGCGGAAATCCTCGATCGTGCCGAACCGGCGGCCGTGGTCGAGGTCCATCACGAAGGGCGATCCGTAGGCAGGCGAGAACACCACGTTCCGCCCGCCGATCCGCACCGAATTGGCAGGGTTGCGCGCGTGCTGGGTGAATTCGGCGGGCGCGGTCTTCAGGATCTCGCGCAGCATGCCGGGTTCGAACTTCACCAGAAGGCCGTCGACAGTGGCGCCCGCCCGTTTCCAGTGATCAAGCGCAACAGGATCGTCGCGGAACTCGATCCCCACTTCGGCAAGGATCCGGTCCGCGGCCTGTTCGATCCGGATCAGGTTTTCCTCGGACATCACGTCGTAGGTGGGGATGTTGCGCTGGATGTAGGGGCGGCCCATGCCGCCGCCCTTGCGGGCGCGTTCCGCCTGCCGGGCCTGCCGCCCGCGTCCGCGCGCCGGTGCCTGCGTTTCCTTGCCGTCCATGATGCGCCCCCTCCGCTCTGCCCCGGCCGACGCCGGCTTCCCCGCGGTGCAGTCTATCCCCGGCGGGATCGACGGCATACGAAGCAGCGTCACCTGACTGCCGTTTGCCGACATGTCGCGTCTGACCGCAGGCAAGATGACCGGGATGACCTGCGCCCGATCACAGGGCGCAAGACGGGCGCGTCGATCAATCTTGGCGGGAATTTCCGGTCCCGTCCGATGGCGGGCCTTCGGAAAGGGCGGGTCCATGACCCGCCCTTGTCATTTCGTCAGGATCAGCTTGCCCGCCCGCGTGATCCGCAAGGTATAGACCTGCCCGTTCAGCAGGATGTGCGCGACATTCCCTTCGCCCACCAGCGCGTTGGCATTATGGACAGGGATCGTCGGGGCCATCGCTGTCAGGAATTCGGGTCGGGCGTTCATGCGGTGCCCTCCACGCGGTCGATCAGGCGTTCCAGATCGCCCACCGGGAACGACAGCGCATCAAGGCCGCCGTCAAAGGCAAGGCGGAGGAGGTCGGAAAGGTCGTGGTGGTCGGGGGCAAAGCCCCGGGCCAGTCTTGTCATGGTTCGTGTGAACATGGGCGTCTCCTGCGGTGAAAGACCCGGGCTTGCCCGCAGGGCTGGCGTGGGAATGAAAGAAATCATATTAAAACAGTCAGAAATTGACAAGCGATTCTTTCGCCCGGCTTCGGGCCGCCTTGCATGGCGCCGATCAGCCCCCATATCCATTCAAGACGCCATGAAGGAGCCGATCACCATGACCAATGCCCGTTCGCTGCTGGACAGCCTGTTCGCCAATGCCAAGGACATGACCGGCGGGGCCGGGGCCGGGGGGCTAGCGCGCAAGGCGAAGGAAACCTGGGACGGCCAGTCGACGCTGACCAAGGGGGCCATCGCCGGCGGGCTTCTGGGCGTGCTCTTGTCGGGCAATGCCCGCAAGCTGGTCGGAACCGGCTTCAAGGTGGGCGGCGCTGCACTGATCGGCGGGCTGGCCTACAAGGCCTATGAGGACTGGAAGGCCGGAAAGAGCGCTGCGGCGGCAAGGCCCGATGAACCGCTTGCCCTGCCCGAACCCTCGCCCGATTTCCTGCCGACCGATGCCGTGGCGGCAAACGACCTGGCCGAACGGCTGGTTCAGGCGATGGTCGCGGCCGCAAAGGCCGATGGCCATGTCACCCCCACCGAACATCAGCGGATCAACGCCCAGCTGGGCCAGCTTGGCCTTGATGCCGAGGCACAGTCGCTGATCGCGGCGGAACTCGACTCGCCGCTGGATGTCGGGCGCATCGCGGGCCTCGCGCGCACGCCGCAGGAAGCGGCGGAAATCTATGCTGCCTCGCTTCTGGTGGTGAACGCCGAAGGCGCCGCTGAAAAGGGCTATCTGGCGATGCTGGCCGCGCGCCTGGGGCTTGATGCGGAACTGGTGGCGCATCTTCACGCCAGGGCCGCTCAGCTTGGTTGAGAGCCTCCGGTCGCGTCGGTGACGCGGTCTGCGGCGGCGCGCACCATCTCGCCCAGTCGGGCGGTGTCGGACAGCCCCACCCGGAAGGCGGGGCCCGATACAGACAGGCCCGCCACAGGTTCGCCATGCGCGTTGAAGATCGGGGCGGCCACGCAGCGCATGCCCTCGGTGCGTTCCTGATCGTCGATGGCAAAGCCACGGTCGCGGGTGCGCGCGAGGTCACGGGCAAGCGCCGTTTCGCTGGTGATCGACAGGCTGGTGAACCGTTCCAGCCCGCGCCGCGCCACGATCCCCGCGACCTTTTCCGGTGGATACCACGCCAGAAGCGCCTTGCCGATGCCTGACACATGCATCGGTCCCATCGTGCCGGGCGGAAAGAAGGCGCGGATCGCCTGATGCGTCTCGACCTGGCTGACGAACAGCACCTGATCCCCGGATTCCACGCCAAGATTGGCCGTCTCCCCGGTTTCCCGCATCAGTCTGTCCATCGGGTGCCGCGCCCGTTCCACGATCTTGGTGCGCCGCAGAAAGGCCGACCCCACCCGGAACGCCCCGGCGCCGACATGCCAGACCTGTCCGGGTTCCTCTGCCTCGACCATGCCATGCGTCTGGAGCGTCACAAGCGCCCGATAGACGGTCGCCACGGATTCGTCCGTATCGGTCGCCAGTTCCGAAAGAGTCATCCCCGAGGACGCTGCCAGCCGTTCCAAGAGCGACAGCGCGCGGTCCAGCGACTGCACGGTGTTCTGGTCTGTCTTGTCATGAAAGGCCTTGGGCCGGCCGCGCGGGCGCGGGACAGGTTTCTGCACCATTTTTTACTTTCTGAAAACGTAAACCATCATGTGAAAAAATCATAACACCATGAAATTGCGCAGGCAATCTGGAAGACCGTGCATGATGAAAAATTTTTTCGAAAAAATTGCAGGTGGGTGGCCGGGCGCATAGTCTGTGTGCAGATCCTGAACGGAGGCGGCCATGTCCCTGCAGAACCCGGTGTTCATTCCCGGCCCGACCAACATTCCCGAAGCCCTTCGCAAAGCCTGCGACATGCCGACGATCGACCATCGCTCGGCGGCCTTCGGCAAGGTCTTTCGCCCTGCGCTGGAGGGTGTGAAGCGCATCCTGAAGACGGCCACGGGCGAAGTCTTCCTGTTCCCCTCGACCGGCACCGGCGGATGGGAAGCGGCGATCACCAACACGCTCAGCCCCGGTGATACGGTGCTGGCCGCGCGCTTCGGCATGTTCAGCCACCGCTGGATCGACATGTGCCAGCGCCACGGGCTGAAGGTGCAGATCATCGAAACGCCCTGGGGTCAGGGCGCGCCGCTGGCCGCGATCGAGGCCGCGCTGCGGGCCGACACGGGCCACAGCATCAAGGCCGTGCTGGCCACCCATAACGAAACCGCAACCGGCGTGCGGTCGGACATCGCGGGCATCCGCCGTGCGATGGATGCCGCCGGCCACCCGGCGATGCTGTTCGTCGATGGCGTGTCCTCGATCGCCTCCATGCCGTTCGAGATGGACGGCTGGGGCGTCGATATCGCCGTGACCGGCAGCCAGAAAGGGTTCATGCTGCCCGCGGGCCTGGCCATCGTGGGTGTCAGCCGCAAGGCGCTGGACGCGATGGAAAGCGCGACCCTGCCGCGCACCTTTTTCGACTTCCGCGACATGGCGCGCACCTATGCCGCCGGTGGCTATCCCTACACCCCGGCGGTGGGGCTGATCGCCGGCCTCGCCCGGTCGGTCGAGATGCTGGAGGACGAGGGGATGGAGGCCGTCTTTGCCCGCCATCATCGGCTGGCCGAAGGCGTGCGCCGGGCGGTGGCGGCCTGGGGCATGCGCCCCTGCGCGGCGACGCCCGATCTTTTCTCGGACACGGTGACGGCGGTTGTCGTGCCCGAGGGCTGCAACGGCACCGACCTCGTGAAACTGGCCGCCGACAAGTACGGCATGGCCTTCGGCGTGGGTCTGGGCGAGGTCGCGGGCAAGGTGTTCCGCATCGGACATCTGGGGATGCTGACCGACGTGATGGTGCTGTCGGGTCTGGCGACGGCCGAGATGTGCATGGCCGATCTTGGCTGGAACGTGCGGCTTGGATCGGGCGTGGCCGCGGCGCAGGACTGGTTCCGCGGCAGCGTGCCGGCGCTGGCCATGGCGGCGGAATAGGCGGGAAGGCCGGGGGGCTGTCTGCCCCCCGGACCCCCCGAGGATATTTGAGCCAGAATGAAAGGGCTTGAGATGAAGACGATGGAGGGGATGGTGATCCCCGAGTTTGACGATGTGATCGCGGCGCATGAGCGGATCCGCCCTTACGTTCACCGCACGCCGGTGCTGACCTCGTCCTATCTGAACGCGCTGACGGGGGCGGAGCTGTTCTTCAAGTGCGAGAACTTCCAGAAGGCGGGCGCCTTCAAGGTGCGCGGGGCCTGCAACGCGGTTTTCGGGCTGAGCGACGCGGAGGCGGCGAAGGGTGTGGCCACCCATTCCAGCGGCAACCATGCGCTGAGCCTGTCCTATGCGGCCGGTCGGCGGGGCATTCCCTGCCATGTCGTGATGCCGCGCACCGCGCCGCAGGCCAAGAAGGATGCCGTGCGCGGCTATGGCGGTCAGATCACGGAATGCGAACCCTCGACCACCAGCCGCGAGGCGGTCTTTGCCGAGGTTCAGGCCCGCACGGGGGCGGAATTCGTCCATCCTTACAACGATCCGCGCGTGATCGCGGGGCAGGGCACCTGTTCGCGCGAGCTGATGGAGCAGGTCGAGGGGCTGGAGGCGGTCGTGGCGCCGATCGGGGGCGGTGGCATGATCTCGGGCACGTGCCTGACGCTTTCCAATATCGCGCCGGGGGTCAGGATCTATGCCGCCGAGCCGAAGAACGCCGACGATGCGGCACGCAGCTTCCGCGCGGGCCATATCATCGCCGATGACGCGCCGGAAACGGTGGCCGACGGGCTGAAGGTGCCGCTGAAGGACCTGACCTGGCATTTCGTGAAGAACCACGTCACCGATGTGCTGACCGCTGAGGAGGACGAGATCGTCGAGGCGATGAAGACGACGTGGAAGCGGATGAAGATCGTGATCGAGCCGTCCTGCGCCGTGCCGCTGGCGACGATCCTGAAGAACCCCGAGGTTTTCCGCGGAAAGCGCGTCGGGGTGATCATTACCGGCGGCAATGTGGACCTTGACCGCCTGCCTTGGATGAAAGGGTAAGACCATGAACACGCATGCGAATTTCGATGGTTTGGAAGTGGGTTACGACATCCCCGCCCTGCCGGGGATGGACGAGGCCGACATCCAGACGCCGTGCCTGGTGCTGGATCTGGACGCGCTGGAACGCAACATCGTGAAGATGGGCGATTTCGCGCGTGCGGTGGGCGTCCGCCACCGGGTGCATGGCAAGATGCACAAGTCGGTGGACGTGGCGAAGCTGCAGGAACGTCTGGGCGGGTCCTGCGGGGTCTGCTGCCAGAAGGTCAGCGAGGCCGAGGTCTTTGCCCGTGGCGGTATCCGGGATGTGCTGGTCAGCAATCAGGTGCGCGACAAGGCCAAGATCGACCGTCTGGCGCGGCTGCCGAAGCTGGGCGCGCGGGCGATCGTCTGTGTTGACGATCCGGCCAATGTGGCCGACCTGTCGGCGGCGGCGGTCAGGCATGGCACGCAGATCGAATGTCTGGTGGAAATCGACTGCGGCGCGGGGCGTTGCGGCGTGACCTCGACCCCCGCCGTGGTGGCGCTTGCGAAGGCGATCGCGGCGGCGCCGGGGCTGCGTTTCGCGGGCATCCAGGCCTATCAGGGCGCGATGCAGCACATGGACCGCTATGAGGACCGCAAGGCCAAGATCGACATCGCCGTGGCGATGGTGAAGGACGCGGTCGATGCGCTGGCGGCCGAGGGGTTGACCTGCGACATCGTCGGCGGCGGCGGCACCGGCTCCTATTACTTCGAAGGTAACTCGGGCGTTTACAACGAATTGCAGTGCGGCTCCTATGCCTTCATGGATGCCGATTACGGCCGGATCCTCGACAAGGACGGGAACCGCATCGACCAGACCGAGTTCGAGAATGCGCTGTTCATCCTGACCAGCGTCATGAGCCATGTGAAGGCCGACCGGGCGATCTGCGATGCAGGGCTCAAGGCGCAATCGGTGGACAGCGGCCTGCCGGTGATCTTCGGCCGGACAGATGTGAAATACATCAAGTGCAGCGACGAACACGGCGTCATCGAGGATTCGCAGGGCGTTCTGAAGGTGGGCGACAAGCTGCGCCTCGTGCCCGGTCACTGCGATCCGACCTGCAACGTGCATGACTGGTATGTGGGCGTGCGGAACGGCAAGGTCGAATGCGTCTGGCCCGTCTCGGCGCGCGGCAAGGCTTATTGAGACCCGTTGACCGGGCGGCCCCCTGGGCGGGGCCACCCGGTATTCCGATCCACCCCGCCGGTGCGGCGGGAAACGAGGCCCCCATGCTTATCATCCCCGAATCCCTGATCGCCGATCTGGTCACCCCCGAAGACGCCCACGCCGCCGTCGAGGCCGCCTTTGCCGCGATGGCCGAAGGCGAGGCGCGGAATTTTCCCGTCGTGCGCGAGGCACTGGGCGAGGGGCGGCAATACGGCTTCAAGTCGGGGATCATGCCGGGGGCACTGGGCGTGAAATCGGGCGGATATTTTCCCGGCAATGCCGCGCGGGGCATGATCAACCACCAGTCGGTGGTGATCCTGTTCGACCCGGAAACCGGAGTGCCCCGCGCGATGGTGGGCGGCAACCTCTTGACCGCGCTGCGCACCGCCGCAGCGAGTGCGATTTCGATCGACCGGCTGGCCCGGCCCGAGGCGCGCGTGCTGGGCATCGTGGGCGCCGGGCATCAGGCGCAGTTCCAATTGCGCGCGGCGGCGCGGGTGCGCCGCTTCGAAAGGGTCATCGCCTGGAACCTGCACCCCGAGATGCTGCCGCGCCTTGGTGCGGTGGCGGCCGAACTGGGCCTTCCGTTCGAGGCCGTGCCGCTGGAGCGGATGGTCGAGGCCGATGCGATCATCACCATCACCTCGGCCCCGGCGGCCAGCCTGATGGCCCCACATGTCGCGCCCGGCACCCATCTGGCCTGCATGGGCACCGACACGAAGGGCAAGCAGGAGGTCGATCCAGCCCTTGTGGCTTCGGCCCGGGTCTTCACCGACGAGGTGGCGCAAAGCATCACGATCGGCGAGGCGCAGCATGCGGTGGCCGCGGGCAGCCTGCGGGCCGAGGCGATCACACCCCTGGGTGAGGTTCTGACCGGCGCGCATCCTGGTCGCCGGTCGCCCGACGAGATCACGCTTTTTGACGGAACTGGCGTCGGCTTGCAGGATCTGGCGGTGGCAGGGATCGCGCTGCGCCGCGCCGAGGAGCGGGGCCTCGGGATCGAGGTTTTGGTCTGAAAGCGCCCGGCAGCCGCGGGGCAGAGGCCCTATCCTTTTGATCAAGTTTGGTTTCGCTGGTTGCGGGCGGCGGTCAGGCGTGATCTGACTGCGCATCGCGGCACGAGACAAGGCACAGGGGCGCGCCATGCGGGTCTTCATCAACGGGTTTGGGCGGATCGGCCGCAGCGTCCTGCGTGCCTGGGCGAAAGGCGCTGGCCCCGGAATCGAGATCGCGGGGATCAACGACATCGCCGCGCCCGAGATGTGCGCCTATCTGTTCGAATATGACAGCGTCTTCGGCCCCTGGCAGGGCAGCGTCGCGCTTGCGGATGGGGCGCTGGTCGTGGACGGCCGCGCGATTCCGCTGCACCGGACGCCCGACATCTCGACGCTGGACCTTTCGGGGGTCGATCTGGTGATGGAATGCACCGGCCGGGCCGAGGCACGCGAGGTGGCCGAACGCGGCCTGCGCGCGGGGGCCGGGCGGATCCTGATCTCGGGGCCCTCATCGGCGGCGGAATTCACCGTGGTCCTTGGCGCGAACGAGGCGTCGCTGGGCGATCATCGGATCGTGTCGAACGCCTCCTGCACGACGAACGCGCTGGCGCCGCTGGCGCGGCTGATCCATGCTGAATGGGGGATCGTCACCGGCTGGATGACGACGATCCATTGCTACACGGGCAGCCAGCCCACGGTGGATGCGCCCGCAGCGGATTTCGCACGCTCGCGCGCGGCGGCGCTGTCGATGGTGCCGACGACGACCAGCGCGCAAAGATTGCTGGACCGGGTTCTGCCGGATCTTGCCGGGCGGATCGAGGGGGCTGCGGTGCGGGTGCCGACGGCCAGCGTTTCGGCAGTGGATTTCACCGTGCTGACCGAGGCGCGCCCGGAGATCGAGGCGGTGAACGCGGCCTTCCGCGCAGCGGGCGGCGTGATCGGCGCCACGGACCGGCCCCTGGTGTCCACGGACCTTCGGGCGCGGCCGGAAAGCATCGTGATGGCCTGCCCCGAGACACGGACGACAGCCGGCGGGCTTTTGCGGGTCTTTGGCTGGTATGACAACGAATGGGGCTTTTCCAACCGCATGCTGGACGTGGCGCGGCGGATGGGGGGCTGAAATTCTTCGTACGAAGAATTTTAGCCAAGGGGCGCTGCCCCCCGGATCCCCCGGGATATTTGACCCAGAATGAAGGTCAGTTGGCCTTCAGCGCCTGATCCAGCCGGTCAAGGAAAAGATCGGCATTCGCCCGCGAGAACGGCAGGGGCGGGCGGATCTTGAGGCTTTCGCCCCTGGGGCCCGAGGCCGAGATCAGCACGCGGTTGCGGCGCAGCGCGTTGACGACGCGGACAGCGCGGGCACCGTCGGGCTTGCCGTCGGTCAGGATGTCGGCCCCGATGAACAGGCCCGCGGCGCGGATCGTGCCCAATGTCTCGTGGCGGCGGCATAGGTCGGCAAGGCCGTCGCGCAGATAGGCGCCGACGTCGCGGGCATTGGCGATCAGGCCCTCGTCCTCGATCACGTCCAGCACGGCGGCGGCGGTGGCGGCGGCCACGGCATTGCCGCCGAAGGTGTTGAAATAGCGCGCGCGGGCGCCGAATTCGGCGATCACGTCGGGGCGCATCGCAAGGCCCGCGACCGGATAGCCGTTGCCCATCGGCTTGCCCATGCTGATCATGTCGGGAACGAGCCCGTGGCGGGCAAAGCCCCACATGCCCGCGCCGGTGCGCCCGAAGCCCGGTTGCACCTCGTCGGCGATGAAGAGGCCGCCTGCAGCACGGATCGCATCGGCCGCCGGGGCGAGGAAGCCGGGCGGATCGGCAAAGACCCCGTCCGAGGAAAAGATCGTGTCGACCAGAAGCGCTGCGGGGCGGATGCCGTGGCGCTTCAGGTCGTCGATCGCGCGCTGCACCTCGGCGGCGAAGGCCGTGCCGACATCGGGGCCAAGCCGCGCCGGGTCGGGCGGCGGGATGGTGCGGACATGCGCGCCGAGCGGGACGCCCGTGCCAAGCGAGGGCGAGGCTTCTGCCACCGCCAGCGTGACACCGTGATAGGCGTTCTCGGTCACGATGATGCCGGTGCCTCCGGTCGCCTCGCGCGCGATGCGGAAGGCAAGGTCGTTCGCCTCGGACCCGGTACAGGTGAACATCATGTGCCCGATTCCGGCGGGCATGGTGGCCAGCAGGCGTTCGGCATAATCCACCACCGTATCGTGCAGATAGCGCGTGTGGCTGGCGAAGGTGGCGGCCTGCGCGGTCATCGCCTGCACGACATGGGGGTGGCAGTGGCCCACGCAGGCCACGTTGTTGTAGGTGTCGAGATAGGCCTCGCCCTGCCGGTCATAGAGCCAGACGCCTTCGCCCCGCACCAGGTGCACCGGGGTTTCGTAGAACAGCCGGTAGGCGGGGCCAAGCGCCGCCTGCCTGCGGGCGACGAGGGCTGCATCATCGGGCGGCAGGTCGCCCTTTCCGGGGACATAGGCATTGACCATGACGCCGGGTTTCGGTTGCGGATCGGTCATGGCTGTGACTCCAGTTCGGCGGCAAGGCGGGATCGGGCGAGGTCGCGCGGCAGGGCCGACAGGGCCTGAAGCCCGGCAGAGGATGCGGGCAGGTTGCGCAAGATATAGGCGGCATTGTCCGGATAGCGCGCCGCGCGCCAGCTGGCCAGCGTGATGGTCGTCACCATCCGGATCGCCGCAAGATCGAGAATCAGCGCCTGTTCGCCCGGTGTCATCGGCAGGATGCGGTGCCAGGCGCGGATCACCCCGGCCAGCGACAGGACGGGCGCGGCCGGGTCGCAGTGATAGCTTGCCGCGACCGCCAGGTCGCAGATGCGCGGGGTTTCCACCATGTCGCCGAAATCCAGCACGCCGGCCACCGACGCGGGGTCGTCCGGGTCCATCAGCACATTGTGCGGGTTCAGGTCGGCGTGGACGACCTGCCAGGGTAGGTCCGGCAGCCGCGGGGCGATCGCGCTGTCGAAGCGGTCGATCCAGTCCGTGGCCAGCGCGCGCAGGTCGGGGTCGGCGATCGCGGGAAGCATCGGCCGCAGGCCCGCGGCCTGCTTGATGTCCCATTGCAGGACATGGGCGGCGGCGGGATGGGCGAAACCTTCAAGCGCGCGGGTCAGCCGCGCGGCCATTCCGCCAAGGCTGGCGCGCAGGCCGTCCGAGGGCGTGGCCTGATGCATCGGCAGGCCCTCGACCCAGCTCAGCACCCGCAGCAGATGGCCGCCCGGCAAGGGCACGGCAGCGCACCCGTCCAGTGCGGGCACCACGCGGGGCACAGGCAGCGCGGGGTCGCGGCTGGCGATGTGGCGCAACGCACGGGTCTGGAAATCGGTCGCCTCGGCCGGTTCGGCCGCGTTCGTCACCTTGACGACAAAGCGGCCTTCCGGCCCGTCGAGGAACAGGTTCAGGTCGCGTTCCGAGGTCAGGCGGCGCGCCTGCCCGGTCAGGCCGAAATGGGCGCGCGCCAGCGCCAGAACCTCGTCCACCGGATGGGCGGGCGGCGGCGATGTCAGCAGGGGGCCTGCCAGATCGGGGGTGATCGGATGCGTCATGGGCGCAGATGGCCACGAAAAAGGCCCCCGCGCAAGGCGGGGGCCGTGGGTTGGCTTCAGGTCGCGGTCAGTCGTTCAGCTCTTCCGGCAGGACAAGGTTCAGCGTGATCGCGATCGCGGCGGCCGGAAGCAGGCCGGAGGTCAGCAGGATCTGCGCCGTGCGGCCCATGTGCTGCAGCGCTTCGGGCACCAGTTGCAGGCCAAGGCTGACCGACAGGGCAGTGGCGAAGATCACCATGTTCCGGCGGTTCCATTTCACCTCGGACAGCATGTTCACGCCCGCGGCGCAGACCATGCCGAACATCACCACCACACCGCCGCCCAGCACGTTGATAGGCACGGTGTTGATCGCGGCGCCCACCTTGGGGATCAGGCCGCAGACGATCAGGAAGATCGCGCCGATGGTCACCACATGGCGGCTCATCACGCCGGTCATGGCGATCAGGCCCACGTTCTGGCTGAACGAGGTGTTCGGCAGTCCGCCGAAGATCCCGGCCACAGCGGTTCCCGCACCGTCGGCAAAGGTCGCGCCCGAGATTTCCTTGTCGGTCGCTTCGCGTCCGGCACCGCCCTTGGTGATCCCCGAAACGTCGCCCACGGTCTCGATGGCCGAGACGACGGCCATGAAGCACATGCCGACGATGATGGCGATGTCGATGTGGAAGCCCCATTTGAACGGGTTCGGAAGGGCAAAGAAGCCCGCACGCCCGACCGAGGCAAAGCTGACCTGCCCCATCATCAGCGCGACCAGATAGCCCGCGATGATGCCGACCAGCACCGCCGCCACGGCCATGAACCCGCGCATGAAGAACTTGATCGCCAGCGTGACCACGATCACCACAAGCGCGGGCAGCCATTGCGAGAAGCTGCCGAACTTGATGGTGGACCAGTCAACGGGCGTGCCCGCGGCCTTTGCTTCGGCGATGGCGCGCATTCCCGCTTCCATCGCGGGGACGCCGCCGGCGGCATACTGGATGCCGACCTTGACCAGCGCCAGACCGATCATCAGCACGATCAGGCCGGTGACCAGCGGCGGCAGGGCGTAGCGGATCTTGCCGACGATGAAGCCCAGCATGAAGTGGAAGATGCCCCCGAGGAACACCCCGGTCATCAGCCCCGCAAGGCCACCGGTGCCAAGCCCCGCAACCGCAGGGATCATGATCGGCACGAAGGCAAACGAGGTGCCCTGGACGATCGGCAGGCGGGCGCCCACCGGGCCTGCGCCGATCGTCTGGAACAGCGTCGCGATGCCGGCAAACAGCATCGACATCTGGATCATGTAGGTCATGTCCGGGAAGCCGAGCGCCCCCTGATCCGAACCGAAACCGATTCCGGCCGCCCCGCAGACGATGATCGCCGGCGTCACGTTCGAAACGAACATCGCAAGCACATGCTGGATGCCCAAAGGCACGGCCTTGGCCATCGGTGGCATGTAATCGGGGTCGCGCAGCTGCGCCGGCGTCCCAAGTGAGGTATCAACCATTGTACACGTTTCCTTTCCCTGGGGGGTGTCTGATTATTCGCGCCGTCTCCGCGCCGCCCCCCTGGGTCGCGGTCCGGTTAGTCTGCCCGGTCTTCGACCGGGTTCGATTACGCCGCCACCACGCGCCAGGGCGCGTCATAGCGGAATTCCTCAAGGTTCGGCGTCGGGCCGATACGGTCGATCACCGCAAACAGACCCGGTTCCGACAGGGGCGTCAGCACCCCGTGCCATGTGCCACGGTGAAAGTTGATCGCTTGCGCGCCGTTGCTGAGAAAGGCGACAGGATTGCCCGGCCTTTGCCCCAGATCGGGCGCCACGATGATCAGGAAGGGCGCGGCGGTCATCGGCACGAAAGCCTGGCTGCCGTCGGGATGGCGTTCGACCAGCGTGAAATCATAGGGCAGGGCGCGCGCCTGCGCGTCGAAGACCGAAATCCCTGCCCGGCCGCCGGGGCCGAAATCCAGCCGCGCCAGATCGTGGTGGCGGTGGCACAGCCCTTCGTTGATCACGCGGAAATCGCCCGCCACCTCAAGCACGTCGCCGAAGGGGGCGAAGGCCGGGGCCGTCAGCGGGGCGGCGTTGATCTGGCGCGGCGCGGCCATCAGCCGGACCGGCTCCAGGGGCCGCGCAGCCGGGCGTGGCGGTTGACGTCCTTGTATAGCAGATAGCGGAACGGGCCGGGACCGGCCGCATAGCAGGCCTGCGGGCAATAGGCCCTGAGCCACATGAAATCGCCCGCCTCGACCTCGACCCAGTCCTGGTTCAGCTTGTAGACGGCCTTGCCTTCAAGCACGTAAAGCCCGTGTTCCATCACATGGGTTTCCTCGAACGGGATCAGCCCGCCCGGCTGGAAGGTGACGATGTTCACATGCATGTCGTGGCGCAGGTCGGTCGGGTCGGCGAAACGGGTGGTGGCCCAACGACCATCGGTGTCGGGCATCGCGATCGGCGCGATCTCCTGGTCAGAGGTCACGAAGGCCTCGGGCCTGTCGATCCCTTCGGCCGGTTCCCAGATCTTGCGCAACCAGTGGAAGCGGGCCGGGGCGGAATGGGCGTTGCGCACCATCCAGTCGCTGCCCGCCGGAATATAGGCATAGCCGCCGGGACCCAGGTCATGTTCCTGACCGTCGATCGACAGCCAGACCTCGCCCTCGGTCATGAAGATCACCGATTGCGCCTCGGGATCGTTTTCGGGGCGGTCCGAGCCGCCACCGGGGCCGACCTCCATCACATACTGGCTGAAGGTTTCCGAAAAGCCCGACATCGGGCGTGCGATCATCCACAGGCGGGTGTTGTCCCAACCCGGCAGATAGCTTGTCACGATGTCCGAAAAGCAGCCCTTCGGGATGAAGGCATAGGCCTCGGTGAAGACCGCCCGCTGCGTCATCAGGGCGGATTGCGGCGGAAGCCCGCCTTTCGGGGCATAGTAACCGGTCATGGCAGGATGTCCTTCAGCCGCAGTTCGGCGATCCGTTCGACCTGGCGGCAGGCGGTGGCGAACTCGGTTTCGGTGTCGTTGTTGATCCGCGCGAGAAACGCATCGAGGATCGTGGCCTTGGTGTTGTCGCGTACGGCGATGATGAAGGGAAAGCCGTGCTTGGCCACGTAATCGGCGTTCAGCCGCCCGAACGTCGCGCGTTCCTCGTCGGTCAGCGCGTCAAGCGCGGCCGAGGCCTGTTCGGCGGTGGATTCTGCGGTCAGCCGCTTTGCCTGCGCCAGCTTTCCGGCCAGATCAGGATGTGCGGTCAGCACGCCCATCCGTTCGGCGCGGCTGGCCGACCGGAAGATCCGCGCCAGCGCATTGTGCAGCCCCGTGGCGCTGTCATGCGCGGGGCCCAGTTCAAGATCGAAGGCGCGGTCGGCGATCCAGGGGCTGTGTTCGAAGATCCCGCCAAAGCGTTCGACAAACCGCGCGCGGTCCATCCGGCTGGGCCTTTCGAAGCGGCGCGGCGGGTGGGTTTCGGCCCAGTGCCGCGCGATGTCGATCCGGCGCGGGAACCAGACGCCCTGATGCCCGCGGGCATAGTCAAGAAACCGCTTCAACCCCGCGATCTTGCCCGGTCGTCCGATCAGGCGGCAGTGCAGGCCGACCGACATCATCTTGGCCTGGCCCTCGCAGCCTTCGGCATAGAGCGTGTCGAAGGCGTCCTTCAGATACTGAAAGAACTGTTCGCCCGTGATGTAACCCGGCGCCGTGGCAAAGCGCATGTCATTGGCTTCCAGCGTGTAGGGAATGACCAACTGATCGCGGTCGCCGACGTCCATCCAGTAGGGCAGGTCGTCGTCATAGGTGTCCGATATCCAGTCGAACTGCCCGGTCTCGGCGGTCAGGCGCACGGTGTTCATCGAACAGCGTCCGGTGTACCAGCCGCGCGGCGGCTCTCCCACCACCTCGGTGTGGAGCCGGATCGCCTCGGCGATCTGCGCGCGCTCCACCTCTTCGGGCATGTCGCGGTGTTCCACCCATTTCAGCCCGTGGCTCGCGATCTCCCATCCCGCGGATATCATCGCAGCCACCTGTTCGGGGTTGCGCGCCAGCGCCGTGGCCACCCCGTAGACCGTCACCGGGATGTCCATCCCCGTGAACAGCCGGTGCAGCCGCCAGAACCCGGCGCGCGCGCCGTAGTCGTAGATCGATTCCATGTTCCAGTGGCGCTGCCCGGCCCAGGGCGCAGCCCCGGCGATGTCGGACAGGAAGGCCTCGGACTGCGCGTCGCCGTGCAGAAGGCAGTTCTCGCCGCCCTCCTCGTAGTTCAGCACAAGGCTGATGGCGATCCGCGCACCGCCCGGCCATGCGGCATCGGGTGCGTCGGGCCCATGCCCGCGGAAGTCGCGCGGATAGCGTGCTGTCACCGGAGTGTTCCCTGTCCTGTCCCTCTTTCAACGATATGCGCAGAATGCCGGAACGTTTTTCAAATAATCCAAGAAAGACCTTTCTCGGGGCGGAGCAGTCGCCAGAGGCCGGAAAAACGGGCATAGTCGCCGCAGGGATGCATGAAAGGAAGGCGCGGATGGCGGGCGGACGGTTGTCGACTCATGTGCTGGACACGGCGCGGGGGAAGCCGGCGGAGGGCGTGGTGATCACGCTTTACCGGATCGACGGGACGGCGCGGACCGAAATCGCGCGCACCGTGACCAACCATGACGGGCGCACCGACCAGCCCATGCTGTCGGGCGACGGGATGGCGGCGGGCGTCTATGAACTGGTCTTTGCCGCGGGTGATTACCTGCGCGCGAGCGGGCAGGCCGACGTTCAGGCTGGCGCGGGCCCCCTGTTTCTGGACGAGATTCCGATCCGCTTCGGGATTCCCGATCCGGCGCAGCACTACCATGTGCCCTTGCTGATCTCGCCCTTCGCCTACTCCACCTATCGCGGGTCGTAAGGCCGTGGCCGGGGGCGCCGCCCCCGGACCCCCGGGGTATTTCAGTCAGGTTGAAGCAGGGCGGGAGTCCTGCGGCGCAAGACGCCGCCCGCGCCGGACGTGATGCGCAGGAGGCGGCGGCGGTCGTCCTGGAGCGCCGCCTCGATCAGGCCGGCAAGGACGCCCCGCGCCTTCAGATGCGCGGCAAGGTCGGAATGCGGGATGCCCGGAAAAAGGATATGATCCACGCCCGGTCGTTCGGGGAAGGCGCGCGCCTGACGGGCATCATCGGCGAGGCCGTGCATCAGGACGATCCAAGGGCCTTCCGGCAGGGGCGCCACGGGAAAGCGCCAGTCCGTGATCCGTGCGGTCCAGTCGCGCCACCTTGTCTCATCAGGCATCAGGGCGGGATTGACGCTGTATTGCGGGCCGATGGCGAGGATGGCGGCCAGCGGCAGGACCGTTCCGGCGGCCAGCGCCGAGAAGCCGCCCATCGACACGCCGAGGGCCAGAAGCCGGGTGCCGGGTCCCCGGCCCGTCCGGTCGCGGGCTGTTGCCAGCGCCTCGGGCCAGTCGGGGGCATTGGCCCAGCTGCGGCTGGCGTCGCTGATGAAGAGGGCCGCGCGCCCGCCCGCCGTGGCGCTGCGCAGGAATTCGGGCGCGGGCGGGCGGGCCGGATCGTGCCCGACCGACGCGAAGGACAGGACCATCCCGTCGCCGGTGCCCGGCCTGTGGTCGATGGCAAGCGGCGGGCGATCCCAGAGGCGGATCAGGGCAGAAGGGACTGGTGGAGAGACGGCCGGGGACATCGGCGGGGACATCGGCGGGGCATCCGCCGTCAGGCCGCGCCCGGAAGCGACAGGCCCTCGGTCGCACGGCGCATCGTCTCGCGGATGTGCTGGGCCATGAAATCCGAGAACAGCCGCACCTTGGGGTCCTTCAGGCGGCGGTGCTGGCTGACCAGTGACAATTGCACGGGAAGGGGCGGCGTGGCGGTGGCCACCGGCACGAGATGCCCGGCGCGCAGGTGATCGGCCACGTCGAACCAGGGTTTCATGATGATGCCGCGCCCGTCCAGCGCCCATCCCGTCAGCACGTCACCGTCGTCGGATTCGAAGGGGCCGGTGATCTCGAACCGCCGCGGCCCGTCAGCGGTCTGCAGCGTCCACTGGAATTCCTTGGCGCCGGGAAACCGCAGGTTCAGGCAGTCATGACGGTCCGACACCAGCGCCGCGCCATCGAGCGGCATGCCTCGCCGTTCGATATAGTCGGGGGCAGCGCAGAGCACGCGCGGGCAATCGGCAATCAGCCGCACCTTGAGCGTGGAATCCTCCAGCCGGCCCAGATGAAAGGCCATGTCCAGCCCTTCGGCGGTCACGTCGATGATGCGGTCGGACAGGCGCAGGCGCACCTCGATCTGGGGGTAGAGGTCCTTGAAGGCAGGGACCTGCGGGGCGATGAAGCGTCGCCCGATCCCCAGGGGGGCCGCGACATAGATCGTGCCGCGCGGGTTCTTGGTGACATCGACGACGGCGGCCTCGGCCTCGTCGATCGCTTCGAGCACGCGCTTGGCGCCTTCATAGAAGATGCGGCCATTCTCGGTGGCCTGAAGGCTGCGTGTGGTGCGATTGAACAGGCGGATGCCCAGATGCTTTTCCAGTTCCGAGATTCGCGCCGAGGCGACGGCAGGCGACGTGCGCTGGTCGCGGGCGGCCGCACTCATGCTGCCCAATTCGTAGACACGGACGAACATCTTGATGTTGTTCACATAGGACATCGGCAGTCGCGCCCCGGCAATTCTTCGGCCATGTTTGAAAGTCCTTGGTCATTTGAAGAATTAACAGAAAGGTGGGGCTGGGTATAGCCTTTGCGGCGAACAGGGGCGATCAGCGGGGGCTTTGGCATGTACGATCTTGCCGTGATGTGGGAATGGCTGGAATTCGCGGTGCGATGGACGCATGTGATCACCGCGATCGCCTGGATCGGGTCGTCCTTCTATTTCATCGCGCTGGACCTTGGCCTGCACCGGGACCGCAACCTGGCGACCGGTGCCGATGGCGAGGAATGGCAGGTGCATGGCGGCGGCTTCTACCATATCCAGAAATATCTGGTGGCGCCCGCGAACATGCCCGACGGTCTGGTCTGGTTCAAATGGGAAAGCTATTCCACCTGGCTTACCGGCTTTGCGATGCTGGTGCTTGTCTATTACCTCGGGGGTGAGCTTTACCTGATCGACGCCAATGTGCTGGACATTCCCGTCTGGCAGGGTGCGCTGATCTCGATGGCGTCGCTGGCCTTCGGCTGGTTCGCCTACAACACGCTTTGCAAGGTCTTCGTCGATGCCAACCAGACCGTGCTGATGGTGGCGCTGTTCGTGGTTCTGGTCGGCATGAGCATCTTTTACACCCAGGTGTTCAGCGGCCGCGCTGCGCTCTTGCACCTGGGGGCCTTCACTGCGACGATCATGTCGGCCAACGTGTTCTTCGTCATCATGCCGAACCAGCGGATCGTGGTGGCCGACCTGCAGGCGGGCCGCAAGCCGGATGCGAAATACGGCAAGATCGCCAAGCAGCGCAGCACGCATAACAACTATCTGACGCTGCCCGTCATCTTCCTGATGCTGTCCAACCATTACCCGCTGGCCTTCGCCACGCCCTACAACTGGGCGATTGCGAGCCTTGTCTTCCTGATGGGGGTGACGATCCGGCACTGGTTCAACACCCAGCACGCCCGCAAGGGGGCGCCGCACTGGACCTGGGCCGCCACCGTCATGCTGATGATCGTGATCGCCTGGCTGTCGTCGATCCGGCACGAGGAACCGGCCGAGCAGCAGGCGGGCCTGAAGGGTGCGGCGCTGGTCTATGCCTCGGCGCCAGGTTTCGAGGACGTGACCGACATCGTGCTGGGCCGCTGTTCGATGTGCCACGCGGCCGAACCTTCCTGGGAGGGCATGCACTGGCCGCCCAAGGGCGTCGTGCTGGAAACGCCCGAACAGGTCGCCGCCGAGGCGCGGCGGATCTATGTGCAGTCGGGGATCGCCCATGCGATGCCGCCGGCGAACCTGTCCTACATGGAGCCCGAGGAACGGCTGAAGATCGTGGAATGGTATCGCGGTGCGAAGGGGGCGGGCGTCGAGGGCTGAACGACGAGGCCCGAGATACGGGCGCGGTCCTTTCCCCGGCTGCGCCCGTTTCCTGTCAGGGCGTCGAAAAACGCCATTCCGTGATCTGCCGCCAGGGCTGGCCGGGGGCAAGGTCGATCAAGGGAAATCCCGGATGATGCGGGGCATCGGGCCAGAACTGCGGCTCCAGCGCCAGCGCTTCGTAGGGGGCCGCGCCGGGGCGCGGGTGCCGCCCGTCATAGACCTGCAGCCCCGGTTCGGTGGTGGCGATCTCCATCGCAATCCCCTTGGCCCCCGTCAGCGTGGCCATCGCGCGCAGCGGCATCCGCCGTTCCGAGAGGCAGAAATTGTGATCGAGCGCGGGCGCGCCGGGCCGGGCGAATCGCGGCGTGCGGAAATCCAGCCCCATCGCCCCCACCGGGCAGACCTCGCCCGTGGGGATGCCCCGGTCGTCCACGGGCAGCACGGCATCCGCCGCGATGCGCAGGGAATGGCCCGCCCATGAGGCAGTGCCGTCAAGGTTCCAGTAGCTGTGATTGGCGAGGTTCAGGATGGTCGGTGCGTCCGTCGTCGCCGTCAGGTCAAGCCGCAACGTGGCAGGCGGCAGAATGCACCATCTTGCGGTGATCTGGCGGTGGCCGGGAAAGCCGCCCTCGCCCTCGGGCAGCGTGACGGCCAGTGTCAGGCTGTCGGCGGCCGCCTCGACAATGGTCCAGATCTTGCGGTCGATGCCCGCCGCGCCGGAATGAAGCGTTGTGATCCCGGCCTCGTTGGCGGGAAACCTGCAGTCGCGGCCCGCAATCCGGGCGCTGGCGCCCGCGATGCGGTTGGCGACCGGCCCGACCAGAGCGCCGTGCCAGCCGGTCGATTTCTGGTAGGCTTCGACCGTATCGAAGCCCGTCGTCAGGTTGTGCCCGTGCCCGTCAATCCGCACCGCCTGAAGGATGGAGCCCAGGGTCAGGAGGCGCACCTCAAGCCCGCCTGCGGCAAGCCGGATCGCCTGTACCGCCTCGCCCTGCAAGGTCGTGCCGAATGCCGTGATCGAAGCCATCGCCGCCCCCCCCCCCTGCCGTTCCGGCGGACCTTGGGGCGGCGGCGGGATCAGGTCAAGCCGTCAGGGCGCCAGGCAATCGGTCAGCGTTCCGGCGAGGGCGCGCAGAAGGGTTTCATAGGCGTCCGGGCCGGGGTCGATCATCGAGCCTTCTGGGTCCAGCGCGCTGCCAAGGCGCACATCCGTGCCCTCGATCAGCAGGGCGGTGGATTTCGGATCGTGGCCGGCTTCGGGGAAGACGCAGACCACGCCCTCAAGCCCGCTCCGCAGATCGGCCAGGTGGGCCGCGCCCGGCTCTGTCGCATCGCCAAGCCGGACGGAACCTTTCACCGACAGCCCGTAATGCCCGGCGAAGTAGCCGTAGGCGTCATGTTCCACCATGAACGGACGATCGCGCACCGGACCCAGAATGGCCGACAACTCGCCGTCCAGCGCCGTGATTCGCGCCCGCGCGGCTTCGGCATTGGCCTGATAGGCTGCGGCGTTGTCGGGGTCGATCCGGCCCAGTTCGGCGGCGATCACGTCCAGCCAGACACGCCCGTTCGCGGGATCAAGCCAGGCGTGCGGGTCAAGCCCGGAATGGGCGTGGTCCTCGTGGCCCCCGTCCTCGTGGCCCTCGTCCTCGTGGCCCCCGTCCTCATGGCCCTCGTCGAAATGGCCCCCGTCGGAATGGCCGGCAGCTTCCGTCTCGGCCTCATGGTCGTGGTCGTGGTCATGATCGTGGCCGCCGTCCTCCGCCTTGGCGTCATGGTCGGCAAAGTCCTGCCGGTAGGTGCCGGGTGCGTCCAGAAGGGTCAGACGCTCTGCGCCTTCGCCCAGACCCTGCAGCGCACGGTCCAGCCAGGGCGTCAACTGCGGCCCGATCCACACCACCAGATCGGCTTCGGCCAGTTCGGCGGCCTGGCTCGGGCGCATCTGGAAGGAATGGGCGTTGGCGCCCTTTTCCAGCAGGACGGCAGGCTCGCCCAAATCCCCCATGACCTGCGCCACCAGCGACTGGACAGGGGGAATATCCGTCACGACACGCGGCGCATCGGCCATCGCGGGAAGGGCGGTACTGGCAAGAAAAAGTGATATGATATAACGCATGGTCTGGGCCTTCCGTCAGGATCGTGCCGTCATATGTATGTTATATCATAACAGGTCAAGGGGATTCCCGTGTCGAACCATGCCCATGATCACGACTGCCCCGGCTGTTCGTCCCCCGATCTGGCCTTTTCGCGCCATGATCATGCCCATTGCGCGCAGGATGTGCTGGCGCGGGCCGATGCGATCGCCGAGGAAAACGGCGTGCGGCTGACCCCGGTGCGCCGCCGCGCGCTGGAGATCCTGCTGGAATCGCATCGGGCGATGGGCGCCTATGACGTGCTGCAACGCCTGGCCGCTGACGGATTCGGCAATCAGCCGCCGGTCGCCTACAGGGCGCTGGAATTTCTTGTGGAACAAGGCCTTGCACACCGCATCCGGCGACTGAACGCCTTTGCGGCCTGCATGCATCCGGGCGAGGATCACGCCCCCGTCTTCCTGATCTGCCGCGGCTGCAACGCCGTGGCCGAGGCGCAGGCCGCCCCGGTGCGCGCAGCCCTTGACGCGGCCGCCGCCGCCATCGGGTTTTCCGTCGAACGCGCGAATGTCGAGGCCCTGGGCCTTTGCCCCGCCTGCAAGGAGGCCGCGGCATGAGCCTGATCGCGGCTGAAAACATCTGCGTCCGGCTGGGCGGGGCCGAGGTGCTGCACGATGTGTCGATCCATCTGGACGCGGGCGAGATCGTCACCATCCTCGGGCCAAACGGATCGGGCAAGTCCACCCTCTTGCGCGCGCTTCTGGGAATGGTCCCGGTGGCGCATGGGCGGGTGACGCGGGCCGAAGGCCTGCGGCTTGGTTATGTGCCGCAGAAACTGCATGTCGACCGGACGATGCCCCTGACGGCGCGGCGGTTCCTGTCGCTCCCTGACCGGCACGGGCGGGCCGAAACCGATGCCGCGCTGGCCCGCGTCGGCGTTCCCGAGGTGGCCGACAGGCCGATGGCAGGCCTTTCGGGTGGCCAGTTCCAGCGGGTGCTTCTGGCCCGTGCGCTGTTGCAGCGGCCGCAGGTCCTGATCCTTGACGAGCCGACGCAGGGCCTTGACCAGCCGGGCGAAGCGGCCTTCTACCGCCTGATCGAGGAGGTGCGCCGCGACACCGGCGCGGGGGTGCTGATGGTCAGCCACGACCTGCATGTGGTGATGTCGGCAAGCGACCGGGTGATCTGCCTGAACGGCCATGTCTGCTGCGAGGGCACGCCGCGCGTCGTGTCCAACGCGCCCGAATACCGGGCGCTGTTCGGTCTGGGCACGCAGGGCGCGCTGGCCCTTTACCAGCATGTGCATGACCACGATCACGACCATGACCACGGGCATGGCCACGATCACGCCCATCCCCATCATCACCCCGAACCTTCCCACCGGCACGAGCATGACCATGCTTGACGATTTCCTGGTCCGTGCGGGGCTGGCCGGGATCGGGCTGGCGGTGGCGGCGGGGCCACTGGGGTCTTTTGTCGTCTGGCGGCGGATGGCCTATTTCGGCGATGCGACTGCCCATGCGGCGATTCTGGGTGTGGCGCTGGCGCTGGCCAGCGACCTGCCGGTCGGCCTTGGCACGATGGCGGTGGCGCTGGTGATGGCGGTGACGGTCGCCACGCTGGCCGCGCGGGGCTGGGCGCTGGACACCACGCTTGGGGTTCTGGCCCATTCCGCGCTGGCCTTCGGGCTTGTCGCGGTCAGCTTCGTGCCCGACGCGCGGGTGGACCTGACGGCCTATCTGTTCGGCGACATCCTTGCGGTCAGCCGGGCGGACCTTCTGTTCATCTGGGCCGGGGCCGCCGTGGTGCTGGGGCTGCTTGTCTGGCGTTGGTCGGCGCTGCTGACGGCAACCCTGTCCGAGGATCTGGCGGCGGCTTCGGGGCTGAACCCGGATCGCGAACGGCTGATCCTGACGCTGGCGCTGGCGGTGGCGGTCGCGGTCGCGCTGAAGATCGTGGGCGCCCTGCTGATCGCGGCGATGCTGATCATTCCGGCGGCAACCGCGCGCTCGCTGGCCCGCAGCCCCGAAGGAATGGCGGTGATCGCCTCGGTCATCGGCGCGGCGTCTGTGGCACTGGGGCTTCTGGCGTCGCTCAGGCTCGATACGCCGGCGGGCCCTTCGATCGTGGCGGCGGCGGCGCTGGCCTTTGCCGCCTCGGCCTCGCTGGGGCGCGGGCGCTAGGCGGGCAAGGGCCGTGGGGCCGGGCCTTGCCCCGTTGCCCACCCCGCCGTATGCCCCGCCGGATCCCCCGTCTTCCGCCCCGTCTTCCGCCCCGTCCTCTGGCCCGTCCTCTGGCCCGTCCTATGGCCCGGCGCCGCGACCATGTCGCGCATGGGGAAGGAATGTCGTTTTCTGCTGCAACAGGTCGGGCTGACTTGCCCGTTCGCCGTGGCCTCTGGCATTGATGGGCAAAATTTCCCCTGAGGAGTCGCCCGCATGAAAACGCATGTCAAAGCCCTTGTCGTCGGCGGTGGTGCCGTCGGCACCGGGATCGCCTATCACCTGGCCAAGGCAGGCTGGGACACGATGCTTGTCGAACGGGACGAACTGACATCGGGGTCGACCTGGCACGCGGCGGGCCTTCTGCCCTTGTTCAACATGTCCTACGCCACGACCCACATCCACAAGTATTCGGTCGATTTCTACAAGGGGCTCGAGGCCGAAACCGGCCTGAACGCGGGCTTTTCGGTCTGTGGCAACCTGCGCATGGCGCAGACCCAGGACCGGATGGATGAATACATGCTTTATTCCTCGGTCGCGGAAACCGCCGGGGTCTATCACGAATTCCTGACCCCCGCGCAGATCAAGGACCGCTGGCCGCTGGTGCGCACCGAGGATCTGAAGGGCGCGCTTTTCCACCCGCAGGACGGCTATATCAACCCCGCCGACGTGACGCAGGCGATGGCCAAGGGCGCACGCCAGCACGGCGCCCATATCGAACGCAAGATCCAGGTCGACGGCTATCGCTGGACCGGGTCGGAATGGATCGTCTCGGTCACGCGGATGGTGGAACAGGGCGGCAACCTTGTCGCGGGCGAGGAAAAGTTCGAGATTCACGCCGAACATGTCGTGACCGCCACGGGCAATCACGCACAGCGCACCGCGCGGCTTCTTGGCGTCAAGATCCCCGCGATCCCGGTGGAGCATCAGTATATCGTTACCGAACCCGACCCCGCGCTGGTCGCATGGCGCAAGGCCGGGAACCCCGAACACCCGGTTCTGCGCGACGCCGATGCGAAATGGTATGTCCGCGAGGAACGCGGCGGCTGGATCCTTGGCCCCTATGAACGCAACGCGCCGGCCCGGTTCCTTTATGACGTGCCGGAATCCTTCCGGGCCGACCTGTTCCCGCTGGATCTGGAACGGATCGAGGCGGAATACATGTCGATGATCCACCGCATCCCGACCTCGGAAACGGTGGGCCTGAAGGACGATTTCAACGGCCCGATCTGCTATACCCCCGATGGCAACCCGCTGGTCGGTCCGGTTCCCGGCCTGCGCAACATGTGGATCGCCGAGGGCTTCAGCTTTGGCATCACCGCGGCGGGCGGCACAGGCTATTACCTTGCGCAGATGATGACCGCCGGAGAGGCCGAAATCGACATGGCCAGCCTCGACCCCAAGCGTTACGGCAACTGGATGACCACCGAATATGCTGCGCGCAAGAACGAGGAATGCTACGAACACGTCTTCATCCTGCACCACCCGGACGAGGAGCGCGAAGCCTGCCGCCCGCTGCGTACCGCGCCCGCCTATGACCGGCAGATCGCGCTTGGCGCGCAGATGGGGCAGGTGAACGGCTGGGAACGGCCCAATTACTATGGCCCCGTGGATGCCCCCGCCGATTTCGACCACAACAGCCGGTCGTTCCGTCGCGGCGCCTGGTGGCCCTATGCCGTGGAAGAGGCAAAGGCGATCCGGTCGACCTGCGGGATCATCGACGCCTCGGCCTTCACCAAGCATCTGGTGCGCGGCGCGGGCGCGACGGCGTTTCTTGACTGGTTCACCTGCAACAAGCTGCCGAATGTGGGCCGGATCAACCTGACATATGCGCTGACCGATGCCGGCACCACGCGGACAGAATATACCATCGTGCGTCTGAAGCAGGACGAATACTATCTGATCTCGGCCGGGGCCTGGACGGCCTATGACGCCGATTTCCTGATCAAGTCGGCCGAAGACTTCATGGCGCAGGGTGGTGGCCATATCGACATTCACGACATCACCACGCAATGGGGTGTCTTCGCGCTGGCGGGTCCGAATGCGCGGGCCATCCTGAAGGAGATCGTCAAGGACCGCGACCCCGACACCGTCCTGTCGAACAAGCGCTTCCCCTGGCTCAGCTATCGCGACATCGAACTGGGCATGTGCCCGGTGCGCGCGGTGCGTGTGGCCTATACGGGCGAACTGGGCTGGGAACTGCACTATCCCGTCGAATTCGGCCGCTACCTTTGGGATCTGTTGATGAAGGCGGGCGAAAAGCACGGGCTGAAGCCGGTGGGTGCACGCGCGCAGAACTGGCTGCGGCAGGAAAAATCCTATCGCGCCTTCGGCAACGAACTGGGCCGCGATGCCACCCCGCTGGAGGCGGCGCTGGATCGCTTCGTCGACCTGTCGAAAGAGTTCCGCGGCAAGCAGGCCATGCTGGATACCGGCATCCGGTCGAAATGCGTGACCCTTCTGATCGACGGGCCGGACGATACCGATCCCTGGGGCAAGGAGGCGATCCTGCTGGATGGCGCCAAGGTCGGTCGTCTGACCTCGGGCGGGTATTCGGTGGCCTTCGGCAAGCAGATCGGCATGGGCTATGTCCGCCCCGACCTGGCCGAGGTGGGCACGAAGCTCAAGGTCAAGATCCAGCTGAAGGAATGGGATGCCGTCGTGGTCGAGGACAGCCCGTTTGACCCGAAGAACGAACGCATCCGCATCGACGGCTGATCCTGATCGCAGATGATGCCGGAACGGGGCCCGACCGGCCCCCGTTCTGCATTTCCGGGCCGGTTTCTGTTGCGGGTCGGTTTCTGAGGCGGGCTGCCGGGTGGCGCCTTCATACCTGATGTGGCGCCGCGGGCATGGCCAGAAGCCCCGACAACAGCCGGTTGGGAAAGCGGCGTTCCCGCGTGACGGCCAGGAAGACCTCGGAAATGCCGGGCAGGCGCGCCGCCTCGGTCAGCGCGCCGCTGGCCAGTTCGTCGCGCACCACGATCGGCGGGATGACCGCAAGCCCCGCGCCCTCGCGCGCCAGAAGGCGCAGCATCGCCATGTCATCTGCTTCGGCCGCGATCGCGGGGACAATGCCCATGCGCGCCGCCATCGCATCGAAGGCCGACCGCAGCGCCGTGCCCACCGTGGGCAGGACCAGCGGTTCCCTTGCCAGAACGGCCTCTGGCGCGCGTGCCGCCTTGCCCGCACGGGCAGGTGTGCCGATCAGGCTGACCGGCTGTTCATCCAGCCGATGCACAAGCCAGGGGCTTGTCGCATCCCGTGTGGGCGCAAGGTTCGTCAGCACCACGTCCAGCGCCAGCGCATCCAGCGCCCTCAGCAACTCTTCCTGCGAGCCCGACCGCAGCACGACCTCGACATCGGGGCGCCCGATCAGCGGGCGGACGAACTGCATCTGGAAGTTGCGTGACAGCGTCGCCAGCGCACCCACCCGCAGCATCCGCCGCGCCCCGCCGGTTTCGCGCAGCGTGGCGGTCAGGTCTTCGGCGGTGCGGAAGATCGCCTCGGCATGGTCCAGCGCGATCCGCCCGGCCTCGGTCAGCACAAGCCCCCGCCCGCGCCGTTCGAACAGGTCATGGCCAAGCGTCGCCTCAAGCGCCCGGATCTGCGTGGACAGCGCCGATTGCGACAGGTTCAGCGCCCGCGCCGCGCCGGTCAGGGTGCCATCGGTGGCCACGGCGCGGAACAGCCGCAGATGGTGCAGGTTCAGTTGCGGCATTGTTCTATCAGACAGAATGATTTGGTATAAAATATGTAATTTTATAAAACTTTTGCAAGCGCTAGGTGCTGACTTGCGCGGATTTCGCCGCACAACCTTCGCCCAACCGGAGATCCGACAGATGGATGCCTTGCTTCCCCCTGGTTTCCTTGCCCCGCTTGCCCCCATTGCCGTGGCGCTTCTGGCGCTGATCCGTCCGGGGCGCCGCCCCGGCCTGTTGCCACGCCTGGCCGAGGCCGCGGCCCTTCTGGCGCTTTTCATGGCGGTGGCCGGACTGGTCCGGCTGGTGATGCAGGGGCCGGTGACGCTTGCGCTTGGCGACGGGATCGCGCGGCTTGCGCTGCGGCTGGATGCGCTCAGCGCCACGATGGCGCTGCTGGTGGCCTTCGTCGGCTGGGTGGTCATGCGCTATTCGCGCAGCTATCTGGACGGCGAGGCGCGCGAGGGCGCATTTCACGGCCTGATGCTGGGTACGCTTGCCGCCGTGCTGGTGCTGGTGCAGTCGGGCAGCCTTGCGGTTCTGATCGCGGGCTTTGTCGCGGTCGGAGCGGGGCTGCGCCGGCTCTTGCTGTTCTATGCCGACCGGGCCGAGGCGCAGCGGGCCGCCGCGAAATTCGCGCTGGTCTGGGGTGCGGGCGATGTCCTTCTGGTCCTTGCCGCGGGGCTGTTGTGGCTGGCCTTCAGCACGACCGACGTGGCCCGCATCACCGAACTGGCCGGTGGCGGGCTGCCCTTGCCCGCGCAGATCGCGGTGGCGCTTCTGGTCCTGGTCGCGATGCTCAAGACAGCCGCCTTTCCTCTGCACGGATGGCTGACCGAGGTGATGGAGGCACCGACCCCGGTTTCGGCGCTGCTGCATGCGGGCATCATCAACGCAGGCGGCTTCCTGATGATCCGCCTCGCGGGCCTCATGCAGGAAAGCGCGGGCGCGATGGCGGCGCTGGTGATGCTTGGCGGGTTCACCGCGCTGTTCGGGGCGGTCGTGATGCTGACGCAAAGCGCGGTCAAGACGGCGCTGGCCTGGTCGACGGTGGCGCAGATGGGGTTCATGCTGCTGCAATGCGGGCTTGGCCTCTGGGCGCTGGCGCTTCTGCACATCATCGCCCATTCCATGTACAAGGCGCATGCCTTCCTGGGATCGGGCGGGGCGGTGCAGGCGGTGGCCGCGATCCGCAGGCCCGGACCGGTCGCCGTGCCCGGCCTTGGCGCGGTGGCACGGGCCTTCGTTCTGGCTTTGGCCCTTTATCTGGTGGTCGCTGCGGGCTTTGGCCTGATCGCAGGGCCGAAATCGGCGCAGGCGGTGGCGCTTGGGGCCATCCTGATCTTCGGCGTGGCCTATCTGGTGGCGCAGGGCCTGGCCGATGCCGCGCCGCGCGACCTGACGCGGCGGACGATGACGGCTTCGGCCTTCGCGGCGCTGGCCTACTTCGGCTTCCACGTCGTGGCGGCGCTGCTCTGGGGTCCGCACCTGCCCGAACCGCCTGCCCCCGGTGCGCTGGAATGGGCGCTGATCGTCGTGGCGCTGCTGTCCTTCGCGCTGGTCGCGGTGGCGCAGGCGCTGTTCCCGCTCTGGGCACATCATCCGGCGGCGGCGGGCCTGCGTGTGCATCTTGCCAACGGTCTTTACCTCAATGCCGTGCTGGATCGCCTGATCGGCGGGTTCCGGACAACGGCGCGTTCCTGACCAGCCCCATCGCTTCCCGACCTCACCCTTTCCCGGAGACGCCCGATGTTCCTCAAGCATGCGCAGATCGCACCCGCCCGCGTGTCGGACCTTCTGAAGGCCGCCGAAACCGCCGCCCGCGCCATTCCCCCGGCATTTCCCCTGTCGGCCACGGTGGCGGTCAACCCCTTCCTTGGCCAGACCGGCGAGGATCTGGCGACCGCCGCGGCCCGACTGGGCCGGGTTGCGGGCGTCAGTCTGATGCCGCCGCGCGCCCGGCATGCCGCCGAGCTGCGGGCAGGCCGGATCTCCGATGACGATCTGGCCGCCGCCCTGGTCGCCAGCAGATCGCCCCTGAAACCGGTCGATCTGGTGCTGTTGCGCGCGAAGATGGCCGAGGAGGGGCCGGAACCGGTGGCGCTGCCCACCGTGGCCGATCTGGCGGCCCGTGTCTCGGGCACCGACTGGCCGGCTGTGATCGGTCGCTCGTTCGGGCTGTGGGCGGCGGGGCATTTCGACAGTGGGCAGGCGCTCTGGTCACCCGCGCCGGGACGCGGGACCTTTGCCGCGTGGCGCGACTGGGCAATCCACGACCTGACGCCGGAAATCGCGGGGCTTTCGGGGTTCTGTGCCTGGGTGGCCGATGCGCCCGATACGGCGGAACGGGCAATCCTCAGGGCGTGCGAACGGCTGGGCATCACCGAAGACGCGGCGGAAACGGCGTTTCACCGGCTGCTGATGGATCTGGGTGGCTGGGCACAGCACGCCCGCTGGCTGCTGTGGCAGGCCGAGCTGGACGGGCGCAGCGACCAGACGCTTACCGACCTGCTGGCGATCCGCCTGATCTGGGAAGAGGCCCTGGCCGGTCACGTTCCGGCCGTTTCCGACGACTGGGCTGCAACCGTTGCGGCCCATGCCGCGCCGGTGACGCCAACGCCGGATCTGGTGATCGACGCGATCCTTCAGGATGCGGCGGAACGCGCGCATCAGCGCCGCATCGCTGCGCGGCTGACGGGGCCTTCGCCCGAGGCCGGACGCCCGGCGCTGCAGGCGGCGTTCTGCATCGACGTGCGGTCGGAAGTGTTCCGCCGGGCGCTTGAAACGGTCGATCCCCGCATCGCGACGATCGGCTTTGCCGGCTTTTTCGGCCTTCCCGTGGCGCATCGCGCGCATGGCACGGACGAGGTCGCGGCGCATCTGCCGGTTCTGCTGAAGCCCGCCCTTCACACGCACAGCCACGCGGCGCCCGATGCGGAAATCGCCGCGCGGATCGGTGCACGGGCCTCGCGCGCCTGGGGACGGTTCCGGCAGGCGGCGGTGTCCTCCTTCGCCTTTGTCGAGGCGGCGGGCCCCGGTTACGCGGCCAAACTCGTGCGCGACAGCCTGGGCCTGAAGCATGGCGCGCCCGCGCATGATCCGGCCCCCGTGCCGGATCACGGCCTGACGCCCGAGGCCAAGGCTGCCACGGCGGCGGCTGTCCTGAAGGCGATGAGCATGACGACCGGCCACGCGCGCCTTGTGCTGCTGGTCGGGCATGGCGGCCATGTCACCAACAACCCGCATGAAAGCGCCTATCACTGCGGTGCCTGCGGTGGCCAGACGGGCGAGGTTTCGGCGCGCCTGCTGGCGCGGCTTCTGAATGATCCGGAAACCCGCGCCGGTCTGTCCGCGCAGGGTATCACGATTCCGGCCGATACCCGGTTCCTGGCCGGCCTTCACGACACCACGACCGATGCGCTGACCCTGTTCGAGGATGACCCCGCCCCCGATCATGCCGCCGACATCCGCGCGGCGAAGGACTGGCTGGCGCGTGCAGGCAGGATCGCGCGGGCCGAACGGGCCGCCCGCCTTCCCGGCGCGACCGAGACGACGATCGCCGCGCGCGCGCTGAATTGGGCCGAGGTTCGCCCGGAATGGGGCCTTGCCGGATGCGCGGCCTTCATCGCAGCGCCCCGTGCCGTGACCAGGTCCGCCGACCTTGAAGGGCGCGCTTTCCTGCACAGCTATGACTGGAGGGCCGACGAGGGTTTCGCCACGCTAGAGCTGATCCTGACCGCACCGGTCGTCGTAGCCAGCTGGATCAGCCTGCAATACTACGGGTCCGCCGTCGCGCCCGTGGCCTTCGGCGGCGGGAACAAGCTGATCCACAATGTCGTGGGTGGCATCGGCGTGGTGCAGGGCAACGGCGGCATGCTGCGCCCCGGCCTGCCGTGGCAGACCGTCCATGACGGAGAAGACCTGGTGCATGAACCGCTGCGGCTTTCGGTGATGATCGAGGCCCCGCGCGACGCAATCCTTGCCGTCATCGCGCGCCATCAGGGCCTGCGCGCCCTGTTCGACAACGGCTGGTTACACCTTTTCGCGCTGGAAGAAGGCCGGATCGCCGCGCGCTATCGCCCCGGCCTGACCTGGGAGGCCACGCGCGACCTGCACATGGCGGCCTGACCGCCTGGCCGCGCCCGCGCTACTGCGCCCGCGCGGCCAGCCATGTCGCCCAGGCCTCGCGCGAGCCGGCAAAGGCGTTGATGTCCACATCCCCCGCGATCCCCGGCACGACGCCGGTTGAAGTGTATTGCCAGAACGCCCAGTGCTGGCCGGGGTAGCGATCCGACGGGTGGGCCGCCACCGACCGCAGCCAGAAATCGACGCCCGAAAGGCGCCACATCTCGTTCTCCTCGAAGAAATCGACGGTGGTGTAAAGGATCGGCGCGGTGCCGTAGTGGCGGGTCATCATCTCGATGATCGTGCGCGCATCGCGGCGGATCACCTCGGCCGGGCGGCGGATCGTGCAGGTGGGCGAGAAGGGCGTCCATTCCATGTCAAGCACGGGCGGCAGATCACCTTTGTGGCGCGGCACATGGCGGAAGAACCAGCGCGCCTGCTCCTCGGGTGCGCGGCAGTGGTAATAGAAATGATAGGCCCCGCGGCGCACTCCGGCGCGGGCCGCGCCGCGCCAGTGTTCATGGAACAGCGGGTCCACCAGGTCGCCGCCCTCGGTCGCCTTGATGAAGGCAAAGTTCACCCCGTTGGCGCGCGCCGTCGCCCAGTCGACCGAGGTCTGGAACCGCGCCAGGTCGATCCCGTGGACGGGATAGCGGCGTTTGGCCACGGCGACTTCCGGGTGGGGGTCGGTATCGCCGAAGTTCGGCGCGATCACCTGTTCGGCGGGGATTGCCGCCACGGCCCGCGGCCCATGCCGGGCCTGCTTGCCCCCGCCACAGGCGGAAAGCGCAATTGTCGCGGCAAGCAGGGCGGAAACCGTCAGGAAACGAAAAACACGGGGCATGGATCAATCCGGCACAAAGGCATGTGCCGGACAGTCTGCCCAATTGCCGCCGCCGCGTCACCGGGGAAAACCGGCGTGGGCGGGGAATTGCTGCAGATCCCCGATGCACCTTGCCCCTTACGCCTTCGCGGCAGCCAGCTCATCCCAGCAGGCCAGTGCGTGGCCTGCATACATAACGCCGGGGCCGCCGCCCATCTGGATCGCCATCGCCAGCACGTCGCCCAGTTCCTCGCGCGTGCCTCCGGCCTTCATCAGGGCCTCGACATGGAAGTTGATGCAGGGCTCGCAGCGCAGCACAAGCGCCATGCCAAGGGCGATGAATTCCTTTTGCTTCACGTCCAGCGGGCCGTTTTCCTTCACGGCCTTCGACAGCACGCCGAAACCGGCCGTCGCCTCGGGAATGGCCTTGTACATGACGCGCAATTCGTTGCGCATCTCGTCGATCTTGCCCTTGTAGCTCATCGCTCGCTCCTGTTTGCGGTCACCGTGCGGGGATGCCACGCCAGAACGGCAGGAGCCTTGACGTATGTCAAAGTTTGAATGCGACGATCATCAGGTTGTTCGCAGGCATCTCGCGCAGTTGCACATCCAGCCCCCGCGCGGCCAGATGCGCGGTGACGCGGGCGATGTCCTTGTAGCCGATGGCAGGGTCCTGCGCGCGCAGCGAGGCATCGAAGGCGGCGTCGCCTTCGGATGTCGGCCGGCCGTCGCGCAGGAAGGGGCCATAGATCAGGACGATGCCCCCCGTCCGGACGGCGGCCGCCATGCCGTCAAGCACGTTGATCGCCGCTGTCTCGGGGATCAGGTGCAGAAGGTTCACCACAAGCGCGGCGTCCAGGCCTTGCCAGCCGGCGGCCCAGCCCGGTTGCCCGGCATCGAGCGCCACGGGGGCCGCGATCCGGCCCGGCGACGTCGCGGCCCATGCGGCGATGGAGCCGAAGTTCTCCGGGTTCACATCGGTGGGGTGCCAGTGCCAGCCCGCAAGGTCCGCCGCAAACCGCGCCGCATGCTGCCCTGTCCCTGAGGCGAGTTCCAGAAGACGGCCCCCGGGCGGCAACACATCGCGCAGAACAGACAGGATCGGCGCGGCGTTCCGTTCGGCCGAAGGGGCGTGTCGGCGGCCGTCGGGCGTTGTCCCCGCGCCGCTGTCGGGCAGGCGCAGGCTCATCCGAAGCGCGCCGGATCAAGCGCCGCGACCAGTGCGGGCGGCAGGTCGGGCGTGCGCCCCGCGATCCTGTCGGCCACAAGCCGCGATGCGGCGGGCGAGGTCTGGAACCCATAGCCGCCCTGTCCCGCGACCCAGAAGAAGGACGGCTCGCGCGGGTCGGGGCCGATCACCAGCACCCGGTCGGGGGAAAAGGTGCGCAGGCCCGCCCAGTTGGCGATCATCCGGGTGACGGGTTCGGTCACCATTTCCTCATAGCGCGCCAGTCCTTCGGCCAGCACCATGTCATCGGCCCAGGCGTCATGCGGGTCCATCGGATGTTCCTCGGCGGGCGATACGATCAACGCCCCGGCATCGGGCTTGGCGTACCAGGATTCGCCCGATCCGAACATCATCGGCCAGCGCGACACATCCAGCCCGCCCGGCGCGGGGATGCGCGCCATGGACCGGCGGTTCGGTTGCAGGCCGATGGGCTTCACCCCGGCCATTCCGGCCACCGTGTCGGCCCAGGCGCCGCCCGCATTCACGATCATCCGCGCGCTGTGCGCCTGCCCCGTCGCGGTCGTCACGCGCCAGCCCGCGCCCTCGCGCGCGACGGCGGTGACGCGGGCGCCGGTTTCAACCCGTCCGCCCTTCGCCCTGATCCGCTTCACATGCGCTTGCAGCAGGTAATCGGTGTCGATGTCCCAGGCATGATCGGCCACACCGGCATAGGCCGTCGTCGCCATGTTCACGATCGGCACCCGCGCCTTTGCCTCGGCGGGCGTGATTTCCTGCAACTGGAACCCGGCAAGGTCCTTTTCGAAGGCCGCGCGCTGGCCTGCCTGTGCCAGGATAAGCAGCCCGCGATCCGACAGAAGCATGGGGTCGGCGCGAAAGGCGGGCTCCGAGGCCAGCGACAGCTCGACCACCGGGGGCAAGCCGTAGCGCGGCTCATAAAGCGCCGCCGACCGACCCGAGGCATGATGGGCGACATGCGCCTCGGCCTCCAGAACCAGCACCCGCCCGAGCGCGGCAAGCTCTGCCCCCGCCGAAAGCCCGGCGATCCCGCCGCCGATGATCAGAAAATCCTGTTCCATGGCGGCCAAACTGGCATGCAGGCGGCGAAAGGAAAAGGGGGCCAAGGCGAACCTGCCGTTCAACCTGATCCAAATACCCTCGGGGGGTGCGGGGGGCAGACAGCCCCCCGCCGCCGCCAATGGAAAAGGCCCGCCACGGGGGCGGGCCTTTCCGGATCCGTCAGCGCCCGCTCACTGCGGGATTTCGGCGGTGATTCCTTCGACGTAGAAGGTCATGCCCAGAAGGTCGCCGTCGGGTGCGGTCACGCCATCGGCCAGCCAGGCCGAACCGTCCTGCTTGTTGATCGGGCCGGTGAACGGGTGGTAGGTGCCCGCCGCGATCGCGTCGCGCATCGCCTCGGCCTCGGCCTTCACGTCGGCCGGCACGGCCTCGGTGATCTCGCCGATCTCCACCTCACCCTCGTTGATCCCGGCCCAGGTGTCGGTCGACTCCCAGGTGCCGTCCAGAACCTGGCCCACGCGCTTCACATAGTAGGGCGCCCAGTTGTCGATGATCGACGAGACGCGCGGGCTCGGCTTGTAGTCGGCCATGTCCGAGGCCTGGCCGAAGCCGATCACCGCTCCGTTCGTCTTGGCGGCCTCGGCCAGCGGGGCGGTCGAATCGGTGTGCGAGGCGATCACGTCCACGCCCTGCTCGATCATCGCCTTGGCGGCGTCGGCCTCTTTCGCCGGATCGAACCAGGTATAGGCCCAGACCACCGTCAACTCGACATTCGGGTTCACCTTCTTGGCGTGCAGGTAATAGGCGTTGATGCCCATGATCACCTCGGGGATCGGGAAGGACCCGATGTAGCCGATCTTGTTCGACTTGGTCATCTTGCCCGCGATATGGCCCTGGATCGCCCGGCCTTCGTAGAAGCGCGCGTTGTAGATCGCGACATTCGGATGCTCGCGCTTGTAGCCGGTGGCGTGTTCGAACTTCACGTCCGGGAACTTGGCGGCCACGGCGTTGGTGGCGTCCATGTAGCCAAAGGAGGTGGTGAAGATGATGTTGCAGCCCGACAGCGCCATCTGGGTCAGCACGCGTTCGGCATCGGCGCCTTCGGGCACGCTTTCCTGCCAGGCGATCTCGACCTTGTCGCCATAGGCTTCCTTGACGGCCAGCGCGCCCTGATGGTGCTGGTAGGACCAGCCGAGGTCGCCGATCGGACCGACATAGACGAAGCAGGCCTTGGCCTTGTCCATCCCCTGCGCCTGGGCCGCGCCACCGAAGGCCAGGCCCAGACCCAGCGCGGCGGTCGCCAGAAGCGTTCTGCGTTTCATTTCACATCTCCCCTTGGGTGGGCCCGCAGGCCCGGTTGGTGATTGGCCCCTGCGACAGCGTCAGCGCGAGGCATGGAAGTTCTGGCCAAGTGCCGCAGGCGCGTTCAGCGCCGCACGTCCCCGGCCAGAGGACATGATGACCAGCACAAGGATGGTTATCAGATAGGGCGACATCGACAAGTACTCGACCGGGATTCGCGCGCCCGCTGCCTGAAGGTTCAGCTGCAACACACTGATCCCGCCGAAAAGCCAGGCACCCAGCAGAACGCGCCAGGGCCGCCAGCTGGCGAAGACGACAATGGCCAGCGCGATCCAGCCCGCGCCCGCGGTGATGCCGTCTGTCCATTGCGGCACCCGCACGAGGCTGACATAGGCGCCGCCCAGACCCGCCAGCGCCCCCCCGAAGACGATCGCCAGCAGCCGGATCCGCACCACCTTGTAGCCAAGCGCATGGGCGGCATCGTGGCTTTCGCCGACGGCCCGCAGGATCAGGCCCGCGCGGGAATACCTGAGAAAGGCCCAGACCCCGGCCACGGCCGCCAGAGAGGCATAGACCATCCAGTCATGCGAAAACACCACGCGCCCGATGAAGGGAATGTCCGCCAGCGGGCCAAGCGGAACGGGCTGGGTGGGCGGCGGCTTGATGCCCACATAGCTCTGGCCGATCAGGCTGGACAGGCCCAGCCCGAACAGCGTCAGCGCCAGCCCCGTCGCCACCTGGTTGGCCAGCAGGTACTGCGTCAGGAACCCGAAGATCAGCGACAGCGCCGCCCCGCCTGCCGCCCCGCCGAGGAACCCCAGCACGGGGCTTCCGGTCTCGACCGCGGTGATGAAGCCGCAGATCGCCCCCATGATCATCATCCCCTCGACGCCCAGGTTCAGAACGCCCGCGCGTTCGACCACAAGTTCGCCGATCGCGGCCATCAGGATCGGGACCGAGGCCACGATCAGCGAGGCGATCAGGACCGACGGGGTGATGCCGAAAAAATCCATCAGGCGATCTCCTTCCGGGCAAGGCGGATGCGATAGTTGGACAGAAGGTCGACGGCCAGCAGGAAGAACAGCAGCATCCCCTGGAAGGCCTGGATCGCGGCCGAGGGCAGGCCCAGCATGAACTGCGCCAGTTCCCCCCC
The DNA here is from genome assembly GCF_004799285.1 of Aliigemmobacter aestuarii. Classification (GTDB taxonomy): domain Bacteria; phylum Pseudomonadota; class Alphaproteobacteria; order Rhodobacterales; family Rhodobacteraceae; genus Aliigemmobacter; species Aliigemmobacter aestuarii. The sequence goes on along the minus strand of NZ_SSND01000002.1, from coordinate 30,966 downwards.
GATATAGGTCAGCGCCATCAGAAGCCCCGCCAGCAGGATCCCCAGAGGATTGAGCCGCCCGAGGAAGGCCACGATGATCGCCGTGAACCCGTAGCCGGTGGCGAAGTCGATGCTGATCTGGCCTGCGGGGCCGGACACCTCGAAGAACCCGGCAAGCCCCGCCAGCGCGCCCGAGATGCCCATGCAGAGGATCACCAGCCGGTTCGGACTGACGCCGGCGAAGCGCGCCGCGCGCGGCGCCTGCCCCGCCAGCTTGATCTGGAAGCCCAGGATGTGGCGTTGCAGCAGAATATAGGCCGCGATCACCGCGACAAAGGCCACCACGACGCCCCAGTGCATGCCGGTGCCAGCGACCAGTTCGGTGTTGGCCATCGCCGGGATCTGGCTCAGGTTGCGGCTGCCGGGAAACCCGCCACCCTCGGGGTTGCGCAGCGCGCCCAGTGCCATCGACGACAGGATGTTCTGCGCCACATAGACCAGAAGCAGCGAGACGAGGATTTCGTTGGTGCGGAAATGCGTCTTCAGGATCGCCGGGATCATCGCCCAGAGGAACCCGCCAAGGCCGCCCGCAATGATCATGACCGGAAAGATCAGGCGGCTTTCCACCGGATAGACGGCCAGCCCCGCCGCCGCGCCGAAGATCGCCCCCATGATGTACTGGCCTTCCGCGCCGATGTTCCAGATCCCTGCCCGGAATCCCAGCGACAGGCCCAGCGCGATCAGGATCAGCGGCCCCGCCTTCACCAGAAGCTGCGGCCGGGAATAGGCGGCGAACTGCGCGTTGAACAGCGGGTCCCAGAAGATGGTGCGGATGGCCTCGACCGGGTCCTTGCCCAACATGGCGAACATGATCCCGCCCGCGACCATCGTCAGGATCACCGCGACGACCGGGGTCGCGATCGTCCAGGCCCGGCTGGGCGAGGGGCGTTTTTCAAGCCTCAGCATCGCCAGTCCCTTCCTTCCCGCCTTCAACCTGGCAGAAAATACCCTCGGGGGTGAGCCGCCGCAGGCGGCGAGGGGGCAGACAGCCCCCTTTTCTGTCATGCCCCATGATGTGCCACCTCCATGCCATGCGCGCCGCCCATCATCAGGCCGATCTGGTCGATGGTCAGCCCCTCGACAGGGCGCGGTCGCGACAGCCGCCCCTCGTTCAGCGCGGCGAAATTATCCGAAATCTCAAGCAGTTCATCCAGGTCCTGACTGATCACCACGACGGCGGCACCCGCAGCCGCCCGGTCAAGGATCGCCTGCCGGATCGCCGCCGCCGCCGCGGCATCGACGCCCCAGGTCGGCTGGTTGATGACGATGACCGACGGGTCCTGCGACAGTTCGCGACCCACCACGAACTTTTGCAGGTTGCCGCCCGACAGCGCGCGGGCGGCGACATGGGTGCCCGGCGTGCGCACGTCGAAATCCTTCACGATCTGTGCGGCAAAGGCTTCGGCCCCGGCCCAGTCGATGAACCCCCGCTGCGTCAGCCCCTTGCGCACGGCCCCCGACAGAAGCGCGTTTTCCACAAGGCTCATGTCCGGGACGGCGGCATGTCCAAGGCGTTCCTCGGGCGCGGCCACCAGACCCGCGCGTCGCCGCGCCTCGGGGCCCAGATCGCCGACCGGCTGGCCGTTGATCCGCACCCGGTCGGCCGGGGCGCGCAACTCTCCGGACAGTGCCAGCAGCAGTTCGTCCTGCCCGTTGCCCGCAACCCCTGCGATGCCCAGGATCTCGCCCTTCGCCACGGTGAAGCTCACGTTCTTCAGTTCCGTGCCGAAGGGGATGGGCGAGGCGAGCGTCAGGTCGGACACGCCCAGCACCACCTCGCCCCGGTCCGCCCGGCGGCGTTCGGGCGGTGTGAGCGTTGTGCCGACCATCAGTTCCGCCAGTTCGCGCGCCGTCGTGGCCTTGGGGTCCGCCGTGCCCACCACCTTGCCCCGGCGCAGGATCGTCGCCGCGTCGCAGAGGTTTCGGATCTCTTCCAGCTTGTGGCTGATATAAAGGATCGCCGTGCCCTCGGCAGACAGCTGCCTGAGCGTCTTGAAAAGGATTTCCACCTCTTGCGGCGTCAGCACGCTGGTCGGTTCGTCCATGATCAGAAGCTTCGGGTCCTGCAACAGGCAACGGATGATCTCGACCCGCTGGCGTTCGCCCGCCGACAGGTCGCCCACCATGCGGCCCGGATCCAGCGGCAGGCCGTATTCCTCGCTGACCGCGCGGATGCGGGCGGCAAGCTCGCGCATCGGGGGCGGGTTCTCCATGCCGAGCGCCACGTTCTCGGCCACGTTCAGAGCCTCGAAAAGGCTGAAGTGCTGGAACACCATCGCCACGCCTGCGGCCCGTGCCTGCCCCGGCTTCTGCGGCGCGTAATCCGCCCCGCGCAGGCGCATCTGCCCCGCGTCGGGCTTGACGAGGCCGAAGATCATCTTGACCAGGGTGGACTTGCCCGCGCCGTTCTCGCCCAGAAGCGCATGCACCTCGCCCTCGCGGATGGTGAAAGAGACGTCCGAATTGGCCACCACGCCCGGATAGGCCTTGGTGATGCCCTGCACCGACAGCAGTTCGGGGCGGTCTGCGATGGTCATCTTGCCTGCTCCTGTCGGGGTATTGCGGGCGGGGAAACCGCGGAAGGCGTCGTCGCGGCGATCTTTTGCAGCAGCGCGGCGGCCACGCCAAGGGCAATCGCCTGCGGATGCTTGCCCAGACTCGGATCGCCCATCGGGCAGGCGATCCGGGCGATCTCTGCCTGCGGATGGCCCAATTGCCCGAGCCGCGTCCGGAAGCGTGCCCATTTCGTCGCCGATCCGATCAGGCCCGCGCTGGCAAAGCCGCGCGCCAGCGCCGCATGGCACAGGTCAAGGTCCAGCGCATGGGAATAGGTCAGGATCAGATGGTGCGCTCCGACCGGGGCCAGCGCCATCGCGCGCGCCGGGTCTGGCACGGGCAGGGCGGTCACGCCCGGCGGAACAGAAGGGGGAAACCGTTCGGGCGCGGTATCGACCCAGGTCACGGCCAGATCGGGCAGGGGGGCCAGAACGCCCGCCAGTGCCCGCCCGACATGACCTGCGCCCCAGATCCAGACCGGCGCACGCGGGCGCACCGTCGGTTCCACCAGCCAGCCCTGCACCAGCGTCACGGCGGGGGCGATGCCCTGGCCGCGTGCACGGTCCAGAAGCCGCTTGACGATAAGCGGCATGGCCGATCCGACCAGCGGGCGGGCAAAGGCCGGTGCCTCTGCCTCGGGCAGGGACGCCGCCTGCATGACCTCGGTCACCAGCGTCACCGCGCCGCCGCAGCATTGCCCCAGGGCCGGGCCCAGCGGAATGCGCACGATCATCGGCCCGCCCCCTGCCGCCAGCAGGTCACGGGCATGGCGCGCGGCCTCCCATTCCAGCGCGCCGCCGCCGATCGTGCCCGACTGGCCGTCCCGCCACACCAGCATCGAGGCGCCCGCTTCGCGCGGGGCCGATCCGGCGACCTCGGCGATCACCACGCGCGCGACAGCGCCATGGGCGGCAAGCGCCGCCGCAGCCTCTGCCCGGTCAAACATGGCCGCGCACCCGGTTGATCGCGGCAAGCACGCGTTCTGCGGTCGCGGGGGCCTGAAGGTCGGGATAGACCGTTCCGTCGCCGCAGGCCGCCACCGCATCCGACAGCGCCATGAAGGCCGAGATCCCCAGCATGAACGGGGGTTCGCCTACCGCCTTCGACCGGCCGATCGTGTCTTCGCGGTTCGGCCGGCCCCAGAGCGCGACGTTGAACACCGGCGGCGCGTCCGAGGCGGTCGGGATCTTGTAGGTCGAGGGCGCGTGGGTCGCCAGGCGGCCCTTGCCGTCCCAGACCAGTTCCTCGGTCGTCAGCCAGCCCGCACCCTGCACATAGGCGCCTTCGACCTGGCCCAGGTCCAGCGCCGGGTTGAGGCTCGCGCCCGTGTCATGCAGGATGTCGGCGCGCAGGATGCGGTTCTCGCCCGTCAGCGTGTCGATCACCACCTCGGTCGCGGCCACGCCATAGGCGAAGTAAAGGAACGGACGCCCGCGCCCTGCCTTGCGGTCCCATTCCAGCTTCGGCGTGGCATAGAACCCGGTCGCCGAAAGGGACACCCGCGCCTGATAGGCGCTGGCGGCGGCCTCGGCAAAGCTCATCGCGGCGCCGCCCACCATCACCCGGCCGTCGGCAAAACGCACGTCTTCGGCCCGCGCCTGATGGCGTTCCGCCAGGTGGTCCGCGATCCGGTCGCGCAGCGTCAGGCAGGCCGCCCGCGTCGCCATCCCGTTCAAGTCCGACCCGGAAGAGGCCGCCGTGGCCGATGTATTGGGTACCTTCTGCGTATCGGTCGCGGTGATCCGGACCTGATCGGTTGTCACCCCGAACACATCCGCCGCCACCTGCGCCACCTTCTGGAACAGCCCCTGTCCCATTTCCGTGCCGCCGTGATTGAGGTGGATGGAGCCGTCCTGATAGACATGCACCAGGGCGCCCGCCTGATTGAGGTGGGTCAGGGTGAAGCTGATCCCGAATTTCACCGGCGTCAGCGCCAGCCCCTTCTTGAGGATCGGGTTCGCGGCATTCCAGGCATCCACCGCCGCGCGCCGCGCGGCATAATCCGCGCTCTCCGTCAGACGGTCCGTCATCGCGCGCAGGACGCAGTCTTCGACCGTCATCCCGTAATGGGTGCTGTCCAGGACGATCCCGCCCTTCATTCTGGCCGAAATATCCTCGGGGGGGGCCAGGGGAGGGACCGGGGGAGGGACGGGGGGGGCGGACGGCCCCCCCGGCGAATGTGGTCCAGCGAACCGGTGCCCTGTGCCGGGGGCATGGCCCTCGGCCTCGGCATAGTAGTTCGCCCGGCGCACGGCCAGCGGATCGGCCTTCAGGGCATGGGCGATGTGGTCCATCACCCGTTCGATCCCGATCACGCCCTGCGGGCCGCCGAAGCCGCGGAAGGCGGTGGCGCTTTGCGTGTTGGTCCTCAGGCGGTGGCTTTCGATTCTGACCGCGGGCAGGTGATAGGCGTTGTCGGCATGCAGCATTGCCCGATCGGCGACCGGCAGCGACAGGTCCATCGACCAGCCGCAGCGGAACAGATGGTCGAATTCCACCCCCGCGATCCGTCCCCGGTCGTCAAAGCCCGCCCTGTAGCGGATCTTCAGGTCATGCCGCTTGCCGGTGATCATCATGTCATCGTCGCGGTCATAGCGCATGCGGGCGGGGCGCCCGGTGCGGTCGGCGGCCACGGCGCAGGCGATGGCCAGCGCGTTGCCCTGGCTTTCCTTGCCGCCGAAGCCGCCGCCCATCCGCCGGACCTCGACCCGGACCATGCTCATCGGCCGGTGCAGCGCATGGGCCACCTTGTGCTGGATCTCGGTCGGGTGCTGGGTGGAACACAGCACATGCATGTCGCCGCCCTCGCCCGGAACCGCCATCGCGACCTGGCCTTCAAGGTAGAAATGTTCCTGGCCGCCGACCTCGATCTCGCCCTCGATCCGGTGCGGGGCGGCGGCGATGGCACCTGCCGCATCCCCGCGCGACCAGATCACCGGGCCGCCCTCGAACCGGCTGCCCGCCGCCATCGCCTGTTCGACGGTCAGGGTCGCGGGCAGTTCCTGATGATCGATCCGGCCCAGACGTGCCGCGCGACGGGCGGCCAGATGGCTTTCGGCGATGACCAGAAAGACGGGCTGGCCCACGTAATGCACCGTTCCGGTGGCCAGCAAAGGCTCGTCCCCGATCGAGGGGCTGCAATCGGGCACCTCGTCGAAATCCGCCGCGGTCAGCACGGCCAGAACGCCCGGCGCCGCCCGGACCGCCGAAAGGTCGATCCCGGTGATGCGCGCATGGGCGACGGTCGACAGGCCGAAGGCCAGATGCACCGCATGGCCGGGGGCGGGCAGATCGTCTGTATAGCGCGCAGCACCCGTCACATGCAGGGGCGCCGCGTCATGGGGCAGGGGTTTGCCGATGGTCATGGCGCGACCTCCAGCACCGAGACGGGATCGCCCGCCAGATCGTGCCAGTAGCGGACCAGCATGTTGCGCGCGGCTTCCAGCCGGTAGGCGGCCGAGGCGCGCATGTCGGTCATGGGCGTGAAATCCCGGTCCATCGCCGCGGCGGCGGCCTGAACGGTGGCTTCGGTCCAGGGCTGATCCAGCAGCGCCGCCTCGACCGTCAGGGCGCGTTTCGGTGTGCCCGCCATGCCGCCGAAGGCGATGCGCGCCGCTGCCACCCTGCCGCCTTCCACCGTCACGTTGAACGCGCCGCAGACGGCCGAGATATCCTGATCGAAACGTTTCGACAGCTTGTAGACCCGCAGCGCGGGCGCGCGGGCCGGGATCGTCACCGCCTCGACGAATTCGCCGGGCTGGCGGTCCTGCTTGCGGTAGTCGAGGAAGAAATCCTCGAGCGCGATCTCGCGCCGGTCCGGCCCGCGCCGCAGGTGCAGCCGCGCGCCCATCGCGATCAGCGGGGGCGGTCCATCGCCGATGGGCGAGCCGTTGGCGATGTTGCCGCCGATGGTCGCGGCGTTGCGCACCTGTTCGCTGGCATAGCGGCGCAGCATTTCGTCAAGCGACGGGAAGTCGGCGCCGATCGCGGTGCGCAGTCGCGCGATGGTCACGCCCGCGCCGATGCGGATGCTGTCGCCCTGCCGTTCGATCCGCTGAAGGTCCGCGATCCCGTTCAGGAAGGCCACCCGCCCGAGGTCGCGCAGCTGTTTCGTCACCCAGAGGCCCACATCGGTTGCACCCGCGACCAGCGTCGCGTCGGGGTTGGCCAGATACCAGTCGGCCAGCGCGTCCGAGGTCGCAGGGCGGAAGGCGCCGGGGGGGCTGCCTGCCCCCCCGGACCCCCCCGGGGGTATTTCGGTCAGGTTGAAATCAGTCCGGGTCAGCGCGTCACGGTCGGCGGTCATCCAGTCCGGCACGGGTGCGGACTCGGCCGCCTTCGCGGCGCGCAGGATCGGTGCGTAGCCGGTGCAGCGGCAGAGGTTCCCGGCCAGGTGGTCGGCGTGATCGGTCGCGCCGTTCAGATGGGCCGTCGCCATCGAGACGACGAAGCCCGGCGTGCAGAAGCCGCATTGCGACCCGTGCAGGTCGACCATCGCCTGTTGCACGGGGTGAAGCTGCCCCGCGGGGCCCGCGATCCCCTCGATCGTGCGCACGGCCTTTCCGGCAAGCTGTGGCAGGAACAGGATGCAGGCATTGAGCGCCCGGCTGCCTTCGGCATCGGTCACCATGACGGTGCAGGCGCCGCAGTCGCCCTCGTTGCAACCTTCCTTCGTGCCGGTAAGCCCGCGGCTTTCGCGCAGCCAGTCGAGAAGGGTCCGCGTCGGACTTTCGCCCGACATGCGGACCGGCGTTCCGTTGAGCAGAAACGCGATCTCGGTCATGTATTCAGTCCGCCGCCTTCTCCCCGTTTGGAGCGATCTGCGGGGTCACCCGATGCGGCGTAAAGTGACCCACGCGCCCCTTTTCCCTGTTATCCTTCGATGATAAGCAGGCCTCGCAGCGGTCTGGCAAGCGGAAATTCTTCGGCAAAGGCCGAGACAGTTTCAAATGCCTGCGAAAGATGCATCGGGCTTTCAACGGCGCGCGGGCTTGGCTAGGTTTGCGGCATGACCGATCAACCGCGATTCATCCACCTGAGGGTTCACACCGAACATTCGCTTCTGGAAGGGGCGGTGCCGGTCAAGAAGCTGGTCGGGCTTTGCGCGGCGCAGTCGATGCCTGCGGTGGCCGTGACCGATACCAACAACATGTTCTGCGCGCTGGAATTTTCCGTGCTGGCGCAGGGTGCGGGGGTGCAGCCGATCGTGGGTTGCCAGGTGGCGCTGGCGCATGATCCGGCGGCGCCGGGCGAACGGCCGCGGCCACCCGCGGCGGTCGTCCTGCTGGCGCAGTCCGAAGCCGGCTACATGAACCTGATGAAGCTGAATTCCTGCCTGTACCTCGACAAGGGCGGGCAGCTTCCGCAGGTCACGGTCGAGGAGCTGGAGCGCCACGCGGGCGGGCTGATCTGTCTGACGGGCGGGGCCGAGGGGCCGGTGGGGCGCTTCCTTCAGGCCGGGCAGGCGGCGAAGGCCGAGGCGCTGATGCGCAGGCTTGCGGCGGCCTTTCCCGGGCGGCTCTATGTGGAACTGCAGCGCCATCCGGGCGAGGGCGGCCGGCTGACCGAGGCCGAACAGGCGACCGAACGCGGCTTCGTCGAGATGGCCTATGCGATGGACCTGCCGCTGGTGGCGACCAACGATGTGCATTTCCCCAAGGCCGAGATGTTTGAGGCGCATGACGCGCTGATCTGCATCGCGGAAGGCGCCTACGTCGATCAGCAGGCGCCCCGCCGCCGGCTGACGCCGCAGCATTACTTCAAGTCCGAAGCCGAGATGTGCGCGCTGTTTGCCGACCTGCCGGAGGCGCTGGCGAACACGGTGGAAATCGCGCGCCGCTGCGCCTTTGCCGCGCACAAGCGAAAGCCGATCCTGCCGCGTTTCGCCGATGACGAGGTCGAGGAACTGCGGCGCCAGTCCTGGGAGGGGCTGCGTGCGCGGCTGGCAGTGATCCCGCATGCGGCCCCGGTCGAGGAATACGAGGAGCGCCTGCGGTTCGAGCTTGGCATCATCGAGAAGATGGGATTTCCCGGCTACTTCCTGATCGTGGCCGATTTCATCAAATGGGCCAAGGATAACGGCATTCCGGTGGGGCCGGGGCGGGGGTCGGGCGCGGGCAGCCTGGTGGCCTATGCGCTGACGATCACCGACCTTGATCCGCTGCGCTATCAGCTTCTGTTCGAACGCTTCCTGAACCCTGAACGGGTCAGCATGCCCGACTTCGACATCGACTTCTGCATGGACCGCCGCGAAGAGGTGATCCGCTATGTGCAGGAACGCTATGGCCGCGACAAGGTGGGGCAGATCATCACCTTCGGCGCGCTTCTGTCGAAGGCCGCGGTGCGCGACGTGGGCCGCGTGTTGCAGATGCCCTATGGCCAGGTCGACCGGTTGTCGAAGATGATCCCGGTCGAGGGTGTGAAGCCGGTGTCGATCACCAAGGCAATCGCCGACGAGCCGCGCCTGCGCGAGGCGGCCAAGGAAGAGGTGGTCAGGCGGCTTCTGGACTACGGCCAGCAGATCGAGGGGCTGTTGCGCAACGCCTCGACCCATGCGGCGGGGGTGGTGATCGGCGACCGCCCGCTGGACGAGCTGGTGCCGCTGTACCAGGATCCGCGGTCCGACATGCCGGCCACGCAGTTCAACATGAAATGGGTGGAACAGGCCGGGCTTGTGAAGTTCGACTTCCTGGGCCTGAAGACGCTGACGGTGATCCGCAACGCGATCGACCTGATCCGGGGCGGCGGCCGCGACCTGCACATCGCCGCCGACGGCCGGCGGCTTTACGACCCGCCGCCGGGGGCCGAGAACGACATCGGGCACATCCCGCTGGACGATCCGGCGACCTACGAGCTTTATGCCAGCGCGCGCACGGTGGCGGTGTTCCAGGTGGAAAGCTCGGGCATGATGGATGCGCTGCGCCGGATGAAGCCGACCTGCATCGAGGATATCGTGGCACTTGTGGCGCTTTATCGTCCCGGCCCGATGGAAAACATCCCCGTCTATTGCGAGGTCAAGCACGGTCTGCGCCCGCTGGAAAGCCTGCACCCGACGATCGACCCGATCCTGAAGGAAACCCAGGGCATCATCGTCTATCAGGAACAGGTGATGCAGATCGCGCAGGTCATGGCCGGCTACAGCCTGGGCGGCGCCGACCTGCTGCGCCGCGCCATGGGCAAGAAGATCGCCGAGGAGATGGCCAAGGAACGCCCGAAGTTCATCGAGGGCGCCAAGGCCACCCACGGGATCGACACTGGCAAGGCGGGCGAGGTCTTTGACCTGCTGGAGAAATTCGCCAACTACGGCTTCAACAAATCGCACGCCGCGGCCTATGCGGTGGTCAGCTATCAGACCGGCTGGCTGAAGGCCAACCATCCGGTGGAATTCATGGCCGCGGTGATGAACTGCGACATCCACCTGACCGACAAGCTGGCCGTCTACAAGCGCGAGATCGACAAGCTGGGCATCCGCACCGTGCCGCCCTGCGTCAACCGTTCGCTGGCGACGTTCAGCGTGAAGGATGGCGCGGTTGTCTATGCGCTTGGCGCGCTGAAGAACGTGGGCGTGGACGCGATGCGCATGATCGTCGAGGCGCGGGGCGACCGGCCCTTTGCCACGCTTTTCGATCTGGCGCGGCGGGTCGACCTGAAGCGGGTGGGCAAGCGGCCGCTGGAAATGCTGGCCCGCGCCGGCGCCTTCGACGTGCTGGACCCCAACCGCGCAAGGGTCTTCGATGCGCTTGACCCTCTGGTCGCCTATTCGGCGGCGGTCCACGAGGCGGCATCCTCGAACCAGGTGTCGCTGTTCGGCGAGGCCGGGTCGGACATTCCGGAACCCCGCCTGCCGGGCCGGGACGACTGGCTTCCGGTCGAACGGCTGGCGCAGGAACATCAGGCGATCGGATTCTACCTATCGGGCCATCCGCTGGACGATTACATGAGCGCGCTGAAACGGCGCGACGTGAAGACGCTGGCCGAAGTGACGGCCGCGGCCGAGGGCGGGCCATTGGTGGCCAAGATCGCCGGGTCCGTCTCGTCGCGGCAGGAACGCAAAAGCGCCAAGGGCAACCGCTTTGCCTTTGTGCAGCTTTCGGACCCGACCGGGCTTTACGAGGTGACGGTGTTTTCCGATACGCTGGAGGCGGCGCGCGATCATCTGGAGCCGGGGCGCAATGTCGTGCTGACGGTCGAGGCGAACCTCGAGGGCGAGACGCTGAAACTTCTGGCGCGCGCCGCACAGCCCATCGATAGCGTCGCCGCCGAGGCGGGGGGCGCGAACCTGCGCATCCATCTGGACCGGGCCGAGGCGGCGGCTTCGGTCGCGGCGCTTCTGGAACGGGTGGAGGGGCGCGCGAAGGGGCAGATCACGATCTGCGTGGCCGACCCCGAAGGCCGCGAGATCGACCTTGCCCTGCCGCGCCCCTATCCGGTGACGCCCCAGATCAAGGGGGCGATCAAGGCGACGCAGGGCGTCGTGATGGTGGAAGAGGTCTGAGACGGCGCGCGGGCGGCGGCGGTCAGCGCAGGAACGACTTGCCGACGCGGGCCTGGATGACCGAAAGCGCGATGCGCACCACGTGATGCGTCGTGACATAGGCCACGCTCATGTTCAGGCTGAGCGCGATCAGGCTCATTTCCGCAAGGCCGCCCGGGGCGAAGGCCAGAAACACCGCCGCCGCCGGTTCGGTCAGCCAGCGCGACAGGACCAGCGCGAACCCGAAGGCCAGGAGAAGCGATAGCGCTGTGTTCAGGATCGCCGCCCGCGCGATCCGGGGCAGGGTGCGCCGGTCAAGCCCGGCAAAGCGTGCGCCAAGGCCGGTGCCCAGCACGATCTGCGTCCCCGCGATCAGCCAGCCGGGCGGCACGCCCTCGACAAGCCCGAACCCGTGCGCCAGCGCCGAAAGCAGCGTTGGCCCGGTGATGATCCAGCCGGGAAAGCGCAGGGCGCGCGCCAGCGCCGCCCCCGCCGCGCCGCAGACGACCAGAATCAGGATCGCAGGCAGCGTGAGCGGCGCATCCGCGCCCGTCATCTCCACCCCCGAGGCAGAGCCGACGGCATGGCCGGTCAGCATCAGGAAGATCACCGGCACGGCGATGATCGTCAGGATCAGCCGCAGGAAATGCAGAAGCGTCATCGTGCGCACGTCGGCGCCCGCTTCCTCGCCCAGTTGCACCGATTCCAGCAGGCCGCCGGGGACCGCGCCGAAAAAGGCCTCGGCCCGGCCGATCCCGTTCCAGCGGCAGACGGCATAGCCGATCGCATGGCTGAGCGGCAGGAAGACGGCCAGCGCGCAGAGGCTCTGCCACCAGCCCGGCGCGGTGGCCAGCACCTCGGGCGTGAAGGCGCCGCCGATGGCGACGCCAATCACCGGGACGAAGGACAGGCGGAACTTCTGCGGCAGGGTGACGGGCCGCCCCGCCAGTGTCCGGCCCGTCGCTGCAGCGATCCCCACCACAAGAAGGGACCCCAAGAGGTAGGCCAGCGGAAGCCCTGCCGCATGTGCCACGGCCCCGCCCGCGGCGCCAAGCGCAAGGGTCAGGCCGATGGCGACGGGATCGAAGGGCAGGCGGCGCAACATGGCCCGATCTGTCGCCCAAGCCCGCCGCCGATGCAAGGGGCGGCCCGGGCGGGGGCGCCGGTGGTTATCGCCGGGGGTTTTCCACCCCCGGACCCCCGGAGGATATTTGGGCCAGAATGAAGGGGCCTTGCCTACCAGTGCGGCGGCTTCTGGTCGGCCAGCGGGATCGTGCCGCCGCCCATCACCTCGCGTTCGGCCTCGCGTTCCAGAAGCATCGCGACGCGCCGCGTCAGCACCTCGATCTCGCGGCCCTGCCGGGCCACGACCTCGGACAGGTCCTCCACCGTGCGGGTCAGGTGGGCGATCTGTTCCTCGGCCCGTTGCATTGCGTCGCCGGTCTGACTGTTGGTCATCATCTGCCCTTCCATCCTTGCCCGTCTGCCGCCCATCCGCTAAGGCAGGCCCCGAGTTCACGCACCTTTTTGCCCGAAGGGGGCCGCCATGGCAAAGGACAAACCCGCCCGCCGTCCGCGGGCCGAGACGCCGAAGGGCTTTCGCGACTATTTCGGCGCGGAAGTGACCGAGCGCAAGGCGATGCTGGACAGGATCGCCGGGGTCTATCACGCCTATGGCTTTGACCCACTGGAAACCAGCGCGGTCGAGACGGTCGAGGCCCTGGGCAAGTTCCTGCCCGACGTGGACCGCCCGAACGAGGGCGTCTTTGCCTGGCAGGAAGAGGATCAGGACTGGCTGGCGCTGCGCTATGACCTGACCGCGCCCCTGGCGCGGGTGGCGGCGCAGTATCGCAACGACCTGCCGTCGCCCTACCGGCGCTATGCGATGGGGCCGGTCTGGCGCAACGAAAAGCCGGGGCCGGGGCGGTTCCGGCAGTTCTATCAATGCGATGCAGATACGGTGGGGGCGCCTTCGGTCGCGGCGGATGCCGAGATTTGCGCCATGCTGGCCGATGCGCTTGAGGTCGTGGGCATCCCGCGCGGCGACTATGTGGTGCGGGTGAACAACCGCAAGGTCCTGAACGGGGTGATGGAGGTGGCGGGCGTGCTGGACCCGGCTGACCCCGATCGGTTCCACGAGGAACGCGGGATCGTCCTGCGCGCCATCGACAAGATCGACCGGCTGGGCGAGGACGGCGTGCGCGCGCTTCTGGGCGCGGGTCGCAAGGACGAGTCGGGCGATTTCACCAAGGGCGCGGGGCTGTCGGACGCGCAGGCCGAGGTGGTGATGAGTTTCATGGCTGCCAAACGCGCGACCGGGGCCGAGACGGTGGCGCGTTTGCGCGAACTGGTCGGCGGCTCCGCCATCGGCCAGGAAGGCGTGGCCGAACTTGAAACCATCGCGGCGTTGCTGGACGCGCAGGGCTATGGCCCGGACCGTATCGAGATCGACCCTTCGGTCGTGCGCGGGCTTGGCTATTACACCGGCCCCGTGTTCGAGGCGGAACTGACGTTCGAGATCCTCGACGAAAAGGGCCGTCCGCGGCGGTTCGGCTCGGTCGCAGGTGGCGGGCGCTATGACGATCTGGTCAAGCGCTTCACCGGGCAGGCGGTGCCGGCCACCGGGGTTTCCATCGGCGTCGATCGCCTGCTGGCCGCGCTGCGCGCCAAGGGGCGGATCGGCGGCGCGGTCGAAGGGCCGGTCGTGGTGACGGTGATGGATCGCGACCGGATGGCCGAATACATGGCGATGGTGGGCGAGTTGCGGCAGGCGGGCATCCGGGCCGAGATGTATCTGGGCAATCCCAAGAATTTCGGCAACCAGCTGAAATACGCCGACAAGCGCGCAAGCCCGGTGGCGGTTATCCAGGGGGGCGACGAGGCGGCGAAGGGCACGGTGATCCTCAAGGATCTGGTCCTTGGTGCCAAGATCGCCGAGAACGCCACGCTGGAGGAATGGAAGGACCGCCCCGCCCAGGTCGAGGTGCCGCGTGCCGATCTGGTGGCGGAAGTGCGAAAGATGCTGGGGCAATGACGACCTTCGGGACGACACCGGACAAGGCCGCGATCCGGGCCGAGGCCGAGGCGCTGTTCGCGGCCTTCCGCGCGACCGGCGCCGTGCCGGTCGAGGCCGACATCCTGCAACCGGCCGAGACGCTTCTGGACCTGTATGGCGAGGACATCCGGGCGCGTGCCTATGTCACCGCCGACCCGCTGCGGGGCGAGATGATGCTGCGCCCGGATTTTACCGTGCCTGTCGTGCAGGCGCATATGGCGCATGGCGCGGAACCCGCGCGCTACTGCTACATGGGCGAGGTCTTCCGCAAGCAGGAACATGCCGGGCCGCGGGCCAGCGAATACATGCAGGTTGGGTTCGAACTGTTCGACCGCGAGGCACCCGAAAAGGCCGATGCCGAGGTCTTTGCCCTGATCCAGCAGATGCTGGCCCCACTGCGGCTGCGTCCGGCGACGGGGGATATCGGCATCCTGATGGCCGCCGTGCGCGGGCTTTCGACGACCGACCGGCGCAAGGCGGCGCTGTTGCGGCACATCTGGCGGCCGCGGCGGTTCCGCGCCCTGTTGGACCGCTTCTCGGGGCGCGCGCCGATGCCGCCGGCGCGCGCGGCATTGCTGGACCGGCTGGCCGCCGACAGCGCCGAGGCGCTGATGCGGGCGGCGGGCCCGGTGATCGGCCTGCGGTCGGCAGGGGATATCGCCGCCCGCGCCGCATCGCTGATCGAGGATGCCCGGACCCCGCCGATTGCCGCGCCGGAGGCCGCGCTGCTTTATGACCTGCTGTCGCTTCAGGCGCCCGCCGAGGCGGCGCTGAGCCACCTGCGGGGGATCACGCCGATGTTGCCCGCCATCGCCCCTGCGGTGGACAGGTTCGCGGCGCGGCTTCAGGCGCTGGCCTATCGGGGGGTGGACATCACCCATCTGCCCTTCGAGGCCAGCCATGGGCGCACGAGCCTGGAATATTACGACGGCTTCGTCTTTTCCTTCCATGCCGCCGATCCCGACCTGCCGCCGGTGGCCGCCGGCGGGCGCTATGACGCGCTGACCGCCGTCTTGGGGCAGGGCCGGTCGATCCCGGCCGTGGGCGGGGTGATCCGCCCCGGGCTTGTGGCCCGGCTGAAAGGGGGCCGCGGATGACCGGTGCGATGCTGAAGATCGGGGTGCCGTCCAAGGGGCGGCTGATGGAAAAGACCTTCGACTGGTTCGGGGCGCGCGGCGTCACGATGCAGCGCACCGGGAACGAACGGGAATATTCCGGCGCTGTCGACGGGATCGAGGGGGTGGAGCTTGTGCTGTTGTCGGCGGGAGAGATCCCGCGCGAACTGGCGGCGGGGCGCATCCATCTGGGGGTGACAGGATCGGATCTTGTTCGCGACAAGCTGGCCGACTGGCCGCGGCAGGTCGCGGAACTGGCGCAGCTTGGTTTCGGCCATGCCGATCTGGTGATCGCGGTGCCGGCCTGCTGGATCGACGTGGACACGCTGGACGACCTGGACGCCGCCGCCGCCGCTTTCCGCCGTGCGCATGGCCACCGCCTGCGCATCGCCACCAAGTATCACCGGCTGGTGCGCGATTTCCTGACCGAGAACGGCGTGGCCGATTATCAACTGGTCGACAGCCAGGGCGCGACCGAGGGCACGGTCAAGAACCTGACCGCCGAGGCGATCGCCGACATCACCTCGTCGGGCGAGACGCTGCGCGCCAACCACCTGAAGATCCTGTCGGATGGTCTGGTGCATCAAAGCCAGGCGGTGCTGTTCCGGTCGCTTGCGGCCGACTGGACGGGGGCCGAGGCCGTGACGCTGGCACGGCTCTGCGACCGGCTGGGCCTCGCCGCCGCCTGATGCGCGACGCGACCGGCCGCCGATTGACAAGCCGCCCGGCGCGCGGATCAATGGCCCGCGCAGCATCCGGAGGCAGAGGCATGGCGAAAAGCGGCACCTTCAACGCATCGGCCTATGGCGGCGCGGGCTGGCATGGCCGGCCCGACACGCATGGCCGGGAAATCGGCACCCTCTGGGCCGCCTGCGGGATCGACAGCGAATACGCGCCGCTCCGCCGGGTGATCATGCACCGCCCCGGTCCGGAACTGGGGCAGGCCGATCCGACCGAACAGAACCTGCTTGAGGCCCTCGACTGGCAGCGTGCCGCCGCCCAGCATGATGCCATTGTCGCCGCCTATCGCGCCGAAGGGGTCGATGTCTGCCTCGTCGATCCGCCGGGCCAGGCCAGCGTCAACCAGATGTTCTGCGCCGATCTGTTCGTCGCCACGCCCGAAGGTGCGATCCTTGCGCGTCCCGCCTCTGTCGCCCGCGCGGGCGAGGAACGCTGGGTCGCCCGGCGGCTAGCGGATCTGGGCGTGCCGATCCTTGCCACGCTCACCGGCCGCGCCACCTTCGAGGGCGCCGATCTGATGTGGCTCGATCCGAAGACGGCGATCATCGGCCGGGGGCTGCGCACGAATTCCGAGGCAATCGCGCAGATCACGCCGCTTCTTGAACGCATGGGCGTGCAGGTGATCCCGGTCGACATGCCCTTTGGCACGATGCACCTGATGGGGATGCTGCGCATCGCCGACGCCGATCTGGCGATCTGCTGGCCGCGCCGCACCCCCTTTGCCGCAGTGACCGCCCTGCGCGAACGGGGCTATCAGGTGGCCTTCCTGCCGGACGAGGACGAGGCGCAGGCGAACCGCGGGATGAACTTCGTCACCCTTGGCCCGCGCCGCATCCTGATGGTGGGGGGCTGTCCGGTGACGCGGGCCTTCTACGAAAGCCTCGGGATCGCCTGTGCCGAGACCGACTGTTCGGAACTGTCGAAGGCGGCGGGCGCCATCGGCTGCCTTACGGGCGTGCTGGAACGGGCGCGGGTTTCGCCCGCCGGCTGACCAGCGCCACGCCCCCCGCCGCCAGCGCCATGCCGACCCAGCCCAGGGGCGGCATCGCCTCGCCCAGCAGGGGCCAGGCGAACAGCGCAGACAGCGGCGGCACCAGATAGAACAGCGACGATACGCGGCTGACCTCGCCGTGCCGGATCATCGCCAGAAGAAGGCCGATGGCGACCAGCGAGTTCCCGATCACCAGATAGGCCAGCACGGCGACCAGCTCCATATCCCAGGAAACCGTGGTGTCCTCGGTCAGAAGTGCCAGCGGGATCGTCACGGCGGCGCCCACGCCATACTGGATCATGTTCACCGCGACCGGATGCTGGCGGATGCCGAACCGCTTTTCCCACAGCGTGCCGGCCGTGATCCCGAACAGCGCGCCCACGACCAGCACCAGCCCGAAGGCGTTTTCCGCCGCGATGGCGGAACGCGACCAGATCGTCAGCGCCGCCCCCGACAAGCCAAGGCCAAGCCCGATCCAGCCGGCAAGCGATACGCGTTCGCCCACGAATCGCGGGGCGATCAGGGCCACGAGGATGGGTTGCAGGCAGACGATGATCGCCACGCCCCCGGCACTCACGCCGGATTTGAAAGCGATGTAGCACAGCACGAAATACACCACCTGGATCAGGAACCCGGTGATGGCGATATCGACCCAGGCGCGCGGCGTGGCGGGCCAGGCTGGCCGGACGAACAGGGCGACGGGGGCCAGAAGCGCCACGACCAGGCCATAGCGCCAGGCCAGCAGGGTGATCGGCTGGGCATGTTCCACGCCGATCTTCGCGATGGCAAAGCCCGCCGACCACAGGATCAGGAAGATCGCCGGAGCAAGGATCAGCCAGAGCGGGCGGGGTGATGCGGTCATGGCCGCCAGTCATGACGCTGCGGGTCGGGAAAGGAAAGGGGGCTTGACGGCCCGGTCCGGCGCGCCACCCTCCGACGGGTGATTGGAACGCCGATGACCTTTGCCCGCCTCGTCCATGCCGACTGGAGCATCCATCCCCGCAAGCGCTGGCGCGCCGAGGCGCGGCGGGGCGCAGCGGGCTGGCATGTGTCGGCGCCCGTCCCCGTGCCCGACAGCGCGGCCCTTCTGACCGACCTGGAACGGGGCGCGGGTCCTGTCCTTGCGGGGTTCGATTTTCCCATCGGCCTGCCTGCGGCCTATGCCCGGCGCGCGGGCATCGCGCGCTTTCCCGACTGGCTTGCCGGTCTCGATGCGCCGCATTGGGCGCAGGCGCTGACCGTCTGTCGCGAGGTGGGTGAAGTCTCGTTGCAGCGACCGTTCTACCCCCATGCGCCCGGCGGACGGAGGGTGGCGGACCTTGTCGAGGCGTTGGGTCTGGACGGGCGGGCGGACCTTCTGCGGGCCTGCGACCGGGGCGAGCCCGGCAAACGGCAGGCCTGCCCGCTGTTCTGGACGCTGGGGGCCAATCAGGTGGGCAAGGCCGCGATCACCGGCTGGCGCGAGGTGGTGATCCCTGCGCTGACGCGCGGCGCGTCCCTGTGGCCGTTCGACGGAACCCTGGGGCGCCTGGCCTCGACCGGCGGCCTGACCTTGTGTGAAACCTACCCTGCCGAAGCCTATGGCCAGATCGGCGCCCCCTTTCCCCCCGGTGCCAGCAAGCGCCGCCAGGCCGACCGGGCGCGCGCCACGGCCGGCCTCGTCGCCCGGGCGGCGAAGCGGGGCACAAGCCTCAGCCCCGAGACGCTGGCCGCGCTCGGGAACGGTTTCGGCCCGGCGGAAGAGGGCGAAGACCCGTTCGACGCGCTGATGGGCCTTCTCGGCATGATCGAGGTCGTCGAGGGCCGCGTGCCCGAAGCCCCGCCCGGACGTGCCACGGACCCGGTCGAAGGCTGGATCCTCGGTCGCGGGTGATCCGTTTCCGCCACCAGGGGCGGCGCGTCAGCGCGGGCCCCGGCGCAGACATCAGTGCAGACCTCAGCGCAGACCGATATCGGCCAGCGCGCGGGCCAGATCGGGGGGAAGCGCCTCTTCCCTTTCGCGGCCCTTCGGCAGGTCGCGCGGGCTTTCGTCTGGATTGAGGTAGCGCCAGCCCTGGAACGGGCGCCGGGGGGCGGCTTCGGTGCGGTGGATCTCGGCATCCAGATGGATCGCGCAGCGTTCGATTCCATCAGTGCCGATGACGCGTTCCAGCGCAAGGATACGCTGGCGCGCCAGGACCGCACCCTTGATCACCCAGTAGAGCGACCCGCCCGCCAGGATCTCTGCCTCCCGCCGGGGCCACATCCGGGTGGTATGGATCGCCCGGCCCTCGGGCCAGCGCGCGCGCTGGCTGATCTGCCAGTCGGCCAGGTCCTCCACGCTGTCGGCCCCGACGCACAGCTTGATCAGGTTGATGTGGCCCACGATTCCCCCGCCGCTTCTGCCCCGGCCCCGCAAGATAGCCCGCCCCGCCGGCCGGGGCAAATGCGGCAAGGGGGCAGTGGGCGCGGCCCCCTTGCCGCCTGCTGCGGCTCACCTCCGGGATATTTCCGCCAGAATGAAAGGGCGGCTTACGGATCTGCCCGCATGCGTCTTCAACCTGGTCCAAATACCCTCGGGGGGTGAATTGGCCGCAGGCCAAGAGGGGGGCAGACAGCCCCCCTTCTGCCTGCCTGCCACAAGGGCAAGCGTTGACCGGGGCTGGGGCGCGGCGTATCTTGTGCCTTCCGGCCCGAAAACCCCAAGCCCGAAGGACCTCGCCCGATGTCGCGTTTTGCCGCTCCGATCGCCGAACAGATCTGGGACATGAAGTACCGGCTGAAGGATGCGGACGGCACGCCGCTTGACGGCACGGTCGAGGATACCTGGCGCCGCATCGCCCGCGCGCTGGCCGGGGTCGAGGCCGATCCGGCGCTGTGGGAGGACCGGTTCTATCACGCGCTCGAGGACTTCAGGTATCTTCCCGCGGGCCGCATCACGGCGGGCGCCGGCACCGGGCGGGCCGTCACGCTGTTCAACTGCTTCGTCATGGGCACGATCCCCGACAACATGGGCGGCATCTTCGACGCGCTGAAGGAGGCCGCGCTGACCATGCAGCAGGGCGGCGGGATCGGATACGACTTTTCCACCATCCGCCCACGCGGGGCCGAAGTGAAGGGCGTGGCCGCCGATGCCTCGGGGCCGCTCTCGTTCATGGATGTCTGGGATGCGATGTGCCGCACGATCATGTCGGCGGGCAGTCGCCGGGGCGCGATGATGGCCACGATGCGCTGTGATCACCCCGATATCGAGGCCTTCATCGAGGCCAAGCGCGATCCGGCGCGGCTGCGGATGTTCAACCTGTCAGTCCTGGTCACCGATGCCTTCATGGCGGCGGTCAAGGCGGATGGCCCGTGGGAACTGACCTTCGGCGGCAAGGTCTATCGCACGGTCGAGGCGCGCGACCTGTGGAACCGGATCATGCGGTCCACTTATGACTATGCGGAACCCGGTGTGATCTTCATCGACCGGATCAACGCGATGAACAACCTTGCCTATTGCGAGACGATCGCCGCCACGAACCCCTGCGGCGAGCAGCCCCTGCCGCCCTATGGCGCCTGCCTGCTGGGGTCGATCAACCTGGCCGCGCTGGTGCGCGACGCGTTCGAGCCGTCGGCGCGGATCGACGCGGGCGCGCTGGACGATCTGGTGCGCGTGGCCGTGCGCATGATGGACAATGTCGTGGACGCAAGCCGCTTTCCCCTGCCCGAACAGGCGGCCGAGGCGCAGGCCAAGCGCCGGATCGGCCTTGGCGTCACCGGTCTTGCCGATGCGCTTCTGATGGTCGGCCTGCGCTATGGCAGCGCCGAGGCCGCCCGGCAGACCGAGACCTGGATGAAGGCGATCGCGCGCGCGGCCTATCTGGCCTCGGTCGATCTTGCCAAGGAAAAGGGGCCGTTCCCGCTGTTCGATGCCGGGAAATTCCTGGCCTCGGGCACGATGCGCACGATGGACGAGGATGTCCGCGCCGCGATCCGGGCGCATGGCATCCGCAATGCGCTGCTGACCTCGATCGCGCCCACCGGCACGATCAGCCTTTATGCGGGCAACGTGAGTTCGGGGATCGAACCCGTCTTCGCCTATGCCTATACGCGCAAGGTCTTGCAGAAGGATGGCAGCCGGACCGAGGAAGAGGTCGTGGATCACGCCGTGCGCCTGTGGCGCGAGAAAAAGGGCGACACACCTCTGCCGGATCACTTCGTGAACGCCCAGACCCTGCCGCCGCTCGATCATGTCCGGATGCAGGCGGCGGCGCAGAAATGGATCGACTCGTCGATCTCGAAGACGATCAACTGCCCCGAGGACATCAGCTTCGAGGATTTCAAGGATGTCTACATGGCGGCCTGGGATCAGGGCTGCAAGGGCTGCACGACCTATCGGCCGAACGATGTGACCGGGTCAGTCCTGACGGTTTCGGAGCAGAGCGAGCAGACCCCCGC
Organism: Aliigemmobacter aestuarii; assembly: GCF_004799285.1. Taxonomy (GTDB): domain Bacteria; phylum Pseudomonadota; class Alphaproteobacteria; order Rhodobacterales; family Rhodobacteraceae; genus Aliigemmobacter; species Aliigemmobacter aestuarii. The sequence goes on along the minus strand of NZ_SSND01000002.1, from coordinate 9,577 downwards.
CGAGGCGCCCGCACAGGTGCAGGGCGGCGAGGTCGTCTATCTTTCGGAACCGCTTGACCGGCCGGCGGCGCTTGAGGGCAACACCTACAAGATCAAGTGGCCGGGCAGCGAACACGCGCTCTACATCACGATCAACGACATCATCATCGCCGGCCACCGCCGGCCGTTCGAGGTGTTCATCAACTCAAAGAACATGGAGCATTTCGCCTGGACCGTCGCGCTGACGCGGATGATCTCGGCGGTGTTCCGGCGCGGCGGCGACGTGTCCTTCGTGGTCGAGGAACTGAAGGCGGTGTTCGACCCGCGCGGCGGGGCCTGGATGGAAGGCAAGTACATCCCCTCGATCCTCGCCGCGATCGGCGGGGTGATCGAGCGTCACCTTGTCAGCATCGGTTTCATCGCGGGCGAGGGCATGGGCCTGAAATCCGATCCCAAGGCCGAGGTGATCGCCGTGGGCGAACGCCCCCGCAAGGCCTGCGACAGCTGCGGCAGCTACGACCTGCGGATGATCGAAGGCTGCATGACCTGCGCCTCCTGCGGGCAGTCCAAGTGCGGGTGAGGCTGGGCTGGAGGAGGCTGCCCCGGGACGTCAGATGTTTTCCATCCGGATCGCCTCGCAGACGGCGTCGGTGACGTCGCGGGTCGTGGCGGTGCCGCCGACGTCCGGTGTCAGGATACCATCGGCGCAGACCTTTTCGACCGCGCGCATCAGCCGTGCGGCGGCGGCGGTCTCACCCAGGTGGTCCAGCATCTGCGCCGCCGTCCAGAAGGTGGCGACCGGATTGGCGATGCCCTTGCCGGTGATGTCGAAGGCGGAACCGTGGATCGGTTCGAACATCGAGGGATAGCGCCGTTCGGGGTCGATGTTGGCGGTCGGCGCGACGCCGAGGCTTCCGGCCAGTGCGCCCGCAAGGTCGGACAGGATGTCGGCCTGAAGGTTCGTCGCCACGATGGTGTCAAGGCTCTGCGGGTTCTTCACCATGCGCACGGTCATCGCATCGACCAGCATCTTGTCCCAGGTCACATCGGGGAATTCGCGGGCCACCTCGGCGGCGATCTCGTCCCACATCACCATGCCGAACCGTTGGGCGTTGGATTTCGTGACCACCGTCAGCAGCTTGCGCGGTCGTGATTGGGCCAGGCGGAAGGCATAGCGCATGATCCGCGTTACCCCGGTGCGGGTGAAGATCGCCACCTCGGTCCCGACCTCTTCGGGCATGCCACGATGGGCGCGCCCGCCATGGCCGGAATATTCGCCCTCGGAATTCTCGCGCACGATCACCCAGTCCAGATCGCCGGGGCCGACACCGGCCAGGGGTGAGCGGATTCCGGGCAGGATGCGCGTGGGGCGGACATTGGCATACTGGTCGAAGCCCTGACAGATCGGCAGGCGCAACCCCCAAAGCGTGATGTGATCGGGCACGTCCGGCGCGCCCACTGCCCCGAAGAAGATCGCATCGAAGGCGCGCAGCTGTTCGGGCCCGTCCTCGGGCATCATGCTGCCGGTGCGGCGGTAGCGATCCGAACCCCAATCGAAGGTCGTGACATCCAGCCGGAAGCTGCCGTCGCGCCGCTCCAGCGCTTCAAGCGCCTGAAGGCCGGCGGCGATCACCTCGGGGCCGATGCCATCGGCAGGAATGGCGGCGATCCTGTACTGTCGCATGGTGTTTCCTGTCCTTTCCACGTGGTTCCACCTTGTCCGCGCGGGTGGCGGGCGGGGATGCGCGGACGGTAGGGCCGCGGGGCTGGACCGTTCAAGGATCAATAGATTATATAAACATATGCAATAATGATATCCTTGGGGTGTGACATGGACATCGCCCAGCTTCGCTGCTTTCTGGCCGTGGCCGACAGGCTGCATTTCGGCCGCGCGGCGCAGTCGCTCGACATGCTGCCCGCGTCACTTGGCCGTCAGATCCGCCTGCTGGAAGACCGGCTGGAAACCCGGCTGTTCCTGCGGACGACGCGCAGCGTCTCGCTGACAGCGGCGGGCGAGGCGATCCTGGAAGAGGCGCGGGCACTGGTTGCCCGGGCGGACCGGCTTGAAGACCGGCTGCGCGGTCTGCGCCGTGCTCAGGCGCCGGTCCTGAAGGTGGGCGCGATCGACAGCGCGGCGGCCGGTCTGATGCCGCAGTTGTTGCAGGTGCTGCGGGTCGAACGGCCCGATCTGGATGTCCGATTGGTGGAACAGAAGTCGATCCACCTGCTGCCGCGTCTTCTGAGCGGCAGCCTCGACCTCGTCTTCTGCCGCCCGCCCGAAAACCGCGATCCAAGGATCGTGTTCCGCACGCTTTTCGTGGAAACGGCTGTTGTCGCGCTGCCCGCGGATCACCCGCTGTCCGGCCGGTCCGAAATCGCGATCGCCGATCTGGCCGAGGCGCCCCTGATCGTGCCGGACCGCCGGTCGCGCCCCCATTCGCATGACCTGACGATCAAGCTGTTCCTCGATGCCGGCCTGACCGCGCGGATTGCACAGGTGGCCGAGGAGAAACACACGATCGTCAACCTTGTCGCCACGGGGACCGGGCTGGCGATCGTTCCGCGCTGGACCGCGCGGATCGCGGTGCCGGGGGTCAGCTTCGTGCCGCTCGCGATCCCGCCGGGGCGGGCGCGGTCGACGCTTGTGCTGGCGGCGGCCTGGCTGCGGGGCGCGCGCGATCCGCAGCGCGATGCGCTTTTGTCCACGCTGGACCGGCATTTGCCCGAGATCGAGGCCAGCGCCTGACCGCGCCTGACCACGCCTGACCCGGTCACGCCCCGTGTGGTGCGGAAAGCCTGGTCCGCAGGTCGCGGGGCAGGTTCTGCGGGGCAAGATCGGGCGCCAGCACCTCAGCCCCGGTGAAATCCTCGTGCTTCGTGAAGATCGACGGCGTGACCACCACCCGGAGCCCCGCCGCGCGTGCGGACAGAAGGCCGTTGCGACTGTCCTCGAAGGCGAGTGCGTCCCTGGCTGGCAGGCCCAGCCGGGACAGGGCCAGCAGATAGACATCCGGCGCGGGCTTCTTGGCGGAAACCTCGTCCCCGGCGGCGATCACATCAAAGACCTGGTCGGCGGGTATCCCCCATGCGGCCTCTGTCAGCGCATCGACGTTCGAGCGGTTCGTGGTGGTGGCCACGGCAAGTCGCAGCCCGGCGGCCCGCGCCGATGCGACCAGCCCCGCAACATGGGGGCGCAGGTTCAGCCCGCCGCCCGCCAGCAGGTCGCCATAGCGGCGTGTCTTTTCGGCGTGAAGCCGGGCGATCAGGTCATCGCCGGCCTCGGTGCCAATCTCGACGGCCCAGGCCCGCAACCGTTCCTTCCCGCCGGTGGTGCGCAGAAGCCGGGTATATTCCTCGACCGACCAGTGCCAGGGCAAACCGGCGGCTGCGAAGGTTTGGTTGAAGGCGGCGCGGTGCAGGTCCTCGGTTTCGGCCAGCGTGCCGTCGACGTCGAAGATCAGCGCGCCGGGGGCCATCAGGGCCGGGGCGGGGTGTGGTGTGCGACCAGCGCGGGCAGGTCGGCGAAATCGCTGAAGGCGGCGGTGTGGGGCAGGTCCGCGACCGGGGTCTTGCGGTAGCCTTCGGTGTAGATCAGGAACGGCAGCGCGGCACGCCGGGCGGTTTCTGCATCCACCTCGCTGTCGCCGACGTAAAGCGTGCGCTCCGCCGATCCGCCAAGCGCCGCCACGGTGGCGTGAAGCGGTGCCGGGTCCGGCTTGCGGACGGTCAGGCTGTCACCGCCAAGGATCGCCCCGAAAAAGCGCGTCAGGTCAAGGTGATCCAGGACCGCACGCGTCGGGCCGACCGGCTTGTTGGTGCAGATGCCAAGCGCAAAGCCGGCCCCTGCCAGCGCCTCAAGCGCCGGAACGACGCCGGGATAGGTCACGGTCAGTCCGACGGCGGTTTCATAACGCGCTTCGAACCGGTGGACGAATTCCGCGTGCTTCGGGCCTGCCGGGTCCAGCCCTGACGCCTCGAGCACCCGAGTCACCAGATGCGGAACGCCCTTGCCGATGAAGCTTTTCACCTGTTCGAAGGTCAGTTCCGGCAGTCCATCCTCGACCAGGAGCGCATTGGATGCCGCATGGATGTCGGGCGCGCTGTCGATCAGCGTTCCGTCAAGGTCAAAGACGATCGTGCCGCGCATCATGCCGCCTTCCATTTGATCGAACAGCCCATCGAGGGGACCTGGTCACGCGGGCCGTGGCCGGTTTCAGCGACTTGCCGCATCGCTTCGTAAAGATCGCGCCGCGCGTCGGGCGGGGCCGGGTTGCGCCCCGAGGCGTCCAGCCGCCCGCGATACTGCAACTCGACCGCCGCGTTGAAGCCGAAGAAATCCGGCGTGCAGGCCGCGCCATAGGCACGGGCGACGGATTGATCCTCGTCATGCAGGTAAGGGAAGGTGAACCCCCGCTCTTGTGCCATGCGGGCCATGTTTTCGAAACTGTCGTCGGGGTGGGTTGTGGCATCGTTCGAACAGATCGCCGCCACGCCGATCCCCATCGCCTGCAACTCCGTCGCGTCGCGCTCGATCCGGTCCAGCACGGCCAGCACATAGGGGCAGTGGTTGCAGATGAACATGACCAGCGTGCCCTTCGGCCCGGCCACATCGGCCAGCGACAGGATGCGGCCATCGGTGGCGGGCAGGCGGAAACCGGGCGCCTTCCAGCCGAAATCGCAGACGGGGGGCGAGACGGCCATCAAAGCGCCCCTTCGGCGGCGGCGCGGATCGCGCGGATGTTCGCGCCATAGGCCGAGGGGTTCGCGACCGACCCGCCCTTGAACACCGCCGATCCGGCGACCAGCACATCGGCCCCGGCGGCGGCCACCAGCGGCGCGGTCACCGGGTCCACCCCGCCGTCGATTTCGATGTGCACGGGGCGGTCGCCGATCATCGCGCGCAGTTTCCGCACCTTGGCGGTCATGTCGATGAACTTCTGTCCGCCGAAGCCGGGGTTGACCGTCATCACGCAGACCAGATCGGCGAGGTCGAGAAGATGTTCCACCGCTTCGGCCGGGGTGCCGGGGTTCAGCGCCACGCCCGCCTTCATCCCCGCGCCGCGGATCGCCTGCAGCGTCCGGTGGGTGTGGGGCCCGGCCTCGACATGGGCGGTCAGGAAATCGGCGCCGGCCTTCGCGAAGGCGTCGATATAGGGATCGACCGGGGCGATCATGATGTGCACGTCCATCACCGTCTTCACATGCTTGCGGAAGGCCGCGACGGCGGGCGGGCCGAAGGTGATGTTGGGCACGAAATGGCCATCCATCACATCGACATGCACCCAGTCCGCGCCCTCGGCCTCGATCGCCTGGATCTCGCGCCCGAAGTCGGCGAAATCGGCAGAGAGGATCGACGGGGCGATCTTGATCGCGCGGGAGAAGGTCATCGGTCACATCCTTTCGGGTCAGGGGCGGTTGGCCGATCCCTATCAGCCTTGCGCGGCGCGATCCACATCCAACCCGCCCCGGAACACGCGGCTGGCGCGGATGTCGGGTTCGGTGATGGTGGACAGGGCCGCCGCATCCAGCGGGCCGGTCGCGGTTTCAAAGAGCCGGTTCGCCTGCCTCAGCCGCGCCCGGTCCAGCGCGTTGCGGATCGACCGCGCATTGGCGAAATGCGGCTGCGTGCGGCGCTGCGCGATATAGTCGGCCATCGCCTGCCGCCCGGCGGGGTCAAGGGCGTAATGCTGGTTCGCCAGCATCGTCTCGGCAATCCGCAAAAGCTCGTCATCGGAATAGTCCGGAAACTCGATGTGATGGGCGATGCGCGACCGGAAGCCGGGATTGGCGGAAAAGAACCTGTCCATCCGGTCGGCGTAACCGGCCATGATGACCACGAGATCGTCGCGGTTGTTTTCCATCACCTGCAACAGGATCTCGATCGCCTCCTGCCCGTAGTCGCGTTCATTGTCGGGCTTGTAGAGGTAATAGGCCTCGTCGATGAACAGCACGCCCCCCATGGCCTTTTTCAGCACTTCCTTGGTCTTGGGCGCGGTGTGGCCGATGTACTGGCCCACCAGATCGTCACGCGTAACGCTGACAAGGTGGCCCTTGCGGACATAGCCCAGCCGGTGCAGCAGCCCCGCCATCTTGAGCGCCACGGTCGTCTTCCCCGTGCCCGGGTTGCCGGTAAAGGACATGTGCAGCGTGGGCGTCTCATGCGCCAGCCCCATGTCGCGCCGCGCGCGGTCGACCAGCAGAAGCGCGGCGGTTTCGCGGATGCGCTGCTTGACGGGCGCAAGGCCGATCAGTTCCGCGTCCAGTTCGCGCAGGACCTGCGCCACACCCGAGGATTCGTATTCCCGGGCAAGGTCGACGGTCGCGGGGCGGGCTGGGGCCTCGTCAACGGCGGTGGCATCGGTCATGGCGGCTCCTTTTCGCGGGGAAGGGGCCGCGCGCCCTTTGAAGGCGCACGGCGGGCGGGCTGTCAGCGACGTACGTCCCAGGCATAGCGCTGGCTGCGTCCATCCACATCGGTACGCTGCATGTGGACCTTTGGTTCCACCGTGGGGCGGTTGACGATGAAGGACATCATCACGGTTTCAAACCCCCGCGTGCTGTCGAACCCCTGCAGGCGGATGTAGGATTGGCCATGTGCCTTGCGGCAGTCGTCCAGTTCCAACATCACGCCCTTGGCGTCCTTCAGGTCGAACATCGGGTTGCCCCACATCTCCCAGTAGGTGTTCCGGGGGTGCGGGTCATCGGTATGTTCGATGCTGACGGCCCAGTTGCGTGACAGCATGTATTCGACCTGCGCCGAGATCTGTGCGTCCGACAGATCCGGCAGGAAGGAAAAGCATCCTTGGGTGATACGCATCTTCTTGTCTCCTGCTGTGGCGCCGGGGGGAAATTCCTTCGTACGAAGGAATTTCGCCCGCGCGGCACCGGGTGTGGCGTTACATGGCGACCGAGGCGGTCGGCACGAAATCGGATGTGTCGGTGGAGGTGTAGTTGAAGGTGATGTTGCCCCAGGTCTCCAGCGCGGCTTCCAGCGGCTTGCACCACTTGGCGGCCTCCCGCAGAACCTCGGGGCCCTCGGTGGCGATGTCGCGGCCTTCGTTGCGCGCCAGCACCATCGCCTCAAGCGCCACACGGTTGGCGGTCGCCCCGGCCTGGATGCCCATCGGATGCCCGATCGTGCCGCCGCCGAACTGCAGCACCACGTCATCGCCGAACAGCGTCAGCAGCTGGTGCATCTGGCCCGCATGGATGCCGCCCGAGGCCACGGGCATCACCTTGCGGATGTCGCCCCAGTCCTGTTCGAAGAAGATCCCGCGCGGCAGGTCCACCTCGTTCCGCGTCTCGCGGCAGACGTTGTAATAGCCCTGCACGGTCAGCGGGTCGCCTTCGAGCTTGCCCACCGCGGTGCCGCAATGCAGGTGATCGACCCCCGCCAGCCGCAGCCATTTCGCGATGACGCGGAAGCTGATGCCGTGGTTCTTCTGCCGCGTGTAGGTGCCGTGGCCTGCGCGGTGCATGTGCAGGATCATGTCATTCGCGCGGCACCAGTTGGAAATCGACTGGATCGCCGTCCAGCCGACAATCAGGTCGACCATGACGATGACGCTGCCCAACTGCTTCGCGAATTCGGCGCGGGCGTACATCTCTTCCATCGTGCCGGCGGTGATGTTCAGGTAATGCCCCTTCACCTCGCCGGTTTCCGCCGTGGCCTTGTTCACGGCCTCCATGCAATAGAGGAACCGGTCGCGCCAATGCATGAAGGGCTGCGAGTTGATGTTCTCGTCGTCCTTCATGAAGTCGAGCCCGCCCTTCAGCCCCTCATAGACGACGCGGCCATAGTTCTTGCCCGACAGGCCCAGCTTGGGCTTCGTGGTGGCGCCCAGCAGGGGCTTGCCGAACTTGTCCAGCCGTTCGCGTTCCACCACGAGCCCGGTGGGCGGGCCCTTGAAGGTCTTCACATAGGCCACGGGGAAACGCATGTCTTCAAGGCGCGCAGCCTTCAGCGGCTTGAAGCTGAACACGTTGCCGATGATCGAGGCGGTCAGGTTCGCGATCGAACCTTCCTCGAACAGGATCAGGTCATAGGCCACATAGCAGAAGTACTGGCCGGGGGTGTTGGGCACTTCCTCCACCCGATAGGCCTTGGCGCGGTACTGGTCGGCCGCGGTCAGCCGGTCGGTCCAGACCACCGTCCATGTCGCGGTGGAGCTTTCCCCCGCCACGGCGGCGGCGGCCTCGATCGGGTCCACGCCGTCCTGCGGGGTGATCCGGAACAGCGCCAGGACGTCGGTGTCCTTGGGGACATAGTCGCCATCCCAATACCCCATCTGCGCATATTTCAGAACGCCCGCCCGATAGCGGTCCTTGCCCCTGATTTCCGTCTTGTTGCCGTCGGCCATGGTGTTCTCCTCCTCCAATTCACGCGGCTTGTGCAGCGCTGACGGCGGGGTCGAGCTTGCCCGACGCATACCGTTTCGCCATGTCATCCATCGGGATGACCTTGATCTTCGAGGCATGGCCTGCGGTGCCGAAGGCCTCGAACCGGTCGCGGCAGAGGTCGCGCATCGCGTCCATCGCCGGTTTCAGGAACTTGCGCGGGTCGAACTCGCGCGGGTTCTGCGCGGCGATCCTGCGGAACTGCCCGGTCATCGCCATCCGGCAGTCGGTGTCGATGTTCACCTTGCGCACGCCGTGGCGGATGCCGCGCACGATTTCCTCGACCGGCACGCCGAAGGTTTGCGGCATCTCCCCGCCATGGGCGTTGATGATGTCCTGCAATTCCTGCGGCACAGAGGACGAACCGTGCATCACCAGATGCGTGTTCGGCAGCTTGCGGTGGATCTCCTCGATCACCTTCATCGCCAGGATGTCGCCGTCGGGCCTGCGGGAGAACTTGTAGGCCCCGTGCGAGGTTCCGCAGGCGATGGCCAGCGCGTCGACACCGGTGCGGGTGACGAAATCCACCGCCTGATCGGGATCGGTCAGCAGCATGGAGTGGTCCAGCTTGCCTTCCGCGCCGTGGCCGTCCTCGGCCTCGGATTCGCCGGTTTCAAGGCTGCCCAGAACGCCCAGTTCGCCCTCGACCGAGGCGCCGACCCAATGCGCCATGCGCGCGACCCGTTCGGTGATGGCGACGTTATAGTCGTAATCGGCGGGGGTCTTGGCATCGGCCTTCAGGCTGCCGTCCATCATCACGGATGTGAACCCGTGGCGGATCGCGGTCATGCAGGTGGCCTCGTCATTGCCGTGGTCCTGATGCATGCAGAGCGGGATACCGGGATAGATCGCTGCCAGCGCCTCGATCATCTTGGCCAGCATGATGTCATTGGCATAGCTGCGCGCGCCGCGGCTGGCCTGGATGATCACCGGCGCATCGGTGGCCTTCGCGGCCTCCATGATCGCCAGGCCCTGTTCCATGTTGTTGATGTTGAAGGCGGGCACGCCGTAGCCGTGTTCGGCGGCATGATCCAGCAACTGGCGGAGTGTGATGAGTGCCATGGCGGTTTCCTCTCAGATCAATCTGCCCATGGCGACGGCGGTGTCGGCCATGCGGTTCGAGAAGCCCCATTCGTTGTCGTACCAGGCGAGGATGCGGCACATGGTGCCTTCCATCACGCGGGTCTGGTCCATGTGGAAG